>JAFLCW010000001.1:0-1178309 GCA_017302165.1 Alphaproteobacteria bacterium
CTCAAGTAATTTCTCACGCCAATGGTCTTTTTGATAGACCGTCTCTTTTGTTGGGGCGTCGCCAAGCGGTAAGGCAGCGGTTTTTGGTACCGCCATCCCAGGTTCGAATCCTGGCGCCCCAGCCATCTAGTCACCGGTTTGACACGCGGTGAGAGAATATCCCCCAAAAGCCCCCACGTTCTGCGCCCTTCTGCGCGATCCATCTTTCCGACACGCGCTGAGAATTTGAGTTCTGAAGCCGAAAAGGCCGTTTTTCTCAGTCGGCCTTTTTCTCGCGTGTCGGATTTTTAAATATTAGGCAGCTTGGGAAATTTCGAAGGTGCTAAAGATGGCTGTCCCCACATAGGACTGGGAGCAGTTTTCGCGCACGGCAATATCTTTAATTGTCATGCCTCCGAAATGCTCCTCCCTCCAGATAAAACCCTGCACCAGCTTCTTAAGCTGCTCAGGTGGTAGATCAAAAATATCCCGATCTGGATTTTCCGGTTCTATGACCAACGCGCCTCTCTTGACCCGCCGTGTATTGTAAGCCCCGATGATGAGGGCCGTTTCTTTCGAGGGGGTAATTTTTATGCCCACGACTTGAACAAGAGTGCTGCAGAGATTTTCAACATTCATTTCAATTTCAAGGCTGTCGGCTTGAACGAGAATATGCTTTATTATGCCTTGGGTTAACTCCGCCATGGAGATTTCTGCCTGCGCCACAATGATTTTTTGAATTATTTCTGCATCCTGATCTAAACAAAGTCCCAGTAACTCTGCGAGACCGGATTGGCTGCTTAATTGATCTCTGATAGTTCTCTCTACCGTGGTTTCAATCTCATGTGCTGGTAGCCTGCCGAGAAGCCCATCCGGGTGGCCCCGCATCTGTATAAGGTTTTGACTAATATAATAGCGATACTGTTTCTTGCCTTTAGCTGTGTATCCGGGGGTATAGGGTGTGCCTTGCACATCAAATAGAAGTCCTTTCAGCAAATTAACTTCCCTCGAGATTTTTTGATTTTTGTAAACGGATGCTTGATCAGTTAATTTTTCTTGTACGGATGACCATAAATCGAGGGGAATAATTCCGTCATGCTGCCCATCGTACGTTTTTTCCTTGTGACGTATCTGGCCAATATAAATTGGATTTGATAATAGCGCATACAGCGCACCCCGTGAAAATGATTTTCCGCCGACGGATCTGCCGTCTTTATAAGTGACGATCTTGCTAACGATACCATCACTATCAAGTTCCTGCTTTAACCTGATCACACCTCTGAGTGCTAAATATCGCTCAAAAATATAGTTTACGGTTTTGGCTTCTGAGTTGTTTGGCACAAGCTGCCTGTACTGAATGTCATATCCCAGCGGTAGATTGCCGCCCATCCACATTCCCTTTTTCTTGCTGGCGGCAATTTTATCCCGTACACGCTCACCGATGACTTCGCGCTCAAACTGTGCAAACGACAGCAATACATTGAGCGTCAGTCTGCCCATGGAAGTTGTCGTGTTAAAAGACTGTGTGATACTGACAAAGGTAACGCCATGCTGATCAAATACTTCGACGAGTTTTGAAAAATCCATCAATGCGCGGGTCAGACGATCAATTTTATAAACGACAACGATATGAACCTTTCCGGCCTTAATATCTGCCATCAGCCGTTTTAGTGCTGGCCGATCCAGAGTCCCCCCGGAGAACCCGCCATCATCATAAGCATCCATTACAGGAACCCAACCTTCCGCCTTCTGACTGGCGATATAGGAAAGGCATGCCTCACGCTGAGCATCTAGCGTATTAAAATCTTGCTCCAGCCCTTCTTCTGTGGATTTACGGGTATAAACCGCGCAGTATTTTGCGTGGGGTTTCATATGGAGGGCTCCTTCTTTTTAAGATCGAAGAACACCCAGCCGTTCCAGCGCGTCCCTGTAATTTCAAAGGCGACCTGAGATAGGCTCTTATACAGCTTGTCTTTGTATTCATACCCTGTGTTCTGAACCAGTACGCTGTATCGCTTTCCATTCCAGTTGCGCACCAGCCGGGTTCCTGGTTTCAAGACGGGAACATTTTCATCAAAACAGTTTGGATTGCGCTTATATGATTTTATCAGTTGCCCCAGCCTCTGACGCTGTTCAGAGGTGAGAGCGCCTGCTTCTCGTTTAAGAATCTTATGTTCCAGACTCTTTAGCAGCATCGTTCTCCCGATACGGGGGTGCGGCTCTTGCCCCCATGCAAGCGACCATTTTTGACGCAAATCATCTAGGGAGAGACTTGTCAGATTACCTGTAATATCAGGACTTAATTGGGTTTTTGGCATATGGGCCTCCTTAGCCCATACACGCTTCCTTTCGGCGGTAAGTCCAGTTCTAAAAGAACAAGAAAAAGGCCGGGGTGACCCGGCCTTTTTGGCTTATTCAGGATATTCAATGGGCCATGGCCCCCGCGATTGAGGATCACGCTTCAGGCTATCGTGGATCTTCATGAAGAAATGCCACTGCGCATCAGTCACTGGTTCCTCGTTCTCATATGGCCAGCGTTCTTCTCCCTCTAGGCGGCGTATATCGCGTTTGAACATGTAATAATCATGCATGACGTTATAATGATCCAACGATCCCGGATTTTTGCTGGCAGCTAACATTCTATTTCTCAGGTCACTCCAGCTAACAATCCACTCATAGAGTACAGTATCGTTTTCAGACGCTGCCGTTTCGAGATTCTTGAAAGCCAGCCTTGCAGCCTGAACATTTCCTTTGATAGCGCTGTTATTAAGTTGCGAAACCATGACGTAAAGTTTTGGTACTTTTTTCTTACGCCCATTTTCAACGATCTCAACCTCCTTCCATACATCGTTCATGATAAATTTTCTTAAGTTATCCATAGATATGCGCTTCATGTCGTCTGACTCCTTTGGTCGTCCTTTAGGATTTCCGGATTGTCCGGGTTGAAACTGATTTTTCTGCGGTGGCCTGTTATTCCGTCGTCCATCCTTGTCATTTTTCTTACTCATTGTTCGATCCTCCCTGCAAAGCCATGGTTTCATTGAAAGTCTTGCCTGTTACGGCGTGGATGGCATCCTTACCGGTCAATTCCTGCCAACGGCGTATGATTACATCACAGTAAAGCGGGTCCAGTTCGATCAGGCGCGCCTTCCTGCCAGTCTGTTCGGCGGCGATCAGTGTCGTACCGGAGCCACCGAAAGGGTCGAGAATGATTCCGTCACGTTTCGAGCAGTCCTTGATCGCATCCGCCACCATGTCCACGGGTTTGACTGTAGGATGCATTTTTAGTTCATCCATCCGCCCACCACCGAAAGAATTAACGCCGGGATATTGCCAAAGATTTGTTCGATAACGGCCGTTAGATCCAAGTTGAACATTGTTAATATGCTTGGCTGTACCATTTTTGAAAACAAAGACTAGCTCGTATTGAGAGCGGTACAAACTACCCATGCCGCCATTGTCTTTTGCCCATACGCACATATTAATGAGCCGCATATTAGCGCTCTTGCCTGCATGCAGCATTTCATTCATATGCCGCCAGTCCATACAAGAAAAGCAAATGCCTCCGTCCTGGAGACGAGCCGCAATTTTCTCATGCCCGGTGTCAAGAAAATGACCGAAGCCTTCGTCGCTTAATTCCCCGCTCGCCATCGCAAATTCGCGGTGCTTGGTCTTGCCGGAATTACCCACATGACCGTCGATCTTGACGTTGTAAGGTGCGTCAGTAAAGCACATCTGTGCCTTTTCAGCACCGAGCAACGCCCGATAACTATCATCCTCAAGGGCGTTACCACAGAACAATTTATGCTCTCCCATGACATAAATATCACCTAATTGCGTTACCGCAGGTCCTTCCGAAACCTCAGGCACTATATCGTTTGGATTTCCACCCGAAAGAAGATCGAGCGTAATGTTGATTTCTTCAACTTCAAACCCAGTGATAGTTAGATCTGGGGTAAGAACTTGAAGCTCTGCAAATTCAGCAGCTAAAGCTTCTTTGTCCCATTCCGCTTCTTCGGCAATACGATCGTAAGCAATACGTAGGATACGGATCTTTTCATCATTAAGATGACTGACCCGGATAACAGGTACAGCGTCCATACTTAATTGACGCGCCGCCTCGGCCAAATGCGCACCGACAACAATAGTGTCGTCTTTATCGATGATAATCGGGATAACGACTCCGATTATACCTACTAAACGTTTTGTTTTTTCAATTTGCTTCTTGAGCTTTCGCAGCTGACGGCGGTAATCCTTCAGCTTTGACGGGTGCAGATATTCAATCTGCAAGTGGTTTTTAATAGCCATTATGGCCTCCATGTTTAAAAGGTTTAAATCATGGAAAAGCCGTGAGCTGATTTTGATACAAAAAGAGCGCGACTTTTCCTAACAAATCTGGCCAGCGCATACATTATGTATGCATTTGACACAGACCCATCAGGCGTCACGCCCTCAATTAGAAGCTACTTGTGAAACTTGTGCATCACGCAACCACTGGGGTGTTTCATTCTCGCTTCGGATCACAAACAGTAATTTCTTACTATTTGATGTTTGTATTATATTAGAAATACCATGCAGCGTCAATTCCGGTTCAGGCCGTGTGCGCGCGCACCAAGTTTTTCCTTATAAAGGGCTTCAATCGCAATAATTTCACGCTGGGTGATATTGGATGGAAGGCTTTGCAGGACTGAGAATTTGAAGTTCCGGTGATGGTGCGAATCTGTTTTAAGCAAGGCGACCAGCTCTTTGTTTTGGCCATGCCCTGTTGCCGCATAATCATTCCAGCGTTGCCAGATACCATGGGCTCCGCAGGCTGACCCGATATATTGCTGCCCTGTACTGTTATCTAAAATGAGATAAATCCCATTCACAGAGGACAGATGGTTTCGCCATTCAAAATTTGCTTCGGGATTGCTGGTGAGTTTTTTTAATTCATCAAAGTCCAAAACAAAATCAAGAAGTCCAGGAAAGTTTCCGATAAATCCTCGCGGCAGGACCTCGATCACTTCCTTCACTTGAGTGTGATACCACTGATGCCAGGATATCGCGTTGTTACCCCAATCAATCACAAGCCGATCAGACAGATCATCGAATTCTGGGACAGAATCTAGATCATAGTAGAATTTTCCGTTCTGAATTTTGCTTTTACCAACCTTAAATACGCCGATAAATCTTGACCGTTTTCGTTCATCGCCGATAAAAGAAACGATGTAATCACAGCCCTTAAAAATATCTTTTGCTTGTTCTTTTTGATATTCCAACAGCGCCTGCCGGTCTTTCATGATGTGACGGTATTCTTCACGGCTGTCTTTGTGGCGAACAATTTTGACGCGGGCGCGATCCAGGATATCTGATTGAGAGCTTAATATTTGTTGTAATGTTATCAACTAAACCTCCCTTAAACACGAAGGTCACCAGAGTTTCCTCTGGTGACCGGGAGTTAGTAAGCTGCGTTAAGACAGCCGCGACGACCTTTGGCCGTGAGGCTTGGACATAGTCGCCGCCTCCCGGTCATAGACCGAAAGGCGGCACCATTGCGGTTGATGCCAACCGCTTAACGCGGGATTACTAAGCCCCGGAGAGCGCAGATGCGCTCACAAGCCCGACATTAGCTTCTTATGCCGCACAGTTCAACGTAAAACCCTGAATTTGCATTATAAATACAATCAGCTAAAGTGACTTTTACAATTCAAAAAACACAAACCGTTGCTAAACTATGAACCGTTACGACCGTCAAACACGATTACCGGAAATTGGGCCGAAGGGGCAGAAAAGACTCCTGGGGGCTTCGGTTTTATGCGTCGGTGCAGGCGGGCTAGGTTCTCCGGCATTGTTATACTTGGCGGCGGCAGGCATAGGCCATATCGGGATCATTGATTTTGACAGAGTTGATGAAAGCAACTTGCAACGGCAGATCTTGTTTACAGCAAACGGCGTTGGCCAGCCTAAAGCGGTTCAGGCCAAGGAACGGTTGCATGCCTTCAATCCTGAGATAGATATCACAGTCTATGAAAAGGAATTAAACGCGGAAAACACCCCGGCTTTATTTCAGGCTTACGATATTATTCTTGACGGCACCGATAATTTCGAAACAAAATTTTTGATTAACGATGCTGCGGTGAAATACAAAAAGCCTTGGGTTTACGGGGCAATTCAGGGATTCGATGGTCAGGCCAGCGTGTTCGATGCACAAACAGGCCCTTGTTATCGATGCCTGTATCCGGAAAAACCCAAGGCACGTATCACCAATTGCGCGGAAGCGGGTGTGATTGGTGCTGTCGCCGGCCTCATCGGTGTAACGCAAGCATTGCAGGTTATTCAGCTTGTCACAGGACATGAAAGTTTTGAGCCTTTGATCGGCAAGCTCTGGACGCTGGATACCAAAACAATGCAAACGCGCATTTTGAACCTTCCCAAAAATTCTGACTGCCCGGCCTGCAGTAAAAAACAGGATGGGGTTGTCCTTGCCTACAGTTCGCCTGTTTGCGGGTTTGTGCTGGAATTAACGCCGCAACAGGCGCGCGGCAGAAGTAATTCCTGCCTGATTGACGTGCGGGAGCAGGAAGAGTGGGATCAGGGGCATATTGACGGGGCGCAGCTCTGGCCGCTTTCAAAAATGATATCGGGGGATATGCCTGACTTGCCGCAAGAGATGGAAATTATCCTGCATTGCCAAAAGGGCATGCGCAGCCTCCAAGCCGCACAAATTCTTAAGAAGCAAGGGTATTTAGACGTTTACAGCTTGTCCGGTGGCTATGAAGCGTGGGTCAGTTGCTTTGAGGACGAGTCAAAATAAATAGAGAAACAATACCTAGTACCGCTGCCTGAATTAAAAGTACAGCTGATGGCACTTCAAAAATGACACTCATGAGTATGGTGAATAATATTACAACCATAGCAAAGATTTTGTTCCGTTTACTGATACTTCCATTATCTCTCCAATCTTTTATAGCCTGACCAAAAGATGGGTGATCCAAAAGCCAATCGTGTAGTTTTTTGGAAGATCTTGCAAAACAAAATGCGCTTAATAGTAAAAAGGGTGTTGTTGGCAATAAGGGCAATAATATTCCTGCTATGCCTAAAATAAGGGAAAAAATGCCTGAAATTATTAAAAAAATTTTCATATCAAAGTCAGTAATTCAAAAAGCGCCATATCAATCTTGCGGATACATATAAAATTAATATAGCTGTCATTTTTTTGACGGTGCTAACATTTATACGAGAGGATCCTAGCCAGGATCCAATCTGCCCACCGACCAAAACCGCAGGCAGCAAAATCCAGTAAGGGGAAAGTGCAGAGAATACAGCAGTATTCTCAATTTTTAGGGCCTGGCCGGTAAGGCCTGCCAGTGAATTGACCAGAATAAAAAACGCGCATGCTCCGGCAATCTGCTTGGCATTTCCCCAGCGTATAAAATGGAGAACGGGTGCAAGAAAAATGCCGCCGCCTATACCCGTTATCCCGGCCAGCAAGCCCAGAAATGTGCCGAAAATGGCAGGCATAAACCTGTGCTGTGGTGCTTTTGGGTTTGGAAATGAAGGGTCTTCTCTCTCAGGCCATAAAAGCCTGACACCCGAGAGCAAAAGTGCAAATCCCAAAACTCCGGTGAAAATAACCTCCGGCACCGGGATTAACCCACCAGCAAAGGAGGCCGGAACTGAAAAAACAATCCACGGCGCAATACCAGGAAGCCGGATATGCCCTTCCTTAGAGAAATGCCATACACCCCCTGAAACCACCATGATATTACAAATGAGTGAAATAATAGGGATCAGCTGATAATCCGTATCTCCCAGCACTAAAAGGGCGTTATAGGTCGATCCGCCGCCAAATCCGATACAGGCGTAAAGCAGGGCAGTCACAAAAAACAGAAAAGCCAGAACCATATATTATACTTTCTGGCGAGGCCTTGTATCCGCCTTGAGATCAACCTGGAGAAATACATCAAGGCCGTTTACATGCGCACAAAGTCCCTCCTTGCTGCGTCCCATATCAATGAGTTTTTGTATCTGATCCTTGCTTGTGCAGAGCATCAGACAGGATTCATCCTTATCTAAAATGAGTTTGAGCGGGGCTTCTTTAAAATCTTCAAAATACTCTGCAGGATCGGGATCAATGACCATCGCAAAATCATTTCCGCCAATGGGCACAGATTTTTCTATCGGCTGACCTGTGCTCAGAATATTTAGCTCTTCTTCTGTGATTTTGAATGTCACGGATTTTTCGGTGATTTTTACATTCATGGATTTACAACCTCCTTCCAATCCTGCGGCGTGTTGGCATTTTTCATGGAAGAGGAAAAATGCTCCGGCAACGCTACAGGATAGATGCCATAATCATCTAATAAACCTTGAACTGATTTTTTCTCGCTCAGCTGATAAGGCGGCGTTATGAAGGCTGGCAAAGGCCAGTCAATAAAATACCCTCCCTCTTTTTGCTGCAAAAGAAGATGCAGCATATCCGGCTTTAATAAGGGCATATCAACGGGCACGAATAAAAATCCGGCATAACCGGAAAGGCGTTTTATGACTGATTTGATTGCTTCAGCCGGCCCTGTAAACGGTGCCTGATCGGAAAGGCAGTCGTAACCATCAACATCGCCGCTGATAAATATTTCCTTGATCCCGGTTTTTTTAAGTATCTCCATCATATGTTCGATGAGCCGCTTCCCCCGATAATCCAGCAAAGCCTTGTTCTGCCCCATGCGGCTTGAGCGCCCTCCTGCCAAAACGACTCCGGCGATAGTGCTAAAATCATCCATGCGCATCCTCCTGACAATGACCGCAGCAGGTCATGGAGTGCTCAGCTTCCTCTGACAGTGAATGTCCCGGCAACCAGTCGCTCATACCGTCCACATAATGTTCTTTCTTCCAGACGGGCGCACGCTTCTTAATCTCTTCGATAACATAGCGGCAGGCTTCAAAACTTTCGGCGCGGTGCGGGGAGCTCACGGCAATGATAATGCTGATCCCGCTGACATCCAGAGCGCCCTGATAATGCGCAACGTAATAGCGCGTATCCGGCCACAACCCTTGCGCTTCCTCACAAATTTCATGAAAGGCTTGTTCTGCCAAAACTGCGTGCACATCGTATGTGATTCCTGTTACGCATTTACCCTCATGCATATTGCGCACTGTGCCGATAAACGTATCAATGGCTCCATGCGCCGGATCGACGACGCTTTGCACCGCCGTTTCAAGGCTTAAAGGATCGGAACTGACAAGGACTTTAATGCTCATTCCTCACCCCCCACAGACCGGCGGTAAGATGGAAAGCGGCGTTTCTTCCTGCAGAATGTAGGCGTTTGGCAAAATTTCATTGTCATTAGCCAGAACGGATTCTTCCACCAGTGTTTTATGCTGTTCGCCCAATTGCTGCACCAAGGCCGCCTTGATTTGCTGCACACAGGATCCGGGAGTAACGCTCACGTTGAGCTGATCGCCAAATTGTCTGAAAACACCAAAACATTTGATAGAATAATTTATCATCACTAAGCTTTCTCATACCCTTGTTTTTTAATCTTGTTCAGCGCATCACTGATAAACGGTGCAATAATATCCCAGCATTCTTTAACGGCCTTGGGAGAGCCCGGAAAAGCAATAACGAGGGTTGCCCCAACCATGCCCGCCGTCATGCGTGACAGCCATGCGGTGTCTGTAAAATGAAGACTTTCCGTGCGCAGCACATCGCCTAGCCCCTCAAGCATACGGTCGCTTATTTTTTGCAAAACGTCGGGGGTTACATCGCGTGGCCCCGGCCCTGTGCCGCCAGAAGCAATCAGGACATCCGGCTTATGCTGCGCGCAAATGTCTTTAATGGCGGCGGCGATTTTATCCGCCTCGTCAGGGATAACCTCACAGCATTTGATATCGGCCCCTGCAGCGCTCAGAAGTTCCTTTAAAACAGGACCGGATTTGTCTTCATACTCGCCTTTCGATGCGCGGTCACTCATCACCAAAATGGCAGCGGATTTACCGACAAGGGTTTTCTCATCGGGCACTTGCTCAGCCAACCAGCCCGGTATGCCGTTCGGATTGATCCAGACACCGCTTTTCCCGCCTGTTTTGACAAGCAAGCATACGCCTTCAATGGAGAGGTTGGGATCGACCCCTTTGGTTAAATCCCAGATTGTCAAAAGCGCAGCATTCGCACCGGCCAATGCCTCCATCTCAACACCCGTTTTCGCAAAAGCAACGGCTTGCGCATAGACTGTAATGCTGTGATCCTGCTCATTCATGGCGCAATGGATGGTGACCTGATCCAGTGGCAATGTGTGGCACATTGGGATGAGGTCCGGTGTTTTCTTAGCACCCGTAATACCTGCCGCTTCGGCCAGTGCCAAAACGTTACCTTTAGGCAGCTTACCCTTTTTGATCGCCTCAAAGGCCTCCGCATTCATATGAATAGTACCGCAAGCTACGGCACGTCTGCGTGTTGGTCTTTTACGTCCAACATCAATCATTTTGAAATTGGGCTGCGCCGCCGTGGGAAAGGCAATAACTTCTTCTGTTTTCGACATGGTTTTTATCCTCCGATACTGGCTAAATGGTCGCGAACACCACTGTTATTATCATGTAAGAAATGTGCTGATTTCTTGAAATTCATCAACGCCATTATTTTTTCTTGCAGTTCTTCTGAACTGTCGTCTGATTGTAGAAGATGCCGTAGGGGATACCCGCGTTCACCGAAAAGACAAAGGTGGAGCGCACCCTTGGCAGACATGCGCAGGCGGTTACAGCTTTTACAAAAATCTTTTGAATAGGGGGCGATTAAACCAATTGTGCCTTTGCTGCCTTTATGTGCAAATTCTTGGGCTGGTCCTGCGCCTTCTTCACGAGGTTTTAAATGCCATCCACGTGCCAGCAATTTTTCCGTGACAGCGGTACCGGGCAAATGATGCTCGCTGAAATAATCCTGATTATCGCCTGTGCGCATAAGTTCGATAAAGCGCAAAGACACAGGTTTATCCTGAACAAAAGTGATAAAATCATCAAGCTCATTATCATTATATCCCTTGAGCAGGACGGTGTTGATTTTGACGGATTCGAACCCTGCATCGTGGCAGGCATCTAACCCGTCCAAGATCTCTTCCAAGCGGTCATGTTTTGTGATGGCTTTAAACTTCTCTGCATTCAGAGAGTCTATACTGATATTAATCGCCCGAAGTCCCGCATCGTAATAGCTTTGCGCCCGCTCAGGCAATTTATAGCCATTGGTCGTAAAGGCCAGTTTTTTTATACCTTGTATTGAAGCAACGCGCTGCGCGATTTGGACAAAATCAGGGCGCACGGTCGGCTCCCCTCCTGTCAGTCTGATTTTCCAAACACCAAGCGCGGCGAATGCCTTTACCAGCCTTACAATTTCCTCTTGATTCAGAAAACTCTCACATCCTGTTTTTTTATATCCATCGGGCAAACAATAGGAACAGCTGAAATTGCACACATCCGTTACGGACAAGCGCAAATAAGGAAACCGGCGACCAAAATTATCCGCGAGATGCGGCTCGGTTATCATATCAATAGACTCCTTTCCAAACACGGGAGATCATGGCGTTTCCACACATAACCCCGGCCTTTGCACCATATCCTTATAATAAAGACTTAGGACATAAAGGCTTCAGAGCGACCATGCGCAAATCAACATGGCGAATCTTCATATTTTCATTATGATGGAATTCAAAAGGAAGAGACTTGATCTGAATCAAGAGGGATAAAAATGCTGGAATTCTGGGCATCGCTTGTTATTTTTATGGCTTCGCATTCTGTTATAGCCCGATCAGGGCTTCGCGGCGTCATAGCTCAAAAATGGGGAGAGAAGACCTATCTGACCCTTTATTCCCTGCTTAGCCTGATATTGCTCACATGGCTGATTATTGCGGCGCAGAACGCGCCCCGTATCCAGCTATGGCCCTGGCTTTATGAACTTTATTGGATACCTAACATTTTCATGCCCCTTGCTTGCATCTTGCTGGTTTCAGGCTTCGTTGTGCCCAACCCCTTATCCATAGCGGCAAATAACAAAGAGTTTGATCCGGAAAGACCGGGATTTATTGTCGCACTGACCCGTCATCCGATTTTGTGGGGTTTTTTTCTCTGGTCTACTTCTCATATTGTCCCAAACGGTGAATCTCCGCTGATCGTCATGTTTGGAATATTTGCCGGATTTTCGTTAATAGGACTGAAGATAGTTGATCGAAAACGTAAAAGGGAACTGGGAATGGAGCAATGGGACATACTGGCAAAAAACACACATGCTGTGCTTTTTGCTTCCCGCTCTTTATGGTCAGGACAATTCCAATTCACAAGATATGACATTACGGGAATTATTTCAGGTTTATTTGTGTACTTTTTACTTTATAGTCTTCACGAGACTTTATTTGGAATAAACCCAATGCCTCCCATGTAATATTTAAAATAAGTGCAGAGCCATGAACATTGTAGAAACCATCAAAAAAAGTACCCTGTTTCACAGTGTCGATATGCAGACCATCGAATCCTTGGCTAAAGAATGTCATAAAAAAACATTTGCCAAGGGGCGTGATGTCTTCGCCATGGGTGACAAGGCCGATGCCTTTTTTATTATTCTTGAAGGCTGGGTCAAGCTCTATCGTATCTCCAAGGATGGTGAAGAAGCGATCATCCATGCCTTTGGCCCTGGCGAGTCTTTTGCCGAAGCTGCTGTTTTTAATGACACAAAAACCTATCCTGTGAATGCTCATGCATTGGATGAAGTCACTCTTGTTGAAATACCCCGCAGTTTTTTTATCCAGAAAATCGAGGAAGACAGCCAATTCGCCCTGCGCATGCTCGGCGCCATTGCCGCGCGTCAGCATTACCTCGTCCAGCAAATAGAGCAGGTGACAACCCGCACGGCCCCGCAGCGTATCGGTGCGTTTTTGATACGTTTTTGCAAGAAAAACAGGCAGGCCAAAGGCGAATGGGTCGTCCATTTACCTTACGATAAATCGGTGATTTCAACGCGTATGAACATCAAGCCCGAAACCTTTTCCCGTGCCTTGGCAAAACTGGAACCTTACGGCGTTCATATCGAAAAGAAGAATATTCTGATTACAGATATGGAGGCTCTGGCTGAATTTTGTGACATCTCACCAAATGAAATACCATGTTAAGCTTCGCTACCATCCGGACGGGCTGTAAACAGCATGGGAGTGTAGACCCATAAATAAGCCGCAAAGCATAAAGACCATAAAGCAGCTGAGCCAATAATCCATTCATTCATATGATCCGGCATAAATATCGGCCCGAACACGCGGGCAATGGCCGTGACCTGAATGGCAAAAAATGAAAGCGTGGTGAGCGCGCCCACTTTAAGCTCTCGTCCCGTATGCCCCAATGTAACGCGGCAAATCATGCCCAATATCATGGAGCCTATCGAACCTGCGGTCAGAGCATGAATAACGGCTGTGATGCTCAAAACACCAAACCCTGTTAAGGCAAGCAATCCAAGACCAACGACCAACCAGCCATAACCGGCATGAAGAATCCAGACCAACGGATCATCAAAAGTTTTAACCGTGTGATAATGGCGCATTCTTAACCCATGTATGAGGCAGGAAATACCTGCCGCAATACCGAGGATTGGGGTGTCTTTTGCTAAAACCAGACACAGAGCGACAGCCACTAAAGAGGCAAGTGCAGCCATATCCATTTTCATCTGCGGTGTCTGATAGGCCTCTATGCCTTTCCTGCGCAAGGCCGCGACGGTAAAGGCCGGTATAATGCGCCCACCGATCAGTGAAATCATGATTAAAATCATTATAAGTGCGACATGAAGTGCAGCCATATCAATGGTAAGAAGAAACCATAGATCACAGGCAAACAGGGCACTCAAAAGTGTTAGAAAAATGAAATTGCGTTTATTCCAGCTGCGGATGAGAGGAATAGCAAGCGATAAGGCTAGCGCGGGTATAAATGCGCTTTCCACAGCTATAATCGCCCATGCAGGCAGACCAAAATCAAAATGCATGACAAGCCGCCCCAAAAGCCACAGCAGGCAAAGCCCGGCCAAATGCATCTGACGTGCCGGTGCGCCGCCAGTCCAGTTAGCGACAGCAGTTAAAAGAAAACCAGCCACAATCGCCATGGCAAATCCGTAAATCATCTCATGGGCGTGCCATGAAACGGCATCCAGCATAAAATATGGCGGCACGACATATCCCGCATAAAACCCGCCCCAGAGAGCCAGACTTATGACGCTATACAAAGCCCCAAAGAAAAAGAAAGGCCGGAACCCGCGTCCAAGGAAAGGCCGTGAGAATATGGAGTCAAACAGCTTTAGCATGGCGATTACTTTCTTTTTTAAAATAAGGATCGAAGTGTGAGGCTATAATGCGCACAAATGGTTTACCGCTTTGCGTAACTTGCAGCCGCGAACCGATTATTTCGATCAAACCGTCTTGCTCCAGCAATGCAAGCGCAGAGTGAGGTACAGGAATATTCTTATAATTTTTAAAATTGACAGTAAAATTACACATCAATTCCTCGATCAGCTGTCTTCTATCCTGATCATCCTGCGTCAACGTCAGTACCCTTGCCAGCGGCACCTCCCCATTATCGACAGTTTTCCTGTATAAAGGTGCATCTGTGGTGTTCTGGGTATAAGCCCCTTCAAACTGGCTGATTGACGACAAACCAAATCCCAGTATGGTGCGGGCAGGATCATCCGTATAGCCTTGAAAATTACGGCGCATGTTCCCATTTTTCAAAGCGCGGACCAGAGAATCATCCGGACGTGCGAAATGATCGATACCAATCGTTTCATATCCCGCATTTTTTAAGCGGGTTTCGGTGAGCTTAGCCATCTCGTAACGCAAAACCGTTTCCGGCATTTCATACTTCTCGAGCAGTTTCTGGTGTTTCTTCATCCATGGAACATGGGCATAGGGGAATACGGCAACGCGCGCGGGCTGAAGCTCCAAGACTTTATCCAGTGTTTCATTGACGGTTTCCAATGTTTGTTCGGGAAGGCCGATAATCAAATCAAAATTAATATTATGAATACTGTTACAGTGCAGCGCCTCAATTTGCTTTTTGACCATATCAAAGGGCTGAATGCGGTTTATGGCTTTTTGTACGCCCGCGTCAAAATCCTGAATACCAAGGCTTATACGTGATAGGCCAAGCGCGGCATAATCAGAAATTTTAGCATCGTTCAAAAGCCGTGGATCGCACTCCATATCAATCTGCGCGGAGGAGAGATCAAAATAACGCCCCAAAGTATCCAAAATGCGTTTTATATCTTGCGTCTTTGCGTAATTGGGTGAGCCGCCGCCAAAATGGATGCGCGATACACCCTGGACAGACTTTAGATTTCTGCTCACCAATTCTATTTCTTTGATCAATGTATCAATATACGATGCAATCGGGCTATAGCTATGCACAATTTTGGTGTGACAGCCACAATAGTGACAGAGGCTGTGGCAGAAGGGAATATGAACATATAAAGAAACAGGCTCGCCCGGCGTGAGCGTGCTCAAGCAATCAAAATAAGTGCCAGCATCCTGCACAGGTTTAAACTGCACCGCTGTTGGAAAACTTGTATAGCGCGGCACAGGATAATCATATTTGGCAAGCAGAGCCTTAATATCATCTTTATTCATGCGCCCATCATACGAATATATGGGTGGACGGCCTTGATCTGAATCAAATGATGCTACTGCACCAGCGGTGATTTTACGCCTTCGAAGCGGAAACCGCTGATTTTCGAACGCCCCGCCAGAAGCTGCACATATTGTTGAAACGCCTTGTTCCAGCTTTTTTGTTCCAGATCATTTTTGATCCAGTCGGCAACACTTTCAAAAGGAAGCTGTGCACCTTCGGCATATTCGTGAACCTTGATAATGTGATAGCCGACTTCGCTTGCCACAGGCTCCTCACTGGTATCGCCCTCCCGCATTTGGAACAAAGCTGATTCAAAGGCGGGCATGGTTTGCCCTTTGCTGATCTGCCCCAGCATACCGCCGTCCTTGGCGGAAGAGCATCCCGATTCCGCCCGTGCGATGCCGGCAAATAAATCCGGCGCCTTCTTTATCTTTGCCAGCGCGGTCTCCGCCTTGAATTTGGCTTCCTTGCGCGCTTCCTCATCTTCCGGCGGAGCCAGATATAAAATATGAGACACCTCAAAAAGCGGTGATGTAAAAAATTTACTCTTGTTATTCTCGTAGTATCGCAGGCATATCTCTTCGTCAGCTTTTGGCGCGGTGATTTCCTGCTCCAGCAAAGCCTCAATTATCTCATCCGGCTTCTTAACTGCTTCATTCCGTTTGCACAGGCCAAGTTCCGCCGCGCGCTGGATCAGAATTTCCCGTATCACAAGAGCCTTCATGGCCTCATATTTGGCGCTAAAAAGACTTTCTGCCGGATGATATTGTACTTCCGCATTAATCTCATCGGGTGAGATTTTAATGCCGTTGACTTCTATGCCAGGGGCGAGTGTTTGCATTATGTGGCTCTCTTGCGAACAATTTGATAGGGACGGAAAACATAACCAACCGGGGCGCTCAAGGCGTGAACCAGCCTTGTAAACGGGAAAATAACCAGCAGGAATAGCCCAAGCGTGATATGCGCCTTGAAGACCAGGGCAACATCGGCAATATATGCATATGCGCCACCACGGAAGGTTACAATATGCTGTGCCCATTCCATGAATTTCACCATTTCATGGCCATCAAGGTGGTGCATGGAAACCGGAATAGTCAACATACCCAATGTTAATTGAGCCAGAAGCAAGACCAGAACCATAATATCCGCAAACGAACTGTTAATCCGGATACGCGGATCAAACAAACGGCGATGCAGCAGCATTAAAAGGCCGATAAAACAGAAAACACCGGCGATCCCGCCTGCGGTAATCGCAAGAATCTGTTTCGCACCATGTGAAATGCCCAGCGCATCAAATACAGCAATCGGTGTCAGTAATCCGACCGCGTGCCCCGCTAGAATAACCAATATGCCCAAGTGAAAAAGGATACTGCCGATAATCAGCTGCTTGCGGCGCAAAAGTTGAGAGGATTTACTGCGCCAAGAATAAGGATCACGGTCAAAGCGCAGAATGCTGCCTAATAAAAAAACGATGATCGCAATATACGGAAAAATCTGAAACAGGAAGTAATCTATCATTTTTTAACCCTTTCCTCTTCCTTATAACCATTGATACGCGCCAGCATATCTTCGGCTTTCGGACAGCCGCTATTCTGGCCGGTTGTTTGTTCTGTATTCTCAAAAGCGAATTGCTCTTCCCATTCCGCATCAAGTTTTTCAAGGTCGTATGCTGCCCCCGATGCTTTCTGGAGCGCACTTTCTACAGCCTTCGGATCAGGCTTGCGCGCTGCGGTTTCTACCAGTGTTTCAAACACGGCGGCATATTGTGAGTCTCTGTTTTTCAGGCGTTCTGCAATAGCGGAAAGAATATTAACCACACTGCCTAAATTTTCTTTGGTATCTTCCGGCGGCAGAGTTGATACATATTCCAGAAATAGTGGCAGATAGTCAGGAGTTTCATCGGTATTAATCAACAAACCGGCTTCTTCGTAAACTTTGGTCAAATCAACCAAAGCCTGCCCACGCTCCCTTGAATCACCATGAATATGCTCAAATAAATGCAGCGACAAGGATGGCGTGCGATCAAACAAAGCAACATAAGTTTCCTGCAGATCAAGAAGATCAGCAGAACGCATCTCTTCGAGAAACAACTCCAGAGAACGGAGTGCTCTTTCAGAAACCCATTTTTCCTCTTTCAGGAAATTATAGCACTCATCCAGAACCTCTTTATGAGACTCGGAAGGATAGGTGAGTAGAAATCCCAGTATTTTAAGCGTTCTCATAAGCCTTTTCCTTGCTGTCCCCCGCAAGAGCCGCAGCATCCGCCATTGGCATGCGGATCGGGTTTTTGCGTATCCTGTTGTTTTTTAGCTTCAGGGGCATTCTCTTTTTTGGCGTCCTGTTTTTTGTCTTCAGAAGACTGTTTTTTAAAGATATTCATGATCTTCATCCTTTCTTATTTAATCAACCGCAACCGCCGCCGCAGGAGCCGCCGCCACATCCAGTGTGTTTTTTCCCGATATCCTCGTACTTGTCGCGTTCGAAAATCGTATTAACACGATTACTTTTTGTGCTGCCGGACTGACCACGGGATTGTTTCGGATTTTCAAACAGATCAATCGCGCTGTTGCTATGACTGGAACAACCATTGCCGAAGGTGAAACCGCATCCGCCGCTCTCGCCAAAGGCATCCAGCGTTTCTTCGCGGTGGCTTGTCGGAATGACGTAACGATCTTCGTAATTGGCAATCGCCATGATTTTATACATGTCTTCGACCAATTCCGGTGTGAGATCGACGTCTTCCAGAATGCCGGAGTTATCCTTGCCTTCAATCATCTTGCCACGCATGTAATGGCGCATCGCCATCATACGTTTAAGACCGAGGCGAACAGGTTCTACTTTACCGGCAGTCAGCATATTGGCCAGATATTTAACCGGAATGCGCATATCATCCAGATCCGGCATAATACCGTCTTTGGTTGCAATTTTCCCTTGCGCCGCTGCTGATTGAACAGGTGAAAGGGGCGGGATATACCAGACCATTGGCAAGGTGCGATATTCAGGGTGAAGCGGGAACGCCACTTTCCAATCCATGACCATTTTATAAATCGGGGAGTTTTGTGCACCCTCAATCCAGTTCTCAGGAATACCTTGTTTACGCGCTTCCGCAATAATTTTCGGATCATGTGGATTTAGGAAAATGCCAAGCTGCGCTTCATATAAATCTTCTTCATTTGGCACGCTTGCGGCCTCTTCAATACGATCAGCGTCATAAAGGATAACGCCAAGGTAACGGATACGCCCGACACAGGTTTCGGAACAGACAGTTGGCTCGCCATTCTCAAGACGTGGATAGCACAATGTGCATTTTTCAGCTTTTCCGGATTTCCAGTTGTAATAAATTTTCTTGTAAGGACAGCCAGACACGCACATGCGCCAGCCACGGCATTTGTCCTGATCAATAAGAACAACACCATCCTCTTCACGCTTATAGATGGAGCCGGACGGGCAGGACGCTACGCACGTTGGATTAATACAATGTTCGCACAAGCGGGGCAGATACATCATGAAGGTGTTTTCAAATTCACCATACATTTCTTCTTCAATGTCTTTGAAATTGTAATCTTTGCGGCGATGTTCAAATTCCGTTCCCAGAATTTCTTCCCAGTTCGGTCCCCATTCGATTTTTTCCATGCGTTGCCCAGTAACCAGAGAGCGCGGACGCGCGGTTGGCATGGTTTTCATCTCGGGCGCTTTTTGCAAATGATCGTAGTCGAATGTGAACGGTTCGTAATAATCATCAATTTCCGGCATGCTCGGGTTGCCGAAAATATTGGCTAAAATGCGCCAGCGGCTTCCTTGCTTGGGATGGATCTTGCCATTGGCATGGCGTTTCCAGCCACCTTTCCATTTTTCCTGGTTTTCCCACTCTTTGGGGTATCCAACGCCCGGCTTGGTTTCAACATTGTTAAACCAAGCATATTCAACCCCTTCGCGGGATGTCCAGACATTCTTGCAAGTGACAGAGCAGGTATGACAGCCAATACATTTATCGAGATTGAGCACCATACCAATTTGTGCGCGTATTTTCATTATTCTGCTGCCTCCACTTGAGCCGGTTCGTCCATCCAGTCCACCTTGTCCATTTTACGGACAATAACGAACTCATCGCGGTTGGAGCCAACGGTTCCGTAATAATTAAATCCGTAAGAAAGCTGGGCATACGCGCCGATCATATGTGTTGGTTTGATCGTTGCCCGTGTGACGGAATTGTGAATACCGCCGCGCGCATTGGTAATTTTACTGCCCGGTGTATGCACCAGTTTTTCCTGAGCGTGATACATCAGCATCATGCCTTCATTGACACGTTGGGATACAACCGCCCGTGCAACGATTGCGCCGTTCGTATTGAAGACTTCCAGCCAGTCATTGTCTTTAATGCCGATTTTATTGGCATCCACCTCACTGACCCAGACAATCGGCCCACCGCGTGACAATGTCAGCATGTGCAGATTATCCGTATAGGTGGAGTGGATCCCCCATTTCTGGTGCGGCGTGATGAAGTTGAGCAGGATCGTTGGCGATTCCTTCCCATGCTTGTCCAGCATGTTCTGGACAGTACGTGTATTGATTGGCGGACGATAGGAAACCAGCGCCTCACCAAAATCAACCATCCAAGGGTGATCCTGATACAGTTGCTGACGGCCTGTCAGCGTGCGCCATGGAATAAATTCATGCACGTTAGTGTAGTTTGCCGTGTAAGAAACATGCTCTGACTCAAGGCCGCTCCATGTCGGGGAGCTGATAATCTTGCGCGGCTGCGCCTGAATATCGCGGAAGCGAATTTTCTCCTCTTCCTTGGGCAAGGCCAGATGCGTGTGATCGCGTCCTGTAATTTTACTCAAGGCACTCCAAGCCTTAACCGCTACTTCACCGTTGGTTTCTGGCGCTAGCGATAGCACGGTTTCACAGGCATCAATATCCGTAATGATCTTTGCGCGTCCCTCTTTGTTCTCGCCATTGAGCTTTTTCAGGAACTCCACTTCATGATCAGTGTTCCAGCCGATGCCTTTGCCACCATTGCCCAGTTTTTCGAGCAGAGGACCAAGCGATGTGAAGCGATCAAAGGTGGCCGGATAGTCGCGTTCCACCACTTTCATGCTTGGCGCGGTTTTACCCGGGATCAAGTCACACTCACCTTTGCGCCATTCTTTCACATCAGGCTGGGCAAGTTCGCCCGGCGTGTCGTGCTGAATCGGGTTAAGAACTATCTCCTTCTCAATACCCAAATGCCCTTCGCAAAGTTCAGAGAATTTCTTGGCAAAGCCTTTATAGATTTCCCAGTCAGATTTACTCTGCCAGACCGGATCAATCGCCTTGGATAGTGGGTGGATGAACGGATGCATGTCGGACGTATTGAGATCATTTTTCTCATACCAACTAGCTGTGGGCAGAACAATATCCGAGTAGACACAGGTCGTGGACATACGGAAATCAAGCGTGACCACCAGATCCAGCTTACCTTCCGGCGCTTCGTCATGCCAGACAACTTCGCTGGATTTTCCAGGGCCTTCATCACCCAGATCCTTGCCTTGAACGCCGTGTTGTGTGCCAAGGAAATGTTTGAGGAAATATTCATGCCCCTTACCGGAAGAGCCCAGAATATTGGAGCGCCAGACAAACATGTTACGCGGCCAGTTTTTTGGATTATCCGGATCTTCGCAGGACATGCGCAGATCACCGGATTTCAAACGATCCATGACATAGTCAACAGGATCAACATTTTTATTGTCCGCCTGTTTCACCAGATCAATCGGATTTTCTTCAAGCTGCGGCGCAGAAGGTAGCCAGCCCATACGCTCGGCGCGGATATTGCAATCAATCAACGAGCCTTTCCATTTTTCCTTATCCGCTAGGGGGGAAAGAACTTCATCAACGTCCAGCGTCTCATAACGCCATTGATCCGTATGCGCATAGAAGAACGATGTTGAGTTTTGTTGGCGCGGCGGGCGTACCCAGTCAAGCGCAAATGCTAGAGGTGTCCAGCCCGTCTGCGGGCGCAGTTTTTCCTGCCCGACATAATGCGACCATCCGCCGCCGGATTGACCGATGCAACCGCAGAAAGCCAGCATATTAATGGCCGCGCGGTAATTCATATCCATGTGATACCAGTGGTTCATCGCCGCGCCGATGATAATCATCGACTTGCCTTTGGTGATGTGGGCATTGTTGGCGAATTCTCTGGCAACCTGAATGACTTTTTCTGCCGGAACGCCGGTGATGCTCTCCTGCCATTTGGGGGTATAGGGAATATTCTCATCAAAGTCAGCAGCCACATTATCACCGCCAAGTCCTTCACGGGCGATGCCGTAATTGGCGCAGAGCAGATCGAACACGCAGGCCACAGGCACTTTCTCGCCATTCAGATCCAGATATTTGACCGGAATGTTACGATCCAGAACATCTTCACCAGCGGAGGGTTCGAAATATCCGGTTTCGTGTGTCTGACCACCAAAATACGGGAAACCGACTTTGAGTACATCATCGTGATCGCCAAGCAACGTTTTGCGCGGGCGGATGTTCTTTCCGGTTTTGGAATCGGTCGGAACGATGTTCCATTTTCCTTCTTCGCCCCAGCGGAAGCCAATAGAACCGGTTGGCACAGTAACGTGTCCGGTTTCCTCATCAAAACAGACGGTCTTCCATTCGGGATTATTGTCCTCATCGAGATTGCCCTTGAAATCGGATGCTCTTACCATGCGCCCCGGAACGAAACGGTCGCCCTGTTTTTCAACTTTAACCAGAAACGGCATATCGGTATAGGCACGGCAATAATCATCGAAATATTCGGAAGGATTATCGATATGAAATTCTTTCAGGATCACATGCCCCATCGCCATACCAAGGGCGGCGTCTGTTCCCTGACGCGGGTTAAGCCAGATATCACCAAATTTAGAGGCTTCTGAATAATCCGGTGTGATTGTGACAACCTGTGTCCCCTTATAGCGTGCCTCAGTCATAAAGTGGGCGTCGGGCGTACGGGTTTGCGGAACGTTCGATCCCCACATGATAATAAAGCCGGAATTATACCAATCCGCACTTTCCGGTACGTCGGTTTGCTCCCCCCATGTCTGTGGACTTGCAGGCGGTAGGTCGCAATACCAGTCATAAAAGCTCATGCACACGCCACCAATCAGCGATAGATAGCGCGCTCCGGCGGCGTAGGAAACCATCGACATGGCAGGGATAGGCGAAAAGCCGATCACACGATCAGGGCCATGTTTTTTGATTGTATAAATATTGGCCGCAGCGACAATTTCGTTCGCTTCGTCCCATCCGGCGCGAACAAAACCGCCCTGACCACGCACTTTTTGATAGGACTGGCGCAAAATGGGATCGGCCTGAATGGTTTTCCATGCTTCAACCGGATCACCGCCAACCTGTTTTTTTGTACGGCGCCATAACTCCAGCAGCCTTTTACGCACCATCGGATATTTCAAGCGGTTGGCGGAATAAATATACCAGCTATAGCTTGCCCCTCTGGAACAGCCGCGCGGCTCATGATTGGGAAGATCGGGGCGTGTGCGTGGATAATCCGTCTGCTGCGTTTCCCACGTAATAAGGCCGTTCTTCACATAGATTTTCCAGGAGCAGGAACCGGTGCAATTCACACCATGCGTAGAGCGAACAATTTTATCATGCGACCAACGATCTCTATAAGCCTTTTCCCAGGCTCTATTTTCTTCCGTCGTTACGCCATGACCGCCTGAGAATTTCTCTCGGTTCTGGGCGAAATAACTGATGCGGTCAATAAAATAGCTCATCGCTACGGCTCCTTAAGATTCTTTATCTTTCTTTTTAGTTTTAACGGTTTTGCAGAAACGCCCCTTGATTCAGATCAAGAGACCTATTTATTCAGCATTTTATTTCCGCATTTTTTCTGATGTAGAAATACCAGGTTAAATACAGGCACAATGCATAGAAACCCGCGAAAACAAGCAAGGCCGCATCCGGCGTTCCCGTCAAAGAAATGGACGTGCCATAGCTTTTGGGAATAAAGAACGCGCCAAAGGCACCGATAGCCGAGCTAAACCCGATAACGGCGGCAGATTCTCTTTCTGCTGTCTTGCGGATGCCTTCTTCCGGCTGGCCTTTCAGGGCTTTTTTTCTGTCCTGCCAGAAAATGGATGGAATCATCTGGAAGGTGGAAGCATTCCCCACGCCGGTCGTAATGAACAGGGCGAGGAACATGCCGAAAAATCCGTAGAATGCCATGGGATGATCCTTGATGGTCAGGAAGTAATACACCCCGAGCGCTCCGACAATCATGGCCACAAAAACCCAAAGCGTAACGCGTCCGCCGCCGAATTTATCTGAAATCCAACCGCTTCCTGCACGGGACAGCGCGCCCAGCAGCGGGCCGATAAAGGCGAGTTGAAGAGAATTCACTTCCGGAAATTGTGACTTTGCCAACAACGGAAACCCCGCGGAAAATCCAATAAAGGAGCCAAAGGTTCCGATATAAAGAACGCACATAATCCAGTTATGTTTCCGCTGGAAAATCGCCATCTGGCTGGATAAGGACGCTTTGGCATCCGCAATGTCATTCATATAAAACCAGGATAGGATTGCGGACGCGGCGATAAACGGGATCCATATATACGCCGAGTTTTGAAGCCAAAGGTTTGTCTCGCCTGCCAATTGTGGAGACCCTCCAACAGCGCCGAAAAGACCAACCGTAATCACCAGCGGCACAAGGAACTGAACAGCGCTGACACCCAGATTGCCAAGCCCGGCGTTCAAAGCCAGAGCATTACCCTTTTCCTTCTTGGGGAAGAAATATGCGATGTTGGCCATACTGGAGGCGAAGTTTCCGCCCCCAAAACCACAGAGCAGAGCCAAAATCAGAAACACTGAATAGGGAGTCGAAGGATCCTGCACCGCCATCCCGATACCAAAGGCCGGTATCAGAAGAGATCCGGTACTGAGCGCCGTCCAGCGGCGACCTCCAAACACAGGCACCATGAAGGCATAGAAGATGCGCAAGGTTGCGCCCGACAATCCTGGCAAAGCCGTGAGCCAGAAAAGCTGTTCCGTCGTAAAATCAAAGCCCACTCTGGGGAGATTTACCACAACCACGCTCCACACCATCCATAAGGCAAAAGCGAGGAAAAGCGCAGGAACGGAAAGCCAGAGATTACGGCGGGCAATCTTTTGCCCCTCTGAGCGCCAGAAACTGTCCTCTTCGGGCTTCCAGACTTTCAAAACATGTTTCTTTTCCATCTCGGTGAAAAAGGCAGGCTTTGTCAGCTCCGGGTAACGTTCCCGCTCCATCAAGCGAATAGAAACGTGCATCCACAGAAATGCAATCGTAACCAGTGCGAAAAGCAACATAAAACAGCTTGTCCAGACGTTGAGATAATCATTCATCAGACCAAAGCTCAGAGGAAGGAAGAACCCACCAAGGCCGCCAATCAGACCAACAATACCCGCAACCGATCCAACATCATTTGGGTAATAGACAGGAATATGCTTATAGATTGCGGCCTTACCCAGAGACATAAAGAAACCAAGAACAAACACAATCACTGTGAATGGGATAAAGCCCCAGCCAAAACTGAATTCTATATTTCCGTCAATACCGTGAACGACATAATCGGTTTGCGGATAAGCCAGCAGGAAGCAACAAATGGCACTCACCAGAAACGTCCAATACATGACCGCGCGCGCGCCATATTTATCAGACAAATACCCGCCTACGGCGCGGAACAATGAGGCCGCTATAGAAAAAGAAGCGGCCAGCATCCCTGCCGATTTAATATCCAGATCATAAACGCCTACATAATAGCGGGGCAGCCATAGTGCCAATGCAACGAAGCCACCAAACACAAAGAAGTAGTAAAGAGAAAAACGCCAGACTTGCAGTTTCTTAAGAGGCTTAAGGGATTCCCACATCGATTTCGGTGCGGTCTTTGCAGCCCTTTGCTGCTGTATTTGAGGCTCATCCTTGGTAAAGAACCAGAATAGCAGCGCGATGACGACCAATGATATTGCCCATACTTGCGCAACCATATGCCAGCCGTAGGAAACCATGACAAAGGGCGCTATAAATTTGGTGACGGCTGCACCAATGTTGCCCATACCATAGACACCCAGCGCAGTACCCTGACGTTCCTTGCCATACCATTTCGAGAGATAGGCAATGCCGACAACAAAACTTCCTCCGGCAACACCCACACCCAATGCTGTCAGCAGTAACATTTCGTACGTATCCGCATAGGTCAGGCACCATGTGAAAAAAGCGGATGACAGCATGACCGCCATAAAAATTGGGCGCCCGCCATATTGATCCGCCCAAATACCAAAAAACAGCCTGACCAGAGAGCCCGTCAGGATCGGTGTTCCGATCAGCAGGCTGAATTGCGTGTCTGTCAGCCCCATATCCTGTTGTATCTGGACACCGATAATTGAAAATATCGTCCAAACGGCAAAACACAGAGTGAATGCCACTGTGCTCAAACTAAGGGCTCTGGTTTGATCTGTCTTGGTAATCATGGGTTAAACTCCGCCAACATATTCAGATAATTTACATTTTCAACGAAAGAGAGTTTATTTTCTCATCCATTTTCTTTAGTATTGCATGTGCGAATTTGACTGGACTTGATTCAGATCAAGATGCTGTCAGCAAAGAACAATGATTGGTAATAAAGATGCAATTGCCTGCAAATTTTAATGAGCAAAAAAAGCCGCAGCTGTTTGAGGGCTTATCCGAAAGCAGTCTTCAGGCGCTACTGCAACGTTCCGTCATGCAGGATTATGACAGTGGCAGGGTTCTTGTGCAGCAGGGCGATAATCCGGAATGCATTTTTCTTGTGCTGGACGGATCATTGAAAACAACCCGCATAAACGAAGATGGCGGAGAAGCCATAATACGCATGCTTGAAGCTGGCGACACATGTATGGAAGCCGTTCTTTTTATGGGGATTCCTTCGCCGATCAACGTACAAGCCATGAGCGTCGCCAAAATTCTTAAGATTCCAGATTCAGTCGTCAAAAAACATGTTCTTGAGGATCCCGCTTTTGCCGTCAATCTTTTGCGTATTGTCTCCCGCCATTATAAAAATGCCATGCATCAGATTGAAGCTATGAATATTAAATCACCGCTGCAGCGCGTGGGTTATTATTTTCTGCTCAAACATATTGAGCAAGGGCACGAAAATCTGGACTTTAAACTTCCCTTTAAAAAACAGGTCGTAGCGAATTATTTAGGCATGACGCCGGAAACCTTCTCCAGAACGCTCAAGCAAATGAAAGATATAGGGATCAAAGTGGAAGAAGACACAATCAGGATGCGGGATTCATTTGCGCTCTGTCATTTCTGCGATTCTGATACCGCTTCTTTATGCTCAAGGCACGATCAGGCAGAATGTGAAAAATGCCCGCTGCACTAAAACTTACTCATATTCAAGTGCGGGGCAGCAACGGATAAAACTCCACCACTTCACCGGGCTTGATGATTTCCACAGTCTCAGGAACATGCACCCAGCAGTTCATCTTCAAAATCGGACTGACCATAAAAGAAGCCTGACCGTCCAGAATATCGACACTGCGGGTTCCATCCTCCCAGCTTTCGCTTTTTCCCTTTAAAATCATATGTAGCCCTGATTTTTTAACAAACTTTGTCATGGCGCGCGCATGAAGCGGCTTTTCCGGCTCCTGTCCCATCATCGCGCGTAAAGCCGAAACCACAAAAAAGCGTAACCCCACAGCGCTCGCAACCGGATTCCCTGGCACCCCGAAATAAAATGCTCCATTGGGCAGTATTGCAAATAAATTAGGCTTCCCTGGTTTGAGCTTTACCTTGTGAAAGAGGATATCTGCCCCTATCTTTTCTAGCCCTTCTTTTACAAAATCAAATTCACCGGCTGAAACTGCGCCGCTGGAAATAATGATATCGCAATTTTCTGCCATCAAAGCTTCAAGCTTCTTACAAAAAACATCCAGATCATCGCACACCGTCTCGCAAGGCAACACATCACATCCCAGCGCATCCAGAATGGCCAGCGCATAAGGGCGGTTTGAATTATAAATCTGACCAGATTCCAGAGGAGCCGATAAGTCATCAACAATCTCCCGCCCGGTCGCCATGAAAGCCACTTTCGGTTTTTTAAAAACACGTAGCCGGGAAATCCCCAATGTCGCCAAAGGCAGTATATGTGTTACCCCCAAAGCATCACCGGCTTTCAAGATTTCATCGCCTTTCTGAAAATCTTCTCCGGCCCGGCGAATATTTGCCATGGACTTTGGAACAGATTTGAACGTGATTTTTGAGTCCTGCACATCAACATTTTCAATAGGCACCACAGCATCCGTGCCTTTTGGAACAGGCGCACCCGTCATAATATGAATGCATTTCTCAGCCATCAGCGCCTCTTCAGGCACAGGATCGCCCGCCGCGATAACTCCAGATTTTTCAAGAACAACCGGAGTGTCCTCACTCGCGCCCTCCACATCGCCTATACGAACGGCAAAACCGTCCATTGCAGAATTATCAAAGGGCTGGATGGTAAGCGGCGCCAGCACATCTTCTGCACAGACGCGACCCGCAGCCTCATGCAGCACAATCACCTCTGTATCCAGACGATATGCGCTTGCCCGTTCCCGGATAGTTTTCTGTGCGGCTTCAAAAGAAATCATGAGGGTAATCTTATCAGTCCGTAGCCTGATCGCAAGCTGTTCTCTCTTTTTTATTTAGCATAAACGGCCTGTAATGCGCAGTTAAAATGCGCTCCTGCGATACTTGCCTGTTCTGGTTATCCGGGAAAAGCTTTTGTTCTATTTTCGCCGGAGTTTTCATCGGTGCGCGTTTATTGTTCACAATACGTCTTCTGTCTTTGGATGCTTCAAGTGTAAACCATAATCAAGATATCCAGCCTGTAACTTGATCTGGATCAATCCCCAAAGCATACCCAGCGCTTATTGTCGGGTTATGATGACAGCACAGGCCGATTACAGATCAGAAACTGAAAAGCAGGAGTACAGGTATTTACCACGGTTACTGCGCCTTATAATTGCGCCTGTGCCACTTTTTGCCATCCAACCTGTT
This sequence comes from Alphaproteobacteria bacterium, assembly GCA_017302165.1. Classification (GTDB taxonomy): domain Bacteria; phylum Pseudomonadota; class Alphaproteobacteria; order Micavibrionales; family Micavibrionaceae; genus UWPOB-MICAV1. The sequence continues at coordinate 28,646 of JAFLCW010000001.1, forward strand.
TTACACAAAATCGTTCATCAAATAGCACAGAAACGACCGGAGTTATTTGACCGTATCGGGCCACATAAAGACAAGCTTTTCCTGATTGATCCGGTAAATTTGCCCTTTGCCTTCGCATTAAGACCCAATCCGGACAGGCTTTCTTTTCGTGCCTACCGGCGGCGCAACGTGCCGCAGGTCGAAGCCCGCATTGCCGGAACGTTTTTAACCTTGCTGGATATGGTGGATGGACAGTTGGACGGAGATGCTCTGTTTTTCACACGTGAGCTTGTAGTGGAGGGTGATACCGAAGCCGTTGTCTGCCTGCGTAATGCGATTGACGACATAGAGGGAAGTATCGCCGAGGACACCGCAAATTTATTTGGATTTGCCGGACGAAATGCTTTGAAGGTTTTAAGAAAGGTGAGAAATCATGGCCGAAAACACTGAGCCTGTAGGGGAACTTGTCTGTCCCGCAGGAACACCAGCGTCCCTGCGCACTGCTGTGGATGCTGGCGCGGATGCTGTCTATTGCGGATTTCAGAATGCAACCAACGCCCGCAATTTCCCGGGGTTAAACTTTACACTTCCAGAGATGAAAAAAGCAGTCGCCTATGCCCATGAACACGGGACAAAAGTGTTGCTGGCGGCCAATACATTTCCGCCTGCCGGCAAGATACAGCTCTGGAAGGATGCTGTTGATTCAGCTGTTCGCATGGGAATTGATGCCATTATCGTGGCTGATATCGGGGTTGCCGGTTACATCAAGAAAAATCATCCTGATCAGCGCATCCACTTATCCGTTCAGGCCGGTGCGCCTTCTGTTGAAGCCATTAAATATTATTGCGAGGAATTTGGTGTTCGGCGTGTTGTCTTGCCACGCATATTGACGATCCCTGAGATCAAATCGCTGAAGAAAGATATCCCTTGCGAAATCGAATGTTTTATTTTCGGCAATCACGGCCTTATGGCGGAAGGTCGGTGTAGCCTGACCAATTACGTCACTGGCTTGTCCACCAATATGGACGGCGTATGCTCCCCGGCCGGCGATGTGAAATATGAGGAAGATGCGCAGCGTAATCTGACGACCAAACTCGGCGCCTTCACCATTGATTGTTTTTCCTGCACGCAAAACCCCGGATATCCCACCATTTGCAAGGGACGTTACCGCGCACCGCACAGGCCGGATGGCTATTATGCCTTTGAAGAACCGATCAGCCTTAATCTGGCGCGCTTGCTGCCAGAACTTATCAAGGCTGGCGTGCATGCTTTCAAGATTGAGGGGCGTCAACGATCCCGCGCCTATGTGCGTGAGGTTGTCTCGTCATGGCGCAAGGCCATAGATGATGTGATGGCGGGGCAGGACGTGGAGCTGGCGCATCTATTGTCCCTGACCGAAGGGCACAAACAAACGCAGGGCGCCTATGAAACAAAGAGATGGAGATAAGCCAATGACGGCACAATTGACAATGGGACCTATTTTATTCCACTGGCCTGCTGAGAAAAAACGTGACTTTTATTTTCGCATTGCCGATGAAACGCCGGTTGAAACGGTCTATCTGGGCGAAGTTATCTGCTCCAAGCGTACGCCTTTTTTTGAACAGCATTATAGCGAAGTTGCCGAGCGCCTTATGGCGGGCGGGAAAAAAGTCGTATTTTGCTCTTTGGCTGAAATAATGATCCCGCGCGAACGTAAAATGACGGAAGGATTATGCGAGCTGGAAGATTTCGAGGTTGAAGCCAATGATGCCGCCGCACTCTATCATTTGCGCGGCAAAGCGCACCGGATTGGCCAATATTTTAATGTCTATAACGAAGACGTGATGGAGCATCTGGCATCAAACGGCGCAACCCACTTTACTCTGCCTGCGGAATTACCGGCGGAGTCACTATCCGCCTTGGGTCAAAAGGCCGATGATATCGGGGTCGGCCTTGAAGTGCAGGTTTTCGGGCGCGTTGGTCTTGCCCTGTCGGCACGGTGTTATCATGCGCGCGCCCATGGCCGGGTTAAGGATAACTGCCAGTTTGTCTGTGAAGAAGATCCAGACGGCATGATTTTAAAAACACTCGAAGAAAAAGATTTTTTATGCGTTAACGGTGTACAGACATTATCTTACACTTACCTGAATCTTGTTCATGAATTGCATGAAATGGCTGATATGGGCGTGAAGTCTTTCCGCCTTTCCCCGCACACATGCGATATGAATCAGGTTGCTTGCCTGTTTAGAAACGTGATTGATAAAAAGATCAAGGCTGATGAGGCTGAAGCACGATTAAAAGAATTAATACCAAACGTGCCGTTTTCAAATGGATTTTATCATAAAACCCTTGGATACACTTGGCATAAACGTATTGAAGAGGTTGCCATTCATAACTGAGAATTGGATTACATGTATAAATTTATTTTTGCACTTCTGATTTTAACGTTTCCTCTGAACGCGCTTGAGGCATCCCTCTTTTGTCAGCCCTCTCAGAACGAAATCAGCGAGGAGCATAAACCTTGTCATGATAATAATCCCGACCCTTCTGAAAATGCAGGCTCAACGTGTCAAAACATTTGTGTCTTTTGTGTAAATCTTATGTTCTTAATCCATGACGAGCCTTCTTTATCAAATTTCAATTTCGGTTCAGAGCAATTTGTCTTTGCTTCCTCTATCAATACCCGCTCAATTAAACCGCCCTTAAAACCTCCGAAAGCCTCTGAATTTGTTTTTTAATCAACACAAATTCAATCTGAATAAAGGAGAAAAATAATGTTCAGAAAACTTTTACCATTCGCAGCCGTTCTGTTCTTAGCCGCATGTGCTGGAACAGGCGTAACAACACATTCGACTTGTTCACATTGTCCAAAGCAATGCTGCGAACATTGTGAAGACTGTAAAAACTGCGAATGCGGTTGTGATGACAATAAAGTTGATGAAAAGCCATGCAAAATTTGTATGGAAAGCGAACGTAAGCATCAACTCAATAACTAGGCTCAGGATTCATTGATTAAGGTAAAACGTAACGATTGCAGCAATGGTAATGGCTGCAAGGAATGTTTCAGCACATCGGTCATAGCGCATGGCTATTCTGCGCCAATCTTTTAACCGTCCGAACATGTTCTCGATTTTGTGGCGTTGTTTATAAAGCTCCTTATCGTATCCAATCTGGATTCTACGGTTCTTTTTTGACGGAATGCAGGGCGTGATGCCTTTAACAATCAGAGCCCTTCTGAACCAGTCAGCATCATAACCGCGATCTGCAAGGAGCTCTTTTGCTTGCGGTAATGTATCCAGCAGCCGGGCCGCGCCTTTGTAATCGCTCATCTGACCTTCCGTCAGCAGCAGCGCCACCGGCTTGCCCTCACCATCGCACACGGCATGAAGCTTTGAGTTCAGGCCGCCTTTGGTGCGCCCAATAGCGCGGGGAAAAATCCCTTTTTTAAAAGGCTCGCCGCCGTGCGGTGTGCCTTCAAATGCGTAGCGTCGATCATCAGCCGCCCGGTGTTGCTACTTTCTTCAACCAGCGCGGCAAAGATCTTATTGAACACGCCTTTCCTGCTCCAGCGTATGAAGCGCGTGTAGAGTGTCTTGTGGGGCCCGTATTCTTTTGGCGCGTCACGCCATTGAAGGCCGCGTTTGAGAACAAAAATGATCCCGCTGATAACGCGCACATCATCCACGCGAGGAGTGCCGTGCGGGTAGGGAAGATAACGTTTGATCCGGTCAAATTGTTCAGGCGTCAGGTAAAATAAATCACTCATGGCGGTACCTCCTGCCATCAGTGAATCATATCTTCACCCCTTTGTGAATCCATAATCAACGAAGCCTGAGCCTAGACTATGACCTGCCGACAGCCAGTCTATTCCGGCTGTCGGTTTCTTCCACCATGTTTAATACATAATGAGCACTCAAGCAGCTTTTCTCTTACTTACACGACCAACACTTTTATCGAGAAAGTTTTGATCGACTTGATCTAGATCAAATTTGAAGCCCTTTATTTAGTATACCGTTTAATAAGAACACACAATATATAGTGTGTTTTGAAATTCCTCCTCGTTTTCTCCTTCCGAGAAGCAAGGTCGCAAAAATTCTTATGAAACAAACATGTAAAGGAGAAAAACCATGTCCGACGCCTCTGCTGCCAGATCCAAAACCACCGATTCTGTAGAGAAAAAATCAGTGATTGCTTTCCCGGCGACTCATCCTGCCAACCCTGAAACAGATCAAATTGTAACGCTTTTCGGCGGAACGGATGTAGATTGCTCCGAGGCGATCAGCGAGTATATTTCCGGCTCCGACTGGAGAATCAAGGCCAATGCCAATACTGGGTATTCCAATGCCGGGTTGATCAATAATGTCGCCGGAAAAGTGATCGCCAATTTCTGGCTGGATGAAGTTTACTCCCCCGAAGAAGGACAGGCGCACCGCAATGGCGATGTTCACATCCACGATCTGGACTGCCTGACCGGATATTGCGCAGGCTGGTCACTCCGTGCCCTGCTCAATGACGGTTTTAACGGCGTTGGCGGACGTGTTTCCTCTCGCCCCCCCCGTCATTTCCGCGAAGCTTTAGGGCAAATGTCCAATTTCCTTGGCATCCTGCAATCCGAATGGGCAGGCGCGCAGGCGTTCAGCTCATTTGACACCTACCTTGCACCTTATGTGTTTTATGATCAATTGAGCTTTAAAGAAGTGAAGAAGGCGATTCGTCAGTTTGTTTACAATCTGAACGTGCCCGCACGCTGGGGACAATCGCCCTTCACCAATATCACGCTGGATATTACAGTGCCGGAAGATCTGCAAAATCAGTTCCCAACGTACAACAACCTGCATCTCTTTAAAGGGATTGAGAATGATGAATTGCTGTTAAAAGCACAGCAGCGTGATATGGGCTTGCGCAGTCTTGAAGATACCACCTTCAAACATTTTGCACCCGAAATGGAGATGATCAACATCGCTTATTACGAGGTGATGACCGAAGGTGATTCAACCGGACAACCTTTCACCTTTCCCATCCCAACCGTCAATATCACAGAAGATTTTGACTGGGACAGCAAAGTTGCGGCGGCTATTTTTGAAAACACCGCAAAAGTCGGTAGCTCTTACTTCCAGAACTTCGTTGGCTCCCAATGGATGAAAAATGAGAAAGGCGAGCGCGTGCGCAATCCAGAAGCCTATTCCCCCGGTGCGGTGCGTTCCATGTGCTGCCGTCTGCAACTGGATTTGCGTGAGCTTCTCAAGCGTGGGAACGGTCTGTTTGGTTCAGCAGAGATGACCGGCTCTATCGGTGTTGTGACCCTGAACATGGCGCGCTTGGGCTACCGCTTCAAAGGCGACTTCAAGAGCTTGATGGCGGAGGTCGACCGCCTGATGGATATAGGCAAATCCACATTGGAGAAAAAACGCGTCTTCGCACAAAAAATGTATGATCGAGGCTTATACCCCTACACATCACGTTACCTGCCGTTTTTCCGCAATCACTTCTCCACCATCGGTGTAAACGGTATGAATGAGATGATCCGTAATTTCACCGATGACGAGCATGATATTACAGACGAGCAAGGCATTCAGATGAGCCTTGATATTCTGGATCATATGCGCACAAAACTCCTTGGGTACCAGGAAGAAACAGGCAACCTCTATAATCTGGAGGCTACTCCAGCGGAAGGAACAACATACCGTTTCGCCAAAGAAGATAAAAAGCGCTTCCCTGATATCCTGCAGGCAGGCTTTGGTGAGAACATCTACTACACCAACTCATCGCAAATTCCTGCCGATCATACGGAAGATCCGTTTGAGGCTCTGGAACTACAAAATCGTCTGCAGTGCAAATATACGGGCGGTACGGTGTTGCATCTTTACATGAATGAGAAGCTGAGCAGTGCCGAAGCCTGCAAAGGGTTCGTCAAAAAAGTAATCGGCAATTACCAGCTTCCCTATATCACTGTTACGCCTGTTTTCTCGGTTTGTGATACGCATGGCTATCTCAACGGAGAACAACCGGAATGCCCGACCTGCGGTGAAAACACAAAAGTCTGGACCCGCGTCATGGGCTATTTCCGTCCCGTGGACAGTTTCAACAAAGGAAAACAGGGCGAACACCGCGAACGCAAGCACTTCAAAGAAGACTGGGTTGATACTGGTAATCTTTTTACAGGTGTGTAACAATGGCTCTTGCGCTTGCCAATAAACTGGAAGTAAAGCCCCCTGTCAAAAAACAGGGGGCGCTTCCCATATACTCCGTCACCCCTTTCACGATGCTTGACTTTCCGGGGCAAACGGCCTGTATTGTCTGGTTTTCCGGATGCAACATGCGCTGTCCTTACTGCCACAATCCGCAAATCGTTAAGGGCAAGGGGCGCGGTGATGTGGGGCAGGTCTTCGATTTCCTGAAAAAGCGCGCCGGCCTTCTGGATGGAGTCGTTCTCTCCGGCGGGGAAGCCTCGGCCTATCCTGGATTGCCGGACTTTATCAAACAGGTGAAAAAGCTGGGCTATGCCGTCAAACTCGATACCAACGGTCTAAGACCGGATATCATTGACGATTTCTTGCGTCAGGGATTTTTGAATTACATTGCGCTGGATTACAAAGCCCCGTCCCATAAATTCAAGAAAGTCACAGGCGTTGATAAATACAACGAATTCACCAAAACGCTTGATCTTTTATGCGCGCAAAAAACCGTACCATTTGAGGTGCGCACCACCGTTCACACAGACCTGATGGATGAGGATGATGTCAATGCTATTATTCATGATCTTGAAAATCGCGGTTACCAAGGTCGGCACGCCATACAGAATTTCACCCATAGCGATGATCGCCCGACACTGGGATTTATGCGTAAACAAGAGCGTGTCCTGAATACGGACGCGCTTTATGCTCCTCCAAATTTCACCTTGGAATTTCGTAACTTCTAAAAAATCTGATTTTTTTATGTAACGGTATCACCAAGCGTATGTTGGTTGAGGGTGTTTATAAATTCATTGCTGGCATCAAACAGATAATGTTTCAGATGACAGGTCTGTGTCACACGGCAGGTATTTGTTGCGGCATCAAAGCATTCCACCATGAACATGCTCGGCTCCAGCTGCTTTACAATATCTCCAAGCCGCAGATTTTGCGCTTCTTCAGCAAGCCGGATGCCGCCGCCCTTACCCTTGCTGGTTTCAATATATCCAAGCTGCGAGAGGCGGTGAACAATCTTCACCAGATGGTTGCGGGAAATTTTATAATATTCGGAAATCTCCTTTACGCTGGATAGGTCATCAGGACGCGCCGCCAGATACATCAGGCAACGCAGGCCGTAATCGGTAAATCGTGTTAACTGCATAATGCTGTACTCATCATAAATTTATCGCGGACAGGGTTGCATAATTAGCCGCGATCTATAATATACATACTATATACATATTAAGAAAGGCAATTCCCCATGCTGTCCCAACAAACCATCGATATCGTCAAATCCACCGCGCCTATTTTGAATGAACATGGCGAAACGCTGACCAAGCATTTTTACAAGCGTATGTTCAGCCACAATCCAGAAGTCGCGCCGTTTTTCAATCCTGCCAATCAGGCGGGCGGCACGCAGCAACGCGCGCTGGCGGCGGCAATTTGCGCGTATGCGGCGAACATCGACAACCTGGAAGTACTGGGCGGTGCGGTCGAATTGATTGCGCATAAACACGCGTCTTTGATGATTAAGCCGGAGCATTATCCGATTGTGGGTGAAAACCTGCTGGCCTCTATCCGTGAGGTGCTGGGCGAAGGCGCAACTGATGATGTAATCAATGCATGGGGCGAAGCGTATGGCTTTCTGGCAGATATCCTGATCGGGCGGGAAAAGCAGCTTTATGATGAGAATGCAAATAAAACCGGCGGCTGGGAAGGTTTCCGCGATTTCGTGGTTGATCGCAAAGAAAAGGAAAGCAGCATCATTACGTCCTTTTACCTCAAGCCCAAAGATGGCGGCGCTTTGCCATCCTATATGGCGGGGCAATATATTACGGTGCGGATGCCGACAAAGGACGGTTCAACCACAATGCGCAATTACAGCCTGTCCGACAAACCCGGTCAGGATTATTTACGCATCAGCGTGAAACGTGAGGTCGGCGCGAAAGCCGATACGCCGAAGGGCTATGTATCCAACACCCTGCATGATGCAATCAATGTTGGTGATACACTTGAGATCGGGCCGCCATGCGGCGAGTTTTTCCTGAATACGAACGACAAGCACGAACGCCCGCTGGTTTTGCTGGCGGCAGGGGTTGGCATTACGCCAATCCTCAGCATTATGCAAACTGCGCTGGAAGCGATGCCGGATCGTGAAATTATTCTGATCCACGGATGTTTGAATATGGATGTACAGCCGTTTAAAAACACACTAGATGCGCTGGCTACGAAGCACAGTAATTTAACTGTTCATTACCGTTACAGTGAAGCAACTGACGGTGAGGACAAGGCGGACACGAACTGCTCCGGCGGGTTTGTCGATGCGGCGCTGATTGAAAGCCTCATGCCCTCACGCCATGCCGATTATTATTTCTGTGGCCCGAAGCCTTTCATGGTGAATATCTATCATGAGCTTTTGGCTTGGGGCATTCCGGGCAATCAGGTGCATTTTGAGTTCTTCGGCCCGCGGGAAGAACTGGAGCGGAAAGCGGCTTGATCTGGATCAAGGATTTTTTATATCAAATATCATTCTTAAAGAAATGGGTTTAATACATTCAGCTATCGAAGATGTAATTGCATATCTTGCAGCAGGAAAACTCGCCATTCTTACTGATCATAAAGACCGGGAAGATGAAGGCGATCTTATCGCCTGCGCCTCCACGATTATGCCAGAGCATATCAGTTTCATGGCCAAATATGGACGTGGGCTGATCTGTCTTGCGATGAGGGCCTCAGAGATTGACCGGCTTGGGCTCCCCCCTATGGTAGCTGAAAATCAATGTCCTCATCAAACGGCTTTTACGGTCTCTATTGATGCACGAGAAGGTACAACTACAGGCATTTCCGCCTATGACCGTGCGCATACCATCCGTCTGGCCGCCGATCCTTCCAGTACAATTTCAGATTTTCGCATGCCAGGGCATATGTTTCCCCTAAGGGCGCGTCAGGGCGGAATTTTTGAGAGGGAGGGGCATACAGAAGCCTCTGTAGAGCTTTGCCGTTTGGCTGGCCGGGGCGAAAGTGCCGTGATTTGCGAGATTATGGATGACGATGGACATATGATGAGAAAAGCTGCCTTACAGGCCTTCGCACAGACTCACAGTCTCAAGATTTGCAGTATCGCCAGCTTAAAGACGTATCTGACGATACAGTCAAAGAAGGCTGCATAATCCATGACAAAAGTCTTGATTATCGAAGCCGATTTCTATCCACACATTGCAAATTTATTAAGATCCGGAGCTAAAAGTTTTTTGGAAGAAGCTGGTGTAGAATATGATATTTTAAGCGTACCAGGCGCATTGGAACTACCATCTGCATTGGCTTTTGTATTGCAAAAAGATCCTACGCCTTATGATGCATTTATCGTTTTGGGATGTGTGATACGGGGTGAAACGAGTCATTATGATATCGTTTGCGGCGAGAGTGCGCGCGGGGTATACGATTTGGTCCTGAAACATTATTTGGCGCTTGGCAACGGAATTCTGACCGTCGAAAATGAGGAACAGGCTCTGGATAGAGCCGATCCTGCAAAAAAAAATAAAGGCGGAGATGCCGCCAGAGCGGCGTTGCATATGCTTTCTCTCAAGAAAAAATATATCACTTGATTCAGATCAAGTCATGGCCACCGGTCGGGCTTTAGCCTGTTCTCAAAATTAACCCTAAAGGCTTTACCGATCATGAAACCTTCAAGAAAATTCCTACTTCTGACCAGTATTGGCCTTGCCTTTCTTTTTCTTTCATTACCAGCTAAGGCCGGTGATACGCCGGAAAGCCTTATTAAGGAAGGCGATTTTTTCGGCGAGGTCAGGTACCGCTACGAATTTGTCGATCAGGATGGCCCGGTGCCGGTTACCGATAATGCCAAGGCCGGAACGATTCGCACAAATATTGGTTTCAAAACCGGAAAATATCAGGATTTTCAAGCCCTGCTCGAAGCACAAATTGTGCAGAATATGGGCGCGAACAATTTTAACGATACGGTGAACGGTAAAACAAGTTTCCCCATTGTTGCTGATCCGGATAATGAGGAAATCAATCAAGCCTGGCTGTCCTGGAGCGGCATCGATGGTGCCGAGATCAAGTTGGGGCGGCAGGGGATCAACCTCGACAATCAGCGCTTTATCGGGACTGTCGACTGGCGGCAGAACGACCAGACCTTCGATTCCGTCGTTTTCAACTATTCAGGAATAGAGAAAGCCAATCTGAGCTACGGCTATATTGCCAATATAAACCGGATTTTCGGTGACGATCACACTCTTGGCGATCTTGATTCCTCCAGCCATTTCATTAATGCATCTTATGGGTTTACGGAATGGTTCAAAATCACCGGATATGGGTATTGGCTGGAGTTTGACCGCTTGCCCGCCCGGTCTTCAGAAACTTATGGTCTACGGGCAACGGGCAAGACCCTTATCACCGAGAATTGGTCTTTTGCCTATGAGGCCGAGGCCGCCACGCAATCAGACCGGGGCAACAACATGGCCAGTTATGACGTAGAATATTATCACATCGCTCCGTCCGTCTCAGGCCATGGCTTTACGTTTGGTGCCGGGTATGAAGTGCTGGGCGGGGATGGCGCGAATGCTTTCCAGACGCCACTGGCCACGCTGCATAAATTCAACGGCTGGGCCGACAAATTTCTGGATACGCCCGCAGCAGGACTGGAGGATGCGTATGTGAGTGCGTCCTATAAAGTCACAGGGTTGAACAAGGCTGTTGATGGCACAACCTTGACCACCGTTTATCATGATTTCAACGGGGATGAGAACGGCGATTTTGGTTCTGAATTCGATGCCTCTGTCGGAAAATCTTTTGATCTCCCGAAAGAACTGCCGTTTGAAAAATTCAATATCCTTGTCAAATATGCCGATTACAACGCCGAAGACGCTCCCTTCATCGACACACAAAAATTCTGGCTTCAGGTCGGGGTAAATTTTTAAAGACATTGTATTTGGACATTGGTGTACTAGGGCATCGGTTTCAGCCTAAAGCATTTGGTCATAATGTCGAAGCCTTGCATCCGGCAAGGCGGTAGCTTTAATCCGTGCCCTGATAATTCCCTGTTATTTTTTTACTCCAAATTGGCAGAAAGCCAGCTACGCCATGAATTCATTGGGATTTTCGGCAATTTGGTCATATGGCTCGCTATAAAAATAGAAAAAATCCCTGTTTTTTTCCCTGCTAGCAGGGAATCTTGCTGAGAATTGTGCGAGAGTGACTGCCCACACAGCCATCTAGTCACCTGTTTGCCGAACGGTGAGAAATATTCCCCAAATATCCCGCAGTTCCGCGCTCTTTTCCGGTGAGTATGCTTTAGTCGAACACTGAGAATTTAAAAAACCGGGTCTTTCCCCCCGGTTTTCTCTGACAGCTAATTTTCTGTTCGACGTATTTCTTAGGCGGCCATTTGGCCAAGTTCGAATGTGGCAAAGATTTGCTTGCCAACATGAGTGTCTGAAAGACCTTCACGTTCGGCAATTTGTCGTATGGTGAGACCTTGGAAATGCTCATCCCGCCAGATGAAACCTTGCACCAGTTTCTTGAGCTGATCGGGCGATAAGTCAAAGATATCGCGATCAGGCTTTTCTGGTTCTATGATTACCGCGCCCTTCTTGGCTCGGCGGGTATTAAAGGTACCTACGATCAGAGCGGTCTCTTTCGGCGATTTGATTTTTGTTTCGGCGGCTTGAGAAAGCGCGTCACAGAGTTCTTGAACATTCACCTCGATCTCAAGTCTCTCAGCTTGAACGGTAATACGCCGAATAATACCTTGGACAAATCGGGCCATCGGGAGCAGCGCTTGCCCTTCAACAATCTTCTGAATGCTTTCAATATCATGATCCGGACAGATCCCTAGCAACTCTACGACACCAGATCGGCTACACAAATTGTGACGCAGGATGCTTTCAACCGTCGCTTCAATTTGATACGCTGGAAGCCTTCCCAGCAAACCATCTGGGTGATCCCGCATCTGGATCCGATTTTGGCTGATATAGTACCGGTACTGCTTTTTGCCCTTGGCTGTGTATCCCGGTGTATAAGGTGTTGCCTGTGCATCGAACAGGAGGCTCTTGAGCAAATTGACTTCTCTGGAGATTTTCTGTCCTTTATAAACTGATGCCTGTTCACTCAGCTTTTCTAGTACTGCCGTCCAAAGCTCAAGAGGTATAATCCCCTTATGCTGCCCTTCATAGGTTTTGTTTTTATGACGGATCTGCCCGATATAGATGGGGTTTGAAAGTAGAGCATACAGCGCGCCTCGCGAAAATGGTTTCCCTCCAACCATTCGCCCATCCTTATAGGTCAAAATCTTGCTGAATATCTGTTCCTGGTCGAGTTCCTGTTTCAGGCGGATAACATTGCTGTGAAGGAGGTAGCGTTCAAAAATATGCTGAACTGTTTTGGCCTCGGTCTTATTGGGAACAAGCTGTCTAAACTGGATGTCATACCCCAGCGGTGGAGATCCTCCCATCCACATGCCTTTTTTCTTACTGGCTGCGATTTTGTCGCGCACCCGTTCACCAATGACTTCACGCTCAAACTGGGCAAAGGACAGTAGAACGTTGAGAGTAAGACGCCCCATCGACGTCGTGGTATTGAAGGATTGCGTGATGCTGACAAAGGTCACGCCATGCTGGTCAAAAACCTCCACCAGCTTGGAAAAATCCATCAGGGCACGAGTAAGACGATCGATCTTATAAACGACAACAATATGAACCTTTCCGGCTTTTATATCTTCCATCAGACGCTTTAAGGCCGGGCGTTCCAGAGTACCCCCGGAATATCCCCCGTCATCATAAGCCTCCATCACAGCCACCCATCCTTCGGCTTTTTGGCTAGCAATATAGGAGAGGCACGCTTCACGCTGCGCATCCAGAGAGTTAAAATCCTGCTCCAACCCTTCTTCAGTCGATTTGCGGGTATAGACCGCGCAGTATTTTATAGCCGGCTTCATGTGGCACCTTCTTTCTTCTTAAGGCCAAAGAAGATCCAGCCGTTCCACCTTGTCCCCGTGATCTCCGAAGCGATTTGCGAGAGGCTGCCGTAAATCTTACCCTTGTATTCGTACCCAGCGGCCTGAACCAGAACACTGTACCGGGCGCCGTTCCAGTTCCGGACCAGTCGCGTTCCAGGCTTTAGGACCGAGACGTTTTTATCAAAACAATTAGGATTGCGCTTGTACTGCTTGATCAGCTGTTCGAGGCGTTTCTGTTGTTCTGGTGTCAAACCTTGCCCACGCTGCTTATAGGCGAGGCTTTTCTCCAGCATACTTCGCCCGATCCGAGCATGTGGTTGCAATCCCCAAACTACAGCCCATTCCCGCCGCAATTCTTCAATGGAAAGATTTGACAGATGACCGATAACATTATGATCTAAAACGGTTTTTCGCATGTGAACCTCCTAGGTCCATACATGCTTCCTTTAGGGCAGAAGTCCAGATAAGAAATCAAAAAAATTATTCAGATTAAACGCTTATAAAAAACTAAATACTTGAGAAAATTTTCAAGATAGTTTTAAATTTAACGGTGTAACTCATAATTAGTATGGTTTCTGGCCGGTTTTAATGAAGCGTTGGTATGTATCTTCCAAGCTATCCCCCTCATCTTCTTCGTAAGACTTAAATGGCGGGTCCTTTGGGTATAGAAGAAGCGAGATTGTCATTTCATGTTGATCCGCGAAGATCGTCATTTCCTGTACTTCTTCATTAGCATTCCAGACGCCTTTTGGATGCAAAACGCCTTTAAGATTATCAATCATCATGTCTTGACGAACAGCGAGCGATTGAGTGGGCATTTTTATAGTTTCTTGTCGCGCACGATAAAACACTCCGGATTTCAGGAGCCGCTCGCTAGACCATGCCCAATCGATGAAGCCCTCTTTTCCAACGACAATCATAGCTCGCTGATCTGTCATATCGAGCCATTTTAAAATCGCGGCTGTCACCGATACGCCATAACGGTCAGATAAATGTTGCATCATTTCCATTGAACCTTTGTGACCGTTTACCTGCGTACGGAAATCATCCAACGGCATAAGTAAGAAAGAAGAAAATGTGTTGGCCTGCGCTTCTTTCTGAGCGTATTCAGATTTCCAGTCGAGCATGTCACGTCCGGAACATTGAATACCTTCGGGTGCTTGGTGTCTATGGAGCAAATAGTGCCCAAGCTCGTGCCCGAGGGTATAGTTTTGGCGGCCTTTGGAACTGATGGCATTGTTGTAGAAAATTCCCCATTCACCTTTTTTCTTAGGATTCGGCAAAAGCATGCCTTCAAAGTTTTTTGACATGGCTTCTCCCTGTACTAGCGTAATCGGTTCATCAGGGAAAACCTGCTTTGAATATTCCCGCGCTATGCTGGCAACATCAACAGGAAAGTGATCTAAGCCGTGAACGGCTTGAAAGGCTTTTAAAACATTCGACAGATGAATCGCCCACCTTTGGGGCGTCGCAGGCAGTTTTATTTCTTTCCCCATGACTCGATCATTTCTTCAATACGTTTCTGATCCTGAGGGTCGAGCTTACTAAATTTTCGGTAGAATGCCTCTTTAAAAATTCTTTCGTCTGGCTGCGCCGAATCGTCCAACAGATATTCTACTGTCACAGATAAGACGCTGGCGACCTTGGAAAGTTTTTCGGCCGAAGGCTTTACCGCCTTTTTACCGGGGCGAGGGTTTTCCAGTTCCCAAAGATAGCTTTTGCTGCTGTCAGAAAGTTCGGCAAGTTTATCTAATGAATACCTTTTTTCGTCTCTGTGCTTTCTAATTTTTTCCCCTAAAGAGAGAGTCATGGCGCAGTTCCTTTTAACATAAACATAAGTTCAGTATACCGAACAAAAGCGTGCTTGACAAGCGAATGCCGACGTGGTTCGATATACAGAACAATTCAATAACGATACTAACAGGGAAACAGTTCCAATAAAGGAAATTATACATGCCTAATAAGAAAATCCGCAGAATTTTAATCCTCGGCACTTTGACCGGCGGCCGGAAGGAGGACTGAATGGGAAGACAACACGTTGACCATGACGATATCGTCAAATTCGCACAAGACCGCGTAAATTTACCGAAGGAAAAAGCCGACGAATACCGCGCACAGGTAGCGCGTTTGCGGGAACGCCTTGAAAGCTACTTGAACGAGCATCCGGACTTCACGCTTAAGAAAATGATGCTGTCTGGCAGCCTTGCCAAAGGCACAGCATTACGCACGCTCAATGATATCGACGTCGCCTGTTACATTAGCGGCGCCGACGCGCCCCACGACGTACCGAAGCTTCTGAACTACCTAGTCGAACGCCTGCGCAAAGCGTTCCCGAATTTCAGCGCCGATCAAGTCAAAGCCAATACTTACAGTGTTACAGTATCATTTAAGGGGACAGGCCTTGATGTCGATATCGTTCCGGTTCTTTATAAAGGCGACCCGAATTGGTACGGCGATCTCGTTAACCAAAGCGACGGCTCATTTCTTGAAACCTGCATCCCTCGCCATCTCGAATTTATAAAAAAGCGGAAGCAGGCGCACGAAACTGATTTTGGGCAGGTCGCACGGCTTATTAAATATTGGGCGGGACGGATGAAGCTTGAACGCGATGGCTTTCGCTTCAAATCTTTTATGTCGGAGTTGATACTCGCGAAGCTGGCGGATGAAGGCCTTGATCTTTCCGATTATCCAGAAGCTTTACAGCACTTCTTTACCTATGTTGCGCGCAGCAATATTCGTGAGTTAATCTCTTTTACCGACTATTATCCAGCGTCGTCCATCGGCTCCTTCACCGAGCTGGTAAAGATTATTGACCCGGTCAACGCCAAAAACAATGTGAGCAAGTTGTATACGGCAGCGCAGGCTGACATGATCGTCGATGCGGCGCTTGATGCTGGAGATGCTATTGATGCAGCATTAGCTGCCCCAACCAAGCAGGAAACCGTCCGTTATTGGCAAAAGGTTTTCGGCTCAGCATTTCAGGTGTAAACATGAGTTACAGCTATACATTATCCGAAACCGAATCCTTCACTGTCACGCATGCCCGGCATATGGGCGCAAAAGTTGCAGCCGACCTCAAGCGCATGCAGCGTTTGTATGGCAATCCAAGTGATACGAAGATTGCAGAGTTCGAATCTGAAATTATCGAATTTCTCAAAAAAGGATATTTGGGCACGGTAACTTACGGCTATAGACGGGACGACAACTGGATCGAGCCGACCTTACGCTATACCGCGCGCGATCTATCCGGTGCTGCAGCCAATGACGATGATCCGGGGAAAGTTCGTCCAGGTGCGAACATCACCGGTGCGAGTTTCTACAGCTATATGACATACAGCGCTACGTATGACGCTTTATCGGATACTGATCGCGAGGCGTTCCGTAAAAATCTTCCATTTACCCGTGGTGGGGCGCCAGAACCCGGTATAAGCGGTTATCTCAATGTTGATCGCACCTATTCATCCGGCGGACGGGCGCTCGACCGCGCTACTGTAAGGAGTTGGTAATGAGCAATAAACCCACGTTAGATGAACTGTTTGAACGCCGCCTCAATTATCCTGACATCGACGCGCAGGAGCGCTTGGGTCGTCTTGTCGGACTTGATGACCATAAGGCACGGTTGACGAAAATAATTGGATTGCTTGTGAACCCTTCCGGCCTTGAAGCTTGGGCAAAGAAACATCATCCTAGCGCAAATGGTGTACTCAACGTAGTTCTGAGACGCCCACCGCTGGTGGTACTTGCCGGTGATGTCGGTTCAGGCAAGTCTGAATTAGCTGAGACTATCGGCGATGCCGTAGCGCGGCAGGAAAAAATAGACATCACCTTATTTCCCATGAGTCTTTCAACGCGCGGCCAAGGCCGGGTTGGCGAAATGACGCAGCTCCTTTCTGCCGCCTTCGACTATACCGTTGAGGAAGCGAGTAAGCTTAAAGGGGCAGGCTGTGCGCGCGGAGCCGTGATTCTTCTGGTTGATGAGGCGGACGCAATCGCTCAATCACGTGAAGCTGCACAGATGCACCATGAGGACCGAGCAGGCGTGAATGCATTCATTCGAGGGATTGACCGTATCGGCAATGGCAGGCTTCCTGCAGCCGTCATTATGTGCACGAACAGGCTTAGTTCTCTCGATCCGGCAGTGAGACGGCGTGCAGCCGACATATTATCGTTTAATAGGCCGGATGAGCATCAGCGTCATGCCGTTCTAGGCGAGCTACTTAAGCAGTTCGGCTTCACCAAAGCACAAATTGATGCACTAGTGTCAGCAACTGGTGCACAGAAAGGCCGCGCTTATGGCTTTACGTTTTCTGATCTGACACAACGTCTTTTGCCAGCAATAGTGCTAGATGCGTATCCATCAAACGCTGTGAGCGCCGCACGCGCTCTGGAAATCGCTGGAGCGATGAACCCAACGGCTCCTTTTCAGGAGGATATGAAATGACGAACTAGTTACTTCCTATTCTTCTTTCCGGCCTACGTGATAAGATTCATCAGCTACTGAAAGGATCGCGCAAGAGCTTTGGTCATACGGGCACTACGGAAGATGCCAGCGAGAATTCTGGCTTGAAATTTTTAAACCTATTTACCCTAATTCTTAATAAATGAAGTTATTAATAATGGAACAAATTATCAATTTTTTCAATCATCCATTTTTTATCGTCGTAGGTAGTACGGCGACACTTCTGGCTATTTTGGGGTTCTCTTATACGGTTTGGCTGGTAGTTAGAGGAGTATTGCCGGTATGGTATAGGCTTGGAATAGGTCTTTCGCGCAGGAAAATAGCTATATTTGCTGCCTCGGAGTTTACAAGCTTGTCTAATATGCTTGAGGACTCCAAAATTTTCGAAAGAAAAAACATCATTCAGATTCATAAGAATGATCTAAGCAAGGCAGAAAATGAAACTGTATTCCTTATCCACTGGAATGAATATAAAGACAAAATTGATGAAATATTAAATTATAAAAGGGATGGAACAGCTCTTATCGTTTATGCGCCACAGAATGAGGGGAGAATAAATCAATCAGATATGGATAAGATAACATACCACCGTAATACTGTTGTTGTTAATTTTCGCGGAAGACTTTTGAACGATATTCTAACTTCGCTAATTACAACCAGCTTTAAATAAAAAAAATTTCCTAATTAAGGATGCTGAGTGGGTGTTTAATCGTATTGTATAAAATCTCTTTTTTTCTTCGTTCTAGAATTTTTCCGTCCTGATCCGATTATTCCAAACATTCAAATACCAAATCAAAAATTGGCTAGTGCTATCAACTTGGTCATCATACCGGCTGGATAGAAACGAAAATAACTCATGCTCGTAATCGGCTAGCCAAGGAGCATCTTTTGGAAGAAGAACTCGAACTGATTGAGACATTGCTGTCACTGATTCAAAGCGTTCTGACCTGCCCCATACGTGCTTCTTTAACAAAGAAGTTTAATTTTTTATGATAAATAAATTATATATCATCTAAATAATTTTATTAATTGAATGTTTTGTATAAGTAACTTTCTGTACTTTTATTTGAAGACACTATTTTATTTGCTACCCACAAACCTAAAGGAATACATATAGCTAGAATTAGAATTTTTTGAGTTAATGATAAATCTCTCCAACGCTTTTGCTTTGGGAAACCATATTTATTGAATTCACTAACCTTCGACTGGGAGTTTTGTGAGAGGGTGGTAATATCTGTTGATATAGAAAGCATGGTGTTTACATCTTTTCTTTTCCATCCATTTTTTCCATATGTTTTGATATTTATACTATTTGCAAAAAATGGATAAATAAAATGTGAAACGCAAAATGTTACAAATACCAAGCCTAAGGAAATGAAAGCGTGAAAAATATTACCTCGAGCAAGCCAGTAGAATGGACCGAATAGCAAGCACCATATCCAAGAAGTTTTTGTATTGTAGTTTTCAATGTAGCCATTTGCAGGGTTCTCAAACTGAATTAAGCTCATGCTTCCTCCCATAATTTTTCAAAATAAAAAGTCACCAGAGTGTCTCTTCTCTGGTGACCGGGAGTTAATAAGCCGCTATGAAACGACCGCGACGACCTTTTAGCCGAAGCTTTGGACATACGCCGCCGCCTCCCGGGCATATGCCGAGAAGCGACGTGATGACGGACACGCCACCGTTCATAGCGGGGTTATTAAGGCCCCAGTTCACCCAGAAAGACAAACCGTTGTTACATTGCTGCGAGTATTGAATTTTTGCAAGTCAATAAATGAAAATACGATAGGAATATGAGTATAATCAGGGTCTTAACGCGTTGCGGGAGCCTTATAATCTGTACTGACATCAATTGAGAAGAAACCTCTGGGCTTCCTACGCTGTAGCCAATCCAAAGCCTGCGCAGTTGAGTCAACTTGGTCATCATATTTACAGCCAGGAAAACTGGTCAACTCTTTGATATATTCTGGAAGCCAATGACCTTCTGTTGGAAGGAGAACTTGGCCATTTTCAATGGCGGCTGTTTGTGCGTGGAGGCGCATGATTTTATCGCTACCCGAAGGTTCATATGCCGTGACGCCCCGAAGGCCTTCATACTTCAACTCTTGAATCAATTGTGTTCCGGATGCCTTGTCTTCAATCAGTATTGTTGTGGCGCTGTAAAGGGTTGCCTGATCCTTAACAGCCCGTTTCAGTTCAGGGTAATCCATGCGTCTGCGGAATACATTCAAAAGGTAAAAATAATTACCCTTTTTACCCCATGTTGTGCAAACGCTATAATCGCTAAGTTCTGACACTTTGTTCGCGGTATCCCAGCTTTGTAAGATAACATCAAATTTGGCAGGCGGTTCTTCTGATTTATATTGCTTAAGCCATGATGTTTTAACCATAGCTCCACCTTGTGGAGCTGGATTTTGTTGATACTGACTTTGAAAATTATACTCTCCGAGCGATTTTCGTATGGCTTCTAGAGTGGCCAATGATTCCCGCTCTGGGTGCAAAATATCGCCGACGATGCGCTTGAAGGATCGTTTTCCAAATATATTGACGATTTGATGCTCTTCACTTTCTTCAGCAATAGAAGAAAGGGATAAAACCTCCCATGTATCGTTTTCTTGAACATGCCCCACCAGATCATTCTGATGAAGACGTTGCATAATAATAATGATGCATCCAGTTTTTTTATTGTTCAAACGACTAAGTAACGTATTGTCATACCACTCATTAACATTTTTTCGCTTTGTTTCAGATAATGCATCTTCGGGCTTTAGCGGATCATCAATAATGATGATGTCCGCACCTCTCCCTGTTAAAACACCGCCTACTGACGTTGCCATGCGTGTTCCAAGTTTTGTTGTCATGAAGTCATGAACTGCTTGGCGATCAGGTGAAATCCTTGTCTTAAATATATTTTTGTACCATTCTGCATTCATCAGGTTTCTAGTATCTCGCGCCATCTTTTCTGACAGATCTTGTCCATAACTGGCGGATATAATGTGCAAAGATGGGTCATGGCCCAAAAGCCAAGCCGTAAATGCGACTGTGACACAATGGGATTTTAGATGCCGAGGTGGAAGGTTGATGATTAACCGTTTGATTTTACCCATACGGCAGTCTTCAAGTTTTGTCGCGATACATTCAATGTAATCGCCCATAATGAGCTTAGCTTGCGGATTGAGCTCATAAAAAGAACGCTCAATAAAACTGGTCAAATCCTGTCTTATCATACAGCAATATTCTTCGTATGAAATTGACATTATCTCACCTTTATTTTTTTCTGTTGGGAATATTCTTACGCAATCGCGCAAGAACCGTTTTAATCACAATATTATCTGGTTCTTTTAGGACAAATTCCGTGGATTTTTTTTCTTGGTCTGAACCATCTAGCATCTGAGATAAAGTAATGACCTGTTGTATAGATTTATGATCTCCGGATGCAGCCTTATTAACGAGCTGTTTAAGACTTACCTCAAGTTTACTGATTTTACGGCGACAACCATTTTCATTTATTACAACCAACTCATTGATTGCTTCTCTAACAATAGTCGACAGGTTTTTGGCTAGGGGAGGCCGACCTTTGGGATTGCCGGATTGCCCAGGCTTGAATTGTGTCTTTGTGGGAGGTTTCTTGTATCCTACTGGCAGAATTTGATCATCTTTGTCCTGATCCGACATAACAAATCTCCTATTCTTTTCTTTACGATTTAGTTCCGTAATTAAAATTGACCCCTGTAAAAGCATGAATAGCCTCTTTTCCTGTTTGCTGTTGCCAACGTCGAATGGCGGTATCGATATAAACAGGATCAATATCCATACCGTAACAAAAACGACCTACACACTCGGCCGCAACCAGAGTGCTACCGCTTCCTAAAAACGGATCAAGAATAAGATCATTGCGAGAGGAACAATCCATTATCGCATCAGCTACCATTGCTACAGGTTTAACTGTCGGATGTAAGGAAAGAAGGTTTTTTTCTATGTCAGAACTACCAAGGGTATTCATGCCAGGATATTCCCATACATTGGTTCGGTTGCGACCATATTTTCCAAGCTGTATGTTATTGGTATGAGGTTTGTTTCCACGTTTAAAAACAAATACAAATTCGTGTTGGCTTCGATACAAAGAACCCATACCCCCATTACTTTTTGCCCAAACACATATATTTTTTAGCTCTGCATAGGCACTACGGCTCGCTGTTATCAATTCAAAAACATGCCGCCAATCCATGCAGATATAATGAATAGAGCCATCTTTGCTATTTGAGGCGATAAGGTTCAGAGATAATGTCAGAAAGTTTTTGAAGTCTTCTTCATGCATTTCTCCAGAAGCCATCATGAACTCTCGATGTTTAACGCGACCTTTACCTGAAACATGTCCCTGAATAGGCACATTATACGGAGGATCCGTAAACACCATATCTGCCATACGATCTTCTAGTAAAATTTGATAAGATTTTGCTTCGAGGGCATTACCGCAAAACAGCCTGTGTGTACCCAAAATCCATAAATCTCCTGGCTGCGTTACAGGTCTTTCGATAGTTGGAAGAAAATTATCTATTGGGTCAGTCTCTTGTATAAACGAGAGTGACTCTATTTTGAGATCAATCTCGCCCATAGTGAAACCAGTGGCTTCAAGACTAAAATCCAATTCTAGCAAAGACAGTTCTTTCAAGCTCTCGGCTAAAATCTGTTCATTCCATGTTGAATTTTCTGTTAGGCGGTTGTCGGCGATGGCAAAAGCACGGGCCTGTTCTTGGGTTAAATGCTCTAATTGAATAGTGGGAACCTCATGCCATCCCATTTTTTGACAAGCCAAAATTCTTCCGTGACCAGCAAGAACTTTGTGATTTTTATCGATCAGGATAGGAACATTGAAGTCGAAGCTTTGAATACTGCGAACAATCTGGCTAATTTGCCTTGGACTATGTTGCCGAGCATTATTTTCGTCAAGTTGGAGCGTATCAATCGGAAGGTATGCAATCGCCAATCGAGATGGAGGAGCAACTTTTTCTATAATCTTGGCCATCATTTTTATCCTTTGTAAAAACTAGATTGAGTTCACAAAGGCTAAATCAGATTGAAATTCTCCACTGTCTCAAAAATAAAAATATTATGTCTTTATTGGTTGTTGAGTACGTTCACTCAAGGCCGCTTCAATAAAGCGATGTCTGGATTCAAAACTCACAATATCTAGGCAATTTTTAATGAGGGGAAATTTCAAGGGCGCCTTCCAAGTTGTTTCTTTATCAAGAAGGAATTCGTTTTTTGGTGATCGGGCAGATCTAAATTTTTCACCGGCTTCTCTAAAGACTTCTGCAAAAGATAAAAACAGAAACATGTCATTCGTACTACAAGGAAATTCTTGGGAGAGTTTTAAAGTAAACTGCAATACAGGGTCGGTAAACAAACAACGTGCTGCCCAAAGATGAGCAACATCCCGAAAATCCCGCCAGGAACTTTCTAGAGATGTTTTGGATGTAGGTCCAAATTTATTTTTATATTCTAAATCAATTGCTTCCTTTGTTAAACGCAAAGATGAAAACTTTCGATCTGTATATAGCGTCATTAAAAGTTGTGATCCAGCCAACATAGCCTTATCACCAAAACCATTTGCAGCTTGAGAAACTATTGTTTCCGCATGTCCTCTTAAATGAAGTGGCAGAACCTTATCCGCATTGTATGCTTCTTCGAGCATAATTTGTTTTTTAAGGTCATTCGGATAGAGCATTATACCAGCAAGATATCTTGGCGCGTTATTATCAGTATCAATTGCACGGAAAAACGGTATTTTAAGGTACGGCATAGTATTTTTCATAAAATATTTTTTTGTCTGAAACCAAAAATATATGTTCCATAAAAAGTTATAGATATTTATCTGTTACTGTGTCCAAAATTTGCAAAACTATCAGAATAAATCTGCACCGATTTTCTTAAATTCATGTTTAGCGGCCTCTATAGCCTCAGGCGCTGCGTGTCCTGAAACGCACCATGATGTGTCATGCCTCACATATCGATCATTCGCTAGCCTGTTTGCGGATAGCCAGTTGAACGACCCTTCAATTATTTCAGAGTTTCCGATGATCAGGGTTTTATTGTGCATATTGGCAACAGTATAAATGTCAGCACCGGATTTTTTCATTTCCTCGATCGCCTCTAATGCACGATGGCTACGATCGCGAAGAGAGAGTTCACCATCTACAATAATTTTCACATTTGCCCCAATCTTCTTGACAGCAGTAGAAACCAAGAAGGGTAACCCGTCGGCTTCAATGGCCTTCATGGTAATCCACGGTGAAGCAATGATCACGGACTCACCCGCCTTTATATTGGATAAAGCGCCTCGCAACGCTTGGCGATGACCCTCAAGTGTTGATATACGCGCTGCCTGTACTAACAATTCCTGTGGGAAATGATAATTTCCGCCAACATGAGAAAGCTCATTCCCTGCATCAGCCAGCATTATCTTACCGAGGATAGAAGAAGAAGCCTGATCTCCACGGCGGAAAAGCCGCATATCACCCATCATGACAAAAGAATCTTGTGCTCGGGAAACGGCGACATTCAACATGTTGGGTTTTTTATCAAAGAATAGGCGTTTGGCCGTATCCGCATTATAAACTGGGGAAAAGATGATAATGGGTTTCTGCGCGCCCTGTAGGCGATGGACAGTTCCGACGGTTATTCCTGAGTGTAAACCTGCCTCTACTAGCGCCGTCTCTATTTCTTGCGCCTGCATACGAAATGGCGTCACAATCGCAACGATATCTTCCAAGCTTGCACCGTTATAATGCCCCCTCCATTCCGAAGCGTTTTCAGAAATCCAGCTGACAATCGCGCGGGCTTCATCCACATTCACATAACTACCTCCACGCTTTCTGGCTTCTCCACGAATATGTGCCCAAGCCATGGGGGGCAAAGGGGGGTTTTCTTCTGGTTTCATCTGGCGTAAAGGTCTCAGTCTTCCCGCGTAGATTAATTCGTTACAATAAGAGACGATCTCAGAACGGCAGCGTCTGTGCTCGCTCAGAAAAATTCCAGGTTCTTTCTCTGTGCCAGGCGATACGGCATAGCTGGCAGCCTGAGCCAATCTCATTATGCTGCCGCTAGCGGTGTGATCTCTTGGTTCGCTGACGAGATGTGGACTAGCTGGCTCATCATCATGCCATAGGCTTTCGAGTCCGCATTGACGACTGTTACCATAGTCCGCGCCGCGGGAAATTTTTGTTACGGGCTCGATCTGATAGATATCGCCCACCACCACAGCTCTGCTTGCCAAAGAGAAAGAGGCCGCACCGATATGCGGGCTCACCTGCCCAGATTCATCCATAATCAGCACATCTATATATTCAAGCATATAATTAGCAGCATTATTTCCCCAGAACTGAAAGTTTTTTGGCAAGCTATGCAGTGTGCTAACCAAGCAGGGGGTTAACATGCTCCATCGGCGAAAGCGCATCTCCATACCCTCACGCCCCAATCCATGAATTTTGTCAGTGTCTGGAGCATTCTGTAACTTTTGTGCTTCAAGAATCCAACGTCCCTCCCAGTAACGCATAGAGATCTGAAAGGCTTTATGTCGGAATGTGACGTCCAGAATTTGGTCAAAGTCAGCCAACCTTGGATGATCCTGTTGGCATTCATATCGAGTAATATCAACCTGAAACTCTGAAGATGCCTGTACTAGAAGCGTTTTATAGGCGTTTTGTAAAGCATTCAGGCAATTGCTTCTTTCCTTCAGTTGTCCTTCTAAAATCTTACACTTTTGCCGACACGTTTCAGCCGCTTGTTCAGCATCGCTCTTATCTTCTTTAATCTGTTTAAAAAGTTGTTTTATCCGCAAGATCCAGCTCTGCGGAATACTATTATTATAGACTTGGTCTTCAAATAATTTACCAATCAGATCGTCCGATGAAGCCAATGCATACAAGCGCTCAATCTGCCCATGGACGGCCATCTTACGAAAAAATGGGATAATCTGTGCCAGCCATTCAATAAAGCCCCGTGGCGCCAAAGCGCCCACGATTTTTCCACGCACACCCATAAGCTGGCGCGCATAATGGTTGCATTCATCAAGCTTATTCTCTGCTACCTGTAAGGATAACCTTTCATTTTCGACAAAAGTTGAAGGCTGTATATTACCAGCCGTATCCCGCCACCATTGGTTAATTTGATAGAATTTTTCAATGACCTCTTGCATAGACTGTATATTCTTAACAATACGATCAAGATCTTTCCGCAACATATCCAGACCGTCTTCTACTATCTCAACAGAAGTCCCGTATGTATCCAGATAGCCCGCAAGCCATAATGATTTTGCTTGCACTAGATAAGATGGGTCTCTTTCCTTCTCAGGAAAACCTGTCCATTGTGGTTTATTTTTACCCCTAATCCATTCTTTCTTAGCAGTGGCCCAGCCATCTTCTTGCGCTTCTTTAACTTTTGAATCCGCAGGCAGATAAAGGCCGTAGGTCTTTGCATCAGGAACCCAGCGACGCATCCAGGGGAAAAATTTTACCGCAGAATTACTGTCAAACATCTCATTCAAACTACGGTTAATATTTGTCACGGCTTGATTATTCGTAGATACGCCGACGACGACAGATGGTTCTCCACCATCTAAGGCGCGTGCCACAACCTCAGAAGCGATGATACTTTGTAGAAGCGTTGTTTTACCTGTGCCCGGCGGCCCATTAACAGCCAAAATGTTACCTTTCCCCATGGCCGTGAAAACACTAATAGCATCCGCTTGACTGTCAGCCAGCCCATACGATGTACTCATCGTGCCACGTGGCTTAGATAGTTGCCGTAGTCTCAAGGACTCGTCAACAATCAAAGGGCTCTTCATTCCGTGGCAGAGACGCTCAAACAAAGCAGGCACTTTCTCTTCGGCAAGAAGAGCGTCATAAAGCTGAAGTATCTCTTTTCCAGTACCTTTATCTGATTCTTCGATATCCATGCCTATGTCTGGCAAAGTCGTAAAGCCATCAGGGATATGATTACCTGTGACGCGTTCCCATAGGCCATCGCACCATAACATCAGTTCATCCCATGTTGATGCCTTAAGGGGTTTTTCGCTAAGCCATTTATCAAATGTCTCAAGCTCCCCGATCAAGGGCACGCTTTCATCATCTCTGTCGGTGGGAAGTCTGGGATATAGATAGTTACGGCCAATCCAGGGAAATGAATCGTCCTGAGGAGAGATCTGACCCGAAGAAAGTAAAAGAGCAGGCACATAAAGTGTGTAATGAATGAAATGCGGCGTCTTATCGCCTGAAATCTTTCCATGGCGATATTGAGGTCCCAAACCTTTCATATAAAGAACAATGGGTATGACCTCGGTATCATCGTCAGAACGAAAGGCAGGTTTCTGTGACGAAGTTGTTTTCGCTTTTTGATGTTTCCATTTTTCCTTGATTTTCCTTACAGAATTTTCATCCACAGTACCCGCCCGCACCACTTCTTCAGGCAGACGAACCAAGCTCTCCTTGAAAGACATCCCCATCAGGTCTTCGTCCGCTAAAGCGCTACGCCAATACCGTATAAAATTGCTTACAGGGATTATGGATGCGTTCATAAAATCAAACATTTATTATTTATTGAAGATTACTTTTAGTAGAAATAACGCCCACAAGCACATAATCGAAAAATACCAGTAGTGAAAACATTGTACTAATAAAACTTTTCAATTCTTGTCGATATCTCCTACTACTTGGCGAAAAGAGCCAGCCGTCGCACATTGTTATTATACCCTTAATGTTTCAGTATAAAAAAGCTGAAGGTTTTTTTACGAGTTTACAGTCATCTTATAGAGAAAACGGCTCTGTTGGGAAAAAATGAGAAGGTTTGGTAGCATCTCTAGTGCCGGGATAGTTTGCTATGCCGGTCAGAACCTGAGGCTCACTATGCTTTTAAGATTACTCTCCTAAGGTAAGGACGGACATAATTTTGTCTGGGAAGATTATTTTCGCTAAGCAGACTTGTATTTCGATATTCTCTTACTCTGGAAATTACAATGGGTTATGAGAGATACAACATAAATTAAAATTTGGACATTTGATGATTAATATAGGGACGCATTTCTCATATTACTTCTAACTGTGTCAGCCAACTCGCCACCGGTTTAACACGCAGTGAGAATTTAAATTCTGAAGCCAAAAAGGCCAGCAGGTATTTTTTAAGCTTGCGTCGTAGATGATAGACAAACCTCAAGCGAGCCTTGTGGGCTCCGAAATGGTTTTCTTGCCATTCTCATTCATGGCTTTGCCGAGGGTGCGGATGAGATGATAGAGGGATTTGCGTACCTCAACATCGGGGATATTCATTACCTCCCCTGCCAAACACAGTACAATCTTGTTCACCCCAGCAGGAGGCAGATGCGCCTGAGCGGGCTCATCCAGAAAATACGCCGCCCCTACCCCCAGAATATGAGAGACCTGTATCAGGCGATCCACGGTGAGACGGTTTGATCCCCGCTCATATTTCTGCAACTGCTGGAATGAAATCCCCAGTGCGTCAGCCAGCGCTTTTTGTGAAAGCTGACGCGTTTGACGGAGCACGCGTAATCGATGCCCCAGCCCAGCATTAAAAAGCAGGATCTTGTTATCATCAGGATGGGGTGTCATGACGCATGCTCGCTGGTTTGAGCGTGCTTGAGAGCCATTTCCACCGCGGTTTCTGTATCCTGAAAGGGAACACCGTCCATCACCTGCCAGAGATGCTTGTCATAGGGTTTGATGTTTCTTAAGGCCAACATGTTCTTGATCAAGCGCACAAACCGAGGCCGATAGGTTCGGGTTGGATTCCTCAAGGTGATCGTCACGTGACAGGCACGTGTTTGAGAGCGTGTCGGTTTCATCTTAGGCCGCCTGTCTGATGATCGCGGTTTCGGGAGCGCGCGGGGCGTCCACATATACGTGACGCGGCGGCGGCATATGGCGGCGTCTTTGTGTGTCCGTCATGATCCGGGTGTAAAAATCCCAGTAGATGCCCTTAACCAACCGATACGACCCAAACAGCCGAGCGAAGCCCTGCTCTGCTCGTTTGGTATTCAGGCTCTCGACCCCGCCGGGTAATTGAGATGTCTCTAATTTGGCTTGTTTAAGGAATGTCAGCGCGTCCAGAGCCATCGGGCGCACAAACGCCATTGCCTCAGACAGGAACTTGGCAGACGTATAGTCAGGCACATAGGCACGATCCCCGGCCTTTTTAATCTCATCCACGATTTGTTGAGCCAGAACAAGGCCATAGCGACCCTCCAGCACTTCATACAAGGCCAGAAGATCCGCCTCATACCCCTCATTCACCTCTCTACACAGTGTACTCATCTTATGTCTCCCCAGATGGTTGGTTGTTGTCATAAAAATTAACAAGGATGATTTTTATAGACAAAATATTAACAAGAGGTTAAAAAATAGAAAAATAACAAAAATAATATAAAAAAAACAAAAAATGGGATTTGAAGTGATTTCTATCAGACAAATAGACGCAGGGCTTGCTCTTATAGGGTTAAACAGAAGCGATCTGGCAGATGCGCT
The DNA here is from genome assembly GCA_017302165.1 of Alphaproteobacteria bacterium. GTDB lineage: Bacteria > Pseudomonadota > Alphaproteobacteria > Micavibrionales > Micavibrionaceae > UWPOB-MICAV1. The sequence goes on from JAFLCW010000001.1 coordinate 57,743, forward strand.
CGGCATCAAAAAAAGTACGTTAAATGCTTATTTTACAGGTCAGGCATCCATCCCATCAGGACGATTGGGTGAAATTCAAAAATGGCTTGAGAACAGTGGCGTTCTTTTTACTGAAGATGAAGGGGTTAAGCTTAATAAGGCCGAAGTTATAAAATATGAAGGCAAACAGGGATTTGTTGCCTTTATGACTGATGTGATGGAAACCGCAAGGAAAGGTAATATTGAAATATGCGTTTCCAACGTTGATGAAAAAAACTGGGAAAATAATTTACCCCCAGAGTTTGCTGACCATTATCGCACCGAAATGTCAAAGGTAAAAAATATCAATTCAAAAATTTTGGTTAGAGAAGGAGATGACTTTTTTACAGCATCTCAATTTGTTCAATACAGACAGATACCAGCTAGCATTTTTCACAAAGATACATCTTTTTATGCTTACGGAGATAAACTTGCCCTTATAACTTTTCATGATAAAAGTGTCCAAATCGTTATTCTAAAAAATAAGGAGTTTACAGACAGTTTTAAGGTCATGTTTAATGCTATTTGGAATAATCATGGGGTAATTAAATGAGTGAACTTACTCTTTTAAAAGCCCCACAAGCGAGCCAAAAACCTCTTTTAACGCTTGAAGAAAGACAAGTTTTTTTACAAGAAACTTTGGATCACTTATCCTGCAACGTACAAGGCGGATTAATCCATAGATGTTATCTGACACCAGCAGCACTAGAGTACGGGGGTAAGTTTTCTTCTGCACCCAGCAATTATATGAAGCCTGCAGAGATAGGCGTTATTCCTATTGCCGCAAGAAATATTAGTCACGACTTTTCTCATGCACATGGAACTATTGGTATCGAAAATGGACCTGGGATGGAAAGCGCCATGCGTACGAAATCCATTCCATTTTTTTCAAACCTGACAGGGCTGCACACGTGGGTAGGACGCGATCTATCCCCTGCATCTATTGCAATTATGCCACATATCATGGGAGACGAACTCCCAAATGTGCGTATTATTCCCGATCTGTCCGACTTTCAAGAAGCCGCCTTTCCTCCTAACTTAGGACAAGGAAGAAAAGTTATCGCAGAGTTTGGCATGACGAGAGGTAACATGCCGGGTTTCCCCGAGGATGGTTTTCCTTACCATGTCATCAAAGCTGATTTTCTGCGTCACCGTTCACGTATGAAGGAAGGTGACATTTATACTTTTACATTTGACTGTAACCAAAATGGCTCAGAGGTGGAAGCTGCTTATAATAGCGAATGGACAACATTGTGGGGGCGCGAATTACTAAAATCTATGAAATCAGAGCTACCTTTTGAAGGTGACTTTGACCCAAACAGTTTTGATTTTAGATGCATATTTTATGCACAAAGCCACGGCGGCTTTAATTATATGATAGCAAATAGAAAAATGGAATTTTCCCTAGCTGGAAAGTCTTTTGTAAAGTATAAAGGCGATGGGATAGGCATAACAAATTCTTATAAAATGCCTAAAGATATTGCAGATCAACTCTCTCACGACACAGGATTTAAAATAAGATGGAATTACGGTGAAGATCGCCGTGTGCCTATGCCTACATTCTCTGCCATCTAGTTAGACTTTTTCCCTGAATAAAAGTAGAATTTCACCGCATATGTTAGTTTTCACGCTACAGGGTTCCCGTAAATTTTGTATTATATTCTTATTTCTTAATTTATAATTGACATCAAATAAATCTAAGCTTTTATAAGCTAAAACTTAATTTTTGAAACATAATATAAATATAAAATATTTTATATTTATAGTTTATGTTCCTAGTCATTAATATATGAAAAAATCTATTCTAATATTAGGAGGTACAAAGTTTTTTGGTCGGCATCTTACCAAGATGTTGGTTGATGCAGGCCATGATGTGACGGTTGCTTCCCGACGCCCTTATGAAGATCTAAATGTTTTTTATAAACAAATAGACCGTCAAGACGCCATAGCCGTTAAGAAGATTGCCAGCAATGGCTGGGACGTCGTATTTGATCAAATATGTATGAACGGATCTGATGCCCACATAGCTGTAGAAGCCTTCTCTTCAAACTGCAGAAAATATGTGGTTTCTTCCTCAATTGCTGTGTATGGACGGCAGAGTTGTCAATACTCGTCAGAAGGCAAGTTTAACCCGATTACCTACAATCAATCTGATATACCGACAGAGGATACCTATACTTTGGGTAAACGTGAAGCAGAGAGCATTCTATGCCAAGCGCAAGACCTGAGTTGTATAGCAGTTAGATTTCCAATTGTGCTTGGCACAGATGACTATACAGAAAGACTTGAAGCACCTATCAGAGCAGCAATAAGAACTGGGAAAATAGATTGTGGTTCTGCAGACCTGCCTCTTAGTGTAATCTCGTCCAAAGAAGCTGCTGCTGTTCTAAACTGGGTCGGTTGTACTTCTACGGTGACAGGCTCCTTGAATGCGACCTCGATCGGATTAGTTCGCCCAAGTGATATCGTCAGAGAAGTATCCCGTTTATCAAAGCGAGACATCCGGCCCGTCGAGAACGCTACACCCGAACTGAAATCAATCCTGAACTTATCGCGAGATATGAGTGCTGACCCTAGCAGAGCAGTCAAACTTGGAGCCCCTTTGACAGAAACCTGGTCATGGCTTAGCCCATTACTCAATTTCTATGTGCAAAGTGCTTTAGCAGAATGATGATCTAGCATTTCTCATCTACCCAATCTTAAGAAAGTATCATACTTCAAGCATTGGCGCTGCTACGCTGCGATGAGTTTACCAGTGTCATAAAGCAACTGTTCGTCAGTCAAACCTGTAATATCCTTTAATGTGGCAATAGCAATAAATTGATCCGCGCCTCCATTAGCATCAATAGCAACAACAGAGTCAGTTCCATTATCAGTGATCTGAATAAAATCAGAGATAAGTTCTGTCAAAGGATCAAAGCCTGTGATGAGATTAGAAATATCAATTTTATCGCCTTCGATAAGAGAGAAGTCGAATATCGTATCTTGTGTTCCATCTAGCACTGCTAGGTCAAAAGCGAAAACATCCGCTCCAGCCTGGCCATAAATCATATCAGCTCCGGCACCTCCATAAATGAGGTCATTTCCTGCCCCAGCCGTAATGGTATCAGAGCCCAGACCGCCGATAATGGTATCGTCGCCCGTACCGCCCTGGATATTATCGTCGCCAGCACCACCATCGAGAAGGTTATTTCCAGATATACCAAACAGCCAGTCGTCTCCATCCTCTCCGTACAATCGGTCATTACCTTCAGCAGCTGTAAGAGAGTCGATCCCACTACCACCGTAGATAGTATCGTCTCCTTCGTAAGCGTAGAGACCATCATTACCGTTTCCGCCATAGACAAGGTCGTTGCCCATGTAGCTGTGAATGTTGTCCTGGCCATCTTCGCCCAAAATGACGTCATTGAGGTGGTGGCCGTATAAGCTGTCGTCACCGGCCCGTCCATTCAGGCGGTTATTCTGGTATGGGGTACTAATATAGTCACTACCCGCAGAACCATTTATTCCTACAAAGTCTGCGACATTGATCTGGATCGCCACAGTACCGGTATCGGATGCTCCGGCCGAGCCGAGAAGATCGTAGGTGAATGTGTCAGATCCAGAAAAACTAGTCGTTATTGGGTAAATAAATGATCCATCTGCACGAATGACAACATCAATACCATGCTGACTTGTGACAATCCCAGCTCTTACAAAGAGCGTCGACCCATCACCTGATATATCAGCGCCGTTGCCGTTATCAGCAAGGACATTCCCCAGAACAACAGCATCATAATATTTATTTGCACTAAACTGGTCATCACGTGCTGTAATAGGTGAAGGAGGTGGGGGTGGTGGCGGAGCAACAACTGTCTGTCTTATGACGATGGCGCCCTCGAGCCTTTCAGCTTGAATAGAAGCAGGATTAACGTTCTCCAGTGTCGCGACAAGCAGGTTACCATAGGCACTCCCTGAGCCATCTCGATCAACATGGACGAGGGTGTGCAAACCTGAGGCTGTCAGTGTGATATAGCTCGAAAGCTGAGCAGAAATCGAGACAGGAACGTCAATACGAAGCCTGTCGTTCTGGCTGACCGCAAAATCTGTGATAGTATCAGCTCCAGAACCAATATCGGATAGTGTATAAGCGAACGTATCAGCGCCCTCACCCCCTGTCATCATATCAGCTCCGGCACCTCCATAAATGAGGTCATTTCCTGCCCCAGCCGTAATGGTATCAGAGCCCAGACCGCCGATAATGGTATCGTCGCCCGTACCGCCCTGGATATTATCGTCGCCAGCACCACCATCGAGAAGGTTATTTCCAGATATACCAAACAGCCAGTCGTCTCCATCCTCTCCGTACAATCGGTCATTACCTTCAGCAGCTGTAAGAGAGTCGATCCCACTACCACCGTAGATAGTATCGTCTCCTTCGTAAGCGTAGAGACCATCATTACCGTTTCCGCCATAGACAAGGTCGTTGCCCATGTAGCTGTGAATGTTGTCCTGGCCATCTTCGCCCAAAATGACGTCATTGAGGTGGTGGCCGTATAAGCTGTCGTCACCGGCCCGTCCATTCAGGCGGTTATTCTGGTATGGGGTACTAATATAGTCACTACCCGCAGAACCATTTATTCCTACAAAGTCTGCGACATTGATCTGGATCGCCACAGTACCGGTATCGGATGCTCCGGCCGAGCCGAGAAGATCGTAGGTGAATGTGTCAGATCCAGAAAAACTAGTCGTTATTGGGTAAATAAATGATCCATCTGCACGAATGACAACATCAATACCATGCTGACTTGTGACAATCCCAGCTCTTACAAAGAGCGTCGACCCATCACCTGATATATCAGCGCCGTTGCCGTTATCAGCAAGGACATTCCCCAGAACAACAGCATCATAATATTTATTTGCACTAAACTGGTCATCACGTGCTGTAATAGGTGAAGGAGGTGGGGGTGGTGGCGGAGCAACAACTGTCTGTCTTATGACGATGGCGCCCTCGAGCCTTTCAGCTTGAATAGAAGCAGGATTAACGTTCTCCAGTGTCGCGACAAGCAGGTTACCATAGGCACTCCCTGAGCCATCTCGATCAACATGGACGAGGGTGTGCAAACCTGAGGCTGTCAGTGTGATATAGCTCGAAAGCTGAGCAGAAATCGAGACAGGAACGTCAATACGAAGCCTGTCGTTCTGGCTGACCGCAAAATCTGTGATAGTATCAGCTCCAGAACCAATATCGGATAGTGTATAAGCGAACGTATCAGCGCCCTCACCCCCTGTCATCATATCAGCTCCGGCACCTCCATAAATGAGGTCATTTCCTGCCCCAGCCGTAATGGTATCAGAGCCCAGACCGCCGATAATGGTATCGTCGCCCGTACCGCCCTGGATATTATCGTCGCCGCTATCCCCATTGATGATGTCATTGCCTGCGCCGCCATCTATGGTGTCGTTTCCTGCTCCACCAGAGAGGGTATCATCGCCGTCCTCACCGGACAGATCATCGTTTCCGATATCGCCTTCAACGATATCATTGCTAGCTCCGCCGTAGATGATATCCTCTCCTGCATCACCGTGAAGTTCATCAGCTCCGCTTCCTCCGGTAATGACATCATCACCCTCCCCCCCACGTACAAGATTCCATCCATCACCTGTATTTATGATATCGTTCCCAGATCCACCATAAATTACATCATCACCAGCTCCGCTTGACAGGTTATCGTTTCCGGCCGCTCCATCAAGGTACGCATGCCATGAACTGGGAGCCACAAGCGTATCATCGATATTACTTCCAATTACCTCATCAAAGCTGAAGGCTGCAAAGCTTTGTGTGTCCGTAAGCTCTACCGAAATACTCTCTACGGCGGTAACCGTTAGTGCCATTAGTGCAAAAGCATAAGAAATGGTCGATCCATCTGATCGAGCGGCGAGTTGCTCTGCCACGTGGAGCCGGAAGCGAAGAAGATCCCCAATCATCTGTGGCTGATTGAGTTGCGCAGTCGTTAGTCGTAGACGCAATTCGTCAGTGTTACTCCCTCCATCATATGTATCTATAGACGCTGAAGATGTGACATAATCATAGATCAGCAGATCGTTTCCACTTCCACCATAAAGTCTATCATTTCCATCATTACCATTGAGAATATCGTCATTTTCGCCGCCGTTGAGTGTATCTCTACCGGATCCACCATAGAGCGTGTCAGCTCCTCTACCTCCTGAAATACGGTCATTACCTGCACCTGCTTGAAGTAAATCGTTTCCATCGTCTCCTTCTAAAACGTCATTTCCTGACCCTGATGTAAGGACATCATTGCCAGATCCACCATGAAGAATATTATCACCATAAAAATCCTGCAGCGTGTCATTTCCCTCGCCACCAAACAGGGTATCGTTTCCGTTATCTCCACTTAAGAAATCATCGCCAGCATCACCATGCAAAGTATCGTTTTGATCTCCACCATATATGGTGTCGTTTTCTGAGTTGCCGAATATAAGATCATCCCCGTTCCACCCTTGTAAAACATCGCTTCCCGTACCACCTTGAATAATATCCTTACCGTGGCTACCGCTAATAACATCATTACCTGAATCGCCATATAAGCGCGCTATATTCAGGTGGCTTGAAAACCCAGTATTTAGATTAGCATTGATATTGTCATTACCAGCGCCTCCATAAACTGTAGCCGTGCCGCCAGACACGATAATCGAGTCAGATGAATTGCCCCCAAATATAATTCGGTCAGTATTTTCAATATTTGATAAAGCCGAGCCCCCAAAGCGAATATGTTGGAACATATCACCGCTAGCATATGTACCTGATGCAATAGTGTTATCTTGAGTGAATAGCCAAGGACCGGCAGGCGGCGCACCAACGGATGACGTATTGATACGCCAAAAACTGCCAACTGCCACCTGCTGAAGGGCAGCGTCTGATACGCTGTTGTTCGTACCAGAGGGCTGTGTAGCTAATTGGTGGTGTAAGTGAATCTGGGACGAGAGAGCATCGGGCTCCAAATAAGCATCACCTGCATTGATCTCTAAATTATGAGTTTTAGTGAAGTAATCTCGAATTGTAACGCTTTGCGGCTCATTCAACACTAAGACACGCAAATCATCACCAATCCGTTGGAACCAAAGTTCGTTGGCACTAATGGAGTGATCAAAACGGATATGATTTTTCTGGCCAGTCGGAACAAATTCGATAACATCGTGACCGTCTCCACGGGAGATCGTAACAAATGCAGACTGGTTCTCTAGTTGTATGAGATCATTGCCGCGCCCACCGGTGATTTCTGTGTTATAGGATCTAATAATAATTGTATCATCGCCTTCACCACCATGCGCTTGAATACGTGTCGTCTGATCAGTTGATGAAGGATTGGGATCAGCGATTAGAAGATCATCACCCTCTCCCCCATAAAGACGGTCAAATCCACCTCGCCCCGTAATCGTATCGTTACCAGCTCCTCCATGAATATCATCATCATTCTCGGCACCTTCCAAAATATCATTTCCGTTGGAACCGTAAATTAAATCATTTCCACCGTTACCAGTAACGGTGTCATCACCAGAGCCGCTGTTAATCCAGTCATCGCCCCCGTTACCTAAAATCGTATCATTGCCTTCTCCTCCAAGAATGATATCACGCTCGTCTGAGCCATTGATAATATCGTCACCAGCCATAGCATTAATATGAGTGATAGCAGGCCCGTTCACGACAACATCAATAATGTCGTTGCCGTCTGTTCCGAGCTTGCGGATAATTTCGTATCCTTGACCAATGACATGCTCAACACGCGTTATCTCACCAGTAATCGGATCCGTCAGAACAAGGCTATCGCCGTCAATATCGGGTATGAGGCTCGGATCGATGTCGCCACGGGCAGCCAGAAGCTCACCCCAGCCACCATCGATGTCACGTTCATGCGGGATGTGGAGATCAAGTTCGCCAGCGCGCGCAAGTACCTTAGCCCACGCTAATGCGGCTGGGCTCTCAGGTTGATCAAGCATAACAGCAATAATCCCCGCTGGATTGCTAAGATAGGCTTGAAACGCTTCAGCTACTTCTAGGTCTTCTTTGAATTCCTGCAATGTGGTGGCATCTGAGTTATGCCAAGCACGCATGAGCACAGCATGGCCACCCACCAGATCAAATCCTTTTAGGAGATTGAAAGCAGCATGTTCGATGGCTTCCGCAGAACTAGGGAAAAAGCGCGTTGGTGTCCCATCAACGATTACCCCGAAATGGTCTCCATCCAAGCCAAGTTCCACGATTGGTGCATTAGAAGCGCGGCGCAGCGTGCCACTCGTCAATTCAAGGATATCGTTAATACCAGGAATCATGGCATTTGCCATGTCCCGGGCAATAGCCGGATCACCACCATCATCACCCCAAGCAGCTATAAGGCCATAGCTATTGGTGCTCTTATCAAACTGGATAGTGGCCCAGGAAATAGGTTCGTCTTTAGAGGCGAAAAGATTACCGATAAGCGTTCCGGCAATCTGACCTACGAAAGCACCGATGGCAGTGCCTATGATAGGCGCAAATGATCCAAAAGTTCCGAACGCTGCTTTGACTGCTGTACTAATGGTTAGGTTAGCTAGGATACCTGTGTTGGTTGCAATTGAGATACCCAATGTTGACCCAATAGAGCCAAAAACAGCGGCCTGCTGGCTTTCAGGCGTAACGATCTCACCAGCCAGGCGAGACCCTACATATCCTGCAAAAGCTTTAGCAATTTCAAACCGGATTTCTGCGCTTATTTCAGGTGTAAATCCCTTATTAATAAGGTTAGTATAGAGACCACTATTCATATCCCGGAACGTAACGTTAATAACATCGTTGATAACACCCGTCGTAACAGATCCAAGGGCAACATCAAGAACCTCACCAGCAACGCCGCCAATATCAATAGCTTCTCCAAGCTCCTCGGTGACACTGCGTGAGAGCACACCCGCGATACTCGAGGCAAGATTAGACGCTAAACGCTGTCCTAAAGCAGGCAAGTCATCCAGAATACCTGTATCTACTCCATTCGTTGCCGCAAAACGAGCGGCAGAAAGACTATTTTCAGGTACCGAAATTAAATCAGCATAAGTGCCGTACACTTGGCCTGCTGTTGTAAAGAGTGTACGATAAAGAACTTGGCGAAAAATACTATCATCGGCAATATTATCGGCAATTAAACCGCCAAAATATCCACCAGCTGCTGTAAAATTGAAACTTTCAGGATACTTAATCTCGATAACTTCAGAGTGCGCAAAAGAACCAGCATAAGTGTCTCGAGTCATGATCTGGACAGCATCAGGTGCCCCGCCGATACCAATGACTTCCGCAGTTTGAATGATATAAGAACCTCGCTGTATATTCGTGAGTGACGCTATACCGATGCCATTATGCGTAAATACGGTGCTGTTGCCACCGCCATTATTGACGAGCGTGACAGAAATGCCATCCGTAGCAAGACCACTAGGATTGTTGATATATCGATCTGCTAGTTCCCCAACAGCACGGAATCTGGCGTTGCTTCCAGCCTCTCCAACCAAGAAAAAATCTCCTTGGATTAAACGTATTAGCTCCTGATTGGTAAGAACAGAGGGATTGCCACTCGTGAATTCCTTGAAAGGAAAGGCCCCCCCGTTGATAATAATTTCACGTACGTGATCAAACACAAGATAGGTTACGCCGTTGGCAATATCCTGAATTGCTTCCGCCCCTGCCGCAGAAGCAAAAGCAGGCGTAGCCTGATTGACCCATGCCGTTAATGCCACTAGATCGGCAAGCGCTTCGGCGTTTCCATTAGCGATCTCTGCTTCAAGAATTGCCCGAATAGAGTTTCCAGCGACCCAGAGCCCATCTATAAAAACAGAACCAAAATAATCTTCATTGGTGATGCTTTCAATAAAAGTCTGTTGTGCCAATGCGGGATCGTATTTAGCAATAATCAGCAAAGGCTCTCTTATCGAGAAAGCACGAGCATCAATATTGACCGCTGAAAATGCGATATTATGGATCTCGATAGTTATTTCAAAATTAAGTTCTCCTGAAGTCGATTCTTGACGCGCAGCAAGGTCTGCTTTCATCAATGCATACTGCATTCTCAGCCAGTTATCACTTCCTGCCGTAAAATTAATATTACTATCTTGAGCTTCTGATGCAGAGAAGTTATTGGCAAATCTCCCGCGGATACCGCTATTTCTGACAACCTCGGCGGCTTGGATTGCATATAGAGATATGGCAGATAGGTTGGGAGACTGTTGAGCCTGAGTGCGTAATGCATCATAATATTGGGCGGCAATTTTATTTCCAGATTGATGGGCAGATTTGAACTGCTCAAACGTGACATCAGTGATTTGGGAAAGCGTGTTATAATCCAGTGACATAAAAACTCCTATATATTTAATGATTACTGTTTAAAACTTTCAATGAATGTCAGCACATCGGCCTTGATCGTGGCCCAGTTGGCAAGACTATTTTTAAGATAAGTAATATTGATCGCAACGCTTCCACTCACGAAACGATGTGTGCACATTATGTTTTGAGGTGGCGGCAACGTGCTATCTTCAATTTCACAACTGATTGCAGAGGGCTGAGATCCAAACGGATCGGTATTTGGTTCGTAAAAAATATCCCTAATACCAGGCTTAAGACGCGAGGGGGCTTCACGTAGACCATATCTAACGGTGTCGGTAATCGGATTTTGAGTACGCAGAAGTTCGATCACATCATCACTTCGTCCGTACTTATGCGTATCCTGAACAGTGATAAGCATTCTGGGTACCTTATCCCCTCCTGGGGTCATGGCCGGATAGTTAATGGTAATACCAAACCCAGTCGGGTCGATGGGCGGCAAGCTGAAATATTCGACAGGTATACAATATATATCACCGCCGGCAGGCTGACAGTATTTTTGAGGTATTGGATCAAATCGTGGACGAATGATATCTATCGTTACAATAAAGATTAAACCCAAAAAAATGAGTAGAAGTTTCTTTTTATTGATAGACGTGAGCATTTTTCTACCCAAAAAATATACGCTATATTATCGAACAACAAGATTATGCTTTTTTCTAAAAGTTAGCGTAGGTAGGAATAACAAGAGGCGTCAAGATATTTTATGTTGAGGTATGCATTATACAACCCAGAATAGGAACATGAACGCTTATCGGCTACTCTCTGTTGTATTTTTGAGTTGTATTTCTTAAGAAAAAACAACTTTATATCTAAATAAGAAAAGATGAAGTCAATTATCAGAGCCTTAGTTTTAGTCTAAAGGCTTTAGCCATAGTATCGGTGCTATGCACCCACAGACACGACGACTATGGTTATAGCTTGTCGTAAGCAATGATGGCTCAAGAGTTAAAATAGAAAGATCAGAGCTAAAATTTCTACTTTGGATATCAAACCAGTATATTGAGTACAATTTTCTGAATTTTAATTAATAAAAGTTATCACATTTAAAAAATTACTTTCGAAAGTTATTCACAAAGCTTTCAATAAATGTAATGAGTTGCCGCTTAACATTTTTGTTTTTTATAGCTTCAAGCAATCTTAAAATCTTCAAGGTGTCTGATGAAAATAGATTTGGCACTGACTGGGATTTACTTAGATCTTCTACGTTGAGCATCTCAGAGAAAAAACACGTGAGAGGGACGTCAAGTATCTTACTTATTGTCATTAAATTTGAAGCTGAAACTCTATTTTTTCCGTTTTCATATTTTTGTATTTGTTGAAAAGTAATCCCTAACTTCTTAGCTAACTCTTCTTGGGTAATATTCTTTTGCTTTCGTACAAATGAAATATTTCTACCAATAACAATATCGACATCTCCTGATTTTCCTTTTTTACTCATTTCTTTATAATATTAGCGAATAACTAAAATATACATAGAAAAATTAAATCGTGGCCCTTCCAACTTAAAGGTATATTGTTAAAATTATGCTTTGAGTATATTTATTAAAAATGAAAAAAATTATATATACATTACAAAATCATCTAGTGACACCCGGTAAGACAACTTTGTTTTCGCATGACTTAGTTAACCCATTAATAGATTCTCAACAGAAAAAGGTTATGTCTGATTTTATTTTTAATAGTGTAGAAAAAATTATAAATGCTAAAACTCAGTTAGATTGACCATCAAGCTCAATCTTGTATCGCATAGCAAGATAGTAGGCGCAGAAGCATAGATTAAATGCAGATGAGATTATCAACTCTATATCACGATTGTTTGACTTTTTTGCTTCTTTGTTAAGAAATTCCAACGCCTCAACAATTCGAGATATTTGAGAAAAATCATATTTATTATTGTCCTGAAAGTCTATTAAATTAGGCAACTTGTCTGTACTCACGATTACTCTCCATGTTGTTAACATCTGTGTAGTGTAGAATTCTTCCCCAAATTCCTGTCTTGGTTCTTACATTGTAGAGTTGTTTTTCCTCAACGGGGATAGCGACAGCTCGTATATTATGCCTTCCTATTTTCTCAATAGGCCCCAAATAATCCATTTCAATCCCCGGCTTTTCAAATACACTTCGATAAATATATGTAGGCATCATTCCAATAATTTTTTTAATCTGATGATCTAACCCAAATTCTAAGTAGGCTATTGCCATTTCATTAATAATTTTTTGTCTAAGGTCGGAAGATAAAGATTTGTTAATGCAGTAGCGCGTCCCCTCCCAGACGTGAGAATTCTTTAGTAGTGATTTATCATTTACAAGATTTGGCCAAATATCATGAAGCATTCCATTTATAGATGTTGGGGTTAATCGATTAACTCCCAGGGCTTCTTTTCTATCTTCATGGTAAACAAGGTAAGCGGCAGCAGGTGTATCATATTGGTCAAATTCCATACCCTGATACACATTTACGTTATAAGACTGCCGTTCAATAAAGCATTCATGCCTTAGTTTAAAAGACGAGTACAGTAGGTCGCCATACTCAGAAAGATTTTTATATGTTATGCAAGTGATCATTTTATATCTCCTGTCGAGAGATAAATGACACAGCTGTTTTAAAAAGTGACCTACGTGCTTACGTAGCTTTTAAGATCGGATCAATCCTAATGTAATAGCCTTAACGATTGCAACGATTCGAGAGTTACAATCTAGCTTCCTAAAAATATTACGCAGGTGGAAATCTACTGTGTTTTCACTCATAGTTAAAATACATCCTATGTCTAGATTAGATTTACCAGCTGCTGCCCAGACCAAAACCTCCCTTTCTTTATCTGTCAAAAGAATATTGGTAGGCTTATGATCTTTCACGTTATGCATTTTGCGATACATCATATAGAAATGATTGCTGTAGGCTGTGATTAAATCAACTCTCCCATCGAAAGAATCTTTCTTATGGCTAGAGGCAAGACTAACCCCTGCTGTCTGATTTCTACCCGCGTGTAGATATGTTGCAACACCACTATGAAGTCCGGCTTCATTTCCGTAGTTAAGACAAAGTTTTTGCTTTTTTGTTAGTTCAAGGTTGAGAGGTATCTCTGCCCAAGTATACGCTTCAACTTTTTCAGCTCCATAGATGATAACGGGATCAACTTTGTGAAACTCTTTCTCGAAGTAATGTGTCATCCAGTCTTGCGGAAAATTATGAATGACTCCTACGCCTGCGGATTTATTTATTTCTGTATGATCAGTTATTAATGCAAAAAGCGCGCGATCAAGCCCATGCCTCTTGACTGCAAGCAAGTAAGCATCAAATAGCTCTTCAGGGGACTGAGCGTAACTTGTTTTATCAACATACTCTTCAAAACTTCTGATCATTCTCATAGGAAGTCCCATAAGTTGGTATGCAGAGCTAATATACACCCATAAATTGTAAAAGAGAAGGAGAGGTTAGTGTAAGTATCACCAACCTCTCGAAAACACTTGTTAGCTTTTAGGCCGCTTTCTTCAAATTTTGTCTAAAGTCCTTGAGTATTGGCTTAACAGCATCTGGCAAGAATTCTGTAAATTGGCCTTCTGGAAGCCTTTGATCTTTAAGTATTTCAATTGGATCCCTCCCCTCTACACAACCAAGGTTAGGTTTGTGTACAAAATAGCCCATTAATCTTTGCAAACACTCTGAATAATTAGCCGCATCTGACAAGGGGACAGCTAAGTACTGATTCTCGGCCTGCCTTAACCAGCCGTTGCAATAGCTAACAACAAGTCCTGTTCTAGGTTTAGAAGAGATATTTGCGCCTCCATTATGTAGTAACGACCCAAGATATATTAAAACTGAGCCTGCAGGCATTTCTCCATAAGTAACCTCTTCTGGCTTAGGCTGCCTATCTAAATCCCATTTATGGCTTCCTGGGACTACATGCGTCGCCCCGTTTTCAAAGGTAAAATCATCAACTGCCCACATACAATTTATCATCGCTTCAAAACGCTTCGCTCCGAAAGGAAACATTGAATCGTCTCGGTGAATAATTTGCTGAGGTTCAGAAGGATATATCTGAATCGCTTGAGTTAAATTTAGTTGATACTGCTCACAGCTTCTAAGTAAAACTTCATCCATGACTGAGAGTATAACGGGATGAATGGCTAGCTCGCGTGTTTGAGGTGATTTTTTAATCAACCCGCTTATGCGCTTAGTTTGGTAGCCGTAGAAATCTCCCGCACAGACACTTGTATTATTTAATAGGTCATTCATTTCATTTTGAAGTTTCTTTAAGCCATCGGAATTAATAGCATCTCTTATTACAACACATCCGTCTTCATCTATGATTCTTAGAATATCCTGAATACTATCTTTCATATCTACGACCTGAACTTTAGCCATAAAAATCTCCTTTTTATCTATGGGATTAGAATTAACTGACAGAGTAATTTCTAAAACCTAGCCTGGCACCTACGCTCTTACGTAGGTGAATAAATTTTTTGATTCTCTTATCTCTAGAAAAATAGTGGATAGGAGGCCATGAAAGATGAGCGAGCAGCAGAAAGAAAAACTAAGTATTGAAGAAATAAGATTTTATTCCAGAAAATCTATGACGACATGGCTTTACGATGCTTTAGTTGATTGGGGTATAATTTCATTGGCAATTGCTCTCTTTTATACCTACCCACATATTATTACGTTTGTTTTTTCGGTTTTGATTGTGGGGAATAGACAACACGCATTGACAGTTCTAGGCCATGAAGCGTCTCACTTTTGTTTATCTGAAAATAAAAATACTAATGATTTGCTATCAAATATTTTTGCCTTTTGGCCTTTGGGAATTACAACATCTGGCTATAGAAACGTCCACATTAGTCATCATAATCATATGAATACTGAAAGTGATCCTGAACTGGCACATCGATCTGCACGCAAACCTCAATATGACTTACCTATAAAACTACCTAAAGTTTTATACTATGCTTTTTCAGATTTGTTCGGGTTTTCTATTAAGGATTATTTAATAATCGTGACTTTCTCTAAGCCATCTACTAGAAGAGAATATATTCCCTTAATTATGGTGCATATAGCTTTTATTCTGGTCAGTATTATTTCGAATTACTGGTGGATTCCTGCGATATGGTACGTATCACTTATTACAAGCTTTATGATGTTTTTTAGACTGAGAACATTCTTTGAGCATCTAGGCACAGAAGATACACACCGCATTCACTTAAGTTGGATTGCAAAGCAAATTTTAGCCCCCCATAATATTTGGTATCACTGGGAACATCATAAATACCCAACAATACCTTATTATAATTTACCAAAAATCCGTCGTATCTTGAACAAAGTGCCAGTATTGTCTTTAAAGAACTTAATTATATTTTATGAACATTCAAAAGAGATAGAATCAGGACAAGTTTTAAAATTAAAAAACTAGAAGAGTTTAATGACCTGATACATATCAAGAGATTCATGACACGTTTTCAGTCTTTCTATTTGCAAAGGGGCGTTTAAATGAATAGTTTTAAACCCTATATAACCTAGCTTCGTAAGCTCGAACGCCTATACTATTGAACTCAATTATAATATATTTATATTATTCATTTAACCTGATAATTCCCTGTTTTTTTTCACTTCAAATTGGCAGAAGTACAGCTACGCCATGAATTCATTGGGATTTTCGGCAATCTGGTCATATGGCTCGGTAAAAAAACAGAAAAAATCCCTGTTATTTTCCCTGCTAGCAGGGAATCTTGCTGAGAATTGTGCGAGAGTGACTGCGCACACAGCCATATTTTTTAAATGAAAATGACCGAACAAAAAAAAACCACTGCCGAAGCTTCTAGCCCTCCTCCCTCCACTTACAATTTAAGCGGATTTACTGGTGTTTGGAATCTGATAAAAAATGAAGAAGATGTGGTAGTTAAAAAGAAAGTAGCAGAGTATATAACAGAAATCATAGGTAAGTCCAAAATGGACTCTTACAGAGTAATTTTCTTATATGATGATTATTCTCCAATATCCCAATATCATTCCAACAAGATTTATGAAGCTATATCTGATCTAAAAAAACAAAAAGATATTTTACTTATATTAATGAGTGATGGCGGTAGAATTGAGCCTGCCTACTTAATCAGCAAGACATGCAAGCGCTTAGCAAAAAACAGATTTGTTGTTTCTGCACCTCGCAGAGCTAAGTCAGCTGCAACGCTTATTGCATTAGGTGCTAATGAAATTCACATGGGCTTATTAAGTGAACTTGGCCCCATAGATCCCCAAATAAGTGGTTTTCCAGCACTTGGTCTTACAAACTCATTAGAAAAAATTGCAAATTTATCTGCTAAGTTCCCTGGATCCTCTGATATGTTTGCCAAATATCTTGCACAAAACTTAAAAATTCATGATTTGGGGTATTATGATCGCTTAGCAGAATCGGCCGTTCAATACGCGGAAAGATTATTAGAAGGAAAAAAATTTTTAAATGGTAAAACGGCAAGTAATATTGCTGACCACTTTACGAATCATTACAAGGATCATAGTTTTGTAATAGATGTTGATGAAGCGGTAAAAAATTTAGGAAAAAATCTAGTAAAAGAAAGCGAGCCAGAATACGAGTTAGCTAATGAATTATATGTTTTTCTTGAGCTGCTTGATTTTTGTTATAGAATTGAAAAGAAAAAGACAATTCGTTACGTAGGCAGCATTGAAAACGGTTTGGACACTAATAATATAAAAAACTAGTGAAATTTATTATTTGGAAGCATACACACATCCACCTCTTCGCTGGTCTAAAAAACGTTAAGAATTTCCCCCCAAATATCCCCAATTCCACGCTCTTTTCGGGCTGCTAAGCTTCTGTCGAACACTGAGAATTTAAAAGACCGGGGTTTTCTCCCCAGTTTTCTCTGACAGCCAATTTTTCGTTCGACGGATTTGTTAGGCGCCCATTTGACCAAGTTCGAATGTGGCAAAGATCTGCTTGCCAACATGAAAGTCTGTCGGTTTCATCTTAGGCCGCCTGTCTGATGATCGCCGTTTCGGGAGCGCGCGGGGCATCCACATATACGTGACGCGGCGGGGGCATATGACGGCGTCTTTGTGTGTCCGTCATGATCCGGGTGTAAAAATCCCAGTAGGTGCCCTTGACCAACCGATACGACCCAAACAGCCGAGCGAAGCCCTGCTCTGCTCGTTTGGTATTCAGGCTCTCGACCCCGCCGGGTAATGGAGATGCCTCTAATTTGGCTTGTTTAAGGGATGTCAGCGCGCCCAGAGCCATCGGGCGCACAAAGGCCACCGCCTCAGACAGGAACTTGGCAGACGTATAGTCCGGCACATAGGCACGATCCCCGGCTTTTTTGATCTCATCCACGATTTGTTGAGCCAGAACAAGGCCATAGCGACTCTCAAGCACCTCATACAAGGCCAGAAGATCCGCCTCATACCCCTCATTCACCCCTGCACACAGTGTACTCATCTTATGTCTCCCCAGATGGTTAAAGTTGATAAATACCGTTAAACACGGAATACCATTGTTTATATTGACCAAAGATTAAAAAATTGTTAATGAATAAAGAAAAAAACGATAAACCATATAAAAAAGGTACCAGATGGATATTACACCTCAGCAAATTCGCTCTGCGCGGGCGTTTTTAGATATGACCCGTAACCAAGTGGCTGAATTAACGGGCATAGGTGTTCAAACTTTGGCGGATATAGAAAACGCCAAAACAGACAGTCCGCGTGTTTCCACCATCGAAACGCTGAAGCTATTTTATGAAGTTCGGGGGCTAGAGTTTACGGACGAAGGAGGCATTCGCCCCCGAAAGGTTTTAGTACACCAGTATCATGGTGCGGAAGGCTTTCGTAAGTTCATGGATGATGTGTATGAAACGGCGAAAACTCAAGGCGGTGAAATTTGTCTTCATAATGCCAAACCAGCCAACTGGCTGAAATGGCTGGGGACAGAGTGGAACACCATGCACACTAACCGCATGTTAGAAATAAAATATAAAATCGATTTTAAAATTACGGCCGGGCACGACGACTATCAATTCGTAGGAAAACATGCTGAATATCGCTGGCTTCCGCGCACTATGTGGAATGAACAATCATTTTATGCTTACGGTGACCGTATTGGTCTCTTGAATTTTGAAGAAGACAGCGTGCATATCGTTGTACTTCACAACCGCCAATTTGCAGATGGGTTTCGTTCCCTGTTTAACGTGACATGGGATAACGTAGCCACACTCCCGCCTAAACAAACTAAGCCCATATAGGATTTAAAATGTCCCATAGAGTTGCTTTGTTTGTATGTGATGATCTAGTCGGCCTTTTAATGCTGAATGGCATCGTACCCATGATGAAACGTATAGGGCTTGAACCTATTCTTTTTTATACAGCTAAACATAGAAATAGAAATTTTAAGAACTTCTCTCCGGATGAGGTACGTTTTTTTAATGTTGAACTTTTAAATGAAACAATAATTCCATTTTTAGAAAGTAAAAATGGCCTAAACAATAAAGCTTTATCTTACAGACAGCTTGCCAAGCGTGAAGGTATTGAGATTCATGATACTACAGATGTTAATCATCCTAGTGTCATCAATAGCCTCATAGATAATGACAAGGTTATTGGAGGGGTTTCAGTACGATTTTTACAAGTATTTGAACGCGAAATCATAGGCGTTCTCCATGAAAAAGGGTTCTTTTGGAATATACATAGTGGCCTTCTCCCTGATTATAAGGGCTTACTAATACCTCCTAGAGCTATCATGAACGGTGAAGCTGAATATGGGCTAACCCTGCATGATATGGCGTGCGGTATTGATGAGGGTGGAATTATATTAAAAGGAACATTACCTCTTAATCCGTCTAAACCTGTTCTGGATTTATATCTTGATACTGTGCCGTTATCGGTAGAGATATTAAAAAATGCGATACAAAGTTTTTTATCTGGCATGCCAATCCCTGCTAAAATAGAAACAAGTCATCGCTCACGTTCCTATTATTCAAACCCCACACCCGAGGAATGGGCAGCATTTAAAGCACAAGGTGGCCAATATGTGGACCCCAAAACGATTGCTTCTAGATTATCGAGATTATTTGCTGAAGCAGGCACAAAAACTTACATCGATTTAACTCAAGAAGTAGAAATAAAGAGATCTTGTCTTTTCGATATACCTGCACAATTTCATACACAGCCGCATATAGTATCCGTACCTGTAGTTCAGCTCTAAAAGATTTCTCTACTTCTGGAGTTGCATTTTTTCTCTGAATACAACTGGAATTGCTTCACGTAGGTAAGCATTCAAACTCCAAAGGTTCCATGTAGGTTGTATAATATTATATTATTATGGTTTTTGTTGACGATGTACGCTTATGGTTAAATAATCTTATAATACAAACCATAAAAAATTTTATAAAGAACTATATCTATGTCATATATGTTGGATAACCCAGATTTTCAAAGAGAACTAGATAAAATTGCTCAAGATCAAGCCGAAATTCTAAAGCCATTCGGTGGAAGTAAAGTGTCCTATTTTCATGCAAAGGGTGTTTTCTATGTTGAGAGCGAAGTAGGAAGATCTTATGCCATAGGAAAGATTCTTAAACAGAATCCTGTTGATGATCTCGCTATTTTTTCTTTCTTTTCTATAGATTACCATCGCTCTTCAAGAATATGGATTAGCCATATGGCGAAAAAATTTGCAAAAAGAGATAGCCCAATATACAGACCAAGCGCTGTTTTTCCCTTTCTTTTACAAGCTGCAATTCTTGGCGAAACTAGGCTTTATGAGCGCGTTGCAAAATATTATATGTATGGCGGAGAAGGTGTAGATAAAGATTACGAGAAAGCAGCCTACTGGTTTTTGAAGCATTTTGAACTTGATCCAAATATGGATTACGAGAAATCAGCCTATTCGTTTTTAAAAGATTTTGAACTTGATCCAAATCTTATGACTTGCCTCACAGTAATGAAAATTTTTAGAGACGCTTTAGGATTTGATGCTGGTCAGACTCACGCTTTTCCGCCAAGTATTGCCCAAATGATAGTCAAAGCAGCTGAGATTGATTCTGATAATATATTGGATGGGACCTTAAAATATACAGCTGCAACTTTTTTAGTAGATGGTTATGCTGTTGAGAGAAATGAGGCTCTAGCAGTTCAATACTACAAAGATCTTTTAAGAAAAGACGCCAATATAAACTTCTTTCCCTTAAGAGCCCTTGTTATCCGATACGCTCTGGGGCTAGGGATTCAGGCAGATGTGGAGAAAGCTAAAAAACTGCTCGCTGACCATCCTGATAAGCGCTGCGACTGTCATAATTATTACGCGCCGATTGATGAATTACTTTTAAATGCTCATAAGCCTGAATATCAAGCCATAATCCAACTTATACGAACTGTTTATCACCACGAGGATGCCCCACAATTGATTTTGCAGTCTATTCAGGAACATTACAGCGAAACAACACGAGCAAATTTTTTAGTTTTAAATGCCATGAAAAGCCTGGCACGTACTGAAAATTGGGGAAATGTTAATGGCTGGGTAGATGCTATGTATCATACACGGCTTTCATACTATGGTTTTAATCCTGAAAAAGTAATACAAGATACATGGCGACTAGGCCCATTTTATAATGCCGTTGCCCGCAATGGCTTGCCTGTTTTAGGTGAACTCCATCATGAACATTTTGGAACGCCACAAATGCCTGATGGTCTTCCCATTGAGCCAGGGATTATCGCATTCCATGGCTTAACGACTACGCCTGATGGGCAGATAAAGTTTAAATTTTCTACGGATGAAGCCTCACCTGCTTATCTGCTCCCCGAAGATATTGATGCAGCATTAGTTTTGGCATATGGATATCGAACATTTCAGTGGCCAAGTATTGATATATCTCAACACCCTTCAAATCATGGGTCGTTGGCGGAAGCCCAATTAAAGGGGGTTGAACCGGCATGGCTGATTGAAACACCTATTGGGCCAACATTATATATCACTGATTTCTTGGGCGGACGGCTAGCTTGGGATTTTAAGGAGTTTGACATTTCAGATTCTGATCTGGGAAATAAAGGTAAAAGGTTGGTTGAACAATTAAAATCAATTGATGCACCTGAGGCATTTCTAAATCCCACATGGGCTATAAACGTAAATGCAAAAGATGTTATTTTAAGTATTGATGAATGTAACAACCTAAGAGACCCGGGGAAATTCTGGCTATTTGGTAAGGATCATCTTGCCAAGCTTAATCAAGTTTTTAAGCTACAAGAAAAGGCATACGACGTAACGGTTTCAAAAGTCATTATGCGTATTAGCGGTGGGTACAAAAATAAGGACAATTCAGAAAATGATAGAAAATGGCTATTTCAGGACGATATGCGTTTTAGGCATAATCAAATTTGCGCGAAGTTAACGGAAGAATTTGATACCGTTGCTGAAATTATTCCCGTGTATGAACGACTACGCCAATTTACTGGTCTAATATATGCTCTGCACGCCGTCAGAGAAAAAGGATTTGAGCCAAATACAGGCTTAAAAAAATATATTGAGCTTAAACGGTCAGAATTTGAACAACGCATCGTCGGTAAGGCGCCAGAATATGCAAGGTCACTTCCCTTTTTTGATAAAAAACCGCAAGTAGGATGCTAAGCCATGTCTATAGATAAAAACCCTAAACTGACCAAACATTGGAAGGGCGGTGTTACCCTAGAGGGGGCAAATATACAGCAAGTGTCGAAGCAAGAGGCCGAGCGTCTGCAACAAGAACGCCTACAAGCCCAAGAGCGGCTCGCCGCGGAACGTAGACAACAAGAACAACGTAGACAGGCGGAAGCCTCCGCCCGAAATAATCAGCCACCCCAACCCCCTTCTGGCGGTAGCGGGGGAGGAAATTCAGGTGGGGGGAATACGCCTTCTGCCAGCCGTCCTTTTAACTATGAACGTCATCCGAATTACCCTTGGCTTCCCAAATCAGGGTATAAAGATTTAGGATATGATGAAAAGATAGGCCAAAATGTTCGGGAATCTGCATGGGGACGTAGGTATACAGATCACGCGATTGAAAGAACATTACCTTCGGGAGAAAGGTATAAACACGACGGCCCTAATGATAGAGGAAAGTATAGCTTTAGTGAAAGCCGTTCCATTATGCCCAGTGCTGTAGAAAGAACTATTGCTTATGGACGGAAGGAAATTTTGGCAGATGGTCGTATTAATTACGTGTACGGAGATATTAGAGTTGGTGTGAGTGCGGATGAGATTGTAGTTCATACAGTACATAAAGAACCTAGCAAGAGAGAACCTTAATAATGAATAAAGATAGCTTAGAAGATTTGAAGTTACGCTACATAGAGCTAGATAATCTAAGACAAAAAGATTTAACTTCTATTGAAGTACAAGAGGAAATAAGATGGGCTATCTCTACGGTTGCAGGAATTGCCGCAGATTGGAACGAAAAAGGCTACGCAGAATATTTAAGAGATGTATCTGATTATTTCGGACGCTGGGGCATTTACTCAGCGAGCCAAGAAGTTTACAAGCAAAAATTAGCAGAATTATGCACCGAGCTTGAAGATAAAATTCAAAACATGAAAGCTAATTTACCTTATGGCTAGTCAATTTATAAACGATATAAACTATACTTGAATGAAAACAAATTATATAAATATAGTAAAACAGCTTGTTTTAAATCTAGAAAATGCCCTTAAAATAGATATGGGCATTCCAAAGAATAGACACTATTGCTCAGGTAATATGTTTGGCGCGTATTATGCGATGAGTTCTGTTGAAGAAAAGGAATTTGCGACATGTATCATGAATACAGGTAGTGATCTTGATCCTCTTGAAACAGATCATCCCAGAAGATCTGAAGAAATAGAAGAATATAAAGATAGATTAAGAGAAGTTATAAATTATTTAAAGACCTACTTACCCGATGCAGAAGAAAATCTAGAGAAATCACGATGCAATAATGAAGGATAGTACTTTTGATTTTGGGCCATGTTATAATCCAATTACTAAAAACGGGTTGCCTGTATTAGGAGCTTGGGAAAAACCAGCAGAAACATATATAGCTGAAAAATCTGGCCGTCAAAGTTTAACGCCTTTAAATTCATATGTTCCTCTATCGGGCATTGTAAAAGTGAATGGCATCTCTTTAGATAATACCCATGATATTAATTTTCATTTTGGCTTTCGAGAAGATATTCCCTCACTCATCAGCCAGCAAGATATCGATGTTTGTGTTATCCTTGTTTTCATTGAAAAATTGTCTGATTTCCCTGATTGCAAGCTAATACAGACACATGAGTATAATTTGTATAGAAAAGAGTGGCCTATTAGATGGCTCGGGTACACAGATCTGGGAAAAACATTATATACGTGCCAACAATATTTGGACGCCCTCGTTTTTAACCTTTCTGACTTTTTACTTGCTCCTAAAGACACCTTTTTTGAGCCAGAGTGGTATCCTCATATTTTGGATATGCTAGGAGATATGGAGTATGTAATTGTTAAATCAAAGGTAAAAAGACTAACCCATACAACTCGTATAGTTATCAAAGATTTTTTTTTCCAAGAAAACGAAGGGGTTAAAAATGAAAGCTGTCAAAATAATAATTGGCATTTAAAGATTCTAGATACGGCTATTTCATTTGAAGTTTTGGAGAATCAAGAGAATCTTCAATCTGATCCCATCTCCTCTTTTTTAGATTACAACATTGATGCCTTTACCCAACTTATGCCTGTTTTTGAGAGATATCGGCAGTTGGTAAGCCTCTTTTACGGCCTTACAAAATTAAGAAATGCTGGATATTTGATGCCAGAGGAGATGGTAGAAAATTATAAATTAAAGAAGAATTCTTTTACCAACTTAATTTCAGCATCAAATAATGATTTTGATTGTCGTTTATTGCCCTTGTTTTAAATTTATATAGAAACAAGCTATGAGGTAACTTTTGGGGTGACGACCTAGAGCATTTGAGAATCATTCTCTAGATCACGAAAAAGGATATTCCAGATCTATAGAGATAATTTTGAAGACGTTTTGAATGAGACAAAGAAGTCTAGACATTATCAGTTGTCTGAAGATTAGAGTGTATATCCGCGCATCAGCTTGAGCCCAAAATATTTGGTCATAATATTAGAGCCTTGCTTCTGGCGATACGATAGCTTTGATCCGTGCCCTGATAATTGCCTGTTATTTTTTTACTCCAAATTGGCAGAAGGACAGCTATCCTATGAATTCATTGGGATTTTCGACAATCTGGTCATTTGGCTCGTTATAAAAACAGAAAAAATCCCTGTTATGTTCCCTGCTAGCAGGGAATCTTGCTAAGAATTGTGCGAGGGTGACTGCGCACACAGCCAACTCGCCACCGGTTTAACACGCAGTGAGAATTTGAATTCTGAAGCCAAGAAAGCCAGCAGGTATTTTTTAAGCTGGCGTAGCAGATGATAGACAAACCTCAAGCGAGCCTTGTGGGCTCCGAAATGGTTTTCTTGCCATTCTCATTCATGGCTTTACCGAGAGTGCGGATGAGATGATAGAGGGATTTGCGCACCTCGACATCCGGGATATTCATCACCTCCCCTGCCAAACACAGTACAATCTTGTTCACCCCAGCGGGGGGCAGATGCGCCTGAGCGGGCTCATCCAGAAAATACGCCGCTCCTACCCCCAGAATATGAGAGACCTGTATCAGGCGATCCACGGTCAGACGGTTTGATCCCCGCTCATATTTCTGCAACTGCTGGAATGAAATCCCCAGTGCGTCAGCCAGCGCTTTTTGTGAAAGCTGACGCGTTTGACGGAGCACGCGTAATCGATGCCCCAGCCCAGCATTAAAAAGCAGGATCTTGTTATCATCAGGATGGGGTGTCATGACGCATGCTCGCTGGTTTGAGCGTGCTTGAGAGCCATTTCCACCGCGGTTTCTGTATCCTGAAAGGGAACACCGTCCATCACCTGCCAGAGATGCTTGTCATAGGGTTTGATGTTTCTTAAGGCCAACATGTTCTTGATCAAGCGCACAAACCGAGGCCGATAGGTTCGGGTTGGATTCCTCAAGGTGATCGTCACGTGACAGGCACGTGTTTGAGAGCGTGTCGGTTTCATCTTAGGCCGCCTGTCTGATGATCGCCGTTTCGGGAGCGCGCGGGGCATCCACATATACGTGACGCGGCGGGGGCATATGACGGCGTCTTTGTGTGTCCGTCATGATCTGGGTGTAAAAATCCCAGTAGGTGCGCTTCACCAACCGATACGACCCAAACATCCGCGCAAAACCCTGCTCTGCTCGTTTGGTATTCAGGCTCTCGACCCCACCGGGTAATGAAGATGCCTCTAATTTGGCTTGTTTAAGGGATGTCAGCGCGTCCAGAGCCATCGGGCGCACAAAGGCCACCGCCTCAGACAGGCACTTGGCAGACGTATAGTCCGGCACATAAGCACGATCCCCCGCTTTTTTGATCTCATCCACGATTTGTTGAGCCAGAACAAGGCCATAGCGACTCTCAAGCACCTCATACAAGGCCAGAAGATCCGCCTCATACCCCTCATTCACTTCTCTACACAGTGTACTCATCTTATGTCTCCCCAGATGGTTAAAGTTGATAAAATAAATTGATATTTGACTTTGTATCGTATATTTGCTAACAAAAGGTTAATATTATAGACAAATTCCTTTTTTATTAGACAAAGACAAATGTTTTTTTCGATTTCTCAAATTCGCGCCGCATGCGGGCTATTGGATTGGTCGGCCTCAGACCTTGCAGAGAAAATTGGTGTCTCTAAACAAATGATGTCCGCTTATTTGGCTGGGAAGTCAGGTGTATCCACACTGAACTTAGAAAAAATTGCACATATTTTTGATACTGAGGGAATTGAGTTTACCCCCGAAGATGGCGTGAAAAGAAAAAGCCTGAGAACCCAAACCTTTCATGGTCAATCAGGCATGATTGCGTTCATGGGTTTGGTTTATAAAGAAGCCAGAGATCACGGAGGAGAATTTTGTGTATCAAATGTAGATGAAACATTGTTTACGGAGAGTTTCGGCAAAGAAGAAGATGAAATTTATACCAGGCGCATGAGTGAAATTAAGGGTCAATATAGTTTTAAAGTTCTCATCAAAGAGGGCGATACAAATTTTGTTGCCTCTGAATATGCGGAATATCGCTGGATACCAAAAGAGCAGTTTCAAAATGTACCTTTTTACGTCTTTGGGAAAAGTTTAGCCTTTCTTATTTTTGGTGAACAAACAACTATCCATATCATTCATAACGCAGACATCGCAGACGCACAGCGAACTCAGTTTAACCTAGCATGGGAAAACGCAAAAATACCTCATGCTTAAAATATTTCCTCATATTGCCTCTGAAAATCTCTTTGAAGACGATGTCATAAATTGGTTTCAAAGAAAACTGCACGGACATATGGGTAAGTGGCAGTATATTGCACCAAAATTTAAGGGCGATCCATGTCGAGGGAATGAGCTGTGGGATATTTGGGAAAAACAATCCAGTTCATCTAATATGCTCAATCGTCAAAAGCAGATTATATACGAAAATGCAAATGCAATGGCTCGCCTATCA
This sequence comes from Alphaproteobacteria bacterium, assembly GCA_017302165.1. GTDB lineage: Bacteria > Pseudomonadota > Alphaproteobacteria > Micavibrionales > Micavibrionaceae > UWPOB-MICAV1. Next base: position 84,734 of record JAFLCW010000001.1, read on the forward strand.
GGAAGCCGGCAAACTATGATTGATCTTGGGCCAGGCGCGACGCATGCTGTTAACAGTAACACATTGCCTATTATCCAAGCATTTAAAGGACAAATAAAAAAATATATATCAATCGATATGGATAATTTTTTTGCGCGCGAGTCAGCAAAATACGTTAATAGATTGATAAAAAATATTGAATGTATTGGTTATGGAGCAGATTTTACTAAACCTATATCCGGTTTAAAAACCGAAGGTAAGGTTATTGGTTTACTCAATGGTGGAACGATCGGTAACTTTGAGTCTCCACCAAATACAAAAGATGCCATCTCCTCAATGGCTGAGAGAATATCAGAACTAAAATATAACTTACCTACAAAAACTATTCTGTTTATTAGCCTTGAATCCACCCAAGACGCAGAAACGTTATATTCAGATTACGATCACCCTGCTCATGCCGCATACGAAATCAACGTTATGCACGCGATCAAACGTGATTTAATTCCTCATGAAGAAGGTTTCAATCCCTATGCATGGAAGTATGCTATGAAATGGTGGCCTGAGGCGTATCAATTTTGTCACATCGCAGAAGCTACAGAAAACCAATATTTCCAAATAAAAGAAAAAAATTTTAGAATTTTTAAAGGTGATCAATTTGTTGTCGATAATTCTTTCAAATTTCCCGTTTTAGCTATGCAGCGTGCTGTTCAGCTTGCAAACGCATCATATCTGAAGCCTTTCTTCGATAATGATAGCTGTATGGTAATACATGCTATTATGTTCTAATGCTCTGTTCGAGAAAGGTTTAAAGATTAAAAAGTCTTTTAACAGTTTCAGTAATTGCAATCAGTGATGAGAATCTTCCACTTCGTACTTCATTCGCATCTGCATCTGAAATAAAGACAAAGGTGTTTTGTATGTTTGATTGATTGGTATCATTTGTGAAGCCCGGAGTGGTGCCTGAAAAATTGCTTTGTGAGGCACCCGTCAGAGGGTTTTGGGTTTGGAAAGAGGCCACAGGCGGAGATAATGTCTGAATATAGGTATTGGGCAGTTGATTAACCGAATCAACTGTCAGAACACCCGGAATATATGTCGAAATGAGATAATTGAGTGCTGTGCCGCCGGATGCTTCGATAGCATATGTGCCTGCTGGTGATGTGACATCTGCGACGGACGAAATAAGAACCCCTGTCAGCACAGAATTATTTTCCCCATTTTTAAGGCCGGAGAGCACATATTCAAAATTCGGATTAGGAGTTGAAGCCGGTCTTCGGGCATCCTGAACCGTCAGAACAAGCGGTGCCTTGTTTATAGTGACGGATCCATTGGTTGATGTCAAAAGTGCATAATTATTATCAACTAACGAGGCTATACTCACAACATGAGACGTCCCTGCATTTGAAGTTGATAATAATGTAGGTGAGGTCAATGTCAGTGAATCCAGACCCGAAGGTAAATCGCCATTCACGAGATTAGTCCAAGTCAGGTCACTCGCGGTTAATTGTGGCGTTGCGCTCCCGTATATCTGGGTGTGTGATCCAACGACTGCCGTAACATTACGTTTAGTGAGCGATAGAGTACCCGCTGTATGGCTGGTCAGGTTATAATTATTATCCAGAAAAGAGGTTATCCCGATTGATTCGGTAGTCCCCACATTGACCGTGGCCGCCAGAGAGGGCGCCGCGAAGACCACACTGTCCAGAACACTCCCTGTTTCACTATTCGCCAGATTGTTCCAGACCACATCACCTAAAGCCCAAGTCGGGTTTGCGTCCCCGTAAGTCCGTGATTTATTGCCGATTGTAGCGGTGATATCCCGTTTATTGATCGATAAGGTTCCCGCCGTATGGCTAGTCAGGTTATAATTATTATCAAGAAAAGAGGTTATCCCGATGGATTGGGTCGTCCCCACATTAGCCGTGGCCGCCAGAGAGGGAGATGTGAAAACCACGCTATCCAGAACGCTTCCCGTTTCACTATTCGCTAGATTGCTCCAGACCACATCACCCCAGACCCAAGTCGGGTTTGTATCTCCGTAAGCGCGGGATTTGTTATTCACGCTCGCTGTGATATTTCGTTTATTAATCACCAAATTCGTAGTTGGTGAATTCGTAACATTATAATTACTGGCTGAAAACGTCGCACTGACCCCACCTGTATATGTGCCGACATTTGATGCGGTGGTAATGACACCATAATTGGCCGTAGGCGTGACAACACTCCCTAGATCCCCATTGACCAAACCCGTAAAATTAAAATTTGCTGAGCTGACGGTAGGATTTGTATCTCCATAAACACGGCTTAATCCGCCCGTCCACGACGCGGTGATATTTCGCTGAGTAATATTCAACGTGCCAACTGGCGGTGTAATAGAATAGTTCAATAGTAAATTACCGCCCCCACTCCAAGACGGGGTAATATTATATGATCCAACACCTGTGGCCGTTGTCACAGACCCATAATCAACGGTAAAGTTAGGATTATAACCGCCGATTGTTTCAGAATTAGCAAATCCCGTATAATTGAGTGCCGTATAAGACGGGGTTGGGTTGGCATCTCCATAAATTTTGGAGAGCGGCGCAACCCATGTTGCGGTCAAGGGGCGTGCGGTAATCGATAAGAAACTGGGGTCCAGAAGATAATATGTGTAAAAATTATCTGAGCCGCCCGTTAAGCTAATGGCGTGCTGAGTACCCCCAACGGCGGTTGCGGTTGCACTTCCCGCCACACTAGCCGTCGGTAGGACATCAAGGACAGATGAATTATCGGCACCCTGAAACCCGTTATAGGTAAACAAGGATTGGAGTGTCGCATTATCAGGATTGGCATCACCATAAAGCCGAGACGTATTAACCGATATATTTAAAATATTGGGCACATATTCATACAGCAATCCGTTACCTGCTCCCGGAATGGCACCACACACCCCGGCATAAATACAGTTATTGATCTGGAAATCACTGGTGATACCGCCGAGCGTATTCAATATGGGGTGATCAGAATAGACAAGCCAGCGACCCGACGCTGTATTAAGTGCCCCCGCACCAAAATTATTGATAAAATCTTTCCCTGAGGCCAGAGTAAGCGGCGTTCCAGTTCCCGAAGCCGTTAACGCACCATTGAGGATAATAGAAGATGTCTGTTCAATATTGCGGGCAAAAATAGTACCTGCTGTAATTGTATTCAGGACAATATTACCACTGGTGCGTTGCGTTTTTCCTGTGCCATCTTCAAGACGAATATTGACGTTGCCTGTACCTGCATTAATGGTGGTTCCTGTTGCCATAGTGATCGTCGCCGCCCCGGCATCACGCTGGGCGTTCACGACACCGGCCGATAAATCCTCGTTCGCCCAAAGGTTCAAATCACCATTATCCGTTGTGATGTTGGCATTGACCAAAATTGAACGCCCCGCCTGAAGGGTGAGGTTCCCCGCATTACCGCTGGGGTTATTCGCAATAACATCATTATCGACAATAATATCGTTATTTGCCTGAAGAATGACATTCTGCGGTGTATTCAAAAGAGCCGTGATGTTCGCAGGTGTAATACCAATGGTGTTAGAGGAAAGCGTGGCAAAGGCATTCCCATTGGTCACAGGATTACTATTACCCCGGAAAATAAACACCCCGCCCGAACCATTATAAACATTCCCATTTTCGGCGCCGCTACCATTACCGCCATCTAATCCCGGTAACGCTGATACTAACGTACCATTATTCATATCGATAGCGGCACCCATAAAATCAAAACTATTAATAACACTGGACGTATTGATATTCTTGCCGCCCGTGTAGTTAAAGCCAATCGTGGCATCCAATTGTCCATTGGTAAAAGAGAGATCATCAAAATTATAAATATGAATAGCACCAGAATCACCAAGGGCATTACCAACCCCGTCATCACGCGAAGCCCCAAGCGCCAACGTTGTCCCTTCCAGTGCCACGCCTGCTAGAAAATCACTCAAATCAAGCATGGTCATATCGACGTTTTTTCCACCTGTATAGCCATATCCCATAATGGCCTGAAGCGTAGGTGTCGTGAACGTACTATCGGCAAAGGTGAATAAGTATGCAGCACCTGCGTCAGAGCGCGTATTGCCAAACCCATCATCCCCCCGCGCGGTAATCGCCAATCGGTTACCATCAAGCGACACGCCGCCATATTCGCCAATGATATCACTGGTACCTAAATTCGTGATGCTGAAATTCTTGCCACCCAGCGCGCCATAGCCCGCGCCAATAATTCCTTGAAGCGTTGGGGTCGTGAACACAGAATCAGCAAAGGTAAAAAGATACACCGCGCCAGAATCACCCAAGCTATTGGCATTACCATCATCACGAGCGGCGGTCACCGCCAAACGACTGCCATCAAGTGATACGCCTGATCCAAACCAGTCACTTCCACCAATATTGGTGACGCTAAAATTCTTGCCACCCAGCGCACCATAATTACTGCCAATCCGGCTTTGAAGTACACCGCCACTAAAAAGGCTATCCGTAAAGCTAAACAAATAAACCGCGCCGGAATCACCCATACTATTCCCGTTCCGATCATCCCCCCGTGCCCCCACGGCCAGCCGGTTTCCATCCAAAGAGACGGATTCACCAAAATAATCAGCCGCATCTAATTGTCCTGAAAGATTAATATTTTTTCCGCCTGTATAGCCCGCGCCAATCATTGCTTCCAGAACGGCACTATCAAAATTGCTATTGGCGAAACTGTATAAATAAACCTCGCCGGAATCGCCCAATGTATCGTTAAACCCATCGCCCCATGGCATACCGATCGCAATTCGGTTATCACTGAGAGAGACACTCATCCGGTCACTGGGGGAATCGGATGCCGAATTAAAATGTAAATTGATATTTTTACCGCCCGTATATCCTCTCCCCAAGGATCCTTGATAGGTTCCACCCGTAAACGCGGCGTCTGAAAACGTATAAAAATGATACGCCCCTATGTTTGTGTTCACATTGCCTGATCCATCATCCCCTTCCGCACCCACCACCAAACGGTTACCATTCAGCGAAAGGCTATAGCCAAAAAGATCACTTCCCCCTGCTTCGTTCGGGCGAGAGAGGTTTTTACCCCCCAGCGCGGCATAGTTATTACCTATGCGTGCCTCAATGGTGCCGCCACTAAAGACCGAATCGGTGAAACTATAGAGATACGCCGCGCCTGAATTGCCTGCCGTATTGCCATTCCCATCATCCTGCCCGATACCCAGCGCCAGACGGTTACCATCAAGCGAGACAGCAAAGAAATAATCATTCACATTCGCAAAGGCCGATGTATCCAGATTTTTCCCGCCCGTATAACCTTGACCAATTCGTGCCTCAAGCACACCGCCACTAAAGACTGAATCGGTAAAACTATAGAGATACGCCGCGCCTGAATCCGTGGTACTGTTTGTTGCTCCATCGTCGTCCCGTGCACTCACAGCCAAGCGATTGCCATCAAGGGAAACACTCCAGCCAAACCTGTCCACGGCATCCAGTGTTTGGTTGATATTCTTGCCCCCCGTATAGCCATTGCCAATGGTCGCCTGAAGGGTCGGGGTTGAAAATAAACTATCGGCAAAACTGAACAAATAAACTTCACCCGCCGCATTCAACGTATTGCCATTGCCATCGCCGTCCCGCGCCCCGACAGCCAAGCGATTACCATCCAGCGATACTGACCAGCCAAAAAAATCGCTAGTATTCAGCGAGGTCATGTTAAAATTTTTACCGCCTGTATATCCCTGCCCAATTCGGCTTTGCAGGGTGGCACCGTTAAATGCCGCGTCGCTGAAGCTATAAAGATATACCTCCCCACAGTCCGTACAGCTATTGGTTGATCCATCCCCCGCAAATGCCCCAATCGCAATACGGTTACCGTCCAGTGACACGCCCGTCCCAAATCTGTCCCATGTGTTATCGAGCGGCACATTGACATTCTTGCCGCCCGTGTACCCACGACCCATAATGCCTTCCAATACACCACCGCTAAACGCCGCATCAGTAAAGCTATAGAGATAGACAGCCCCGGCCCGACCCCCTAATCCATCTGCCCCAAGATCATTCAGCCAGCCGACCGCCATGCGGTTACCGTCCAGAGAAACGGCATAAGATGCAAACTCGCCGCCATAATTGAGACTTGTTATATCCACATTATTACCGCTCGTGCCTGTCCCCACGCCGCGCCCCATAATGATAGCGGTCGGGTTGAACGTCGCGTTGGCAATAATGATGTTTTTAGGATCGAGCAGGACGGTACCGGAGCGCGCATCGCGGCCCGTCTGGATGATGGAATCGGTGGTCAGCGTATCGCTCGAAGACAGTTCAACAAATCCACCATTGCCTGACGTCAGACCCGGTGTTGCGCTGATTGTTGCCAATGAAAGTGTGTCATTATCCGACCAGACGATAATATTTCCGCCATTGGCTTCATCCCCTTTGCCCTCGGCTCGAAGACGTGTGCCGCGATCAAGCGTCGTGATCTTGGCATTCGGGAGATCGTCTTGTGGCAAATTCTTGCCACCTTGATACTCTCCGCCAATGCGAATTCGTCCGCCCGCCGTCGCACCAGACGCATCAATTTGTGCAGACAGCATCTTGACTGATCCGCCGGTGATATCAATCTTTCCACCTTTTCCGGTATTGCCCTGAGCACTATATTGTCCTGACGTCGTATGGTTGGAAGATGTCACAGCGCGGATGACACCGCCATCACTCAGGCCATCGGCCGTCATTCTTGAAGTCGAAGTTTCCCACGTATTGCCCGTAACCTGTGTCGTTATTGTCCCGCCTGTTCCTTCTAATCCCTGCGCAGAGATTTTATCCGCGAGCGAAAGTGTACGCGCTGAAATATCGATCTGGCCGCCGTTTTTTCCATCTGCATGAATATGTCCGCCCAGAGAGACAAAGGCTCCGTCAATATCAATATGCCCGCCCTCATTGGCAACATCACCAGATGCGTTTACGTTACCAGTATTTTGAAGAGTGGCGGTGTTGCCCCCTATACGTATATTTCCTTTTTTGTCAGAAATAGTATGGGCGAGAATATCTCCCTCATTGTTGATCAGACTCTCAACAATGTTCCGGCCTGAGGCCGCCGTCATCACCACGCGGCCGCCATCGGCACGAATAACGCCGCCATTTTTGATGTTTTGTTTTAAAACGGCGTCTGAGACTTCAATCTGTATCAGCCCGTCTCCGGCAAAATCAACGGTTGTAATATCACCTGACGCCAGTGTTACTTTTCCAAGATGAGCTTCTATGACACCGTGATTTTCAAGATGGGGGGCAACCAGTCCGGCTAACCCCGCTTCATGCACGGAAATTGAACCCTGATTGATAATCTGGGCTTCCGGCTGTCCCGGGCGATTTAAAACAACGGAGCCACCCGACATAAAATCAGAATCATTATTGAGGTCACTGGTCGTCGCAACGAGACCGCCGACATCGACCCGGGCATGCTCACCGAATGTCATGCCATTTTGGTTGATCAAAATAATATTGCCGTTGGCCGTAATTTTGCCGTCGATTTGGGATGCCTTGGTGTCGTGAATACGGTTGACCGTTATCGACCCGGTTGATGGTTGCTGAAAGATAACGCTTTCAGGCTGGGCGACATCAAAACGATCCCACTTTATAATGGCTCTATCGCTTGATTGTTGAATGGTGGTATCCACACCTACTGTTTCTATCGTCGCCGATCCGCCAACAACCAGCCCGCCTTCAGGACCTGCGACAGCCATACGAGGACACGCCGAAAAAGCGACAACCAGTGCCGTCGAACATAAAAGCACATACCGGATTCTCCGGCGGTCTCTTACTGGTGTATGCATATGGACAAAATATATCGCAGGTAAGTTAAAAAAGTAATTTTTATTATGACTATAGAAACGAGTGATCACCCGTGTATGTAATTATATCTGGAATCGGCATAATCAAAACTGGTATTTAAAGGAGAACAAGGCACGAGGTGAGGATCCATTGGCATATTGAGGGGGATTATCTGCCGGATTCGTCAGGGGAACAGACAGATTAAAATCAAACTGGTAATGATCATTTATCCATAATCTTGTTCCCAGTCCTACAGAAGCCCCAGAAACCATATTTTTTGACCCGGGATCTATATTCCAAACCTTGCCAATATCATAAAACCCATAGAGTTGGTAAACCCATGGGTGGTGTTCTTGAAACCTCAAATTGTTCTTATACCGTAATTCCAGTGACGCCGAGATACCTTTATCCCCCGTCAATTCCGACGGATCATACCCCCGTCCCAAGTCACTGCCGCCAAAGCCGAATTCTTCAGACGATAGTAAAGGGTCCCAGGCATATTGCCCTTTTACTCTCCCCAGCAGGTCAAGTGATCCTGTCAATTGCTGAAGCCGTGAAGCCGAAAGTTCGACTTTGCGAAAATCGCTTCGCCCTGCCTCTCGGGATAAATCAATCGAGCCCGTCTCACGGGCGCCCCAAATATTAAATCCCTGATGATAAGAAGCCTGAAAGGCATTCAACCCCAAATATCGATCAGAAAAAGAATATTTCGTATCGATAAACAGACTGCGCGTTCGATCATCAAACAAACGATCCTGAAGAAGATTGGTCAGAACATTTTTATACGATAACCCGGCTGAAACCATCCAGGCTTCTTCCCGTTGACGAATAAGGGGATATGATAAGGTGGCTGTTATGCTGGTTGATTTTCCTTGAACATCGAGTACGTCAAGTGTGTCCCCTGGCTCTGTTCGGGTCATATTGGACGATATGTTGAGCATCGCCCCTGAGATACCAAACACAGGAAGATGATAAGCGGCTCCTGCCTGTCGCATCTCCTGGGCTGAGGTTGTCTGAATCAAAAAAAGATCAAGATCACTATAATTCGGCAATCCTTGAGAAAAATTACCCCCTGCCGTGACCTGGCCGGCACCCGTAAAGTTAGATCCATGATTATCAAATCCGATATAACGGGTGAGTTGTTCGTGAGTATTGAGGGGCTTGAGCGTTATTTTAACAGCACCCGGTAATTGATCATCTGTCGCAGAAATGACAGCGGCCACATCCAGCTGAGGACGATCATTCAAAATCAGCATCAATCTTTCTAACCGAATGGTATTCAGCGGCCGCATGGCCAAAATGTCTTCGCTGAATGAATCAATCAGGTCGGATGGTATAATCTGCGGATCAATATCAATTTTACTGACATATCCCTCGATGACATTAAAAATTATATGTCCGCTTTGAATATTCTGCTCAGGCATGGAAACTTTAGAGATCGTATAACCATGATCTTGATAAAGTTGCTGGATATCCTTGAGAACATCAAATAATTGCGAGACCGTAATCTCTTGACCCACATAGCGTTGGTAATAAGACCCCAAGGTTTCATCTGTAAATGCCTGTGCGCCAGTGATCGTCAGGCTGTTAAAAATAAACGTGGTCTGAGCGGTTTCAGGAGATAAATCCGGCGCCCGGGCACGCTGAACAGTTGGATCAAACGGTTTGATATCCGGAAAACGGTCTTGCTGTTTTTCAATCGGTGAAGACTGTCTGCCCGGGTCAGCCGAAGACGGAACGTTTTGCGCATAGCAATAACGCCCAGCAAAAACCAACACGCCTGTCATTAAGACAAGGTGTTTCCATGGAAAATATGGCAGAGCCATCTTATCCCTTTTAATATATTCATTATTTTTATCAATATGTTATATAGTTCCGCCTGATACTTACGAACATCTCGTAAGACATACAAGGAACATTTTGACAGAGCATACTAGACATATTGCCATTATCGGAGCCGGGCCGGCGGGATTAATCGCGGCAGAGATTTTGTCTGGTGCAGGACATCCGGTGACGATCTATGACCGTAAGCCTTCGGCGGGGCGAAAATTTTTGATGGCGGGTCGCGGCGGCCTCAACCTCACGCATAGCGAACCCCTTGATCTTTTTATCTCCCGCTATCCGCAGGGGGCGGAACATCTCGCCCCCGTGATTACCCATTTCACACCGCAGGATTTACGCACATGGTGTGAAGGGTTGGGACAGGAAACATTCATCGGATCTAGTGGCCGGGTTTTCCCCAAAACATTCAAGGCTTCACCCCTTTTAAGGGCGTGGCTCTCTCGGCTTGAAACTCAGGGTGTGACATTTAAATTCAATCATGACTGGACAGGGTGGCAAGACAATCATTTGATATTTCAAACACCTGAAGGCGAAAAGAAAATAAATGCCATCGCCACTTTATTGGCCTTAGGAGGTGCCACGTGGCCAAAATTAGGATCTGATGGATCATGGGCGAATATTCTGCATGCGTACAACATTCCCCTCTCACCGCTGAAACCTGCTAATTGCGGGTTTATGGTTCCGTGGTCTGATATTTTTAAAACGCGTTTTGCCGGACAGGCACTCAAGCCTTTATCGATCTCACATCTGGATATCACCCGGCGGGGGGAAATCATCCTAACCGAAAAGGGGATCGAAAGCGGATTGGTCTATGCGTTCTCTTCTGCTTTACGTGAAGAAATATATACACAGGGACAGGCCGAAATCTCTCTGGATCTCATGCCGGATATGTCCGTGACGGACATTTCAGAAAAATTAAAAACCCCACGCAAGCGAGAGAGCTTTACGAACTATCTACGCAAAATATTGCACCTCACACCGCCGGCCATTGGGTTGTTGATGGAACGTCCTGACCGAAATCTTTTAGGTACTTGTTCTTCGGAACATCTAGCACATCTGATCAAATCCTATCCGTTGATTTTGACGGCGCCCTTTGGCATGGATCGAGCGATCTCAACAGCGGGGGGAATTGCGTTTAATGCGCTCGACAGCCACTTCATGCTCACCGCACGCCCCGGAGTTTTTGCCGCCGGAGAAATGCTGGACTGGGAAGCGCCTACGGGCGGCTATCTGCTTCAAGCCAGTTTTGCCACCGGGGTTGCTTCAGCTCGGGGGATCATGGCTTGGTTATCCAAGACCAAAGTAAAGACATAACCTAAAAATCCTTCTCAATAAGATTGCAATCTTCGTTAATTTCATTAACGTGACCTGCATACATACACATGTAGATGCATACGATGGTTTTCAAAATTCCGCGTGCCGTAATCCGTTCGGGTTTTTTCCGCGTTGTTGGGGGCTGTCTTCTGCTGGGGATCTGTCTTCTCCTCATATCCCCGCAGGCACAAGCTGATTTCACCATCCTGTCAGGACAAAATGCCGGATCGCAAACCTTGTTCGCCAGCGGCACGGGCACAATTCAGTCCGGGGGAACTGTGTCCACCAATTCTATGTTTCAATATGGCATTCGCCTCAATGGTTCACAGGCGCGTGTGATTAATCACGGAACTATATCGGCAGGTGTATCGGCACTGGATTCCATTTATCTGGGCGCGGGGGCTACTGGGTCACAGATTAGTAACCATGGAACGATCGTCAACACAACCACAACAGGGTACGGTATTTTCAGCACAGCCAATGATGTCACTCTTTATAACAACGGCTCTATCGTGATGGATGTTGCGTCTGATTCCGCCATCACGATGTCCGGGCTTCGGAATATTCTTATTTTGGGGCCTCAATCAGATATCCAAGGGGTTGTTCATTTTCAAGGCGCAGGCGGCATTCTTCAATATGAAACAGATATCTCGTTCCCGGCTGAAGGTGGCGGATTTGCGGTGCTCGGGCGCACGCCGCCACTGCCGCAGATCATCGGGACGTATACAACGCAGGTCACCGGACAAATGCCGACCTTGATGGTCAAGGATAGTGTGATTGTGTCGAATGCTGGCCAGAGTCTGGCTGTCACGCCGGATATTTTCGTGAGTACGAATCAAAGCGTGACACAGAGTACACAGCACACAGCCAATATTTTAGATCAACGTCAACAAGTGGCCTTTCTAGGAAAAAATCACACAATTCATTCTGGTACCCAATATGCCGCCGATGGTGCCTCATTGAATGATATGTCCCCGGCGGCGAGCGGATGGGGAATATTTGAAAAATCAGTGGCGTGGGTCGAAGGATTCGCGGCGTTCAAAGAACGCCCCGCTTATAACGCCTCAGCCTACCAGACCGCCAAAAGCCGAGGGATCGTCGCGGGACTTGATCTGCCAGAGAATATGCACGGATACCGAACCGGATATTATGCCGGAACGTTCGATGGCGATTTAACCTTGGGTAAGACCGGGTTTAGAAAAATAGACACATCCGGTTTTTTGAGCGGAGGATATATCAGCAAAAACTGGGGAGCTTACCAATTCATCGGTCATCTGATGGGCGGCGCGGCAGATCATGACAGTGAACGGCGCGTCAACCAAAATCTGGCGATGGCGTCTTATCGTTCTTATTTTACGGCACCTTCGGTCACCGCCATGCGTACAATCACCACCCCGGATATCACATGGGTGCCGTCTGTGACCGTACGATATCAGGGACAGATCACTGAATCATATACCGAGCGCGGATCTAGCGCGAACCAAACTGTATCCGAAACCTATAACCAGACATTGACAGGACGCCTTCAGCTTGATGCGTATCTTCAAGATATCTATTTTTCACATGGATTTTTATCGCCCAGTTTTCGGATAGGCCTTGAAGGTCAGACTGCCTTGGGTGAAGAATCGGTTCTTTTGAATGTGCTGAACACCAATGTGCTTCTGGATACCGAATCAGAAAAAACAGTTGATGCTCTATTCGGCATCAATCTGGTGTATGATACCGGAACACCCTTATCATTTTATGTCGATGGCGAAATGTCGATCGGATTAAAACAACCAGATTTATCAGATAATGTCGGCGGTACTGCCCGTATCGGCATGAAGTGGCTCTTTTGATTTATTCAACAATCAAACGCCCATTATTCACCAAATCTTGAATTGTGTAAGATGCCAGATCAGATCCGGACACCGCAAACGCCGCCACAAAATCTGATCCTTCACCATCTGCATTCACGGAGAACGTCACCGTTGTTGTCCCCGATTTGCGAATAAAGCTGGAGAGTTGATCTTGACCGGCATCATATCCACTGAGTAAGGCCGACACATCAAGCGTATCCCCTTCTGCAAACAGAAAATCACGGACATTATCCCGCCCTGTCATCAGGGAATCAAAAAGAAACCGGTCGGCACCCGTGCCTCCAAATAACGTATCAACACCCGCGCCGCCATGAATGATATCGTCGCCCGAATCACCATATAAAACATCATTCCCGTTTCCACCATAAATATGGTCTGAGCCCTGACCGCCCCATATACGGTCAATATCATCAAGGCCATACAGCCAGTCATCGTCGTCCTCGCCATAGATGTAATCTGATCCGGCGTCGCCTCTCAGGATATCCTGACCAATGCCGCCATATAATTTATCATTCCCGTTGCCGCCGTTAATGATATCGTGACCCTCATCCCCATACAGCGTATCAATGCCTTCACCACCCTCAAGCGTATCATCGCCCTGTCCGCCAAATAATTTGTCGTTGGCTAAACCACCATCGAGAATATCATCGCCATCGCCGCCATAGAGCGTGTCGTTATTATCTTGACCCCACAAAATGTCATGGCCTAGCCCCCCATACAGCGTATCTGTGCCCAGGCCGCCATACAGCGTATCATCACCTTCGTCGCCATAGAGAAAATCTGTTCCTGCGCCCCCGTTTAAAATATCAGCACCGGTGCCGCCATATATTTTATCCGATCCCGTGTTGCCGATGATCGTATCATTACCGTCTTCGCCGTATAACGTACCCCGAGCTGACACGACTTCGAGGGATATCGTATCATTCCCCTGTCCGCCATAAACTTCGGCTAGCAACGAAGACCGTATGCCCGTCACACGTATGACATCTGATTGATCCGTCCCTGTGATCTGGATAGACCCGGGCGTACCCGATACAGGCAGGAAATCAACAATCAGGCCTTCTCGGGAGCGATTAAATGATAAAAGATTCGATGTCCCTGTCCCAAAACCCATCTCCTTGGAACTGACCGTTTTAATCTCTTCTTCGCTGGAAACGTAACTATAGGTTTTTGTACCTGATTTTAAGACAATATCGATGTCGTCAATCGGTGGTGGTAGGTTATTCACCTGATCAATATAGGATACAAGCTGATCCCATGTATAAGATACGGTATCAAAGATAAACTGCTCAAAGTTTTTCCAAACACTCATTCCCCAATTGATAAGGTCAGAGGAACCTGCGGCAGGACGAATGAAAACCGTCTGATCTGGAGCTACTTCAAACGCAAAATTGGATATAGAAAAATTAAAGGACGCTGTATCGGTGCCCATACCACCATCAATGACATCTTCGCCTGCCGAAGCCACCACGATATCATGACCGCGTCCTGTGAAGATATGATTGCTGGTATCACCACCCCGTATATGGTCATGACCATCTCCAGTAATGACGTTCTCGATGACACCCGTGCTGAGTTTGAATATCTCAACATCGTTGCCGGTACCATATTCAAATATGCCTCGCGTAGAACCTTGCTCAAGGGAAATGAACACATTATTCCCATAGGCAGAACTATTGATCGTATCATTGCCGCCATCGATATCGGAAATCCACAAACGTTCGGCACGCGCTGTGTCTGATTGCGTGATGCCATCTTGGGTATAAAAATACGTATCATCTATGTGATGGGCATTGCCGATGAATCCCAGACTCCAGTCATTCAAAACACCTACATTTCCTGAAACCTTATCTTCAATTTTCAATGACCAGACACCCACGGAGCTTTCGCCCCAATGTGCATTTGATGTCATGCTAAAATCAATGCCTTGAACACCATAGATGCTGGTAAATGCACCATTTGATGGACGATTGACCAAAATACTCTCGGTACCATCCGGACTGATGAGCGTGACAACCAAATCCCCTGCCTTTTGATGGGTGATATCCAGATGAATAATTACTTTTTCAATTTCAATATCTTCGGCGACATAGGCTGTCGTGACAATCGACCCTGCATCCGGCAAGGCCAGTGCTGGCGATAATTGGGCAGCCGTAAAAGAAATCATGTTGGCAGATGTCTGAGAGAGTTTCCATGTTTCCGCCAAACGAACGGCGGCATAGGCATCGGTTGCCCCAAATCCGTAATCATGGCTGAAATGCATACCGCCACCATTCACATTTTTGGCACCATTGATTTGCCATCCGGCACCAGACGAATGATTTTGACGTGCCGAGAGTGCCAAAATTTCTTGAACGTCCCGCCATCCCAGATTGGGGTTCGCGTCGAGCATCAAGGCGACCACACCACTCACGACGGGTGCCGCGGCAGATGTCCCTGAAAAATACGTGTAATCACCGGATGTATATCCGTTCGATCCGGTTCGATCGATCGTCCAGTTGCTGGATCCCCCGGCCGACACCAGCAGGGTAGCCCCCTGATTACTAAAGCTGGAAAATGTACCATCAGATTTAATCGATGCTACGGTAATCGCATATGGGGAATTTTGAAAATTATGATAGTTGGCATTGTCGCCGCTAGACCTGCTGTTTCCAGCAGAAAAAACAATATTTCCGCCCAAACCGCCTCTGCCAGAATCGGCAAAGTCTTTCATCATATTTGTGACACTATAGAAATCCGTGCCGATAAATTCCTTACCCTTGTCATCAGCAAAAGACGTTGCCGAACCCCAGCTATTATTAATGATATCGGCGCTAATCGCGTTCAGATGTGAAAAGGCCAGTACGAATTGATCCAGCGATCCCGCCGCCCCAAACCCGACCCGCGCACCTACGCCTTCGGCATCAAAGGCCACACCCACAGTGCCCACACCGTTATCATCGGCAATAATCGTCCCCAGCACGGACGTGCCGTGATGATTGCCTGTTTCGGCCATAGCATCACTATCCGGGGAACGAAAATCCCAATCCAAATCTGTGCGATAATTGGCCGTCATCTCGGCATGTGTATATTCAAAACCGTCATCAATCGCGCCGACGCGAACACCCTGCCCGGTATAATCCGTCCAGACTTTCTGCGCTTGTATGCCCCATGTTCCAGTTAAATGCCATTGCGTTAAAATATCCGTATCACTGGGGATACCCACAGATGCAGAAACAAGTGACGACGTATCCGGCTGAGCAGAAACGGGTGCAAAGATCGGCGTTGCCGTTAACGTGACCTGAGATAGAAGATTAATTTGATAGCTGGAATTTACATGTGCACTACGAGCCGCCACATCAGAAGCACGCGAACCATAGGTCAGTTCTGTTGAATCATCTTCTTCCAGAAAATCTAGAGAGGTCTCTGCCATGCCCACGTCCCGCGCCTGATAAAGTTATATCCCATTATCATCCCGCCGCTCTTAACAACGTGACAATAATATCTTGAATTTTATCTTTCGCAGAGAGAGGTAAATGAAAGCTTAAGATAGGCCATGTGCGTCATAAGATACACACGGCTATAAAATATATGAAAAATATAGGCGTTAGTGCCGGAAATGCCGCATCCCGGTAAAGACCATGGCCAGCCCTTTTTCATCGGCGGCGGCAATCACCTCGGCATCCTTGATCGACCCGCCGGGTTGAATAATGGCCGTGGCACCCGCTTCGGCGGCGGCCAGCATACCATCCGCGAACGGAAAAAATGCATCCGACGCCACCACCAAATGCGCGCCCGGGGGCGGCGTTAACTTCATGTCTTTCATTTTCCAGGCGGCAATACGGGATGAATCAAGACGTGACATCTGGCCGGCTCCAATCCCCACTGTCGCCCCCTCACGGGCATACACAATCGCATTTGACTTCACATGTTTTCCTACTTTAAAGGCAAAGATCATATCCGCCATTTCCTGTGCGGTCGGGGCACGTTTCGTGACAACCCGAAGCATCTCCGGCGTGATGACGCCTTGATCCCTGTCTTGAACCAAAAGCCCTCCGGCCACCCGAACCATATTGAGACGTGGGGTTTTCACATCCGGCATCCCGCCTGTTTTTAAAACGCGGATATTTTTCTTGGAGGATAAAATCTCCAGCGCGGCCGGTTCAATATCCGGCGCAATAATGACTTCGGAAAAAATACCGATAATCTTTTCGGCTGTCTTGGCCGTCAGCGTGCGGTTGAGCGCGATAATACCGCCAAAGGCACTGACCGTATCACAGGCAAACGCTCTATCATATGCATCCGCAATGTCTGTCCCGGTGGCCACACCACACGGGTTGGCATGCTTCACAATCACCACAGCCGGATCTGAAAATTCTGCGACGCATTCAAAGGCTGCGTCCGTATCGTTGATATTGTTATAGGATAATTCTTTGCCCTGAAGCATGTCGGCACGTGCCACGCCGGGACGTACCTCGCCTTCAACCAGATATAAAGACGCTGTCTGATGGGGGTTTTCGCCATAGCGCAAGGTATGTTTTAAATTTCCCGTAAAACTAATCTGACGCGGAAACGATGTTTCCTGTGCGGCAAACCACGCCGATATGTGGGTGTCATACGCGGCTGTATGGGCATAAGCGCGCCCGGCCAGCAATCGGCGCAAGGCAAAACGCGTCGCGCCCTGATGGGCAGACATGTCCGCCAAAACATCCGCATAATCTGCAGGGTCTGTGACAATCGTTACATAAGCATGGTTTTTGGCGGCGGAGCGCACCATCGCCGGACCCCCAATATCGATATTTTCAATACAGGTGTCTTCATCCGCGCCGGAGGCCACCGTTTTAACAAACGGATATAAATTCACCACCACCAGATCAATATTCCCGATACCATGTGACTCTTGTGCCGCCACATGTTCAGAATTATCCCGCACCGATAAAATACCCCCATGCACAAACGGGTGAAGCGTCTTGACGCGGCCATCCATCATTTCAGGAAAGCCTGTATGTGCGGATACATCCTTAACGGCAAGCCCGGCCTCTTTCAGAATTTTCGACGTCCCACCCGTGGAGAGAATTTCGATGCCATAAGCCGCCAGACCCCGAGCAAACTCAACAATGCCGGTTTTATCGGAAACGGAAATTAAGGCGCGCTGAATGGGTCGATCGATCATGGAGGTCATAGCGTCAGGATATAGACCAACGAACGTTAAAAAAACAGGAAAAATTAAAGTTTTTTATCATCTTGATCCCCCGGCCAAAGATCTTTATATCCAAGGATGGAAAGTCGGCGCGGGCGAATGCCCTGCCAATCCGGTCAGGGCCGAAAGGCAGCAGCCGTACCAGGATTCATCGGGTCGTGTCCGGCTTTCCACCTTTAGATATTCTCACCTAAAAATCTCAAACCGTTTAACCTCAGCCTCTAACTCTCCGTCCGGTAATTCGGCGCTTCGCGGGTGATGGTGACATCATGGACATGGCTTTCGCGATAACCCGCGCCGGTCATGCGCACAAACTCTGCGTTCTTTTTCATGTCGGCAATGTTGGCGCATCCGGTATATCCCATGGCGGCGCGAAGCCCTCCCACCATCTGGTGAATAACGCCGCTGACCGTCCCTTTATACGGCACGCGGCCCTCGATTCCTTCGGGTACTAATTTGTTGGCCGTGGTCACATTGCCCTGAAAATACCGATCTGCGGAACCTGCCGACATCGCCCCCACTGACCCCATCCCGCGATAGGATTTGTATGAACGACCCTGATAGAGAATAACTTCCCCCGGGGCTTCGTCGGTTCCGGCAAACGCGCCGCCCATCATGGCCACATCCGCCCCCGCGGCAATGGCTTTGGCGAAATCGCCGGAATATTTGATCCCACCATCGGCAATCACAGGCACACCGTGTTTGGCCGCTTCTTCGGCGACATTCATGATCGCCGATAATTGGGGAACACCCACTCCCGCCACCACACGCGTGGTGCAGATGGAACCGGGACCAATCCCAACCTTGACGGCATCCGCCCCTGCCCCGATCAAAGCTTTGGCGGCTTCTCCGGTGGCAATATTTCCAGCAATGATCTGAATATTATTCGTACGAAGCTTGCGGATATTTTCAACCATCTTGATCACCCCTGCGGAATGACCATGCGCCGTATCAACGACTAACACATCCAGTTCGGCATCCATCAAGGCCTGTGCCCGCACAAAGCTATTTTCTCCTGTGCCAATGGCCGCGCCCACGCGCAGTCGGTCTTTATCATCTTTACAGGCATGGGGATATTTTTGCGCTTTTTCGATGTCTTTAACGGTTACCAGACCAATGCACCGCTCGGCATCATCCACCACCAGCAATTTTTCAATCCGGTGCTTATGAAGCAATTTACGCGCATCTTCCTTGGTGACTTTGTTATAAACCTTCACCAAACCTTCGGATGTCATCAATTCACGAATGGGCTGCGCCATATTTTCGGCAAAACGAACATCCCGGTTCGTCAGAATTCCGACTAATTTCCCGCTTCGCACTTCTGTGACGGGAATGCCCGAAATCGCATAACGTTTCATCATGTCCAGAGCATCCCCCAACGTGGCATCCGGGGAAATCGTAATCGGGTTCACGACCATACCGGATTCATATCGTTTGACGCGGCGAACCTGCTCGGCCTGTTCTTCGGCGCTCATATTCCGGTGAATAATCCCCAGCCCGCCATGTTGTGCCATGGCGATGGCCATTTCGCTTTCCGTGACCGTATCCATGGCCGACGATAACAAGGGAATATTAAGACGTATGGATTTGGTCAACTGGGTTGAGGTATCGACCCCATCCGGCAAAACATGTGATGCCGCCGGCACCAATAGGACATCATCAAAGGTCAGGGCTTCGGGGATGGATTGGACAGATTTGGCTTTTCGGGTGAACATGGCAAATTCCTTAACGGCTAAAGTAAAAGCGTGAATTTGCAGGGCAGTTATAGGGGTTTTTCTTCAAAAGTAAACAAAAATAGACTTGCGGATACTGTTTTTTTATGACAATGGTTTTTCAGTTAGAGTCAGCTACTATGTCCACACGTCCCAAATCAGAATACGAAACGGCCGCGGAACGGCTTTATGCAGATAATTGGGATATCCCGCATGGGTGTTTAGTTGGACTCGAAAGATTGAATGTCTTTTGCAAAATTCCTAAAAAGGCGTTTTTAGAACTGCGCCATTCTCTTCGAAAAGATTATAAAAAATTAAAGTCGCTGAATCAAGCGGCCTTCAAGGCGTGGCTTTTATTTGACACACCTCAAAAACTGGAAAAATTCGGGGCAACCTGCCAGCGACTTACTTACTATGACCTCCCACTAGCCGATGCGCTGGACGCGATTAAATTTCCCCCCGCTCACACATGGCCCCATATAGACTTTCGGGCATGGGGGCGCGCCTATATGGTGCATGGAACGATGGCTGTGAATGACCTGTTTCAAAGAGGAATCCACGCGCCATCTTATAACAAACAGGGAAAAATTTCCCTTTTGAAAACAGAGTTTGAGTGGCTGGTGTCGGGGATCTCCCCCGAATTTGAACCAGCACTCAAGGAACTTATGTCACTTGCTCTTCAGTTTGGCAAAAACGCTGATGAATTTTTCAGAGCGGCAGACTGTTATACAGAAGATGCACATGTTGCCGAACCCCAAACTCAGCAGGAATCATTACCGGATATTGAAATAGATGGACATGAATTTGGCATGCCGGGCGCCATGTTTAAAAAACTCTCCCGTCATGACCCCCGTCTTTTATTTATTGGTGATTTTAACAAATCCTGTGAGCGTGTGACAGACGCGGACAGCAATCTCGAGCGTACGGTGACGCATACTCGGCATTCTAACATCTCGGCCTATTATATCGTCGAGAGAGAGGGCCGTCCCATCGCCCATAGCTGGGCATGGCGAGGGGTATTTGGGGAAATGGTTTTTGATGGGTTTGAATCGCGTGAGAAAAATTTTGATATGAATGATTTGTCACGCCTCATGCCCGCGATATGCCAACATTTTCGGCATACGAATAACCAAAAAACATATTGTAATGGCATATTTTTGGGCAAATGCGCCGATCATCTAGATGGCGTTCGAAAAAATAAACGGACATTTCATCCCAAGGATTTTCAACCCAAGACATTGAACGAAATAGGCATGGATCAGACCGATATAACACTTTTTTATAAACCTTATGATGAACCCAGCTATATATCAGAAGGTCTATCGAAATGGCATCCATTAACCTATTACACGCCTTAAGTTTAAGACGTTAACCGTCTGAACCCCATCGCTACCACATAGGTTTCAGATGAATCCTTACGTGACGCCGGGGGCTTGATATGTTTGACGGATTTAAAATCTTTTTTCATCCGCGCCAGCACATCATTTTCGGTGCCGCCTTGAAACACTTTGGCTAAAAAAACGCCGCCCGGTTTTAACACCTCAATCGCAAATTCATACGCTGATTCAACCAGTGCCATGATCCGGATATGATCGGTATTTTTATGGCCGGTGGTATTATGCGCCATGTCTGACATGACAATATCTGCGCCGCTTCCGCCCATCGCATCCAAAAGCATTTCGGGCGCCGTATCATCCATAAAATCCATCTGAAAAAATGTCACGCCCGGGACGTCATCCATCTCCAGCAGATCAAGGGCAATCACGCGGCATCCTTTTTTGGCCGCCACCTGTGACCAGCCACCCGGCGCCGCCCCTAAATCCACCACGGTCTGTCCGGATTTCAGGATGTGAATTTTCTCATCGATTTCAATCAACTTATAGGCCGCGCGCGATCGCCAGCCCTCGGCCTGTGCCTTGGCGACATAAGGGTCATTTAACTGACGCTCCAGCCAGAGGTTAGAGGATAGCTTGCGTTTTTTGGCATCCGTGACTTTTTTCATGAGAGTCTTATAGCACCATCACGCCCGAGGCGATACAAAAGGCGGTGATAAAAATACTGATGGACGCCCCCATATAGATATACCCATCCACCCGGGGCGAAAAATACGTCAAGATCATGAAAATCATGATAAAAAAACTGTAGACCAGAACACCCCGCGTATAGAGGGGCATGTCCCCTATCTTGAATATGCCATAGGGAAAGCCTAATTCATTCATCATCTGGATTTGAAGCCGCAACATAACGGCACAGGCAAGAACGAAAAAAACAGCCCTGATTCTGTTCGTGCCCTGCGCAACCAGAGCCGCCACTGGCACCCAGAGCAAGTCCACATAAGGAAGGAAGGTTTGTACCGTTACCATGATTATGCCACAGTTATCTTTTAAGGGTTACAGGTAGGTTACAGGAATGAATATTCGGCAAAATTATATCGGGCTTTGGGGGATATTGGCTATCTGTTTTATGATGGGAATAGCCCCCGTCCACGCACAAACCGTGATCCGCGATACCGAAATCGAATCCTATCTTCAGGAATGGTTTGCCCCCATTTATCAGGCCGCCGGGATGAGTGCCGATCAAGTGGATATCATTTTAGTACAAGATTCTAAAATCAACGCTTTTGTGGCGGGCGGTGCCAATATCTTTTTTTATACCGGCCTGATTGAAAAAACAGATGATCCACTCGAAATGGTTGGCGTCATGGCGCACGAACTGGGGCATATCGCCGGCGGCCATACAATCCGGGCACGAGCGGCCATGGAAAATGCCTCATACGAAACCCTTTTAGGGGTGTTAGTGGGCGCCGCCGCCGCCGTCGCCACAGGCAATCCCGGGGCCGCAGGGGCGATCGGGACAGGCGGGAGTACGATGGCACAGCGCGGATTTTTAAAAACGGCGCGTACCTTTGAATCCAGTGCTGACCAATTTGCCATCACGAAGTTGGAAAAAGCCGGATTGAGCCCCCAAGGATTGGCCACGTTTTTGGGTAAACTCTCGTCCCAAGAACTTCTCCCCACGTCACAGCAATCAGAATATGTCCGCACGCACCCGTTAACACGTGACCGTATCCAAGGCGTGGAAGAAGCGGTCTCCCGCTCGCCGCACAAACATAAATCTGCCCCCGCCGCGTGGCAGGAACAGCATCAACGCTTGAAGGCCAAATTGATCGCTTTCATCACCCCCCAGCAAATCGCGTGGATATACGAAGACCGGGATGATTCCATCGCGGCAAATACGGCGCGCGCCGTGGCGGCCTATCGTTTGAATCAAATTCCAGCGGCCTTGAAAGCGATTGACGGGTTGATTGCCCGCGAACCGGATAATCCTTATTTCTATGAACTTAAAGGGCAAATGCTCAAGGATTTTGGACGATTGACCGAAGCACTTCCCGCCTATGAAAAAGCCGTGCGTTTGAAGCCGGATGCAGCCTTAATCCGGACAGATCTGGCGCATGTCCTGATTGAAACCGCCGGATCAAATACGGCGCAATTTCAACAAGCCCTGACACATTTGGATGTGGCGTTGAAATCTGAACCGCGTTCAACCCGAATCCATCGCTTGATGGCCACGGCACTAGGCCGTATGGGAAATGACCCTGCCGCCCGTTTGCATCTGGCCGAAGAAGCCTATCTTCAGCGCAAAATTCCCTATGCCCGGGATCAACTCGACATCGCGCTTAAGGGCTTATCACCCCAATCCCGGGAATGGATTCGGGCACAGGATTTAAAACAAGCTCTTGATAACCATAAAAATAGCGAGGGATCATAAAATGTATCCGGCTGTTTTTTGCACTGGTCAGCCCGCGCGCGATACAATAAAGTTCTATTCAACCTGATCAACCGACCCGTTTTCTTAAAGGAGACCTGACGTGACGTATTTATCTTTGCCTCTATTGGCTTTTTTATCCCTGATCGCGTTCCCGGCACAGGCCGAAGGTTTATCCGAAGCTCAGAAAAAGGAAATCAACGTCCTGATTGAAAACTATATCAAAGAAAATCCCAAGGTGATGTTGGACAGCGTCCTGAAATATCAGGAAGACCAAGCCAAGGCCGAAGAAGCCAAAATGAACGAAGGTGTGAAAAATTTTGTGCCCTCGCTCAAGGATAATGCCCATCTGCCCGAAGCCGGCAGTCCCAAGGGAGATGTGACTGTTGTTGAATTTTTTGACTATAATTGCGGTTACTGCAAAAAAGGGTTTGAGCCGCTTCAGAAACTGATCAACGAAGATAAAAATGTGCGTGTTATCTTTATCGATCTGCCAATTTTAGGGCCCTCGTCGCGCGAGGCATCAAAATGGGCGCTAGCGGCACATCGTCAGAAAAAATATTTTGAATATCATCAGGCTTTAATGACCTATCAGGGGCAAAAGGACGAGGCCAATCTGGAACGTATCGCCAAAGAAGTCGGGCTGGATGTCAAAAAAGCGAAGAAAGATAAAGAAGATCCGTCGATTGAGGCTGAATTGACCAAGAATGAAGCTTTGGCCGCCAGTATCTCCGTTCAAGGAACGCCGGCTTTCGTGGTGAATGACCAGATCGTGCGGGGTTACATGGAATATGATGTACTCTCGGGCATGGTCTCATCGGCTCGAACAGCCAAAAAATAATACCTATGCTGTTTCGTCTGGCCATTATATTTCTGGTACTGGCGGGTATCTATGCCGTCTTTGAAATCTCACGTTTTTCATGGATGGATTACCGCCTCTACCACCCGAAAGCTGAATTTCAAACCCGCGAAGCCACCGCGTCTCCTGAAAAACTGATCTTTGTTGAATTCATCGATTATAATTGCCGTTTCTGCAAGGAAATGCATGGGGCGGTCAAAAACTTTCTGGATATTCGCCCCGATATTACCTATGTCGCGCGTCCCATTGTGGTACTCCCTGAGGGTCCATCTGAAAAACTGGCACGTATGGCCTTGGCGGCGGGTATTCAAGGAAAATTCTGGGAATTTCATGATGCGTTCTTGGGCTATCCCAAAGACAAAACCGTTGATGATGCCTTTATCCGCGAAACCGCTATGCTCTATGGTGTGGATTACGACCGCCTTGTCACCGACAGCCAATCCGAAACCGTGAATAAATGGATGGCCAATAACGCCGAAACCGCCGCCCGTGAGGGCGTCCAGTCCACACCGACTTTATATGTCGGCAAAACGATTATTCGGCAAATGGGAAAAGTGCTGACAACCGCAGATTTTCAGCGTATTGCCGATGGCCTTCCCGTGGACGGTGTTTCACCGTAAGATGAACATGAATTTTGAGTGACTTTTTTGTTTTAGATAACGAGACCACCATATGAACCAGAAAAAGAAAAAAGCTCTTCTTGTATTATCCATCACCACAGGTGTGGTGGCGATGATCACATGTATGGGCTTTCTGTTGATGTCCTCTGGCTCTACACCGGGCTCTGCTATGTCTGTCCCGATGATCCCGGAAGAAGGACGCATCTATCCCCCGGGACATCTGGCTGAATTATATAAAGACGAGCCCATCAAGGTTGATTACGTGTATGCGTTTGCGACCGCACCCGGTGCCAAAACGGGGGCGGTATTCGCCACGATTTACAATCAAGCCGATACTCAAGATTTCCTGATCAAGGCTGAATCAAAAGTGGCGGAGCATACCGAACTGCACGAAAGCTATGTGGATCCCGACGATCAGACCATGATGATGCGTAAGGTCAAACACATTGAAATTCCCGAAGGTTATGATGAGATTTTGGTACCCGGCGGCTACCACGTAATGCTGATTAATCTCTATCAACCGCTCATTCAAGGTGCCTCCTTTACGCTCGATCTGACGTTTGAAAAAGCTGGAAAAATATCGGTGCCCGTGACCATTACGCCGCCCGGCGTTCGGTTAGAGCCCATGGATGAAGGTGAACTCAAAGGAGAACCTATCGCACCCATCAATCAAAAAATGCAAAAGCCTCGGGGTGGACTGCCTTTAGGTCTGACGTTGCCTGCCGATGCCCCGTAAAAAAATTCTTATCTTAAACGGCCCTAACCTGAATATGCTGGGTATTCGGGAACCCGCAATCTATGGCCGGGATACGCTGGACGATATTAAACGGCTCTGCCGGGACACCGCCAAACCGCTGATGATGTCGATTGATTTCAAACAGTCCAATCACGAAGGCCAGTTGGTGACATGGATTCAAAAAGCCCGGGGTAAAGCCGATGCGCTTATTCTGAATGCCGGTGCCTACACCCACACCTCGCTGGCGATACATGATGCCTTAAAACTGATAGACGTGCCGATCATCGAAGTGCATCTATCTGACCCCGAACAACGGGAGAGCTTCCGCCATTTCTCCTATGTCGGGCTTGTGGCGCATCATGTGATTAAAGGTAAAGGCGCCGCCGGGTATGCCGAAGCCCTGACCTATTTGAGCCATATCTGGCAGAAATCCTGAGGTTTTTAATTCTGGATGTGTAAAGATGGGGGTAATATTTTACCTAAAACATGTTCTGCTTTTGACTTTTTCCCCCTTTTTCTTTATGCAAGGCACGTTATAAACAACAAATGGTTAATTATGAAAATTGATGTAAAAGCCATCCGCCAGCTCGCGGAACTTCTGGATGAAACCGGCCTCACGGAAATCGAAGTCGCCGAAGGTGAACAAATGATCCGCGTGAATAAAGGCGGGGTCAGCATGGGCGTGCCCGCACATTATTCAGCGCCAGCCAATATATCAATGGCCTCTGATCCCACGGTACCCCAAGCGGCCAATAACGTACCGCCAGCGGCGATCACGTCTGATCACCCGGGGGCAGTCTCTTCTCCCATGGTGGGGACGGCCTATATGGCACCTGAACCGGGCGCAGCACCTTTTGTTAAAAAAGGAAGTAACGTGAGCGAAGGCGATACCTTGTTGATCATCGAAGCGATGAAAGTGATGAATCCGATCAAGGCACATAAAGGTGGTACGGTCACACAGATCCTGATCGAATCTGGACAGCCCGTAGAATACGGCGATGTGTTGATGGTGATTGAATAGCAATGTTCAAAAAAATCCTGATTGCCAACCGCGGTGAAATTGCCTTGCGCATTATCCGTGCCTGCCGTGAAATCGGTATCCAGACAGTGGCTGTCCACTCAACGGCAGATGCCAATGCGATGGCCGTGCGTCTGGCAGATGAATCGGTCTGTATCGGTCCCCCATCGGCGAAAGATTCATATCTGAATATTCCTTCTATTCTGACGGCGGCCGCCGTGACGGGCGCCGAAGCCATCCATCCTGGATATGGTTTTTTATCTGAAAACGCCATGTTTGCCCGCATGGTCGAAGAACACGGATTTACCTTCATCGGGCCCAAAGCCGACCATATCGACAAAATGGGCGATAAGGTGATGGCGAAAAAAACAGCGCTCTCGCTGGGGCTTCCGGTGGTACCTGGGTCTGATGGCGCGGTGGAAAGCGTTGAAGAAGGCAAAGCCTTCGCGCTAAAAGCGGGTCTGCCTGTCTTGATCAAGGCCGCGTCGGGCGGCGGCGGTAAGGGCATGAAGGTTATTCGCAAGATCGAGGAGTTCGAAGAAGCCTACCGTACGGCCAGATCCGAAGCCAAAGCCAATTTCGGTGATGACACCGTTTACATCGAGAAATATCTCGAAGCCCCCAAACATATCGAAATTCAGGTTTTTGGCGATCATCATGGCAATGCCATTCATCTGGGGGAGCGCGATTGTTCCACCCAAAGACGTCACCAAAAAGTCGTCGAAGAAGGTCCCTCACCCGTCATCAGCCATGCAGACCGTGAAAAAATTGGCACGTTGGCGGCCGACGTGATTCGCAAAATGGGCTATGTCGGCGCAGGTACGATTGAAATGCTCTATGAAAACGGCGAATTCTATTTCATGGAAATGAATACCCGGATTCAGGTTGAACATCCCGTCACGGAAATGATCACGGGCATTGACTTGATTGCTGAACAGATCAAGGTCGCCGCCGGCGAACCTTTGACGCTCAACAAAGAAAATATTCGCTTTCGTGGCCATGCGATTGAAATTCGTATCAATGCCGAAGACCCGCAGACCTTTATTCCGTCCCCCGGAAAAATTACACAATTCCACACACCGGGCGGTTTGGGTGTCCGTTTTGATTCCGCTATCTATCAAGGATACAGCATCCCCCCTTATTACGACTCTATGGTGGGAAAATTAATTGTCCACGGCAGAACCCGTGAAGAATGCATCAACCGTATGCGTAGATGTATTACCGAAACCGTGGTTGAAGGTGTCAAAACGACGTTGCCACTTCATCACTGGATTTTCCAGCAAGAGGAATTCCTGAGCGGGGAATATAATATTCACTGGCTGGAGAAAAAACTCGCCACCCGTTAACGGGGATCAAACAGAAAAACAGGGATGTTCGCATGTCTGATGTTTCTGACATTCTGATCAAGGCCTATCGTCAGGGAATTTTTCCCATGGCCGATGACGCCGAGAGCGAGGATATTCATTTCTACCGTCCGGTTTTGCGGGCTTTACTGCCCCTTCGGCCTCTACGTATCCCCAAAAGATTGCTGAAAACCGTTAAATCATCTCCCTACCGTGTGACGGTCAATACCGCCTTTGACACTGTGATACGCATGTGCGCCCAGCGACATGAACGGCGCGATAAAACATGGATCAATCCCGTTATTCAGCATTTATTTATCGATCTGCATCACCGGGGCATGGCGCATTCTGTGGAATGCTGGACACCAGCCGGTGATTTTGCAGGCGGGCTTTATGGTCTGGCCATCGGCGGCGTTTTTTGCGGCGAAAGCATGGTTTCCCGGGCGCGGGATGCCAGCAAAATCGCTTTGGTGCATTTATGTGCACGTTTGGTGCGCGGAGGATTCACGGTTCTAGATACACAATTCGCTAACCCTCATTTAACGCAGTTCGGGCTCTATGAAATGCCGCAAACAGAGTATGAAATCTTGATTAAAGCAGAGATGGATAAGACTGCTGATTTTGTTCAAGCCGGAATCAACGAAAAAAACATCTGCCAAGATTATCTGACCGCTTTTTATTCTGGCGGTGCCCAGGAACCCAAGGCGTAATCCGTTGTCTCTGACATAGCCTGTTTAAACATAGGCTGACGCTGATCTGGCTCAGGACGAAGATGAGCTATCGGCGGCGGCGGCGCGGCGATATGTTCGGAAGGGATCATATTCTGTGTCTGCGGCGGCAAGGTTACGGGTGACGTATCTTCAACGGGAATGGGTTCTTCGGCTGGGGCAGGTGTTTCTTGAGGCACAGACGCGGGCGGCGTGTCGGTCACCGGTGTCTCTGCCGGAGGATTTTCAGAAGGTGCAGGCGCACTCACTTTCTCTTCTTTGACGGGCGCTAAATCATCTTGTGATTTGGGCTCTGACGCTGGTGGGGCAGAAGCAGACGTATCGTCTTTTTTGTTTTTATCGTTTTGGCAATCCAGCACCCAGACATCATACACGGGGTGATCCATCGCCGACAGGGCGGGAGAAGAGGCAAACATCCAGCCCGAGAATATCCAGGTTGATTTTTCGGCACCGGGGGGCACTTCCCAGATCTGAAGAAACGACACACTTTCCGGCCGTTCAATCGGCTGGGATTTCCGGCAAGCATGTATTTTAATGAATAAAGGGCCATATTGAATGGTCGATCCGACCTCGGCTACAAAAGTCTCACTACGGGCGGTGGATTTATCCAGTGCCTTTAATTTCACGAATTTGTAATCTTCCATGGCGGCGCGCGCCTCAGAGGACAGCCCCATCATCCCGGCCATGATCCCCAGACATAAAAGGCCAGCCGAAAAACGCATTACGGTGTCTCCGGCATGGATGGCATGACTTCCTGACCGGATAAGGGAATATCAACAACAGGGACAGGCTGTTCGGCAGAATCTTCTGCCGCGTCTTTGTCTTTTGAATCATTCATGCTGAAGATAAACTGCCCCAGTAATTGTTCCAGATTTTGTGGTGCCTGCGTGTATTCAATACGCGCCCCTGATTCCAGATATTCTTCGGCCGCCCCTGGCTCAAGGGATAAGTATCGACCCCCAAGTAAACTTTTACTGCTGATCAATGCCGCCGTGTCTTCGGGCAATTTGATATCATTGGCCACATTGATGGTCACTTTGGCCAGATAGGTGGCAGGGTCTAATTCCACCTTGGACACATTCCCAACTTTCACGCCGCTGATTTCCACATCATCCCCCACGGCCAGTCCCCCAATGCCAGAAAAATTCGCCGATAATTCATATCCGTCCACGGCTTTAATATTTGCGGTTGAATAACTATAGAAGAAAAACGTTAAGGCAACGGCCAAGACAACAGCCCCCAGTACGGTTTCAATAGCATTACGTTTCATGAATCATCTCTCCTGATTATGCGTGTGGCGGCGTCCACGGTTGATAGTCACCGGTGGCTTTGTCACGTTGACCCCCTTCTAAAATATGGCCGGGGGGACGATAGGCACC
This sequence comes from Alphaproteobacteria bacterium, assembly GCA_017302165.1. Classification (GTDB taxonomy): domain Bacteria; phylum Pseudomonadota; class Alphaproteobacteria; order Micavibrionales; family Micavibrionaceae; genus UWPOB-MICAV1. The sequence continues at coordinate 114,902 of JAFLCW010000001.1, forward strand.
GGTGGTGCCCGTCATGTTGGGTTGATGCGGTTTCATCCACGGACGGCGAAAAGACGGCGACTGCTCACTCGGGAAAATATCCGTCTGATGATGAAGCCATCCATGCCATTCTGGCGGTACCTTTGATGCTTCTGCTTCGCCACGATATTTCACCCAGCGACGTTCATGCTTATATCCCTTACGCGCCTTAGCCCGATAATAGACATTGCCTTGGGCATCCGTGCCCACGCGTTTGGCACCGCTGAACAGCGTGACAAAATGAATATGCACGGGGGACAGCACGCCCAGAAAACTGAAAAGACCCATAATTCTTGCGATCCCTTGAAAATTGCCGTAACGATAGTACGGATCCGATTGTGCTGAAAATCTCGGAAGAATCAAGTTTTTATCAAAAAAGGTAACCACATGACTGATGTCACCGCTATCCTGAAAGACATGGGCTTTGACCTGCCGCAAACGGCGCCGCCGCTCTATAACTATGTGCCTTATGTCATTTCAGGCTCGCTGGTGTTTATCGCCGGGCAAATCCCTTTTATCAACGGCCAGAAACTCTATATCGGCAAGCTGGGGGAAACGATGGATATCCCCACCGGACAAAAGGCGGCGCAGAATTGCGCCCTCAATATTCTGGCTAATCTGCGTGATGCCGTCGCAGGAGATTGGGCACGGGTCGTGCGTTGTGTGAAGGTCGGCGGGTTTGTAAATTCCACCCCTGATTTTGACCAACAATCGGTTGTCATTAACGCCGCGTCTGATTTATTGGTCTCGGCACTGGGTGAACGGGGTAAACATGCCCGGTTCGCCGTAAGTGCCCCCAGCCTGCCGCTCGGTGCCTCGGTTGAAATTGATGCCGTGTTTGAAATAAAGAATTGAGACGACCTCTCAGGTCATTCCTCGGTGTGATCTTGGGTCGTTAAATAATCCTTCAAGGGTTGACCATTCACATACAGTGTCTCGATGATCGGCTTCCCGTTTGCGCCTGAGATTAATCCCAGCTTGAATGTGGCCTTCCCTTCACGAAGCAAATTTTCTAAATAAAGGGCAGAATCTTCGGGCACATAAAACTGGCTGATACCAATGTCAAACTGACCCGGTTCAAAGGATGGATACCCTCTCATCGGGGCCGGGCAGGCAGAGGTTGGCCGAGGCGGGCACATCTGAAGATGGGCTTTCGGCTCAGCATGATCCCCACTTAAACACACACAGCACGGCTTTGTTGCGTCCTGACACACAGAAAAATCAGAGGATTGATTATCCGCCCATGGCCAGTCAAACCGAAAGACCAGATAATGTCCACGGAGCATATCCCGCGGGTCATATCCGGTAATGGGAATGCGGTAAATATCCGCGCCGCGTATATCCAGATGTGCCTTGATCGCCAGTGCCGCCGGGACAAAAATGGGCAAGATCAACGCTAGGATCAGGATAGAGTGTTTCCACTTCGTCCACAGTCTCTCACAGGTGCCACTATCCATGCGCTTTCTCCTGTGTGAGACGCTGGTTCATTTTTTTGGCGACCACCAAAAGCCCTAACATCACGATACCCGCCATAATCAATCCCCACCCGGTCATCAAAAGAGAGCCGAACACTTCGATATAAATAATAAAAATACGTACCGTAATCAGGATAACCGCCAGCGAGACGCCTCGTATCCAGCCCGCTTTTTGCGAAAGCCAGCCCACCCCCAGCCAATAGAGAATAAATAAAACCGCAGACCCCACAGCGGGCGAAACGCCTTGAAACACACACGGAATAAACCATGTGATGACACTGAGTAGGGCAAAGAGCGCGCCATATTTCATCTCCGGCCGCGTGCGGTAAAAGTTGTTCAGATAGGCATGCGTGGTGATCCCCACGACGGCGAGAATCAAGATGGGTAAAATATATAAAACCGGCATCTCGGTACGATAGATCTCTCCATACCACACAAGACTGCCCAAACTGGCACTGACCGCGAGCAGAATACCCCCAGTCATCTTAAATACGGATGACCAGACAGGACGGTTTTTTTCAACCCATCTGAACGTGCCATCAGCCATCAAGGCAAGCGGTAACAGGGCGTTCGTACCCAGAATAAAAACGCTTCGCCAACCTGAAGACAAAACGCCGATATGTTCCCCTACCACGACCCAGACCGTCCCTAAAAACGCGATCATCCACGGGATTACGGTCATTTTTTTGTGTGCCAGATAGGCCATAAAGGGCAAGGTTATAATCATCCAAAGCCCCAGAATACCGCTATAGGTTCCATCTCCCAGTTGATATACCTGCCCGATCAACGCCAGAAGCGTCAGGGTCAGGCCAAAAAATGCCAGCGTTAATCCCTCTCGCCAGAGATCATGGCCGCGCTTTGACCAGAGCATATATCCCACCGCCGCATTCAAACATACATGCACCCCAATTTTTATATCGCCGGGTATCGCATGCCAATTCGCCGCCACCAGCGAGAGAACACCCAAGATAATGGCAAAGATTGCAGAACCCATGAGCCCCCGGCCAAAACGTCCGGCCTGGCGGTTTTTTTCAAAGATTAAAATAGATGATATCTGGTCTTCGGAAATTAATCCTGCTGACTGCCATCGGCGAAGCCGTTTTTCTAATCCAGACATGGTCTTATTCAATCATAGATCCGGGAAAGCGTAAATGCCCGATACATTTTGCAGCAGATATGATATTTTCATGTCATGACGCATCACCCTCAAAACGGCAGTGTTATTATCTGGATTCTCATTGCCATCTTTCTGTTTGCAGGCTTGGGCTTTGCCATGATGAAAGGATCACAAACCAGTACATCCATGGTGACAGATGAAATCGTGCAATCTTATGCCCGGCAGATTGTGGCCGATGGCAATATCTTTCAGCAATCGGCGCGGCGATTAATTCTGAACGGGGTCACTGACACCGGCATCAGTTTTGAAAACCCGGTCGACGGGGGATATATCAATCCGGCCTGTACGAAACCCAAATGCAAAATATTTGATCCCGCAGGGGGCGGCATGGGATGGATCACCTATACGCCTCAGGTGAATGACGGGTCTGGCTGGCTATTCACGACCAACCGAATCAATAATATAGGGACAACGGGTATAACTGATTTGGTGGCGTTTTTGCCGAACATCAAATTGGACGTCTGCAAAAAAATCAACGAGATGGTCGCTTTTGGGACAGCCGGTGCCAATCCGCCCCAAGAACAAAACACCGTTGATCTGACAAAGTTTATTGGTGCCTATGGGTCCACGGTCATGGATGATGCTGGCTCTGTGTTCGAAGGAAAAACCCAAGGGTGCTTCCAAGGCGGGGGGACACCCGCCACCAGCCAGTATTATTATTTTCAGGTCCTTCTGGCGCGATAGTTCGGTACGTTTATCTTATACCGTTTCTTTGGGTGGCAGTTTCGCCAGTGCTTTTTTCTCAGGCACAATGTCAAACGTCAATTCACCTGACGCACATCCAATTTTGACCATGCCGCCCGATACTAACTGACCAAACAATAATTCCTCGGCCAGAGGCTTTTTAATCTTTTCTTGTATAACCCGCGCTAAGGGGCGTGCCCCCATGGCCGGGTCATATCCCAACTTGCCTAAATGTTCTCTTGCCGCATCACTCAGTTGAATGGTGACATGACGATCCGTCAGCTGAGCTTCTAACTGCGCGATAAATTTATCAACAACGCGCACCACCGTTTCGGGTTTCAACGGTTTGAACGACACAACCGCATCAAGGCGGTTTCTAAATTCGGGCGTAAACATTTTTTTGATGGCTTCGGAATCTTCATCCACCCGTACCTCGCGCTCAAATCCCATGGGGGCTCTGGCCATTTCGGCAGCACCAGCATTGGTGGTCATGATCAAAATCACATTTCTAAAATCAACAACCTTACCGTTGTTATCCGTGAGTTTCCCGTAATCCATCACCTGAAGCAGGATGTTATAAATATCCGGATGTGCCTTTTCAATTTCATCCAGCAACAACACGCAATGCGGGTTCTGGTCAATTTTATCGGTCAGCAAGCCTCCCTGTTCAAACCCGACATATCCGGGCGGTGAACCAATCAGGCGCGACACCGCATGGCGTTCCATATATTCCGACATGTCAAATCGTGCCAGTTCAATCCCCATGGTCTTGGACAATTGTTTGGCGACTTCAGTTTTCCCAACACCCGTAGGTCCGGAAAACAAATAACACCCGATGGGTTTTTCACTATCCCGAAGCCCGGCTCTGGACAATTTGATTGCATCAACCAGCGTATGAATGGCTTCATCCTGATCAAAAACCAGCGTTTTTAAGTCCCGATCCAGATTCTTGAGAACAACCTTGTCGTCTTTTGTCAGTGACTTGGCGGGAATGCGGGCAATCGCGGCGACAACGCCTTCAATATCGGCCACATCAATGATTTTTTTGCGTTGATCCGCCGGCACCAACATCTGCGCCGCGCCCACTTCGTCAATAATATCAATCGCCTTGTCGGGGAGTTTCCGGTCACCGATATATTTGGCGGATAATTCTACCGCCGCCTTGATAGCCTCATCCGTGTAGGTCACGTTATGATGGTCTTGATAATACACCCGAAGACCTTTCAGAATTTCAATCGATTCATCTAACGTGGGTTCATATACATCAATCTTCTGGAACCGGCGCACCAAGGCACGGTCTTTTTCAAAATAATTCCGATATTCCTTATAGGTCGTGGAACCAATGCACCGAATCGCACCGCTCGAGAGTGCGGGTTTCAGCAAATTCGACGCATCCATCGCGCCGCCCGATGTAGCCCCCGCCCCAATGATCGTGTGAATTTCATCAATGAATAAGACGGCATGGGGAATTTTTTCAATTTCGGCAATGACGGCCTTCAGGCGTTCTTCAAAATCGCCGCGATAGCGTGTACCGGCCAAGAGAGCCCCCATATCCAGCGAAAAGATAATCGCATCTTTTAAGACATCCGGCACATGACCTTCGGTGATTTTACGTGCCAGACCTTCGGCAATCGCCGTTTTGCCAACACCGGGATCACCCACATACAAAGGGTTGTTTTTAGATCGCCGGCATAAAATCTGGATCGTGCGATCCACTTCCTTGGCGCGGCCAATCAAAGGATCTACTTTGCCATTTCGCGCTTTGTCGTTCAAATTTTTGCAATACGCCTCAAGGGCTTCGCGCCCGGTTTTGGCTCCCTTGGCACTCTCCGTATCCTCAGCGCCGCGGGGGGATTTGGGCGAACTTTCGGCACCGGGAACTTTGGCAATGCCGTGGGATATATAATTCACCGCATCAAAACGGGTCATGTCCTGTTCCTGCAGAAAATACACCGCATGACTTTCACGCTCTGAAAATAATGCCACCAGCACATTCGCGCCCGTCACTTCTTCGCGCCCAGCCGATTGCACATGGATAGCCGCCCGCTGAAGCACGCGCTGAAACGCGGTGGTCGGTTTGGCTTCAGTATGGTTTTCCGCGCTCAGATATCCTAATTCGGTATCCAGATATTGAGTCAGTTGTTCTTTTAAATCCGGGAGCGATATGCCACACGAACGAAGCACCGCCATCGCATCCTGATCTTCCGTCAAGGACAAAAGCAGATGTTCCAGCGTCGCATATTCATGTTGGCGGGCATTCGCCGCCGCCAGGGCGCGGTGCAGGGTTTGTTCCAGATTTCGTGAGAGCATCTGATTACTCCTTTTCCATCGTGCATTGAAGCGGCTGTTCGTTGGCTCTGGCAAAATCCATGACCTGCGCGACCTTGGTTTCCGCTACTTCATAGGTAAAGACACCGCATAATCCCACCCCCCGGCGATGCACGTGGAGCATGATGTCTGTGGCCTCTTGTCTATTCTTGTTGAAAAAGCTTTCTAAAATATGAACGACAAACTCCATGGGGGTGTAATCGTCATTTAAAAGAAGCACTTTATACATAGATGGTTTTTTAGTGCGCGGTCTGGGCTTCAGCAAAATCCCGGATTGGGGGGTCTCCTCGCGCTTTTCGCCAGCATCCCGCTTTAAGGGGTCGTCCCCGCCGGGTTCATCGGGCAAATAGGGCGGCTCATCGTCCCCCATCCGGATAAACTCACGCGATGATTGTAAAAAATATGTCATGACCTCATAAACCCTACTTGATCGTCTCTATCCTGCAATCAGAATAATATAGCATGAGACGGGCAATAAAAAACCCTGCCGGTTTCTCCAGCAGGGTTTTTAAGGAGGTTATACGAAAAAGATTAGGCGGCCTGAGAGGCTTTTTTCATCGCCTTACCGAATTGGCCGTTGATCGGCTCCATGCATTCCGACGCGACCTTGACGGTCATTTCAGAAATCTTGGTGGCACCGTTCATGAAATCATCAAAGCTAGCCTGGGCAAACTTGGTCTGCGCTTCGGTCACTTCGTTAATTGTCTTGCAAGTCATCATGGTCTTGGCCGCAGTTTGGGCTTTTTCAGCCGAACTTTGTGCCATTTCCATGCAGGTTTTCATCACGTTTTCCATACCTTTGGAAAAGATGGTCGTGGATTTCACAAAGGCTTCCATTTGCTCCTGACCGAACGAGGCGGCATCTTGGGCGACTTTGTCAAAGGATGGGTTTTTTGTCATTTTCATCTCCATAAAATTTATCACTGGATTAAACTTTTGTAATGTCAGAACAGGCTCCGCCGCCGTAGACACGGAACGCCCCGCAGATGGGGGACGCGGCTTAACCTGTGCTATCTTACGTGCCGGTGACTTGGATTTCGCCAAAGCACGAGAACGCGGTGTTTTTCTGGCCATGGTATTTCCTTTCTGGTCGATCAAAACGTCATCCCGGAGAACACACCCCTTAAGGATAAAATCGCTCGATACAAACAGTGTGTGCATACGCCCGACCTTTTGCAATGCACAAAAGTTAAATTATCACCATCCATCCACAGGGTCAAGAGATTATTTTGCAGTGCATCATTTTTATTTTTTGGCGGTATTCTGCCGAAATAATGGACAATCGCTCCCTATCTGATAAAATCAAAGGCCAAAGGCTGGGGATAAAAAACAACGCGTTAAGGTTTTTGTAAGGTCTTTTTAATCCCGGTGTACGATACTGGGGTTTAAGACGTTGATCAGTCTGCGCAACATGTTGTTTTTCATAAATTTTTTACGGGGCAAAAGGTATCAACTGTGCGGTTTGTGTCTGCTTTACTGATTATGATATTGACGCTCTCCAGCGCGATGTCCGATGCCTGTGCCGCCAACAAGAAAAAGAAAGCACCGTCTGGTAACCCCAAATACGCCTCGATTGTGGTGGATGCCGAAACAGGGGTGATCTTAAGCCAGCGGAACGCGGATAAGTCCCTGCACCCGGCTTCCTTGGTTAAAATCATGACCCTGCTCATGGCTTTCGAAGCCCTGGACGCCAAGCAAATCACACTTCGTGACCGTATGCCGGTCTCCACACGTGCCACGCAAATGTCCCCCAGTAAAATTGATGTTTCGGCGGGATCGACGCTTCGTGTTGAAGACGGTATTTATGCACTCGTGACAAAATCGGCCAATGATGTGGCCGTGGTCATGGCCGAATATCTGGGCGGCACCGAATCGCGCTTTGCCCAATTAATGACCCAGCGCGCCCGTGACATCGGCATGAAAAACACCCTATTCAAAAATGCGTCTGGTTTGCCCAATCCCGGACAGGTCACCACCGCGCGGGATATGGCGACCTTGGCGCGATATATTCTGGTGCGATACCCCCATTATTATCATTACTTCAGCACCAAACAATTCACCTATCGCGGCAAAACGCACGGCAATCACAATCGTCTTCTGCACAGTTATCCTGGCATGGATGGATTTAAAACAGGGTACATTAATGCGTCCGGGTTCAATCTGGTGGCGTCTGCCAAAAGAAATGGTCAACGTTTGATTGGCGTGGTGTTTGGGGGGCAGACCTCTAAGACACGTAATGACCATATGGTCAAAATCATGAATGAAGGTTTTGTCAAAGCCCGCACACTGAAGGATGTTCAGGTCGCGGCTGTGGCGCAAACCCCCCAACAAAAAGCACAAGCCGCCCAGCAGGCCGAAGCAGACGCCCGGGAACTGGCACAGGTTAAAACCCTGATGGCACAGCAAGCGGCAAAGGCCACGTCGGACGGTCAACCGATCCCGGCACAAAAACCCGTCAATAACAATGTCAGACCTGACTCGCGTTTTGGATCAGACGGTGCCTCTTATACGTCGTTATCTGCCCTGTCTGAAACACGAACGGTGCCTTCTGCGTCATCGCTAGCTCAAAATATGACGGCCGACGACCGGATCAACACCGTGAAAAATTCCATGGAACATGGGTACATGGAAGAACTGGCCGGACAAGGCGATTACGATGTCATGGCCTCTAAACGTCTTGAAACCGGGCTTCTGGCGGTGGCCGTTCATAAGGGACAATATCGCCCGAATCCAAATCCGGCCTCTTCGGCACAAAATTCCATCCGCGCCGCCGGCCATGCCATGATTGCCAAAATGGGCAATACGGCACAGCCGCCCGCACCCCCGGCCTCTGCGTCGTTGCCCACAGAGCCATCTGATCAAAATTGGCAAACCATTTATTCAGGCCAAGGCTGGGCGATCCAGATTGGCGCCTATAACAGCAAGCTGGCAACAGATCAGGCTCTGCGGGAAGCGATGGCCAAACTCCCCCCCGATATCGCCCAAAAAGCCAAGCCTGTCAGTGTGCCATTGCGCACCGAATCCGGCATCATGTTCCGGGCGCGTCTGTCGGGTTTGACGAACGCCCAAGCCTTCAAGGCGTGCGGTTATTTCTCTGATTGCCTCACGCTCTCCCCGCAAAAACCATGATGACTTTTATGCCACGTGTTCATCCCCTTTCACCCCATCCGGAATCAGGCAATATCCTGATTTACATTCTGGGTGCCATTGTATTGATGGGGGTTCTGGTGATGTTGGTCAAAGGATCAAATTCCCCCGGTGCCGGGATTGATTCTGAAACGACCATGATCCGGGCTTCGGAAGTACAGCAATATGCGGGTGAGTTGGAACGTGCGGTCAATTTTATTCTGAGCAATAGCCACAGTGAAAACGATATTCGTTTCGCCGCCGTGGGTGCCCCCGGTGCCTATGGGAATATCGCGACGGATACACCCCTGACCCGTCAGGTTTTTGCCAAACAAGGCGGCGCGGCCACCTATCGCGCGGTACCCGCCGGCATACAAACCACGGCAACACCGTGGCAGTTCTATGGGAACACACATATCAAAGGGTTCGGAACAGATACCTTAGCTGGCCGAAAAGCCGAGTTAATCGCCGTGCTTCCGAATGTCACCACAGCCTTTTGTGAACGTATCAATGAATTGAACGGTCAAAATCTAAACCTTTCCGCCAATCATGACCCTTCAGCTAATGGATGTCTGTTTACTGGCGGGGGCAGTGAATTCACAGGCAGTTTTGTGACCGGTGCCACGGCCAATATTATTGACCACACCTTGTTCACGCAAACCCCGGCCAAGCAAGCCTGCATCCGGTGTCAGACAACCGGGGCACTTCATTTCTACCACGTTTTACTGGGCAGATAGGCGCGGATTAATCCTTAAAGCTGGGCATAAAATCCGTCAGAGACGGGGTCGAATTCGTCAGGTTACGAATATCGCTTGTGACCGGCATCACGTAATCATACGACCCTAAAATACGTCCTTTAGAATCAACAATTCGCAAATTGGTAATAACATCACTGCCATTCAACAGCGTTGTCCCGCTGACGGTCGCCGGGGTTTGGGACGGCATCGCCCCGCCCGGCTGAATCACCATATATCCCAATTGGGTCAAGCGCGATGAGACCTGACCTGACATCACTTGCCCTAAAAGACGGGTATTGCCCACCGCCTGTTGTTCAGGTGTTTCGGTGATACGTTGCGATGCTTTCATGTCCTCAAGCGGGAGCACAATCAGCGGCGTTGCCTTGTTCAAATTATGCCGCGCCTGTGAGGTGAGCATATCTGTAGCGGAATAGGTCGTACTGGCGAGACTCATCTTCCCATCTTCATTCAGCCGGTCATACGCAATCACCCCCGCCGTGCCCGCCATGACCGCCACACATCCGGCCACAGGCAGGGATAGCAACATCATTGCCAGAATTCGCACATAGACAGTGCGCACCGAAACAGAAAAAATCATCAATATCTCCCTCAAGATTTAAACAGAGCCTAACAAGCCGGAGAGGAAAAATACACCCCCACCCGGGCTCTTAAAGCCGTGATAGGTCTGTTCTATGCGATAACTGTGCCATGTCGGCACCGCGCGGCGACAGCCAGATCATTTTTTGCGGGTGACCGGCCTTAGGATCACATATCCAGCGCGCATTTAGCCATCCTTTGGCGTGAGCCAGACGCACCACCCATTCTCCATAATGTTTTTTCAGTTCGTCCTCTGCCATACAGGCCTGCGGCGGATCAAAATAAACCGACAACATCCATAAATCTTGAAGCATAGGGCACCCCGCCTGATTAAAAAAGATAATGATAATCATTCTCAATTAAAGGGCCGATGTCAAGGGACAACAGGCCAGGGATTGGAAAAAACAGGGGGTATGTTCCGGGTGTGACGATATAGCCTGACTAGGCTAAGGGCATCACCATCAACAAGCATAGACCGGACGGGGTCTGACGTGGTTTGTCCTTGCGAAAACCAGCCTGGGCATAACATTTAATCGCCGGGGCATTATCCTGTGCCGGGGTCACCATCAACCGCTTCACCTCGGGCTGGCGTTTCAGTTCGGTGATAAACGCCTTAATGAAATTGGTGCCATGACCAAAGCCCAGCATTTCAACATCCCCGACAAATTGATGAATGGCGAACGTGCCCGGCTCTACCGGATAATCATCCCCCAGCCTGTTCGTGCGTACCAAATCAGAACCCAGATCAGAACATTGAATCAGGGCATAAGGGCGTCCCTGATAAGACACCAGAAAATACCGCGCCGCCGCCGTGGATAATCCAGACGATATGTCGGCCATATCCTCAACAGACGGTGTCCACCAATCTGTCAAATGAGGTGAACGGAGCCATTCCCGGATCATCGGTATATCGGCCGAGGCTACATCTGAAAATTCATATCCGTTGTGGGCAAATTTTTGGGAAAGCGCGGGGAGAATCATAAGACCCTGTCATGCGGCCTGCGGGTTATTGATTTTTTGAAGGGTGGCCGTCGTGCTGTATCCTTCATACATCTTCATGATACACACCTGACCCCCATATTGGGAAACAATTTTTGCTTCGGGGAGTTGATCCGGCGTGTAATCGCCGCCTTTAAAAAAAAGATCAGGACGTAAAGAGTCTATTAACGCACAGGGTGTATTATCCGCACCCGCCGTTGTGGCACCAAACAGTACAACCCCATCCACAGAGGCCAAGGCCGATATCACGCGTGCCCGTGCCTGTTCATCATTCACCGGACGCGTCGTCCCTTTTAAAAGCCGCACAGAGATATCGTGATTAAGACCCACGATCAATTTATCACACTGAGCCCGTGCCTGCGCCAGATAGGTGACATGGCCATAATGCAAAATATCAAAACAGCCATTGGTAAATCCAACCTTGAGTCCTGAAGCCTGCCATGATTGAATGCATGCTTTCATCTCATCTAATGATAAGACAGGCGCCATATGAGAGATCGTGGTATCACCAGAAAGTGCCTGCATTAATTCATCTGGCCGCACCGGTGCCGTGCCAATTTTACCCACGGCAATACCGCCGGCCAAATTGGCCAGATCAGACGCCTGTGCCAACGATGCGCCCACCGCTAACGATGCCGCCAAAACGGACATAACGGTGTCACCCGCCCCGGATACATCAAATACCTCACGCGCCTTGGCACGCAAATGTATAGGTTTTTGTGAGTTTGCCTGTATCAGCGTTACCCCATCTTCAGAGCGTGTTACTAATATATGGTCAATACCACATGAACCAAGGATTTTTTGTGCCGCTATTTCAATATCCTGATCCCCGGACAATGTTTCCGCACCCGCCGCAAGTGCCAGTTCAGTCCGGTTCGGGGTCACCACATGGGCGCCGCGATAACGGGTAAAATCTTTACCCTTCGGGTCCACCAAAACCCGGATAGACCGTGCCTTGGCCTCGGCCATGACATGCGCCAAAATGCGGGCAGATAGAACGCCCTTGGCGTAATCAGAAATAATCACAATCTGGCGGCCATCCATGGCGCGGGTAATTTCGGCTTTCAGCGCGTCTTCTATATGTTCAGATAATGGCGTGCGGTCTTCAATGTCTGACCTTAATAATTGATGTTGCCCGGCCATGTGGCGAATTTTCTGGATGGTCGGGCGCGCCGGATCGGCAATAATACCCTGTGTTTCCACGCCCATATCCCGGCAGTATTTTAAAAATATATCGGCAGGTTGATCGGTGCCAACCACCCCAACCGCGCAGACATCAACACCCAGCGTCCTCAGATTGATCAGAACGTTCCCTGCCCCACCTGGCATGGCCTGTTCCCGCGTGACATGCAAAACAGGAACGGGCGCTTCGGGGGATAAACGCGAAGCCGTCCCATACATGTAAACATCTAACATCATATCCCCCACCACCATCACACGGGCATGGGGAAATCGTTTAATCACAGACATCACATCAGACGGCGTATGCATATTTTCTTTTTAACGGATTTTTAAGAATTAAGATAGGGATCAATGTACCGTTGCCCGGGCTTTAAAATACATTCGTCATCACAAGATACGCTTAACACTTCATAAACCTTTTGTCGGCATACTTGTACTGTTAGGGGTTCTCATATTTGAGGGGTAGAGTATCCGTGTCACACGATAAAAAGCACCAGAAAGCCTATCACGGCATCCTGTCCGGGCTCAAAGCGCGTATTCGCAGAAACCGCCTGGGGGAATTGCTGGTTCTGGATGGTTATCTTTCCCCGGATGAATTAAAACATGCCCTGACCCTCAGCAAAAATTCGGGCAAGAAATTAGGTCATGTCTTAGTCGATGAACGGATGATTGATCCGGTCATCATTCGCCAGACCCTGATCGAACAGTTTGCCTTGCGCGGTGTCACCGCCATGGTAACCCTATTTTTATCACTCTCCAGCATGGGGATTACAAAACAAGCCCGGGCAAGTTCCATTAAAGATGTACCGGCGCGCCTGGCTTTCGCACAAGCCGCGTTTTCCCCAGTCAGCTATTATCCGGCCTTGTTCGGGTCAACGGAAAAACGGTCAGGTGCCCTGAAAGCCTTTACCAAATGGACGGATATGTTTAACCGGTTCGATGCCGCGCTCAATACATCCGGCGGACAAAAATCAATGCAGGATTTTAAAACAGCGCTGGAAACCATGCGCGACCTGCCTTTATCCCGTATGGCGGCACAGGTTAATGATCTGGTCAATAAAACACGTTATGTGACAGATAATAAAAATTACGGCCAGAATGATTATTGGGCGACCCCCGTTGAATTCTTCTCCCGCGGCGGGGATTGCGAAGATTTCGCCATTACAAAATACACCGCCCTTCGGGCTCTGGGTGTTCCTGAAGAACGTCTGCGTGTGGCGATTGTTCAAGATCTTCAGAAAAACGTGCCGCACGCCATTTTGATTGTGTACACAGATAATGGTCCGATGATTTTGGACAACCAAATCAAAACCGCCATCAATGCCGACCGCGTCAGCCATTATAAACCGATCTTTTCGATCAACCGTGATGCGTGGTGGTTGCACACAAAACCACAAGGAAGCGTGACAACGGTTGCGTCTGCCGCCCGCTAAACCTCCTGCTTTTTCTCTCACACCTGACCCCAGCCATGTTCCATATGGATTCCGCCCCCCTTGCCGGCAAGGATATGGGGATAATATTAATGTATTATGTAATATAAATAACATCTGGCTTGACCTGCCGGGCTAATCTCTCTAAGCCTTTACCCATTACGTAAACATTTTATGGGTAACGCGCGTGCGCAGATTATGTTCATTCCTGTTTTCTGGTGACCACAGAACCCTCTGGCTCTGTCTTGCAGGCGTCATATGTTTTTTGACACCGGCCTTCGCGGCCTCTTCTCCGGATTTTTTAAAAACGGCACATCGTGAAACCCTCAAATCAACCGATGTCCTGCCGCAATGGGATCGGATCATGTCGTTATATCAACAGGATCATACATCATATCTGGCCTGTGCGGAAAACCCGGATATGTGCCCGTCTGTCGCCATCGGTCAGTGGCAACAATTCATCACGTCAATTCAATATGATTCTCCCCGCCGCCAGATCGAAGCGGTGAATTCATGGTTCAATGTCCTGCCCTATAAAATAGATAAATGGGTCTATGGCAAAAGCGATCATTGGGCGTCGATTTCTGAATTCTTTGAACATTCAGGCGACTGCGAAGATTTTGCCATCATGAAATATTTAACCCTTCGGCAAATGGGCTTCCCCAAAGAAAGTCTCTGGATCGCCACAGCCTACGATGTCTATAGCGGTACCGACCATGCGTTTTTGATGGTTGATCTGAAGGGGGAAACATTTGTGCTGGACAACCGGAGCGAGGTTACCCAAGCCTCAGAACATTCCCGCCGCTATCAGCCGCATTTCCTGTTCAATGAAAAAAATATTTGGACATTTGAGACCCCGGTGATGGCACGCAGTGCCCGGGAAAACCAGAACGATATCGTTCCGGGCAACCAGTAATCTACTCCACCCACGCCACCCGAAGCACATTGGTTGACCCCGGTGTTCCAAACGGAACACCCGCCGTTAAGACAATGCGTTCACCGCTAGCGGCATAGCCCTTTTCTTTGACCAATTTTGTGGCGCGTTCCACCGTTTCGGCGAAGGAATTCACATCCGTGATGTGAAGGGCACGTACCCCGTAAGACAGCATCAACCTCCGCGCCGTGGACATGTTCTGCGTCAAACATAAAATCGGAATATCCGGACGCTCTCGCGCCGTCCGAAGCGTGGTGGAACCTGAGGTAGTATAATTACAAATACACGCCGCCTTGATATCCCGCGCCACGTGATAGGCCGCTTTGGTAATCGCAGATGACGGGTCATTCTCGCTCTCGGCCTGATTGGTATTTAAAATACGCCGGTAGGTTTCATCCTGTTCTACGCGAGTGCAAATCTTGTCCATGATCTCCACCGCTTCGACCGGGTATTGCCCAGCCGCCGTTTCAGCCGACAACATCACCGCATCCGCGCCATCATAAACGGCCGTCGCGACATCTGACGCTTCGGCACGCGTGGGACGCGGGTTATCGATCATCGATTCCAGCATTTGCGTGGCCACAATAATGGGCTTACCCGCATGGCGCACCATGCGTACAATTTTCTTTTGTGTGGCCGGGACATCTTCGGGGGGAATTTCAACGCCCAAATCCCCGCGTGCCAGCATGATCCCATCGACATAATTCAAAATTTCATCCATGCGTTCCACGGCGCTGGGTTTTTCAATCTTGGCCATCAAAGCCGCCCGCCCGCCGATAATCTTCCGGGTTTCAGACACGTCTTCAGGACGTTGCACAAAACTTTGTGCCACCCAATCCGCCCCCATGGCCAGTGCGGCATCCAGATCTACCCGGTCTTTATCAGTCAACGCAGGGACGGGAATGATCACCCCTGGCACATTGAACCCCTTGTGATTGGATAATTTGCTTCCTGAAACGACTTCGCCCAGAAGATAATCTTTACCCTGCTCCCGGATGGTCACGCGCACCTTGCCATCGTCCAGCAAAATTTCAGACCCGGGTTTCATAACCGCGATCACTTCGGGGTGGGGCAGACAAACCCGGGTTTCATCCCCCAGCGCGGTATCCAGATCAAACCGGATTCTGTGCCCGGCCTTAATATCAATCTTATCGTTTTTGAATTTACCGATCCGGTTTTTAGGACCCTGAAGATCGGCGATCACGGCAATCGGGCGTCCATATTCCGCTTCCATCGCACGTGCTGTCTCCAGATTTTTACGGTGCGCCTCATGGGTGCCGTGTGAAAAATTCATACGAAAGACATCCACCCCGGCTTCGAATAATTTTCGCATCATCTCAGGGCTACCCGAGGCAGGGCCTAGCGTGGCAACAATTTTTGTCTGGCGGTAACGGCGAATGGTGGGCATAGGAATGAATAACCTGTACGGCAAATGATGGAATTTAAAACTACCCCATCCTAACGCGCCCGCCCCCAGGACGCCATGGTTTTTATGGCCTTACAGGGAAAAAGAAGGATTTATCGACCCATCATCACGGGCTTGGTAAAATGATAAAAAGCCAAACGGCCAAAGCTGTCTTTCAGCACACGATCCGGTGCGAACAAAGACCGAAATCCTGCTTTTTCTGTCCAGTTAATCTGAACATCAGCAGGACATTTCATAGAACTATTAAAATGTATGGCATCTCCCTGATGGAAAAATCTGGAACCGCGCACCGTATTCACCTGTGCGGGTGCTGTAAATTTAAAATAGTGTGCCAACATGTAGCTTTGCGGATGATATGCCACGACAAATTTAACGGGCAAATGAATTCCGTGATACGTCAACATATGGCGCGCAAAATCACCCTGCCCGGCATAAGACTCCTCAATGGTTTTTGAATCCTGATTTGTGTCCCCGGTAACGATAAAATGGGCACCCGGAGCCATTTGACTATATATGGCACGCACTTTCTCCACATAATCAGCTTGGGGCGCGCCATCAGTTATATGCCCAGCCAGATTAGCCAGCGTCAGTCCGAATAAAGCGGAAACTTCCCGTCCTTCAATATCGTATCTTAATGCTGGGTCAAACATATCATGTTGAATGGCCTGATGACGAGCATGCGGAAACAGGCTCTTTCCTTCAGCCATAGATAAGTCAAGCACGTCAGGATTTTCGTCAATATAGATAAACTTAACAATATTCGGGATATGTGCCGCAAGGCAGGCTTCTTTGGTTTTAAATTTTGTACCCGGGCCCCGGGATACAAAAGTCACAGGCTGATTCCCCACAAAAGCCGCTGATACCGGCGCGGCCTTGGCGATCACTTCTGGTTCGCATACCGGGGCATAATATTTATGATGATTATCTTCAAGAAACTTTGCCCAGATCGGCATGGCAGGTGCGGGGGCAAATTCAAATGACCCCATGTGCCCGGCCTTGACTCCCATTACTGCATCTGCCCATGCGAGATCGAAGTCATTGATAAATTCTAAATGTTGTGAAGATAACCGCGTCATAAAGGAATATCCTTGGCGCGTTTCCAAAGCTTCAAAAATTCCATTCTGAAAAAACGCGAAATAAAGGGATCTTCAATCACGTAAACATTCACATCATCTTCAGAAAAAAGTATAAAGCCTGTTTTGTCGCCAAAAATATAAATAGGCAAAGCACCAAAATCTTCAGGTTGAGAATGTTTATAAACAGCGTAGTGAGAAGATATAACATTCATATCACCCTCTTTAATGAGAAAACGACATTTCAGGCCGGGAACCGAAGCCATGCGATCCATGTGAACATGCGCATCATCACGCTCAAACTTTAAAAACTGAGATTCATCTACGTTGCTACAGAAGACTTCGCCGCCATTCTTAATGGTGTCGTACACATCTTCCAAAAAATCCATAAATCCAATACGTCCGCGATAGACCTTGAAGCCTCCCGATTTTTTAGCCACACCTTGGTTGTCAAAAAATTCAATACCCGATTGATCAAGTGCATTTTGGATGGCCTGAACCGTTTTAAGGCTTCCGGCCGACTTACCAGCCTCTATTTTCGAAATCATATCTTTTGAAACCCCAGAGGCTTGGGAGAGTTCTTCTTGGTTCCATTCCAAAAGCGCGCGCGCAGCAGCAATTTGATTTTTTGTGATCATAAATTCCTTTTTATAGAATATATTTCCACTACTCAAGAAATTAAATTCTATTAAATACGTTTTTTAATGCTTTTTTAATAAATTATGACTATAAATAACACACCGCGCAGGATGATGTGGGGTTAAAAACAACGGATAATAGGGATTAAGTCTATGAAAATATTAAAAGAAACACTGATTGAACGTCTGCGTAGCCGTCTGGCGCCCGCCCATGCCGTCAAGATGATCTACACGCTTCAGCGCGCCACCCGCCACAGCGGCATTGATTATATGGCGGTGAAAGAGGCCTCAGAGATGGTAGAGCGGTATAAAAAAGACGCCAAGCTGGCCATCCGTCAACTTCGTCGGTGGGAAACCAGAAAGGCTCCGGGATCTGCCGATAAATCCGCCTTAGAAGGCCGGATTCTCAAGAATATGGCACGCCAAAATGCCGCACATTATCTGGATGCCCGCCGCGAATATCATGATCTGGTCGCGCTGGCTCTCCTGAAATACCAAACCGCCCCCAGCAATCAGAATTAAGTAACGGGTTGATAGAACAAGCAAAAAGCTTGATCTGCCTATGTTAATCCGTGCGTTCCAACCGCCCCCTGCCGGATCTCCCCCTGGCGGGGGGCAGGCTTTTTGGCTTTGGTTAAACATCGCGATAGAGCCTTTAAAAATAGAGGAAAAAACCCTTTCCTTCGCCCCCCCCATCCGCTACAACACTCGCGACTTTGGCCAAGGCCGGGCTGCGCGCCTTATCAAACCTTGCCAAACGTATATTTCATATAAGACAAGGAAGTAACACAACATGGCACATATCGCCGCAAACTTAAAAGACAGAGACGACTCCCGGGAGTTCGCCCAATTATTGGCTGACTCGATGGGTGAAAGTAAAAAATTTGATGGTAACGTCGTGAAAGGCCGGATCATTTCGATTGAAAATGATTCTGTCGTCATTGACGTCGGTTTGAAATCCGAAGGACGTATTCCCCTTCGCGAATTTTCAATGCCCGGTCAAGAACCCGAAGTACGCGTGGGTGACGAAGTCGAAGTCTTCGTTGAACGCATGGAAAATAAAGAAGGCCAGACCTCTCTCTCCCGTGAAAAAGCACGGCGTGAAGAAGTTTGGATTGAACTGGAAAAATCCCACACCAAAGGTGAACGTGTCACCGGGGTTATTTTCGGCAAAGTTAAAGGCGGTTTCACCGTGGATCTGGGCGGCGCAATTGCGTTCCTGCCGGGATCACAGGTGGATATCCGTCCGGTGCGCGATGTCTCCCCGCTGATGGGCACACCGCAACCTTTCATGATTTTGAAAATGGATCGTCCGCGCGGCAACATCGTTGTCTCCCGCCGCGCCATCCTCGAGGAATCACGTCAGGATGCCCGCTCTGACCTGCTCGAAGGAATCCGCGAAGGTTCCGTCGTTCAAGGGGTGGTCAAAAACATCACCGATTACGGCGCGTTCATTGATTTGGGCGGCGTAGATGGTTTGTTGCACGTCACGGATATTTCGTGGAAACGTGTGGCACATCCGTCCGAAGCCCTCACCATCGGTCAAACCCTCAATGTTCAAGTCATCCGCTACAACGCGGAAAATCAGCGTATCTCGCTGGGTCTGAAACAACTCGAAGGTGATCCATGGGAAGGTGTCAAATCCAAATATCCTGTAGGGGCACGCCTGAAAGGCCGTGTGACCAACCTGACGGATTACGGTGCCTTTGTTGAACTGGAGAATGGAATCGAAGGTTTGGTTCACGTCTCCGAAATGTCCTGGACAAAGAAAAACGTTCACCCGAACAAACTGGTCTCCACGTCTCAGGAAGTGGAAGTCATTGTGCTCGAAGTGGATAGCGACAAACGCCGCATTTCACTGGGCATGAAACAATGCCAGGAAAACCCCTGGACAGGTTTTGCCGAAAAATTCCAAGAAGGCCAGACCCTCGAAGGGGAAATCCGCAACATCGCCGAATTCGGCATGTTCGTCGCGATGACCTCGGACATAGACGGGATGGTGCACCTCTCGGATATTTCATGGGAAGACCAGACCGAAGAAGCCCTCAAAGCGTATAAAAAAGGTGACATGGTCAAGGTAAAAGTGCTGGAGATCGACCCCGCGAAAGAACGCGTGGCACTCGGGATCAAGCAACTCACCAATGATCCGCATGAAGGTGCCCTGAAAGGGATGGCCAAAGGCGCGGTTGTCACGTGCACGGTATCGGCTATCACGGATGGCGGTATTGAGGTCACGGTGAATGACGGCCTGACCGGCTTCATCAAAAAGGCGGATCTGTCCCGCGAGCGTTCGGAACAACGTCCGGATCGTTTTGCTGTCGGCGAAAAAGTCGATGCCAAAATCCTGACGGTTGATTCCAAAAAACGCACGCTGTCCCTGTCTATCAAGGCACGGGAGATCGATGAGGATAAAGCCGCCCTCGAAGCGTTCGGGTCTACGGAATCGGGTGCGTCTCTGGGTGATATTCTGGGCGCCGCGCTGGGTAAATCCGGTGGAGCTTCTGCCGACGACGCCAAGGCAAAAAAAGTACCGGCCAAAAAGCCAGCCGCTAAAAAAGCCAAGGATGATGCCGGCACCGAAACAGACGGCGAATAAACGCGCCGTTACATCACAAGATAATCTGGGCTCCATCTCCTTCGTTTGGTCCCGGGTTTGGTAGGATCAGGCCGGTGCCCCCTCACCGGCCTGATTTTTTTGTAATTTTCTCTAAATGATATATATTTGAGGTCGTGAACTTTCGCCTTCACATAACGATTCTCCTGATAAGCCCTGCGTTAGTCTTCCCCGTAAAGGCTTGGGCGGAAGATGCCCCTGTGACTACGCGCAAGCCCCTTGAAGCGCGGGTAGAAGCTAGTTTACGACCCGGCACAGAACGCTCCATCGCCCTGACGGAATTCTGGGTACCCATCGCACAAAACCCCCGGGATGGCTCTGTACTTTACGGCGACCTACGAATGATGGGGGATGATCAAGATAACCGGGAATTTAACGTAGGTGCCGGTTATCGAAAAATGGTGACAACTGCTTTAATAGGAGAAGGCATTGTCGGCGGGCACGTCTGGTATGACCGCAGATTAACCGAGCGAGGATCAAAATTTAATCAGCTCACCGCCGGTATGGAATGGTTTTCAGATGTGTGGGATGCCAAGATCAATGCCTATCTGCCGTTAAACAAAGACCAACATTTCACACAAGCCAACCCGAATGGCACGAATGCCCGTTTTTCTAACAACCAGATCATCCTGAATACAGACCAAAGCGTAGTTGAAGAAGCCTTGCCGGGTCTGGATTTAGAATTGGGTTTAAACTTATCTTTCATGGATGATGTGACTGACTCAACACGGGTTTATGGCGGTGTGTATCATTTCCAAGGAGATCAAGCCGAGAATGTTACCGGATGGCGGGCACGCATTGCCAGTGATGTGACATCAGATTTTCAAGTCGGTGCCCGTTTTCAAAGAGATGATACACGCGGCTCCCAAGGATTTTTAGAAGCAACCCTTCGCTTCCCCTTTGGCAACAAGAAAAGTTATCAGCAAGACGGGGTTTATGCCCGATTGGATGAAAGTCCGGAACGTGACATTGACATTGTCAGCTCAGAAGCCGTCATAGACGATGGATTAAATAAAATATTACAAAACAATACAACAGGCGCGATCCAAAATATTATCCATGTGGATAACACAGCCCCGGGCGGTGGCACCGGAACGAATGAGTCAAGATTTAATACCTTAGCCGCCGCCCAAGCGGCCGCAGGGCCAAATGACATCATCTACGTTCACCGGGGGAATGGCACGACAGCCGGGCAAAATGCAGGCATTACAATGAACAAATCCGGTCAAATGCTCATTGGCTCAGGCACTGATCTGACATTTGATACCGCACGGTTTAATACTGGCAACATCGGAATCAGCGGATCTTCAGTTCTTATTGCTAAAAGCTCTGCCCCTTCGATAGGAAATGCAGGAGGACAAGGCATAACAATTTCTGCTGATAATATATTGGTTTCAGGTATTGATATTAATGGAACAACCGGCAGAGGCATTCAAATTGATGACTCAAATAATGTTACTCTAAAAAATATATCTATTTCGAATGCAGTGACAAATTCTCTATATGGTTTCTTTGATAATAATTTATCCTTTCAACTGACCCTGGATAATATTACGGCAACCAGTCCAATTACAGGGGATCATATAAGTATTAATACTGCCAATAATACGTCTTTGTCTTTTACAGCAAATAATTTGACGCTTCGTAACGCCACGCAAAGTGGAATGGCGGCCGTCAGTTCATCAACCTCATACATGCAACCCACTATCCAAAATTCCCTGATAACCGACAGTGGATTAAATGGAATAAATTTTGTGGCGAATAATAACTCAACCATGTTTGCATCCACCCTGAACAACCAGATTCTGCGGTCAGTCAACAGTAGCATCAGATATGGTGCTCAATTATCGGGGAGATTATCAGGGAATATTAGTAACAATTACTCCGACACCGTGACAACCAGCCACGGAATTATTGTAAGAGCGGCCAACGACTCCATTATAGACAACCTAATTGTTGAAAATAATACGTCTATCAATGCCAATGTTCATGGGATTGTTGTTGATGATTGCTGTACCATGGGGGGTACATCTCAAATAACAAACATCACTTTAAAAAATAATATTACCCGAAATAACGGCCAAGAAGGCATTAATATTTTGAAATTCGCTACGACTGGAGGTTTAGATACTATTACACTTGATGGTAACGTTTCAGAGAATAATCTGCGGGATGGCATTAGTATATCTGGCATAAATGATCAAGGCGGGGTGAGAGCTCTCTTAAAAAACAACATCCTAAGAAATAATGGACGTTATGGCATCAGTATTAATGATGATACCATCTCTATACTAGATATTGATCTAGGCGGAGGCCTGCTGGGTTCGCCCGGCAACAACACAATTTTATCTAATACAAGTACGGATGTTTTTCTCGATTTGGACAATAATATCCTCAAAGCCGAAAATAACTGGTGGGGGAACGCCCTTGGCCTCTTGCCCGGCAGGCAGACCCTGGATGGGGCTTCAAGCATAGATTCAACGCCTTTTCTGACGTCTAGCCCCTAAATTCCCTTATCTATCAATGTTTTGGCTTGACGATCCCGGGGAAAATACGTCATCCTGAAGGGGAAGTCTGAACCGATCAAGTTAGATCGACTAAGTTAAACCGATAGAGGGTAACGCGATGACCAAATCTGAGCTTATTCAAAAACTGGCGGAACGTAATCCGCATCTGTTCCTTCGGGACATTGAAAAGATTGTCGATACCATCTTCGAAGAAATCACCTCAGCATTGGTCAAGGGCGACCGGGTTGAATTGCGCGGTTTTGGGGCTTTTTCGGTGAAATCACGGGATGCCCGCACGGGGCGTAATCCGCGTACCGGGGAAACCGTCAAGGTAGACGCCAAACGGCTTCCGTTCTTTAAAACCGGCAAAGGCCTGCGGGAACGTCTCAACGGCGGCCACGATGATAGCCAATCCGATGAAGATGATTTTTACGATAAAGATTCGGCTTAAAGCGCACATATCCGCTAGACCCAAGCCCCCTTCAGCCTTATGCGCCAAGGGGGTTATTTTTTGACAATAGGCACTTCGCAGAACGAAGAAGGCACGATATAACATGCCTACGATGATCGCTTTTTTACGATTACTTCTACTGCTCAGCGTGGTGACGGGGGCTCTGTTATTTGCGGGGGCACACCGCACCCCCGTGGATTTTATCTTTAGCCCGTTTCATGACCCCGTTATTCTGCCGCTTTATATTTTGGGGCTGGGGTTACTGGCCGGGGGGTTTATCATGGGTATGCTGGCCGCGTGGCTGGGGATGCATTCGGTTCGCCGTGCCCTGCGCCAAAGCCAAAAAGCCCTGAAATCCCTTCAAAAGGAACATGAGTTGATCAAACATAAATCCATATCGAGCCAGAGCACCGATATTTCCGCCCAAATGCCCCCCTTACCCTCTCATGCAATTGTTTCTTCTGTTCCGTCCTTACCCCGAGACCTATCATGACATCCTCCCCCCCAATTTTCTGTGCGATTGATACCTCTGATCTGGATCAGGCGCAGTCTTTATCCCGTAAAATTTCGGGGACAGGGTGCGGGATTAAGCTCGGGCTTGAGTTTTTTAACCGTTTTGGCCCCTCAGGCGTTGAAAAAATCAAAAAAAAAATCGGGGACAGTAAATTATTTCTAGACTTAAAATATCATGACATCCCGAATACGGTGGCAGGTGCCATTAAGGCCGTCAGCACACTGGGGGTGGATTACCTCAATGTTCATGCGGCGGGTGGGCTGGAGATGATGCAAGAAGCCAAAGCCGTTTGCCCCCCCCAAACCAAACTTCTCGCTGTCACCGTTTTAACATCGCTGGAAGATGAGCATTTGCGTGCCGTAGGGCAAAGCACCCCCGCCGGAGATCAAGTCGAACGTCTGGCACGCCTGACCCAGACGGCTGGTTTGGACGGCGTTGTCTGCTCCGCGCATGAAATCAAGCGGCTCCGCGCGGCCTGCGGGGACGATTTCGTCCTAATGGTGCCCGGCATTCGGCCAGCAGGTGCCGATAAGGGCGATCAAAAGCGCGTGATGACGCCGTCAGAGGCCTTTGAGGCCGGGGCGACCCATCTGGTGATCGGCAGACCTATTACCGGTGCCCCAGACCCTGAAACCGCGGCGCGCGATATCCTAAAGGCTCTGCGCTAATGGTCTTGGTCAAAATCTGTGGTCTCACCGAACCCCACGGCCTCACCGCCGCGATTGAGGGCGGGGCTGATTTTGTCGGGTTTGTCTTTCACCCCCCCTCTCCCCGCGCCGTCACGCCTGATATTGCCCGCTATCTGGCGAGCTATGTCCCGTCGTCGGTTCGCCGTGTCGGGCTTTTCGTCAATCCAGATCTTGAATTGCTGCAACAAACTGTGCAGCAAGGATTTTTGGACATGATACAGCTTCATGGCGATGAAGATACTGATTTTATTAATAAATTGAAGGGGGACTATGGCCTGCCCGTCATGAAGGTAGTCAACGTTGCAGCAAAAAAAGATCTGGAAGCGGGTGCCCGCTTCGAGCCGATCGCCGACTGGATGCTGTTTGACACGAAAACAGCTTCGGGGTCAGGGGGCACCGGACGGACCTTTGATTGGAGCGTCCTGAAAGACTACCCGCATCAAAAACCCTGGATGCTGGCCGGTGGGCTGACCGTGGATAATATCGCCGAAGCCAGCCGGATTCTCGCCCCCACCGTGTTAGACGTTTCCAGCGGGGTTGAGTCCAGCCGGGGCGTCAAAGACCCCGGCAAGATCAGAGCCTTTCTTCAGGCGGCCAAATCTCTTTAAGGCTTGGGTGTTTCTGGCGAAGGCGAAGGTGCCGAAGATCCACCCGCGGGTATCAGATCCTGTCCATAGAACGATTGCCAGACTTGATTGGCACCGGCCCGTGCCCGCGCGGCGACAACTCGATAGGCGTTTTGTTCTTCGGGGGTGATCTCCACTTTATTTTCTTGGGCGAGCAAGCTGGCCTCTACGGCTTTTTGCACCTCAACCAGATAAGCAGGCTCGGTCTGTTCGTTATAACGCGGCTTAAAGAAGGTCTCTCCCCGCGTTAAAATAGCCTCAAGCCGTGCCGCGGCCTGATACGCCAAAAGCGCGTTTTTAACCCCGGCAGGTAACGTACCGCTGATCCCGGTTTTCGGGGAAGCCAGCAAATCCCCGAAGGCCGGCACATCCCGGGGCAGGGGTTCAACACCAATGCGTGTTTGGGACGCCACATAAATTTCGTTCAAGCTGGATACTTGGGCGGCCTCTAGATCTTTAAGGATATCTGTCATCGGGCGAATACGCTCAAAAGATTTTTTGCCCGTGTCCACGCCCGTTTCATGGGCAATCAACAAGGCCGCTTGAAGCTTTTTAATCTCATTTATCGTCTGTTGGCCCAATTGGTCTTTGGGGACAAAGGCCTCAACTAACTGGCCTAAAAACATACGTTCGATTGCCATACCGGTTACTCCTTGTCTGTGAATAGAGGGTTGTTGGGACTGCGCCTGAACCTGTGCCTGAAAAGGGTCGATAAGCACCAAAGCCAGGGCAAGAGGCCCCTCAAATCTTTTACTATGTATAGTCATAATCATTCTTTAGAATTCTTCAGCCACATCGTCAACATAAAAAAATATACTTTGATCTGAATTTCCTTTAAAAAACGCCCATGTTTAAAAAACAAAATCTCTCTCCGCCTGCTAATTCCCTGCGTCAGGGCCCTGATGAAAACGGACATTTCGGGCTTTATGGCGGCCGGTATGTGGCCGAAACCCTGATGCCCTTGATCTTGTCGGTCGAACAGGCGTGGAAACAGGCCAAGCATGACCCGGCCTTTTGGGAAGAGTTTCACAAGCTGGCGGCGGATTATATTGGCCGCCCCTCGCCCCTTTATTTTGCACAGGCCACGACCAAACACCTGGGCGGTGCCAAAATCTATTTCAAACGCGATGAATTGAACCATACCGGGGCGCACAAAATTAATCACTGTCTGGGACAAATTCTGGTCGCGCGCCGCATGGGCAAAACCCGCATTATCGCCGAAACCGGTGCCGGACAGCACGGCGTCGCCACCGCCACCGTCTGTGCCCTGTTTGACATGCCCTGCACCGTGTTTATGGGCGCGGAAGATGTCGAACGTCAAAAACCCAACGTTTTTCGCATGAAATTGCTGGGGGCGGAAGTCGTTCCCGTCACATCGGGTTCGGCCACGTTAAAGGACGCGATGAATGAGGCTCTGCGTCATTGGGTCACCCATGTGCATGATACCTATTACTTGATCGGCACCGTCGCGGGCCCCCATCCTTACCCCGAAATGGTGCGGGATTTTCAATCTGTGATTGGCACGGAATTGCGAGATCAGATGCAACAAAAAGAAGGCCGCCTGCCCGATACGCTAGTGGCCTGTATTGGCGGCGGGTCAAATGCGATGGGTCTGTTTCACCCCTTTCTAGATGACCCGTCGGTTCAGATGTGCGGAGTTGAAGCCGGGGGGCATGGTGTCACCACCGATAAACATGCGGCCTCACTTACGGGAGGCACGCCGGGCGTGCTGCACGGGATGAAATCCTATTTCCTGCAAAATAAAGATGGCCAGATTACTGAGGCTCATTCCATTTCCGCGGGACTTGATTACCCCGGGATCGGGCCTGAGCATGCGTTTTTGCATGATACAGGCCGCATTCAATATGTGTCGGTGACAGATGACGAGGCCTTGGCCGCCTTTCAGATGATGGCCAAACTTGAAGGCATTATCCCAGCGCTTGAACCCGCCCATGCGTTTGCCCATGTCATGAAACTGGCACCCACCTTGCCGCCAGACCATTTGCTGGTCATGAATCTCTGTGGCCGCGGGGATAAGGATATTTTCACCGTCGCCGATAAACTGGGTATGAAAATATAGATATTTTGAAAGCTAAAGATTAAAAAAATGAGCCAGCGCATTATACAGCGATTTGAATCCCTGACATCCCGGGGGCAAAAGGCCTTGGTGACATTTGTCATGGCCGGTGACCCTGACTTGTCTGCAAGCACGGAAATCCTGTCTGCTCTGCCGTCATCCGGGGCGGATATCATTGAAATTGGGATGCCGTTCACCGACCCCATGGCCGATGGACCCGCCATTCAGTCAGCCGGGTTAAGAGCGTTAGCTCATGGTACCGGGTTAACAGAGGTGTTATCCTTAGTGCAGCAATTTCGCCGCCATAATCAAGATACACCCATAATCCTGATGGGATATTTCAACCCGATTTTGGCCTATAACCCGCAAAAATTTGTGCAAGATGCGGCCTCTGCCGGGGCGGATGGATTGATCATTGTCGATTTGCCACCGGAAGAATCAAACGAGATTGCGCCCCATGCCCGCGCGGCCGGGCTGGACATGATCCGCCTGATCACCCCCACCACCGATAGCGCGCGCCTGCCCCATATCCTGACAGGCGCCAGTGGATTTTTATATTACGTGTCGATTGCGGGCGTGACCGGAAGCAAATCGGCGGATGTTAACGCCGTGGCAGACCATATCGCCCGCATCAAAACCCAGACCCGCTTACCGGTTGTGGCCGGGTTTGGGATTAAAACCCCGGCCGATGTATCGGCCTTTTCCCGTATTGCCGATGGCGTGGTCGTGGGATCGGCGATTGTGCAATATATTGAACAGCACCAGAAAGAAACCAATCTGGCACAGCGGGTAAGCGCCCATGTCAGCGCCTTAAAATCAGCCATGAGCGCGTAGATTTTTTATATTATGGCAACAAATAATAATTTCTTTGCCCAAAGGACACGGGTTCAGGTACATATGCCCCTCAGACATAAAAGGATCGTCATACCATGAACTGGCTTTCAAATTTTATCCGTCCGCGAATCCGCTCGATCGTCGGGGAGCAAAAGGATGTCCCGGATAATCTCTGGCAGAAATGCGATGCCTGTGAGGGCATGTTGTTCCACAAGGAACTCAAGGCCAATCTGAATGTCTGTTATCATTGCGGTCACCATATGGGCATCCATGTCAAACAACGTCTGGAAATCCTGTTTGATGACGGGCGGTATGACAAAATCCCGCTTCCGGCCGTTCCGGTAGATCCACTCAAATTCAAAGATAAAAAACGCTATGCAGATCGCTTGAAGGAATCTCAGGCTAAAACCAAGGAAAATGACGCCTTGATGATTGGCCGGGGCAAAATCGGTGGCCAGATGGCCGTTGTCGCGGCCTTTGATTTTTCGTTCATGGGCGGATCCATGGGTACCGGGGTCGGTGAAGGTCTGGTGAAAGCCGCTGAAACCGCGATCAAAGATCACGCGGCCTTGATCGTTGTGCCGGCCTCAGGCGGGGCACGGATGCAAGAAGGGGCGTTGTCCCTGATGCAGATGCCGCGCACCATTATTGCGGTTGATATGGTCAAGGAACAGGGGCTTCCCTATATCGTGTTGTTGACAAATCCCACGACAGGGGGCGTCAGCGCGTCTTTTGCCATGGTGGGCGATATTCACATTTCAGAGCCGGGCGCCATGATCGGGTTTGCCGGACGCCGGGTGATCGAAGAAACCGTACGCGAAACCCTGCCCAAGGAATTCCAGACAGCAGAATATCTGCTGGATCATGGGATGGTGGACATGGTGGTCAAACGGGCGGATTTGAATGCCACGATTGGTAAGATTTTGGGGCTATTGATGATGCGCCAAACATCCGGTGATCCTAAAAACACCTTGCCTGACGGGGCGGGCGGTTTATCGGCAGGAGGTAAGATGGTCACGTCTCCCGGACGTTCAGGCGGGACACGCGCCGAAATTAAAACCAATGTCAAACCTCGTGAGCCGGCTAATCCTCCCCATGAAAAGCCCCGCCGAGCCGCCGGATAATATCGTGCCGACTGAAAATATGTTGCAGTCTATACTGCAACATTTATATACCCTTCATCGCACAGAAATTGATCTTTCGCTTGAGCGTTTGCCGGCACTTCTGCACAAAATGGGGAACCCCCATCTTCAACTGCCCCCTGTCATTCATGTGGCCGGAACGAACGGCAAAGGTTCAACCTGTGCGCTATTACGCGCCCTGCTTGAAGCACACGGATACCGCGTTCATGTGGCCACATCACCTCACCTCGTTAAACCTCATGAACGAATACGGCTAGCCGGGGATCTGATTAGCTCTGAACATTTGTTGCAGGTACTTGAGGAAACACTGGCCGCTGTGGGCGATAGCCCCATCACTTTTTTTGAAGCCTTCATGGCCGCCAGTTTCTTGGCGTTTTCAAGGGTGCCGGCTGATTTTTGCCTTCTCGAAACGGGCATGGGGGGACGGCTGGATGCCACAAACGTCGTGCCAAACCCTGTGTGCACCATTATCACGGCCATATCACTCGATCACCGGGAATTTTTGGGGGAAACCTATGCCCAGATTGCCGCAGAAAAAGCCGGCATCATGAAGCCCGGCGCCCCCTGTGTGATCGGGTATCAATATCCGCTCTCTCTCGCCGGCGGAGTCATGGATGTTTTCCAAGACATATCCCGGCAGTTATCCCCCGTGTCACCCTTGTGGCGCGGGGGGGCAGAATGGCGCATTGAACCGGAAACGGATCGTTTCAGGTTCATCTTCGAGTCATCTGAATCGATTTTGACTCTGCCGGGTTTACAAGGCCTTCACCAAATATATAACGCTGGGAACGCCCTAGCCGCATATCATGTCATTCTGAAACACAAAAACGTGTCACCCCTGCCGGATGCCGATCTATCCACAGCCTTGTCACGTGTTGACTGGCCGGGACGACTTCAAACTTTGCCGCGAACACATGCCTATTATCAGGGTCTGTCCCCCGGGGCGGATATTATTATTGATGGCGGGCATAATGATAGCGCGGGCGTGGTACTGGCCGAACAGGCACGTCATTGGCATGAATTAAACCCCGAACGCCCCTTGCATCTGGTGGTGGCGATGATGGCGCGAAAAAACCCCCGGGAATTTCTCTCGCCGCTTCTTCCTTTTGCCGAAAGTATAACAGTGACCACGTTGCCGGGTGAAAAAGCGGCCTACACCGTTCAGGATCTCGCGCGTTTGGCCTCTGAATTAGGATTTAAAACCTTATATCAGGCGGAAACGCCGGCGCTGGCTCTTCAAAATCCGGTTTTTTATTCGGGGACGCCTCGTATATTGATGACCGGATCGCTCTATTTGATGGGGCAGATACTTGCCGATGCCTGAAGAATGCCCTGATTACGCCTTGATCACGCAAGAATTGAGGGCTACACGTAACAGAACGAACAAAGGAGAGAATCCATGGCGCAAAATGTGGCTCTGATCGATGATGACCGCAATATCCTGACCTCAGTGTCGATGGCACTCGAAGCCGAAGGTCTTAAGGTCAAAACTTATAATGACGGTGAAGAAGGCCTCAAGGGGGTCACGGAAACCCCGCCGGATCTAGTCGTGCTCGATATTAAAATGCCCCGTATGGATGGCATGGAAGTCTTGACCAAACTGCGGGAAACATCGTCCATACCTGTGATTTTCCTCACCTCAAAGGATGATGAAGTTGATGAAATTGTGGGACTTCGCATGGGGGCGGATGATTACATCACCAAGCCGTTTTCTCAACGCCTGTTGATCGAACGTATCCGCGCCCTGCTCCGCCGTCAGGAACTCTCCCAGAAAAAAGAAGAACCCAAGGCAGAACAAAAAATTGTGCGCGGGGATCTGGGGCTTGATGATTCCCGCCATTTGTGCACGTGGAAAGGCAGACCCGTTAACCTGACCGTGACCGAATATCTGCTGGTCAAAGTTCTGGCACAACGCCCGGGGCATGTTAAAAACAGAGACCAGTTGATCGATATGGCCTATGGTGAGAATATCTATGTGGATGACCGC
The DNA here is from genome assembly GCA_017302165.1 of Alphaproteobacteria bacterium. GTDB lineage: Bacteria > Pseudomonadota > Alphaproteobacteria > Micavibrionales > Micavibrionaceae > UWPOB-MICAV1. The sequence goes on from JAFLCW010000001.1 coordinate 146,167, forward strand.
ACCATTGATTCGCACATTAAACGTGTGCGCAAAAAATTTAAGGCCGTGGATGATGATTTCGACCAAATCGAAACGCTGTATGGCGTGGGATATCGTTACAAAGAATAGAGTTTGCCGTAGCAGATTTCTATTCTTGTACACGGGGCGGGGGATGGCATGATCCCCCGGAATTTGCCGCGTCTTGATGTTCAGGGTCTTTGGAAAAGACTGACCCCCAGCCGGTGGGATCCGGAAACTGGCGGCATGAGCGCGCTGACCTTTCGTATTCTCGCCGTTAACATTATCGCCATCATGATTTTGGGTCTGGGTATCCTCTATATGGGGCAATATACGGACAGCCTCATTCGCGCCGAACTGGAATCCATGCGGGACGAAGCCCGGCTTTTTGCAGGCGCCATTGCCGAAGGGGCGGTGCGTCCCGTCTTTCAAATGTCGGCGGTTCCTTTTGAAGACCCTATGGCGACCGAAGCCATCAAACCTGAGCTGGCGCGCCGTATGGTGCGCCGTCTGGGGGATCTAAGCCCGAGCCGGCTTCGTTTATTCTCTGTGGACGGATCAGTTTTAACCGACTCGCACCAATTACGCGGGCCCGGCGGCGTGGTGCAGATGGAACAATTAACCCCGGAGCCGGGTAATATCAGTTTTGATTCGCTTTTTTCCCAGTCTGCCACACGATTTTTGGACCTCATTCCTACCCATACGCGCCTGCCGACCTATCCCGAACATCTGGTCGCAAGTGTTTTTGATTTTCCGGACACGCAAACGGCCATGATCGGCAATATCAAGGCCACCGCTTGGGAACGGCAGAATGGCCGGATCCTGCTCACCGCCGCCGCCCCAATCCAAAAAGTGAAACAGGTGATGGGCGTCGTGATGCTCATCCGGGATGGCTCGGAGCTCGAAAAAGATATTGCCGAAGTGCGCGTGGATGTGTTCCGGGTGTTCTTAGGCGCCCTGGGGATCACGGTCATGTTGTCTATTTATTTGTCCGGCCTCATCAGCAAACCGCTCCAAAAACTCGCGCGCGCGGCCGAATCCGTGCGGGTGGGCAAGGGCAGAGCCACCGACATCCCGGATATGTCCGACCGCAATGATGAAATCGGGGAACTCTCGATCGCCCTGCGGGATATGACACAGGCGCTTTGGGATCGGATGGATACGATTGAACGTTTTGCCGCCGATGTCTCGCACGAAATTAAAAACCCGCTCACTTCTCTGCGTTCGGCGGTGGAAACGGCTCTGCGGGTTAAGGATGACGCCAGCCGGGAAAAGTTAATGGATATCATTTTGCATGATGTCAAACGTCTGGATCGGTTGATTTCCGATATCTCCAGCGCGTCTCGGCTCGATTCAGAACTCTCCCGGGATGAAATGACCCGCGTTGATCTCAAAGCGTTGTTATACCGTCTGCGTGATGCCCTTAAAAAGCCGCTCGCCCGCACCGGGGAAATCGGGGACATAGAGACAGGAATTGTCTTGGATATCCCCGAGGATCTCTCGCTTTTGGTGCGGGGGAATGATAGTCGGCTGGGGCAGGTCTTCAGCAACCTTATCTCGAATGCGCTCTCATTCTCGCCCGAAGACGGGAAAGTGACCATCCGGGCACGTCAGGCGGGTGCCCTTCACGTGGTCATGGTCGAAGATGAAGGCCCCGGCATCCCCGAGAATAAACTGGAAACTGTGTTTGAACGTTTTTATTCCGAGCGCCCTAAATCAGAATCATACGGTAACCACTCCGGGCTGGGTCTCTCCATCACCCGTCAGATTGTCGAAGCACATGGCGGGCGCATCCGGGCAGAAAATAAACGGGGGGAAAACGGTCATGAACCGGGTCAAATCACCGGGGCGCGGTTCATTGTTGAACTTCCCCGTCTGGAGATTACCCCTTGAGTCCTTCGCCACGACACATGGATGACCGTATCGTAATTGTCACTGGATTGTCCGGTTCAGGCATGTCATCGGCTTTAAAATGCCTTGAGGATCTGGGATATGAAGTCTTTGATAATTTCCCGTTATCGCTTGTTGATGCCCTGATCCAAGATCAAAATGCCCCCGGACGCCCCGTAGCGATAGGGATTGATACACGCTCCAGAGGCTTTGATTCTCAAGGCATAGCCAATTTGGCGCAGGTGAACCAGGCACGTATTCTCTTTGTGACCTGTGATGAAAACGTCCTTCAAAAACGGTTCAGCGAAACCCGCCGTCGCCACCCGCTGGCCACGGATCGTCCGGTCAGTGCCGGGATCAAAAAAGAACTGACCCTTTTGCACCCGCTCCGTGATCTGGCGCATCTCATCATCGATACCAGCGATCTATCCATTCATGATCTCCGCCGGATCATCTCGGGTCACTTTGGGGGGACATCCCCCCAAGGATTGACCGTCACCGTTCTCTCGTTCGGGTTTAAATTCGGTATCCCGCGTGAGGCTGATATGCTCTTTGATTTACGGTTTTTGAAAAACCCGCATTGGGAACCTGACTTACGGCCTTTGACGGGTCTGGACGCCAAAGTCGGGGAGTATGTCGCCAGCGACCCGGACTATGCGCGCTTCTTACGCGATGTTCAAACACTTCTAGCCCCCCTTATTCCCCGTTTTTCCGCCGAGGGTAAAAGTTATCTAACCCTTGCGGTTGGATGCACAGGCGGGCGGCACCGGTCAGTTTATACGGCCGAAAAATTGACGCAATGGCTTAAAGAACAGGGCATTTCGGCCAATACGGAACACCGGGACATTCATCGTTCTTAACGCCATACCTAGACACAGATCTCTGCCCCTGACCTATGTCAAAAATCTTAATCTGTCCCTGTATTTTATCTTTACACATTGAGGGTTTTTTTATACTTTATGTAAAAATTTTAGGAAAGCTATGCCGACTTCTGATCTTTTATCTGACTTTCGAAGTGCCAGCCCGGAGCAAACGATCAAGGCTTTGGAGGGCATGGGCGATGACGCCAAGATTGGGAAGATATTGGTGATAGACGGGCTTCCACCGCTCCCTAAAGAGGAAACGCTTCCTGACGCCCAAATTGAGGATCAGCAAGGCCGCCTTCAACAGGCGCTGACAGAGGCGGCAGAGGCTCTGGCAACCGCCCTGCAGACAACAGCCGAGCTTCCGATGGAAATTCGTCAAAAAACAATGGAGATGTTGGAATTTCAGCAAACAATGCTGACATCGCTCGGGAAAAAGGCACAGGCCACGATTGCCGCCAATAACATGCCTGCCATTCCCGCCGTGGTGAATGTCTGCGGCACCCTGATCGGTAAATTAGGGAGCGCACATAATCGGCATAATATTGCAGACATCGAAAATATTCAGGAACTTCTTCTTCGAAGCTTGCTGACACAAAGCGGCGTTGAATTAAATATCTTGAGCCTGAAAGATGCCCCCGATGACGGGCGGATCATCATGGCGCATTGTTCCTTATCACCGTCTGACATGATTTATCTGCTGGATAAGAATATCCGGGGTTTGGTCATGGTGGGGGCGTCCCCCTCTGGACATGTGGCGATTTTGGCCAAGGAACTGGGGATACCTTGCCTTTTTGTCGATGAATTACCCGACGGACTTCATAATGATGTCCCTGTTATTCTTGATCCTGAAGTAAAAACCGCCTTTATTTCACCTTCCCCTAAAACGCTGGAGAGATACAGGCATATTATTAAGGGACAGGAAAGAAGAACCGAAGCCCGACAAGCCTTTCGCGGTATCAAAATAAATACCCAAGATAACGAACATGTTTCGGTATATGCCAATATTTCTTTTACAGGATGGGTGAAACGGGCGAACCTGAATTCAGCCGATGGCGTGGGTTTATACCGTACAGAATTTTTATTTTCCAGTCAGGAAAAAGAGCCTACCATTGCCCTCCAAACCGACGCCTATGCGCATGTTCTTAAAGGGATGGAAGGACATTCCGTGACCATCCGCCTGTGTGATATCGAAGGCGATAAAAACGAGCAGGAATGGCTTAAAAAAACAGATAGATGGGATCTCTGGGATCGTCAGATTGAGGCCATGTTGCGCGCCAGTGCCCAAACAGGAATCCGAGCGCATATCCTGGTGCCCACTGTACGTGATGCCTCAGAAATGCAACGCGTACGTATGCTTGTTGAACAGAAGACCGGAAAACTAAAAAACCAAGGCGTTTTATTAGAAAATCCAGCCAAAATCGGCATGATGGTGGAAACGCCCGTGGCCGCTCTGGATATGGAGAGTTATGCCAATCTGGCTGATTTTTATTCGATCGGATCAAACGATCTGATGGCCTCTTTGACCGGCATACAGCGTACAGACCAACATCTCAGCCATCTAAGCGACGTGACTCACCCGAGAATTCTAAAAGTTTTTCAAGACATCATCGCATCAGCCAACATTCAGGGGAAAAAGATCAGCCTATGCGGCGGATTAGCGTCACAGCCCGATATGATCGGCATTCTGATTGGATTGGGTCTTCGCCGCCTGTCGGCTGGCGTGGAAAACGTGCTAGAGATTAAAGAACGTATCCAGATGATTGACTCAGGCCAGGCAAAAAATATGGTTGAAACTCTCATGCGTACACCAAATCGCACTGAACGTGAAAACATCTTGTCCCGATTTAATCAGGGACTTTCGACACAGAACATAGTGTCCCTAAATTCTACAATTTTGGTGCCTGAGCCGGGGCAACGCCCGGCATAAGAGCAGAAGGGGAAGCAGAAGCCGAGTGACAAAACTTCCCTAACATCTTCGTATTTAAACTACTGCCAGACATGTTCCCCCCGATCTAACCGAAATAAGGCGTTTTCGACGGACACGCCTTGATGACCCAGATGATAAAAAAGAACCCGGACTTTGCCCTCGGAATCATATTCCGAAAGAACCCGGAACAAGACACGGCTCTGTGTTTCTGCGCCCAGCGGGATTAAATCTGACACCCCGTTTAAAAGGGACACCATATTTAAAACCTTTTTTTCGGTCAGTGTTTCGTCTTCCGACAAGTCTAACACCGTATAATCACCGACCGGCAGGGGATCTCCCGACATACCATAGGGATATTTTAAAATCTGAAACGATCGCGCCGATACCGGGCTCCGGGTAAAGAAATAACGGGCGCCAGCGGACGGCGTATTAAAATCATGCAGGGGCATGGAAATATCCTTATTTTTCCTTGCTTTTCAGGCGTTCGGCTTATAAGTCTAAGGCCGAATATTTAATTTATCTTTAAACACGAGATTGTTTTAACCCCTCACCCCGGAGTTTTGTATGACCGCCGCCCCGAAAACCGTTCAAAATGACTATAAAGTCAAAGATATCACCCTGGCTGACTGGGGGCGTAAAGAAATCACGCTGGCCGAAATTGAAATGCCCGGCTTGATGGCTACCCGCGCCGAATACGGTAAGGCACAGCCCCTGAAAGGCGCGCGGATTGCCGGATGCCTGCACATGACCATTCAAACGGCGGTTTTAATTGAAACGCTTCAGGCCTTGGGTGCCGAAGTGCGCTGGAGCTCGTGTAATATTTTCTCGACCCAAGATCATGCCGCCGCCGCCATTGCGGCCAAGGGCACCCCTGTCTTTGCGTGGAAAGGCATGGACGAAACCGAATATGACTGGTGCATCGAACAAACCATCCATGGTCCCGGCGGCTGGGTGCCCAACATGATTTTGGATGATGGGGGAGACCTGACGGTCATCATGCACAGCAAATATCCCGAGTTGATGAAAAACGTTAAAGGCATTTCCGAAGAAACCACAACGGGTGTGCTCCGTTTGTATGAAATGGAAAAGAACGGCAAGCTGGCCTGCCCGGCGATCAACGTGAACGATTCGGTTACAAAATCAAAATTTGATAACAAATACGGATGCCGCGAATCTTGTGTGGACGCCATCCGGAGAGCCACGGACGTCATGATGGCCGGTAAGGTCGCCATGGTGTGCGGTTTCGGAGATGTTGGAAAAGGATCAGCCGAATCGCTTCGTCATGCCGGATGCCGGGTGATGGTGTCCGAAGTGGATCCGATTTGTGCACTTCAAGCCGCGATGGAAGGCTTCGAAGTCGTCACCATGGAAGATGCCGCCCCGCGTGCCGATATCTTTGTCACCGCCACCGGCAACAAAGACATCATCACGATGGATCACATGCGCCGCATGAAAGACCGGGCGATTGTCTGCAATATTGGCCATTTCGACAACGAAATCGACACCCAGTCCCTGCGGAACCTGAAATGGCACAATATCAAGCCCCAAGTAGATGAAATCGAATTCCCAGACGGCAAGCGTATCTTGCTTTTGGCGGAAGGACGTCTTGTTAATCTGGGATGTGCGACCGGGCATCCGTCTTTTGTGATGTCGGCCTCGTTCACGAACCAGACGCTGGCGCAAATTGAACTTTGGAATAACCACGCCAAATACGATAAAAAAGTCTATGTCCTGCCCAAGGCACTCGATGAAAAAGTCGCCGCCCTGCACCTTGAAAAACTGGGCGTCAAAATGACCAAACTCTCGAAGGATCAGGCCTCTTATTTGGGCGTATCCGAAGCTGGGCCGTTTAAATCGGATCAATATCGCTACTAAGATATCATTCACATAATCATTTGACAGGGAGCCGGTTTTCTGGCTCCCTGTTTTTTTAAAAGCGGAGTTTTATTATGTTTTCCAAACAAGAAATTATGGATCGCGCGGTGTCTGCCCGAACAGACGGGATGCCGATTGAAGCTGAACTGGCCATGGCAACGGTTATTTCCGCCTGTAGTCTCTTTTATAAAAAACAACGATCCGGGGAAGATTACATCGAACATCCCCTGACAGTTTCAACCATGAATACGCGTTCACGAAGCAAACGCATCATTGGTATGCTTCATGATGTGATCGAGGATAGCGACTGGACGCTGGATGATCTTCGAACCATTGGATTTTCTGAACGTATTCTCAAGGCCGTAGATGGCGTTACAAAACGTCCTAATGAAAAATATCTTGATTTTATTGTGCGCTGTGGTCAGTCCGGCAAAGATGCCGTTGATGTTAAAATCAATGACTTAAAACATAATATGGATGGCAGTCGATACCGCCATATCGTTAAAGACGAAAAGCAGAGTTTAAAAGAAGCCGCCTATAACCTGGCGCATCATTATCTGGTGGATTTGAAAAAATTTAAAGAAAATGGCGAAACACATTATAATTATCCCGGCACATCTATGGTGGATTACATTAAATCCCGCCGGGAATATGTCAGCCAGCCGGAGATGGTCAACCGTCTTCTGGACATGTTTTCGTCGGAATTAGAACGCCTGCCGTTACCGCCACCCACATTCAAAGCGCCTTTTCCGGGCATGGGTTAAGTATCGTTTTTGTTGCATCAGGATCGTTTAACCTGAATAATATGGTGCATGTTCGTCCTTCGATTACACTGTCAAGATCAACCCGGTATCGTGGCGGCCGTGGCCACCCATCTGCGCGATAGCGACTGCAACATCGAAGAATCAGCCCAGTTTTTTGACCCGCATTCCGGGCAGTTTTTTATGCGAGTGCGCTATCGTGCCTTGAAACCGGAGAGTGCGGCGCAATTTGGTGTGAACTTTGCGCCTTGCGCACAAAAATTTGCCATGGTCTGGCAGATCTGTGACCTGACACAACCGGTCAAAACCTTGCTGATGGTTTCCACGGCAGACCATTGTCTGGCGGATGTGCTATATCGCTGGAAATCACGCCATTTGCCGCTGGATATCAAGGGGGTTGTGTCAAACCATGACACCTTGCGCCCCATGGCCGAAGCCCACGGTTTGCCCTTTCATCACTGGCCTGTCACGCCGGACACAAAACAGGATCATGAAACCCGCCTGAAAAATCTTGTGCAGCAAACCGGCACAGAATTGATCGTGCTCGCACGCTATATGCAGATTCTGTCTGATGCGTTTTGCGCCGATTTTGCAGGCCGGATCATCAATATTCATCATTCCTTTCTGCCGGGGTTTAAAGGGGCAAAACCCTATCATCAGGCCTATGACCGCGGCGTGAAGATGATCGGAGCCACGGCGCATTTTGCCACCCCGGATTTGGATGAAGGGCCCATTATCACCCAAGGCACTGAAGCCGTGGATCATCGCCACACCCCGGATATGATGCAAATTCTGGGTCAGGACACGGAATCCCGGGTTTTGGCGCGCGCCTTAAAACTTTATGCCGAACGGCGAATATTCCTGCACGGCCGCCGAACGGTCATTCTTTAAAGACTGTTATCACCGACGCCCCCCCCCCCCTTGTCCTTTGGGGGACTGCCCTTTACTATGGGTGCCGTGAGCCAATATCGCGCCAAAAAATCCGCCTTTTCCACCTTTCTGGACCCTTTGACCGGAGCCGATATGTTGCGCCGGGAAAAAGCGAGGCTTGAGGCTTTTTTATCTGCAGTGCCGGGCGAATATTGCGGGTTTTCCGCCGATGGCTCCGCCGCCTATAGCGAGAAATTCCTCAGCCTTTTAAACCTCACCCGCGTGGAAAATATCCACGATATTCAAACCGCCTTGTCCACCAGCGATGCCGCCGTGTTGGAAGGACAATTTTTCCGCCTGAAAGAAACGGGCCAAACCTTTCAGATTACCGTCACCTCTCAGGACGGGGGACGGGTCTTCCGCCTGACGGGATCAAAAGGATCGGCTTTAGATGGAGGCGATTCGTTTGACATTCTCTGGCTGGAAGATGTTACAGATGCGGAAAAAACTCTGACTCGGCTCCGTCAGGACGTGGATATAGCCGGACGAGACGCCAAAGAACTTCAATCGACGCTGGACGCACTTCCCCTGCCACTTTGGCGGCGCGGCGGGGATGGAAAATTGCTCTGGAGCAACCAGCATTATGCACGGCTGATGGGATTAACCCCGGCCGAAGTCATTGCGCAGCAAAAAGACCTACCTTGCACCCCCAAAGACAAAGCCTTAGACCACCTGACCCTATCCCGGAAAGCCCTTGAAACGGGAGAAACTCAAGGCGCAGATTTCCATGCTATTATTGCAGGGCAAAGACATTTACTGCACAAAAAAGAAACCCCCCTGCCGTTGTCACATGCCACCATCGGGCTGGCGCTTGACCGTACGGAGCAGGAAAAAATTTACACTGAAATGCTGCGTTATCAATCTGCCAACCAGCAATTACTGGAACAGCTACGTACGGCGATTGCCATTTTTGCGGCAGACCAGCGGCTAGAATTTTTTAACTCGGCCTTTGCGGCTTTATGGTCTTTGGATGAAACATGGCTCCATAAAAAGCCCAAACTCGGAGACATTCTGGAAAAACTCCGGGAGATTCGTAAACTCCCTGAGCAGTCTGATTTCCGGCGTTATAAACAGGGCTGGCTCGACCTTTTCACCCGCTTGATGGAACCCTTCGAAGACATGATGTATCTCCCGGATGGATCGGCACTGCGGCTTTTGGCCATGGCACATCCGATGGGTGGGTTGATGATCACGTTTGATGATGTCACCAGCCGCTTGGAATTAGAGTCGTCCTATAACACGCTTGTTGCGGTGCAAAAAGAAACGCTCGATAATCTGGCTGAGGGTGTGGTCGCTTTTGGCGGGGATGGGCGGCTCCGGCTGTATAACCCGGCCTTTGCCAGCCTGTGGCACCTTAACCCCGAAGAACTGGATAACACCCCCCATATCTCACGGCTGGCCGGGTTTATGGCACGTTTATTTACCGCCGAAGAAGCCGAGGGCAAGAAAGATATCCTGATCTCCCATGCCTTGAACCGAACCCCGCAGGTCGCGCGTTTGCTGCGCCGGGACGGCTCGTTAGTGGAATATGCCACGGTACCCTTGCCGGATGGGGGGATGTTGGTGTCCTATGTGGATGTCACGGATAATGTGCGCGTGGAAAACGCCTTGCGCGAGAAAAATGCGGCACTTGAGGCCGCCGAGCAACTTAAGACCGATTTTCTGGCCAATGTCTCCTATCAACTGCGCACCCCGCTCAGCTCCATCATGGGTTTTGCCGAAATATTGCAACATGAGTATTTTGGGGCGCTGAACCCCAAGCAAAAAGAATATACCACCGATATCCAGTCCGCCGGTCGCCGGCTGGTCAGTTTGATTGACGATATTCTGGATCTGTCAACCCTCGAAGCCGGCTACATGGAACTGCACAAAACCCCGATTCAGGTGCCAGAATTGCTGCGGTCTGTGCATAATCTGACCGAAGACTGGGCACATAAACAAAAATTAATGCTGCAGTTAAATATCCCACGTGATACCACCCCTTTAAACGGGGATGAACGGCGCATCAAACAAATCCTGATTAATCTCATCCGTAATGCGATCACCCATACTCCTGCCGGCGGCACGGTGACCTTAAGCGCAACAAAGACAGATCAGGCGTGGATTTTATCCGTTCAGGATACCGGGGTGGGCATTGCCCCAGAATGGTTAGGACGCGTGTTTGAACCTTTTGAACGCGGGACAAACGGCACCATAACCCTGGATCAAAACGCCCCGGAACGTGGGGCTGGATTGGGGTTAACGCTGGTTAAAAATATTGCAGAACTGCATGGGGGACGGGTGACGGCCGAAAGCACCCTCGGCACAGGTAGTCTCTTTTCCATCATCCTGCCGCTCACCTGACCTGTTTAAAAACAGGTCGCCGTATAGGTGTATCCGCCCTCTTTTTTCGGGGTCGCACTCAGGCGTATCTCACGGTCAATTTTTGTGCGGCATGAAAAGACAGGAAACATCGTTTTCAAGGTCAGTTCGACCCTTTGACCCTCGAAAAATGGGCCGGATGAACAGATCTTCAAACGCTCCTGCGGCGCGATGGAAAAGGTGCTTTTATGCCGCACGTCGGTGCCCTCACGCGTTCCCGCGATATCGGTCATCACACTGCCATATATTTTAAACGGGATCTGCGACACAATTTCCCCGCATATCGGGCGCGCTTCACCCGGAAGCGGGGGGAGACCCTCCTGCGCCCGGGCAGGCTGAAACATCGTGCCCCCCTGCAGCAAAAACATCAGCGCCATGAGAGATATCAGTTTCATATCTTATCTTCGCACAAATGAACGCCGTCCCCAAGCCCCACACGCGATGTGTTAGAGCCCGGGCACACCTTTATCGGTTGAATGTTGCATATGAAGCGGGGTATCCGGGTAAAGATCGCGATATATCGCATGGGCTGTCTGTGCGGCTTCGGCAAATCCGGTCAAAATAAGTTTAAGTTTGTTATTATAAGTTACAATGTCGCCAATACCATATATACCGGGGATATTGGTAGCACCTGTTGTGGAATCAATGATGAGATGATGTTGATCCTGCCCGATTCCCCACGCAGAAATCGGCCCCAGATCTGGCGATAGCCCAAAAAACGGAAGCAGAATATCGGCCTCTATCGTCTCTTCGTCGCCGTTTTCATGCCGGAGCCGTACGCCTGTTAACCGGGGTGCCGTTCCCTCAAGGCCGGATAGTTGGTAGGGAACCTTCACATGCACCTTCCCCGCCTCTGCTAATGCCCTCAAGGTTGTCACATTTTCCGGTGCGGCTCTGAATTTATCACGCCTATGAACAATATATATGCTTTTGGCGATATTTGAGAGGGAGATTGCCCAATCAACGGCACTATCGCCTCCGCCCGCGATCACAATATTCTGACCCGCCATATCGGCTTTACGCCGAACCATATAAAAAATTGAATTTCCCTCATAAGATTCTATCCCCGCCAGCGGGGGGCGGTTGGGACCGAAAGCACCCGCCCCGGCGGCAATAATCACGGATTTGGCCAAAAAGCACGTTCCGGTATGGGATACAAGTTTCCAAAAGCCGTTATTTTTGCTTAAAGACACAATCTGTTGGTTTAAATGGTAGCTGGGCTTGAATGGCTGTGCTTGGGTGTCCAGATTTTCAATCAATTTTTCTGCCGTAATCTGCGGGAAGCCCGGGATATCGTATATGGGTTTTTCCGGATATAACGCCGTACATTGCCCGCCAATCTCAGGCAGGGAATCGATCACAACACTCCGCAGACCCAACATCCCACATTCAAAAACAGCAAAAAGACCCACGGGTCCTGCGCCGATGATGGCCACGTCTGTTTCAATCACGGCCGGGAAAATCGGGGTTTGTTCTGACACGTCTTCATTCCTTTAAAAAAGTGTGCTGATTTTGGGGATGTTGGTGATAAAAAGCAAGAGTATGGAATCATATGCCCCAACCGAAAACGCGTTATCAGATTATGCCGGTGCGCTGGCGCACCAGAGCCAACCGGGCGATATCTTCGCCCTACAGGGTACGTTAGGGGCGGGAAAAACCTCTTTTGCGCGGGGCTTTATCCGCGCGCTGGTGGGCGCGAATATTGACGTCCCCAGTCCCACTTACACGTTAGTACAGACCTACGACACGCCGCGCGGGACGATCTGGCATTTTGACCTCTATCGCCTGACCCGCGCTGAAGATGTCTTTGAAATCGGCTGGGAAGAGGCGCTGTCAGACGGCATATGTTTGATTGAATGGCCAGAGCGGGCAGACCGTCTCTTACCGCCCCATACCCGCTATATCCGCATTACCCCTCATGAAAACGGCACGCGCCATATCCAGATCGACCCTGCATGACCAACCCACCTCTCCCCGCCAAACGCTATTCCAAACCCCAGAGCGCGTTTATTCTGGCCGCCGGCAAGGGCACGCGCATGCGTCCGATCACGGATCACACCCCAAAACCGATGGTGACCGTCGCGGGGAAACCCCTCTTGGGTCACCTCATTGAAAAACTATGGGCTGAGAACGTAACCCACATAACGCTCAACACCCATCATCTTCCAGAAGTTATTGATAAATATATTTCTTCTTTAAACCGTCCCGATATTAAAATTTCTTATGAGCCTGTTTTATTAGATACGGGCGGCGGCGTTAAACAGGCTTTGAAATATATCGGGGACAGTTATTTTTATCACATCAATGGGGATGCTTTTTGGACAGAAGGGTCAGAAGGATCTGCCCTGTCTAGACTGGCGGAGAGATGGAATCCGGAGAACATGGATATCATACTCCTGCTTCAACCCGTGTCTTCGATGCATGTCACCCCGGGTGTGGGAGATTACGATCTTTTGGATAACGGTCAAGCCGTCAGATCGAAGACCCAGACGGGGGCTTATATGTTTACCGGGGTTCGAATCACGTCGGGCGTGATATTCAATGACATGCCGGACGCCTCTTTTTCATTTCTGACGTTAATGGATGCGGCGGAAAAAAAGGGACGGCTTTATGGTATGGTACACCAAGGTGATTGGCATCATATCAGCACCCCGGATGATTTACAGGCCGTCAATACGCATATCACCTTGATAGGAAATATATAAATGACGGCCAGCCCCCGGCTCAAAGATAAACCGTCCCTTTTTTATATCCCTGCCGGATTATCTTTTGCCGATAGTCTGGCACAGACATTATTGCAAGAAACAAAAAGCGATCCCCTTGCCCTCGCCCGCTATATGCTGTGGCTCCCCACCCGCCGTGCCTGCCGAACGGTTCGAGAGGCTTTTCTCAGGCAATCAAACGGCGTGCCGCTCCTGCTACCGCGTCTGAGTCCGATCGGGGATATTGATGAAGACACACTCAGCTGGCAAAGTTTGATGCCCGCTATGTCCTCTAACCTGCCTGATCTTGAGATACAGATACAGCCTGCCCTGTCCCCGTTAAAACGCCAGATGTTATTGACGCGATTGATTGGGGCTTTTCCGCAATATTCCCAAGGAACAGACCGGGATTTTGCGCTGGCCGAAGCCCTTGGCCGACTTATGGATCAAGTTTACACCGAAGATTTGGCCTTATCTGACCTGCCGTCGGTCGTACAGGCCGCGGAATTTGCCGATCATTGGCAGATTACCCTGCGTTTTTTAGAAATATTAAGCGTACACTGGCCGCAGATCCTCGCTGATGAAGGAGTGATTGATTCTGCTGACCGCCGAAACAGACTCATTAAGGCGTACACGCGTTACCTTGAGGCAACACCGCCGGAAACACCGGTAATCGCCGCGGGTTCCACCGGGTCTATCCCCGCCACACGGGGATTGTTATCCGTCATCGCCCGTTTACCACAGGGTCGTCTAATCTTGCCGGGTTTAGACCCAGACATCAGCGAGATCGATTGGCAGAGTCTCAACGATACACACCCGCAGGGAACACTCAAAGCCTTGTTAGATGGCATGAAGGTCAGCCGTACCGACGTACAGATATGGGGCGCGGCGCAAAATATAACGGCAGATCATATTTCCCGGCTTGCTTTGGCGCGGGAAATCATGCGGCCCGCGGAAACGACGGATCAATGGTCTTCCGGTCAATGGTCACCCCGAGATGCCGAGACTCTCCGGACGGGTGCTCGGCATATAGAATGTTATCACGCCAAAACACTTCAAGAAGAAGCTGATATCATTTCCATGATTTTCCGGGAAACACTGGAAACGCCCGCCCAGACAGCCGCCCTCGTGACCCCGGATCGGTCTTTATCCGCCCGGGTGATCAGTGCGTGTCAGCGATGGGGGATTAATCTGGATGATTCGGGCGGGATACCTCTGACCCAGACGCCCGCCGGGATTTTTATATCACTGGTTGTACGTGTGCTGGAGACAGATTTTGCGCCCGCATCGTTGATGGCGTTATTAAAGCATGAATTATGCTGTTATTCCCAGCGTTTGCCGGATGTTATCCTTGCATTGGATCACCATTTTTGCCGGGGCGTGAGACATACAGGGGGTATTGATAATTTAAGGGACAGGATAAAAGAAGGTCGTCATCCACTGACCTCAGAGATGTTAAACCTGATTAATCAAATCATAAATGATGCCAAAGATTTTAAGGTCGCGGTCTCTTCTTGCTTGCCGATGTCGGCTTGGGTGATGTCACATATCCAACTGGCCGAACGCTGGGGGCAACCCGAGCGCCTCTGGTCAGGCGAAGACGGAGAATCTTTATCATCGCTCTTGTCTGATCTGTTGTCAGAGCCGGATATTCTTCCCCCCCTAGATATCCGTACCTATCAGGGCATTCTGGAATCCCTGCTCCATAAAACCTCTGTACGTGCCTCTTATGGCCAACATCCCCGATTAAAAATTCTGGGTCAGCTAGAAGCCCGGTTATTCCAAGCCGATATTATGATATTGGGCGGGTTGAATGAAGGGACGTGGCCGCCCGCTCCGCCCGTGGATCCGTTCATGTCGAGACCTATGCGCCAGCAATTCGGACTTCCGTCCCCGGAACGCAGTGTCGGCTTATCCGCCCATGATTTTGTCCAAGGTCTGTGTACGCCCCGTGTTATATTGACCCGGTCACTTCGTGTCGAAGGTACGCCGACCGTACCGGCACGTTGGCTTTCCCGGTTTGATGCGGTGTGCCGGGCGTTAAAGATAGAAGGACTGGGCGGCCGGCAAGGTGTTTACCAGACATACGCCCGGCTAAAGGACATCCCCGAACGCGTTATCCCAGTAGGCAGACCAGCGCCGTGCCCGCCACCCGGCAACAGGCCACGTACGTTACCTGTGACGGCCATTGAAACATGGTTGAAAAATCCATACGGCGTGTACGCCCGTTATGTTTTGGGGGTAAAACAGATTCAGCCCATGGAAAAAATGATAGACCCGGCCTTTAAGGGATCTATTCTGCATAAGGGCATTGAAAAATGGGTTCAGCAACGACCCAAGACAATCCACGGCCAAGCCGTCCCTCTTTTTTTAAGCCTGATTGAAGAGGAATTGAAACCGTATCGTCTGCCCGCCGGATTTTTTCCTTTTTGGCGACCGCGTTTAATCCAGATTGCGGAATGGCTGGAGGCGCAGTCACAGACATGGGAAGATTCATGGTGTCCCTTTATTCAAGAGACGCGGGGTGAATTGACATTAATAGCAGATAAAACCTGTCTGACACTGACAACCCGTGCTGACCGGATTGATATCTCTGTCGATGGGACGACATATGCAATCATAGATTATAAATCTTCCCTGCGCGGGTTATCCCTTGCCCGGATGAAACAGGTCACGTTGCCACAACTTCCTCTCGAAGCCCTCATTCTTTCTGAGGGCGGGTTTAAAGAGGTTCCGGCCAGGCCTGTCTCTCATCTGGCGTACTGGATTATCACGGGGGGGCGTACACCCGGTGAGGTCATGGCCATGGATGATATCCAGAACATATCGCCCCTGATCGCCCGCGCCCGGGACATGATAACAGGTTTGATGACAGCCTTCGCCGACCCTCAGACCCCGTATCTATGCCGACCCCGTCCCGGGTTCCTGCCGGATTTTGATGATTACGAACTTCTGGCGCGGGTCAAGGAATGGTCAAGCCAAGAAGAACCCGACGGGGACGCGGCATGACCAGCATCAAAGCATCAGCATCACAGAACCCTGACCCGGTTCGGGATATAGACCCGCAGGTACGCCAGCGTCTCGCCTCTCACCCGGATCATTCCGTGTGGGTAGCGGCCAGTGCGGGGTCTGGCAAAACAAAGGTCTTAATTGACCGGTTACTTCGGTTGCTCCTGCCCCGGCCAGATGGTCGCCCCGGTACACCCCCCGCCCGCATTCTGGCCATCACCTTTACCAAAGCCGGTGCGAATGAGATGTCGCTTCGCCTGACGCAGAAACTGGCGGAATGGTCGAGCCTGCCGGAAACAGAGTTGATTGACAATCATCTGACCCCGCTTTTGGGTCATGCCCCCACGCCCGAGATGATTCAATCTGCCCGGCGTCTTTTTGCCCATGTCACCGAGACACCGGGCGGATTGAATATCATGACGATTCATTCTTTCTGCCAATCTGTCCTCAGCCGTTTTCCGCTGGAGGCGGGTTTATCCCCCCATTTTGATGCGATTGACGACACAGAATCACGGGATTTGATCATCCGGGCGCGGGATCAGGTCTTGGCGCAGGCAGAAACCGAGAAAGGCTCCCCGTTGGCCGATTCTCTTGATCGGTTGGCACGAATTCAGAATGAAGATTTTTTTGCCACGCGGCTTCAGGATATTTTAAAAGAACGTCACGCTTGGCAGAAGATCAAGCAAAAGCATTTTAATATCGAGGGTCTTTATACCGCCCTGTGTCAGTTTTTCGACATCAAGCCGGGAGAATATCAAGACGACATTATTCGCCAAGCCTGTGTGCTGACACCGGATGATGAAGCCCGCTTACGTCAGGCCGTCACGGCTTTGGCGTCAGGTACGGCGGCGACAGACCAGCCCAAGGGTCAGAACATGCAACGATGGCTCGACGCCTCACCACCAGATCGCGCGCGACTTTTTCATGACTACACCCTTCTATACCTGACACAGAGCGGAGAAATCCGTGCGAAGCAGTCCACACAGAGCCCCCAGAAACATATGCCGGATATCGCAGAGGTTCTGACACGCGAAGCCCAACGATTATATGACGTCAAAGAACAGATACGGTGCGCGGATTGTGCGCAACTCACAGCCGATATGTTGCGGTGGGGGGATGCCGTTTTAGCACGATATCAGACGATCAAGGAATTAGAAGGTCGTCTTGATTTTGACGATATGATTCTTAAAACGCTTCATTTATTAACCGGAAAAAGCCAGCCAGGATTAAAGGACATCACCCCGTGGGTCATGTATAAATTGGATGGGGGATTAGATCATATCCTGATCGATGAAGCACAGGACACAAACCCGGAACAATGGGAAATCATCCAAGCCCTGTGCCAAAGTTTTTTTGATGGGCAGGGCGCGCGTGATGTGACCCGAACATTGTTTGTGGTGGGGGATGAAAAACAATCGATTTTCAGTTTTCAACGCGCCGCGCCCGAAAAAATGGCACAGATGCGAGATGGATTCACGCGGCAGATTGAATCCGCCCGGCAGGTTATCAATCATGTGCCCTTTAACATTTCTTTTCGGTCTGCACCCGCCATTTTAACAGCCGTGGATTCAGTCATCACACAGGATCATGTAGCCTCAGGGTTGGGAACATCTGATATTCTGCCGCATATTGCGCACCGGCGTCTTCAGGCCGGACGTGTCGAGATATGGCCCGTTTTTAAAAACGACCCAGAGGACGAAGAGACAGATTTTTCAGCCCCCCCCCTGCAGGTTACGACCGCACAAAAGGGATCGCAGAAACTGGCGGATCATATCGCCGAAAATATTCGGTCATGGATCGGTCATGAGATGTTGCCAAGCCGTGGCAGACCCATAGAAGCCGGGGATATTTTAATTTTGGTGCGCACCCGCACGGCATTTGTGGGTCAATTAATGCGGGCTCTCAAACAAAAATATATCCCAGTCAGCGGCGTTGACCGGATGGTCTTATCTGAACAATTAGCTATACAGGATTTGATGAACGCGGCGCAATGTGCACTCAACCCACAGGATGATTTGGCGATATGTTGTTTGTTGACATCGCCTTTTATTGGCTGGTCAGACGCGCAGGTTTTTGAGGTCGCGCATGATCGCGGTGCACAGAGCGTATGGGACAAAATAAATGTATCTGGTCATGAACATGTGGCGTCATGGATATTGTCTTTATCGCGTTCTGCCGGACGTTATAGCCCGTTTGAATTTTTTTCAAATCTTCTGAATTTTCCTTGCCCAGCGTCGAATATATCCGGCTATCATGCTCTATATGGCCGTTTGGGTGAGGATGCCAAAGACCCGGTTGATGAATTATTGAATGACGCCCTTCATTTTGGACGTGAGAACCCGGGATCGCTTCAGCTTTTTGTGCAGGCGCAAGCACAGGCACATCATGAGATTAAACGCGAACTCGAAGAAGCTGGTAAAGCCGTCCGGATCATGACCGTCCACGGTGCCAAAGGGCTTCAGGCACCGATTGTCATCCTGCCCGACACCATTCATGCGTTGGGATCGGCAAAAACAGATCCTATCCTCTGGCCGAGCCGTACATCTTTCCCGCTTCCGTTTTTTCTGCCTGCTAAAAACGAGGCTCCGGCGAGACTTGCTTCCGCGCTGGATGCGATAGCCCAATCAGCCGCAGATGAATATCGCCGTCTTTTATATGTGGCCATGACTCGTGCCGAAGACAGATTATATGTAGGGGGATATCAAACGAAAAAGGACATCAAGGACGGTCATTGGTATGACATGATAAAAACAGGCGTAGAAAAAATTCCCGGCTGTGAATATCTCACCTCCTCAGCATTCACGAGCGAACCTATATTACGGTTTGAGAATCTTCAAGAAGTGCCCCCCGATAAAATTCGGGAAACCATATCGTCGGAATCTGATCAAAAAATATCTTTGCCGGACTGGATATATGCCCTCCCACCAGACGAACCCGC
This sequence comes from Alphaproteobacteria bacterium, assembly GCA_017302165.1. Taxonomy (GTDB): domain Bacteria; phylum Pseudomonadota; class Alphaproteobacteria; order Micavibrionales; family Micavibrionaceae; genus UWPOB-MICAV1. The sequence continues at coordinate 165,423 of JAFLCW010000001.1, forward strand.
CCCGGCCAAACCATTGACTCCCTCTCGTCCGTCTCTGGCCGAGCCCTCGGCGGCATCCCCCCTCATCTCAACCGATCTCTCGCGGTTTCGGCGCGGGCACTTAACGCACCGATTATTAGAACATATCCCGGGATTTCCACCCGGCAGACAGCTCGATATCGCGCAGGCCTATCTGAAGCACATGGAGAAAGATTTAAATCCCGACATCGCGGCAAGCATTGTTGGCGAAGTGATGGGTATTTTAACGCACCCTGAATATGCGCCCCTTTTTGGCCCGGGTTCGGTGGCCGAAATCCCGATCAGCGGCATGATTGATGCGGAAACTTTAATCTCAGGTCAGATTGATCGTTTGGTGGTCACGAATGATTCGGTTTTAATTATCGATTACAAAACAAACCGACCCCCGCCGCAGGATGAAAAAGACATCCCCCATGTCTATCGACGACAAATGGATGCCTATGCCAGAACACTGGCTCTTATTTATCCCGGCAAGATAATCAAAACCTATCTGCTCTGGACCCAAGGGGCGCGAATGATGCCCCTATCCTAAACGGGGAATGTCAACGTCCATCTGTTTCAAACATGTTTTCACATGTGAATAGCGAAGCAAGATATTTTTTGGCGTTGTACTAAATCTCTCAGCCAAGGTAGCCACAGTCGGTTGTTTCATCCGAGATGCCGCCAAGAAATACTGATAGGATAGCTCTGATATTTCACCGCTCCTATGTAAGGCTTTGGCGGAAGCCATCACCTCAGGTGAAAAATAGGATTTTATGGGTTCGTTTGTGCCGTTAGGACCGCTCTCTACTGGCCGCTCTGACATAGGCCGTTTGGGCTCAACCGGCTTGGGTACCTGATCACTGACACCTTTAACAAATGCCAAGGATACGCCGCTGGATGTTTTATACCGGTCTGGCTTCGCGGAAACCGGATCAGATATAGGGACACACTGGTTTGCCTGCTCGGATATCTCTGTGATCTTTTCTTGTGTACTCGCCTCAAGCCGCGACATCAAACCTGTCTGTTCAATAAAGAAAACAGCCGATCTCCAATCGGATGCCGTCGCAATCCCGCGATAATCCTCAATCCCTTGTCCAGATAGAAGATGTGAAACATGACGAAGGGTTGACAAGTTGACTTTAGATTCAGCGCGCGTACCGGCCGCCATATGATCCAGAGCTACGTTAAAAACGGTGCGCTCTGATTCGGGCCATGTATCAGCATCTTTGAATTCAGCTTTATTTTTTTCGTAGATAGAAGGCAAGAAATAGAATTGTCCCTGATAATGCCGAAAACCTAAACGTGTCATCACATCAACGGGTAGATGAAGATCATGTGGAATAGAGCTTAATGTTTTACGAATATTTGTATCCACGCCATTATCTGACCCCCGAGATATCCGTCTTACATCGTTATATATATCTTGTAGCGACGCGCTTGTCAGACATAGGCATAAAATTCTTTTTTGTATCTCGCCGATGGCCGCATGTTGAACAATCCGGTTCATCAGGTCGGCCTGAGGGTGATGACGCGAATTTTTTAAAATGTCGGTTAGTGCCGGTAAGTGCGAACTCATGTTTAACCTTGTCATACTCATTATAAAAACACGCTTTTAATTATGTCTATTTAATAGGTTTGTCAATAGATTATCAAAAAACAGGTCTTCCCCTTGACGACTGGGGATTTCAGGACAATGTTAAGGGATATCAAAGGAAAAAATGATCATGACCCAAGCCGTAACCGATGCCGATTTTGAAACCGAAGTGTTAAAATCATCCCAGCCTGTTTTGATTGATTTTTGGGCGGAATGGTGTGGCCCCTGCCGCGCTTTATCCCCGGTGGTTGATGAAATCGCGGGCGAACTGGCCGGCGCCGTCAAGGTTGTGAAAATGAATATTGATGAAAGCCCAAACACGCCCAGCAAATACGGCGTCCGCGGAATCCCTACCTTGATGGTATTCAAGGGTGGTCAGTTGCTGGACACCCGCGTTGGCGGGGGATCAAAAGCCACGCTGGTGGACTGGATTAAATCCAAAACAAACTGAAATCATTTGGATTAAGCAGGTTTAACAGAACCTGACTTATCCGGCACCAGAATCATGATCGCTTGGCGGCCTTCCATTTTCGGAAGTTGTTCAACCTTGCAATACTCCGCCAGATCATCTTTAAACCGGTGAAGCACCTGAAGCGCCAGTTCTTGGTGAGCCATTTCCCGGCCGCGGAAACGAAGCGTTGCCTTGACCTTATCACCGTCTTCGAGAAAACGTTTCGCGGCCTTTAACTTCACTTCGTAATCATGGTCGCCAATTGTAGGACGCATTTTGAGTTCTTTGACTTCAACGACTTTTTGCTTTTTACGCGCTTCGTTGGCCTTTTTCTGCATTTCATATTTGAATTTGCCAAAATCCAAAATTTTACACACCGGAGGTTCCGCGTTCGGGGAGACTTCAACCAAATCAAGTCCGGCTTCTTCGGCTCTACGAATGCCTTCGGCCACGGTCACAACGCCGACCATTTCGCCGTTTTCATCAATCAATCTGATTTTGGGAACACGAATATCGCTGTTAATACGAACGCCGCTATCATCGGCTGGTTTTTTATAGCCGGAGCCACCAGACGGGCGGCGGGGCGGAAAAGGGGGTCTTGAAATGGTACGCTCCTGTTGTTGTTAAACGGATCTTGTCTTGACCTTCAATAAAAGGCTAAGCCCCGATATATAAGGGAATTTGACCCCTAACGCAAGCCGGACTAAGCGATGGATGGCTTAGGATCCCCCAGTGGCTGGACGATCATCTTTGAGTCTATTTCATCCAAAAAGGCCTGCTGGTTCCGGCGGATCAGTTCTTGAATATCAGAATATGCGGAGGCAACTATATTTATCATCTGTGCCGTCAGGTGGGCATGTGGTTCTTTTGGGTCGAGATCGTAGTGAAATTCTTCAGCCATAACTGCGGTATAACCCAGATTGTGTTGTCCTGAAAAGCGGGCAGTTAATCTACCAAAGCCATATATCGTAACATAGGCTTTGTATGCGTGGGATTTATCACATGGCCATTTCAAGTAAAAACTAGGATTGTAAGTCAAACCATGTGTCTCTTTTGGTTCAAATTCTACGCCTAACGCGTCTTCTCTTTTTTCGTCAATTTCACAAATCTTTTTAAAGAAAGCTTCCAGATCCTGCGCCGCCCGAAAGATATTCGACTGATATTCCACAGCCTTGGAAAAAGGAAAGGCCAAATGAGCCAACGGATGGACGGGTTTTTGGTCGCGAGGATACATAGGGTTAACTCCTTAAAAACTTAAGGAAAGTAGCGAAAAATACAATGCTATGTCAATAAAAAAGAGGGTTAATACGGAGGTTGGACTGCCTGCGTTAAGGTCTTGAGTGCCTCTGCTACGCCTTGGATATCCTGACCCTCTGATCCCAGCGTGCGAATGGCCACTTTGTGCTCTTCGGCCTCGCGCTTACCCACAACCCACAGATAGGGGACTTTTTGCAGGGAATGTTCCCGTACCTTGTAATTGATCTTTTCATTGCGGGCATCCAACTCTGCCCGGATACCGGCTGAACGAAGTTGTTCGACCACCTGCTGTGCATACGCATCCGCTTCGGACGTAATGGTAGCGACGACACATTGTACGGGGCTCAGCCATAACGGTAATTTACCTGCGTAGTTTTCAATCAGGATTCCAATGAACCGTTCAATCGATCCTAAAATCGCGCGGTGAAGCATCAATGGGCGGTGTTTTTGTCCATCTTCGCCTGTATATTGCGCGCCTAGACGTTCAGGTAAATTAGGATCCAGTTGCAAGGTGCCGCATGTCCATGAACGCCCAATCGCATCCAGAATGTGAAATTCCAGTTTCGGGCCATAAAAGGCCCCATCACCGGGCGCGATATCATAGGCCAAACCTGCGGCCTCAAGGGCCTCTTTCAAAGCGTTTTCAGCATAATCCCAGCTTTCTTCGGTACCTACGCGTTTTTCGGGGCGCGTCGCCAGTTTGACCTTAAACTGATCAAAACCCAGATCGTGGTAAATCACGCGCAATAATTCACAAAAGGCGAGACTCTCACTGGCGATCTGATCTTCGCGGCAAAAAATATGGGCGTCATCTTGGGTAAACTGACGCACACGCATCAACCCATGAAGCGCACCATGCGCTTCGTTCCGATGACAACACCCAAATTCTGCCATACGGATGGGCAGATCACGATATGATTTAATCCCCTGATTAAAAATTTGTACATGGGCGGGGCAGTTCATGGGTTTAAGTGCCATGAAATGTTTAGGTTCTTCTTTGAACACCTTGCCGCCTTCGTCGGCATTGGGCACCACGTCCGGCACGACAAACATATTTTCACGATACTTTCCCCAATGGCCAGACGCTTCCCAGAAACGGGCATCCATCAATTGCGGTGTTTTCACTTCTTCATATCCGGCATGGCGAAGGCGCCGACGCATATAGGATTCAAGGGCTTGCCAAATGATATATCCTTTGGGGTGCCAGAAGACAGATCCTTGCGCTTCATCCTGAAGATGGAATAAATCCAGTTCTTTGCCCAGTTTCCGGTGATCGCGTTTTTCGGCTTCTTCAATCTGTGTCAAATAGGCATCCAGTTCCGCCTGTGTGCGCCACGCCGTGCCATAAATACGTGTCAACTGTGCCTTGTTTGAATCCCCGCGCCAATACGCACCGGCCACCTTCATCAACTTAAAGGCTGTGCCCACATGTTTGGTGGTCGGCATATGGGGCCCTCGGCATAAATCAAGCCAGTCACCCTGACGATAAATTTTGATCTCTTCGGTATCGGGCAAATCTTGAATCAGTTCTGCCTTGAAATTCTCACCCTTATTTTTGAAATAGGTTATCGCGTCTTGACGATCCCACACTTCACGCGTGAACGCAGATCCACGCTCCACGATTTTTTTCATTTCCTGTTCGATCACCAAAAAATCATCGGTACTGAACGGTTCGTTTCTGGCAAAATCGTAAAAGAAACCATTTTCAATGTTAGGGCCAATCGTGACCTGGGTGCCCGGAAATAATTTTTGAACCGCCTCGGCCAGAACATGGGCGCAGTCATGACGGATCATCTCCAGCGCCACATCATCTTCCCGTTTGATCAGGGAAATAGACGCTGAATGATCAATCGGTAAGGACAGGTCGGATAAAACCCCGTTAATCTTGATGGCAATCACGGCCTTGGCGAGCGATTTGGAAATATTCTCCGCAATGCCCATACCGGTAATACCCGGGGCGAATTCACGCACCGCGCCATCAGGAAGAGTAATCTGGATAACCGAGAGATTTTTGTTTTGTTGCAGTGCCATGCCTTCTTTTTAACCATAAAGAAGGCATCAGGTCACGTCTTTTTTAAGGGGCTTAACGTTCGTTCATCGCCCGGTCGATGGTTTTGATAAACGGTTTCAGCAGATATTCCATGACCGTTTTCTTCCCTGTTAAAATATCCACCGTGGCCACCATCCCTGGGATAATCGGCAAGACTTCGCCAGCGCGTTTCAGGCTGTTTTCTTCAGTGCGCACCCGCACTAAATAATAACTATCGCCTTTTTCATCTGTCACGGCGTCAGGTGAAATGGCCACGACCTTACCTTTCAGGCCGCCATACACCGAAAAATCATAGGCCGTAATTTTCACCACAGCCGGCTGATCCGGGTATAAAAAGGCAATGTCCTGAGGTTTGATCCGGGCTTCGAGCAAAAGCTGGTCATCCTTTGGCACAATCTCAATGAATTCCTGACCCGGCTGAACCACGCCCCCGACGGTAAAGACTTTCATATCCTTAATGTACCCGTTGACGGGGGATTTGATATCGGCACGATCTTTTCGATCCTGAAGCCCCCCCAAACCCTGACGAATCGCGTTCATTTCAATCATCTTGGCCGATAATTCCGTTTGAGATGTCGCCCGTGCTTGTGATTTGATATCTGAGATACGTGCCTGAGCTTCGGCAATTGCTGATCTCGCGCGAGGGATAGCGGTTAATGTACTGTTCAATTCGGTTTCACGTTCTTTGATCGTGCGCTCTAATTGAAGCAGTTCCATTTTAGGGGCAGTGCCGCGTGCGACCAAGGGTTCAACCATGGCCTTTTCTTCTTTGGCCAAAGAGACTTGGCCGCGAATATCATTCGCCCGCGTAGTCAATTCATTGAGTTCCTGTGAGCGCTGGCTCTTTTGTTGTTCCATGACCATGGTTTGACTGCTGATTTTATCCATGTTGGCACGGTAAGCATTCATTTCTTCGGTGACACTTTGCGGTGCCCCTTTCATGACCTCATCTGAAAAATTCGGTGTGCGCCCTTCGACTTCGGCTTGAAGACGCTGAATAGTTGCCTGAAGCCCCAGCATTTTGGCTTCGTTCGATCCCAGTTCTGATGTAGCGGCAATATCGCTGAGCCGAACTAACATGTCGCCCGCCTTAACTTCGTCGCCTTCCTTGACAAAAAACTCTTCAACAATACCGCCTTCGAGTGATGATATTTTCTGGATTTCGGATGATGGCACGACTTTTCCTTCGCCGCGTGTGGTTTCATCGAGTTCGGCAAAGGCCGCCCATAAATAAAAGAAAATAAAAAATATACAAATCGTCAGCATAATGATGTGCCGGGATAAGGGCATTTCATCATCGGTTTCAAAAAAACGGTCAGCGCGTGCGGTAAGTTTACTGCCCATCCAGTGCTTTTGTGCCTGTTTCCAATCTGATTCATTATTCATGTCCAGATCAGACGGTGCCTTGGCCTGAGACTCCATCTGCGCCTTTAACGCCGCGGCCAGACGCGGATCTTTCCCGGAAAATTCACGAATGGGTTTTTTCTGACCAAAGCCAAACATGGTTATATCTCCGTTTGTTCTGCGGTAGTGCCGAATTGACGACCCTGCAGACGCTGGATCACGTCATTTTTGGGTCCATAGGCGACAATTCTGCCCCGGTCAATCAAGATGAGTTTATCCACCAGCGTCAACATGGAACCTTTATGCGTGATCAAGATGGTGGTTCTGCCTTTGATGACTTGTTCCAAACGCTTTCTTAATCGGTTTTCAGACGCCGGATCCATCGACGCCGTCGGTTCATCCAGAATTAAAATCGGGGGATCATATAAAAGAGCCCGGGCAATCGCGACCGATTGACGCTGACCGCCCGACAAGGCTTCGCCACGTTCACCGACTTGTGTATCTAAACCGGCTTGGGAATCACGTAGAAATTCCATCACCCCCGCCAATTCAGCCGCTCGTAAGACCGCCCGGTCAGAGGCCATTTCATGACCCATGGTGATGTTTTCACGCACGGACCCATAGAATAAATGCGGAGATTGTTGAACAGCCCCCACAGATCGGCGCAAATCACCCGGGTCAATCTGGCGGACATCCGTCCCATCAATTTGAATCGATCCACTATCCGGTTGATAGAGATTGATCAGTAATCGTTCGATCGTTGTTTTTCCCGATCCGACCGCGCCGATAACACCCACATGCTCCCCCGCTTCGATCATGAAATTGATGTGATTCAGCGCAGGAACACTCTGCCCGGGATAATGAAAAAGGACATCACGAAATTCAATCTGGCCTTTCATATCCGGCATAGAAATGAAATGTTTGCCTTCGGGACGTTCAACTGGTTTTTTCATCAATTGATCCAGTTGAAGCAATCCTTCACGCGATTGATGATACCGCGTGAGTAACCCGGCCAATTGGGTCATGGGTTGCATGGCGCGTCCGGTTAATAACACACAGGCAATCAACGCCCCCATTGATAATTTAGCATCCGCAATCATCAGAACACCGACAACGACAACCAAAATACTAGCCAGTTGCTGGAATAAAGACGCGGAGTTCACAGCCAGCGAGCTGACATGACGGGTTTTAACCGATGTCCGGGACGCTTTTTCGGTCAGCTCTTCCCATTTGCGCTGAGTATTTCCTTCCGCGGCCTGAACCTTAATCGTTTCAAGTCCGGCAATTGTTTCAAACAACAAAGCATTTTTAAGCGCGCTTTCCATCATCGACGCTTTGATCGCCTTACGAAGTTCGCCTTGCATCATCCAGCCGAGCAAAAGCACAATCGGTAAAAGAAGAAGCGGAATAAAGGCGATTGGCCCCCCGATAATCGCAATAATGCCGATGAACAAAAAGACAAACGGCATATCAATAATGGCGGTCATGGTGGCCGACGTAAAGAAATCCCGAAGGCCTTCAAATTCACGCATGTTACTGGCCAGTACCCCAGCGCTCGCAGGGCGAGCGGCCATATTCATACCCATCATCTGTTCAAATAAACGGGCGGAAATTTTAACGTCTGCTTTGCGCCCCGCATGATCCAGAAAATAGGCGCGCATGTTTTTGAGGATAAAATCAAACATATAAACAGTCGCCATACCCAAAGCCAGTACCCACATCGTTTCCATGGCGTTATTCGGCACAACGCGGTCATAGACGTTCATGGTGAAGAGGGATGAGGCAATGGCAAACAGGTTGATCATCACCGCCGCGAGGACAACCTCGGCATATATTTTTCGGTTATCCCACAAGGCCGACCAAAACCAATCGCGGGCATTATTAATGGTGGCTGGCCCGGCACGATCATCGACCCGCGCGATTGGACGCAGGAAAAAAGCATAGCCCGAATAAATCGGTTTTAATTGGTCATAGGTCAGTGCCTGACGGTCATCTTCGGTCTCCGGGAACTGAACGATAAATTGAGTGTCTTTATCAAAATAGACATCGGTTTTTTTACCAAATCCCAGAAATCCTTTTTTTTCAGGATTGTGCAACCCCCAAAGAATACATGCCTGACCTTTATCCAGCACCAATACGCATGGCAAATTCGGGGCAATGGCCAGTGAATCAAGAGGTCGATCCACCATGCGGGCATGAAGGCCTGTCCGTTCAGCCGCCCGGGAAAATAAAAGCGGCGTGATGCCCGTTTTGGGAATAGGCAACCCCGCCGTCAGGGATGCCTTACTTGTGCGGCGGCCATAATGACCCGCCATAATCCGTAGACAATCCACCAGCGGGTCGTCAATCGCCACACGACCCGCTTCAAGCGGCCAGACATCGGCTGTTTTTTCGTGCTCTGTCCCTTCAAAATCCGGGTCAAAAGAAGCTGGATCTGTCGTCGGATTCGAGGGATTTTGAGTGTTCATAGCCGATCCATTATCAGGTCGAAGGGTAAACAAGCGGTAAAGAAGAGGCGCGAGAACACCCGAGCGGTGACGCCAGAATCAATAAAGGCCATTCTAACACCGTTTCACGGTATATAAAATGGCCTTTATTATGAAATTATAAACTCGGATTAGCGGTCGATATTCTTTTCCGTGATAGCAATTTCAGTGCTTTCGCGGGGATACGCCACACCCAGAGTCGGGAGCAGATTTCCTTTAATCCCCAGCAGACTGAAGACCGAGAACATTTCCAGGAATTCGGCATTGATGGTGTTCGTGCGAGAGACGAATAATTCATTCTGCGCATCCAGAACATCAAGCAATGTACGGCGATCCAGTGAGAACTGATCCTTGTAAGCACGTACCACTTCGGCATTTGCGGCGGCCTGTGCCGAGAACTCACGGGCTCTCTCGCCTGAAGATACCATCCGTGCCCATGTCTGGCGAACGTTATCTTCGATTTCACGACCCGCTTGGGCGCGCTGTTCTTTTGATTGCTGATAACGGTGGGTGAATTCACGCACGCGCGCCACATCGCCGCCGCCGCGATAGAGATTCCAATCCATCACCACTTGTGCCGCGGCGCTGGTATCATCGCCTTCAACACCGCCTAGATTTTTACCATGACGTCCGCTGAGTTGAAGGTCAACCTGCGGATAGAGGGTTGAACCTGTGCCTTTATATTCAGCATAGGCTACTTTCTCGTCTTCATTGCGAATATCAAGGGTCGGGCTCGCGGATAAGGCAGCTTGAACTTCGGCTTCAACATCTGCCGACAAGGCATCAACCGGGATGCTGGGCAGAACCAGATCTTTTGGCATTTCACCGACTTCGCGCTGGAAGCTGGCTTCGGCAACACGCAGTTGTTCACGAATAGAGGCTTCTTGAGCACGCGCCGAGGCCAAACGGGCTTTGGCTTGTTCCAAATCAGCCTGAGTCGAACGACCGGCAGTCACGCCTTCTTCAATCATCCCCATGATGGCAATGTGCTCCGCCACATTCTCACGTGTGATGTCGAGCAATTCACGCTGGCGCATCACTTCAAGGAAAAATTCAACAATCGACAGACCGACCAGTTCAGCTGTTTCGCGAACGCGGTGCGCCGAAGATTGCACGCGGTGTTTTTGACGCTCATTCTCGTATTTTGTATTCCAGCCATCAAACAACATTTGTGTCAGCGTCAGGCTTGAATCATAACGTCCCAGCGTTTCTGTATCATCGCCGTCTGTACCGCCATTGGTACCCACATCATCCGTATATTCCACACCGCCATCAGCGCGCAGATCAATGGATGGCAACCACAAGGCTTTGGCTTGATTTAATTCTTCATCTGTTGCTCTGCGCGAAGCGGCCACAACACCATATTCCGGGTTGGTCATGACACCGGATGATACGGCTTGAGACAGAGACATCTCAGACGGGCTTCCCTTCGCCGAAGGTGCCTGTTGCGCCAGTGCGGCAGAACCCACCAGAAGCGAGAGGCACGACACCCCAACCATTGCGCGTTTCATCCATGTCATCGTCATCACAAAAACCTCTGTTTGATAAAAATATGCTTTAGGTATTTAAAGCATGAAACCAATTACTTATCTCTTTTTTCTGCCTGAAAGGCAAGGGTTTTCAATATCAAGCCCTGCCTCTTTCGCGACCCCGCCCGGCCTTAACCTCGCCGGACTTGGGTTTCCAGTAAAAACGCCGCCCTTCATGAACAAAGGCGGCGTTTTATTTTCTTAAGAAAATCAGGAACCGTTCCCTTGGTCTTAAGCGACCAGGTTACCGTCCTTGATTAATTCGTTAATATCGACGCCCGTGACACCTTCGATCCGGGCGAGATCCAGCGCGTTTGACCGATCCCCGGAACCCGACAGATCCACGGAAATAACCGTACCTCCGTTAACTTCGGTTGCGTAAACGAAGCTATTAATCGCCTCGGTCACGTCATCCTGTCCATCGAGCAGGAGCGAGAGATCCAGAATATCGCCTTCATCCATACGGAAATCCTGGATGCTGGAGATACCATCGCCAATCGCCTCGAAGATAAAGCGGTCGGCGTCATCTGTGCCGTAATACGACCCATCACCTGAGATATTAATGGTGTTCTGCGACGTCCCGCTGTCATATTGGAACCACGCGTCATACCCCGTCAGTGTCGTGCCATCGGCCATCGTGACTTCTGCTGATTCACCGACAAAGTTACCAGCAATCGTCTGATTAAACCCGAAGGTCGCCAGAGAAATGCTCAGGAACCCGGCTTGATCCAGCGTCAGAAATTCATCGACCTGCGATATCGCATCGCCATTGAGATCCTGCCACAGGGTCAATTTTGTCCAGACCGTATCCTGGGCGTCAATTTTCCCATCCGCATTCGAGTCATAAAGTGACAGCATCTGATACCCGCCGATCACATCATTCCCGAACATTTCAGAGTGATCATTGACCACACCGTCTTCGTTTTTATCCCAAACCAGGAACGCATCATCGCCGCTCAGCCAGGCTGTCTGATCTTTGATACCATCTTCATCGATATCAAAGAGAACGCCATCTTGTTTTGCGATCAATTCAATACCATCCCGGTCAAGATCAAACACCAACGGACACCCATCGCCGCCGCCGCCATCGGCACCGCCATCTCCACCTGACGGTGGGGGCGGGGGTTCAACATAGGTACCCGTCAAGTTAAAGGTCGCCGTCGCAGCCGATGTATCCCCGTCGATATCCGCTATTTGATAGGTCAACGAAAACGCCGTGGGTACGCCGCTTGGTAACCGAGCCGGATCCCAAGCGATCGAAGCTGTTCCGTTGCTGTGGACGCTGACCCATACAGGGATACCATATACCGGATCAGTTAAAGCAAACGATGCTGTCCCACCAGCTGGGACGCCCTGCTGTTGGCCAGCGATCCAGACATAGGTGACGCGAGCACCCCCATCAAATCCTGACCCGTCGTTAGACAGAAGGTTAATCGATGATGAACTATTCCCACCCACATTCAGAACATCATTCACCGCTTGTGGGCCGTCATCATACACATTGATTGAGATCACATTATCTGCTGTGTCCCGATCAGCATCCGTCACTCGTACCCCAAAGTTCAATGTGATAAAGTCGTTCGGATCACCGGCGTTGGCATGATCAATCGGATGAAATGCGGCAAACTGATATGCCCCGTTTGATTTATTAACCCACAGCTGGAACACAACCGCACCATCAGAACGTGTCCCTTGATAATATTGCCATGTTGTATCGTGGTTAACCAGTCCAACACTGACCCCTTGGCCCTGTGATGTTAAGGCATAAGAAGGCGCAAACCAGCCGTTACCCGTCACTTGACCGCTACCATCTGCTCCAAAGTTCACGGGCGTGTTGCCGTAAACCCAATAAGCACCATATGTTTCATCAACAGCATTATTAGCGGCACCGATGCTGGGTCCATCATCGAATACGCGGATCGTGATACTCCCATCGCCCGTGTCGCCGTCACTATCTGTTGCACGAACGCCGAAAACCAGATCCACAGAGTCATTCGGATCAGAGGCATTCGCATGATCGAGTTTAGCCCGCTCAATGAAGGTATAGTTGCCGTTGGATGCCAATTGCAATGTAAAGACATGCACAACATTCGGCACCACGCCTTCATAACGATTATTTGCCGCATCATAATAAACCTGAACGGCTTGTCCGTTCCAAGTCAACGGATAGGATGAGGAGAAACCTTGCGTCCCCGTTACATTCGCCAGACTATCGTTCCCGGTATTGATTTGAAGCGTCCCAGACACGGTATCAAACCCGCCTGTCTCATCCACTTGGTTGAACCCGTTCACAATCACCGGACGGTCATCTGTTGCCGATGTCGTCACCGACAGGTTTGCACTCGATACATCGCCATCGCGGTCTTGCATCGTGTAGCTGAACACATCCGTTACATTCGCATTCAGGTTGCCTTCGGCCTTCGGTGTGAAGGTATAAGCCCCTGTGCTGTTCAGAACCAAGGTTCCACCCGCCGCGTTGATCGTGGTCGATCCACCCGCCGCAATGTTATAGACCGTGCCGTTATATGTCACGCTTCTCACCGAAGCTCCCGTATCCAGACCCACCGCATCATTGGTCAGAACGTTACCTGTTACCGCCGCACCGCCTTCCGACGCGCCAGCCGTATCATTCACCGCCTGAGGACCATCATCGAACACGCGGATCGTGATATTGCCATCACCCGTATCGCCGTCACCGTCCGTAGCACGGATACCAAACACCAGATCCACAGAGTCATTCGGATCAGAAGCATTCGCGTGATCCAATTGACGGATCTGTGTAAAGCTGTAGGTGCCGTTTGCATTCACCGTCAATGTGAACACAGGCTGGCCGCCCGCTGTCCCTGTATAGGTATTCCCCGACAGAGATACCGTCACCGGCTGACCGTTCGAGGTCAACGCGTATGATGAGGTAAATGTATTCAGCGGTGTCACGGAACCCGGCGCATCGCCGCCATAGTTCACGGTCACCGTCCCAGACACGGTATCAAACCCGCCTGTCTCATCCACTTGGTTGAACCCGTTCACAATCACTGGACGGTCATCTACCGGACTGACAAGGAAGGAGAATTCGGCTGTGTCCGTATCGCCATCATAATCACGGATCGTGTAGCTAAACGTATCCGTCCCATTCGGGTTATTACCATTGGCCGTATACGTATATGCCCCGTTCGCGCCAATCACGAGTGTACCGAATTGACCTGGTACATTCACCGTACCTGTTGTCGGTACATTGTAATTGGTACCATTGAACGTCACTTGAATGACATTCGTCGGACGATCTTCAGATTTTTCGTCATTCGTCAAAATGTTGCCATTGACAGCCTGATTTTCGTTGACCGGACGAACCCCATCATCATACGCAACCGGCGCATCATCATGGATGTGGATCGTGACGAGTCCATCTGCCGTATCGCCATCAATATCTGTCAGACGTACGCCGAAATTCAGAACGATCGTATCATTCGGATCTGTCGGGTTCGCATGATCAATGTGATCAAACAGCTGGAAACGGTAAGTGCCATTATTATTCAAGTCGAGTGTAAACACTGTTGTTGTGCCGACTTTACCTTCATACCCGGTTGCTGTCTGGGTAACCACGACCGGCTGACCGCCTGACGTCAGGTTGCCGCCCAAAAGCGATCCGCCTTTGGTGACCAATCCTGTCGGGGTAATTGTACCACCCCCGTCGCGCCCAAAGTCAGCATTCAGGTTGCCATTGAAGATCATGGGACCTGGGGTCAGGTTTGTTTCATCCACGGCCAGCAATTCAGACACGGCCACAGGTGAGCCATCTGGTGTCACGCGGATGGTCAATGTTGCCGGTTCTGTATCGCCGTCACGATCTTTCAACGTGTAGGTAAACACATCCGTCCCATCGGGATCGTTGTTATTCGCCGCATAGGAATACGTACCGTTGCTATTCATCGTCAAGGTACCATACGCCCCGGTGATGACCGTCTGGCCATTTGCCGGAACCGTGTAGGTGGTGCCGTTAAACACAACCTGCGAGACGGTATTCGGCGAATCTTCGCTGAAATTATCGTTGGTTGTCACATTACCTGTGATGGTTTGACCTTCTTCAGCAGAATTAATGTCGTTTTCCGCCACAGGCGCATCATCCGCCACATCAATGGTGATCGTGCCTGTGTCCGTATCGCCATCCACACTGGTAACGCGGATCGGGAAGGTCAGGCGCACCAGATCATTCGGATCATTCGTATTCGGATGATCGATCTGTTCCAGTTGTGTGTAGGTATATTTACCTGTGGTCGGGTTAATCGTCATCGTGAAGATGTCGGTTGTGCCGACTTTCCCCACCCAGCCATTGGCTGTCTGGGTAATGACAACAGGCTGTCCACCGGAGGTCAGTGGCAACGGCGCGCCGCCTGCCGACGTGCCGACCGTCCCGTTCGGTGCGATAGAGCCCACATCCTGACCAAAGTTTGTGACCACGGTGTCAGAGTAAACCTGAGGCCCTAACGTCAAGTTGGTTTCATCAATCTGACCAAAAGAATCACCGATCGTCGGGACATCGTCTTTCACCGCAATCGTGATCAGGCCATTGGTGATATCCCCATCAGAATCCGTCGCCTTGATCCCGAAATTCAGGTTGATGATATCATTTGGATCCGTCGGATCCGCATGATCGAGCGTCTTTAACAGGTTAAAGGCATAGTTGCCATTCGGCGATACAGTCAAGGTAAAGACCGTTTGACCCCCTGCTGTCCCGGTATATACACCTGTTACGGCGTTATAAGAAACCGTCACAGGCTGACCGTTTGATGTCAGGGCACCATTCAGTTGTGACCCGCTGGAGCTAAAGGTATTAATGCCTGTCACCGTGCCGGGACCATCGCCGCCATAATTGACGTTCACTGTACCGGATACGGTCGTGTTTGGTGCCATATTCGTTTCGTCTACTACGTTGTATCCATTGACAACAATGGGACGATCATCAATCGGGCTGACCGTGATCGACAGCGTGGCTGTATCTGTATCGCCATCGCCATCTCTCAATGTGTATGTATACACATCAACGCCATTGGGGTTGTTGTTATTGGCGGTATAAGAATAAACGCCCGTGGATGCAATCGTCAGCGTACCATATTGACCTGGGACATTGACCGTTCCTACCGCCGGAACATTATAGGTTGTGCCGTTAAAGACTACCTGTGTAACGGTATTGGGCGCGTCCGTGCTGAGCGTGTCGTTCGTCACCACATTGCCATTGACTGTCTGGCTTTCGGTCGCATTCAGCGTGTCATTGTTGGCCACAGGACCATCATCGTGAACATCAATCCCGATATAGGCCGTGGCTGTATCGCCATCCCAATCGGTGATGGTCACCCCGAATTTGAGCCAGATCACATCATCCGGATCTGCCCCGTTCGGGTGATCAATGTTATCAAATTGTCTGTAGGTGTATTGGCCGGTCGCCGGGTTCACCACCAGATCAAAGATCGTGGTATTGCCCACTTTACCAACATATCCATTGGCTGTCTGTGTAATGACAATCTGTTGGCCGCCAGATGTTAGCGCAACATTCGGGCCATTCATTTCAAACTTGGCCACGAAGTCGCCGTTCGGCTTGATATCGCCGGGACCATCTTCCCCGAAATCATGGGGGACGGTGTCTGTGAGACTTAGAGGACCGGCCGTCAAATTCGTTTCGTCAACTTGTTCGAAATCCGTGGTGATGGTCGGCACGTCATCTTTGACTTTAATATTAATAACGCCCGTTGCTTCATCGCCATCAGCATCAATCGCTTTGACGCCGAAGTTCAGCTCGATGATGTCATTCGGATTTGTACCATCGGCATGATCCAAGTTTTCCAACAGGCTGAATTGGTAATCACCATCTGATTCGACCTTCATCGTAAAGATGGTCACTAAACCAGCCTTACCGGTGTATGTTCCTGTAACAGAGTCAAACGTGACAACAACCGGCACACCGTTATGTGTCAAATTTCCGCCTGTTTTAGAACCTGTAGATGTAAACGTATTGGTACCCGCAAACGTGCCGGGGCCGTCTGTACCAAAATTCGCATTCAGATCTCCCGCCAGATTGATGGGGCCTAAATTGGTTTCATCAATCGTCCATGTTTCAGGTTGAACCAGAATAGGTTGGTCATCGCGCGGCGTGACCGTGATCCGCAGAACAGCTGGGTCGGTATCCAAATCACAATCAGACAGCGTATAGGTAAAGGCATCGATACCGCTAGGGTTATTGGCATTGGCGGTATATTCATAGTTACCATTGGCGTAGAGCTTCAACGTGCCGTATTGACCCGGCACCGTGACGAAACCAACCGCCGGAACAGTATATTCCGTCCCGTTGAAAGAAACTTTGGTGACCGTATTTTTGTCATCTTTGCTGAGAACATCATTAGAGACGACATTACCAAATACCGTTTGGCTTTCGGCCGCAGCATTAGAATCATCATTCGCAATCGGGGCGTCATCCAGAACGGTGATGGTGATCTGGGTTTGTACAGAATCGCCATCTGAATCCGTTGCGACAATCCCGAATACGAGGTTGATTGCATCATTCGGATTGGTCGCATCCGCATGATCAAGCGGCATAAACTGTGTATAGGTGTAGTTACCTGTCAATGGGTTGATCTGAAGTGTGAAGACCGTCTGGCCATTAGCCACACCCTGATACCCCCCTTGAACCTGCGTGACCACGACAGGAACACCGCATGACGACAGTGTGCCCCCTTTCAGTGATCCGCCCGGTGTAAATGACCCGTTGGGCGCAATAGAACCGGGACCATCATTTCCGAAATTAATGACAACCGTGCCTGTCCCAACGAGAGGCCCCAAATTTGTTTCATCGAGCGTATTGCTAGGCGCGCCGGCAATAGGGTTGCTGTTAAGCGGTCCTAAAGGTGTGGGAGCCGCAGAGATAATTACGGAGTTCTGTTCAAAAACAGGTGCATTGTACAATAATGCTGTGGGATCCAAAGGACCCACCGCATTCGGACCCGCAAACGGATCACTGCCTGGCGCAGAACCAAATCCAAAGCCCGTATTCCCCAACGGTCCTTGGGCTTCGCCAGCCGCTGGTTCAATATTGGCCACGCCATCATCGCCCGCCGCCGGTTCGATGTCGGCTACATTTTGAATTTTTGTTTTGCGAACAGATGTCTGCTCTTTTTCAACCTTGGCCACTTCCTGAACGTCTTCCCCAGCCGCAGGCTCAATCGCCACCACAGCCGGCGCATCAGATGTCAGCGCGGCAATCAAATCACCATTGGTCAGTTCGCACACACGTGTGTCCATGGATAAGGTCGGCGCATTATCAGCGGCCATCGCTTCTTGGTAATTGCTGAGCACGATTTCCCCGCCATTGGCGAAGGTCATGATGAATTGGCCATCTTGCATGTAAGATTTGACCGGATCGGTTTGTGTGAAACCAAAAATGTAATCTTTACCTGGCTCAAGCGTGACCTGATTGATCACGCCGTCCGCTGGTTTGCCGATCACGATATCGTTATCACCCGCGCCCGCCACGGTCATCGAACGCTCAAGACCTGCTTTCAACAATTCAGGATCGACCATTGTGCCGTCAGAGAGAAACAGCATGTTGTCGTTAGCCGCCATGTCACCAAAATTGGTGATCGTCAGAGCGCCGCCTTTCACAAAATTGATCACGAGACCGCCTTCGGGGTTCAGGCTCAGGCCACTGATATCCTCAGGTCCAAAGGTCAGACGCGCCGACTCGGCCTGGGGGATTTCATAGTTGACTGAGGTACCGGCCTCGGGCTGTGCCAAGATCACATTGTTACACGTCATAGTCTCTCTCCTGTGTGTGGCGGAAAATCAGGCTTATTTATACCTGAAACTCCAACAATTAAACAAATTATTGATGAGGTGCATCCGTTTTAAGGGATTGTTAAGACATTGTCAATAATTATGTGAAGAAATTGGTATTATTTATGAAAATAAATGAGGCCTACATTAGATATTTCTAAATATAAAGACAGGCGTAAAAAACAAAAGAGGCACCTCTGATGGGTGCCTCTTTTAATATATTATGTCTATATATTTATCCGGTAATAATATTACCTTGGTCAATCATCTGGGAGAGATCCAGATCTGATGTATCCGCCAATCGGGCGACATCAACCATCTGGCCACTACCATCCCCTTGCGGGACACTCACAGACAAGATCGTATCCCCAGCTTCTTCACGCATCTGAACGAAATCAGAAATCGAACTGCTGACCGTATCCTTATAACCCGATAACAGAGCCGACAGGTCAAGAGCGTCACCTTCCTCGGCATTAAAGCCGTGGACGGTTTGAACACCTTCCTGAATCGCCGTGAACATAAATAGATCGGCTGTATTATCTGTTCCAAACAAGTCTGATGACGCTGTCGAAGCTGAAACATCGTCCCGGACATAAAGACGTATTGCCGAGTGAGACACATCCCCTTCGTGATCCGATACATCCAAACCAAACTGCAGGATAATGACACTTTCAGCCCCGCCATTTTCCGCATGGTCAAGACCGGCAAACTGACGATATTGATAAGAACCATCATCACCAATTTGCAAGGTGAACACAGATAAATCGCCAGCGCGTCCTGTGTATAAACCCGTATCAGAATCAAATGTGACGGAGATGGCCACACCGTCATGAGTGAGCGCGCCATTTAAGAGAGATCCGCCTGCCGCAAATTGTCCGTTTCCTGTTACGGCACCCGGTTGATCATCACCATAGAAAATGGTGACTTTATCTGTATGGGTAATTGTACCATTCACCAGATTCGTTTCAAATATCTTATCTGTCGAACCAAACAGAACAGGCGCGTCTGAGTTGATCTGGGTAGGTGTTTCAGCAATGAGCTGAGTTACATTGCTGTATGTGCTCTCTAGCCACTCAACCGCCCCTTCATACCCATAATGGGCAATCGCCGCATTCCATGCATTAAGGGTAATGTATTTGCTCCACACGTCGGCAATAACCCCTTGGGTTCCATCCGCGTAATAGAATACGCCCTCATACGCGACAAAACTTCCATTATTATAATCATGGGTCATTGTCGCCCCAAGGCTTATGCCTGTAATCCCAAGACTGGTCAGGCTTAACAACTCACCGTCTTGTGTAACCCCGTCCTGATTGAGATCACGCCAGGCAACCAGCTCAGCCCAGATATCATCACGGGCATCGATCATCCCATCCCCGTTGGTATTATAACGAGCCAGAACTTCATACCCTTCGGTATGAATGGTTCCGAACATCTCACCGATATCGTTAATCTGCCCGTCCTTGTTTTTATCAATGGCCAGCCAAGCATCATCCGCACTGACCCAGGCAAATTTGGCCTGTGTGACGTTATTGGTTTCATCGATATCAAACACAACGCCATTAATCGTGTTTGTCATCTCGACACCATCCCGATCCAGATCCAGAGCAAGCGGTGAACCACCACCGCCGTCGCCGCCTCTTTGTTCTTGGACAAAGGTACCGGTCACATTGATTGTCGCTGTCGCCAAAGACGTATCACCATCACGATCAGCCGTCCGGTATTCAAGTATGGCAGACGCAGACAATCCAGCATCCATCTGTTGACTATCAAATGCGGCATCTACACGGCCATTACTATATACTGTGACTGTCCCACTTCCCCATCGGCCCCAGCCCCATATGTCTGGTGAAAAGCTCAAAGTTACAGATCCGCCTGCCGGAATATCTGCCGCCTGACCCCCAATCGACACCCAGGTCACCCGGGCACCACCATCAACGCCCGATGAATCGTTGGCCAGAAGATTGCCTGACCCGGAACCAATGGTTGTCTGAGACCAGCCGTTATCGCCGCCACCTACCCACTGTGTAACGCTCTGTGCCACCGTAATGGTATCATTGACGGCGGTTGGTCCGTCATCATAGACATCGATATAGATGACGTTGCTGACGCTATCGCCATCTACATCCGTCGCAGTGATGCCAAAAGTCAGGCGGTTATATTCATTTGGATCTCCTGGATTGGCATGATCCAATGGTTGCCATTGTACAAAGTTATAAGCCCCTGTCGCTTTGTTGACCTGTATCTGGAAGACCCAGTTCCCATCAGAACGCTGAGCAGAATAATATGTCCAGCCGCTATCCTGGGAGAAGGCAAGGCTGATGCCCTGCCCTTGAGAGGACAGGTTCTGTGTCGCAGAGACCGACCCGTTCAAGGCAATTGTTCCCCCGTCTGCGCCCAGATTATTCCATGCTGAGCCCGACACCCAGTATGCCCCGGACGTTTCATCCACTGCCTGATGGCCATAGCTTAATTGAGGGCCATCATCAAACACGCGGATCGTCACATGGCTATCGGCGGCATCGCCGTCGCCATCCGTCGCCCGATACCCAAAGTGGATGTCAAACGCATCGTCCGCATTACCGGCACCGGCATGGTCCATCTTGGCATGTTGCGTGAATGTATAGGTTCCGTTCGCGTTATATTGCATTGTAAAGACGTGAGCCACGCCCGGTACATGACCAATGTAACGGTTGTTCGCCCCATCATACGAGATCGTGATCTGCTGACCATTCCAGGTCAGGTTCTGTGATGCCGCACTCCACCCGTTCCCAGTCACATTCCCAAGGCCATCCCCGCTCACATTGATCGACAACGTCCCCGAGACCGTATCAAAACCGCCCGTCTCATCCACTTGGTTGAACCCGGTCGATACGATCGGTTTATCATCACCGTTCGTCGTTACCGACAATGTGGCATTCGACGTATCACCGTCGATATCCCGAACCGTATAAGTGAAGCTATCAACTGTCTGTTGTGGCAGTTGACCTTCGACCTTGGGGGTAAATGTATAGGCACCCGTATTGGTAACCACCAATGTACCGCCCGCCGCCGCAATCGTGACCGAACCGCCCGTCATCGCATACGCCGTCCCGTTATGGGTGATAGATGTAATGATCCCCCCCATAAAGTGAGGCATCGGCAGACCATTCACATCTGTATCCGCCCCCATGGTATCGTTCGAGAGCAAATGACCCGTGACAGCCGCGCCGCCTTCTTCCGTGGTCAGCGTGTCATTCACCGCCTGAGGACCATCATCAAACACCCGGATCGTGATAACCCCCGTACCCATATCACCATCCCCGTCAATCGCCTGAACTCCAAAGGTCAGATCAAGCGCATCATTATGGTCGCCTGCCACATGGTCGAGCGGCTCCAGTTGTTTGAAGCTATAGGTTCCATCGCTGTTGATCTGCATCATGAAGACCGTACGCTGATACGCCGTACCTTCCATCACGCGGCCCGTATATAGACCTGTATTCGTATCATATGTCACAGTCACATTCGCGCCCGCCGCCTTCAGGCCACCAGATACGCTGGAGCTGAAGCTTCCATTCCCTGCTACGCCCGCCAGGCCATCCCCGCTCACATTAATCGAAACCGTCCCCGAGACCGTATCAAACCCGCCCGTCTCATCCACCTGATTGAAGCCGTTTGTCACAATCGGCGTGTCATCAACATGCGTCGTCACAGAGAATGTTGCTGATGATGTGTCACCATCGCGGTCTTGCATCGTATAGCTGAACACATCCGTGATATCATCGCTTGTGCCAATTGCGTTCGGCGTAAACCGGTACGCCCCCGTGTTGTTAATTGACAGACTACCCCCAACCGCACTGATTGTTGTCCAGCCGGATCCCAGGTTATATACCGTCCCGTTATAGGTGATGCTCTTCACAGAGGCTCCTCCATCCTGCCCCGCCGCATCGTTACCTAGTATGTTGCCTGTGATATCCGCACCACCATATTCCGCCGTCAACGTGTCATTCACCGCTTGTGGGCCGTCGTCATTCACCCGGATCGTAATCGTGCCGGTGCGTACATCTAAATCCGCATCCGTCGCATTAATCCCAAACACCAGATCCACAGAGTCATTCGCATCCCCTGCATTCGCATGATCCAGTTGACGCACTTGCGTAAAGCTGTAGGTACCGTTCGTATTCACCGTCAGCGTGAACACAGGCAAGCCGCCCGCTGTCCCCGTATAGGTATTCCCCGACAGAGATACTGTCACTGGCTGGCCGTTCGAGGTCAGCGCATAGGTTGAGCTAAAGCTGTTCGATGCCTCCACCACCCCAGGGCCATCAATCCCGTAATTCACCGACACCGTCCCACTCACCGTGTCAAAACCGCCTGTCTCATCCACCGCATTCGCCGCATTGATGATAATCGGTTTGGCATCCGGGGTCACCTGGATCGATAAGTCCGCTGTATCCGTATCCCCGTCCCCGTCCTTCAGGACATAGGTAAAGGTCTCCGCGCCCGAGACCGTGTCGTTCACCGGCGTATAGGTATAAGACCCGTTCGCCGAGATCACCAATGTCCCATATGTTCCCGTGACACTCACCGTCCCCACCGCCGGCACCGTGTACACCGTATTGCCCACACGAACCTCAGAGACAACATTACTATCGTCCTGACTGAAGAGATCATTCGAGGTCACATTCCCGCTGATCGATTGATCCGCACGTAAACTGCGCGCCTCATCATACGCCACCGGTGCATCATCATGGACATGAATGGTAATGGTTCCATCCGCTGTATCGCCATCACGGTCAGACACGCGCACGCCAAAGTTCAATTCAATCACATCATTCGGATCAGATGCATTCGCATGATCCAACGTTTCCAGTAACTGGAACCGGTATGACCCGTCCGTATTGATCTTCAGCGTAAACACATCCGTGGATCCGGCTCTGCCGGTATACGTATCCCCCACAAGCGTCACCACAACCGGCATACCTTCATGCATCAAGGCGCCGTTCTTAGCCGTATCCCCGAACGTAAACTGGCCATTGCCCCGCACGGCATCCAGACCATCCCGGCCGCCATCCAGCACCATCTGACCATTCAAGATCATCGGGCCCGGAGACAACGTGGTCTCATCCAGTGTTAAATCACTGTTCGTAATCACCGGCTCGCCGTCCGGTGTCACGCGGATCGACAAGCTGGCCACATCCGTATCCCCATCCGTATCCCGAAGCGTATAGGTAAAGACTTCCGTCCCATCCGGATCTTCAGCTGTCGCCTGATAGCTATAGACCCCCTGGCTGTTGATCGTGAATGTGCCGTAGGTCGCGGTAATCACCGTATTGCCCACCGCCGGGATCACATAGATCTGACCTTCAAACACCACGTGCGAGATCCGGCTCGGGTCATCTTGTCCCAACGTATCGTTATGCAGAAGGTTACCCGTGATCAGCTGGTCTTCTTCGGCGCCGCTCATATCATTGACCGCGCTCACCCCATCATCCTGAACTTCAATCGTGATCTCAGCACTATCCCGATCCCCATCCCGGCTCACAATATCCACCGAGAATGACAGGAACATCGCATCATCGTGATCCCCTGTATCCGGGTGATCTAGCGGGGCTATCTGCGTATAGGTATAACGCCCCGTCGCCGGATCAATCACCAACGTAAAGACCGTCTGGCCGCCCGCTGTCCCCACATATCCGTTCGCCGTTGCCACCACATTCACCGGCACGCCGTTCGACAGTAATGTCAGCGGTACGCCGCCCGCATTCACCGTAAAACTACCACCCGGGATAATCGAGGCCGAGTCCTGACCAAAGCTGGCAATCAGCGTATCGCTGTACACCAGCGCGCCATCTATCAAGCTGGTCTCATCCACGCCGCCCGATGAATCGCCAATCGTCGGCACATCATCCTTCACCAGAATACGAATGACGGTGTTGGCCGTATCGCCATCCGAATCCGTCGCCGTCACGCCAAAGGTCAGGCCGATAATATCATTCGGGTCATTCGGATCCGCATGATCCAGTGTCTCCAGCAATTCAAACCGGTATGACCCATCCGCATTGATCTGCAAGGTAAAGACCGGCACCCCGCCCGCTGTCCCCGTATAGGTATTCCCCACCAAGGTCACCACAACCGGCACCCCGCCCGAGGTCAGCGCATTTCCTAAACGCGATCCATCAGACGTAAAAGATCCATTGCCCGTGACTCCTACAGACCCATCACTCCCATAGTCAACATCCAGCTGTCCGGTCACAATAATAGAGCCATTTAAATCTGTCTCATCCAAAACATGAAGATAACGACCTGTAATCTCTGGCTGAGTATCTGTATGAGTAATAGTTAGTTCAATCCGAGCTGAGCTTGTATCACCATCCTTGTCTGTGACCACATACTCAAACTGATCTGTAACAACACCAACAAAGCCAGACGTACTAAACGCCGTGTATGTATATTGTCCGTTTGATAAAATCTCCATGCGACCGTTTGATGTCACAATCACGTTCGTTTGATTTTCCAAGATAGGATAATCAACATTGTTGTAACGTACTATTTTGATAAGATTTTCAAAATCTGTACTGATATCTACTAAATCATCGACTAAGTTGCCCGTAACGATTGCTCCTTCATTGATAGCGAAAGAATCGTTGCTCGCAACAGGGGCGTCATCTCGTACAAATACTGAGATAAAGCCCGTAACACTATCTCCTTCTCTGTCTTGCGCTAAAACTCCAAACTGCAACTCAATCATATCACGTGGATCAGATATATCCGCATGATCCAAAGAACGTATTAATCTAAAGCTATACTGACCCGTCGGAGGGTCGATGGACAATGTAAAGACACGGTCATGATCCGGCGTATAGCCAACATATACATTACCTTCTAATACGACTGTAACGCTCTCCCCGAGAGAGGATAAATTCCAGCCTTTAATTGATCCACTCGCATTAAAGTTACCAGTCGGATCAACAGATCCAGCTCCATCGCTTCCAAAGCTAATCTGGTTATTCAGAACAACATCCCCAGCATCAAGTGGGCTTTCGCCAACAATATTCGCATTTCCCTGTAATTCAGGAAAATCATTTGTGATCTCAATCTGAATTGTCTGATTATTTGTTTGTCCATTTTGATCTGTTGTCTCAACACCAATTGATATATTCACAGGGTTTTGGGTTGTTCCTTGGTCAACAGCATCATACTGCGTAAATACATATCGTCCATCAGGTAGGATCTGAATTGTAAAGATCACGACGCCACCTGATGTTGCCGTATATGTATTACCACTTAAAGTAATTGTAATCGGAACATTATTACTTGTTAGACCATCATCATTTGTGCCGCCCGTACCGCCCGTGCCGGTTGTTCCGCCTGTACCACCTGTGCCGCCCGTACCGCCCGTGCCGGTTGTGCCGCCTGTACCACCTGTGCCACCCGTACCGCCCGTGCCGGTTGTGCCGCCTGTACCACCTGTGCCACCCGTACCGCCCGTGCCGGTTGTGCCGCCAACATTAATCTGGTTTGTTAATCCTACATTGACAATCGGCTGACCCGTTCCTGATATAAGTTGGCCATGTTCAACGATTGTTGTATCTTGTTGTGAGTCACCCATTGTTGGTGAGTCGTCATGCACGCGTATTTCAATATTTTTACTAACCGTGTCACCATCGCCATCGATTACATCAATACCAAAATAAAGATTGATAATATCGTCTGGATCATTTGGATCTCCATGATCCAAAACATCCACTAATGTAAAGTTATATCGCGCATGATCAGGATCTGTTGTAAATTCAAAAACCAATCTCCCATCTGTGGCACGGCCTGAGTATGTGTAACCACTTTGAGTTACCTCTATAGCATAGCCACGTGACATTAATGTTGTCCCAAAAACGGATCCTCCGTAAGAGAAATGTCCATTGAGATTAATATCTCCCTTGCCATCATATCCATAGTTGATCAAGCTATGGAACTGGGTAGATCCTTGGGCGATCATAATTGTTTCGTCGACAGCACCGCTATCAGTTGTAATTTCTGGCCCATCGTCTTTTACAGTAATATTGATAAAGGCCGCCGCCGCATCGCCGTCTGCATCTTGCGCCGTAAATCCAAATTGAATACTCAGCTGGTCATCCGGATTAGACTTATTGGCATGATCAAAGCTTTCATATTGAGTATATGTGTACACACCGTTCACGGGATTCATTTGAAGCGTAAAGATCGTCACGCCCCCTGCCACCCCGATATAGCCCGTACCTTCCTGCGTGATCACCACCGGCACACCGCCAGATTGCAGTGTTCCACCCATCACGGATCCCGAGATAGCGATACTTCCGTTAGAAAAGATAGATCCTGGCTGATCTACACCGTAATTTACCGCTACAACTCCAGTCCCCACCAAAGGACCACCACCCATATCTGATTCATCCAAAATATTGGATGCCACACCACCCAAAATTTCTGGGATGTCATCCTTGGCGGCTGCGAGTAACTGGTTTTGCTCAAACTGCGGAGCCTCATACCTTAAAGCCGTCCGGCCGAGTGCCCCAATCGCCTGAGGACTGTTCAGCGGATCCGTCCCCGGTAAACTGTTAAATCCATAGCCGCTGTTAGAACGCGCCGCACTGGCCTCACCCGCCGCCGGCTCAACCTCAGCCAACATGTCGGCAAGCGCCGCTAACTCTTCTGCACTCTCTCCCGGTTGGGTCTCTTCACCCGCCGCCGGTGCCACAGCGGCTACTTCTGCCGCCTGCGCATCCAAATTCGCCGTTTCCACATCCGATGTCCGGTGTGATTTTTCTGCCGCTTCTGTTTCTTCCGGCGCAATTCCATCCACCGGCAAACCTAAGGCCAGTTGCTGAAGCGTCATCACCAGATTTTCGTCCGTCGCTTCGCACACCATCGCGTTCATCGATAAAGACGGTGGATTTGCAAACGCCATCGCCTCGGTATAATTGCTCAAGATGATTTTGCCGCCATTGGCAAAACTCATCACAAATGTCCCATCCACCGTCTGCGCTGATTGCGGCGCCTGCAGATCAAAGCCAAACACATAGTCCTGACCCGGCTCCAACATAATCTCTCTCACCACGCCCTCAGCTGGCTGGTCAATCACCATCGCATTGTCATTCTCCGCCTTTGCCAGCTGAGTATGACCCAAACCACTCTCCAGCAATTTGGGATCAATCATCGTCCCATCCGCCAGGTACAGAAGATTTCCCGCATCGGCTAACGCTGTAAAATTCGCAATCGTCAGAGATCCCCCTTGCGCAAAGCTGATCTCCAGAGCCCCCGTTTCGCTCAAGGCCAACCCCATGATATCCCCCGGCTCAAACGACAATTTGGCCGATTCACCCGTCGGGATCGTATAGTCGATCTTCGCCCCCGCCTCAGGTTGCGCCAATATCAGGTGATTGCATGTCATATGATGCCCCTTTTTTCGAGTATCTCTTTGAAAAACCGTGTCCCCAACTCTCATCCTAGGCTCAAAATCTTAAAGAAAAGGTTACCAACCCCTCTCCCGCCTGCCTGAAAATCTTAAAGAGTCACAATCCTCCTCATTTAAGGATATGCAATTTGTCATACATTATGCAAAATTTAAGGATTCATTAACTCCTGCTCACGGTTAAATGAATCTGACCAAGAGAATGATCTATCAAAATTTCTTGTGGAGTTTTTAGGGGATAAGAATGTGTAGAGATAAAAAAGACCCAAGAGATACAATTCATTGAATATTGATAATATAATTATAAAAAATAGTGCTTTGGCGCAGTTTTTATTCAAAAATGACTCGACTTTGCCGTTTTTCGGCGTATCCTTAATCTCATCGACAGACATTTTTTCTGAAATGAAAACACCGATGAGGTGGTCTGGAACGAGAGGGTACTTTGGTCGGTATCCGGGTTTTGCAGGCAGTTATGTACTCTTAGGGGTTATAATATGTGGCGAAGCTTAAGGGATTACCCTTCACGATGAACGTCAGATTTGCCCAAGACCCGTGGTGGTGCACGTAAAAACATGTCACAGGGTCGATCTGAACCGGCTGGTGTAAAAAAGGTAATTCTGAATTATTTCTACCTGATACGAAGATCGCGATGGGTGGAAATGGGTCATTTGATCGGTGACCATAAATAAGGATTGTTCGCGCGGGTCGTGAACAAAACGGCAGATGAAAATAGCACCGTACATGTTATTTGACCCTAACCGTTGATCCAGCGATGACACCGCCTGCTTTATTCATCCTTGTGATAATAAATGCAGATACGGACATGCTCCCAACAGGGCTCCGGTGCTGTTTTTGTTTTCTCTATCTTCGGATGGAATAAAGACAAAAACATCAGGCACCGGAGTTCTTGTTTTTTGGGCTTGTGATCTGATCCATATGCTGTATTTTCATACATAGATATAATTTATGATTTGTAGAGCAGTCGGCCATGTCTTTTAAATTCAATAAACTCTCCGTTCTGGTCGTCGAAGATACCGTGCCGATGCGGAAATTATTAATTTCAGTTCTGGAAAGTCTGGGTATTAAAAATATTACCTCGGCCGATGATGGGAAGAAGGCGTTTGAATTATTTCAACGTGATAATCATGACATTATCATTTCTGACTGGCAGATGGAGGAAACGAACGGGATCGAATTGACCAAAATGATCCGCTCCAGCGTCATGTCACCGAACCGGATGGTGCCTATTATTCTGATTACGGGTTATAGCGCCTGGCAACGTGTCGCCGAAGCGAGAGACTCAGGGGTCACCGAATTTCTGGTCAAACCCTTTACGGCGAATGATATTGCCAAGCGCATTACCCACGTCATTAATAAGCCCCGGGATTTCATTGAAACAAATGATTTCTTTGGCCCCGATAGGCGCCGCCGGATTGACCCTGCCTTTAAAGGTCCCCTGAAACGTGACCAAGACGGAAAAAAAGCCAGCGATATTGCCTTTAAATAATCTGCATAGATGAAAAAATCATGACAAATCAAGATAAGAAAATGAATGTCTATAAGGCCAATTTCATGCTTCAACAGAAAGTGGGGAGCGGCCCCATTGATGAACGTGTGATTGCCCAAAGCCAAAAAGCATTGGATGAGAACGATGTTGATTTCACCCCGATGGGTCTTGATTTTCTCACCAAGTTGGAAAAAGCCATATCGCAAGCCAGTGATAACAGCGTAGATATGAAGATTCGTAAGAGTGCGCTGACAACGCCCGTCATGGAACTCAAGGCGAATGCGTCTATCTTTGGGTATCCCTTGATTGGTAATCTCGCGAATATCATGCTGAGTTTTCTTGAATCCATTACCGAAATTGATTCGGATGCTCTTCAAATTGTCGGCGCTCACCATAAAACATTACACGCCATTGTCGTCAAGAAGATGAAAGGCGATGGGGGGGCGCATGGGGAAATTTTTACCTCTGAACTCAAAGGGGCGTGTGCCCGATATTTTTCCCGCCGATCAAAATCATAACATATGCCAACGTTGGATCTTTCAAAAGATATCCAGTTTGCACACCATCTGGCAGACCTCGCCAGAGACGTGATTAATCCCTATTTTCGAGGTGATTTTTCATTAGCGCAAAAATCAGATCTTTCCCCTGTCACGCAGGCTGATCAAGAGACAGAAAAAAAACTAAGAGCCTTAATCGAACAGCATTTCCCAGATGATGGAATCAGGGGCGAAGAATTTGGCTTCAAGCCCAGTCGTAACGGACGAACATGGGTATTAGACCCGATTGATGGGACAAAATCTTTTGTCGTGGGCAGGCCTACCTTTGGAACACTTATTGCCCTGTGTCATGATAGCCGGCCTGTACTGGGCATAATTGACCAGCCGATTTTAAAAGAAAGATGGGTAGGTGCGCATGGAACACCGACTTTATTTCAAGGACAACCTGTCAAAACCACAGCTTGCCTGAATATGGCATCGGCGCGGTGTAGCAGTACATCCCCTCTCCAGATTCCTCACCTCTGGGAAAAATTATACAAAAAAACGTGCATGATGGTGTGGGGGGGAGATTGTTATTCTTATGGCCTCATGGCCAATGGGGGTATTGATATCGTGATCGAAAGCGGTATGAAGCCATATGATTTTTGTGCCCTTATACCGATTATTCAAGGTGCCGGAGGCGTAATGTGTGATTGGCACGGACAAGATTTAACCCTGGAATCAGAAGGAGAATGTCTTGCCGTGAGTGACAAGGCACTCATACCAGAGATACTTGATTTTCTAAAATCTTAAATATTCTCAATCTTAGGGCGATGAAAAAAGCATCTGGGCGGGATCTTGAATATGATCATATTCTGCCCATCTGCCTTCTGCGACGGCATCCAGCGTAGGGGTAGGGTATCCAAGGCGCATGCGGTAGATCCAAAAATTCACTAAAACGCGTTCAACAAACGCACGCGTTTCCCCATATGGAATGGTTTCAATGAACAAAAGAACATCCTCTTTCATCTGAGGACGCTCTGCTTTCCATTTCGCCAATTTGCCGGGGCCTGCGTTATAGGCAATGGCCAAAGACATCAAATCATATTTGACCGACGGATCTTTCATTAAATGCTGAAGATATGCTTGGCCTAAGGTCAGATTATAGACTGGATTTGTTAAAGGCATATCCGGAGATAGTGATTTTTTTTTTGCCATCGAAGCGGCAGTGGAAGGTAGAATTTGCATCAACCCTGTCGCACCACTGGGGTTTTCAGCTAGCGTATTAAATTGGGATTCCTGACGGGCAAAAGCATGTACCAACGCCTGATCAAGATCATACTGTGTTTCGTTCAGCCACGGCATCATCGGATATAACGCAGAATCCAGTTTCTTGCCGTTTTTTTTGGAAAGCGCAAACCCGAGCCGGTAACTTAAGGCGGAGAGGTTATGGGCTTGCGCATAACTGAGTAACGCAGACTGTAAGCCCTTGTCCTTCGTCTGTGCCAGCCGGAATAATTCCATTTCTGCCATAGATCCTTGTTTGGATTTAATAAGTGCCCGGGCGCGAATGCCGGAATCATGTTTCATGATTTTGCGTTCCATCGCCGGCGTCAAGACCGGTATCTCCCAATTAAAGACGGGATTTTGTCCCAGCGCACGAATCGCAATCTGGCCGTAAAATGTATAAGGATGTTCGGCAGCGATTTTTAACCATCTTGATACCTTTTTCACTTTTCCTGTTCGTAAATGTGCCCGGGATGCCCAAAATGATGCGCCGGATAACGTCCAAGCCGACGCATAGGGCGATGAGGCAGAAATTTCAAAAGCCTTGGCTGACTCCTCATATTTTTTAAGTTGCCAGTTGGCAATCCCGTTTATCCATCCGGCCATGGGTACATACTTACCGGATCTCATCAACGGCGCATACGCATAGTCAGCCGCGGATTGTGGTTCACCTGAATATAGGTACCCTGCGGCAATCAAGGATTTTAGGTGATCGGTTTCCACAGTATCCAAAAGCAAAACAGCCGGATCTTTTTTTAACAGCGTACGCGCATTTTCTGTTGAATATTCCCTCACCAGATTTCGAATTCGGTATTCAAGATTTTTAACTTTATCGGATTCGGCCTGTGTTCTTTTTTTCTTGGTTTGATATTTTTTGCCACTTTCATATATGGCATCCGAAAGCGGGGAAAGTGGTTTTAAGGCCTCAGGCTTTCTTAATTCTTTTTCTTCCCCGCGTGAAATAGCCAGCTTGTAAATTCTATCCGCCTGAGGATGATCGGCATACATCAACAGCCAGTCTTTCAATTCCTGATACGTGGCCTTACGGGAATCAGCGTGGAGATATCGTTGTGCCAAGACATGCCCCATCAAGAGAGCATTTTGGAGCTTTTTGATTGTATCATTGGCCTTGGAAAATTCTGAGGCTGATTGAAGATCAAAAATCTGCGCGTATAATTCGGCATCCCGCGCGCTTAAGGTTTCATTGACCTTTCGCGGCATACCCGCATACGCCGCCCCCGCTAAGAGAACCCAACAGATCAGGCCGAGCAATACTGTGTACCCATGCGCGCGCGCCCTTGTCTTTATATATGTCATGATCCTGTTACATAACGCCTTGCCTTGAGGCCTGTCTATCTGATTCAACTGCTCTATTTAGGTAATAAAATTACCTAAACTTTTATCATATTGAATTTTAAGGGAAATTAGATGTCCTTTAAGACCGTATTGATAATCTGAACCTATCACAAGGGGCGGCAGGGGGTTCACATATGACATATACGGCACAACAAAAACCACAAAATACGGCCAATGACAGCATTTTTGGGCTTCTGGCCGCCAGCATGCTGGGGCCAGCTTTTGGTGCACCCGTCGGGGATATCTGGCAATCTGCCGAAATTGCCTCGGAAATCTATACAGACCGTCATCAGGCCGCCGCGAAAAAAACCGGGTCATTTGAATTGGGTGCCCGGCACTCACTAGCACCCGTTTTTGGCGGCTCCGTATTAAATACGCCACGCGCCGAACCGCAACCCGCGATGGATAATGCATCGGCTCTTTATTATCACAAGCTCGCGGCTTTTGAGAGAAATCGTCGCTACGCCCCCCGTCTGGCCGCTTAATTTATGCGGTCTGCTGTGTTACGATAATGTATGTCTTTTGAATTCCGTGTCTCGCTGTTGCGGGAAAAATTCACCATCATCGATGTTGCGAAACGCCTGGAAGATGAACCGCCAGTGATCGCGATGAGTAACCGTATCCAGCTGGATCTGACATCACCATCCGGTCTTGAGACCGAAACCTATGTGATACGCACACAAAATATGCATTCCTGTGTCCGGTTCGCGGCCGCCATCTATAAAGAATTTTCAGAGCGGGGGCCCATCATGGCGCGCGTATCTGATTTTAGATGGGAAAATCTATGGCGCGATGTGACGAAGGGATATGAGAAAGACTGGAACCCGAATATATGGGGCACCTTATATTATAAAGGTAAACCTGTTTTTTCTGATGGTACCCATCATGTCTTTTTGGATGTCATTGAACAATGCGACAGCGTCAATAAAGAAGAATATGAGCAGTCTATAGCCGTGGCGGAGAAGGCTTTTCAACGTGCTGGAAAAACTGTCAAGATTGATCATGATATGAATGTGGCCTTGATTGTGAAAGTCACGGATTTTGAAGCCCGGTGCGGCATCATCATGCGGGGTGCCTCGCGAAAATCGACGTTTAATTTTACGGCAACGCCTTTCAAGAAAGATCCGGATAAACCGATGAATCCTGCCACGATTCTGACTGTCTGTGCGGCTTTTTTAGAAGGTATCCAATTATCATTCGAAGTGGGACTGGCGAATAAAAAACAAGAATTTAATCTGGTTGAAAAATATTCAAATGAATATCGTAAGGGAGAGCGCGCTACAGACCGCATGGCTAATTTGAACACCGCCATTATGCGATTTGAACAAAAACACAATATGTTCTACCGGCCAGACCGACCTGACCTGTCAGACATGGTCACCGAAGCCGAAAAATCAGCCATGAAAATATTAAAACCCCAGATTGATGAAAAAATTGCAGCTGGTGAAATTAAGCCTGAAACATGGATTTCGTAAGCCAGAACACTTCTCCCGTGCTCTGTTCACTTTCCAGCCATTGAAACTTGATATGCGGATACGCCGATTCAAGGGCAGGGCGGCACCGCCCGATCTCACAGATCAGAATGCCTTGGTCCGTTAAATGCGACGGCGCGTCTTTTAATATCCGGTGCAAAAGATAAAGGCCATCTTCCCCCGCCGCCAAAGCAAGGGCGGGTTCATGATGAAATTCTGTGGGCAAATCTGCCATGCCTTCGGCATCAACATAAGGCGGATTTGACAAGATCACGTCATATTTTCCGCTCAGAGAATTAAATAAGTCCCCTTGAATAAGACTAACCCGGGCACCCATATCATGGGCTTCAACATTCACCTGTGCCACCGCCAAGGCATCCGAAGATATATCGACGGCATCTGCTACAATATCAGGGAGTAAATGTGCCGCCAAAATAGCTAAACATCCCGAACCCGTACACATATCCAATATATTTTGTGCTCGTGTTAGATAGGGTAACAAGCCTTGATCTGTTTCTCGGGATATTTCTTTTTTAATGATTTCGGCAATAAATGACCGGGGAATAATCACCCGTTCGTCGACATAAAAACGATATCCTTGCAGATAAGCACGCTGAAGCAGATAGGCAGACGGTATATTTTTTTGAACACGTGTATTGATTAATTTTAAGATCCGTTTTTTTTCAGAGGATAAAAGAGCCGCATCCCAATAAAGTTCCAGCCCGTCATGGGGTAAGTCCAGCGCTTCGAACACAATAAAAACCGCTTCTTCCACGGCGTTTCGTGTGCCTTGGCCATAGGAAAGTGTCGCTGAATGAAAACGGGTAATGGCATATCGTACCATATCCCGAATTGTGCGCAGTTCAGATGTCATTGCCTATGCCGCAAGACTGCGCAGAACATAATGAAGAATACCGCCATTCTTGAAATATTCCACTTCATCCAGCGTATCAATCCGGCATAGCAAAGCAACCTGATCTGTCTTTCCCCCATCGCGATGAATGGTCAAGGTGACATCCATACGTGGCTGAATTCCCTTTTCAACACCTGTGATGTCAAACGTTTCAAAGCCCGTGATATTCAAAGATTGCCGTGTTTGTCCGTTCTTAAATACCAGCGGCAATACACCCATGCCCACCAAGTTGGATCGATGGATGCGTTCAAAACTTTCGGCAATGACGGCTTTCACCCCTAAAAGATTTGTGCCTTTAGCCGCCCAATCGCGAGACGATCCTGTGCCGTATTCTTTGCCAGCGATGACAATTAGTGACTTTCTTTCAGACTGATATTTCATCGCGGCGTCATAAATGCTCATCTGTTCGCCTGTGGGAACATGCTTTGTCAAACCGCCTTCGACCCCGCCCAGCATTTCGTTTTTAATCCGGATATTGGCAAACGTCCCGCGCATCATGACTTCGTGATTGCCGCGCCGCGCCCCGTATGAATTGAAATCAAGTGGCGATACGCCGTTACTGATCAGATATTTGCCGGCTGGGGAATCTTTCTTGATCGAACCGGCTGGGGAAATATGATCTGTTGTGACGGAATCACCCAGAAGTGCCAAGCAATACGCACTCTTTACATCTGGTGTTTTACCCGTCGATATTTTAGGCATGCCTACAAAGTAAGGTGGGTTTTGAACATAGGTCGATGTGTTATTCCAGGCATAGGTTTGGGATGACCCTGCCCCCTTGATGGCCTGCCATTCACGTGTGCCGTCAAACACATTCGCATAGCGTTCTTTGAACATCGACGGCGTCAGGCATGATGCCACCGTATCGGCAATTTCTTTGTTGGTCGGCCAGATATCTTTCAGAAAAACAGGTTTACCGTCTTTAGACGTGCCGATGGGGTCTTTTGTAATGTCAATTTTCAATGACCCGGCAATCGCATAGGCCACCACTAGCGGGGGTGACGCCAGATAATTGGCTTTGACCTGCGGTGAAATACGGCCTTCAAAATTCCGATTCCCTGATAAAACGGCCGTGACCGTGAGGTCACCCGATTCAACGGCTTCACGAATAGGATCCGGCAAAGGTCCTGAATTCCCAATACAGGTCGTGCATCCATACCCGACCAGATTGAAACCGACAGCATCCAAATCTTTTTGAAGCCCGGCTTTTTCAAGATAATCCGACACAACCTGAGAGCCGGGAGCCAATGATGTCTTCACCCAAGGTTGACGTTTTAACCCCAGTGCCGCCGCCTTACGTGCCACCAGTCCCGCCGCCACCATCACAGAAGGATTAGAGGTATTGGTACAAGATGTAATCGCCGCAATCACCACATCCCCATCTTTGACGGCGTAATCACTTCCCTTAACAGGGACAGATTTTCCGGGTGTCCCCAGCGCGTCAAATGACGATACGGCATCCTTGAGCAGAATTTTATCTTGAGGCCGTTTGGGCCCCGCAATCGACGGTTCAACCGTGGACATATCCAGTTCCAGCGTATCGGTGAAAATCGGTTCATGTCCTTTTTCACGCCACATGCCTTGTTCCTTGGCATAGGCTTCGACCAATTTCACTCGCGATTCATCCCGCCCGGTAAAACGTAAATAACGGATGGTTTCATCATCAATCGGGAAAAACCCACATGTGGCACCATATTCCGGTGCCATATTCGCAATCGTGGCACGATCGGCCAAGGGCATATGATCCAGACCTTCGCCGTAAAACTCAACGAATTTATTGACGACGCCTTTCTTACGAAGCATTTGTGTCACGGTGAGCACCAAATCTGTCGCGGTGACACCTTCTTTTGTTTTTCCAGTCAGTTTAAATCCTATCACTTCAGGGATGAGCATCGAAACAGGCTGACCCAGCATTGCGGCTTCGGCTTCGATCCCGCCAACGCCCCATCCCAGTACAGCCAAGCCATTCACCATAGTGGTGTGAGAATCTGTTCCCACCAATGTGTCCGGATAGGCCACGGATTTGCCGTGTTGATCTTTTTCAACCCAGACAGCTTGTGCCAGATATTCCAGATTCACTTGGTGACAGATTCCGGTGCCGGGCGGCACGACGCGGAAATTATGAAAGGCTTTTTGCCCCCAGCGGAGAAATTCATATCTCTCCATATTTTGTTTGAATTCCTCATCCACATTTTTTTGAAACGCAAGTCCATGAGCAAATTCATTCACCATCACCGAGTGGTCAATCACCAGATCAACCGCACAAAGTGGATTGATTTTTTCAGGTTGGCCGCCAAGTGCGACCGTGGCCTCACGCATCGCGGCCAAATCCACCACCGCCGGAACACCGGTAAAATCCTGCATCAACACCCGCGCCGGGCGATAGGCCACCTCGTGCTCTGTTTTGCCTTTATTGTCCAGCCACGCGCGCAGTGCTTTCACATCTTCTGTTTTCACGCTTCGGCCATCTTCAAACCGAAGCATATTCTCCAGCAGAACCTTGAGCGTGTAGGGAAGCTTTGAAATATCCCCGATCTTGGCCGCCGCAGATTTTAATGAGAAATAGTCAAACGACTGTCCATCAATCGTCATGGTCTGGCGGGTTTTAAGAGTGTCATGGCCTGTGGTTGTCATAAGATGTGTCCTGTTGATCAGATGGGGAAAAGATATCTCTCCCGGGTGAGAAACGAAGTGTACCATGACATGGCAGGGGTAAAAAGATGGTTAATGCGCCCTGTGTTTACCCCCGTATGACCACACCGCTCCCATAGTCTTGCCACAATCCTCTGGCATTGTTGAATTCTAGGGTCGGTTTTGCATCTCCTCCGGCACCGTTTCCGGCTCTAAGGCTCTCATTTTGAAGGTATTTTGAGTTTGTTACACACATAAAGACCGCCATCCCATCAGGCTCCCGGGGTGGCGGTTTTTTTATGCCTAATCACCGCCCGGCACATTGAAGCCGGACACGTTCATATTCATCGGCATTGTCCAAAGCCTGCTGACGTTTCTGACGCGTGGCTGTCATCTTGGCGGTTTCATCTTTGATGATCTTCTCGAGAGAGGCTTGGATTTTTTTCTGACGTTCCGGCAATCCGGCCACGGGGAAAGGGCCAAACACATAGCCCGTCTGGCGCAGATGGGCACGAATGCGGTTTTCCAATGTTTTTGAAAATTCGTTGACGATCGCGCGGTCTATGTCGACATGGCGTTTTTCATGATCAATCACGGCCTTTTGTTCACAGGATCCTTTGGCGTATTCACGCGCAACATAAATCACTGGATCGCTGTGAACAATGATCGTCACATTATCCAGATGCACGCAGGCCTGTTTTTGAAATTTATATGTTTCCTGAACCTGTGCCACGCGGGATTCAATCCGAATTTCACCTTCCATTAACCCGCCGACCTTGACGTTATGCCCGGTGCCGTACGGCGATATCGTATCAATATCAAAATTGCCCAGTTCTTCACGTGATTTGGTAAAATTGTAACTAACCGCGGTTCGTAAAGGCGTGATAAGAATTGTCGGTATCTTACGCGGCCGACATTCAATGTCTGCCGCCGCCAGATATAATAATCCCCCGGCCATGACCTCAAGTCCCATCATATATTGGATTATATCCTGCCTTGTGTTAAAACTCACCTAAAGAAAGAAAGGGTTAATCCATGCTCTCGGCGATTGGAAATTTACTTATTTTACTGCTCGATATTTTTTTCTGGATCATCGTCATTCAGGTTGTACTAAGCTGGCTGATTGCCTTTGACGTGATTAATTTAAGAAACGCACAAGGGCAAAACCTGATCCGGCTATTGAATAAAATCACCTATCCGGTCTTTGGCCCCTTGCGCCGATTCATTCCCGCCATTGCTGGCATTGATATCACCCCGATCATTGTGATTTTCGGGATTTATCTGTTAAAGAACGTGATTTACACCACGTTCATTTAATGTCCCTTAAGCCGCCCGTGTGGGGGCACGGCGATGTTGTTTAAATTTGAACGGTGCCTTGCCGCCTGACTTTTTAAATTCAGGCTTGCGGGCATTCGGATCACGCGGCGCGCGTGTTTCTGAATGCGCCGACTCCGAAGACCGAGGCGCATGTCTATCCGATCTCTGATTTTGGTTTTGACCTTCGGGGGACGATCTTCTCTCCCCGTAAGGTTTTCTGTCTTCGGGGCGGCGATAATCTGGCTTACGCGGCTCCTGCGTCCGGGGCTCTGACCGGCGATATCCACGGTCTTCGGAACGTGTATCGGCACGTTGACCGGATCTAGGTTCCGAACGATGATCTGCTCTGGCGTCCCGTTGATAGTCCGGGCGAGAAGACGGACGTGTATCAGAAGCGGCATAACCGCGATCATCCCGGCGGGCAGGAGCCTTGCGGAACTGACCCCGTTTTTGATCTGACCGATCCGGCCGATCACCTGGGCGACGGTCTGAACGGTTATAATCCGGGCGGCGGCCGCCGCGTTTTGGCGAAGCCGGGCGTACCCCGCCTTCATATTTCATCGGTGCCGCATTCGGATTCAATAAACGGTTCACATCGTTCCACAAACCGCGATCAGACGGTGTCACCAAAGCCACGGCCTGACCTTTGGCGCCGGCACGTGCCGTGCGCCCCATGCGGTGGATATAATCTTCGGCGACTTGAGGCATGTCGTAATTCACCACATGTTCCACATGCGGGATATCCAGCCCGCGGGCGGCCACATCGGTTGCAACCAGAATACGTGTTTTTTTCTCACGGAACGTACGCACGGCTTTGTCACGGGCACGCTGGCGCAGGCCACCATGGAGTGCATCGGCCATATACCCATCACGGGAGAGTTTTTCGGCCATTTTATCCGCCCCATGTTTGGTTTTCACAAACACAATGATTGATCCGTCCCGGGCGGTTAATTGCGCCTGAAGTTCGTTATATTTACTGTCATTCGTGACGGATACCATTTCATGTTGAATATTCTCATGTGCCTTGGTCGAACTGCCGACACTGACACGCACCGGATTATTCAAATATGTTTTTGAAAACTTGATGATATTGTCGGGGAACGTCGCCGAGAACATCAACATCTGACGCGGGCCTGTCATTTTGGCCAAAATATCATCAATCTGTTTCGAAAAGCCCATATCCAGCATCCGGTCGGCTTCGTCCAGAACCGCAAAAGACACGTCCTTTAACAAATCGCGGAACTGACGCAAATGGTCGTTCGTCCGTCCGGGTGTGCCAATGATAATGCGCGGCTTGGCCTTCAGCTGGGATACCTGCTTCATCATGGAGTCGCCGCCAATCAACAAAGCTGTCTTGATCTGGATATGCGCCCCCAGCATGTCGCGAATGACAGACTGTACCTGTGTCGCTAATTCGCGGGTGGGGGTTAATACAATCGCCCGCGCCTGCGGGTCGTTCATCAATTTAGCGAGCATCGGAATAACGAAGGCACCCGTTTTCCCTGTACCTGTCTGGGCAGAACCCAGTACATCCTGACCCGTCAATGCCGGGGGAAGCGCCTGAGCCTGAATAGGTGTCGGTGCCTGAAAGTTAAGCCGTGCCAGAGAATCAAGCAAGGGCTGGGGCAGGCCAAAGCCTGTGAAATCGGTTGTCATGTAATAAAGTCCTTTTTAAAACAAAATGTTAACCCCCTTCACATCGAAGGGTGCCACGGCATGCGTTTTTAGCGATCGGAGTGATACTAAAAAGTGCCGCTTTGTTTAAAACAAGGGAAGGCTAGGTCTTTAATGTATCGCGGGTCATATGCTGTATTTATTCTTATTTATATGTCAGCAAAGCCCATATAACCAATATGCAGGAGGTGTATGACAGATTTATATGGTTTCTGTCAAACTTTTTATTGCCTCGACGCGTATTCATGTGTTTTCATGAAACAATGTTGACCAGAAACGCCCATCTTACGTTTGTATCATCCGAAACCGGAACATCGCCGGATTTCGGCGATATGACTTAAGCTGGCGGTTATCATTACGCCAGCATTTCACAAAAAGCTGGCAGACACATCCTCCTTATTACCCCCCGTTGTTCTGACAGCCTTTAAAAAAGGAAAAGAAACATGTCAGAAAAATTTACTATCCGGGCTTTATGCCCCCCAGATTGGGAAAATTTTAGAGCTATGCGTCTGGAAGCCTTAAAGGCACATCCGGGACTTTTCGGCTCCTGTTATGATGACGAGGCCGCTTTGTCCTCGGCACACTGGCAAGAAACCTTGAATGGAAAAGGTAAGCAGATTTTCGGCTTGTACCGGAACACCACGCTTATGGGGATCACAGCGATTTTTACAGATCGTGAAGATTGCACAGGACAGACAGCCATTTTAGCCATGAGTTATCTTCAACCAGAATATCGTGGAAAAAAACTGTCTCGGTTAATGTATCAGGCACGCATTGATTGGGCAAAACAACAGCCTCAGTTCAAACAAATCATTGTCGGTCACCGTGAAAGTAACGAGGCCTCACGCCGGGCTAATCAAGCATTCGGGTTTGAATATACAGGCAATATAAAGAAAGTTTGGCCAGATCGCACAACCGAAGATCAGTGTCAATATATTTTAAGGATATCCCATGATTAAAACAGCTCGGTTACATATCCGTCCGCGAACGATATCCGATCTGGACAAGGTGCATTCTGCGAAAATGGATGTCAAAACAGACTTAATGCGCTGGATGTCATGGGCATCAGAAAGCCAGTTTAAATATTCTGCCACAGAACATTTCATCCGTCAGCAGAATGAACCCACGGAAACATATGATGGCTGGTTGGGTATGAGTCTCGCCACTGATGACTTTGTGATAGCCTGTGGGTTACGGCAAACATATCCCGGAGTTTATAAAACGGGCTACTGGGTAGCCAAACATTATTTGAATCTTGGCTATGCGACCGAAGCCTGCCGGGCGATGGTGATGTTTGCGTTTGAGGCATTGAACGCCACGTCTGTCCAGATTGATCATTTTGAAGGGAATGAGAAAAGCAAACGTGTCATTGAGAAAGTAGGATTTCAGTTCACGCATACTGAGCCTGAAGGTCTTTTTTGTCACGCGTTGCAGAAAAAAGTGTCTGTTCTTCATTACGAGATCAAAAAGACCGAAGTTACGTCTTGAATGGATCTTCTTTCTGGCGCGTAAATTCCTTGAGCCGGAGTTTGATGATATGGTCTTCTGATCCAGCCTCGCCATCCACGGTCTTGCCTTGATAATAATTTTTCTGCCATTTGGCCTGCCGGGCGTCGCTATCGGGGACACCCAGATCTTTGATAAATTTCTGACGCCCCGCCGCCCATTCGGCATGTTCGGCTTGCAACGTGGGATTGGCAGATATGGGAACAATATAGGGGTCTATATTCTGAAGATATCCGTGAGGGACTGGCATCACAGAGCAAAAAGACTCCCCCGCCTCAAAATGAACCCATGTGTTCGGGCGGGTCATTTGCCAGTTCATTGTGAAACTATAGGGCGCCCAGTCGGTCTCCACCACACCCTGAAGCGGCGCTATGCCGTCTTTGGGCTGGTTCGGGGGACCCGAGATAAATAAATCCCATCCGGGTTCTGTTCTAAAAATACCCTTGATAAAAAACGTGACGATCCCATGACCAAAAATACTCGAAGCAATGGTAAAGACATCAATTTTGCTTTTGGTTCGAAATTGTATCGCATGTTTTTCTTTTCCACCTGTCCATAAAAAAGAAATATTGTGTTTAAGATAAAATGACCAGCCATGCGCATTGGCCACATTTAACGGCAAACAACGATATGCAAAACTTTCGCTTGTATTATCCATCCAATCTCGGGTGGATTTATTGGGTCTTAAATCATTCCCACCGGGTGTTGTTTCATAAAAAACGATTTTGTGACTCATGTCTTTATTTCTACCATGACCGGCACGTGATCCGAAGGTTTATCCCAGTTACGGGCGTCACGAAAAATATGATGCGATTTTAATGATTTTTGCAACGGCCGCGTCACCCAGATATGATCTAGACGGCGTCCCCGGTTAGATTTTTGCCAGTCGCGGTTGCGATATGACCACCATGTATAACATTTTTGATCTTCTGGGACAAAATGACGCACGGCATCTACCCAATCTAATGAGGATTGAAAAGCGTTTAATTTATCAACCTCTATCGGTGTATGCGACACCACATCCAGTAGTTGTTTATGCGACCAGACATCCTGCTCCATCGGGGCA
Organism: Alphaproteobacteria bacterium; assembly: GCA_017302165.1. Taxonomy (GTDB): domain Bacteria; phylum Pseudomonadota; class Alphaproteobacteria; order Micavibrionales; family Micavibrionaceae; genus UWPOB-MICAV1. The sequence goes on from JAFLCW010000001.1 coordinate 208,581, forward strand.
ATGTTAAAATCTCCTGCGACAACCAATTTTTGATCAGCTTGATAATTCTGGGGAAACCAATTTGTCAGATCATCCACGAAATCGAGCTTATGAGCGAATTTATCGTTTTCTGCGGGATCAGGAATATCTCCCCCCGCCGGAATATAGATATTGTGAATATCAATACCGTCTAGGGTCACGGAAATATGCCGGCAATCTGTCTTGTTCACGCGGTTATGACAGACGGCGTTTTCGAACGGTCTGCGGGATAAAATACAGACACCGTTATAGGATTTCATCCCGTGTATGTGCTGGTGTTTCAATCCAAATGTATGAAAAGCATCATGCGGAAATACATCATCCGGACATTTTGTTTCCTGAAGACAGACAACATCCGGATTCAATTCCGATATCATGCGCTGAACAATCGGTGCCCGAAGCCGCACAGAATTAATATTCCAGGTCAGAATACGCATGATAACTATATTTCCAATTTATAATAGTTACTTAACTATTTTCAAAAATATCACAAATAGATATTTAGTACATGAAAGAGCGGAACTGGCCTAAACGAAATCGGCATTAACTTAGAAATTACACACTACTTATCTAGAGGATAAAAAATATGATGATATTTTGTGATAAACTCTCAGCTTGCAAGTGTTCTTAGCTTTTCTCTAAAATAACAAAAGCTGGGGGAGTTATTGTTATTAACATCCATATAACGGGAAATATTCTCTGCCCATATCGATTTTTCTGCTCCAACTACTTGCCGCCCACCCTTAGATAAAGCCGCACTCCCACCATCATAGACCGCATCCGCAAGCAATTCCCACGTTCCACATATAGAATCATTTATATATCTACCAAGGACAGCATCTTTTGCGCGCGGATAAGCTAATTTAATTGCAGGAATATCGCCCAAAAACCAAGCTTCACTCTCCTCTATTGCTATACAGAAGCATGTCTCAGGCCTAGGATTACATGAATTCAGAACATTCAATAATTCCTGTCGAAATTGCTTTAAGCATCTATTATCTAGGTCACATACTACTACAACTACAACTCCACCATATTGATGAGAATGCCCTAATCCCTTCAATATCTGCGGAAGCCTATCCAATAAAATCCTTTTATTCGGATCAATGACACCTCGTAAATCACGTGGGATTCTTCCAATACCTTTATAATCAATCACTTTGAATGTATTATTCTTCCCAACAATACGAGGAATTAATATATCCAATGTCTTCTTAGCCGATTGATCCTCAACAAAGACTTCAAAATGCATTACTGTCTCACATCAAGATAATCGCTATACCAGAGTCCTCCGAGAGGTAATCCCTCGGCTACCATATTACTCACAATAGGATCATCACTTGCTCTACGAATTTTTGAAAAGCCATCAGATCCCTTCTCAAGAACCCAGACCTCTTCTGGCGATAGAGCATCTACAAAATATGGTTGGTGAGTAGTAACGAAAACTTGTGATCCCCCTTTACCTGTTGAATGAGATCGGAATTCAACAGCCAAAGTCTCAAGCAGTTTATGATACAGGCCATTCTCTGGCTCTTCAATGCATAGAAACGGCGGCGGCAAAGGATCTTCCAAGAGGAGAAGATAGGCAAAAATTTTCAATGTCCCATCTGACATCTGCTGAGCATAGAAAGGATCTTTAAATCCTTTATCATTAAAACATAACAACAAACGCTTATCTTCGCTCTCTCTAACTTCAATTTTATCTATGCCGGGGATTTTATTAGCAATTCTATCAAGAACTGATTGAAAGCGTTTAGGATGTTCTCGTTGCATAAACTGCACAACGTTACCTAAATTGTCGCCATGTATATTTAGATGCTTTTGTGGACCAGCTAAAGGTAGACCGCGAGCGGCATTGGGGGTAAAGTAACTTAAATACCAACCTTCAATAAACTTACGAAAGGAAGAAATTCTGGGATGCTGTTTCAAAGCACCTAACGTTGCAATCCCAAGCTTACGATAATCCTCTAACTCAACAACCTCTGTCTCCTTAGATTCTTCTTTTTTAATCCCTTTCTTAATCGACTCAATCAGCTCTATCAGGTTAGGTTGTTTGTATTCATCAACTCCCTCTTTTTCACCCTTCCAAGCGATACCCTTCCCACTATTAAGAATAAGAAACGAAAAGGGACGGCCGGTCTGTTTCTGCCCAGCACGACGTTGACGTAATCTCTCACGCAAAACAAATGGGCGGCGCATAGAGTCTATATCAATAGCCAATTCATATGTAATCGGCCTAGCTTTCTGTTCCTCTCTATAATAAATCTCAAACTCTATAGGCTCATTTTGACCCTGAGAGCGTATCCTCTCAAATCCACCACGGCCATTCAGATCACAAGCCTCTTCAACACCGACTTTCAAACAATCAGATAAAAACCCAAAAGCGTCAAATAAAGTGCTCTTTCCCACCCCGTTCTTCCCAATTACTGCGGTCATCGGGGTCAAGGGCTCGGAAGACTGCTGATTCCAAAGACGTCCCAAAGTAATATCTTGTAGCGATTTAAAATTTTTGATTTTAAAGCCTTCAATTCTTGCCATTTTGAACCCTTTTCTAAAGGTTATCTTATTAAAAATGTATTAAGGGAAACTATTCGGTAATATTCTGATACCACCTGACACGCTCTTATGTGCGCATAACTTATATAAGTCAGAATTTTCATGTCTGGCTGACCCTGTTTAAAAGATTCATTTAAAACGGAAGTTGGACACCTGCAGGTAATCCCATCTCTGACATCATTTTCTGCGTTTCATCTGCCAATTTGGCATCCGCTTTGGCTTTGGCGTCATTGATGGCCGCTTTGATTAAATCTTCCGCAATATCTTTTTCTTCTGGTTTTAAAATAGACGGGTCTATTACCAGTGCACGGCATTCACCTTTACATGTCATGGTTATTTTGACCATACCGCCGCCGGATGTCCCCTCGACGGTCATACCACCCAGTTTTTCCTGCATGACCTGCATTTTATCTTGCATGGCTTTGGCTTGTTGCATCATTTTCTGAATATTCATCATGTTTTATTCCTTGGTGTAAATTCGGGTTAGTTCGGCCTCGGGAAAAATATCCAATATCTGCTTAACCAATGTCGCAGACATCGCTTTTTCACGTTGCTGTAATTCTTTGGATTGGACTTCTTGTGCCAATGTTGGGGCACCAGGCTGAGATGAAACCGTGACCATCCAGCGCTCGCCTGTGATGGCCTTTAACTGTTGTGAAAGCTCTTGAGCCAATTTTGGCGGGGCACCCTCAGCCGGATAAAATTCAATGCGGCCAGTATCATATTTAACAGGATGGACATACATGCGCACCTGAGTTGCCAAAATCATCGCACCCGATTGCTCCAACATAGCCACAATATCAGAAAGATTTTTGGGAGATACCGCCGGATGTACATTAGGATCCGGTGTCAAAGCTGGCGCGGGCACTAGCGCGCTTCTGACGGGTGTAGAATTGATGGCCGTAACAGTAGACATAGCAGATGCCGAGTGTCCGGACTGTCCAGCCGTGCCGGACATCCCCGAAGTGTCTTTTAATTTACGAATCAATTCTGCCGGGTCTGGCAGATCGGCCGTATAGGCAAGACGGATAACCACCATGTCAGACGTTTTTTGCGGATGCGGAGACGAAGCCACTTCGGTCACCCCTTTGAGCAGGATTTGCCACGCACGACCCAGTGCCGGCATTGATAGACGACCGGCCAGTTCATTGAGACGCCGCGTTTCATCAGGGGCAAGCAAGGCAGAACTATCCTGAAGTTGCGGCGCAGCTCTGAACTTGGTGAGCGCATGGCATATATCCAAGAGGTCATTGATCACAACGGACGGGTCTGCGCCCTTACGGTAAAGATCATTCATCAAACCCAGTGCCGATTCACATTGACCCGATACTGATTTTTCAAACAAGTCGATCATCACAGTTCGATCTGCGAGACCCAGCATGTCTTTGACTTGATCTGCTGTTACGGTGCCAGCCCCCAGCGCCATTGATTGATCCAGAATCGATAGCCCGTCCCGGACAGACCCATCCGCCGCACGGGCAATAAGGTTAAGCGCTGAATCTTCGGCCGATACCTGTTCCTGCGCACAGACTTTTTTAAAGTAATCGGCAAGTACCGGGGCTTCGATCCGCCGCAAATCAAATCGTTGGCACCGGGATAATACCGTGACGGGCACTTTACGGATTTCCGTTGTCGCAAAGATAAATTTAACATGTGCTGGCGGCTCTTCGAGTGTTTTCAAAAGCGCGTTAAACGCATTTTTAGACAACATATGCACTTCGTCGATAATATATATCTTATAGCGCGCCGATGTTGGGGCGTACCGGACGCCATCTAGAATTTCACGAATATCATCCACACCCGTTCGTGACGCGGCATCCATTTCCATGACATCTGGGTGCCGATCTTCGGCAATCGCACGGCAGATATCGCAATCATCTGTTGATTCTGTCGTGGGACCCGATGTGCCGTCCGCGCCTGTATAATTCAATGCCTTGGCGATAATGCGTGCCGTGGTGGTTTTCCCCACCCCCCGTATGCCCGTCAACATGAAGGCATGCGCAATCCGACCTGATGCAATCGCGTTTTTCAGCGTCCGCACCAAGGCTTCTTGACCGATTAAATCATCAAAATGACGCGGCCGATATTTTCGCGCCAATACACGGTAGGGAACAGACGTCTCAGACATATTTCCAGCTTAGGCATTTTGAATCTGGAAATCAATGTACTTCAAATGCTTATTGGCAGGTCTCAGAGAGAGACATACATAATCACAGGACAAGAAGAAGACATGTTCCAAAAAGAGCACGCAAGCCCACTCGGGTTTTTTTATGAGTGAATAAAGAGGGGGTAAGAAAGATGGTGGACCCAATCGGGATCGAACCGACGACCTCTTGCATGCCATGCAAGCGCTCTCCCAGCTGAGCTATGGGCCCTTAGATAAGACAGGACTGCCGGAAAATAGGCATGTTCCCCCCCGATTTCAAGTTAAATTTCATCATAAAAAAAGCGAGCCCGGAAGCCCGCTTTTTAAAAAGAGAAAAAACCGGATTTATTTTTTCAAAAGGTCGCGGATTTCCGTCAGTAATTTAACATCTGCCGGGGGTTCGGCCGGGGCAGTGGCTTCGGCTTTTTTCAGGCGGTTCACTTGTTTAACTAGCATGAAAATGACAAAAGCCACGATCAGGAAGTTAATGACGGCATTAATAAAGACGCCGTAGGACACAACCGCGGCACCCGCATCCTGTGCCGCCTTGATATTGGCATATTCATTACCATCCAGCGCTAAAAAGAGGTTCGAGAAATCAACGCCGCTGGTTAAGACACCAATGACGGGCATAATCAGGTCACCCACCATGGAATTGACGATGGTTGTAAACGCCGCGCCGATAATGATACCCACAGCCATATCAAAGACGTTGCCGCGAGCGATAAAATTCTTGAATTCATTTAACATGAAATAGGTTTCCTTTTTAATTAACTGTGTGAAGTCAGTACCTTAAGGCAAAATTTAAAGATCAGTCAAGTGACTCAGACAGAATAGGGGGTATTTAATCCCAGTTCTTGAATTTCTGGTCGTTCCGGAAGACGGGCTCCCATAGGGAGAGTGAGGCAGGATACAAAGGCTTGTTGTTGAGTTTCTAGAGAATTATCAAAATGCTCTCTTACAAGATATATAAATGAATTGTATCCATTATCTCCTTCGCGTGCATCACGCTGCCCGTATTCTATTAAAGAATTTAAAGTATCTATACCTTGAGTAACATGCCGAGATATAGCCAAGTAGCTGTTTTCTAATCCTTTAAACACTAGACCATATTCTATGTGTCTATAGGCAGCAATGGCAAGGCCATGAACATCCATGATCCGGCAGGCTTCTTCAATACACACATCTTTCATATCCAGATCAGAATAAATTGCATAGTCAGGCTTCATCACATTGAGAATATGTTGTAGCACAAGATAGCGTGCCAGATCACACCGCGCCCAGATGTCATGGTTTTTTTCAGGACGAAAAATGGGATTCCCGGCATAGGCCGGGATGTCTCGAAGATTTTGAATATTCACATTCCGATGCTGTGAATGGGCATAAATATAGCTGGCCACAAAAAATCGAGAACTATCGTCAAGCGTCTTTGGATCCAGCCACAGAGAAAAAGATGCGTTCGGATATCGATTAGCGTTCTCAAGGGCTCGATGCACCGATTCTAAAGGTACGGAACACAAAGGTGCCGGTTCGTCTGCCGGGCGGTTTTTGTTTATCCAAAGATAATTGACGATCACCTTGCGGCTCGGCTGTTCTGCTTGCGCGTGCCCCCATGCCTGACCAATATTTTCTATAGAATACCCATCCATCGTGGCTTTTTTTAAAATATTTTTTTAATTATGTCAACAATGACCTCGTTACTTTGCCGAATCCCACGCTGCTTTTTTCCGGTAGAGGGTCGAAGGGGATATCTCCAGAATTCCAGCCGCCTGCGGGATATTCCCCCCGCAGGCCGATAAGACCGTTTCGATCGCCCGGCGTTCCGACACCCGAAGCGGCACGAGGGACGATGCGGGCGCCGCAGGAAAACCCGGTGCCCACGCCGGCCGTCGATAGTCTGAGCCCGGCATCATCACCGGGGGAAGCATACTGGCCATCAATTTAGGGCCGTTGCGCATGACCACAATCTGGCGGATGACGTTCATTAATTCACGTACATTCCCCGGCCAGGCATACGCCCGAAGTGCGTCTTCAGCCGCCGGATCAATCAATGAAAAATTTTTTCCCTCTTCACGCGCAAATCGTGCCAGATAAAAATCAGCCAGATCCAAAATATCATCCCCGCGATCACGAAGCGGCGGCAGGGTCATCGGCACTACATGAAGACGGTAATATAAATCTTCTCGGAAATGTCCGGCCTTAACTTCCCTGAGCGGGTCTTTGTTGCTGGCGCAAATAACCCGTAAATTGACCTGTTGTTCCTGCGTACTGCCGACCGGACAAAAAGAAAAATCCTGAATCACCCGAAGCAATTTTGATTGAAGGGTTAAATCCATGTCACAAATTTCATCCAGAAATAATGTGCCGTGATGGGCACGAGAAAAAGCGCCCGCCCGGTCATAGGACGCGCCCGTAAAGGCCCCTTTCACATGGCCGAATAATTCTGATTCCATTAAATCCCGGGGAATGGCCGCACAATTAATCGCCACAAACTTATGTCCCGCCCGAGGGGAATAATGATGAATCGCCCGCGCCGCAATGTCTTTGCCGGTACCAGATTCACCGGTAATGAACACAGATGCCTGAGACCGAGATACATTTTGAATCACTTCATATACCGTCTGCATCGGCAAAGATGTGCCGATAAATTCATGAAAAGGAAGAAGTGTTTCCCGGGATGGGAGATCGGGGGAGATAACGGGCGACGCCGATCCACCTAATCCCCGTGACATCAACGCCCGCTGGGTGGATTCAATTAATTTGTCCGGTGAAAAAGGTTTGACCAGAAAATCACAGGCACCGGCCTGCATGGCGGATACAGCCAGCGCGATAGAACCATATCCCGTGATCACCACCACAGGCGCTCGAAACCCTGCGGTTTTAAGATCAGAAATTAAGGCGAGTCCATGGATATCCGGCAGATGAACGTCCAGCACGAGCACATCACACGGAGCGCCCGACCTGACCCGGTCAAGAAGATCAGACCCTGACTCAAAAGATGTGACCTGATATCCCTCACGTGACAGCGTTAGGCAATACAGGTCATTGAGCGCCTTGGTATCTTCGACCACCCAGACATGAAACCCCATCAACCCCCCTTTAAAACCGCTGAAGCCCCCTGCGATTTATTATACAATCTATGGTTGATATACGTTCTTTTTCCCTATCCTTCAAGTTTAATACAAAAGTATGATAAATATATTAAAAAGCCTGAAACACAGGGGTTTCAGGCTTTTTTGACAACCTATACTCTTGGTTGTAAAGAATAGATCTATTCTCTTTGACCGACAAAGTGCAGGATGTACTGAAAGATCGCAATAAACGAAACATACAGGTTAAGCGCGGCCGCCCAGCCCATCCGGGAATTGGCGTCATCGCTATAAGCAGAACTGTACATTTCCTTCGTGGTTTGGGTTTGCCAGGCGGTAATGCCCGAAAACGCGATCAAACCAATGCCAGAAATAATGGACTGCATCATGGATGTTTCCACGCCAAAAGCACCGGCAATCATCGTGCCGACCGCCAGAATAAGGACTGCCCAAACCCCCATGACGGCAAATGTGCCCAGCCCGTCCAGATTTTTCTTGGTCACATACCCAAAGACAGATAACCCCGCATAGAGGGCGGTGGCCATGAAGAACGCTCTGGCGATGCTTTCCCCGGTAAAGACCGCGAAGATCGTCGAAAAGCTAATCCCGTATAATACGCACAATAAACCAAACACCGCCATCAAGGCCTTATGGCTCATGGTTTGGGGACGAAACCCAAACCATATGACCGCCAGCGGAGCCAGCATGATGACATAGGCCTGAGGTCCGCCCATGAACAAGGACATCAGGGCGGGAGAGCTTGATACAAACCAAGCCGTCAAGCCCGTCAGCAAGACTCCGACTGTCATGCGGTTATACACGCGTTGCATATGGGCGCGCAGACCCGCATCCTGCGCCAGCGCGCGGGTTTGAGTGGTTTGACTAAACGGATTACTGTTCATTTTTTTCTCCATCAAAAAATATCCCAAAATTAGGACTAAAACTGTCCTATATACTTAGGATAAGTATACCGAATTTTCAAGGGGTTTCAAAATAAGGCGGAGACGCCTTAAACCCACGGATTTCGCCGGTTTCGGCCAAAACGCTGACGGGTGGTCCAAGGCGGGCTTTGCGCAAAACCAGCAGACCCTGGCACATAAAACCGGCCTTCTTCGCGCGTTGCCCGAACGGCGGGCAGGGCAGGGGGCACGGGCGTACCGGTGGTGCGGGAAATCGCCTTGATCCGGTTTTCAATCGGGGGGTGGGTGGCAAACAAACCCAAAAAGGGCACGCGGTTTTCAATACACATCATCTGGACATCGGCGGGCATCGCAGGTACCGCATCCCGCCCGGCAATCCGCATCAGCGCACGCATCATGGCATCGGGATTTTTGGTCATTTGAACCGCCCCTGCATCCGCCATATATTCCCGGCGGCGCGACAGGGCAAAGCGCATCAAGATGGTGGCAAAATACCCGATCCATAAAATCACCATCACCCCCAGCAAGATCATCATGATCCCGCCTTGTTGTTGGTCTCGCTGGCGCGGCACCCATAAATGATAACGTGCAAATGACCAAATCATCTGTGCGGCAAACCCCAACATTCCGGTAAACACCACGCACACAATCAACAGACGGACATCACGGTTTAAAATATGCGTGAGTTCGTGCGCCAGCACCCCTTCCAGTTCATCCCGGGTGAGGGTCTGGATTAACCCGCGTGTCACCGTGACTGTATAGCTTTTATCATCAATGCCGCTGGCAAACGCATTACGGGCATGAGTTTCAATGATTTCCAGACGTGGCATTTTCATGCCCGCCGCAATGCATAGATTTTCAAAGAGATTATATAACTCTGGTTCATCCTGACGCGTCACCGGACGAGAGTGCGAAAGCGCGCGGATCATCGACCCATGAAAAAAATACGACACCAGAAACCAGATGCCCACAACACTTAAGATCATCGGCCAATAAGATGCCAAAATATGTGTGGCACCCACGGTTAAATCCTGTGCGGTGGCACCGGGTACCGTCATGGCGCCGACCAAGGCCGATACACCCCACACCACGCCCATTAAAATAACCGGATACGCGGCCAGAACCAGAAGGGAGCGAATATTATTGTCCCATATATGTGTTTGCAAACCAGCAGACATGTCGTGCGGTCACCTGCGGTTGATTATGTGCCGAACTTGACAGCAGGCGGCGTATCCAGAACCTCGCGCTGGGCGTCATCCACTTCGTAAAAGACTTCGTGTTTGAACCCAAAACGCCCCGCCAGAAGATTAGCCGGAAATTGTTCAATCGTTGTATTGTATTCCGCCGTGGCATTGTTAAAGAACCGGCGTGCCGCCGCAATTTTATTTTCAATGTCGGACAATTCAGACATCAGTTTTTGGAAATTCTGATCCGCTTTCAGCTGCGGGTAATTTTCTGACACGGCATAAAAACCGCCGATCGCTCGTGACAAGACATTTTCAGCCGTAATTCGGTCTTCGGTTGTCGAAGCGGAGCGCACACCCGCCCGCGCCGCCGTGACGTTTTCAAATAATTTTGATTCATGTGCGGCATATCCCTTGACGGTTTCAACCAGTGCCGGGATCAAATCAAATCTTTGTTTTAATTGCACATCAATATCCGCAAAGGCATTATTCCGGTTCTGGCGCAAGGCGACCATCCGGTTATACAAAGTGATTGCCAATATCAGAGCGGCCCCGACAATCCCAGCAAGGATAAGAAGTATTTCCATGTTTTGTTCCTTTTCTTTAATGACAGGCGGGCTTATCTTATCATCATGACCCTGATAACTTCCACACATTTTGCCAGCGTCGCCGCCAGTGGCACCGATTGGCGGGATACATCTAAAAAACTATTGGAACAATTGGAAACCATCCGAACCGATGCAGATGGATTTAATCTCGGGTTTTTATACGTCACGGATATTTTGGCATCTGACCTCGCCAGTATCCTGACCCTGTTTAAATCCGTGACCGGTATCAAGCATTGGGTGGGCGCCGTAGGGATGGGCGTGGCCACCACCGGGATGTCGTTTATTGATCAGCCGGCCATCAGCGCGATGATCGGGCGATTTGACCCCGAAAACATTAAATCCTTTCATACGACCTCGTCGGCGGAAAATCCTTTGCCACAGGATGTGTATCCTTGGGTTAAGGCACACACGCCGCTCCTCACGCTGGTGCATGGTGATCCGACATCACATGCCCATCCTGAATGGGCGCTGGCACATTTGGGACAAAGCTTATCGTCTTTTGTGGCGGGCGGACTAACCTCTTCGCGCACAGAACATATTTATATCGCGGGGGATATCCAGACTGAAGGTTTTGGCGGGGTGATGTTTGATCAAGAGATTGCTGTTTCCTGCGCGCTCTCGCAAGGATGTAAGCCGCTGGGACGTCAGCACATCATCACCCGATGTGACGATCATATCATTCTTGAAATAGAGGGACGAAAACCATCAGACGTTTTTACCGAAACCCTACAGCGCATGATCAAGGATAAAACAGGCCAAGATCCGAACACGCCGATATCACACAAAAGCATCCCACCTGAATTTCAAGCTTTGTTTCGCGGCGACGTGCATGTGGCGTTCCCCGTCACGGGAAGCGATACGGGCGATTTTCTGGTGCGGAACATTGTGGGCATTGACCCGGATGACGGATACATGGCCGTCAATCACCGGATGAAACAAGGTGACAGCATGATGTTTGTGCACCGGGATGACCAGACGGTGACGGCGGATTTATCTCATACACTGGTCGGGTTACGAAAAAGAGTTCAGGCCGAGACCGGCCAGTTTTCTCCCAAGGGGGCTATATATATTTCCTGTGTGGCGCGGGCGTTGACTGAATTTTCGCCGGGTATACGCGGGGGAGAAATGGCACTCGTGCGCGAAATTATTGGGGATATACCTCTGGCCGGATTTTATGCCGGGGGCGAGATTTCGGCCGGGCGTCTTTATGGGTATACCGGGGTGTTGATTTTGTTTTTGTGATCAGAACTGGGATAAGATAAAACAGGGTGGTCGTTTCATTCAAAGTGGCCATTGCCACGAAAGGCAATAATTTTTCATGAAAAATTTTTTATTACTGATGGGATGTCTGTTCGTGGTGAGCACCGTGAGTGCTCAGGCTCAAGACGTACCGGCCAATAATGCCAACCTACCGCCGATCCCGGAATCCATTCAAGATTTAGTCGATAAAGGCGCCCAGATTCGCTACTTGGGCAAACGTAACGGCCTTGATGGCTGGATCACTATTTTTCAAGGGCAGGAACAATATTATTATGTGACCCCGGATCAAAAAGGGTTTGTCATGGGCGTTCTGTTCGATGCAGACGGCAATATGGCCACCGTCGATCAGGTGCGCGATTTACAAAAGCAAGGCGGAGATATTCTGGACATGCTCGCGGTTGAACCCGATCAGCCCAAAACCGAAATTGCCTCGATCCAAGAAGCGGCTCAATATAAATCCCCCGCCGAACGCATGTTTGTTGACGTTGAAAATTCGAACTGGATCAAACTGGGTAAAAATGGCGCGCCTGTGATTTATTCTTTCGTAGACCCCCAATGCCCGCACTGCCATGAATTCATCAAAGATTTGAAAGCGGACTATCTGGATAAAGGGCTGGTTCAGGTTAAGATCATCCCAGTGGGATTCCGGGCGGAAACACTGGCGCAGGCCGCTTTTTTACTGGCCTCACCGGATGCCGAGACAAAATGGTTCAAACATCTGGATGGTACAGAGCCCCTGCCGGCCAAAACGGATGTCAGCACACAGGGCGTTCAGAAAAACCTGGCCTTGATGCAGGCATGGAAATTTACGGCAACGCCGCTATCCGTCTATCGTGACCGGGCGGGTGAGATTAAAATTATCCGGGGACGCGCCAAGGATTTGGCGGCTGTTCTGGCAGATTTGCCCTCACCTTGATATCCTCTTTTTAAAAAATGGGATGATCAAAGGCTTTGCGATTTTCCGGCAAAGCCTTTATCGTATGTAGCATGATCTGTGTTTTAACCGCTTGATGACGTAATGACCCCGCGCACTCTTTTCCTGATTGAATTACTCGACAAGTTAGGCACGCCGCTGATGCAATCAGCCTCTGCGGTGGGGGGAGATGATATGACCCAAGCGAAGGCCTTGGCCGCGATGGTGGGATCGTCGGTACAATTGGGCATGTCGTTAGGGCAAGTTGTCGGCGTCAATGATACGGCCGGGAACGAGGACGAGGCGGATGGGATCCGCGTGGCGTTAACAACACTCTCAGGGCCGATGATTGCTGAACTCTATCGCGTCAGCGGAAAAATCCCGGGTGATGACGATGTGCGTCGTCTGTCAAAATCCCTTGAATCGATTGTCACACTCGCACAGAATTTTTCACCGTCGGCTGGACACACGGCGCGTCTGAAATTAATGGATGGATCCCGCCCCTTATATGACGCCAGCCAAAGCCAGATTTTTTACTTAAGTGCCCTGCTTCCGGTCTTGTCTGCCGTGGCTGAATTTTCCTATGGCATTCCAGAAACCCAATTATTATCGGACATTGCCCAGAAACTCGACATACGCGCCGAAAATCTGCGCGGGGATTTGATGGGTGCCGGGGCGGATGAGGCAGAAATTAAATTCTCAGAATTAATGATCCTACATTCTCTGGCCAGACTCTATGCGGAATGCCACCGGGCGCAAACCTTAAAGATCATGGCATCAGATCAGGCCGAAAAAACACCCGATATCGTGGATGTCTGGTCAGCCTTCGACATACGTTTATCCATGCTGGAAACATTGCTCAATATCGCGGTGCCGGCGGGTCAACGGTCAGCCTCTGCCAGCCTGACCCCGGTAAGCCCGCCGCCCGCACCCGAACACACCCCAGCCGCACCGATCACACCGCCGCCCCAACAACCTGTATCATCTGTCTCCACAGGCAATGGGGTGGCAAGCAACCCGGGTGGTAACCCCATGGCATTTTTCAAGAAGAAACCAGCGGATGGAGAGAATGCTTCATAGCACCCAACGCCGCCGATAAAATGTTAAATCTTTTATGAGACGATTGAATAACACATGAGCAAATTACTGGCCGCCTGTTTGATGTTAGCCGCACAGACCTATTCCGTGCCGCCGGCTGTGCTGGTGGGGATTTATCAGGTCGAAGGCGGGGCGGTGGGACAAGCCGTTCCCAACAGCAACGGTACCCATGATTTAGGCCCCATGCAGATCAACACCGTGTGGATTCCCGATCTGGCGGAACGCTGGGGTGTCTCCGAAAGCACTGCCAAAAGCTGGGTGCGGGATGATCCCTGTACCAATATGGGCGTTGCCGCGTGGATTTTAAAAAGCCATATGGATGAAACAGGTTCCCTGCCCAAGGCCATTGCCCATTACCATTCCCGCACGCCCACCCATGGAAAACCCTATAAGGGCAAAGTGATTGCCGCCATGCGCGCCAAGGGGTTGATCAAGGATGATCAAACCCGTTAGGGGTGTTTTGCCCGATCACTAGCCCCGGGAATTTCTGCCGCACCTCATCCGGGGTCATGACCCCGGTATCCGTGATCATTCCTGATTTTTCAAAAAATTCTTCGAGTAAAACTGGAATATCTTCTAGCAAGGGTCGAGCCGGGTCTGACGCTGTAAAAAACGGCACTCCCAAAACACGGCCCTGCCGGAATGCCTCATCCCATGCCTCAACCGTTTTCCCAGCAATAGAAAATGCCGGATCTGATATTTTGTCTCTCAGGTCTTTTAAATCTGTAAGTGCCGATTCAACAATATCCCGTGCCAGCGTACAGGGTGTCTTATTCCATGCCCGGCGTAAAGATATTGGGACAAAAGGTACATAATGCGCATCTAAAAAGTCAGATAGTGATGCGTATCCACATCCTTCGAGCCCATTTCCCCCACGATAAAAGGCCTTATCCACAGCATGCCATGTCGTTCGCCCCTTTAAGGCACCATATTCAATCGTTTTATCTGTTATTATCGGCCGACGTCCAGTCTCCTGAAGGGTCGCCCGCGCACTATCCAGAATTTCCTCTATTGTTAACCTAGAGGGATTATAAATCTGGTTTCGATCTAAAAAATCAGCCAGTGATGTATAACCACATCCTTCGAGCCCATTTCCCCCACGATAAAAGGCCTTATCCACAGCAGTCCACGTTGTTCGCCCTGTCAAGATGCCATATTCAATCGTTTTATCTGTTATTATCGGCCGACGTCCAGTCTCCTGAAGGGTCGCCCGCGCACTATCCAGAATTTCCTCTATTGTTAACCTAGAGGGATTATAAATCTGGTTTCGATCTAAAAAATCAGCCAGTGATGTATAACCACATCCTTCGAGCCCATTTCCCGCCTCATAAAAGGCCATATTCACAGCACGCCATGTCGTTCGCCCTGTCAAGATGCCATATTCAATCGTTTTATCCGCTTGTTTCGGCCGACGCCCGATCGCCTGAAGGGTCGCCCGCGCACTATCCAGGATATCGTCAAGACTAAGTTTTTTTTCTAAACGATAATCCCCATATAAAAATGCATGAAGGCTATTAAATGGAAAATTAACGTCGCGCTTTTTTTTAACAAGAATCGCCTTATTGAGCGTTGTCATAGCAACATGAAGATCAGGCCTAATAACTAGATAGGTTTTATTATCAATAAGGGGGTTTTTCCCATGAGATCTTTCATACGCGTGTGCGGCAGAAAAAATTTCCTGTGCCGTGATTTGTTGCCCGAAAGCGGTCACCGTAAAATCATCTGCCGGGGAAATAGAAGCGGTAATGTGAGCCTGAATATCATCGTCTTGAGCGCGGGATAAACCAGCCTGCGTAAAAAGCAACTCCGGGTTTTCAAAAACCTTGTTGATTAACGCTTGGCCAAATAGATTTTCCCGGGTTCCGATATCGCGTAAGGTTTTGACGAAATCAAAAAACGGGTGATCTTGTGCCGGAGCCGGTGTGGGTAGCTGGTCTAATATCCAGACAGCCATAGCCTGCCGGTCATCCGAATCCTCAAACCCCGCCTGTTTTAAGCACGTCAGGATATGGAATTTTAAAAGATGGTCTGTCTTACTGTGCTGGCTCATGATACTTTTACGTTCTATATCGTTTTAAAACTTTTATGTCTTTATAGACACGCTCTTTGTTTATGTCAATAATGAAGGGGTACGAGGTCAAAATTGCGCGGTCTAACCTGTTAATGATAGGTTTCAATGGCTTGCCCCCCCTTGGACAAGCGCATAAAGTAAGAACGCCTGTTTTTAAGGTAGTGGCAAAACAAAGGTCGTGGACGTGACATATTCAAGGTTTTTATTAACGGCTTTCCTGATCCCGGCACTGTCGGCCTGTCAGCCTGTGGTCAAGCGTGACCCCCAAGTCGTGACCTCCCCGGATAAAGTTTCATTGATGATGGCCGAAGCGGCCGACAAGGCCTCAAACGCGCTGGAAACACTGGCCGCTGTGGAACAAGCCAAATCGCCCGGCGTGGCGGTGGAGCCTATTCACAATGCACCCGAAGAATTAGAACGCGCCATGACCGTCAACTGGGTCGGCCCCCCAGATCAGATTAGCAAAATGATCGCCGACCGCGCCGGATATGATTTTCTTACTGTCGGAAGCCGTCCCCCTGTGCCATTGGTGGTCAATATCGACGCCCGCAATGAACGGGTGATTGATATTTTGCGAGACATCGGTCTTCAACTGGGGGTACGCGCCGATATCAAGGTGGATAGCGTGCGCAAAATCATCGAGCTTCATTACGCCCCTGTGACGGGATTGGGGGGATAGACGATGTTCCGTCTTTCTTCGGCTCTGATGATATCTCTGCTGTGTCTGTGGACGTATGACGCACAGGCATCGCTTCAGGTCGATGATTTTGAGACACGCACGCCCCCGCCGTCTTTATACGAACTTCAGAATATTCCTAAGGAAAATAAACTGACCGAAACCGGACTGCCGACCGACATTCGCCGGGATGCGATCAAAGAAGCGGCCTTTTCATACGGCGCGCGCGGCGGTCTGGCGTGGCGTACCTATCACATCCGCGATGAGATGGAAGGCAGAGCCGGATATATGGATCAGGTTTTTGATTTCCGGCAATTATTAATCCCCGCGCCTTCCGGGTTATTGATTGAACCCCCAATTGTGGGTGAATCTTTGGATGCCATGATCATTGACGCCGGGGGAAACAACGCAGCCGTGGCGGATCGAGTGTTAAATATTTCACGCAATGCACGCATTGTGTCCACGGCACGTACATGGCGTGCGTATCTAGAGCGTGAATGGGGCGAGGTCGCGCCGCCGCCGGATATTCTACGTCCGGAAACAAAAGAAGAGCGTGAAGATTGGGCGCGGTGGGTCGCCGAAGGCTGGGAAGAAGGAATAGATCAGGCCAATGAAATTTTCCAAGATGATCTGAATAAACTGGTGGCAGATTATCAAGGCATGGTGCGGTACCGTATGTTGCTCTCGCAAGGCATGGTCACACCGCCTTATGCCCTTCAGACAGATCGCGGTGTCACAGGCGGCGGCAATGAAATGCGCGTCGGTGACAGAGCGTTGTCCATCACCCGTCCTTCCTCCCTTAAACCAAAGACAGACGAATGGTCGCCCGCAAACCGGTAAGCCTTCTGAAAGGCAAAGACAGTATTGCCGAAACTTGGCCGGATGAACCCACCCGGTTTAACGATTCCCATATCGACGCGTTGATTTTATGGTGCGTGAAAAAAAATTCATCCGATATCACCATTCAGACAGATCGTCCGGTGTATAACGAAATCTACGGCACGCTGTATCCGGCGCTGTTTCGTCCGATTGACGCGGCGGACATGAATATCTTTCTACATAAAATTTATGGGCCCGATGCGGTGGCACGTTTGGCGGCCGGAACGGATCTTGATCTGTCCTATGAAGTGCGGCCAGACCGGTATACGCGGGTGCGTTTTCGGGTCAATATCACCCCCGTATTATCCCGGGGACGGGATTCGGCACAGATCACTATGCGGGTTCTGCCCAATGAACCGCCGACCATGAAAGACCTGAATATCGAGGAACAAATCATCCGGTCATGGCAACCCCGTCAAGGGATGGTTGTTGTCACGGGCCCCACAGGTTCGGGGAAAACAACGTTGCTGGCCGCGGGCATACGTATGTTGATGGAACGCAAACGCGGATGCGGTAAGGTTGTGTGTTACGAAGCCCCGATCGAATATGTGTATGATGCCATCAAATCCCCGCGGTCATTAATTTCACAAACCGAAGTACCGCGCCATTTGCCTGATTTTGCCCGCGGGGTCAGAAATGCCCTGCGGCGGAAACCCAATATCATTCTGGTGGGCGAGGCGCGGGATAAGGAAACCATTTCCGCCGCCATCGAAGCCGCGCAGACCGGCCACACCGTTTACACCACCACGCACACCACCGGGGTGGCCTCGACCATTCAGCGTATGGTGGCGACCTTTGACCCGAATGAACGATCAGAACGCGCCTATGCCTTGATGGAAACGGTGCGGCTTGTTGTTACGCAAACATTGGTGCCCCGGGTGAATGGCGGACGTGTCGGGTGCCGGGAATGGATGCGATTCAATGACGATGTCCGGGATAAGTTTCTGGGCATGGATTTCAAATTATGGCCGGCGGAAATTCAGCGCATTATTCAATTCAACGGGCAGACCATGGCAACATCGGCCGGAATCCTGTTTGATAAGGGTCTCATAGACCGCCGAACCTATATTATGCTATCATCAAGTACAGGGGCAGGCGGGGGCGATTAAGCCCGCCACATCACATGGGTCATAAAGAAGATACCGAAGACGCCAAACAAAACTGGCACTGGCGCAATACCATGCGTCCGGTGCGTTTCTTCGGCCTGGACGCACGCGCCGGCATTCCGTATTTCATCCTGCTGTTTTTCTTCAGACCGATTACCCTGTTCCTGACCGTTGTCCTCACCATGACCTTCATTTTTTTGGAACGCCGGGGCTTGTCTTTCCCCTCTGCCCTTCGCGCCTTTCGGTGCTGGTTTTTGGGACAGCGACGTCCGGCATGGCTATCGATGCGCCGGCGCAAACTGGAAGATTTTGGATAATCTTTTTTCATCGTGCATTTTTCACGAAAATCACTTGGTAACGGCGGGGGGGAATGGTAGAAAAAACCATCCAACTTGATACAAAAAGGTGATGGCATGATACGCGGCTTTGGGCTGATGTTCCTCTCGTTAATCGTTTCCTATTCTCCGGCCATGGCGGGATTTGAATGGATACCGGCCGTCGAACAAGACCGCATACCCCTGACGCGCGCGCAGGCGGTCTATGATAATTCAGCCCTCGCGTCGGCGACCGCCGGCGTTCCCCCAGGCATGTACAAAGGTGAACTCACCATCAATCCATTTCCGGTATCAAATAATTTTGTGCCCGGTACAGATCCATTTGCGGCAGAACATGATCACGTGAACCGTGCGATGATGGAAGAAACAGGTTTATTAGGCTCTGTCGCGCTGGGCGGCGGCCTGTCGACGGGTGTGCGTGCCCCGGCGGTACGTCCGATGCCCATCCAGGCGCAGGACTCCGCTTTTGCGATGGATCCATATCCTCTGCTCTCCCGCAATAAAGGCGATGATATGACACGCAAAGTGGAAAGCATGCCTTTGGCACCCTTGCCCTCTTCTGCCCCCGTGACCGGCACAGGCATGTCCCCCATGATGGGGGGCGAAGTGGCTCCGCTCCCGGGATATGATGTGCCCCGCGCCCCTGAACCGCGACGCACATCCGCTGACCTGGCGATGAAAGCCCAAAACGCACCCACGCCTGTGGCCTACACCCCGCCCGCCGCACCTTCGGGCGGATTTGAACAGGCTGTCGGATTTGGCAAAGATTTACCGCTGGCACTCGCCCTCTCTCAAGTCATTCCCGCCCATTATGCGCTGTCCTTTAAAGACGGCGTTGACGCCGGGAGCAGTGTATCATGGGAAGGCGGCAAAGCATGGAACGAGGTTTTGCGTGACATGTTAACTCCGCTGGGGTTACGTGCCGATATCTCCGGCAACACCGTGATCATCCGTCAGGGATAAGGAAACGCACCCATGCAACGTCCGCCTGCTGAAAAACGCCGCATTTCGATTCCTGAAATCTTGCTCACGATGATTGTGGGATCAGGCTTGGTCGCCGGTATCTATGGCATCTATAAGCTCGCCTCGCGCGACCAAAAAGTCGATGCGGCCATTGCACAAATCAAGGAACTTCACCAGCTTGATATGATATCTACGGATGGGTCTTTGCTTAATGCTTGGGATCAAAAAATAACCAGCGTCCGTCAGGATGGTGCCTTGGTGATTGCTTCTGAACATGTTCCAGCGCTGGCCTGCCCGCAACTCGCAGGTGTCTTTTCATCCTCTGATGAAGATTTTGTCCGGCTTCAGATTGGCGAAACCATCATGGGTGAAGGTTTCGAGGAACAAAATAGCGAGAATATCACGCAGGCTTGCGGTTCTGCTGAAACCGTGACCATGACATGGTCATTCAAATAGGCTCAGGCCTTTTAAAGGAAATTCGCCAGCGTTAATTGTGAGACCAAAGCCGTCACCCGGAACGACGCCTCAAGGGATATCTGAAGCTGATTAATCTTTGTGGCGGCTTCTGTTAAATCTACATCCTCAACTGATGAAATCACGCTTTTGAGTGAGTTGATGTCTTCCTCATGACTGACCTTGACGCGGGTGATTTGTGCTTGAACCTGCGAAAGCCTGAATTGTTCACCATCCAGTTTATCAATCGCGGCACCCAGATATTGGGTCAGGTCATTTAATACCTGATAAAAATTATCCTGCTTTTCGCGCGGCGGGAAGGGCGGGGTATCGTTGGCAAAAGTGGTGGCGGCTGGGTCATTTAAAGCACCCGGGGCATATTCCGGCGGCGGCAGATTTTCAAAAACCTTAAGCGCCGTCAGAATTTCCTTGATACCGGGGGAGTCCGCCAAAACCGTGTAGTTAAATTCCGATTTGTCATCAACCCGGACAAATACGCTTCCTGATTGGTTATCGACCATATTAGGCGAATAACCGAGGAGTGTTTCGTTCACCCCGCGATAACTGGCAATAAATTGAGAGGTGGTAATCGAACCATCACCCCATTGACCAATAACACCCGATGCCACGAGCGGCGGGTTGGTTAAATCAGATTCATCCGGGACAAATTCACCTAAAAAGCTTTCGAATAAACCTGTATCCGTCACGGGTTTGTTGGCCGAGTCCGCGCCCGCATATAAATACCGATCACCATCTTGAAGATTAATCGTATCAATAATGAATTTACTGACGTTGCCGGTTAAATCTTTCATCGTTTGAAAATCCGGGAAGTCTCCTTCTTGAACGGCGGTCACAAACGAATTTAAAATCGTGCGGGCTTGTTCTTGGATATCCTCAATTCCGTTCATCATCAATTTAATGCGGCGATCTGTATTTTTGATGTTGTTGATATAAGTATCCAGCGCCCCCACATCTGCCCGCGCCCGTTTGGATAAAAGAACCTCCACGCCCAAACCTTCAAATGATTGGGTCTTTTTGCCAGTCGCAATTTGCATGGTTAGCAAATCAACCTGACCTTGTTGTACTTTCAACCGGGATATCTGATCCAGAGCGGCACCAAGTGTTGACACATTAGCCATGAGGTTCTCCTGTTAAAATTTACCGAATAGCGTCCAGTAATTCTTGAAAAAGTTCATCGGCGGCCGTAACGGCACGTGCCGCCGCGGCATAGGCCGTCTGAACCACAATTAAGTTGGAAAGTTCTTCGTCGATATTCACCGCCGAAGAATCCAATAGCTGACGTGATAATAGGTCTTTCAGCGTTGTCTCATCGGCTTTGCGTGTATCCGTGATCGTAATATCCTGTGTTTGCTTGTTGACCACTTTCTGGGATAAATCCAAAATGGTTGTCGCCGTTAAGATGCCCGTATCAATATCCGCATTCGGGCCCAAGAACCGGGAACGTGTGCCCGTAAAGGTGCCGGAGCCCGCCGAAATTTCAGATCGGTAAGGAACATCCACAATCGATGATCGTTCGGTCACCGTAGGACCACTGACCGTGTAACTGCCGAACAATGCGGACACAATATTAACGGATTGAGGCAAGGCAGACAGCGCCGGGTTGACGGCGCCGGTGGTGCGGAAAGGACCTCCGACTAAACGTATATCGCCGCCATATACGGGGCCGGCATTACTATCATCAATCCCCGGACGAATGGTGAGACGCCCTGTCCCGGCATCTAAATCGACATATAATCCTCTCACGCCCGTTTGGGTCGCCACATCCCATTCTAATTTATTGATCAAATCAGCCGTTGTGTCGCCGGGTTCAATCGTCACGCGCACCGGCGCCCCATTGCCAACCTGCACATCAAAATACGGATCTTCGGTTTGAAACGTGCCTTCGCTGAACCCTAGCGCGCCAAAGCCACTGGTGCCCATCGACCCGGCAAAGGTCGCATCCAGCGTAATATTGCCGCGTGATTCAATCACCAATTGACCACTGCCATTACGTGTAGCACTGGCCGATAAACCCGCTGGAACGCCGGCCAAGGCAATCTGGGAATTGATCTCGGCAATAATTTGATCCAGCGCATCATCAATAGCCCCGCCGATGGGAAAGTTTACGTTGGCCGCACTTAAATCAATGGTTACCGTCGTCGGTCCCAAACCCGTTCTGGCTTCTTCAAAGGTGATCTGGAATTGGTCGTCGTTCGGCCAGTTGGGAAAGTAATTTGATAACGCACCGGATAAATCAGTCGTCGTCACGGGGTTTCCATCATCGAGCGACGGAAAGGATGATAAATTAATTCCGGCCACCACATTGTTTTGTGAAAACAGCCCCAACCATTGCTGAAGATCTGTCGCCGGAAGTGCCACATTTAAATCGGTTGTTCCGGCGGCTTCTTGGTAATTCACCGTGCCAAAAGCATGTTCCAGTACACGGCGGATCACCACGTTGGAGCCAGACGGGATGGTTTCGTCCGATGTATAGGTACCTTGTTGAATAAGATTGATGTTGGAGATGACCGTATCATTCACCTGAATTTGCCCCGCAAACCCCACATACGATACCGGTGTCCCGGCAATCGGGTCAGGCGCGGTATCGGGCGGCACGACACCCGAAGCATCCGTGAATAAACGAAGCCCTTGCGATTCAAACCGCAGTGCCATCTTATGCGCCAGTTCATCAATCTGTGCCTGATATTGTGGCAAGATATCATCTCGTAATTCAAGTAGGCCGCCAATACGGCCCCCCAGACGACTTTCGGTCACATCAAATGCGCCCGGATTATTGATGGGGTTTCCGCCAACAAATATCCCAGAAACGCCATTGGGGTAATCCGTGCCGGGACCCAATTGAGTTGGATTAAAATATATTTCTTCGGCATTTTCATCTGCCAGCTGAAGCCCGGTTCGGGTCTGTATCACGATGACCCCGTCACCCCGTTTAAACAGAGAAATTTCCAGTTCTTCCGACAGTTGCTTGATCGCTTCATCACGTTGGTCTTCGACAGCCGCCGTGGAACGCCCCAAATTAAACGCCGATTTAATCTGCTGATTTAACTCGGCGATCTGCGAGAGCAAGTCGTTGGTGCGCTCAATCGCTACCGTCGCTTCGTCTTGCGCATCATTACGCATCTGGTTGATCAGATCGCTGAAATCATTAAATTTCCGCGCCACATTCCCGGCCTGATCCAACGTCGCCTGAAGCAAAAACCCATCATCGGGGGCATCGGACAGGGCAGAAAAACTATCCTTAAGGCGGGCAATTTCTGCCGCTATCGATAATTCCTTATCCGGGGGACCGTGGAATTTCTGGATAGTGCCCAGATACGTGGATTTGACATCCAGTGAACTCACGGCACTTACCTGTGTCCAGAGATCTCGGCTTAAGTTCAAATCCACATTCCGAATGATGGTTTCCGATTGAACCCCGATGGTTTGTCCTGTGGAATTAAGGACTTGCGCACTCTGCGGTAGAATTTTACGCGTATAGCCCGGCGTGCCCACATTGGCAACGTTGTTGGAAATCACACTCAGCTGTTGCTGGGCAATCCGAAGGCCGCTTAAGGCGGAACTGAGTGCCTGAAATGACATATGCTCTGTTGCTCCTCACTGGCAGACATGCCCGCGACCGGGCAAAACACGCCGCTTTGACTATTCTGAAAGAAGGGAGTTGCAAGTCGAATGCCACATCGGCAGAAACCGTCTTAACCTATTGAAAAAACGGAAATAACCCGGAAATCTATCGGCGGGAGCCAAAAGGGGCGAGGGGACTTTAGCGCGTCTGAAGGCGTGCCACCAATATATCATGTAAAAATTGGTGCATCTGGGCGTCATCAAACTGACGGGCACGCGGTATGAATTTGCCACCAAATACCTGTGGCACAGACACGATTATGGGGAAATAAAAAACCGGGTTCGGGGCATTGGACGGGCGAACATAGGGGCGTCCCGGATGGGGGGTGTTGTCATTCACCAGATCATATTGGGTGTTAAGGGCTTGGGAGAAACGCTCCCCGATCCGTTGAACCAACTTATCCGTCAGGGCGGCGGTGTCCTGTCCCGGGGCACTGACGACATCGGCAAACGCATCTTGCACAGGAAAATCAATCCCGTAGAGCCATTCGAGTTTTAGCCAAGATTGCGCAGGAAGTTTCACCATGTGCCAAACCCCATCTGTACCCTTAAACGAAGCAGTGTGCAGGTGTCTCAGGCGAATTGTCATGGCAGACCCTTTATGATGATTTTGAACCCTTCTATTTTGCCAAAACCGGACGCCCTAAGGCAAATTTGTGCCGAACACGTTTTTTATCTTGAATTTGTCTTATATTATGTTAATAGTATACACTTATTAAGAATAGGGCTTTGACCCCAAGACGGCTTCTGATAGGACTTAAAGGAACGTATAATATTGACTTTCCCTTATAAAAAACAGGAGCCGCACATGAATAAAGCTTTGATTTTAATATGTCTTTTGATGGTTTCGGGTGTCGGTCTTTCGGCCTGTAGCAATACATTTGATGGCGCTGGACGTGATATGGAAGGCATCGGGGACTGGTTTCAGGACACATTTTAAAAATTTGAACAGGAGCAGATGATGGTTCGTTTTATTTTCCTCTGTATGGCGGTTGTGGCCATCGCGATTGCCGCTATCCCCGGCATGACGATGCTAAACGGCATCGTCAAGGAACAAAAAAAGGCCATGGAGATTGCCACCGGTCAATTAAAGGAAACGCAAAACGAACTCGCGCTGGAACAAAATAGTACATCGCCCGAAGATCTGAATGCGCTGGAAACGGCGGCGGGGGCTGAAACGCCTGATTTCGATACCGAAGAAATTCCGGGCGGGTTCAATAACGTCGCGCCATCGGCCTTGGGGGATACGGTCATGGATGATGCGTTGGATACGCCAGCAGAATAAGACGTTCACATAAATTTCAAGGCAACCCTGACAATGTCCTTGTCAGGACACGCTCAACAAGGTGGAATAGGCCATGCCTGTTTCACCTTTTTTTTCTACCCTGCCTGATCGGCTTCGCCGCACTCTGTCTGACCCGTCGTTTTTTTTCGGCCTTTTGTTTTGTGTGACCGTATTAACGGCTACCATCATCCCCCGGTCTTTATCGTTCCTGCCCTCTGTGTGCGGTGTGATTGGGATGCTCTATCTCTGGAGGCAGACAAAAAAATGGATATCCTTTGACCGAAAGGAAGTTTTTTTCTTAGGCGGCATGTCGGCACTGGCGATTGTCAGTTCACTCTGGTCACTGGATCCGGCTTTCTGTTTTGAAAAAGGCCTGATGATCGGTCTTATTCTAATGACAGGGTTGTTATTTCTATCTTGCGTTCGGTCTATTGATTTCCCACAGCGTCTTTATTTGCCTGTCTTGCTGGCGATGCCCTTAGCCATCGGCGGTTTCCTTGTGGCTTATGAACATATAAATGGTTTTCCCGTCCTTCAATGGGTCACAGATCGTCTGCCCAACGATCCATGGCTCACGAACCGATATAACCGGACAGAAGTTTTTTTTGCGGTCTCTTTTATCCCGGTTCTATGGCTGGTTCTCCACAGTGCACTTCACAAAAAACTCAAACTCACCCTCGCGCTGTTTTTATGTGCCGGCGTCGGATGTGCGTTGTGGCAAGCCAATAGCCAGAGTGCTCAGCTCTGTTTTCTCGCAGGCATATTGACTTACATATTGTGGCTTCCGGGTAAAAAAATACTGTGGGCGTTTTGTGCGCTGTTGTTTTCGGGGCTTATTCTTCTCGCCCCTTGGCTGGCGATTTATGCCTATCAATGGGTACCGGATCAGTTGGAACATGGCACGATTTTTCAAATCGCCAGCATCCCCCATCGTCTGGTTATCTGGCATTTTGTGGCCACCGAAGCGCTTCAACATCCTGTCATCGGAAACGGGCTTGAGGCTGTCCGGTTTTTAACCAGCGATGAGCCCATGAAATTTGTGAATTCAACACATGTCTTGCACCCGCATAATTCAGTACTTCAGATATGGGTAGAATTCGGCGCCCTGGGTGCGATCCTGCTGACCGGGTTTACGTTGATGATCTGGCAAAAAATAGGGCAGGTACCCCATAGCTATCAAAAATTACTGGTGTCCGTTTTTGCCGGATGTTGTGCGCTCTCCCTCACGGGATTTGGATTCTGGCAAAGTTATCAACTGGGGCTGTTTCTGTACGCGGCCAGCCTGTGCCTGCTCTGCTTGCGGGCACGGTCTTTAACCGCCTGATATCATTCAGGAATCATAGAATTATTAATAAACCCTTAAAAAATATTGCTTTTTAAAGCGGGGTATGTGATGTTGAGACATACAAAATATGCCTGTGTGCGATATGTACGCCTTTCCGGTTTCTGTCAGAAACATGCGTACGTTCACAAGTTTTTAGCCGTCCTTCCTTGAGGGCGACGACATCAGAAAAACCCCTAAGCTTTAGAAAAAAGCGAAGGGGTTTTTTGATTCAGCTTTGCTCTTTATTTGACGTCTGTGGTTCGCGGAAGCAATACCCAGTATTGACCTTTGGATTTCATCAGGCCTGCCCAATGTTCGGCCTCGGGGCCATGCCCCCAAAATACATCCCCGCGCACGGCACCCCGAATAGCGCCGCCCGTATCTTGACCGAACATCAATCGTTCCATGCGCGGCTGTGCGGGATCAGGATGTTCCGCCGAAAGCCAGATCGGCAAACCATACGGCATCAAGGATCGATCAATCGCCAAGGTGCGCAGAGCCGTAACCGGAATGGCTTCGCCGCCGATAGGCCCTTCACCTTCAATCTCGCGAAAGAAAACATAGGATGGATTGGTCTCCATCAAACGTTGTGCCTCTGATGGGTTTTTATCCATCCAAACGCGGATGCTCTGCATTGATACCTCTTCCTTGGGCATGACACCGCGTTTCACCAATTCACGTCCGACCGCATAATAAGGATGGCCATTCTGCCCGGCATAACCAATCCGCATCAAGGACCCATCATCTAATTCAACTAAACCGGATCCTTGAATCTGAACAAAAAAAGCATCAGCCGGATCATCCACCCAAACCAGCGGCTTGTCTTGATCCGGGGGCAATGTTCCCGCGTTGATCTGGGCATGGGTTTGGTAAGGCTTTAAATGTCCGTCCTCGACACGTCCGGCAATACGCTGGCCTTTCAGTTCATCACGAAATAATCCCAGATCCACCATCACCAGATCATCCGGACGACCCCGAAGCGGATAAAGATAGGGGGCTTTTCGTGTCCGTGACCCTTGAAGACTTGATTCATAATAACCTGTAAATAATCCTTCAGGGTTATCACCAGATGATACCTGATACGGCGCAAAATTCTGTTCAAAAAATCCGCGCACGGCCGATGGTGAAGTATCAGATAGCATCAGAAAATTCTGACAGATTGTCTGCCAGCCAGCTATTTTTCCCCATCTGTCATCAGACCCCATGTTTTTATCCGGGTCTTTGATTTTTAAAAGGCGTGTACAGGTTTTTTGAAACGCCGACACCGCGTTAGTCAGATCATCTTGCGTCCATCCCGGTAGCTGGTCAAATCCAGTCGGGGTTAAAACCAGCGTCTCTTTCTGAGTTTTTTCGGGCGACGGCACAGAGCCAGGCGTTCCCCCTGCACAGGCAGACAAAAAAAGGACAAACAGAAGGGGCGCGAATCTCATGCCCGTATTTTTCCCCATTCTGCGCCTGCTGTCACGGGGTGATAACGGTGTTATCCCGCATCCGGCACAGGTGTTCTATGATCTTCCCGGGTTTCGCCGTCACGCGTTTCACAGACCAGCCAGCGCGGATCTTTGGATTTTAAATCCCGTGTAAATGTCCAGACATCCACCATTTCGGTCACACGATCCGGGTGGCCGGACATGACTTTGCCGTCATTGTTCGTGATCACACAGGTTTCGTCTGCCGTAAATTGCAAGGTGATAAACGCCGTGTGACGATCCAAACGGGCATCCAGAATATCCGCCCGGCGAATGGCATGAATTTCGGTTGATACCATCTCCCCCGATTTTTCTCGCGCTTTCAGCACTTCATCAAACGACGCATAGACTTGATCGGTCAGCAGATCACGAAGCAAGTCCCGATCTGCTTTGGCAAAGGCTTCGACAATCATCACAAAGGCATCCTGCGCCGAGAGCACAAACCCCCCCGGATCAAAGGACGCATCCCGGTTGATGATATCCAGAAGGCCTGCCTGTGCCTGTTCCAAAAGCGTAACATGACGCGGAAGTGCCAATGCAGGGCCGTTATTCATGAACAAGCCCTGGACTGTTTCACCAGCCTCTTCGGGTGATACAGGCTTATGCTGATCTGCGGCTGGACGGGTATCGGGCGGTGGAGCGGTAAAGGGATTGGGACGCTCGCGCTCCTCACCATGGCGGGTGCCCAAAATGCTTTTCAGCCAAAAAACCAATCCCGCCGCAACCAACGCGTAAATCAATAAATCTGCAGGCACGTCGCATTTCCTTTACTGTTTAAATTCTTATCTACCCTAGCATACTGCCAAAAGCCTTTGCCAGTCCTGCTTTTTAACTTTAAAAGACCTATATGGTGTGCAACACCCCCTTTTGACAAGGCATATAGACTATGATCCTCGCCCTGACCTTATTTATCCTACCGCTGGCCGAAGTTTTTGTCTTTATCACCGTTGGCGAAGAGATCGGTGCCTTCAAGACGATTTTACTCTGTATTCTCAGTGCCCTTGTAGGGGGATATGTGGTTCAATATCAGGGGCTCTCTGTCATGACCCGCGCCCGTAAAGATTTATCGGCCGGATATTTACCAGCAGGCGCCATCTTTGACGGGCTGTGCCTGATGGTGGCTGGTTTTTTAATGATGATCCCCGGGTTTGTGACAGATGTTCTGGGGTTCTTGTTGTTGATACCGCCGGTGCGTCACATCATCAAACTTTATGTCGAAAAGCATTTTGCGCTTAAGACCGCTCAGGCGCGCACACCCGAAGGGGATATCATTGAAGGAACCTATGAACATGTACCGGAGCCACGAGAACCCTTGAGTGATGCCCGTCCCCATGATAGGCGTTAGGAACATTTTTTAAACAAGACAATTTTAATAAGACCACAGGAATATTCATGTCAGACGCGACCAAAACTATCGAAGCCCCCGGCCTGCCCGTTGTCCTGCACGCCCAGTATGTGAAAGACCTGTCCTTTGAAAACCCGAATGCGACAGACATGCTTCGTCCCGGTCTTCAGCCCCCTGAAATGGACATGAATATCGATATCGAAAGCAAACAGATCGAGGAACGGGAAACCGCCTTTGTCCATGAAGTATTGCTCAAAATCACCGTGACCGCCAAGCGCGGAGAGAAAACAGTTTTCATCGCCGAAGTTATTTACGGATCCATCTTGTCGTTACAAAAAGACGTCCCTTCAGCGCGGGCGCATGCGATTTTATTCGTGGATATTCCGCAGATATTATTCCCCTTTGCGCGTCATGCCATTGCGATGGCCACCCAGTCTGGGGGATACCCACCCCTGCTTTTAAACCCTGTTGATTTCCGCGGTTTATATTTGGCACGCTTTGCCCCAGCCAATGACGGCGTGGCCAGTAACGCGTAATATCATCCTGTTAAATTTTAGGATTTCTTGATCTGCGTCATCATCGCGTCATGCGCTGATTCTTCATCCGCATGAACTGGAAATTGTCTTGGTTCCCGGTACGGACGATGCGGGCGATCCGTCAATATCTGTGTCTGTTCAGGACGGGACAATCCCATATCCAGACCCCTTTGTCGTCCGCCCAGAAGTTCCAGATACACTTCCGCCAGTAACTGGGCATCAAGAAGCGCGCCGTGAAGTGTTCGATTAGAATTATCAATGTTAAACCGGCGGCACAGCGCGTCCAAATTGGCCGGCGATCCCGGAAATTTTTTACGCGCGATTGCCACCGTATCGGTCACACGTTTCCAGTCAAAACCCGGAAAGCCAAATGTCTTCAGTTCGGCGTTTAAAAACTTAAGATCGAATTCGGCGTTGTGAATCACCAAATGGGCATCCCCCACAAAATCCGTAAAATTCCCCACCACTTCCCCAAACAAGGGTTTGTCTTTCAAGAACGCTTCGGTCAGGCCGTGAACAGCGACCGCCCCCGCCGGAACATCCCGCTCTGGGTTCAAGTATGTATGAAATGTCCTTCCTGTCGGCAGATGGTTTTCCAGCTCGACACATCCAATCTCAACCAGACGATCCCCTGTTGCCGGATCCATCCCTGTGGTTTCCGTGTCTAAAACGATTTCACGCATACGCCATTCCTTTGATCATTTGTATAACCTGATGGAGAGAGTGATATAAATGGGCGTACCCCAAGCCACTGGATACCACAAAATCAGCCCGTGCCTGTTTTTCGGCGTCTGGCATCTGCGCGTTTAAAATAGCCAGAAATTTGTCTTCCGTCATGCCAGGGCGTGCCAAAACGCGGCGGCGCTGGATATCAAAAGGCGCCGTCACCACAATGACCGCATCCACACGATTTTCGGCACCTGTTTCGAACAACAACGGAATATCGAGGCAGACATGTTTTTGACCCAGCCTGTGATGATGCCTGATGAATTTTTCTTGTGCCTGCCGTACCACCGGGTGAAGAATCTTTTCCAGTTCCTGACGTGCTCCTGGATTCTCAAAGATAATTTTTCCCAATATCTGACGATTAATGGTGTGGGTTTTTTTGTTCCATGCGTCTGGAAACGTCACCGCGACTTCTTCGAACGCAGATCCACCCGGAGCCAAGGCCTGATGAACGGCATGATCCGATTCATGGGTAAAGACCCCCATCCGCCTGAGCATGGATGCCGCCGTACTTTTTCCCATACCGATAGATCCGGTCAAACCCAGCACCCACATCACAGCACCGCCTGTATCAAGTCATCTGTGACCACGGGGTCAACACCGCACCAATTGTGAAAAGATCGGCATGCCTGATGAATGAGCATACCAATACCCGTAATGGGTTTATTCCCCCGACTTTCTGCATTTTTAAGTAAATCCGTCATCAGGGGATAATAGACAATATCATTGACCACGGCAGACGGGGGCAAGTGATCTAAGGATATATCCAGCCTATCCTGTCCTTCCATCCCCAAGGATGTCGTATTGACCAGTAAATCTATACCCGAAAGTGCCTGATCTTTATCTGCCCAATCTACAACCCGAAGCGACGGAAACGTCGTTACCATATCTTCTGCACGGGTACGCGTTCTGTTGGTTACAATAATGTCGGTCATACCCTGTTCAACAAGTCCTTGAATAATCGCCCGCGCCGCGCCCCCTGCGCCCAAAACACACGCCCGGCGATTTTTAAATATAAAATCAGGCACAGCTATTTTGATGTTCTGGATAAACCCAAACGCGTCTGTATTGGTGGCGTATAGTTTTCCGTCTTTGATTTGGATACTATTGACGGCACCGATTGCGCGCGCTGTATCATCAATCTCATCACACAAAGACATGATGGTTTGTTTGTGGGGCAAGGTGACACTTAGGCCATTATATCCCTGATCTATCAGTTGAGATAAACGATGAGATAATTCATCTGCCTGAATCTCAATCGCCTCATAGTTTCCCGGTATGCCATAAGCCTTAAGCCAGTGACGATAAATAAGGGGGGATTTACTTTTTTGAACGGGATACCCAATCACCGCACCTTTTAATATGGTCATGAAATCACCTGATGGTCTTCCAATGCCTGTAAAAGTGGTAAGAGCGGCATACCCAGAATGGTAAAGAAGTCACCGTCAATCTGTTGAAATAACCTGACGCCCCCTTGTTCCAGTGCATAACATCCAACACAAGAAGTCAGAATTGATCCTGCACGATCCAGATAGAATTCTAAAAAATTATCTGAAAAATTTTTCATGGTCATATGCGCCGTATCGACATGCGACCATATCGCCCGTGCTTGGTGAAAAATGGTCACTGCAGATATCAAATCATGCGTCTTGCCGCGCAGTTTTTTTAAATTTTCCCGGGCAATATCTGTATCCTGAGCCTTGGTGAATATCTGACCCTCACACACGAGAATCTGATCTGATCCGATCACGAAAGCAGAGGGATGATCCAACGATATTTTTTCTGCCTTTGCCGCGGCTAATATGCGGGCAAGTTCTTGTGGTGTTTTATTTTGATGTTGTTTTTTAAGCACCTTTTCATCCATATGTGCCGGAATAGATTCGAAAAGGACACCTGCTTGTTCGAGCATCTGCTGTCGTGCCAAACTTTGTGAGGCGAGAATAAGCCGGGACTGTGTCATACCTTGATCTCGCTTTCTTTTTCCTTTTTAAGATGCGAGAGGTGTTTTTGTAGCAGAATAAAAATTTCGGCGGCGGTTTCTTCGACGGATCTTCGGGTGACATCAATCACCGGCCATTTGTGCCGTGAAAATAATTTGCGCGCGAGGCGGGTTTCTTCTTCAACTTTGTCGATATCCAGATACAGATTATCACCCAGATATTTATCATCTTCCGCCGCCTGAAGCCGGGTGCGGCGTAAATGCACCAAACGCGCCGGATCTTCGGTCAATCCCACAAATAAAGGTTTCTTATGAAGCGCAACGGATTCAGGAAAAGGCACCCCGGGTGCCAGCGGAATATTTGCGGCCTTGATCCCCCGGCGTGCTAGGTAAATGCAGGTCGGGGTTTTCGATGTCCGTGAAACGCCCACGAGGATAACATCCGCTTCGTCGATTCCCTCTAGCTCCTGACCGTCATCAAATGAGAGTGCGAAATCCACCGCGTCAATGCGCTTAAAATATGAATCATCCAAGGCATGCTGAAGTCCGGGAACCCCTTTGGTCGGAAGGCCGGTATAAGCCGACAAACCGCGCATGATAGGGTCCAATGCCGGCATGGCGGGGACATGTAATTCCGTACAAACACGTTCCAGTTTTTTGCGGAGTTTTTTATCAATAATCGTATAGAGCACAGGTCCCGGATTTTCCTTGAGGTCATCAATCGCCCGGTCAAGCTGGGATTCGGATCTAATCATCGGCCAGAAACGTTCCGTCGGGGTAATCCCGTCAAATTGTGCCAGACACGCACGCGCCATCCCCTGAAGCGTGGTACCGGTAGCATCTGAAATCAGGTAGAGATAAAAATCCTGAATGGGTTCTTTTTTTGTGCGGGGTGACATTCCCCAGATGTAGCGCACCTGAGATCAAAAATCAGCCTTTTCCTGTCAGGCATCACACATCTTTTAACAATTATTCTGAATCCGGGAAAATAAGACGCGCCAGCTTTGTATCACGAAACGGCACGCCGCCCCGGTTCACGACACGGCTATCGTACATCACCTGAAATAAATGAGCTTCGTTGATCGGATCCTGAAAAGCACAGAAATCAGGTTTGTTGATAATCTCGTGACCCCGGTCTTTCATATAGCCCGCGTTATCTGGCAAGGATGTCAAACGTTCGGCCATATCTACTGTGAACGAACGGTGCCCCAAGGCTTGCGCCCCGTCTTCGGCAATGACCGCATCCAGATATTCAAGCGCCGCATGGTCGCATACCGCAATACGGGACGGCTGCTGATACCAAGCGACATAAGCCCGCGCCATCGCCAGACCAGAATATATGGCCGAGGGATCACGTTCCAGCGTACGGGTAAAGACCAAGGCCATATCCCCGTCTTCAGACCCTATGATGTGACGCCAGAGATCGCCATACCCCGAAGCGCGTAATTCCCAGGCCATCAACAAGGTTGTAGTGACAATATCGGCTTGCCGGGCGCGCGCCGCCATTAAAAACCCATCGGGTCGCAGTTGATCGATTGTCTCTCCCGACATATCTTCGTGCCAAATCGCCCGAAGACCTTGCAGAAATGACGTCAGTAATTCATGCCGGAAATATGGGCTTCGGATCAACGCAGACGGGTTCACCCCGTGATGATCCAGTTCCAGCCGTTGATCCAGAACATCCAGTTCGTAAGACCCATTGTCCAGATCCGAAAACATGACCCGCCAGCCCGCATTCATCGCATGCGATAACAAACCGCCGGCCACCGGGCTTTCCTGCGCCAAGGCCACCAGCCAACCTAAAATATCGGCATCGGTCTGAATGCTGGGGTGGGCCGTCTGCGGAATCGTAATCAGATGACGGCCGTTTCTCTTAGGGGTGACATGGGCAAACGCACACAAATCATACCCGCCCATCTGGGACACAAAATCATATGAATCACCCGCGCCGATATGATCCGCGTCAGGATGATCAGCGGTCAGGGTCAGTTTTTTGCGGGTGTCATGTTCACATTTCAAGGCCGAGAGACCCCCTTTAGAAAAACAAGACGGTGTTTCAGACCTAAACGGCTTCTCCCTGTGAAGATCTGAAGGTACCAAAGGCGACATAAATAACATTGTCTGCGGCGACGTCCGTTTCAAGTCCTGTGTCTGTGCGTCCTGTACCGGGACGTGTGGACGAGGAGAGGCGTAACGGTCGGTCGGCAGAAAGGTCATAATTTTTATCTCCGGGCTTTATCGAAAGGTCTTCCGGAAGAAGACCGGAAGCAGGTAGGCTCTCGGAGATGTGCAACTCTTGTTCCGTTTCGCGGAAAGAGCGTTCAAACTTGATAAACCAAAGGAAATTCGCGTTGGAGCGATCCCGTACTTCGGTAAAAACGGGGTCTGTCATGATCATCTGGGCATAACCTGCCAGGTAGTTTTTGCCGAAAGGTTGGGAGCCCAGTGCACCCAGCAATTCCGCTGATACGTGGCGGGAGACCTGTTCCGTTCCAAAGACATAACCCCGGTAATCGGCCAACATGGCTTGTATCAATTTTTTATCCTCGACCCGGCACCGTTCAGATAAAAACCAAGTTTCAAATACAGCCGCCGAGGCTTGGCCATTATTCAAGGTGCGGAAGTCGGCAAAGGCTTCTCGGGCGAAAGCACGTGCCAGATCCGCCATCGAAGACTGCTCGAGGGCGACCCACATGTCTTTTTCCCCCGCAAGCTGAAGTTCCCACGCGGCTCTAACCATCGCGACCGACAAATCGGCACGCTGGGCGCGGTTAACCAATATCCCTTCATCGGGTTGAAATGTCAGGGGATGTAATAAAGCCCCTGTCCGGAATTGGTAGTGACGGCGTAATTCACGGATCACCATCAACCCGGCATGAAGACATGACAAGGCTGGATTAAAAAATATTTTAAGTGCCTCTTTATCGAATAATGCTGTCTCAACTTGTGCTGAGGCTTGAATGATGACCCCATGGTCTTCGGCGTCGCGCCACAGAGTGTCTGTCATACGGCTTTGGCAGATGAGTGACTTAAGCTCTTGTACCGTGGTATCACGAAAACGTGACACATGAAGACCTGTTATCTCTTCAGCACTGTGACGAAATTCATCTAATTTATTGATGGCAGGGGATAAAAACTGTGCCGACATCGTTTCATAGGCCGACATTTTATGATTGAGATCTGCAATATCCCGTTCCAGACGATCCATGGCTTGATCCATCATCTCCATCTCGTCTTCTTCATGCGCGGCTTCGTCCATATAAAAATACGGCTGATCGCTTAAAATCGTGCAGAGGACAGGCTGAACATTATTCAGCGTATAAGCCATATGAATATGCCGGCGCGGTTTACGCGCGCTCTGTCCAGATGTATGAATAAGATCGTCCATGCCCCTTGCTCCCTGACACGAACCCGGTTGATTTTATGAATCCACGTGTGAATCCAGAATATGCCGTGTTCGAACCCCAAAATGCCCGGAAAAGCCCCCTTTCCGGTTTCATCCCTTAGTATGCCCCCTAATCATGAAAGAAAAGTTAGCAAGCCATGATGTACGGCTGTCTTATTATAACCTATTGAAAATATTTAGATATTTTAGATTATGAGCCGAGGGTATCCTCGAGAACCGGCAGGCTTTCGACCAGTAATTCTTCGTCTGATAACGACACATCCCCGGACGGGGTCACTGTGATCTGTGTTTGAAACAGCGAGTCTTTAAAAATCATGCTGGCCGAGAGTTTCCACGATCCCTCTGGCGTTTTTCCGGTGACAGACAATGGCACAATCATTTTGGCCAGTGCCTTGCGTGCCGAAGCCGCCGGGTCTTCCTTCCAATTGATATCATCCACCATATCAATGATCAAAAATCGTCCCTGTTGACCCCGGACATGCATAAAGAAAAAACGAACATAATCCGCCACATTTGAATCCGTTAAAGACAAAGGCACGGATGTGTTTAAGGCATAAATTGGTTCGTTACGGGATGTCATGACAACCGCCCGTGCCTGATTATAAACGACCTTCACACTTAAGGCGGGGAGCGTGCCATGATGCGTGATATCCGCATAATAATAGCCGGGATAAAAAGAAACGGGAACGCTTAATACCGTCGCGGTATCGACCCGAAAAGGTGCTGTATCCAGCAAAGGATTGACACGCGCCAACAGTTCGGCCGTGTCATCACCATCCAGTTTTAAATACGCATTTTGAAACATATCACTGCCAAGATCTTAGTATAACAAGCGAACAGGCCGAACCCACAATTCCCAATCCCGCAATGACATTGGCTGTCTCCCGGCGTCCTTGAAATTTATATACCATCAGAATAATCAACGCATCGAGAAATTTAACCGCTGGAATATAGGCGGGGTTGTCCACCAAATGAAAGGCTGTCACATTCATTACCACCATAAAAGACGACACGGTGGCCACATAAAAACCTGTTTTAATCGACAGTGCCGATAGAAAAACAGCCTGCGGCACAGGTCGCCTGAGGGTGTAATAAACCCCCCATATGCTCATCATAAATAAAGCTTCGCAGAACACCCACGCAAAAGGAGCCTGATGGAGCGGGGCATGTGCCATCACCAATTTGGCCATAATAGGTCCGATCACTGATGCCACCAAGACAAACCATATCAATTTAATGGCACGCCAGGACATCTCACATTGTTTAAGCTGGCTCGCAAAAAAGGCCGCCAAGCATAAAACAATGAATACCAGCGCAAAACGCACCGGTGTTTCTAGATAGGTATCGAGTAAGGCCGGATCAATAAAAAACCATAAGACGAATGTCACAATGACCGCCAGCGGTTGAAGCCGGGAAATAACCCCCGCCCCCACAACCGGAATTGATTTAAAAAAAATCACATCACTGACAACCCAAAGCAATGCCTGCACGCCCAGCAACAGATAAAATATCGGTTGATCCGGAAGCCCTTGCCAGATGACAAACGGAAGCATGACCAAGGCACAGCCGGCCTTATTCCAAAAAGCCAAGGAAAATCCATCGGCTTTAAACCGATCTTGAATCAGCAGAACAAGCGCGGAAAAAACCGACGCCCCCACGCCAAAAAAGACCCAAACCGGAATATTAAATTCGAGTGCCATGTTATTTATACTCTGCGATCAAACCGAATCGGTTGGCAAGGGCTGAGCGCAAACAAAAAATTCTTGTAAACCGTTCTCTGTATGATCTTGTATACAGGTAGGGGTTTTAAGACCGGGATAAATCAGGGATAAAGATTTTTGCTCAAACTGTGGATCAAAAGCACATGTCGTCCCCATGTGGGAAACCCTCATTTCGATACGGCACGCCCATGGGGGGATAAAAATTGCCTTTATATTTTTCAAGGGGTTCAGAGCTTTCATCCTGTGTGCAAAACCGGGGAAGATTTTTAATCCCCGACTCTCACAGCCTCTACAGTTAATAATACCTTTCTTTAAAAAGACTTTTTTATTTATTGATTGTCTGCTTTTATGCCTGCCATGCCTGATGTTAAACGAGTGACAGAACAGAAAATCCTGAATGCCCTTCGTGGTCATACGAACACGCATATCCCTTTTTGGTTGATGCGCCAGGCCGGACGGTATCTACCGGAATATCGGGAACTTCGTGCCCATAAAGGCGGGTTTCTGGACATGTTGTATGACCCTGAGTCAGCCGCTGAAGTCACGCTCCAACCTATTCGGCGTTTTGGCATGGATGGGGCTATCTTGTTTTCAGATATTCTCGTGATCCCGCAGGCCTTAGGGCAAAATCTCACCTTTGAAAAAGGAGAGGGTCCTAGGTTATCCCCCATCCGGGATCAAGCTGATATTGATCGTTTAAAGTCCGTAAATGATATTGATCAAACGCTTTCCCCCATTTACCAGACGCTTCGGAACGTGGGTGAAAAGCTTGAGGGAGAAAAATTTTCTCATGTGACGCCTTTGGGCTTTGCTGGATCCCCCTGGACGGTGGCGTGTTATATGATCGAAGGGGGCGGAAGTCGTGATTTTGAAACTGCCCGCGCGATGGTTTTGAAACGGGGTTCTTTTTTTGAACGTTTGCTTGAAAAACTCATTCCTGCCACAGCTCATTATTTATCCCGGC
Source organism: Alphaproteobacteria bacterium (assembly GCA_017302165.1). Classification (GTDB taxonomy): domain Bacteria; phylum Pseudomonadota; class Alphaproteobacteria; order Micavibrionales; family Micavibrionaceae; genus UWPOB-MICAV1. The sequence goes on from JAFLCW010000001.1 coordinate 247,213, forward strand.
AAATCGAAGCCGGGGTTCAGGCCATTCAGCTTTTTGATAGCTGGTCGGGTGTTTTGGACGAAGGTTTATTTGATACGTGTGTCATCCAGCCCACGCAGGCATTGGTGCGTTTGATCAAATCGAAACATCCAGATATACCTATTATCGGCTTTCCTCGTGGTGCGGGGTTGTATGCGGCAAACTATGCCACAAAAACGGGTATTCAGGCTTTATCGATTGATTACACATACCCCGCCGAGCGGGCGCGGGATGACATACAATCTCAAGGGATTTGTATTCAGGGTAATCTTGACCCGGCAAGGCTTTTGGCGGGGGGGGACGCTTTGAAAAATGAAGCGCTCAGAATACTTGATGTTTTATCATCAGGACCCTTTATTTTTAATTTGGGTCATGGGGTCATCAAGGAAACACCGCCCGAACATGTCGCCGAACTGACGCGCATTATCAGGAATTATACACCATGACAAAAACAGCCGTTATTTTGTTTAATCTGGGTGGCCCCGATTCCAAGGAATCAATCTATCCATTCTTGATTAATTTTTTCATGGATAAAAATATTATCCGCGCGCCCTATCCGGTGCGCTATCTCGTCTCGCGTCTTATCGCATCACGACGCACCAAACGTGAGGCTGGGGATAGCTATGGGGAGCTAGGGGATAAATCACCGCTTTTGGAGAATTCATTACGTCAGGCACGCGCGCTTGAACAAAACTTAAATGAGGGTCAAACGCGCACCGTCTATAAAACCTTTGTCTGTATGCGCTATTGGCACCCGATGGCGCCTGAAATTGTCGGACAGGTGAAAACATGGAATCCTGATCATATTATTCTTCTGCCACTTTATCCGCAATATTCTACGACGACCACACGCTCTTCGTTTCAGACATGGGATGATGCCTGTGATGACATTGATTTATTGATCCCGACATCGACAATTTGCTGTTATCCGTTCGATAACGGGTTTATTTCCGCCAGCGCGGATAACGTGAAAAAAATATATGGGCAGGCTCAGGCCGAGACAGGCCAGCCACCCCGGGTTTTATTTTCGGCGCATGGATTGCCGGAAGATATTATTCGCGATGGCGACCCGTATCAGTGGCAATGCGAAGAAACGGCGCGGCGTATTGCCCAAAAAACAGGCCTTGAAAATTTAGATTGGCAAATATGTTATCAATCCCGTGTGGGGCCCAAAAAATGGATTGGCCCGTCGACGGAAGAGGCACTTGAAAAAGCGGCACATGATCAGGTGGGCGTTGTCATTCTGCCCCACGCCTTTACCCAGGAACATGTGGAGACACTGGTGGAAATAGAGATTGAGTACCGGGAAAAAGCGCATGAATTAAATGTGCCATTTTTCTACCGTGTGCCGACCGTGTCAGATCACTCACTTTTTATTGAAGGGTTAGCCGACATTGTCCGCGCTGAAGGTTACCGGACATGGACCGCGCCCGATACGGGGAAACGTTTATGTCCCTCTGGCTTTTGCCGGTGCGGTATGGCATAACGGGCACATCATGTCGTCTTTTGTTTTAGATCATTATCTGTGGTTCCAAGCCCTGCACATCATTTCGTTGATCGCATGGATGGCGGGGATGCTCTATCTCCCTCGTTTGTTTGTGTATCACGCCAGCGCGGCAAAAGGGTCAGATCTGTCTGAAACCCTGAAAATTATGGAACGACGCTTGCTTCGTTACATTATGAACCCCGCGATGGGGGCGACGTTTTTGTTTGGCCTGTTGTTGATCATGGCAAACCCGGGGGTGATGACCGGATCAGGCTGGATGCATGTTAAACTTCTTCTGGTACTCACTCTGTCAGGAATTCATGGTTTTTTTGCCATGTACCGGAAAAAATTTGAACGGGATGAAAATCAGCGTTCGGCTACTTTTTTTCGTGTCTGGAATGAGGTACCGACCGTGTTGATGATCGCGATTGTGATATTGGCGGTTGTTAAGCCTTTCTGATTTAATTTAATTGGAGCGTTCTCTCCTGCGGCTCTAACCCCTCTATCCCCATTGAGGCAAGGCCGAGCATCTGATCTTGAAGAAAGTCACTTCTTTTTCCGTGTATATGTAACCCTGCGTAATACGACCCGGTTTCCCGCACTAAGGTCAAAAATGACATCACATGACCATGCAAGAGCAGGTCATGAATGGACAGGATATTCCGATCAATCACGTTAATACTGTTGTGATCGATTCGGTCAGATATAATTTCATCTATCTGCCGTATATCGGTTGCAAACATAGTCATAGCGCGCTGTGTGCGCATCAGACGCTCCGGACTTAAACGGCACGAGGTCTCTGTGAGGTCAATGTCGATCCCGACTGCAAGCAACGGACTATGCTCATTATAAATATTTATGTTCAGGGAAAGGTCAAAGGTTTCCGCCCTCGCCTGTATCAGGTGGGCAATAAATTGCCCGATCATTTTCTCGCCTTGATCAAAGACAGTTTTGTGCACGGGCGTGCTAGCTATCATCTCGGGGGCGTAACCGAGGGCGGCGAGATCGAAGTCGTTTTTCGTTTTTTTGTTGAAGGGCATAAAAACCTCGCCCATAAATTATGAAAATATAACGCTTGTCGCAAGTAAAATTTGTTTTCGGGGTTTAAATTATTTGACTCCGGCCAACTGACTGGCTATAACGAATTATCCTTTTTCGGAAATCCACAACATTTATGTGCGTTTTTGGCGGTTTACCCCGCTTGATCAAGAGGGCTTTGAAGCGTATCTAACCCCCTCCCGGAAAAGAAATTTTAACTTTTTCACCGTAGGATTATAGGGCATTCCCTTTTCTATTCTTTCCCCCTCTCACCTCGCAGTACGACGGTTTTCATGAATCTTCAAGAGCTTAAGACACGATCCCCCGCAGAACTTCTGGCATTCGCTGAAGAGTTGGACATTGAAAACTGCGTCTCCATGCGCAAACAGGACATGATGTTTGCCATTTTAAAACAATTGGCGGATCAAGGCGTGCCGATTTCGGGTTCCGGGGTGTTAGAGGTGTTGCAGGACGGGTTTGGGTTCTTGCGCGCCCCCGAAGAAAATTATCTGCCGGGGCCGGACGATATTTATGTGTCGCCCTCTCAAGTTCGCCGGTTTGGTCTTCGGACAGGGGACATTGTCGAAGGGGAAATTCGGGCGCCCAAAGATTCCGAGCGTTATTTTGCGCTGTTAAAGGTTGATTCCATCAATGGTGAATTGCCGGAAAAAATCCGTCACCGGATTAATTTTGACAATTTGACCCCGCTGTATCCGGAAAGAAAAATCAATCTGGAACTGGATGATCCTACCAAGAAAAGTTATACCCAGCGCGTGATTGAACTGGTCTCTCCGCTGGGCTTTGGTCAGCGCGCCTTGCTGGTGGCGCCGCCCCGTACCGGAAAAACGGTGATGCTCCAAAATATTGCCGCGTCCATCGCGGCCAATCATCCCGAAGCCTATTTGATTGTTTTATTGATTGATGAACGCCCGGAAGAAGTGACCGACATGGCACGAAGTGTTCGGGGGGAAGTGATTTCATCGACCTTTGATGAACCGGCGGTACGTCACGTCCAAGTGGCCGAAATGGTGCTGGAAAAGGCCAAGCGTCTGGTCGAACATAAACGCGATGTGATTATCCTGCTGGATTCAATCACCCGTCTTGCCAGAGCTTATAACACCGTGGTGCCGTCATCAGGCAAAGTATTGACCGGCGGGGTGGATGCCAATGCGCTTCAACGCCCAAAACGGTTTTTCGGCGCCGCGCGTAATATTGAACAAGGGGGGTCTCTCACTATTATTGCTACCGCGTTGATCGATACGGGGTCACGGATGGACGAAGTGATCTTCGAAGAATTTAAAGGCACAGGTAACAGTGAAATTGTGATGGATCGCAAGATCGCGGATAAGCGCGTCTTCCCGGCGATCGACATTCAAAAATCCGGCACGCGTAAGGAAGAATTGCTGGTGGATAAAGAAACACTCCAGAAAATGTGGATCTTGCGCCGTATCCTCAACCCCATGGGAACGGTCGATGCGGTTGAATTCTTACTCGATAAAATGCGCCAGACGAAAAACAATGATGAGTTTTTCCGCGCCATGAGTCAGTAACAGCTTGCTTTCCTTTACTTTATAGATTTTCAAAAAAATCTTTGTTCGACAACGGGTCACGCCGGTATTTCAAATTTGAGAAAAATTTGTCTGGCACTCAATCCAAATTCGAAACGATAGTTATTGTCATAATGCAATAAACTATGTTCCAATGGTCTTATCAGACGAACTGATCGTGTGCCTTAAAAAAACGGCCAAAGATATCGCCGAAAAAAAAGACAACAGGTAGCACGATCCGGGCTTGGTGTATGAGCCTGATCAAACAAGGGTGGGTACCATGACAACGAACGGACAAACGGACATCACGCCCGTTAAACCAGACGGGAAAAAAGGTGGCTTTGGCCACGGCACCCGCACAGAGGTGCGTAAAATTTTTCTGGCGTCATTAAGTCTGGTGTTTTTATCCGTATCTGCCGAGGCGCGTGATCTGTCATCCACGCTGTCTTCCGTTTCTGCTCATCCCGTTTCCTTTATTTTTCCTGATTATGCGCGCCCCGGATCTTCGGACATCTCGGCGCCGAAAAAGAATACGACCCTGACGGATCCGTGCTTCCCCCTTCTTCGCGCGACCCCGCTCCCCGTCAGTGATCGTCGTACCTGGCCCTCTGCTGGGGAAAATGCGGCGCCCGTCGCCGCGTTGGCATTTATTTTGGGGGCGCGATCCGTCGTGCCGCCGGTAAATGCACGCACACATCGCCCACATGGCTTGAATACGGCCTCTGGGGTTTTATCTGACCGTCCGGCGCGAGCCCCTTCCCCCGCGCTCTCCATCGCGCTATGGCGGCAGTGTAAAAACCAGATGTCTGTTCACGCCATGACACGTTAAAAAAAGAGGCGAGATATGGGTGACCCGGCTTAACCGGTTTCACTTCAACAAAGTGTGGGGACGGTGAGAGATCACCGTCCTCATATTTTTTGTCTTTATATTTTTTAAGAGAAGAGATTAAAAATATAACCCCGGATCATCTGATACCATCCCGGGGTGATGGCGTTGCTGACATGCAGGGTCAGTTCGATCATGATCAGGTAAATAGCCAAGCCCCCGGCATATCCCCACCAGCCAGACCCGCGTGTTTTGGGGATCAAGGTATGACGCGCTTTGGCCGGCACTAGATGCCCCAATGCCAGGCGCATGGCATTCGCGGCAGAAAGTTGAATACTGACCGTTGTTAAAGTACCACCCAGCAGGATGATGATAACATCCATCACCCCATCCATGATGGGCGTGGCCGTGTAGGCAGACAGGAGCACGCGCCCCGTGCCCAGATAATAAAACGCATATAATCCGGTGACCAGCATAAGCCCAATGCCCAAGCCCACATAACGCGGCTTGCGGGTGATATTCGCCACCGCCGCATCGGCATATTTTGAAATTTTTTCTGCCATCCCCTTGGACAGACCCAGCGGATATTTTTGCAAAAGGGCGTCAGTTGTTTTTCGCACGGAATTTTGTCCCGCGGTCAGCAAGGCCAATGCCAGCATACGATATTTACTGGCGCGTCTGATTTTACCAGCCACCGACCCATGCCCGGCGGCGGCTTGTTCCAATAACGTGACGCCCGGTGAAATCATTTTATCCAGAAAATGCGGCAGATTGACCAGACGGCTTTTATATCCAAATAACGTGCCTTTGATCTGTTGGCGGCCCAGCGCAAAAACGATCTCTCCGTGCGGAAACGTCACATCATATTCCGCGGCCAGAACGCCGGGTTCAGAATCAGCAAGCCGCGCGGTCGCTTTGAGATGCCCTTTCAGCATGAGGGCATTGGCCGAAGAATCAAGCATATGCAGAATGTCCGGCGGTGCACTGGCGCGGTCGTAATCAAAATGTGTGATGATTTGCGGTACAACATGAAGCGCGTAGGTAAAATACCCACTTCCTGAACAGGACGAACACGCCCCGAACCCATTGCCGTGACATTGGCGGCAGGTAACTTTCCCGGTGCGCTGGCATAAGGGACAGGCCATCTGTCGTTGCCCATGGCACCGGCTACAGGGTTGAAGTTTGCCGCCCTGACCTGTGACCGTGCCCGACCCTCGGCACATCGTACAGGGGATCATCGTGCGTCCCTGACATTGGGGACAATTTTCCCGCGCCCCGCCCTGACATCTCGGACAGGCCGATTTGGCGGCACCCCCGCAGGTGCGGCAGGGCTCTTGCCAGCTATAATCTTTGGTCAGGAAATCGGCACTGAAGCTTGTGGCATCAGGTAAGGCTAATCCTTTATCCGGGCGTTTCAGGACGATATCAATCAACTGGCGTTTATAACCGCCATTATTGATCGCCGCGATAATCATCTGGTCGATGGCCTGAAGGGCGCCCGCCCGATGCGGGACGGTTTCCCCCACGGATTGCCGGCCGGGAAGCGTTTTTTCCTGGGTGATGGGTTTGATCTCCAGATAGGTCGTGGCGGTCAGATGGACGATCTGCCCCTGAAAGGACACCAGCTTAACGTTATCTGATTTGATGCCATTGCCTTTGCACACATTCTGGATCATCCGAAGGGCGAGTTCGGCCAGTTTAGGATCAGCAGGCGTTACGGGCTTAGTCACGGATGGAAACGAGCCTTTTTTACGTTTGTCTATTGAGATGACCCGCCTGTCTTTTCAGACGGACGGGCATGGTGTACTCTCCGGCCAACCGTCTGACAAGGAGACCCTGAGATGAAATTCAATTTTGACATAGAATGCTCCCCGGATGAAGCCCGTCGTTTCCTCGGCCTGCCGGATGTCCTGCCGCTTCAGGAAAAGATGATGAAAGAACTGGAAAACCGGATGGCGGACTCCATAAAATCCATGGAACCGGACATGTTTATCAAACACTGGCTCCCCATGAGCATGCAGGGGATGCAGGAAATGCAAAAAATGTTCTGGTCCCAAATGGGCGTCCCCATGACCGAGGCGGATAAGGCCAAAAAGAAAACATGACGGAGACGATTTACGCCCTGTCCTCCGCCCCGGGAAAGGCCGGGGTTTCTGTCGTGCGGGTATCGGGGCCAGCCGCCGGGCAATCCCTATCGATATTGACCCGGGGTAAAACCCACAGCCCCCGGAAGGCGCATCTGTCTTACTTATATGACGGCGAGCAGGTGATCGATCACGCCATGGTTGTCCTGTTTGCCCCCCCCGCCAGTTTTACGGGCGAGACCGTGGTGGAATATCATCTTCATGGGTCTCGGGCGGTGATCGACTCTCTTTTTACCGTCCTAGCGTCTCAACCCGGGCACCGTCTGGCCGAACCGGGGGAATTTACGCGCCGTGCGTTTGAAAACGGTAAAATGGATTTGACCAAGGCCGAAGCCATCGCGGATTTGATTGATGCCGAAACACAATCACAAAAAGATCAAGCCTTACAACAAATGTCAGGCGCCCTTTCCGCACTCTACGAAGGCTGGCGCGAAAGATTGATTAAATCTCTGGCCTATGTCGAAGCCATCATTGATTTCCCTGATGAAGAGATCCCCGATAGCGAAACAGCAAAAGCCAAGCCGGGCATCGAATTATTATGTGCGGATATTTCGGCGCATTTGAATGATAATCGCCGCGGGGAAAGATTGCGCGATGGATTAAAACTTGTGGTGATCGGCGCGCCGAATGCGGGGAAATCATCGCTGGTCAATTTGCTGGCCGGGCGTGATGTGGCCATTGTCTCCGATATTTCCGGCACCACGCGGGATGTGATTGATGTTCCGATGACGATTACTGGATATCCAGTGATATTATCGGACACCGCCGGGCTTCGCCCCGAAGCGGTGGGTGAAACGGGGCATGATAAACTAGAATCCGAAGGCATCAAACGCGCCCGCGCCCGCGCCCAAACTGCTGATATAAAAATTCTGGTTTTTGATGGTACCGCGCCTCAGCGTTGTTCGGCCACTTTTGATTTACATGATGAAAACGCGCTCATCGTCATTAATAAAAATGACCAGATAACCCCGGCACAAAAACAGATTTATGCCGACATCCCCAACGCCGTTTTTGTGTCTGCACAGACGCAAGAGGGCATATCTGAATTTCTGGATGTGCTGTCGGCGAAAATCAAACAGGTGATGGATGTCCCGCGCGGTCATGTCTCGCTCACCCGGGCGCGTCACCGTGAGGCGCTGACTCATGCCTTAGGTCGGTTGTCCCATGCGCTGAATGCGCCGTCACCGGAATTAATGGCCGAAGATTTACGCCTGTCTGCCCGGGCACTGGGGCGCATCACGGGCCGCGTGGATGTCGAAGATTTGCTGGATGTTATCTTCCGCGATTTTTGTATCGGGAAGTGAGTCTATTTTTTTGGCCAAATCTGGACAGCATTTTTTTTGAATGTTTGTAACCCTAAAGCTCCTTTTGCTCGTGCGCTGGAGCCAGGACGCTCAAGTAATTCAACAATTTTTTTATAAGGTGCTTCCCAAATGCCTCGTAGATCAAAGGTGGAAATATCAAGCTCTACGAATTGTACATAGTCGCAAGGAGCATTGGTCTTAATGCGTGAGAGACGTTGTCCCGATTTTGGTTTTTTTTCTAAAGCCCGACCTTTAATTTGTATTCGTTCTTCTTTGCCTGTAGTACTGCGTCTTATCGCGTCATAACCCTTTGTTCTGGCGGTAGCCAGTTCAAGTTTAAGTATTTTGGCTGCAGTAAGCTCTGCAATTTCGCCAGTGACTCCAAGTGGTTTTCCCGTGAGTCTGTAATATTCTACCGCCAGTTTTTTTATATCTGGAATAATAGCTTCAAGTTTTTCCTTTCGTTCTTTAGCGGTGAGTTTTTTGAACGATGAATTCTTTTTTTGGTCTGACATAATTTAAAAGTATAGACATTGTTCCAGAGTGCCAAGGATTTCCCTGAACCTCTACCCTTCAGAATCTACTGGCAGAAAAACATCTTTTTCCTATATAACCGCCCTATGGATCGGTCTTTTGATGTCATTGTGATTGGCGGCGGCCATGCGGGGTGCGAGGCGGCCTGTGCGTCGGCGCGGCTGGGTGCCCGGACGGCACTGGTGACACATCAGGCCGCCACCATCGGTGTCATGTCGTGCAATCCGGCGATTGGCGGGCTGGGTAAAGGCCATCTGGTGCGGGAGATTGATGCGCTGGACGGGGTCATGGGACGGGTGATTGACCAAGCCGGGATACAATTCCGGATGTTGAACGCGTCCAAAGGCCCGGCCGTACGGGGCCCCCGGTCCCAAGCGGATCGAAAGCTGTATCGTCTGGGGATGCAGGCGATGTTAGCCGATTACCCGAATTTGACGATTATCGAAGGCGGCGCGGAAAATATTCTTATCGAAAATAATCACGTGGCCGGAATCGTGACCGGCGCGGGGGATGAACTGCGCGCCAAGGCGGTTGTGATCACGACCGGGACGTTTTTACGGGGGCTAATCCACCGCGGAGAGGAAAAAATTCCTGCTGGCCGGGTGGGCGAAAAACCGGCGGTGGGTCTGGGGTTGACGCTTGAAAAATTGGGTTTTCCGTTGGGGCGTCTCAAGACCGGAACGCCCGCACGTCTTGATGGCCGAACGATTGACTGGGCGTCGCTGGAGATGCAAAAGGCGGATGCCGTGCCGGTGCCATTTTCGTATCTGACGTCCCGGATTGACGTCCCCCAGATTGATTGCGGCATCACCTATACCACGGAAAAGACCCACGAGATCATCCGCGCCAATCTTCACCGTGCCCCGATGTATTCCGGTCAGATCAACGGGACAGGCCCCCGTTATTGCCCCTCGATTGAGGATAAGGTCGTTCGCTTTGCCGATAAATCCCGGCACCAGATTTTCCTTGAACCCGAAGGACTTGACGACCCCACCATCTATCCCAATGGCATCTCCAACGCCTTGCCGATTGATGTTCAAGCGGAATTGTTGGCCTCTATCCCGGGGTTGGAACGCGCCCGGGTCATGGAATGGGCGTATGCCATTGAATATGATTATTGTGACCCACGTGATTTAACGCAAACACTTGAATCAAAAAGACTTTCTGGACTTTTTCTCGCGGGGCAAATCAACGGCACCACCGGATACGAAGAAGCCGCCGCACAGGGTTTGATGGCCGGGCTGAATGCCGCCATACTGGCCGGTGCCGTTTCACGTGAAACCATGACCCCCTTTATCCTTGATCGTTCCGAAGCCTATATCGGTGTGATGATTGATGATCTCATCACTCGGGGCGCACCCGAGCCTTACCGTATGTTCACCAGCCGGGCAGAATATCGCCTGACCCTTCGGGCGGATAATGCCGACCAACGGTTGACCGACCGGGGGATTGCGCTCGGTTGTGTGGGGTCAGAACGTGAAACAGTGTGGAACACCAAAAAAGCCGATCTTTTTACAGCCCGTCAGTTGATGACCACGCAGTTAACCGCCACCCCGAATGAACTGGAGAAGGCAGGCATTCATATCAATAAGGATGGCAGGCGTCGGAGCGCGGCCGATTTGTTAGCCTATCCGGATATGTTCTGGGCTCGGCTAGAAGCCTTGTGGCCGGAGATGAAAAATATTGCCCCGCCCATCCAAGAGCAGATTGAGATTGATTCGCTTTATTCTGGCTACATGGATCGTCAGGAAGCCGATATTCAGGCCTTTCGTAAAGATGAATCCCTCATTTTGCCGGAAAATTTTGATTATCAGACGGTCGGGAGCCTGTCGACCGAAATACGCGTCAAGCTTACGGCCTTGCGCCCGGCCACGCTGGGGGCGGCCAGCCGTATCCCCGGGGTCACCCCGGCCGCGATCACGGCTCTGCTTCGTCATGTGAAACGTCGTGAAACTTCTCATGTTCAGGATTCCGATGAAGCCGCCTGAACTGCCGCCCGGTGTAGCCGTTTCACGTGAAACGCTGGACTTGCTCAAAAAATATCAGGATTTACTGACAGATTGGCAAAATCGGGTGAATTTGGTCAGCAAAAACACGATCCCAGAGGCATGGTCACGTCATTTCGTTGATTCACTTCAGCTTCTTCCTCTTATCCCTCCATCTATCCACCATATTGTTGATATCGGTTCCGGGGCGGGTTTCCCTGGGCTGGTCATGGCGGCCTGCCGTCCTGAAACACGGATGATGCTGGTTGAATCGACCGGGAAAAAATGCCAGTTTTTGAGTGATGTTGCCCAAGAATTGGGGTTGTCCAATGTTCAAATCATGAATGAGCGGGTTGAAGCGGTCGTTTCACGTGAAACCGCGCCAGACCTTGTGAGTGCGCGGGCACTCGCGCCCCTTCATGAATTATTAACCATGATTCATCCATGGCTAAAGAAAAACGCCGATCTTCAGTGCTTGTTTCCCAAGGGGGCGAAAGCTGAAGACGAAATTGCCGAGGCGAAGTTACGTGGCTGGCGCTTTCATATCAAGAGCAATCCTAGCATCACCGAACCCAGTGCCAAAATTTTATGGCTGTCGGGCATTCATCAGGTCTAAGACAGCCCCCAATTTATCGCATAAGAATGCATAATTTGCTTGCATGTTGGGTGTTTTTTTTTGCATGATCGAAGCCTGTTCCCCTTTAAGTTTTTGATCAATTTTTGCGCGCATCAGGTGATAATATGACCCCTTACTCGCCCTCTTCTGATCCGGCCGTGCCGGAAAAACCGATGGTCACCAGCAAAATTCCCCGTATTCTGGCGGTTGCCAACCAAAAGGGCGGCGTCGGTAAAACGACGACGGCGGTTAATTTGGCCACAGCATTGAGCGCGATCGGGAAGCGTGTGCTCTTGGTGGATCTCGATCCCCAAGGCAATGCCAGTACGGGATTGGGGGTTAAGCGGGCTGGCCTTAGAACCAGTACCTATGACGTTATCTTTGAAGATGCCCATGTGATCGACACCGCCCAGCCAACTAAGGTACCGGGTTTGTTTGTACTGCCGTCCTCTATTCACCTGTCCGGCGCGGAAATTGAACTGGTGAGTGCACGCCGGCGCGAATACCGTCTTCAAGAAGCACTTCGGACAGCGCTTCCGTATGATTATGTGGTGATTGATTGCCCGCCGTCCCTAAGTTTGCTGACGCTGAACGCGCTAGTGGCGGCGGATTCGATTGTCGTGCCGCTTCAATGTGAGTTTTTTGCGCTGGAAGGCCTCAGCCATTTGGTAAAAACAATTGAGCGTGTTCAGCAAACCTTTAACCCGCGTCTGAATATCCATGGTGTTGTCTTGACGATGTATGACCCGCGCAACCGTCTATCGGCCATGGTGGCGGATGATGTGCGTAAATATTTCGGCGATAAAGTGTATAAAACGGTTATCCCGCGGAATGTCCGTTTATCCGAAGCACCTTCTTATGGGCTTCCGGCGATTGTGTATGATATGCGCTGTCCCGGCGCACGGGCTTATATCTCGCTGGCGGGGGAAGTGTTGAAACGGGAAAAAAGTATGACGGCGTCTTCTTCAGTTATTCCACCCCACACGACTGAGGCCGCATAGAAAATGAGCGACGATCAAAAAGTAAACCCCAAGCAACGTGGTTTGGGCCGCGGGTTAGGTGCGTTGTTTGGCGACGAAGAAGCCGCGCCCCGCGCCCATAATAGTGCCCAGCCCTCGGATGCCGAAGACTCGGTGATGCCGGGCGCACGCGGTGTGATGCGTAAAATTGTTGGTACAGGCCAACTGATACCAAACCCTGAACAGCCGCGCCGCCATTTCACCGACAGTGCCTTGCGTGAATTGGCCGAATCCATCCGTGAGCATGGAATCATTCAGCCCATTTTGGTGCGGCCTTATCAGAATAACGAAGATATGTTTGAAATTGTCGCCGGCGAAAGACGCTGGCGCGCGGCGCAACTGGCGCAGTTACATCAGGTGCCGGTCATCATTCGCGATATGGATGATGAAACGGTTTATAAAATCGCCCTGATCGAAAACCTTCAACGTGAAGATTTAACCGCGATCGAAGAAGCCGTGGGCTATCGCCGATTGATGGAAGATTATGGTCACACGCAAGAAGACGTAGCCGAGATTATCGGCAAAAGCCGATCGCATGTCGCCAACATGATCCGTCTTTTGGGGCTTCCGGCGTCGGTTCAGAATCTGGTCAATGAAGGTAAGCTCTCCGCTGGACACGCAAGGGCTTTGGCTACACTGGATAATCCGGCAGAACTGGCGCGGGAAGTCATCGCCAAGGGGTTATCTGTTCGGCAAACTGAAAAACTAGCGGCGAAATCAGCAGGCAGAGAGATCAAACATAAGGGTGGATCGTCGACGCAGACCAAAGCTTTGGAAAAAGACCATGATACACTCGCCCTTGAAAAACAAATATCAGATGCGCTGGGGCTCAGAGCAACGATAGATTTATTGAGTGGTTCTTCAGGAACGATGAAGATTGAGTATAAAAGTCTTGATCAATTAGATAACCTGATCCAGCGTCTTTTGTCAGAGCCGGATCCCAACCATAAAAAATGGATTTTTTAAGCCGACTTGCTTAAGGATAAAATCGCTTGTGCCGTCAGGGTTTCTGAGGGTGTTCCGGTACGTTTTGTCTGTGCTTCGACATCGGCCAGCCGTTTGAGAACATCATTTAATTTTCCCATCGGCCAGCGTGATAAGTGTGATCGGAAGGAACTCTCATATTTAAAAAAAATGGGGGGGGAGAGTTTTTTCATCGCGCTCTCAGAATCCATGCCTTCGTGCATGAGGGCGTGGACAAAGTGAAGTTTTCTAAAGTGCGTTTGAAGGCTTCGAAGAATAGCGACAACAGGGACGGATTCATCCAGGAGTTTTTTATAGGTCGTCAGAGCTGTTTCTGTTTTTCCCCCGCCTACGGCATAAATCAGATCATCAAATGATTGAGCCCCGGCTTCTCCGCAGGCGGATTGTGCGTCTTCCAGTTTAATGGTGCCACCCTGTGTGCCCATATAGACAAGCAATTTTTCCATTTCGCTTCGGATGCGTCCCCGGTCACCCGCCAAATTTGTGGCCAGCCACATCGCCGCATCGGATTGAAGGCTAAAGCCCCCGGCCTTGGCCATATCGCGTATCACCTGTGCCACGCTTTTTTCATCCTCAACGTAACAGGGCAGAGCCGCCGCATGGGGAGATTTTTCAAACAACGCCCGAAGGGGTGATTTGGGGGATAATTCTCCGGCTTCAACAATTACCACATTATCGAGTGACGGGTTTTCAAGATAAGCATGAAATACCGGGGAAATTTTATCACTGGCACCTTCAACCCGAATTAATTTAGCGCCGCCCATCATGGACATAGATAAGGCTTCGTCTATCAGGCGGGCAGGATCATCCAATAAAATCTGTTCGTTTAAGACGGTGACATTAAAGGGATCAGCCAGATCTTTGACGACCGTCAACCCCATGGCTTTTGCCCGTTCCCGCATGAGCCCGTCATCGGGTCCATAGACAAGGATCGCCCGTGCTTTTTTATCGGGGCTTTTGACAAAGGGATCAATTTGCTTCCAGGTCAGTTTCATCTGGAAATATCTTAGGGAGTTATGCGCCGTTATTCAATGCCTGTGCGTGTTCATATACATCTGGATTCATATGTCTTAACCATCCCAGAGATGAAGCCGCGGACTGAATAGCGGGAATTGAATCGAGAATACGTCTATCCGTGGCGTGTGTTTCAAAATAAAGATGTAAAAAAGAGGCGCATTCGCCGCGAATTTGGCGGCTTCCTTGTTCGGGTATATTTAATGTCAAAATATCGACGTCAAATACCTCATCCCGTGTTAAGGCGACAGTAAAATGCGTCACCAGGGATAATTCGACATCTCGTTTTAAGAGCGCTGACATTTTTTATGCTGACTTTTTGGCCAGAGTGTTTGTTTGTCTAAAATGACGGGAAAGTGCCTGAATATAATCCGGGGTGGTACCACAACATCCACCGAGGATTTTGATCCCGGCTTGATGCCATGTGTCACAGGCCTTCACAAATTTTCCAATAGAATCGTTATTATTTTCAAAAATCCAACCTAGATCATCATCGGGATGGCCAATCCCATTGGGATATAATCCTTTGATCCCCGCATACACCGAACATAAAACAGGCACGGATTGATCTAGAATATCAATCGGGCGGCAGTTCAAAAAGACGGCCACGCGTCCTTTAATGTCTGTGGCTTCGATAACTTCGGTCAGGGGCGAGCCATCCAGAAGTTTCCCTTCCGGCGTTGTGACAAAACTGATGATAAAAGGAATATTCGTTGCCGATGCGGCGCGTGCCATCGCTACGGCCTCGGGCAGGCTGTTGATGGTCTCCGGGATTAAGAAATCCACCCCTTCAGCCGCCAGCCATGAGGCGAGCTGTCCGTGTTCATCATCTAATTCCTGTGGCGAGGGCATTAAATCCGGACGATAGCAATCTTCTAAGGTGGTAAAAGACCCGCCCAGAAAAACAGGACGGTCTGATACCTCTTGTTGGGCTTTGCGCGCCAACGCCACAGATTTTTTAAGTGCGTCATGGGCATCGTGTTGACGCCCGACCTTTGCATAGGCTCTGGGGGTGGTGCGGAACGTGTTGGTAATACAGGTATCTGCACCGGCTGAAAAATAATCGGCATGGATT
The DNA here is from genome assembly GCA_017302165.1 of Alphaproteobacteria bacterium. Taxonomy (GTDB): domain Bacteria; phylum Pseudomonadota; class Alphaproteobacteria; order Micavibrionales; family Micavibrionaceae; genus UWPOB-MICAV1. The sequence goes on from JAFLCW010000001.1 coordinate 262,803, forward strand.
TGATACACGAGTTCCGGGGCATCTTCGTTCGCGGACGCCGACCATAAAGGTAATTTTGTCTGGTATCCCCGGCGTTGTAATTCCGTGCCCATCGCGCCAGCGAAGATAACGGTGTCTTGTGAATCTAGATATTCAGTAAAAGATTTTGACATTGATACTATTTAACATCCGTTTTTTAAGGAAGGTGCCGCAATAACTAATAGGTCATGATATATAACAGCCCCTTCTGCTTGAACTTGTTCAGCTCTTACAGCTGTCAATTTATTTTTCCCATATGGGTCAGCGTAGAAAACACAACTCATAAGCCCCTTTTTTTCTTGTTCAACAAAGAAATCAAGGCGCGTGTCCTGAGCTTGACTAATAATTTTATGGTGAATAATTGAGGGGGTTCTACCTGCATCTGAAAAAACGTTCATGAGCGTCTCAACGCCTGGACGCCCGGCTAAATTTAATGTCACGGACGCGTGATCAGGGGTTTGTTTTATAACGCGACTAATTAGACCCAATCCTTGATCATCCCAAAGTGAAGAGCCGTCAGGAATGTAGTAGTTTCCAAAATTACTTCCTTGTGAAATATCAACGTCGTTAGGGAGACAAACTTGCGGCACACAAGCAATAACATTATTCATTTTATAACGGTGAGATTCTGGGATATTGCCTAGACCATCAGAATGGAAGACTTGAGCATTAATCCCTTTTTCTGAAAGAGTAACTTTTGCATCGCGTACAGAAGCTTCTGATATATCAATACCTATAAACTCTTGAAATTTAAACCCTAGTTCATAAAGTCGGCATGGAACATAAGCTGTACCTACCCCCACTTCACAGACAATGCTCCCCTCCAACTGGATGCCTAATGAAGATAAATTTTTGTGTGTTAACCCTTCAACAAAATGTTGAGTCCAGTGATCTGGTTTCCAGGAGTCTTGCTCTCCGGTAATTGCCCCAGCCTCATTAAACGCTCTGACATGATCGCGTGAAGCATCGTGATTTCTAGGAGCTAATCCGGGAATAAGACCAGCAGATCGATAGGCTTCTAAATCAGGCATACAAAAAACTTTCTTTTCAGTGAACATAAAAAACGGAACAGCACCATAACCAAAGATGCTGTTCCCTGAAATAACTAAACCAAAACTAACGGGATACCTTTTTGAGAGGCCACTCTTTGCGCGGCATCAGCGGTCTGACACCCTGCAAAGATAGTTTCGATACCATTATCGCGTCCCGCCTTTATAAAGGCTTGCTTAGTAAGGACACCCAAAGTTGTCGGTTTTGTTTCGTCAAACAGCATATTTGCCGGAACGATGTGACGAATTTCAACGCGTCCATCATCTTTTGGAATGGCTCTAATAATAGACATTTTTATTTCTCCATAAGTCGTAAGCCCACATATCATGCGGGTTCAGGTTGATATAAAACGTGAGGAGAAATGTATGGAGAGGATATCATCCGCGCCTACAAAACCCACCACAGTCCTTAAAGTACGGGACCACAGCGGTTCGTTGCGCTATGGCGCTTTTTAGCCTTGGTAACGCGGTGCAAGCTGCCCCTTCAAATGCCGCGACTTAAATGCCGTATGAAAGCTTTAAGTGGTTATGGTTATAACATTGGCTCGGTTGAGGCGTCAACAGGAATTTAAGGTTAATTTTCTAACTTTGGGCAGTTGGCGTGAGATAGCGTTCCACCAGCCGGGCAAAATAACTGGCGCCGATAGGCAGAATATCATCGTTAAAATCATAACCCGGCGTATGAAGCCCGGCATTATGCGGGCTATCTGGATGGCTTGGAACGCCCTGTCCCAAAAAAACAAACGCCCCGGGGGACACCCGAAGCATCGCCCCAAAATCTTCGGCGCCCATGGTGGGTTCATAATCTGCCATAACGTTTTTGGCACCCAGAATATCAGACGCGGCAACGATTGCCTGCGCGACGCCCTCAGGTGAATTCACCGTGACGTCATAATCAAAAATATAATCACAGGTGGCCTGTGCGCCGAAGGCTTGGGCGGTATGACAAACAATTTGTTCGAGATGTTTTTTGATCAGTGGACGGAGGTCCTGACGGAAGGTGCGCACCGTGCCGGAAATATGCGCGGTATCCGGGATAATATTGGATGCCCCTGTGCCCGCCCGGATATTGGTCATGCTGATAACGGCCTGATCCAGCGGATTGATATGTCGGCTGATGATGGCTTGAGAACTCTGGATGATCTGCGCCGCGACAATAACAGGATCAATCGTTTTATGCGGAAGCGCGGCATGGCCGCCCTTGCCGGTAATGGTGATAGTAAATTCATCAGAGGATGCCATGAGCGCACCGGCACGTGTGCCCATTTTGCCGGCCTCAAGCCACGGCCAATTATGAAGGGCAAAGACGTAATCACAGGGGAAGCGGTCAAATAAACCTTCTTTGATCAAGGTGACCGCCCCTGCCCCGGATTCTTCGGCGGGTTGAAAAATCAAATGAACGGTGCCGTTAAAATCCCGGCTTTTTTGTAAATAATGGGCTGTGCCTAATAAAATCGCGGTATGTCCGTCATGCCCGCAGGCATGCATTTTTCCGGGATAACGTGACGCATGGGGCAAACCCGTTTGTTCCGTGATATCGAGCGCATCCATATCCGCGCGTAAACCCAGTGTTTTTCCAGATGTGTTGGTTTGACCTGTTATCGTGGCGACGATACCGGTTTTGGCAAGGTTGCGTTCAAAAGGAATGCCCCACATCGTCAATTTTTCAGTGATGAAATCAGAGGCAAAAACTTCCTGATATGATGTCTGGGGATATTGATGAAGTTCCCGCCGCCAGCGTTTCATGTCGTCCCGAAGATCATGGATATCGGGAATAATCCGCATTATTGCCCCTGTGATAAAAACAAGGCGATATGGGTTTCAATTTGGCGCGCCAGATCATTTAACGCGGCCTTACGGGCATCATCTTCGGCGATGCGTGTGCTGAACTGACTTCCGATCACATCATAACTCGTCACAATTTTGATCTTGCGTTCCAGCACGGGTTTGAGTGTGCCAACGTCGGATAAAATCAAACGGGTCGAGAGCGTGAGTTGTCGGCGCGTGGCTTCGGAATCAATCGTGATGTCAAAATCACTTTTGCTTTGTTTGATTTCGTCGATGGTTAACGTATAGGCCGGTTGTGCGGGATATCCATTTTGATAAAAACGGTCGATCAGGGCATTGCGCAAAAACACGCCTTCGGCATTCGGAATGAGGTTAATATCAACCTGATCCAGCCCTTGGGTGACCGTTTTTTCTGCCGACGCCGTGGGCGCACCGCCATAAAGCGGCTCAAACCCGCATCCCGTCAGCAGGACGCAGGCCACCATCACCACAAAATAAGACATAAATTTCATTGACATAACAATAATATTGGCGTTATTTACTAAGTTAAACCAATAAAAAGCATAAAGCAAAGAGGGTGTTGTGCCAAAGATCGGATTTTCATCGCCGGATACGCTGTGTGCTGTGTCGTTTAGAACGCCACACCTCAATGATACGTTAACACGCTGGCGTTTGGATCATCCTGTGATGATGGCCGAGAGCTGTGCTCGTCAGGTTTGGGTATGCACGCCAGAAATTGCGGCCTTTCTGCCTGATTTGCCTCGGGGCAATGCCTTTCAAAAAATGTCGGGACAGGCCGCGTATCATTTTTTGCTTCGTCTTTTGACGGGTATGGATAGCCAAAAAAAAAGGGAAACCAATATTAACGGGCAATTCTTTCAAGGATGGGAAAAATTTGTGTCTGACTATCCTGTCGCCTCGCGTGACTTGAGGCACGTGATCCAGGATTTAAAAACCGACGCCCGCCATGTCGGTAACATTGTTCTTTCTCAACATAAAGCGCGGCGTCATGAAATTGTCGCACGTGATTTATCGGGTCAATCAAAAGGTGAAACAGCGTTAATCATTGCTTCGGAAGGAAGATATGGCGGTGCGTCTATTTTTAGTCAAGGCATAGCGCAGGTTATTGGCAATAACCGCAAAGGGCGTGTTCGAGATATCGTCATTACACATCCCGAAAATAAAGCCATGCACACTCTTTATGATGAATTCAAAAAAATGGCTTTAGATGGAAAAATATCATCGGGTGTAAGCTGTGTTCGTTTTGAGGATCTTTCGCTTGCCTTTGAAATATGTGACCGGGTTTATAGCGATTTGTGTATGGGAACGGATAAAGATCTCAATAAATATATTATTGATACTTGGCGCCAAAGAGAGCGCAGAGATAATATAATCACGACATTGCGCGGAGATTCTCAAAAACAAGGTTTATCATCCGATCTTTGGATAACAGCAGACCTTGATAATTGGATATCTGCCGAAAAAATACGCGAAGAAATGACAGCAAGGGGTGCGTATAATCGCCATCTTGAACAAAGGGCAGAAGAGGTATTTGCGTTCTGTGCACAAACACGTGCCAGCGGAAAAGCAGTTTCTGAAAGAATGGTCAAGGATTTCATTCAAACGCTGGAAACCCAGGAGCAATCTAGAATGATCTGTTCTTCTTCTGCGCCGCCCCAACTGTGTCCTTAACCCGCCACCACATTCACCACGCGTCCGGGAACCACGATCACTTTTTTAACCGATAAGCCTTCCAGCGATTTTTTGACATTATCATCTGAGAGTGCAATTTTCTCAGCTTCGGATTTATCAGCCGTTGCCGACAGCGTGATCGTCGCCCGAAGTTTGCCATTGACCTGAACGGCCAGCGTGATGGTATCGGCGACGAGCAACGCTGGATCAACGACAGGCCACGGCGTATCTGCCAGCAAGGTCGTATGTCCCAGTTCAGACCATAATTCTTCGGCAAGGTGCGGCACCATGGGTGCCAGTAATTGGATCAAGGTTTCATACCCTTCACGCAAGGCCCAGCGTTCGCTGTCGTCTTTTATATCCTTGATATCAACCAGCAGGTTGGACAGTTCGCGAATGCGGGCCACCGCCTTGTTCATATGAAAGGCGTCGATATCCTTGGCGACCAGATCAATGGTTTTATGGGTTGCTCTGCGAATATTTTGTGCGCCTGCCGAAAAGTTCGCGGGTTTTTCTGAGGACATGCCTTGAAATAATTCTTTGGTATCGATGACATGGCGATAGATTTTGTTGATGTAACGCCAGGCGCCTTCAATGCCGCTTTCGGTCCATTCCAAATCGCGCTCGGGTGGCGAATCGGACAAAATAAAAAGCCGCGCCGCATCTGCCCCATAGGTATCGATGATATCTTGAGGGTCGATCGTATTCTTTTTGGATTTCGACATCTTGGTGATGGATCCGATGGTGACGGGCGATCCATCGGATATTTTGGTGGCGCGAGATCCCTCAATCGTGACTTCGGTGGGGTACAACCATTTTCCGTCTGTGTCCTGAAACGTGGCGTGAGTAACCATCCCTTGGGTGAATAGCCCGGCGAAGGGTTCATCCGGCACGTCATATCCGCAATCACGTAATGCCCGCGTAAAAAACCGGGAATATAAAAGATGCAACACCGCATGTTCCACCCCGCCGATATATTGATCAACAGGCATCCAGTATTTGGAAGCCGTGGACGAAAAACCCGTCTGGGTATTACGGGGATCCAGATATCTTAGGAAATACCAGCTTGATTCAAAAAATGTATCACACGTATCCGTTTCACGGATCGCCGGCTCACCTGTTTCCGGGCAGGTCGTATATTTCCAGGTGGGGTGACGATCTAGCGGGTTACCCGGTAAATCATAATTAATATCATGTGGCAGTTCGACCGGGAGTTGATCATCCGGTACAGGAATGATCGCGCCGTCGCGGATACGGTGAACCAGTGGAATAGGGCATCCCCAATAACGCTGGCGGGAGACGCCCCAATCGCGCAAACGATATTTGGTGATCCCCTGCCCGATTTTTAAGGATTCCAGTTTTTGAATGGCGGCGGTTTTGGCGGCGTCCGTGGTCAAGCCATTCAGCCATTCAGAATTAATAAGCGTCCCGTCTTCGGTGAAGGGTAAGTCCCCTGCCCCGTCAATCACCCGTATCATGGGTAATTGGTATTTCGTGGCAAAGGCAAAATCGCGTTCATCGTGCGCCGGGCACCCGAAAATGGCACCTGTGCCGTAATCCATTAAAATAAAATTCGCCAGATAGACGGGTAATTCTTTGCCAGCAATAAACGGGTGTGCCACTTTATGGCCGGTGTCAAACCCGATTTTTTCGGCTTGTTCGATGGCGGCTTCTGAGGTGCCGTTGGCTTGGCATTGTTTAATGAAATCATCAAACCCGGCCTTGCCCGCACACAGGGTTTTGGCCATGGGGTGATCTGCCGCAAGCGCCACAAACGACGCCCCGAATAAGGTATCGGGCCGCGTTGTGTACACGGCGATCTGACCTGATGTTGTGGTCAAATCAAAATTAAATTGAGCGCCTTGTGATTTGCCGATCCAGTTTTCCTGCATGACGCGGACTTTTTCCGGCCAGCGTTCGAGTGTTTGAATACCGGCCAGTAATTCATCGGCGTATGCCGTGATTTTTAAAAACCACTGATAGAGTTTGCGGCGTTCAACGGGCGCACCTGAACGCCAGCCCTTGCCATCCACCACCTGTTCATTGGCCAGAACCGTATTTTCAACAGGGTCCCAGTTCACCATGGATTCTTTACGGTACGCCAGTCCCTTTTTATAAAACTCGAGGAACATTTTTTGTTCATGCTTATAATATTGGGGGTGACAGGTGGCGACTTCGCGGCTCCAGTCAATCGCCAGACCCATGGATAAAAGCTGGGCTTTCATATCCTTGATGTTGGCATACGTCCAGTCGGCGGGATGTGTGCCACGTTCCATAGCCGCATTTTCTGCCGGCAGACCCAGCGCATCCCACCCCATGGGGTTGAGCACGTTAAACCCGATCGCTTTTTTATAACGGGCGACAACATCCGACAGGGTATAATTGCGCACATGCCCCACATGTATTCGCCCCGATGGATACGGAAGCATGGCGAGCACATAACATTTAGGTTTGGTGGTATCTTCCGTCACCTCAAATGATTTGCGATCCTGCCAGACCTTCTGCCATTTTTTTTCAGTTTCTTTAATATGATAACGTTCGCTCATGGTTTTATTCCATCATAAGGGCGCAGAAATTTTATAAGGACGCATAAAGATGCGTCCGTCAGATATTTAAAGATTATTCATCGTTCAGTTCAGCCACACGAATTTGCCGTGCCCGGGTCAGGATGGCATCCACCATTTGATCCTCGGTACTCTTGGCGACGTCGGCATCTTTCCAAGCACCGCCTTTTCTGCTGATCTGACGGAAAACCTTGACCTTGACCCCGCTGGAGCGGAGCTGACGATCTTGAATGAAAATATTGACCTTAAACCGTTCATCCGGTTTTTCAGGCGCGGAATACCAATCGGTGATGATAACGCCGCCAAACGGATCAGCACTGGCCAGCGGCATGAAGGACACGGTGTCCAGCGAGGCGCGCCATAAGTAGGAATTTACACCAATGCCCGAACTGCCATCTTCTTTTTCTGAATCCTTGCCGCCAAAAATCTGCCAGCCGCCTTCGCCGAAAATGCTTTCCCGTTCGCCATAGATATCTCCGCCCGTGGTGGTGCGGTCTGCGCCTGACGGATATTTGGCCTCTCCCCCGATATCAGGCACGCTGGAACATCCGCCCAGAATGCCGACATATATAAGAAGAAGGAAAAAGCCAACGGTATTATTTTTCATAATATAAAGTCCCTATTCAAGTTGCTCTTTTGAATAGCATGTGGCACAACGGGTCTCAAGCGGTTCTCTGCGATTTTATACTATATGTATAATTCTGTATAGGTGATATCCGACGCGCCCAAGCCGCTTCCGCCTGTTGCAAAAAAGCCACGTCCGGCAAAAAAAACGCCTTTCCCTGATCTCTCTACGTTGAAAACGACCCCGACCCATGGCTTTTATAATTCCATCATTCGGGGTTCTCCCGTTTGTGTTCACTTAAATATCTTCAATTGGAGGAAGATTAAAAATGAAAACACTTTTGCTTAGCACTGTAGCGGCTGGCGTTGTTTTCGCTGCGGCTCCGGCCATGGCGCAAATCGATGTTACCGTAGGCGGTCACACGAAAAACTACGTGGGTTGGATGGATCAAGATGAAGCGACAGGCGCTGGAAACGAAGTCACAAGCTTCGACATGCTCCGCGAATCTGAAATCCACTTCAATGCCGAAGGTACAGCCGACAATGGTCTGACCTACGGTTTCCATGTGGAAACAGAAATGGACGCAGGCGATGATGCCAACACGGTAGAAGAGTCCTACCTGTACTTGGCTTCGAACCTCGGCCGCGTGAACCTCGGTTCCGAAGATGGCGCGAACTACCTGTTGCAGGTTGCCGCTCCTTCAGCTGATTCCAACATCGATGGTATCCGTTCCTACATTCAGCCTGTGAACTACGCTGTCGTTTCGGCGAACGGCGCGTTCACAACATACCTGAACGGTCTGGGTCCAGTTGATGGTTTCGACTATGACAACGACATCACAGGCGTTGATGAAAAAATCACCTACCTGTCACCTGTCTGGAATGGTTTCCAGTTCGGTTTGTCCTACACACCAGAAGTTGGCGATGCTAACTCCGCTAACGGTTTGGCAGGTTTCAACCTGAACGAAACAGACAACGACCTCGAAGAAGCCTATGAAGCTGCTGTTCGTTACGAAGGTAACTTCAACAACATCGGTTTCGCTGTTGGCGCAGGTTACACTCATGCTGACCGTACAGAAACAACTGTACCGGCCGCTTTGGATGACCTCGAAGAGTGGAACGTTGGTGCAGACTTTGACATCGGCGCGTTCGGCGTTGGTGCAGTTTACACAACAAACAACAACGGTACCGTAGCTGGCGACAGCGATGATACGATTGTTGTTGGCGTTGACTACACAACAGGTCCTTTCCAACTGGGCGCTTCTTACTACACCCGCGATGACGAAAACGGTCTCGCCACAGGTGAGTTCGAAACAGATCGTTACTCAGCTGGCGTAACCTACACAGCCGCTCCTGGCCTCAGCTTCCGTGGTTCTATCAACCACATCGAGCATGAGTCACCAACAGCTGGCGTGGGCGATGTTGAAGCAACATCCCTGCTCGGCGGTGTTCAGTTGAACTTCTAATCCTGAATTCAGGATCGTATTTGGAAAGGGGCACCATCGTGTGCCCCTTTTCTTTTGGATTTTCCTGATTTAGAATCAGGCTCATAAAATTGATACAGCCATAGGAAACCACATAAATGAAACAAGGTATCACTCTTTTTGTCTTTGGGCTTTTGATCGCATCCCCCGCGCTCGCACAGATCGATATCTCGGTTGGTGGCCATACCCGTAATTATGTGGGCTTGCTGGATCAAGATGAAGCCACAGGCGCGGCAAATGAGGTGACGTCGTTTGATATGCTTCGCGAGTCAGAGATTTATATTAATGCCGAAGGCAAAGCCGATAACGGACTGACCTATGGGTTTCATGTAGAAACGGAAATGGATGCCGGGGATGATGCCAACACCGTGGACGAATCCTATATTTACTTCTCGTCTTCGCTGGGCAAAATCAATATCGGGTCAGAGGACGGGGCACAGGAAATGCTTCAGGTGGCCGCGCCTTCTGCGGATAACAATGTGGATGGCATGGAAATGCAGGTACATCCGGTGAATTACGATGTTATCACGCCCGCGGGTGCCTTGCGCTCCTACCTTCAAGTGTTCAGCACCACGTTCGACTATGAGAATAATGCCACAGGCAAAAATGAAAAAATTACCTATATCACCCCCCAATGGGAAGGGTTGCAAGTGGCCGCGTCATGGACGCCCAGTATGCGAGACGCAAATTCGTTAAGCGGTCTGGCTGGATTTAACCGCGAAAACCAAAGCGGGTTTCAAGATCAAGCCTATGAAGTGGGTGCCCGTTACGAAAGATCGTTCAATGGCATTGGCCTTACGACCGGGGCAGGTTATACGCATATCTCAGGTAACCGAAGCGGCACGTTTTCAAGTGAGTATCATGAATGGAATGTGGGGTTAGACCTTGATATCGGTGCTTTTGGCGTCGGGGTTGCCTATACCGAAGACAATAACCGTTCCGTGGAAGACAGCGAAGATCAAAAAGTTGTGGTGGGGGTTGACTACACCGTGGGTGATTATAAATTCGGCGCGTCTTATCACAACCGTCAGGATAATAACCGCAACCAGTTTCCGGGCACGGGCGATGTTGAAACAGATCGATACGCTGTGGGGTTAACCTATACGATGGTGAAGGGATTAACGTTTCGAGGCACCCTCAACCATATCGAACATGATGTGACGCTGGCGGGGCAATCGGATGTTTCGGCGACCTATGCGCTGGGCGGGATTCAGCTTAATTTTTAAGCCGACTTTTGTGATATAGTTTTGCAATGTCACAAATAGCCGAAAATTTCAGCCATATAAAAACAGGCATGCTGAAAGCGGCTTTGCAAGCGGGACGTTTACCTCAAGACGTCACACTTGTCGCCGTCAGTAAAAAACAGCCAACGGATAAAATTTACGACGCGTTAAACACAGGTCATCGTGTGTTTGGTGAAAACCGGGTTCAAGATGCGATGACCGTTTGGTCGCCGATTAAAAAGACATATCCGGATATACAGCTACATTTGATTGGATCTTTGCAGACCAACAAAGTGAAAGAAGCTGTTTCATTTTTTGATGTCATTGAAACACTTGACCGGGAAAAACTGGTGGATGCACTGGCCGATGAAATGCGCCGGCAGAATAAAAATATCCCGTGTTTCATTCAGGTGAATACAGGTGAGGAGCCCCAAAAATCTGGCGTGAGTCCCGCAGGTCTGCCGGGTTTGATTGCCTATGCCCGGCAGGAGGGATTAACGATACAGGGGTTGATGTGTATCCCCCCGGAACAGGAACCCTCAGGGCTTTATTTCGCTTTTTTGTCCAAATTGGCCGCGCAACACGGGCTGGCGTCTTTAAGCATGGGGATGAGTGGTGATTTTGAAAAAGCCATTGCGCTGGGGGCAACACATATTCGTGTGGGGACAGCCCTATTTGGGGTGCGGACGTCTTAATTAAAACTATCGACCACAACGCCTAAAACATTTCCGGCAATATCCTTGCCGGTCGTTTCCTGCACCATGGCGTTGATGGTGCCGGCCACAGCGCCTACGGGTCCGCCATATAAGGCCCCCCCCACAATTTGGCCAATCGCACCGATATGATCGCCCGTGATACTTCGGTAAGCCATGTTAATGAGCGGGATATGCTGAAGCGGGTTCACCACATCAATGACATCATCAAATGTCCACGCCGTGGGGGTTTCCGTGACCGACGGTGACAAGGCAGACAGGCTGGTTTGTTCCTGATCGGGGAGGGTCTCCCGTAACGCTTGTTCGAACGAATATCCTTTTGATGCCGGCAGGGTGTCGGTTGTCATCGCGCGGGAGAGATTTCGGGCGATGGTGGCTTTTTGAATTTCCTGGGTTTCTGACCCGTGATGGAGCAGGGCATTCACATCCAGACGGCCTGCCGGGGTCATAGACCCCGTTTTTTTCCATGCCTGAACACTGTGGGGCGTTTTTTGCCCGGTCATGACCGTCCGGGATTCGGAAATACGATATGTGTCATCAAGGGGCATGGTTTTCCACTCAATTTCTTGGCTACCCTGTGAATTTGCAAGTCCCGTGCCAGCCCTAACAAGGCGTTTAGATTGACTAAAACGGCCTCTTGTGCCCTATTGATCAATAGGTTAGAGGATATCATAACGTACATTCACCCCAGCCGGAACCTGTCATGACACTGGTGCTTTATGCCGATACGGATGCCCCTCAGCGGTTTTTGGCCGAGGCTATGAAACTGATTGAGCAGGATGTCGTCACGCCGGATAAAATAAAGGGACAGTTTGATATGGCGATATACTGGTTCTGCGCTCCTCGCTATCAGCCCCAGTCCCAGCCCGTTTTGATTGTGGACAAGGGTGAAAATCTAGAACATTTCAAAAATTCGGAGACGGTATATCTTATGGAGTATCCTGTCCGGATAGGTGTCTTGTTAGACCGGATCAAACATATCATCGCTGGCGCACGTACGGTTTTACACACGGAATACAGATTTTCTCACTACCTGTTGAAACTACAGGAAAATCGTCTGTTAGATATGAACGACACCGGGGGCGACATTCGGCTGACGGAAAAAGAGAGAGATATCCTGTACGCCTTGGTGACGGCACCGGGCTATACCTTGTCGCGGCAGGCGTTAATGGACAAAGTCTGGGCGTATGCTGATGGCGTGGAAACACATACACTCGAGACGCATATATATCGCCTGCGTCAGAAGATTGAAAAAGATTCAAGTGCACCGGATATCTTGCTGACCAGCCCCGAGGGATATGTGCTTCGGGTTTAACTGAAAAGTTATGCGCCGTTTTTAAGCAACGCTACAGCGTTGGCCAGACTCTCCAGAAAACTGTTGGCGCGCCCAATCGATAAGGTTTCATATCCTTGTGCGGAGAGTTTTTCTAAATCTTCCAGTAATTGATAAATAATACGTATGTCGCTCGCCGATAGCATATCGACATCACTTGTCACCTGTGCCGCGGGCAATATGGGGGCAGGGGGGACATAGCTGGGAGATCTCTGCCCCATGGTTTGATATGCACTGATGGCTTTGGCGGTGACACCCGGCACGATGGCCGGGGGTGGTGATTCTGGAATCATCGATGTTTTTATTTCAGCCTGCGGGGTTGATATGGATGCAGAGGGTGACGTCTGTGCAGAACCATCCTGACCCGTGACAAAGTTCTGAAGGAACAGGCGCAGAGCTGGAATAGAGACATCCGTTGAATCTTCCCACAACGAGTTGTCATCATCTGAAGGATCAAAATCCGGGCGTTTGCGGCCGTCACGTTTTTCTTCCCGGCGAATGCCAAGGCGCGTATCGGCCGCCTCGGCTTGACGGAAGATTGTTTTAAAAAGAGGGCCTAACGATGAAAACATCTGTTCATGATCCCTGTCTGATACCCGTTAAAGCGGAGTATACTCCCAAAAACGGGATCGACCAAATTCCGGGTCTAGCGCGCGGCCGCGGATGGTTTTTGTGTGGGTGTGATTAACGCCGGCGGGATTGGCGATACATATTCCCAGACCAAACTTCCCGCCGGAGTCCAGAGCGATAAAGACGCAATATCCGCCGACATTAACCAGCTGGGGATACCATCAATATCCTGTACCCCCGAGATATCAGACCGAAGCGGCTTGAGCGTCATCACGAGCCGTAAATTTTTCCCTGTCCCTAGAGCCGCCTGCAGATTTTTGGCCAAATCCGGCGTTAAAACAGGGTTCATCCGTTCCTTAAGTTTTGTTGGAATGACCACAAAACGTTCTTCCCGGAAATCATAAGGGAAATAATCGGCCAGGCCATGGGCAAAGCGGATATTTAAAACGGAGACAGGCGGGGTCTTAGAGTCTGCGGACGACGTTATTTCAACTTTGCCAATCGCGGGTGTGACCAGGGTGATGACGGATGTCGCCGGGTCTAGTTTCTGCCATGCTTGCACCAGACGTGCCATTTGCGACGCATAGACCTCGTCCCGCCGGGCGAGGGCGGTGACGGAATAAGGCTCTGTTTCCTTGATCCAGAGATCGAAAGAAGGACGTGCATTGGCCATGCGGTAAAATAAAAGGGCGACATCTTCGGCTGACGAGGCCTGAATTTTTCCGATATTGGCGATGGCTCCGGCTGGGATCAGGCAGAGCAGGATCACGCCCCATACACAGATTTTAGTAAATAAACTATTCATCTTGATGATTATGCCTTAAAACAAGGAGAGATGGTATTTTGATCTCAACAGGGTTATTCCCCCATGAAAAAACCACCACGTCCCCCGGCGCCTCAGATAACGCCGGAAGAGATGGCCTTATGGCGTACCGTGACCGAAGATGTCACACCCATTAAACAAAAACCAATATCCGCGGCAGACACACACGCCGTTCAAGCTCAAAGAAAAAATCAGACGATATTATCCTCGCCGTCCTTTGTATCGTCGCCGATATCGCCTCCGGCGCGTTCCCCAGCGCGTGCCAAGGATTTAGACCGCCGTACGAAAGACAAACTTGTCAAAGGCAAGATGGAGATCGAAGGAAAATTAGATCTTCATGGGATGACACAGGCGCGAGCCTATGAGGCCTTATTGCGCTTTATCCTGACGTCACATCAGGCCGGAAAACGTTGCGTGTTGGTGATTACTGGCAAAGGCAATAAAAATACCCATAGCGAAGAGCAGAGCGACCAAGCCCGAGGGATTTTACGCCGGCGTCTTCCGGAATGGATATCCCACCCCGCGCTTCATGACTTGGTTTTAAGTGTGGAAACGGCGCAACCCAAACATGGGGGTTCTGGCGCGGTCTATCTCTATCTGCGGCGCACGCGTTCGGATTAGGAAATAGGTTATTCCTGCTCGATCATATCCAAAAGCCGTTGCAGGATAGCTTTGTATAATTTCATCCCTAATACTTGATCTTCAACTCCGGAATCAAGGCTGGGGTTGTCATTGACTTCCATGACAATCGCCCGGCCATTCACTTCCTTCAGGTCAACGCCATACAGCCCATCACCAATCAGCTTCGCCGCCCGAAGGGCAACACGCAACACGTGTTCGGGCACCCGGGACACAGGTAAGGTTTCATGACGACCCTGCCGACGTTTTAATGTTTTGGCGCCATGGTTATAAATCTGCCAATGACCTTGCGCCATATAGTACTTACAGGCAAATAAAGGCTCCCCGTTTAAAATGCCGATCCGCCAATCAAAATCTGATTCAACAAATTCCTGTACCAGAATAATATCTGATTTTTTCAAAAGTTCGTTGGCGGCTTCACGGAAGCTTTCTGGTGTTTCTGCCTTAATCACCCCGTTCGAAAAAGAACCATCCGGAATTTTAACCACGACAGGATAGGGAAGTTCATTTTCCAACGTCTTTTGTGTTTTGCGATCCACAATCCAAGTGGCGGGCAGGGCGATATTTTTAGAAGTTAGCAACTCATGTTGAAAGACTTTGTTACAACACCGAATGATCGATTGTGTGTCATCGATACAGGGGATGTTTTCATTCTCGGCTTTTAAGGCAAAACGGTAAGTATGGTGATTAATCGCCGTGGTTTCACGAATAAGCACGGCATCGAATTCAAGCAAAGATGAAAAATCATTCTTGGTCACCAGTTCAACCGACACATTCATGTCTTTTCCGGCCTTGATAAACTTACCCAAAGCATTTTTGTCGGAAGGCGGCTGTTTTTCATCTGGATCATGTAAAATGGCAATCCAATGTTTTTTCTTTTTATCGTTTTTGTTCCGCCAGGCTGAACCTGTGAACAGTTTAAGCGTTTCGATAAAATAATCCCGTTTTTGCGCCGGAAGATCTGGCAGGGACAACGGCTCAACACCTTTTACGACCCATTTACCCTTACCATCCAACCCAATTTGAAAGGTCATCAAGGGAAACCGGAACAAATCAAACAGCCGTCCGGCCAGATCTTCAAGAGATTCAACCTCGGTTCTTCCAAAGTAAATCGTGTAAGAACGGGTGAGGGGCTCCTCGGGAGGTTCTTTGAAATATTTATCCAACAAGGCGTTCAGTTCCGGCAATGAAGATTGATAGTGACGTTTCCAGTTCATCGTCACCGCATTGGCCGCCGAGGGCACACAGCGCATACCGCGTGCCTCGGCCAGCAGGGAGCAATAATATCCCTTGCTTAAATAGTCAAAGTTACTGCACAGATTGATGACTTTGGCTTTATAAAGTTTGCGCAGATCAACCGGCGCTTCGTTTGAAATAAATTCGGTGGCAGATAAAAATAATGTCTGGGCGTCTGGTGTGATAACATCATCCAGCGGTTTATCCGACACCACGACATATTTGATATTCAAACTTTTATTATGCGCCATATGATATCCTTATCAGGCCGGCTTGCCGAAATATAGACCCGATAACATCGTGGCACGTTGTTCATCGGTGATCCGACCCCCCGAAATGAACAGCGGTTTTTGCCGATCATGATTGACGGTCACACGTTTGGCGATTCCAATTGTTTCTGGATCATCCAAAGATGTCCGGCAACTGGGGTCAAAATAAGGGATATGACGTCCACAGAGAGCCTCGATGCATTTAAAGTCTGTAAACGGGGCGATCCCGTCAAAAAACACATCTTCATTTTTGAAAATAGATTGGCAGTATATCGTATCACGGCGATGAATTAAGGTTTGCGTAAAGATGGTCACCCCCTGATCTTGTGCCCGCATCACATAGGCCTGAGCAGGTCTGAAATGCATCACGGCACAAGACCAGAGTGTTTGCATGAGCGCCCATCTACCTTCTTCATCGCCCCATTTGCGGATCAGATGATCACGCGCTGTCGATAATTCAGATACGGTTAACGGGTCTTGGTTTAACTGAAATGTCACCCTTGTCTCATCAAAATCACGTGCCATACGACGAAATTTTTTACGCCGCTCTTGTGTGAGTGAGGTCAGGTATGTCTCAAAATCTGTATCTATTTTGGCCACAGGGCTATGAAGCCAAGCCATATCATCGCGCCCAGCGGGCGTGCCATATCCATCCAGATAGCCATAGGTATCAGTAAAAATACATTCAGATTCACGGGCTAAACTGTCATGTAGAGCAGGGATATCTGCCAGAAATTCCTGCGCCGATACGGGCAAAAAGGGGTCAACCAGCGTTGTGACGCCGGCAAAATTCTGTCCCGCACGATCAGGATCAACTGGTGCGTGACAAAATCCATACTTTGCCAAATGAACGGATATTGTGTTTTCGGGAATAAAACCAGACCATTCCCGGCACAGGGATAAAAACTGACGCCAGATACGAGGATCATGCTCGGGAAAAAGCGTGTCCAATGAAAAAATTCCTGCCTGTTCCATGGCCAAAATATACTCATCAAACGCGTATTGCTTGACGGCGGCAGGCTTAGCGTGCCGAAAAGAAGAGGCCCTGATATTCGCGGATTGTATCATGCGTTTTTATCCGGCCTGTGCGTTAAGGTTTTTCGAAGCAGATAACTGTTCGACCCGTCTTCCAGATAAGCACCAAACCATATTTCTTCATACCCGTTTTTATGGGCAAGATGAAGGTTATTTCTTGCGGTATCGGAAATATGCATCCGAAGTGTCCAAAAGCCCGCATCTTCCGCGATATATTCAGATAAGGTATAAAAACTATGTCCCAGTTTTTTACCGCGCCAACCGGGTCTTAAGGTAAACGTATTCACATACACGCTTTTGGTTCGGGTATTCCCCTCAAGATGCAGATAGCCGATAGGGTCTTGATCCGGCGAGATGAGTAAAAAAATCAGCGCGTGCGCCCGGGTTAAAAAATGACGCAAACCCCGGCGGGTGGGTAGATCCGTGGGGAAGGATTCGCTGGCCAGTGACAGCAAAATGTCCAATTCTTGAAGGCGGGCTAAACGGTATGAACACCCATGGGGCAGGGGATGCTCCGTATGAAAGGCAGGAAGTATATGTTGTGCCCGTTTACGGGAAAGGCGGCATAGAGACAGCCGTACTTGTTCCCCGGTCATCGGCTATTTTGAATCCAGAACATCAAACCAGAGGTCACAATCATAATTAAAGGTCACCTCTTCGCCCTGACGGATATGTTTCAAGGCATACCATTTGATGACCCCTTGATCTTCCATCGGTTCGACGGTGGAATTCCCATCCACATGATGGTTCGCCAGC
This sequence comes from Alphaproteobacteria bacterium, assembly GCA_017302165.1. Lineage (GTDB taxonomy): Bacteria > Pseudomonadota > Alphaproteobacteria > Micavibrionales > Micavibrionaceae > UWPOB-MICAV1. Next base: position 280,559 of record JAFLCW010000001.1, read on the forward strand.
GGCAGGTACCCGCCCTTGACGATGGCGCAATCGATAGAGTGACCGTTTTCGTCTTCTGCCCCCCAGTGAAACGCATAGGCACCGATGGGAATTTCGGTGCCATCCGGGCGATAGAGGTCTTTCATCGACATGACCACAACGGGGCTATATTCAATCACTTCCCCCGGGGCAATATCACGTGTAGCACAAATACCCAAACCTCTGGCGCCGACTTTCATCCAGCCGATCGGGGGCGGCATCAAGCATAAGGAATCAGGTTCATAATGATCCAGAAGATCAGAATATTTCACTGCCGTGCGCGCCATGGGTGTCCCCTGTAAAGATATGGAATAAATTATCTATATCCCTATATCCCGGGGTCTGTCCATGGGAATCAGGTTACAGGATAAATTTGCTTAAATCTGCGTTGGTGGCAAGACCGGAGACATTGCGCCGAACCAGATCGGCCGTAATGGATATGGCCTCACCCTGACGGTCAGACGCGGTATAGGAAATATCTTCCAGCAATTTTTCCATGACGGTCAAAAGTCGGCGTGCGCCAATATTTTCAACGGTTTCATTGACGTGAAAGGCCACGCGCGCCAATTCCGTAATGGCATCTTCGGTAAAGGTCAAATTGACGCCCTCTGTCCCGATCAGGGCGGTATATTGCTTGATGAGGCAGGCATCGGTTTCTGTCAGGATTCGCCGGAAATCCGCTTCTGTCAGGGCTTTGAGTTCAACCCGGATGGGCAAACGGCCTTGCAGTTCCGCCAAAAGATCTGAGGGCTTGGCATAGTGAAAAGCCCCAGATGCGATAAACAGAATATGATCTGTTTTGACGGGGCCGTATTTCGTGCTGACGGTTGTGCCTTCGATCAGGGGAAGTAAATCTCGCTGAACCCCCTCGCGCGAGACATCTCCCCCTCTGACGTCCTGGCGCGCCGAAATTTTGTCGATTTCGTCCAGAAAAACAATGCCGCTATGTTGCACTAGATCAAGCGCCATGGAGACAACCTTGTCTTCATCCAGTAACTTATCCGCTTCCTCGGCCATCAGGACATCATAGGATTCGCTGACCTTCATTTTTTTGCGTTTTTTGCGTTCCCCCAAGCTTTTGCCAAGGATGTCGCCCACATTAAACATCCCCATCGACGCACCCGGCATACCCGGAATATCAAACATATTTCCCATGGGGTTACCGTTGTCTTTAATATCGAGTTCTATTTCCTTGTCATCCAGTTCGCCCTGCCGCAATTTTTCACGGAACGCGTTTAAGGTGATGTCACTCGCGTCATCCCCGACCAACGCCGAGAGAACCCGCTTTTCGGCATATATTTCGGCCTGCGCCTGAACGCTGATGCGCATTTTATCCCGTACCATATGCAAGGCGGTTTCCATGAGATCGCGGATAATGGATTCGACATCTTTACCGACATATCCGACCTCGGTGAATTTAGTGGCTTCGACCTTAATAAAGGGAGCCTGCGCCAGTTTAGCCAGCCGCCGGGCAATTTCCGTTTTACCCACCCCGGTGGGGCCGATCATCAGAATATTTTTGGGGTAGACTTCTTCTTGGAGTTCCGCCGGGAGTTGCATACGCCGCCAACGATTACGAAGCGCAATGGCCACCGCACGCTTGGCATCGTTTTGGCCGATAATGTGACGGTCTAACTCACTGACGATTTCACGGGGAGAGAAGGCAGGGATGTCGTATTTAATTTTTGTCATGTCTATCTGGTCAATGCCCGCGTTTAAATCTGTTCAATAATAATATGATCGTTCGTATAGACACAGATATCGGCCGCAATCTGAAGCGATTGACGGGCAATATATTCGGCATCTAGACCGGGCTGGGTCATGAAGGCGCGTGCCGCAGACAGGGCATATTGCCCGCCGGAACCAATGCCGATTAGCCCATCTTCCGGTTCAACCACATCCCCGGTGCCGGTTAAAATAAGGGAAACCGAACTATCACAAACGGCCATCATGGCCTCAAGCCGGCGTAGATATTTATCCGTCCGCCAGTCTTTGGCCAGTTCTACACAGGCGCGGGTTAATTGTCCGGGATGTGCCTCAAGTTTTGATTCAAGCCGTTCAAACAGGGTAAAAGCATCGGCCGTCGCGCCAGCAAACCCGGCAATGATTTTGCCGTCTTTACCCAAACGTCTTACTTTACGGGCATTCGATTTTAAAACCGTTGATCCGAGCGAGACTTGTCCGTCCCCGGCGATCACGACTTTGCCTTCTTTACGAACCGAGAGAATTGTTGTCATGGCGTATCAGATACATTCCTGACCCTGAAGGTCAAGGGGGGTTTGATTTCCGGGATAAGCTTATCTAGGATGAATGAGTAAACAGTCGATAGGATTTTGAATGGATATACACACCGCCATGGATATGCTGACCCAGCCAATTTTGGGACAGGCGCTTTGGCTATGGGTATTTTTTCTGTTGGGGGTGGGAACAATCCTCACCTTAGACTTAGGTGTTTTCAATCGCCGGGATCACGTCATCAATACGGCCGAATCTCTTCGGTTGACGCTGGTGTATATCTGTCTTGGACTTTTATTTGGTCTTTGGGTTCATGCGTTGAACGGGTCTGCGTCCGCGCTGAATTATTACACCGTCTATGCGCTGGAATTAAGTCTATCGCTCGACAATCTATTTGTCATGTCGGTGATCTTCACCAGCCTTCACATCCCGCGCCAGTATCAACACCGTATTTTAGTATGGGGGATTATCGGCGTGATTGTCATGCGCGGCGCGATGATTGCCACAGGCGCTGTACTTGTTGATCGCTATGGCTGGGTCATTTTTCTGTTTGCCGCGATACTCATTTATACAGGCATCCGCATGTTTTTCATGAAAACGGACGAGGGCGGCGAAAACTACGCCGAAAAACCCTATGTGAAGTTTATGGCCAAACATATGCGGGTGAGTGATAAAATCGAAGGCAATCGCTTTTTTGTGCGCCGAGCTTTAATCGACGGCTCAGGAAAAACAGTATTATTTGCGACGCCCTTATTTCTGGCGGTATGCGTGATTGAAATCACCGATCTTTTATTTGCTTTTGATAGTGTACCCGCGGCATTGGCGGTGACATCAGATACGTATGTGGTTATCACGGCGAATATTTTTGCCATACTAGGGCTACGGGCCATGTTCTTTGCCATGCAAAGTGTGTTGCATCGATTTGCGTATATGAAGTACGCCCTGTCTATTCTACTTGTGTTTATCGGGCTAAAGGTTTTTTACAACCATCTTTTTGGTAAAATCATGCCGGAAATATCACTCAGCCTGACATTGCTTATTTTGGTATCGGGGGTGGTGATATCGATTTTGCGTACAAAAAACGTTGAAAAATAATGTTTTTTGAGATAGGGTTAAAGGAATAAAAATAAAACGAAACAGGGAGGCGCTGTAATGGATCTACCCGATCTGTTCACACACTTTTCTCATGCCGCTTTATACGCATCGATGGTTCAAGATACCGTCGCTACCCTTGCCGCCAACCTAAAGCCAGCCTTTCATGCGGCCTCACAATTTATTCAAGATATGCGGGCACCGTTTCGGGAATGTAGCCCCTTATCCCCTTCAGAAAAACTTTATAGCGGCCTAAAGCTTGTCGTTTTTCCGGGTATTTTTGTGTTCACGGTGGCCACGTTGAATGCAGAAGGGGCGATTACATCGGTTTTATCCACGGGGGATGAAATTGCTAAACTGGCGCGCACCGGACAGCAAATGCGTCAAGCTTCGCCGCCCACAGAAGTTCAATTAAATTTATTCTAGGTTACTTGATTTCAGCCTTAGGCAGATTACCTTGCAATATCCATTGCCGCACCTCGTCATCCGGCACAGATATGGGCGTGCCAATCGCTTCGGATATAATCGCCAGATCATCGTGAATTTTTGCCAGGGCGCGCCTGTTTTGAAATAGGGGTGGAAAGACCCGTCCCAGAAGGCTTAAGCCTAGCCTGTCATCTTGAACCAGAGAGATGAATTGATAATATCCCGTCCCCAAATGAAAAAAATCAGCCCGGTGAGACGGTGTATTCAAGGCGGCGAGTTGGGTACCTGTCAGCCGATCCCCGGTTGTACCCATCCGGCGAAGAACGTCCTGAGCTTTGATCAACGAGGATATTTTTTGGTATTCATAAATCTCACACGCATCCGTGTTTTCCCAAGAGCATCCGGCCTCTGCTTCGTCGGCCATCTGCGCGAGAAAATTAATCTGGTCTTCCCATCTGTCATCTTCACCACTCTGTTCAATGTAACGCATGATACGCGGTATAAATTGTTCAGCTGGCAAAAGGCGGCAGGTTGTCAAAAGGCGATGTGCGCGGTTGATCGTTTGAGCCATTCGGTCATAATCATCAACCGAAAATACCGGCATGGATTTCCGCGCTTCAGTCGAGTAACCTGTAAATAGTGTCGAAGCCAGTCCAGCTAAAACGGATCGTCGGGACACAAGGGGCATGGGGTTCAAAATTCTGTATAACAGTGTTTAATGAATAAATATTCATAACATTATTTAAACATAAAAAAAGAGAAAAAATAAATGAGACTTGGGAAAATCACAAGAAACACCAAAGAAACACAAATTTCTGTCAGTCTTGAGCTCGACGGCACGGGTAAATCCGACATTCGAACCGGTATCGGCTTTTTCGACCATATGCTGGATCAACTGGCGCGCCATGGGCTTTTTGACCTGACCATTGAGGCCACGGGCGACCTGCATATTGATGCCCACCACACGGTTGAAGATACCGGGCTGGCTTTAGGGCAAGCGTTGCGCGAGGCCTTGGGGGATAAAAAAGGCATTCATCGCTATGGTCATGCCTATGCCCCGATGGACGAAACATTGTCCCGCGTGGCGCTTGATCTTTCAAACCGTCCCTATCTGGTGTGGGCTGTGCCCTTTACCGTGGATCGTCTGGGGGAACAAATGGAAACAGAATTATTCGCGGAGTTTTTTCATGCCGTGGCACAAGCAGGCGGGATCACGCTTCACGTTACCTGTCTGCATGGTGAGAATAATCATCATAAAATTGAAAGCGTGTTCAAAGCCTTTGCCAAAGCACTTCGAATGGCGTCAACGATCGACCCCAGAGCCGAAGGTCAACTCCCCAGTACCAAAGGCACATTATAGATAAAATCAGGGAGAGGGCAGGATTTCAAAAGCATCCCGTGTTTTCTGGACATAGTCCTGAAGTTTCAGATGATGAAAAAACATGATGGCAATTTTTTCTCTCGGCCGTTTGGCCCAACGTTCTGCTGGCTGTTGCACATAAAGATGCTGACTTGATTCACACTGGGATTTTAAATTTTGTGCGCAGGCATCATGATCGTAGGTAGCGTACATCAGGCCATTCAAAAAGAGGGCTTGGGCAAATGAATATTTTGTATCGTGGATTTGAAACCTGTCTTTTATTAAATCTTGAACCCATACATTGTGTACGGCGTGTAAAGATTCTTCAAGCGCGGTCATGACAAGGCCGGGTGTATCTTCTATGTCGTAATTTACAAAAATAAGGCGGCCACCTGCTTGGTGAACCAAAGTCTCAAGCGGGTTAAATTGTCGATCAGGGTCTTCACCATACAGGGGAATCATAATCCCTGAGGGATCTTTGTTAAATTCATCGGGTAGTTTTTCAAGAATAAAAGAGGCGGGGTTTTCTTGAAACGCCATATGAACATGCATGTTAATCCGTGAAACAATGATGTTTCTTGATTCAAAACGGATGGCCGCTTCATCCTCGGTCAGTTTAAGTTTTTTATCAAGCGTACGAAGACGATATAAAGCGTGGCGTAAATCCAGATCGGTTAGCAATCTCTCGGAGATGTCTATGACCATCTTGTTTTCAAGCTCACGCCCAAGCTGTGGCGGCAAATCCAGTTTTGACATTTCTTCAATCAAATAGAGTTGTGCGGCCTCATCCAGCTCTGAATCTCCGCCGTGCAGACATAAATATAATGTAGCCAGTGCGCGTACGTGCTGACTAAAGCGGGTTTCGGGCTCAGAAATTCTTTGAATATCCTGATTAAATCGACCCGACAAAATATATAGGCGGGCTTTAACGTTTAGGTTTTCACGCGCATTTAAAATGGCTTTTTGATCCCGGGGATCAGAGTCATTCATATCCCATGATTGAATTTGATTATAGGCGGTATCGAGTTCTGCAATGGCAGATACTTCAGAAGAGGCCAAACCGCGGGGATCTACGTGTTTGCCACCACGCGCGATAAAATAACTGTTTGGATGTTGAAGCTTGTTTCGACCTTGCTGGTTTTGATGACTTTTCAGGAAATCGGTGAATGCTGTCACGAAATCTGGACGTTGAAATCTAGAAGGGATAAAATTACGGGGCACCGTACGCGTCCCCGAATGGGCAGAAGCCGCCGCGTTTAAAGCCGAGGCCAGGCCAGCCCCCCCTAGCCCGGAGAGAAAATCGCGTCTACTTATACTCATAACGATAAAAAATATCAATATGACATAATATTGTCAATCTCTCTTTCGTTGTCTTAAGGCATTTCCATGGGCGGGAAACCCCTCGTCATCCGTTAAAAGGCCGACATTTTGGCTCAGTGCTTCAAAACCTTCGCGGGTACAACGGGATAATGAGGTTCGTTTTAAGAAGTCCCAGACGGACGTACAGCTCTGGGTTTGTGCCCATCCCCCGGTGGGCAACACATGGTTGACCCCGGTGGCATAATTGCCCAGCGTAAAGGGGGTATGTTCCCCGATCAGAATCTCGCCTGTATGCCGTAAGTGGGGGAGTATGCTTTCCGGGTCTTTCACTTTTAATAATAGGTGTTCCGGGGCATATGCATTTGAAAAATCAATAGATTCCTGAATATTCGATGTCAGGATAATTCCGCCATAATGTTGCATATTATGCATTAACCAACCGGACTGAGGTTGAGGGAGTGCCTGTATGTATGTCTGTATGTTATCACGTACATACGTCGCCAGTTTGGGGTCATGAGTGACCAAAAGCCCGGCTGAATCACTCCCATGTTCCGCCTCGGTCAAAAGATCCAGAATCGTGTTATGCGGGTCAGCGGTTTCATCACATAACGTGATGGATTCAGACGGACCCGCCGGCATGCCGGGATCAATGATGCCCGACAAAAGCTGTTTTGCGGCAGAGACATAAGGTGAGCCTGGACCCAGAATTTTTTTCACCGCAGGGATGGTCTGTGTGCCATAGGCGGCCGCGGCCACGGCTTGGGCACCACCAACCTTATAGATGTTGCGAATGCCTGAGATTTCGGCCGCATATAGCAAGGCTTCGCCCACGCGTCCATCCGCCCGGGGCGGGGTTAACATGATGACCGGATCGACCCCAGCCAGAATAGCGGGTATCCCCAGCATATACACGGCGGAAGGGAATTGATTTTTTCCGCCCGGAACATAAAGGCCAACCGAAGCAATCGGGGTCACTTTTTCCCCGGCGAACACGCCGGGCTCCACCTCATACCACCATTCACGCTCGACGCGTGCCATTTGCTCGGCATGAAAGGCGCGCACGTTTCGGGCGGCGTGATCGATCGCTTTTTTCAGATCAGGGGAGAGACGGGCACGGGCGTCGTCAAATTCAGCTGGGGTGACTTTGAGTGCGTTTAAGCTACATCCGTCGAACTGGCGGGCATAGTCGATCAAGGCCTGATCGCCCCGATTTTGAACATCGGCCAAGATAGGTTTGACCTGATCCATCACCCGGTCAATATCCGCCCCGGAACGTTTTAAGATACGGGCTTTTGTCTTAGGATCTGCCGTATTCCAGTGAATAAATTGGATAGTCATTTTCTCTCCTCGACAATCGGGTATGAACGCGGGTAAATAAAACGCCTTATGGGGATAAAATAAAGCAAAATGTCATCTGTTGTTGCGATTATTGATTATGGATCAGGGAATCTCAAGTCTGCACAAAAGGCCTTGATGGTGGCCGCGGCGCAGACAGAAAATGCTTGTGATGTAGTCATCACGTCAGACCCGGATCAGGTGCGCCGGGCAGATCGTCTGGTCTTGCCGGGTCAAGGGGCTTTCGAGGATTGCATGACGGGTTTGTCGTCGGTCCCCGGAATGATTGAGGTTTTAACCGAACGGGTCATCAAGCAAGCTGTTCCGTTCTTGGGGATTTGTGTGGGCATGCAGTTAATGGCCACACGTGGCCTTGAATTTGGCTCACATGCTGGGCTGGGATGGATCCCCGGGGAAGTTGTAAAAATTGTGCCCGATGACCCGTCTTTGAAAATTCCACATATGGGATGGAATGAGGTGGTGATCGCTTCTTCTGCTCTGCACCATCCGATCTTGCACAGCATCACAGAAAAAAAGTCTGAAACAACGCCGCATTTTTATTTTGTTCATTCTTTTATGTTTGACTGTAAAGAGACCGATCATATTCTGGCGTATGCAGAATACGGCCAGCGCGTGACAGCGATCATTGGGCGGGATAACATGATGGGCACACAATTCCATCCGGAAAAAAGTCAGGAAAACGGATTGGTATTGCTCTCAAGTTTTTTAAACTGGAAACCTTAAACGGACGAGCGCACAGATGAATGATCACACCACAGCCAGAACATCTCATCCCCAGATACGGGTTGATTTGGTACGTGAGACATTATCGCGCCATGATTTGAATGATTTATGTGACGCGACTGATTCCGCTATCGAAGGGGGCGGCGGATTTGGCTGGGTTAAAAAACCAGCGCGGGATATGCTGGAGCGATATTGGCAAGGCGTGATTGTTGCCCCCACGCGCTGGCTTTTTGTGGCACGTTTAGATGGCGTGATCTGTGGTACAACACAAGTGGTTCTTCCCCCGCATAATAACGAAGCGCAGGGTCATATTGTTCATCTGACGACCCATTTTGTGGCACCGTGGGCGCGGGGGCATGGCTTATCTAAAATGTTGTTGGAATCTGTTGAAACCGAATGTCTGGCAAAAGGATACGCGGTGATTAATCTAGATGTCCGCGAAACCATGGAATCGGCGATTTCTTTGTATGAAAGTTTGGGGTATGTCCAATTTGGAACACATCCTTATTCAGTTCGCGCCCAAGGCACGACTATCGCCTCGCGTCATTATTACAAAGTGATTAAACCCGAATTTTTTCAAAAAAACTAACGTGATTTTTTTTCCGTGTGACCAGAAATGCCTGCGCGGGATTCCAAGACAGAGAAAACGTCTTGCGGCGTGATACCCTTATGTGCCCATAAAACCATCAGGTGAAATAATAAATCTGCTGACTCAGACGCTAGTTTATCAAGATGATCGCCCATCGCCTCGACGCCGGTTTCAACGGCTTCTTCGATTACTTTGTTCACAATGCCGGGCGTTCCTTTTTTATATAAAGACGCCACATAAGATGTTTGCGCCTCTGAGTTTTTACGGTCTAAAAGCGTTTGATAGAGGGTGCTGAGCGTATCCATGATTAAATCCTGACCGGAATACCGGCATTTTGGAGTGCGTGTTTGGCATCAGATATACGGTAGGTGCCGAAATGGAAAATAGACGCCGCCAGAACCGCGCTGGCATGTCCTTGGGTGATGCCTTCTACCAGATGATCGAGTGTTCCCACACCGCCTGACGCAATAACGGGGATCGAGACGGAATCAGCCACGCGCCGTGTTAAGGTCACGTCAAACCCGGATTTGGTGCCATCACGATCCATCGAGGTCAGCAAAATTTCACCCGCCCCATACGACGCCATTTTTTGTGCCCATGCCAAGGCATCTATGCCCGTATCCTGCCGTCCCCCATGCGTGAACACATGCCATCTGTTATCCCCCATCTGTTTGGCGTCAATCGCCACGACGATACATTGGCTTCCGCATTTTTCTGAAGCTTCGCGCACAAATTCAGGACGCGCTACTGCCGCAGAATTAATCGACACTTTATCTGCCCCGGCATTCAAAAGATTTCGAATATCAGATGTATCTCGAACGCCGCCCCCGACCGTGACGGGCATAAAGGCGACGGCCGCCGTGCGTTCGACGACGTCAAGGATTGTCTTTCGGTTGTCCGAAGACGCGGTGATATCGAGAAAACACAGCTCATCCGCGCCTTGATCATTATAAATCTTGGCTTGTTCTACAGGGTCACCTGCATCCATCAAGTCAACAAAATTGATCCCTTTCACCACACGGCCATTATGGACATCAAGGCAGGGGATAACGCGGGATTTTAGCATAAGGCCAGTGCCTCCCGGGCATTAATACGCCCGTCATACAAGGCTTTGCCGATAATCATGCCGTGCACATTTTGGTTTTCGGCGGATTTAACATTTTGAACATCCATCAGTGATCCCACCCCGCCCGAGGCAATGACCGGGATTCTGACGCTTTGTGCGATCTTAAGTGTTTCTTCCATATTCAATCCGGTGCCTGTACCGTCGCGGTCAATGTCGGTGTAAATGAGCGCACACACTCCCGCATCTTCAAATTGACGTGCCAGATCAACGGCAGACAGGCCTGAATCTTTTGTCCAGCCATCAATGGCAACGCGTCCCTGCCGTGCATCAATCCCCACGGCAATTTGCCCGGGAAATAAATCACAGGACGTCCACACCAGTTCAGGATTTTTAACGGCAGAAGTTCCTAGAATGACGCGGCTGACACCGGCCATGATCCAGGCATCCACTTGTTCTATGGTTCGAATACCTCCCCCAAGTTGTATAGGAAGATCAACAGAAGATAGAATGGATTGTACGGCCGTTTCATTGACGGGTTTTCCGTCTACGGCGCCGTTTAAGTCCACGACATGTATCCATGAAAACCCGGCCATCGCCCACGCCTTGGCCTGGGCACCGGGATTATCGTTGTAAATAGTTTCGGACTCCATATCGCCTTTGTGAAGGCGTACACATTTTCCGTCCTTTAAATCGATGGCAGGGTAGATGATCATCATGTTTTTGTGTATAGATAAGTCATAAATTTGTAAAGCAGGAGCCGAAAAAATGCCCCCTTATGACGATCAAAATATTTTTGCCCGGATCTTGCGCGGTGAGATACCCTGCCGCACGGTATATGAAGACGCCTACGCCTTGGCATTTCATGATATTCACCCGCAGGCGCCTATTCATATTTTGGTGATCCCCAAGGGTAAATACATATCTGCCGTTGATTTTGGTCAAACAGCCCCTGCCGAAAACATCGCCGGGTTTTACCGCGCGGTATCACAGATTGCCCAGGATCATGGGTTATCTGAAAACGGGTTTCGTTTGATTGCTAATACCGGCCAACATGGCGGTCAGGAAGTTCCGCATTATCATGTGCATTTGCTGGGCGGGAAAAAAATAGGCGCGATGGTTTCAGGTGGATAATCTTTGAAGGTTTTTTAATTTTTTTAGTGACGCAAGTGAACCGGAAACAGGATGACGTTATTTTTGACGTCGGTTGACGGTACATCCAGACGTTCCATGATGTTAGAAACTTTATCAACCTGTTCAAGTTCAGTCAGAATGAAGTCAGCGATTTCCATGTGGGCACGCGCCTGAATAGATAGAATTTTGCACAGAACGGATATAGGTTGTGTGTCATCTGATAGGGTGCTTCGAAAACTATCGAATAAATCTGCGAGCGATTCTAAATCTTCAGGGACATGGGATAAGGTCTCAATCAGACTATCTTCATCCAGCGGCCCACGGTTGAAATTTAACAGCCAATCCCGGCCGTAATCATCGATGATTTTACTGCATTCAATACTAAGTGCGCCAGCAATCGGGCTGTTTTTTGAATATTGAAGCGCGATATGTTTGCCAGACAAAGCAATGGCCAAAAGAGCCGAGTCAGGATCAATTTCTGATAAGGCTTCGTGCAGGCCATATTCCATGTCAGGGGACAAACCGTCTTGTCCATAGACAACATCCCCTACGGCAATCGGTACGACCAGATGCGTATGAAGCAGGGATAAATCTTTTTCTGATAAGGCTGACATGATGTTTCCTTTTAATCGACTTTCTTTGTTATACCGCGAACGTGGTGAAGACCTTATTAAACAAAGATGAACAACAGATTAATGGCCGGGTGACATATCCCCTTGTTTGTGGCATAGAGATAACATCATGGTCGCCCGTATCCAAACAATCGCCTTTCACGGTGCCGATATCCAGCCCGTGGATGTCGAGGTGCAGATTTCAAACGGTATGCCGGCATTTAATATTGTGGGGTTACCAGATAAAGCCGTCGCGGAAAGCAAGGAGCGGGTACGTTCCGCCTTACATGCGCTGGGCATTTCACTTCCGGCCAAAAGATTGACGGTCAATCTGGCACCGGCGGACGTGAATAAAGAGGGGTCTCATTACGACCTGCCGATCGCGCTGGGTTTATTGGCGGCGATGGATGTTCTGCCAAAAGATGAAATGGAATCGTATGTGGTGTTGGGCGAGTTATCGCTGGATGCGGGAATAAGGGCTGTCGCGGGTGTTCTGCCTGCGGCGATACATGCGGCGACAAATGATAATGCGTTGATATGCCCTTATGCGTGTGGCGGCGAAGCCGCGTGGGCCGGGGATATATCCATTTTGGCACCCGCTAATCTGATACAACTTATTAATCACATTAAAGGTACGCAAATGCTCGCGCGGCCTGAGGCACAGGTGGGTCATCTGGATCAAAAACCCGTGCCGGATTTGGCATCAGTCAAGGGGCAGGAGACAGCCAAACGTGCCCTTGAAATTGCGGCCGCCGGGGGTCACAACTTGTTGATGATTGGCCCTCCCGGGTCCGGTAAATCCATGCTGGCATCGTGTTTGCCGGGTATTTTACCACCACTCTCCTCGCGCGAAGCCCTTGAGATATCGATGATCCATTCTCTCGCCGGGACGTTGCCGGAAGGTGGTTTGATGAAAACCCGCCCCTATCGTGATCCGCATCATTCGGCGTCATTGCCTGCATTGATTGGTGGGGGAAATAAAGTCAGGCCGGGGGAAATATCCTTGGCGCATCATGGTGTTTTGTTTCTGGATGAATTGCCGGAATTTGCCAGAGGCACATTAGAAGCCTTACGCCAACCGCTTGAAACAGGTCAGGCCTTGATTGCCCGCGCCAATGCACATGTGACCTATCCCGCGCGGTTTCAATTAGTGGCGGCGATGAACCCGTGCCGGTGTGGATATTTAGGAGACCCGGCACAGGAATGTACCAAGGCACCGCGATGCGGCGCCGACTATCAAGATAAATTATCTGGCCCCTTGCTGGACCGGATGGATATTCAAGTTGATGTCCCCCCGGTCTCCGTCAATGAATTGTCTGGGATATCTTCTGGCGAATCCTCGGCGCATGTGCTTGCGCGTGTTATTCGGGCTCGGGATATACAAACCGCACGAAACAAACAGGCTGGTATCAATGCGCATTTAAGTGCTGAATCACTCACAGAGATGGCACCGCTGGAGGATAAGGCCAAAGATCTTCTCTCGAACGCGGTTGATCGGCTTCATCTTTCCGCCCGTGCCTATCACCGTTTAATACGGGTGGCCCGAACCATCGCAGATCTGGGGGGTGGGGCGCCCCTGATTGCGCCAGCCCACATGGCCGAAGCCCTGTCCTACCGCCGTTTGCGGGATACCCGCTAAAGGGCTTTAAGGACGTTAAACACGGTCTAACCCCTTCAATTTTCGGCAAATTTGAATTCTTTAAGACATTTCCGCTATGATAATAGGGAAGGTTTAGGGAAAAGACGGGTTATGAGCATGCAGATCCAAACCACGCAGGTGAATAAAGTCAGCGGTGAGTCATCGATGGCGGATATTTCTGCGGCCAAAGCCCAGTTGGGTCAGGAACATGTCATAGCCCAGATGAACGGCAAGATGGAAGACGCGCGGCGTCAGATGGCATCTGCCGAACAGACTGCCGCTAAGCCGTCGGTCGCTTCGTTGGCTGACCCCGGCGGGGCTGTATTGGCCGGGATGTGTGAAGTGGTTTTGCCAGGATCGTCCATGGCCTTGGCCGCGCTTGAAGTGGGTGGCTATGCCTTAAATGATCGCCGCGCCGTTCATACAGGCGACCAACCGATGACCGCCGATCAATGGGCGAAAGGCGCGACGACATCTGCGAGTGCCGTGACCAAACCGTCCGTAACCTCGATTGAAAATGCGGGTTATACAACATCTGCCAGTTATCTATCGGGTGGTAACACCAAACCGGCGGCACATGATTTTAAATCTGTCAGCGGCGTGAAGCAGGAATTATCCGCCGCCCTATCCATGACCTATGCGGCGCAGAATACCTTACGGCAATCAAGCGAACATGACCGTGCCATGGTGTTCGAAGCCGAGCGTCAAGCCAACGGATACCAGGCGGCCATACGCACCCAAGCCCCGGGTCTGGGTATCCATAGCGGTATGAGCGGAAGTACCCTGCAAGGTATGTTGCGATCCCAAAGGATGATGTCACCTGAATTAACGCTGGCGAATGGCCCCAGACCACCGGGGGAAAATATGCTGTCTGATCTCACGACCGGCACAACCACGGGCGGGGTGTAAAGATGTTGAACGAACTTTTTGATCGGGGCTGTGAACTGGCATCAAATGTAATGCAAACTGGTATGTCTTTAGCAGGTATGCCGCCGAATGCACGCGGTCTTGATATGGCGGCAGGTGCTTTGCCGATTCAGCCACAGATGATAATGAGAGCGGAGCCGGTGCCTGTTATGGCGTATACGCATAAACCGTTACGAAGTTTTGGGTAACATCCCGAACACACGCTTGGCATGCATGAAACGTTGAAGCGCAGTCATTCCGCAGAGTAAGCCAAAGATGACCGCAAAAGCCGAAAACGCCTCTGGATATAAACAACACACGATGATGAACAAGACGGTTTCGGTCGCGCCGACAATGCCGCCTTGGTGGTAAAAAGATTTCTCTCCGCGCTCGGTGGTTGTTAACCCGCGCTTGGCGGCGATAATCGCAAAGGCCAGAAAAGTAGAGGCCGTGCCGATATAAGAAAAAAGTAAAAACGCCGCGGCCAAGGCATGATCAGGTTGACCCAGAATGAAAAAGACCGGAAACGCCGCATAGATGACAAAATCAAGGGTGATATCCAGATACGCCCCCCATTCTGTCACCCGGCCACCCGCTCTGGCGACTGCGCCATCCAGAATATCCAGTCCGCGAGAGAGAAGAATAAGGATCATTGCCGGAATATAGGCCTGAAACCCGGCGCAGACACATCCTGCCAACCCTAAGATAAACCCGATCCAGGTGATTCGGTTGGCCATGAAACCCTGATCCGATAAAGATTTGGCCACGCGGTTCAGCGGCGGATCAATCAAAGGACGAAGAAGCGAGTCGAGCATCGTGATCTTCTTATCGCGTTTTTAGAGCGTTCATGACGTTTTGCCTTTGGGGGCGTCGTCCTTGTCATCCGTTAAATCATCCAGTGTCATGGCACCCAGCGCCATATCGGATAAATCTTCGTGGTCGGCATGTTGACGTTGCAGGTGACGAAAGTGACGAATGGCAAACAGAATACTGGTAAAGTAGGCCAATGCCGATACAGTGAGTGTTTCCCAAGGTGCCTGTATCAAGGCCGCAATAAATAAAATTGCCCCTCCCAATGCCGGGATCGCCATTTTGGCCGGAATTTTAATTTGTTTGGTTGAGAAGGTCGGAATGCGGCTCACCATTAATCCGGCCACGAAAATAACCCATATGCCAACCAACGGATTAGCGAATGAAATTGAATCAAACGCCATGGGAAATTGAAGCCAAATAAACATCGGGAGCAACGCCAGACCGGCGCCTGCCGGCGCAGGCACCCCTGAAAAAAAGTTTTTCTTCCATTCAGGTTTTTTTTCAAGGCTAGTAACATTAAACCGGGCGAGTCGAATGGCCATCGCCGCCGAAAAAACCAACATCGCAATCCAGCCGATTTTACCGGCGTCTTCTAAAACCCATGTGTACAAAATCAACGGCGGGGCAATCCCGAAGGCCAAAAAATCAGACAGACTGTCCAGCTGGGCGCCAAAATCACTGGTGGCTTTCAACAAACGGGCAAATGTTCCGTCCAGCGCATCCATGAGGGCGGCAACGACAATCGCGATAACGGCCCTGTCCCAATGTCCATCCAAGGAAAATTGAATCGCGGTAAGCCCAGCACATAAGGCCGTGAGCGTGATTAAATTGGGGATCATTTTATGAATCCCGACAGCCTTTGGCGCAGTCTCTGTTTTTGTTTCAGGCTTAAGAGGGGTGATCGTCATGAGGCCGCCCGATATTAAACGTTAATGGCTTTTTCCGGTGCGCCGGGGTTCGGACCCCCGAAGATTACCTAAAACCGTTTCCCCGCCAATAGCGCGCTGTCCCACGCAGACAAGCGGCGCACATCCTTCGGGTAGATAAATATCTGCCCGGCTTCCGAACTGGATAATGCCGTATCGCGATCCGGTTTCGACCTGATCGCCTTCGGTGACATCGGTAATAATTCGGCGGGCAATCAGACCGGCAATTTGAATGACGCCCAGTTTTTGGCCTGTGTGTGTTTCGATTAACAGACTGGCGCGTTCATTTTTATCGCTGGCTTTATCCAGAGAGGCATTCAAAAACTGTCCGGGATTATAGGCTGATTTGATAATTTTTCCGGTAACGGGGATGCGGTTCACATGCACATCAAACACAGAAAGAAAGATACTGATTTTCGTGAAAGTTGCCGGTTCGTTTTCTCCGCCCAGTTCCTTAGGAAGAGCAACATTTTCTATGATATGTATGACCTTGCCATCGGCAGGCGAGATGACCAATTCATCATTTTGCGGCGTGACACGCACGGGGTCTCTGAAAAAATAAACGCAGAAAAGAGTTAAAATCCCCATGATCAGCGAGAGCGTATCGGAGACCAGCATCAAACACAGCGTGATAAAGCCAGCTCCCGCGACAAAAGGGAACCCGGCGGGGTGCAAGGGCACCAGTACGGTGTTTTTAATGGTGTCAAAAAGAGTTTCAGTCGTGGGTTTTTTTGTCATGATGCCGAATTATACCTATTATCCGCGTAATTCCTAGGGTATAAAAACGGTTATTCGCGACCTCACGCGGGTTAAAAAATTATCCCTAATATTGGAATATTCATGAAAAATATAAAAAATGTCTGTGTCTATTGTGGATCGTCTTCCCGTGTTGATGATGTGTATAAGCAGAGTGCGCGACAGCTGGGTCAAATTCTGGCGGCTGAAGGCTGGGATATCGTTTATGGCGGCGGCCGCGTGGGATTGATGGGTATCGTGGCCGATTCCGCCCTTCAGGCCGGATCCAAGGTCTATGGGATTATTCCCCATCATATTCAATCCCGGGAGATTGAGCATACCGACCTCACGGAACTCCATATTGTGGACAATATGCATACGCGCAAGCAGATGATGGTCGAACGATCCGACGCGTTTGTCATCATGCCGGGCGGTCTGGGCACGCTGGATGAATTATTTGAAATTATGACCTGGCGGCAATTGGGGCTTCATGACAAGCCGATTGTCATGGTGAATGTGCACGGGTACTGGACAAAAATGATTGAGGCTGTGCGTCATATTTCCTCGGTGGGATTTATGCGGCCTGAAGATCTGCAGATGTTAATTATCGTTAATGATCCGCGTGAGGTGCCTGCGGCGCTGAAGGCCGCGCCCCAGCAAAGTATTGATCCCCAGACAAAATGGATATAATTGACGTATTACATTAAACGCCTGTTAAGTCCCTGTGGAGTAATATAGAAGCTGGGTTTTATAAGACAGCTATTTGCCCTAGTGTTGAGGTATCGGGTACGGCTTTCTTTGGGGTTTTTCAAAAACAGTCTTTTATCTTCAGGGGTTTTTCAGTCGTGCAGTATGATCAGGATATCACCCGCGCCAATGATGTCGCCGCCCAAGCGTTCGACCGGATGAAACATGAAGGCATTCCGCCAGCGCCCACGAATTTCGAAGTCTGGTATGTTTATTTTGCCAACGTTAATCAAGATTTGAAAACCGAACTCAATGCCATACGGGCGGCGAACGGCAAGATTACGGCGCAGGATTGCTTGATGCTTCATCAGAAGTATTTAAGTGAAAACCGCCATCAGGATTTATATCAAAAAGCCGGAGATCAAATACATTCCGCCCTGCAGGACGTATCTGGATTAATGAATAATGTGCGTGAAGCGACAACAGAATATTCCGGAACACTTGAAAGCGTAACCCAAAAAATCTCCACCGTTAAATCTCCGGAAGATATTAAAAAAGTGATGGAAAGCGTGGCTAAAGATACAGCCAAAATGCTGGAGCAGAATAAAAAGCTCGAGGATCAGCTCTCCAAGTCATCGAGAGCTATGGATGAATTAAAACATGATCTGGAGCGCGTGCGTCGCGAGGCCATGACGGATGGATTGACAGGTCTGTCCAACCGTAAATCATTTGATGATCAAATCAAATCCTTAGCCGATTCCTGTATTCAGGAAGGTAAAACCTTCACTTTGCTGATGGTTGATATCGACCATTTCAAAAGTTTTAATGATAATTTTGGCCATCAGGTCGGAGACCAAGTATTACGTCTGGTGGCGCGTACATTGACAGATGGTGTCAAAGGTAAAGATTTTGCCGCGCGTTATGGCGGTGAAGAATTTGCCATTTTGCTCCCCGATACTAATTTGAATGGCGGCGTTATCGTGGGCGATAATTTGCGCAAAACACTGGCGACCAAGGAGATTGTCAACCGGGCGTCTGGCGAACATCTGGGTAAGATTACGATGTCCGTGGGTGCAGCGCAGTTTTACCCGGGTGAAGATACGGAATCCCTGATAGAACGGGCAGATGCCGCCCTCTACACAGCCAAACATAATGGCCGTAATCAGGTGGCCGCCGCGCCAACCCCCGTTTTGTCCAGCCAGAAAAAAGCCTAAAGCTGGATTATATCTTGCCGGGCGGTCTGTCTGTGACTATGTCTTAAGGCATGTCACATCTGGCTCTGTCATCATCTCATGCGTCCTTATCTGCTTTAAACCCCGCGCAACAACGGGCGGTTGAAACCACACAGGGGCCTGTTCTGGTTCTGGCCGGGGCGGGCACCGGCAAGACCCGTGTTTTGACAACACGTCTTGCCCACATTTTGCGCACGGGCCTCGCCTTTCCGGGACAAATTCTGGCCGTGACATTCACGAACAAAGCCGCACAAGAAATGAAAACGCGGGTGGGTGAGTTGATGGGTGGGCAACCCGTTGAAGGCTGGTGGCTGGGGACATTTCACGCGCTCTGTGTGCGTATGCTTCGCCGCCATGCCTCGGTCGTTGGGCTCACGTCTGATTTTACGATCTTAGATCAAGATGACTCTGTCCGGTTGATAAAACAATTAATGGAATCGCAGAATATTGATGTAAAAAAATGGGCACCCAAGGTTGCGGCCGATATTATATCGGGCTGGAAAGACAAAGCGTGGTCGGTATCGGATATTGATTCGTCTAGAGCGGGTGATTTTGCCGGCGGTGCCTTGCCTGTTTTATATCGCCAGTATCAAGAGCGACTCAAAACGCTTAACGCATGTGATTTTGGGGACTTATTGCTTCATGTTATTTCTATCTTACGCAAACCTGAACATGCCGATATTTTATCGGACTATCATCGGAAGTTTAAATATATTCTGGTTGATGAATATCAAGATACTAATATCGCCCAATATCTATGGTTGAGATTGCTGGCGCAGGGGTCAAACAATTTGTGTTGTGTGGGGGATGATGATCAATCTATTTACGGCTGGCGTGGTGCCGAAGTGGATAATATTCTGCGGTTTGAAAAAGACTTTCCGGGGGCAACCATCATACGCCTTGAAGAAAATTATCGTTCCACAGGGCATATTCTGTCTGCCGCGAACGCGGTGATTGCGTGTAATGAAAACAGGCTCGGCAAGCAACTATTCACCACCTCTGGGATGGGGGATAAAATTCGTGTGCGTGCCTTGTGGGATGGTGAAGCAGAAGGCAGATGGGTGGGCGAAGAAATTGAAACGCTCCAGCATAAAGGGTGGAGTCTGGATCGCATGGCTGTGTTGGTGCGCGCCGGATTTCAAATGCGTGAGTTCGAAGACCGGTTCATGCAACTGGGTTTGGCTTACCGCGTGATTGGGGGGCCTCGTTTTTATGAGCGGGCGGAAATCAGGGATGCGCTGGCGTATTTCCGTGTGGTCAATCAATCGCAAGATGATCTGGCTCTTGAGCGTATAATCAACACACCCAAACGCGGTATTGGCGACCAGACGGTTCAAACTCTATACGCCCATGCGAGAGCCAAGGGCATATCACTATATCAGGCGATACAAGACCTGACCCAGACAGATGAATTAAAACCCAAGGTCAAAGGAACATTAATGGCCTTGGTGGATAGTTTTGAGCGTTGGAAATCATTGGTGGGAACGACGGCACACCCGGAATTGTCGGCGATGATACTGGACGAAAGCGGATATATGGCCATGTGGAAAGGGGACAAATCCCCCGATTCCCCCGGCCGAATTGAAAACTTAAAAGAACTCTCGACCGCGATGACCGATTTTGATTCTCTTTCTGCGTTTTTGGAACATGTGTCGCTGGTGATGGAAAATCAAAATAACACGCAAGGACCCCATATCACATTGATGACTTTGCATGGTGCCAAAGGGCTTGAATTTGATGCTGTGTTTTTAACAGGATGGGAAGAGGGGCTTTTTCCCTCTCAGCGCACGATGGATGAAAATGGACTGAAAGGTCTAGAAGAAGAACGACGTCTTGCCTATGTCGGGATCACGCGGGCGCGGCAAAAAGCCTATATTTCTTATGCGGCTAATCGGCGCATGTATGGCCAGTGGGTGAATGCCATCCCATCGCGTTTTGTTGATGAACTTCCGCCTGAACATATTGAAGTCGAAACTGAAGGCGGTTTGTATGGCCCCGGACGATCCGCGCACTGGGATTCAAAAGGGTTTTCTCCGGTCATCTCTGCCCCTGTGCCCGCTGTAGTGATTGAACGTGAATATAACCGGGGAGACCGGGTTTTTCACGATAAGTTTGGAACAGGCACCATCGTTAATATTGAAGGATCAAAACTGGATATCCAGTTCGACAAAGCGGGGCATAAACGGGTTTTAGATAGTTTTATTGTGAAGGCTTAGGGGTAACTTCCGGCTGAGCCGCCGATGATACGGATTTTTTGTCTGGCATTTTATAATCCATGACTTTTCCAGCGCCGATGACATCTGATCCGTTCAACTGATGGATCATGACCACATATCCGCCGCGATCACTCCCCCCCGGGGGCACACCAACGGGTACCTCGATAGTTCTTTTTTCACCGTGCCATTTGGCAATGTGTTTAGAGGATTTGACCACATTTGAAAAACGGAGAACACGTCCAGCGGTTTGCCCTTCGGTTAATTTTTTTACCACTGAATCCTGATATCTCAACAGCCAAACACTGTAGGAATCTTGATCATCTAATCTCCAAGTGGTGTCCGGAAGCGTAACATAGAGTGTCTCCTGATCTTTCCAGGATAGGTCAACAGGTAAAGGTGGTCTTCGTCCGCCGCTTGATTCCAGATTAAAAAATTGATTGAAGATTCTAATTTTATCCCGGTCAATGCTCTGTCTGCCATTGACAATAAAGTAAGGAACGTTGACCTCAGCTTTAGACATCATACCAGATGCCTTATATGTCCATTGACGATAGGTACAGGCCTCTAGGCCTGTAGGATTTTCGAGGGTCTGATCATCCCAATAATCAACATGGCACCCGAGCGTAATGACGTTCTTGTTTTTGGACAAATCATACAAAATGCGGTCGGCTTCCATACAGGCACCGCAATTGGTCGAGGTAAATAATTCAACGACAACCGGGACATCTTTATGGATGACCAGTTCTTCCCGAGACTGCGCGAGGGCGGTTTTTGTCCCTAAGCCTGCTGTCAGGATTACAAATAAACATAAAAAATATGTGCCGGGGTGTATCTTCATTATTTCATTATGCCAGAAAATCCGTTAAAAATCATATTCCTGTATTGTAAAGAATAAATGAGGCAATCCCATGACACACTCTCTGCCGCTCGCCTGTATTTTCGGGGGCACCGGGTTTATCGGACGTCAGGTGGTACGGGAATTATCCGCCAAGGGATACCGTCTTAAAATTGCCACACGTGTACCAGAACGGGCGTATGAGTTAAAAACCTGTGGCACGGTCGGCCAAATTGTTCCTGTATTTTGTGACTATACAGCTAACTCCGTGGCTCAGGCCGTTCAAGGATGTGATCTGGTGGTGAATTGTGTGGGTATTTTATTTGAACGGGGTCGCCGCAATACATTCCAAAAAATTCATGCCGAACTTCCCGGCTTGATCGCCAAAGCTTGCTATGAGTCCGGTGTCAAAAAATATATTCATCTTTCGGCGCTGGGCGTTGATCGCGCACAATCGAAATATGCACAGAGTAAAAAAGCCGGCGAAGAAGCCGCACAAAAAGCATTTCCCAGCGTGACTATATTGCGTCCGTCTATTGTTTTTGGCGCGGGGGATGGATTTTTTAATCTCTTTGCCCGACTCTCCCTGTTTATGCCTGTCCTGCCGCTCATTGGCGGGGGGCATACACGATTCCAACCCGTTTTTGTGGGGGATGTGGCCGATGCGGTGGTCAAGGCCAGTACCTATCCTGAATGCGCCGGGCATATATACGAATTAGGGGGGCCGGATATTTATACGTTCCGAGAATTGTATGATCTTATGTTCCGCCACACAGGTCGTCCACGACCTTTAATCAGCTTGCCGTGGGGAATTGCCAAAATTCAAGGAACGCTGATGGGTTTTCTGCCACGCCCCTTATTGACGGCAGATCAAGTAGAAACATTGAAAACGGATAATGTTGTGTCATCCGGTGCCTTGACTCTCCGTGATTTGGGTATCGAAGGAACGGCACTTTCCACTATTTTACCCACATACCTGTCACGTTTTCGTCCTGGCGGCCGATTTGGCGACAAAAAAGCGGCTTAAATCGGACATAATCGAAAGGTATTCTATGGTACGTATGACATATATGAGATCCGCTATCCTCATGACAATGCTGTGCCTCAGTATTTGGGGGATCATGCCCTCGAGCGTTGAGGCTTCGGCCAAGAAATCTTCGGGACGGACAATGGCTATAGCGGCCATTGTCAACGAAGACGCCATCACACAGTCTGATATTCAGGACCGACTATTTTTAATGATTGCGTCTTCAGGGCTTCCGGATTCCCCTGACTTACGCCACCGTGTCATGCCGCAGGTCATGGAAGGTTTGATTGAGGAACGTATTAAAATCCAAGAAGCGCAGCGTCTCAAGATTGAAGTATCTGACGACGAAATCGGCAAGGCGTTTAAAACGATCGCCGAGCAAAATAAATTCACCCCCGAACAATTTGCCGATATTTTAAAAAGACAAGGCATCAATAAATCAACACTCGATCACCAAATCAGAGCCCAGATTGGCTGGACAAAAATCGTTCAACAGCAAATCAGACCTCAGATCACCGTTAGTCCCAATGATGTGACCGCCCGTAAGTCACGCATTCAAGAAGCCTTGGGGAGAACAGAATATCTGGTCTCTGAAATTTTCTTGCCTGTGGATTCCCCTGCGCAGGAAGCCAGTGTGCGCCAGCTGGCGGATAAATTAATGTCTGAATTGCAAAATCCCAAAAAACCAGTCCCT
The DNA here is from genome assembly GCA_017302165.1 of Alphaproteobacteria bacterium. Lineage (GTDB taxonomy): Bacteria > Pseudomonadota > Alphaproteobacteria > Micavibrionales > Micavibrionaceae > UWPOB-MICAV1. Next base: position 304,196 of record JAFLCW010000001.1, read on the forward strand.
TTTTCGGCAGTGGCCGCGCAATTTTCAAAATCCCCTGGCGCAGAAGAAAAGGGCGGTTCGATTGGCTGGATTCAGCAAGGACAGCTCCCCTCAGAAATTGATCAAGTATTGCCCACGCTTCAGGAAGGACAAATCTCTTCGGTCATAAAGGGGGCGAATAGTTATCATATTCTTCAACTGAATAAAAAAAGAGAGATATCGGGAGAATCAATCCCCTCAGATGACGATTTGCTCAACCAGATTGGTCTGGAACGGCTAACGCGTGCGCAAGCACGATATCTTCAAGATCTTAAAGCGGCGGCTTTCATTGACCGCCGGATCTGATATCGCCCAATTACCGCCCCTGCGCGAAATTATCCGTGCTTATGATTTACGGGCGGAAAAAAAATTAGGGCAGAATTTTCTGCTGGATTTGAATCTGACTCAAAAAATAGCCAAAGCCGCCGGCCATGTCGAACATACTCACCTGATTGAAATCGGCCCCGGCCCCGGCGGGCTAACCCGGGCTTTATTAAACACACCAGCAGTCCATGTAACGGCGATAGAATATGACCCGCGCGCTATAGAAGCCCTGCAATCCCTGAAAGATGCTTCGCACGGACGTCTGACATTAATAGCCGGTGATGCGCTGAGCACAGATCTGATGTGCCTTTGTGACGCCCCGCGTGCGGTGGTCGCCAATCTGCCGTATAATATTGCCACGCCGCTTTTGATTGGTTGGTTAAAACAAATCAGAGAGTATCAAGCGTTTAAACATTTAACCCTGATGTTTCAAAAAGAGGTGGCTCAGCGTATTGTCGCCCCCCAAGGGTCAGAATTTTATGGCCGTCTTTCCGTGATGTCGCAATGGTTATGTACGCCTAAAATTGCCTTTGATGTTTCTGCGTCTGCGTTTACGCCGCCTCCTAAGGTCACCTCAAGTGTGGTGCATTTTATTCCGAAAACACTACCCCCCACATCACCCTCTTTTTCGGCCATGGAAAAAGTAACGGCCTTGGCCTTTGGTCAACGCCGAAAAATGATCCGCAGTTCTTTGAAACCTTATGCAGACGCTGTCAAAGCCTGTGGGCTGGATGATAAAAAAAGAGCCGAGGAATTATCCGTTAACGATTTTTCGGCACTGGCGCAGGCGATATCTTAAATTCTGTCTTTCAACGCACGGACAAAATCAGACAATCCGCCAATACGTCTTCGTTTCAGCCGCTCGGCATTTAAAATTAGCTGAGCTTGCGTAATGGCTTTTTCAATATCGGTATTAATCAACACGTAATCATATTCTGAATAATGGGTCATTTCATCCGCCGCCTTACTCATCCGGCGGTGAATTTCATCTTCGGTGTCCCGGCCTCTGGCACGCAGACGCCGCTCCAGTTCTTGTGAGGAGGGTGGCAAAATAAAAACAGTGACAAGGTCATCACGCGCCATTTCCCGAAGTTGCTGGGTTCCCTGCCAGTCGATATCAAATATAACGTCTTTACCTTGGGCGAGCGCGTCTTCCACAGGTCCTCTCGGGGTGCCGTAATAATGGCCAAAAACCTTGGCATGTTCTAACAATTCCCCTTTTTCAATCATGTGATTGAAATCAGCCACGTCTACAAAGTAATAATCTTGCGCATGGATTTCCCCCGGCCGACGGGGGCGTGTGGTGGCTGAAATAGAATTGATCAGATCTGTATTATCTTTGAGCAAAGCGCGGGTGATCGTTGTTTTCCCTGCCCCTGAGGGAGAGGATAAGACAAACATTAAACCCCGGCGGGAAAGGGATATATGACTCATAGGGTGTATTGTAGTCAGATATCATACTCATGCAATCCTGTGTTTTCATTTTCTAAGGACATGGTATAGGGTTCTTCACATGAAAAATCCGCGTCATATTTTGATTACGGGGGCATCGAGCGGGATTGGCGAAGCCCTTGCACTACATTATGCGGCACCGGGGATCAGGCTCTCTTTATCTGGCCGCGACCCGGATAGATTGGCACAGGTCGTGTCCGAGGCCGAAAAAAAAGGCGCGGCGGCGACCGGGAATATTGTAGATGTGCGAGATCAACAGGCGATGTCGGCATGGATCGTATCCCAAGACGCACAGGCACCGATTGACCTAGTTATTGCCAATGCGGGCATATCCGGAGGAACCGCTGGACATGTTCATGGTGAACCCTCAGATCAGGTTCGCCATATCTTTGATGTCAATCTATATGGTGTTTTAAATACCATTGACCCCATTTTGCCCATCATGTTGTCGCGAGAAACAGGCCAGATTGCACTTGTCAGTTCTCTGGCCGCGTTTCGGGGATGGCCGGGGGCTCCGGCCTATAGTGCCTCTAAAGGGGCGGTTCGGTTTTACGGGGAAGCGCTGCGCGGCGCCCTTATGGGCACGGGGGTTAAGATCAATGTCATTTGCCCCGGATTTGTCGTTTCCCGGATGACAGATGCTAATGATTTTCCGATGCCCTTTTTAATGTCTGCTTCCCAGGCGGCGCGTTTGATTGCAAAGGGGTTGCGCACTAATCGTGGCCGCATTGCTTTTCCCTTTATCACACATGTGATGTCATGGTTTGTATCTGTTCTACCGGACGCGTTAGTTCAGAAAATTCTAATAAAATTACCCAGAAAGAAATAAAACCATCATTTTTCTTTAAAAAAATATAATAATCGTTAATATGATGGTGAGGGGTTAGGGGTTTTTTGTCTGTGTAAACTGACAAACAAGCAAAACAATTCTTTTGCTTGCGTGGATGTATATCCAATAAGAGGTTTACCGTGATCGATACGGAATGTCTGGAGCAGAATACGCCCAAAGCGGTGGCTTTGTTAAAAGCGATTGCCAATGAAAGCCGTATGAAAATTTTATGTGTTCTCAACGTGGCTGGCGAAAAAAACGTAGGTCAGTTAGAACAGATCGTGGGATTAAGCCAGTCCGCCCTCTCCCAGCATCTGGCGCGCATGCGTAAAGAAGGCTTGGTCACGACACGCCGGGATGCACAGACCATTTATTATTCCTGTCATAACCATGAAGTACGAGCAATACTGGATTGCCTCTGTGCCATCTATCGTCCCCAAACCCAATCTTAAGACGACATCAAGCGGGTCAAGCTATCTGTTACTTTTTGAACAGATAGCTTATTCAAATCATCTTCTTCAATCGTTGTGACTTTTTTCCCCAATGGCGCATGTTTTTTGGGCTGACTATGTTTTGAAAATAAAACCAGCGAGGGGCATCCGGTCGGTGCCATTAAATGTAACGGGCCTGTATCATTCCCCAGCGCGAGTACAGCCCCCCGGGCGAGGGCAGGGAGATCAAACAAGGATGTTTTCCCCCCTAAATGAATACAGTCAGGATTGAGACGGGAAATATTATCGAGAACATCTTGTTCATCCGAAGATCCAATCAAGACGGGTGTGATGTGATGGCGTTGTAAAAACGCGCAGGCTTCCGCAAAAAAAGAAGCAGGCCATCTTTTTTGAACATGCCGCGCGGATGATCCCGGAATGATTAACGCATAGCGCGCTGGTAGAGAATAGACAGATAGGTCTGAGGTCATCCAGGATAAATCATCTATCTGGATATCCTGAATACCTGCGAGATTCAGTGTTTGGACATGGCCATAAAACGCCAATCCTGCTGACCGGTCTGGCGATATATTCCGGTGAGAGGCACCCGGGGCGATACCGACCCATTCCGGTTTGGGAGACATCAGGCGAAAATAAAAACCGGTACGGTCATTATTTTGAAGATCATACACACGGGAAAAATGCCCATGATTAAGTTTTGATATCAGGTCATGCCATCCCCCTACATCAAACCATTTTGGGCGGTGATCGACCCAAATATGATCAAACAATTTTGTGCGTGTTAAGAGGTCAACATAGGGAAACGTCGTTAAAATCGTAAATTCTGCATCAGGATGATATGCTTTGATCGCCCGCATGGGACCTAAGGCTTGAACCATATCCCCTAAGGCACCGAGTTTAATAATCAGAATTTTTTGTGTTTTATTCTGCGGCATGTTTAAGGTTTCGCCGCGCCGATACCGGGGAAATCATGGCATATTTTTCATTCATTAATTCTGCATAGACATTCAAGGTTTCGTCCGTCATACGTTCCCGGGTAAAATGGGTGGCAATATGGTTCATGCCCCGCGTGGCCAGAACGGCGCGTTGTTGAGGCGTCAAGGCCAGTGCATCTCGAAGCGCATCTGCCAACGCCTGAGGGTCAGAGGGCGGGATCAGCCACCCGGTTTCCCCCCGGATAATGGTTTCCCGTGCGCCGCCATGGTCAGTCGCAATCACCGGACGACCCATGGCTTGGGCTTCGACAGGCACGCGCCCAAACCCTTCCGGATCCGTTGAGGCTGATACCACCACCGTCGAGAGCATATAGGCGGTCGGCATATCTGAACAATGATCGATAATCCGCACGCGCCCTTCAAGCCCCTTATCGGTGATAAGCTGTTCCAATTCGGCGCGGTATTCATGACGCCCCTGATCAGACCCGATCATCACACAAAAAACATCCGGCCGATTTAATTTTTCCATCGCTTCGATGAGAACGGTATGACCCTTCCAGCGTGTGAGACGTCCCGGCATCATCACAATCGGTGCGCCGTCTGGGATACGCCACGCACTCGACAGTGAAATCAGATGTGTGGGAACCACGGCGGTCGGGTGAAATTTTTCCAACGCAATACCCCGGTGAATAACACGAATAATATTTGGATCAACGGCGTATTGTTCACGTAAATATTGCGCGACATATTCTGAAATGGCAATGACACGCTCGCCTTTGATGATTGATGAATTATAAAAACGCTTGGCTTCGCCCGAGATATTATAAGGTGCATGGCACGTCGTCATGAATTTAACTTTTGTCCCCTGACAGGCCTTATAGGCCGACCACGCAGGCGCTCGAGATCTTGCATGCACAATATCAACATCGTATTTTTCCATGAGAGCTTTTAATCGTCCGATATTTCGCCACATGACATAGGGGTTCTTGCTATGAACGGGCAGGGTAATATGGGTGGCACCGGCACGCGCCAGTTCATGCACGCGTGAACCTCCTGCTGACACCACAATTGATTTTGCGCCTGATCGCACCAATTCGGCCGCTACATCCAGACATCCTTGCTCTGCGCCGCCCGCGCCCAGTTCAGGAATGATCTGCATCACGACAGGTTGTTTTTTCGCGCTACCGGATAAATGTGTCATATCGTATGATTCAAAGAAGTTAATGCCTGACGAAAGTTTTATCATAATGCCTCAATTTATCAAAAGTACAAACGGTTATGATGTGGCCTATGAATCCCATAGAGGATTGAGGCCTTGGGTCGTGTTTTTAGGGGGCTTCAGGTCAGATATGCAAGGCACTAAGGCGATCTATCTCGAAACGCTCTGCCGTGATAATGGCTTTGGGTTCATCCGGTTTGATTACGGGGGTCATGGACAATCAGGGGGCATCTTTACCGATTTATGTATCAGCGACTGGACGCAAGATACGCTGGATGTCATCGCCCATGTAGCGGGGGATGATCCGGTGATATTGGCCGGGTCGTCCATGGGCGGCTGGATTTCCCTGCTCTGCGCTGAAAAAAGACCCACGCAGGTCAAGGGATTGGTGGGCATGGCGTCTGCGCCGGATTTTACCGCATGGATTGAACGGGATATCACGCCTGCTCAACGTCAGGCTCTCGAAACGCAAGGCTATTTCGAAGAACCCAGCGCCTATGATTCCAGACCCTATATTTTCACCCGGAAACTGATCAAAGATGGTGCCCGAAACGCGGTGATGACGCGTGATCTCGGCCTTAAAATTCCGGTCGCACTCTTGCAAGGCACCGCCGACCCGGATGTACCGTGGCAAACTGCCGGGCAGATCAAAAAGGCCCTTAAACACGCGGATTGCCGCCTTTATATGATTGAAGAGGGGGATCATCGGCTCTCCCGGCCGGAAGATTTAGCCCTTCTGGGTGGGGTAATAGTTGAAATGCACGCCCGTTTCTGATAACTGACGGGTCACGTCAAAAGGACAGGTGGCCGAGTGGCTTAAGGCGCACGCCTGGAAAGTGTGTATACGTTAACCCGTATCGGGGGTTCGAATCCCCCCCTGTCCGCCATTTACCGCCATGACAACGCGTCGGCGCGCTATATCCCGCAAGTCCCGAAATAACTCGCCCGTCCAAACCGATTGATAACGTTTCGATTATTAGGTTTGCTCATTTTAACGAAGTTCTATCTTTCTTCCCTTTCCAACCCGTTTTAAGAACCATTCTTCAATGCTATAATCGGTTAGAGGTTGAAACTTCTGAGAGAGTGATAAGCAAATTTAGATGCCTCAAGTACCCAAATTATGGAGACGCAAATGGGTTTATTTAATTTTTTCAAACGGTCTCCCAAAAGACTGGAAAATATCACCGTATATTATCTAAGTGAAATTGTTGATGGAATGGCTTATTCATCCCCTCTTGGCTATATGCCTCGCTTTTCAGATGACTACGAAACATCTATTAAACAAAAACATCAGCCCAAGCCTGAATTTGGTAATTGTACCTACATCAATGAAATTTTAGACGGCAAAACTGTTATTTTGTTTTGGCAAAATGACAGAATTGAAGCGATCAGTTTTTTAGCAGAAAAAGAGGCAAGGGCGTTATCAGAATTGAAATTATTCCCAGCCAAAGATTTGGCAATTTTAGATAAAGCTCTAAAGCATTTTCCTCGTAAAAATTTCTAAAAATCTTACAAATGTACACTGAACAATATAAAACATTTCAACAAAATGTGGTTTTTGCTGCTAGAACTTTCCATTGCTATTTAATAATAGGTGAGAAAGCTGCTACCGATAAACAAGTTTATAATGCGCTAAATAATAATGCTCGTTTCTGGAGCGACTATAATTATATAGCGCTGCAAACTGTTATAATATTTCTAGGAAAAATATTTGATACAGATAATAACACCAGAAATATCACAAAGATGTTAAAGGCGGTAATAGATGATATTTCATACTTTAATAAATTTAATTTAAAAGAGAGAAAGTTAAAACTGTCTGGTGAGTTTGAAGGTATAAATGAGTATATCAACAATGCTCATGAACTATCTCGTGAAGATATTAAAGAAATTAAACAGCGCGTAAAAAAAGCACGAGGCCAATGGAATAATGTTAAACCTTTGAGAGACAAGATTTACGCTCACAATCAAAACTTAAATGAAGAAGAGAGAGTGGAACTCTACAAAAAAGTAAAATACAGCGATTTAAAAGACATTTTGCAAATTTTATTAAATGTAGCTCACAGCCTTGAACAGGCAGAATTGAATGGCAGAAGACCTGACTTCAATTATAATTATGAAGGTCCAATCCGAGTTGCTGAAAAGGAAGTTGACAATCTTCTTATGCTCTTAATAAAAGGAATGGATTGATCTTTGGTTTCAAAAATCTGTTATTAAAGGAACGTGCCTTATCATTTAATAAGCCTGTTCCTAATTAAAAGATGGGTTTTTAAGTGTTTTAAAATAACATCCAAAATAGCCTTCTTCACCACCCTTGACTATTTTCCCGTTTCAGAACATTGGTGGTAACTGGGCGCTATCGCCCCGCCATTATATAATTATCTAAACATCTACTTCTTTTCTTTTTAATCACGGCATACGCTTGTGTACCGCTCGCATATTCCTTTGACGCAAAGAGTGTTAGAATCATATCTGCATACGTTCAAAGAATTCTTTCCGCCGACCCTCAGAACCAAGAGATATGCCATGCGCCAAAACGGTCCCGTTACCCAACGCGAAGTATTTATGAAAGAGGGGTCTGCCATTGTCTCCCGTACCGATGACAAAGGTAAGATTCGATTTGTAAACGAAGATTTCGTCGAGATTTCAGGCTTTACGCGCGATGAATTGATCGGTCAGCCGCATAATCTTATTCGACATAGTGACATGCCCCCCGAAGCATTCGAAGATATGTGGCGGGATCTTAAAGCGGGCAAACCCTGGAGTGGCTATGTTAAAAACCGGGTAAAAAACGGCGATCACTACTGGGTCGAAGCCAACGCTATGCCCGTGATCGAAAAAGGGGTTCTCACAGGGTATATATCGATCCGTAATAAACCTGATTCATCCATCACCAGAGCCGTGGGGGATATTTACAAAAAATTCCTGAGCGGAGACGCCAAAGGTTTATCGATCGAGCATGGCCGGGTTGTTGAAAAATCCCGAAAAGCACAAATCGACCGATGGTTTTCCATGATTAAAAATAAAATATTATGTGTGTCAGCAGTACTGTGCCTACTGGTGGCGATGATTGGCGGGGCGGCTATTTATTTCATTAATGATACCACTAATCAGTTAAGACAGATGTTTTATACCGAGATTATGCCGCTTAATAAACTCTCGGAAATAAGCCAGCTCATGTATGAGAACGCGCTTAACGTGATGATCATCAGCACGAATACTGAAAAATCAAATGAGCTAGAGGCCAAAATTCAAAAAAATGCGGAAAGTATCACCCAAGATTTTTCTGATCTTGAGGCCATGAATCTGACGGTAGAAGAAAAAGACCTCATTAAGACATTTCAAGAGCAACGAGATTTATTTCGCACACAGGCCATCCAGCCGGCTTTGGCCATGGCAAAGGAAGGCCGTGCAGGCGAATCAGCACGTATTATATCCGAGTCTTATTCAGCATTTGATAAGGCCATGATAGCCAATGGCCAGTTACTCAATTTACAAATGAAACAAGCGCAAAGTCGCTATGATCACGCCCGAAAACAGGCGATCATCGATCTTTGGATTTTTCTGGGTATTATCGCCTCTGGTATTGTGATTGCCTATTTATCGTCGCGTTACTTGGGCAAAACCTTCAATGAACGTCTCGACTATGTGGATACCCGTCTGAATTCAATCATGGGGGGGAATTATCTGACAGATATCCAGGTGACCGATAATGAAATGCAAAATACGCTCACAACAATCAAAGCGTTGCAGGCCAAATTATCGTATGGAGAGCTTGAGAAAAAAGAACTCGAGCGTCAGAAAAAAGAAATGCAGGCCAAAATGGCCGATGATTTTGAACAAAGTGTCAAAAGTATTGTCAATGTCGTGGCGTCTGCCGCGACTGAACTGGCGCAGACTGCCGAAAGTATGGTCAGCACGGCTCAGAATAGTGCCGAAAAAGCCTCTGACGCCAATGGCGAAGCCGCCAGTGCCACAGCGAATGTTCAGTCCGTCGCGGCGGCATCCGAGGAATTGTCTTCTACTGTTCAGGAAATTGCTGAACAAATGCAGAAAACCAGAAACTTAGTCGATGACTCGCTTGATAAAACTCAAAACGCTGACTTCATTGCGAATACGCTGAACGAGGCCACGAATAAAGTTGCTAGCGCAATGAATATGATTGCGGAAATTTCAGGTCAAATCAATTTACTATCTTTAAACGCCACAATTGAATCCGCGCGTGCTGGGGAAGCTGGCAAAGGTTTTGCTGTTGTCGCGGGTGAAGTTAAAAATCTGGCCAATCAAACGAATAAGACAACGGAAGAAATTCAGCTTGTGGTGGTTGAAATGCGTCAGGCCGCACAGAACATCATTGATGCGCTCAAGGAAGTAAATTTGTCAGTCGGGTCGATTTCCAGTGCAACCAGCAATGTGGCCGCCGCCGTTGAGGAACAATCTGCGGCAACCAACGAAATCGCTCGTAATATGCAGACGGCTTCGTCTAATACTCAGTCGATTGCTGATAGCTTAAGGGATGTCGAAGCGGCGTCGGCACAGGCAGGTTTATCCTCTGAACAAATGCTGGTGGCATCACGCGAGTTGTCTAAACAGGCTGTGGAGCTGAATTCTCAGGTAGACCACTTCCTTCAAAGAGTGCGGGCAGAGTAATATTCTTTTTATGGCTTGTGGCCGAAGTCGGAATATGCAAATTTAACAGGGTGTTATTTCATCCGCGCCGACGAAATTTTATAAAATTGATATGCTGCGGCGTGCCGCTGATGATGGGATATTTCTCGGCGAAAGTTTTTGCATCTCCTAAAAAGCATATGTCAGAAAAAAAGAAAAAAGTTCTTATTGTTGGTGCTGGCGTCGCTGGGCTTTCTTGCGCGTCCATGCTCAGCGCGCAGGGTGTTGATGTCACGATCCTTGAAGCAAAACAGGATATTGGCGGCCGTATTTTGAGCCATCCCGATCCCCAAACACCGTTTGATATGGGGGCATCATGGGTACATGGTATTCATCAAAACCCGGTCGGTGATATTTTAAAAAAAGAAGGGGCGCGCCTGACACCCACCTATTTTGATGACCGTATTGTTTATGATTCTCAAGGGAAAGTGATCACGCTGGATCCCAGCCCTCTTTTTTATACCTATATTGAAAAACTTAAGCGCACGGAAAGTTCCGATTTATCCATCCAGGATGCGTTATCTCGCTTCATTATTCAGCATAAACTATCAAAAGATCAGGCAGATAGCTTAGCGCACCGTCTCCGGGTAGATTTTGAAACAGAATATGGTACAGATTTATCAAGTCTATCTGTTTTTCAATACGATGAAGATAAAGGTTTTTCAGGTGGTGATTTCTGGGTTCAACCCAGTTATCGGATATTGATAGATACATTGGCAAAGGATCTGAAGATAATTCCCAATTCCCCCGTTGCGCGCATTGAACAGGGCTTAAATTATACGCGTGTTATCACGCAGGATAATAATATATATGAATCTGACGTCGTTGTCGTAACGGCTTCGTTAGGCGTTTTGAAATCAAATAAAATTATTTTTTCACCGGAACTATCTCTTGAGAAAAAATCAGCGATACAAAAATTAGGTATGGGAAACCTACATAAAAGCTTTTTTATTTTTGATCAGCTGTTCTGGGACAATCATACAGCGATTAATCAGACGTTTTCACCATTATGGGCCGAACTGATTAATGTTTCTTCGCTTTATGAACGTCCTGTATTGCTGGCTTTACACGCTGGTCATCAAGCCGAAGTCGTGCAGGCCATGTCTGATTCAGAAAAAGCCCAGAGTCTTTATGCGGTTTTAAAAAAGATATATCCCAAAGCCTCGGCACCGCTTCATGTGGTTTCTTCTAATTGGCAGAATGATCCTTTCACGCACGGGAGCTATTCTTATGTACCTGTCGGTGAGAGTTACCAATTACACCAAACTTTGGGTCAACCTGAAGGCAGGATATTTTTTGCGGGGGAACACACGAACCCGCATTACCCGGCGACGGTTCACGGGGCGTATCTATCTGGCAGACGCGCCGCCCAGGAGATCCTTCGGGAGCCCCCGTTTATGCAGGGTGCGCTTAAATCTTAAGCCGTGAAAAAAATGGGTTGACCCCCCCCTTAATACCGTGCATTCAGTTTGCTGATTATTTACCAGACACTTTGTGATGTAAGGAGAGACAATATGTCCAAAACCTACCCTGTTTATGGCCGTATCTCGGGCCCTATTGTGATGATTGGCTTTGGTTCCATTGGCCGGGGAACTCTGCCTTTGATCGAACGTCATTTTGACTATGATAAAACCCAGTTGACGGTCATTGAACCGGAGCCCACCTATGCCGAATTCCTGAAGGCGCGGGGAATTAACGTCATCCAAAAAGAATTGACGAAGGATAACTATCAGGACGTGCTCTCCAGTCTTTTCAAAGGTAAGCCGCAGGGATTTTGTGTCAATTTATCCGTAGATACCAGTTCGGTCGATCTGATGCGTTTTTGCCGGGAAATGAATACCTTATACATTGATACGGTAGTTGAACCGTGGCCAGGTTTTTATTTTGGTGGTTCCGTCCAGAATAATGCCCGAACCAACTATGCCTTGCGCGAGACTGTGTTGGCGGAACGCCGTAGATCCCCCGGCGGGACAACAGCGGTATCGTGTTGTGGGGCAAACCCCGGCATGGTGTCATGGTTCGTGAAAGAAGCCTTGCTAACGATTGCTAAAGATACGGGGATTAATACACCTATGCCGACGTCAAAAGAAGGCTGGGCAAAGTTGATGCAAAAAGCGGGGGTCAAAGGTATCCATATCGCGGAGCGGGACACCCAGCGCAGTTCAGACCCCAAGCGTATTAATACGTTTGTAAATACATGGTCTGTCGAAGGTTTTGTTTCCGAAGGTTTTCAACCGGCCGAGCTGGGCTGGGGGACGCATGAAAAATGGATGCCGCCCGGTGCCCAAACGCAAAATGATCCCTCGGGATGTCAGGCCGCCATATTTTTAAATCGTCCCGGGGCGGATACCCGGGTGCGGACATGGTGCCCAACGCCGGGGTCACAATATGGGTTCTTGGTGACCCATAATGAATCAGTGTCGATTGCTGATTATTTTACGGTGGGCTCGGGGTTGACACCTGAATATCGCCCCACCTGCCACTATGCGTATCATCCTTGTAATGATGCTATTTTATCTTTCCACGAAGCGTTTGGCGCTGGCAAAGTGCAAGAGGAACACCGCATTCTCGATGAAAATGAAATCATCGACGGGATGGATGAACTGGGTGTCCTTTTATATGGGCACGCCAAAAACGCGTATTGGTTTGGCTCTCGTTTGACGATTGAACAAACCCGCGTACTGGCACCTTATCAAAATGCCACGGGACTTCAGGTGACGTCGGCGGTGCTGGCTGGCATGGTCTGGGCGCTTGAAAATCCGAATGCCGGTATCGTCGAAGCCGATGATCTAGATCATGTTCGTTGTCTTGAGGTGCAAAAACCTTATCTCGGCAATGTCGAAGGGCATTACACAGATTGGACGCCGCTCTCGAATCGCTGGAATCTCTTTGACGAAGACATTGATCCTTCTGATCCTTGGCAATTTAAGAATGTTCTGGTGTCTTAATTACTCTTTTTTAAAACCGCCTTTTTAGGCGGTTTTTTAAAATCCGAAACTTCACCGGAGCAAATCAAGGGCAATGAGTGTCAGGATCACCTTCAGTCCTTTTTGAAAAGCGCGCTCAGGAATTTTTTGAAGAATATGGGTGCCGGTATACGTTCCGGCAAAACCCATCAAGATCATAAGAATAATCATGCCCATCCATTCTTTAAGGGATATGCCCAATGCCAGCAGGACAATAATTTTTAATCCATGCTGAAGGATCAGGCAGGCGGATTGTGTGCCGATCAACTGTTGTTTATCAAGCCCCTTGCGTTGAAGCACCGCATTGACCAAAGGCCCCATTGCGCCAAAGAACATCGCAAAAAAAGAAGCGGTTGCCCCCACCAACGGCATTCCCCAATGTTCAGCATAGGGCAGAGGTATTTTGGGTGCCCAGACAACCCATAATAAAAACCCGCCCAACGCGGCCATCAAAATATCTTCGGGCAGCGAGACAAAAAGATATCCCCCCAGTACAGCCCCCAAGATACCGCCACCTGCAAATCCCCACACAATCGGCCAGCTTATGTGTGATTTCAGCAAAAACGCACGGCCGGAATTAGACCCCAACTGAACCAGCCCATGGACAGCAATTAAATGCGAGACGGGAATCATACTCGACATGGCACCCATCATCGCAACGCCGCCTCCAATGCCAATGGATGCGGCTAATAAAGAGGTAAAAAAGCTAAAGCCAATGAGCAGGAGTGCCTGCCAGAGGGGAATGGCCTGAGGGAATAAAAAGTCAGAAAGCGTTGAAAGAATATCGGCCATAGAGTGTGGGTCTATTTAAAAAAGGTCAGGCACAAGAATATGCCTGACCACGATTCATGAAAGAAGGAGATTACGGCTTGAGCAGAGCGCGGGCACTGACCGTCAATGACAAGCTGGATTCCCCGGCGTCGGCCACAGGTGCCGCCATGGCATCAGCTTGAGCCGACATCATTACTTTTTCCATCCCGCTTCGGGCGTAGGGCATAGGGGGTGGATATCCGCCGCTGGTATCTAAATTCACATCTGTGAGTTCAAACCCTTTTTTACCCAGCGCATCCGAGGCTTTTTCTGCCTTGGCACGTAGTTTTTTTAAGGCAATCACCATCAGTTCATCCCGAACAGCTTCGGCTTTTTCGGGAGATAACGTATACATCAGATTACTCATGGCAAATCCCAATTCCTGAATTTGTCCTGTGAGTTCAAGCATAGACGCCGAGTCTTTTGATTCCATGTCTAGTGTTTGGCTGGCGCGCCATGTTGTTTTTACTTTTCCGGTATATTGACCGGTTTTGGGATCCGGGATGGGTTGTTCGTTCTTATAAACGTTGTAACCACCTGTGGACACTTTGACGCTATCGTATTTTTTCGACGCCTCGATGGCGGCCTTCATGGCCTTGTTCACGTCATCTTGTACTTTTTTGACATCCACATCTTCTTTTTCAATGCGAAGCGATGCGATGAGTTGATCTTGTACCAGCTTACGTGTTTCAGTGGCCGATAAATTAATCAGTACATGGCCTTCGGGGGGGAGCATGAGAGGATTGTCTTTATCTGCGCGTGCAGGTGATGACAATGTCAAAAAGAGAAGAGCTGTTAAAAAAGAAAAACGTAACATCGCGCATATGTCCTTTCGCTTAAGGGAAAACAATCAACGGGAACAGGTATTTTCTAGCATACTTAGGTGGCAGAAGACAATTTACGCCATATTTTCCATGACCAGAGATGAAAAAAACTACCCGTGACCACATTGATAATGGCAATTGCCGCAAAAACGCCGGCGGTTCCACCCCAATAAGACCCAAGGTAAACCGCCGGAATCATGAGAACAACCAGTTCAACGACAACCATGACAAACGAAATCTGTGGCTTTCCTAAGGCATTAAAGGCAGACGCCCAGCCGCGAAATAAATTGGCAAAAATATATGAAAAGGGTACGAGCCAGAAGAACATAACCGTCACGCGGATCACATCCGGGTCCTGTGAAAAAGCAGAGACAATCGGATGGGCGAACACAGCCAGAATAACAGCAATGCCAATCGACCAAAGAATATTAAAATTCATGGCAAGACGCAGTGTTTCAAAAACCCGGGTATATTTTTGAGCCCCAAAATTCTGTCCAATGATTGGCCCCATTCCGACAGATAGACCCATCAGAATGATAAAAGCAAACGCCTCAACCCGTGTGGCGATACCAAAGGCCGCTACCGCAGAAGCCCCGGAAGCAGACAGCAAGGATATGATGATAGCATTGACAATCGGTTGAAGTGTATTAGTTAGGCCGACAGGGATGGCAATCATCAACAAACGTTTGCACGTGTCCGCCCATGATTTGACGTCCCAAAGGCAAGCTATATCTGTTAATTTTAGTTTGACGTGGATGATATACAGGCCAGCTATCATCGCCAAGGCATTCGCAATCACGGTACCAATGGCCGCGCCTTGAAGTTCAAGTCTTGGAAAGTCCAGCAAACCAAAAATCAATAAAGGATCTAGAATGACGTTCACAATGGACGCAACTGTCATGATCACAGCGGGGAGTACGGTATCACCCGTTGACCGTATCGCCGCATTTCCGACCAACGGCAGGGAGATGAATACAGAGCCCAAAAACCACGGCACCATAAATTCATGTATCATCGGGCGCATCATATCATCTGCCCCAAGCCAGATAAAAATCTGATCCGAGAGCGCGTAACCGCCCAGAGACAGCACAAGACAGACCCCCAGTGCCAACGCCAACCCTTGTGTGGTGACACGTTTCAGGTCATCGGGACGTTGTTCCCCGATCAAACGCGAGAGGACAGATGACATCGCAATCCCGAACCCCATGACGAACGCAAACATTCCGTAAGTCACCGGAAAGGTGAATGAAAAAGCCGCAAGCGGCTCTGTCCCCAGTAAGCTGATATAAAACATATCAACAAGCTGAAACGAAATAATGGCGAAAATGCCCCACGTCATAGGCCCCGCCAGCCGGACTAAATGCCGGCCTATTGAACCTTCGGTCAAAATTCCTTTTTGGGCGTGAATTGAAGATGACATCTATTTCGTCTGTGATCTATGATGGGCGGAGTTATCGCCCTAATATCCTTTGAAATCAAGCCTGTTATGTTGCGGATGTTCCGGTATGTCTAAAAATGCCCTTGAAACGCTCTGGATACCTTTTGTTCAAGGCGCGTTATCGTATCCAGATCCTGGCCAAAAAGTACTATTTTTAGGGGCACAGAACCACCCAGAGTTGACCCGTTTCAAGTCTTTGAGGGTCTCTCAGGATTTTTACCCTTACGCCGTCTCCTTGAAGACACGTTTTCCAGAGTTGTTGTTAGAAAAGCCAGCTTTTGTACCGGGCTCTGTTGATATGGCGCTTTGCCTTGTGCCGTCCCAGACGCAGTGGGCTCAAGGCATGCTCGCCGAGGCGTTGTTATCTTTAAAACCGGGAGGTGTGCTGATGGCCGCCGCGGGTAACGATGCCGGGGGTAAAAGACTGCCGGCATGGTTTCGTCAAGCTGGGCTATTCGTGCATAGTCAATCTAAAAACCATGCCCGTGTAGTCTGGGGGACAACAGAAAATTTACACCGGGATGTGGTGATGGGGTGGCATAAAGCCGCGGCCGCTCAGGAAAAAAACATCGAGGGAGAGATGTTCTGGACAGAACCCGGGTTGTTTTCATGGAACCGGGTAGACATGGGGTCCCGTATTCTAGCTGAATTTTTACCTCATGACCTCACCGGGATAGCCGGAGATTTCGGGTGTGGTTATGGCTGGCTATCCCGGCAGATTTTGGTCAAAAACAAAACCTTGAAAGCCTTATATGTGATGGATGCCGACAGGCGCGCGGTGACAGCGTGCGTTAAAAACCTTCGCATTACACATCCGAATATCGAGGTGACCGGAATCTGGACAGATTTAACCCAAAGAGACCAGAGACTTCCCAAGCTGGATGTTATTGTCATGAACCCCCCGTTTCATGAGGGTAAAAAAACAGATATCGATATCGGCCATCAATTTATTGAGAATGCGGCTGGGTGCTTGAAACCCGGGGGACAGATTTGGATGGTGGCCAATCAACATCTCCCGTATGAAGTCATTTTAATGACATATTTTTCACATGTAATCCCTATAGCCGAAAAAAACGGATTTAAAATTTTTAACGCATGGAAAGAAAGTGCCTAACATGACCCCTGAAAACAAATATCAAGGTATCTTTTTAATTGCGGCTTTATTGGTGTTGGCGTGCGGTATTGGATATGCCAGCACGAATATTTACAAAGGTCTCAGAGAATTCAAAAGTTACGACCGGTTTGTCACGGTCAAAGGTTTGGCACAAAAAGATGTGGTAGCCGATTTGGTGCTATGGCCGATTTCCTACACGGAAACAGGCAATGACTTAAGCGCCCTTCAGGCCACGATGGACACACGCGGTGCCAACGTCATTACGTTCTTGAAAAAATATGGTGTTGCCGATTCAGAAATCGAACTTCAGCAGGTCAATGTTCAAGACTTGATGGCGCAGGGGTATCGTCAGGATAATATCCAAGAGTCCCGCTATATTTTGACGCAGACTTATATGGTGCGTACGCCAAATGTTGAGTCTGTGTATAAGGCGTCCCAGAATGTCGGCGAACTGGTCAAACAGGGAATTGTTCTGGCACAAGGCGGCACGGGGCCTACGTATCTTTACACCAAGCTCAACGATATCAAGCCCGAGATGATTGCACAGGCAACCCAGAACGCCAGAGAAGCCGCAGATCAATTCGCCAAGGATTCAGGGCAAAAAGTGGGTGATATTCGTACCGCTTATCAAGGGATCTTTCAGATTTTAGCGCGGGATGACACCTATGCCGTGTCTGAACCCCAGCAAATGAATAAAACCGTTCGTGTTGTGTCGACGATTGATTTCTATCTCAAGTGACCCCGGATTTATCGCATATTCGCGGGATCATATGGGATCTTGATGGTACCCTTTATCGGTTTGATGATCTGTTTATCAAGGCCTGTAATGTGGCCGCCGCCCGGGCGGCACAGTCACTGGGCGTTAATATCACCTATGAACAAGCGGTGGCGTTAGCGGTCAAATCCGAAGCGGAACAAGGCTATTCCCTACATGGTTTTATTCATGAATATGGCCTGACCTATGCGCAACTTCATGCGCCGTTTCATCAGCATATTGATGAAAAACTGATCCAGCGAAATGATGATTTCGTTAAGGCGCTTGAATCCCTGTGCTTGCCTCACGTCCTGCTGACCAATGCATCCCGTGACTGGGCCAATCGCGCTTTATCTCATCTGGGTATGAAACATCTGTTTTTGGATCATCATATTATTCCGATGGAAGACGTGAATTTTACCCCTAAATCGCGCGGCAAAGAAGGTTTTGAAAAAGCGCTTTTTTGTTTATCGCTATCCGCAAAAGATGTTCTGATTGTCGAAGATTTACCTCGAAACCTATATATTCCCCATCAGATGGGAATGACAACGGCACTTGTGACCCACGGGGGTGCCATGCCTTTAGTGGATATCCCGGTCGACTTGATTGTCGACGATGTAACTCAGGTTGCAGAGCATCTTCAATGCGCACGTAATATAAAATAAATGCCTATTTATCTTTTAGAATAGATGAGCCGGGCCCATGAAACGACCCGCTTCCGATATCGTTGTCGCCGGAAATTAAATAGGCGTCTTCATCTTCTATATCCGGCTCTGTTTTGGCAATTTTGAGGTCTTGTGTATCTGCAAAATTTTTACCGCCTGTCGTGACTTTCATTTTCGTGGGGTCATAGACCATGCCTCGGGAAATCGTCCCTTTTTCAGAGAGAGCGCCGGGATGCAATCCTGTCTCTTTGGCCACCATCATATGCACCGCATCCATGGACAAGGTTCGATCTTCCCCCCGGAACATATTATGCCACGCACAGGCGGCATCCATGGTGATGATCGATTTATCGGGCTGGGTGCGCTTGCGCATATGTTCATCGGTTAGAAAAACAACCTCCCGCAAGCATTCGTCTGGAATGGTCAGTTTATGGTGACGCTCATAATTAGGTCGTACGCCTTGAAGAATTTTAAAAACCTCTTCGGCGTTTGGCATTTTCAAATGCACTTTTTGGAAACGTCGATCCAAGGCCATGTCCGTCTGGACGTATAAGCGATATTCTTCAGAGGTCGTCGCCCCCAGAATGTGAAGATCTCCGATCGTCATATAGGGTTTCATCACTTCGGATAACCCGGCATAGGCCGACCCGCGCACCGTGGGCATGATAGTGTGAATTTCGTCAATGAACATGATGTAACGGGGGAATTCAGGATGGTGATATCGTTCAGCGAGACCGCGGCAGATGGGGATGAACCGTGCCTGAAATTCAGCCGGGCTGGATGTCCCCGCCGCCATGGCGGGCATGTCCAGTTCAATGACCTGCGCGCCTTTCAGATAATCTGGGGTGCGTCCGGCCACAATGGCCTGTGCCAGACCCACCACAAGCGCCGTTTTCCCCACCCCGGCCGGTGCCAGCATACAGGCGTTTTTCCGGTTACGTTGAAGCAGGATCAACATGACGTTGTCGATTTCTTCGTCCCGGCCAACGATCGGGTCAAACCGCCCTTCGCGTGCCAGTGTTGTGTAATTCCGGCAGAAACGATGGATTAATTCATCCAACTCATCCTGCGGGATGACGAAATTGTATTTTTTCTTGGGGGTATCCATCATGGCCTATCCGTACAATAAAGATCAAATCACTTCCCCATTGTACGCTAAGTCCTTCAGAACACACAAAAAGAAATGATTGACATAATTTATATGCCAGTTTAAATATTTCTTTTGACCTATAAAGACATAACAACAATGTTTCAAAATCTGCCCCGATTGGATGTTAAGCGAGATATGTGGATCAACGGTTGGGCCGTTCCTGTATCTATAAAGGAAAAAATCGTAGCCTTGGTTGAAGGGGTGCGTTCTAACCCTTCAGTTATCCCGGTTGCTGATTATCGGGATCTGCCTAAGTTTTGTTTAGATGTCCGTGTAGAAATAGGGGACGATATTCTTCGCTACCAAGCAAAAGAAAGTCTTATTGCCCTGTTCGACTTTGTTCGCCCTTATAATCTTGTTCCCTCATCTCATGCACCCGTTGTGCCCCTAAAAATGGGATTTGTTCCCGGATTGACACAAATTGCGTTGTCGAAACCAACAAGACCAAATTTTAAGCCATTAGAAGAAGTGCTATTTGAAATTGGTCAAGAATTTGTTGGGCTGGATAACGTCAAAGAATTATTCCGTAGAATTGCCACGACGCATGTTGAATATCTGGGGCGTTTGGCACACGGGGAAAGAGATTTGCAAAAACCCTCACATCACATGATTTTGGCAGGTAACCCCGGCACAGGTAAAACAACCATCGCCCGCTATGTCGGGAAATTACTCCATGCGGCTGGGTATCTATCTAAGCCAGATGTGCATGAAGTCACCCGTAAGGATATGGTCGGAGAATATATTGGGCATACCGCGCTTATCACAAACAAGGCGGTTAACGAGGCGATGGGCGGGGTTCTCTTTATCGATGAAGCCGGAAGTTTTGCCTATTCAGATAGCGATAGGGACTTTGGGGCAGAGGCGATCAAAACGCTAATCGCTCGTCTTGAAAATGACAGACATGGTTTTGTGTGTGTCATGGCGAGTTATCCAGATGAAATAGAAAAACTTTTAAAAATAGATGACGGACTATCAAGCCGTATCGCACATCAAGTTAAAATCAAGGATTTTTCCGCTGACGAAATGATCGATATCTTTTATAATAAATTACTCGATTATCAGTTAGTGATTGATGATGAAAAGGTCATGACTTCTGTTGAACGACTCATTACCCAAGTCGTTCGTCAGGGTAACGCCAGAGAATACGGTAACGGCCGTTTTATTCGAAATATGCTGGAAACCCTGGTTTCTGTGCGGGCGTCTCATGATATTAACCTGTCTTTTGATGATGTTTTTGACCGGGCGGCCAAACACGGTGTTAACAAAACCTTGACCCTTGAGGTTTTTGAAAAGGCACGACCGCTTATTTTAGAAAAAGCAAAAATCGGATCAGATCAGTATACACGGCGCCCTGCTGGTTTTACAGCCAAGTGGGATTAAAAATTATAACCTTGTGCGTATAATAACGCCGAGAGATCGCCGTAAAATAAGCAATTACGAAGTGTTTCCTGCAAAATCTTTTTGGGACGATACCCCACGCCCAACCCGGCGGCCGAAAGCATCGGCAGATCATTAGCGCCATCCCCAATGGCCAGCGTTTCGGAGAGATCAAGGCCATAATCTTCTGCGTAGGTGTGAAGATAAGATAATTTTGAATTTTTATCCAAAATGGGGGGAATAACCTGTCCCGTCAGGTGGCCGTCCTTAATCTCAAGTGTATTGCCATGATGGGCGGTGAACCCAAGTTGATCCGCAACCGACCCCGTGAAAAAGGTAAATCCACCTGATACCAGCACACAAGGCACATGATGTTGCCGAAGTGTTTTGAGCAATATATCCGCCCCGGCGGAAATACGGGTTTGATCCAGCGTCACCTTAAGCTTATCGACCGACAGCCCGTCCAGAAGGGCTACGCGTTCCCGCAAAGCTTCATGGAAATCCAGATCACCATTCATGGCGCGGGCCGTGATGGCGGCAATCTGTTCCCCGATTCCGGCATGTTCTGCCAGTTCGTCCAGTGTTTCCGTGGTGACGATGGTGGCATCCATATCTGCCAGAAATAATTTTTTCTGCCGGTTATGGACAGAGGTACAAAAGACATCAATTTTATCAACCGATAACGCCTCCCAGAGTGTTTTGATCTGGTCTTGTGTGAGGCAG
The DNA here is from genome assembly GCA_017302165.1 of Alphaproteobacteria bacterium. Lineage (GTDB taxonomy): Bacteria > Pseudomonadota > Alphaproteobacteria > Micavibrionales > Micavibrionaceae > UWPOB-MICAV1. The sequence continues at coordinate 325,914 of JAFLCW010000001.1, forward strand.
GACGCGATACCGATGTCAGCCGCCTTATGGGGGGACAGCCAGACAGGAGAATTCGTAATCGCCACGCCCTGCTGGGCACAGAAACGTTCTATCCCGGCGAGATGTCCTAAGGTCAGTTTTTTATCTGAAGCAACCAGCGTGAGAATATAGCTCATATATTTTTCTTTCGGCGTGCCAGAACCATCAGGATAAACGCCCCGTTCATGATAATCAACGAAACCGGATAGAGAGCCGTGATAACACTGATATTTTCAAGTGCCATCACACCCAGAATGAATTTAACCACGCTGAGCAGATAAGTGAACAGTAATTCTTCATGCGGCAGAACATAAGCTTTTCGGAAGGTGGGATAGAAGGCCAGCACGTCAATGATCGTGATCAAAATCACCGCATAGAGGGGATCGTCTGTCATGATCCAGATAGGTATCGCTATCAGCGCCCCTGTAAAGGCCATCCAATCCGAACGTGTGGGCGTAAAGGTTCCTTTGAACACAGAAAGTCCGGCAATAAAAAAACAAACCAAGGCGGAAAATCCCGTCACCCATGCCCCGGCACCGGCATGGTCTGATATCTGGGCGATGAACCCGATCACCATCAAAACACCAAAGACAAACCATGAAAATCCGTGAGGTTTTGTGGTGCCAGAGAAAATGGTTCGGATATAGGGGACATAGCTGATCAGGGCGATCAGTGTAGCCAATCCCCCTAAGATATCGCGTATATCCATTGCTTAGGCCGCTTTCTGTCCGTATTGAATGGCAGTGAGATAGGCCGTGACCGCCCCGTGCCATCCCATCAATAACGCATCCGACGTCAAGGCATGGCCGATAGACACTTCGGCGCATTGGGGTACCGCCGAAATAAAGCCCGCCAGATTATTCAGATTCAAATCATGCCCGGCATTGATTTCCAAACCGGCACGATATCCCGCTTCGGCTGTTTCAACATAGGCTGGCAAAAGATCAGGGTTGAAGGCATAAGGACCCGTAAAGAGCTCGATACGCTGTGCCCCGATATCGGCGGCGGCACGTGCCATGTCGGGCTTAGGGTCGATAAACAACGACACACGACGGCCAGCTTCTTTTAACCGCCGAACGACATCGGATAAAAATATTTCCTGTGCCGGGATGTCCCATCCATGATCGGATGTTTTCTGATTTGGATCATCGGGTACTAATGTTACTTGATCACATTCATGGCGGGTGACCAGCCGGATAAAATCTTCGGACGGATATCCTTCGATATTAAATTCAATTGATTTATTCGGCCATGTTTTTAAAAACCCGGCGATCAAGGGAATATCAGATTGCCGGATATGACGTTCATCCGGCCGCGGGTGGGCGGTTAATCCCTGTGCCCCGGCATCCAAGACCATTTTGGCATGTTCCAAGAGGTCAGGCTGTCCGGTATCCCGCTGGTTTCGAAGCAGGGCTACTTTGTTTAAGTTCACAGAGAGTCTTGTCATGTTTGCCCTTTTGGGATTAAAAGCGTATTTGTTTTAACAATATTTTTGAAACCGACGCAAAGTATTTAACACCGGAGAACCCCATGTCCAGCAAACCTGCCGTTAAACCCCAAAATCCTTGTTTTTCATCCGGCCCCTGTGCCAAACGTCCGGGTTGGTCTTTTGACGGCTTAAAGTCGGCGGTTCTGGGGCGTTCGCATCGTTCGGCACCGGGGAAGGCCAAACTGGCGGAGGTCATAGAAAAACACCGCACGATTTTGGGTATCCCGGCAGATTATAAAATTGCGATCGTCCCGGCATCGGATACAGGGGCGGTTGAAATGGCGATGTGGTCGATGCTGGGTGGCCGCGGCGTGGATATGGTGGGTTTTGAAGCCTTTGGTCTGGATTGGTACAAAGATGTCAAAGACCAACTTGAGTTAACGGATGCGCGCCTTATCAAGGCAGATTACGGCATGCTTCCAGATTTATCGTCTGTGGATACGAAAACGCGGGATGTGGTTTTCACATGGAATGGTACAACATCCGGTGTGCGTGTTCCCGATGGCAACTGGATTGCCGATGACCGGCAAGGTATCACGATCTGTGATGCCACGTCGGCGGTATTTGCGTACGATATGCCGTGGGAAAAACTGGATGTCACCACATGGTCATGGCAAAAAGTCTTGGGCGGTGAAGCCGCACATGGGATGATTGTGCTTTCTCCGCGCGCGGTCGTACGGCTTGAGTCCTTTACCCCCGATCGGCCTTTACCAAAAATCTTCCGCATGACAAATAAAGGCAAATTGATTGATGGCATGTTTAAAGGGGAAACGATCAATACGCCGTCTATGCTGGCCACAGAAGATTGTCTGGATGCCTTAAACTGGGTTCAATCGCTGGGCGGTCTTAAGTCTGCCATGGCACGAACAAAAGCTAATTTTGAGGCAGTAGAGGCGTGGGTTCAAAAAACGCCGTGGGCAGAATTTTTGGCAGAGGTACCAGCAACACGGTCTTATACCTCGATCTGTCTTAAGATTGTCGATCCAGATTTCACGGCGATGGACGATGAGGCCCGTCAAAATTTTGTCAAAGACATGACCAAACGTCTGGAAAAAGAAAACGCGGCCTTTGATTGTGCATCTTACCGGGATGCGCCGGCAGGGCTTCGAATATGGGGCGGGGCAACGGTGGATACGGCTGATATGCAGGCCTTACTTCCATGGCTGGAATGGGCCTATGCCGAAACAAAAGCGGCCTTAGGGGCACAAAAGGCGGCGTAATTAAGGTCGTCTTGCTGGAGATTCGGGGCCACATCGGCTATACGCGTAATGGCCAAACCCTGCTTGTGTCCACTGCGCCTGAATTGTTTTGATCCGGTCTTCGTTATCGGTAATAAATTTTTTCATGACGCTTTCATCGATCAGGATTGACGTGAGCAGGGATCCATCGCGCAGACCTGTCCCCCGGGCAAATACGTCATGAGGGGTATGTTGATAGGCCTGTTGAAAATAAGCCGTAATTTTTTTGGCATCTGGCGCGCTGGTGGTAGCGTACTCAAGATAGGCCAGGTCAGATCTTTGCTCTAACAGGCTTTTTATTCTTTTTTGACCATCGGGGTCTTTTGTCTGTGGGTTTTGGATAAATTTTATAATGTCAGGCGTAAAGGTACCCGAAAAAGCATTCTGTCCACTTTGATCACGCACGGTAATGGGTTCACCCAGAATATTTCCCAGACATAGAAAACTTAGGCTTCTGCCCCGTTCGCGGGTATTAAAGAAAATATGTTGGCGACCTGGTTCAATTTTTTCCAAAAGAACCTGCGCCACCGCGCTGGGGTCATATGTCCGGGGGGCGGGGCTGTTGGCCATCGCTGGCGATACGCCCATGCTGGCGGCGGATAAAAGGAAGGTGGATAGGGCTTTATTTTTCATAATTTATAATACGTAACTTTTTACATGTTGTAAAGACGATATTATTATTGTTTTTCAATGTGTTAAAAAAATAATTTTCTCTGATCCGCCTAAGCAGGAAAAATCGAATATCTCTAAATTGAAGGTGGCATGAACACGATGTTCCTGATATCACAAAGGTCTGTTTTCCTGAACAAGACAAAATTAGGAGTTAAAAATGTCTTCACGTCCCAATGCCCCGCGCGTTCTCATATCCGATAAAATGAATAAACTGGCGGAAGATATTTTCCGCAACAAAGGCGTCGAGGTCGATGTCAAAACAGGTTTGAAACCCGAAGAACTCAAAGAGATCATCAAAAATTATCAAGGTCTGGCCATCCGGTCATCGACAACTGTCACGCCCGAGATTATTGCCGCATCCAATGGCAATCTTAAGGTGATCGGCAGAGCCGGCATTGGCGTGGATAATGTGGATGTCAAAGCCGCCACCGCTTCGGGCGTCATTGTTATGAACACGCCTTTTGGTAATTCCATCACCACGGCCGAACATGCGATTGCGATGATGTTTGCGCTCGCGCGCCAAATCCCTGAGGCCAGTGCCTCGACACATGCTGGCAAGTGGGAAAAAAATAAATTTATGGGCGTGGAAGTGTATGGCAAAACGCTGGGCGTGATTGGGTGCGGGAATATTGGTTCGATTGTTGCAGATCGTGGCATCGGATTAAAGATGAACGTGATTGCGTTTGATCCGTTCTTGACTGAAGAGCGGGCTGTGGAGATTGGCGTTAAAAAAGTTGAACTGGATGAATTATTCCGCAGTGCTGATTTCATCACATTACATGTGCCGAAAAACGACAAAACCAAAAACATGATCAACAAAGATTCAATCGCCACCATGAAAAAAGGCGTGCGAATCATTAACTGTGCTCGTGGGGGCTTGATCAACGAAGCGGATCTAAAATCTGCCCTTGATTCAGGCCATGTCGCCGGTGCTGCTTTGGATGTGTTTGATGTGGAACCCGCCACAGAAAACCCGTTATTTGGCCATCCCAATTTAGTGTGTACGCCGCATCTGGGGGCATCGACCAACGAGGCACAGGTGAATGTCGCCCTTCAGGTAGCCGAACAAATGGCAGATTTTTTAATGACGGGGGCAATTACTAACGCGCTCAACATGCCGTCTATTTCTGCCGAAGAAGCCCCGCGTCTTCGGTACTATATGAAACTGGCCGATCAACTGGGGAGTTTTGCCGGGCAAATTACTGAATCGGCCATCAAATCAGTGGACATTTCTTATGAAGGGACGGTGTCTGAACTGAATTGCAAACCATTAACTCAGATGATCATGTCGGCCTTGCTCAAACCGCTGACGGATACGGTCAATATGGTCAATGCCGGGCAGGTGGCCGAATCACGCGGTATTAAAATTTCCGAATCAAAAAGCGCGACCGCCAAAGATCACCGCTCTTTGATCACACTAACGGTGACCACGGAGACGCGCACACGCACCTTGGCCGGGACACTCTTTACCGGGCGCGAACCGCGTATTGTGAATATTGAGGGCGTGCCGATTGAATCGGGTCTATCCGAACATATGCTGTTTGTTCGCAATGATGATAAGCCGGGATTAATTGGGGCGCTGGGAACGCTCTTGGGAACCAAAGGTCACAATATTGCTGATTTCCATTTGGGCAGAACCGCCAAAGGTGAACAGGCGGTGTGTTTATTATCCCTTGATACCGCCCTGCCGGATGCCGTCTTGGCCGAAGTTGAAAAACTGCCGCAGATTAAAACAGCCAAGCGTTTGTCGTTCTAAATAAAAACCCCCGGCATAACCGGGGTTTTTTTAAATTATAGTCTAAAGCCGTTTGAGAATGTTGTCGTAAGACTCAAGTGTCTTTAAAGGACCCAAGGCCGAGAGCGTCGGTGTCCCGGCAAAAATACGGTTCGCACACCGTCTGATATCGCCGGGTTCAACGGCTTCTACCTTGCGGACGATATCGGCCACGTTGGGCAGTTTGTTATAATTGATTAGATTTTTGGCCTGACGTCCGGCACGCGACATCATGGATTCGCGGGACATTAAAATACCCGACCTGATTTGTGCCTTTGCCCGGGATAGTTCCATTTCTGTGACAGATCCTGTCGCCATTTTCTTGATTTCATTACACAGTACCGGCATCAGTTCGGGCAATTTTTCGGGGCCTGTCCCAGCATAAATTTCGAATTGACCATCGTCGTGATATGACCCGTGTGAGGCATAAACAGCGTACACAAGTCCCCGTTTTTCACGAACTTCCTGAAATAATCGGGACGACATGCCACCGCCCAGAATGGTCGAAAGCAACATGGCCGGGAAATAATCTATATCCCCGCGCTTGACGCCTTGAAACCCTAAAACAACATGCGATTGTTCTAAGTCTTTTTCTTCGCGCCGTTCTCCCCCGACATATCGGGCAGGTTCAAATTCAGGATCTGTATTTGGCGGCAGATCAACGAAAATCTTTTCGGCGCGCGCGACCAGATCATCATGGTGAATATGTCCTGCCGCTGATAACACCAGTTTCTGGGGTGTATAAAACCGCCTTACATAGTCAAACAAGGTGTCTTTTTTCATGTTGGCGACGATATCGGCTGTTCCCAAAATAGACGCCCCCAAGGCCTGCCCGGGATAGGCGGTGGCCTGATAATGGTCAAACACAATGTCATCAGGCGTATCGTTGGTCATCCCGATTTCTTGAAGAATGACATCGCGCTCTTTTTCCAGTTCCTTATCCGGGAAAATGGGGTGCTGAAGGATATCGCCAAGAACATCAAGTGCCATCGGCATATCTTCCTTGAGCAAATGAACGTAATAGGCGGTGACTTCGCGGGACGTATAGGCATTGACCTGTCCTCCCACATTTTCAATGGCTTCGGCGATTTGCTGGCTGTTGCGGGTGGGGGTGCCGTTGAACATCATATGTTCCACCATATGGGCGACACCATTATGTGCCAGATCTTCATGCCGTGTGCCGACATCCGCCCATATACCAATCGCCACGGATTCAACCTCTGTAACCGTATCGGTCACGACACGCATTCCATTCGACAGGGTAGAGGTTTTAAGGGTCATTATTTTAAATCAATACCTATATTCATTTTGGGGGTGGGGAGCGAAGTAGAATTATTAAACCTGAACGAAGGTAAATCATTCCGAGGCCCCATGCCAAATACTTTTGGGGTTATGGACATAAATCTATCTAAGTATGAGTCTAACTCAGTTCTAGAAACGGGCAAGGTTTTCCCTTTGATAGATTCGGGTGTATCAATTTTTTGATAGTCTGAAAAATAATACATCATTCTCGCGATACGGGAATCAGGTTTCATGTCACCTTCGGCATTATATTTTTCTATCTTTTCCATCATACCTGCGTAATCTTCTTCGTTAAAAAAGGATGAGGCTCTCTCAAAAAATGATCTTATTTCATCAAACGATCTTTCAACCTGACTAGATTCAGTCTCATATCTTATATGGATAGCAGAACGTGCAAGCCCATCTATAAAATAAATATCAGAACCATATGAAATTTTTTTATTTCGAAGATATTCATTTAACCCAAAATCCAGCATCTTGCAGATTGTATTAAATCCGGACATCTCTTTTTCTGATAAAGATGATAAAGGAAAAACTATGTGAATTTTTTGGGCAGGCGAATCTTTATATATATTCACGCTCGATTTATCTGTATTAAATTGGGGTGTACTTAATGGCTGGTTTTTTCCAACAATTATGTTATCGAATGACTCTCCAACAATATCAACAGCTCGCTCATGGGGAATAGATCCAGAAACAAAAACGCACATGTCCCCGGATAGGTAATTTCTATCTTTGTAATCAATTAAATCTTGCCGGGTCATACTCATGATATCTTCTAAGGTGCCTAAGATAGGGCGAGAAAAGGGGGCATTTGGATAGCAGGCTCTTAATCTAGCTCTGGTAAAAATATCGAGATCATCAGATTCATATTTTAAAAATTCCTGACGAATAATCTGTCTCTGTTTTTCTATTTCATCTTCTGCCAGCAGAGGTCTGCACACCATGTTCCCCATACTTGTTAAGTGCTGGAGCACTCTTCTTTCTAAACCATCAATACTGGCAAAAGTGACAGAACCACCTGTCGAGAGATTAACGCTAGCTCCCCAGTTTTTTGTACTGACACCCAGGTCATAATTTGGATCAGCTTCGTGTCCAGACCCCAGAAGATGTTCCAAAAAATGGGCTGTGCCGGGTTTGATATCCCGGTCTGACCCGGCGCGTAAAACCCATCTGGCGGAAGCGAGTTGAAGACCTGGGAGGTAATCTGTCACAACGCGCAAACCATTATTGAGTGTTGTCGCCTGAAATGATTTTTTTGACATATTGATACCCCATTGGTTGATCAAGCCAAACAAGTATCATATTGCTTTGTTAATATGCAAATTTTAACCACAACGTTGAAGGATGAAACTAGGAGCTTTTCACACGGGATTGAACAAAATCCTGAACGGTTTTCAGATGGTTCGGCAGAATGTCGAATTTTTCCGGGCGTTCATATAAATCCGCCAGATGTGCCGGAAGCGGGGGATGAATACCCGTGGCCTTTTGAACCGCATCCGGAAATTTGGCCGGATGGGCACAAGCCAGTGCAATCAGCGGCGAAGATGTATCGGTGCCCATGGCCTGCCAGCCAGCATAAAGCCCTACGGCGGTATGCGGATCAACCAGATAGCCGGTTTCACGGTAACACTCGGCCATCATGAGTAAGGTTTGTTCATCACTACAGCGGTGTGCCGAAAATTCATGGCGTGCCTGTGCGATCTGCTCGGCCGATACATCAAAACGACCTGCCGCTTTGAACTGCGTCATCCATTGTTGAATACGCCCCGCATCGCGGTCAGCCAGTTCAAATAAATAACGTTCAAAATTACTAGAGATCTGGATATCCATGCTGGGAGAGAGAGACGGCTCAACCCCCTTGGCATCCATCGCGCCTGTGTCAAAAAACCGGGTGAGAATGTCATTTCGGTTCGACCCGATGATCAGACGTGACATGGGTACACCCATGCGCCGCGCACAATAAGCGGCGTAGATATTGCCAAAATTACCTGTCGGGACGGAAAAAGAGGGCGCACGCCCTGTTTCAGCCCCCAGTGCGAGGGCAGAGGTCACGTAATACACAATTTGTGCCATGATACGCGCCCAGTTAATGGAATTGACGGCCGATAAATTCATTTTTTCGCGGAAGGCTTGATCATTAAACATGGCTTTCACCATGTCCTGACAATCATCAAACGTGCCCTCTAGCGCAATATTATGAACATTAGGTGCGATCACCGAGGTCATTTGACGTCGCTGGACATCTGAGGTTCGTCCCTTGGGATGAAGGATGAAGATATCAATGTGACGGCACGAACGGCAGGCTTCAATCGCGGCAGACCCGGTATCCCCAGAAGTTGCCCCCACTATTGTCACGCGCTTGCCTTGTTTTTCAAGGACATGGTCAAACAGACGCCCGAGGAGTTGAAGCGCGTAATCCTTGAAGGCAATGGTGGGGCCATGAAATAATTCCATGACCCATGCATTAGGACCGACCTGAACAAGCGGTGCCACGGCGGAATGTGTAAATTTCCCATAGACGTCTTTTAAGATCGCTTGATAGGTCTGGGGGTCAATCTCATCCCCGATGAATGGCGCCGTCACACGATAGGCAATATCGGCATAGGAAAGCCCGGTCATTCCTTTCAGATCAAGCTGGGGGAAATGCTGGGGCACATACAGACCCCCATCGGGTGCCAATCCCGTTAACAAAACATCGGTAAAGTTTTTTAGGCCGCCTTGGCCACGCGTCGAAATAAACTGTGTCATGATCTTTATTTAAGGCAGATTAGGGATGTTGTCACGTGTTCTGCATATAAAGACTATACCTGCCTTAAGCCGCCATCAGATAGCGTTCTTCCAGATGGTTCATCAGGGGCTGGATGGACAGGGGGGAGCCCGTGATCTCTTCCATTAACGCCGCAGGGCGCAGTAAACGCCCTTTTTGATAAATACGCTCATGAAGCCAGTCCCGCATGGGTCTGAAATCCCCTGCCCGGAGCAGATCCGGGATATTTTGCAGATCACGTTTCATCCGGTCATGAATTTGTGCCGATAAAATATGCCCCAGCGTGTAAGAAGGAAAATACCCAAACTTGCCGACAAACCAATGGACATCCTGAAGGCATCCTTGCGCGTAAGATTGAGGTGTAATGCCCATTAAATCTTCCATACCCGCATTCCAGGCCTCGGGCAGGTCTTTAACGGCCAGCTTGCCTGAGATCATATCTCGTTCTAGGCGGGTTCTGAGGCGGATATGAAAGAAATAGGTAATTTCATCGGCATTTCGTCTGTCCCATCCCGGCTTTACCCAATTGCGAAGGGCAAATAAATTATCGGCGCGCATGGCTGGGTCAGCAAATTTCTGGAACAGCCCTTCTGCGCGGGGGGAGAGATATTCAAAAAACTCTTTGGTGCGTCCAAAAATCATTTCAATCAGCAAGGCCTGCGATTCTTGGACGGCCGCGCCCAGATCTTGCCCGACTGGTTGATATCGCCATGTGTCCCGGGGTAAACCTTGAATGTAAATACCATGCCCCCCTTCATGCAGTGCCGATTTCATGGACGTGAGAAAGGTGGATGTATCTGCCGTTAAAATCACCAGCCGCGTATCATCTGGCGTGCCACCTTCGACGGGGTTATGTCCGGTTTCATAAAGTCCCCCCCGTGTAAAATCAAACCCCATGACGGACAGTAAAGACCGGTTCAGCCACATTTGCTGATCTGAGGGAAAATTACCCGTCAACGGGAGAGGCGCAGGGCGGTTAGCCTGACGTTCCAAAACCTCAGGGAGTAATCGGCGCAGGGATTTTTCCAGATGGGTGAACAGGGTTTCGACTTCATCCACCCGCGCCCCCGGGATATATTCCCGAAGCAAAGCCTGATAGGGAGCTTCGGTTTCATGCTCATTATTCCGAAGACATTTGGTTTCCGCAAGTTGACGATGCAGATCCACCATATTTTCTAAAAAAGGGCGTGCGGTCTCCCAGTCATTATTTCGGCGAACCTCACGGTGAACCCGCCGGCCTTCATACATCAGACGCGCCCGCTTTTCGATCAGAACAGGATCAGCCTGACAATGATGGCGATACATGATTTCCATCTCACGTAAATTGGCGTGATCCCATAAATCCCAATCATCGGGATGTTTTTGTTCATGCGCATGCGCTTTTTCAATCAGCGTGGCGATTTTTTGGTTTGCTAGTTCTTCATGCATCCGGCGATATAAAAAACCAATCTGGCTCAGGCGGCTTTTATAGGCACCGTCCGGCATGGCCGTTAAGAAATCCCGGCCTAATGTTTCCAAAATGGCATTCATCCGCCCAATATCCCGGAACGCCATCTTGAGTTCCATATAGTCCGGCGAGGCATGAATTTCATATTGCTTGGTCGCGGGCTTAAAACCCGGTGCGGGGAGTTGAAGCGGCTTTAACGTTTTAGGGCTTTTTAAAAAAGTTTTCACCCGGTCGCGCAAGGTGCTTAGGACACGTTTCCCCCAATGGGTAATTTGTTTGATAGAAATAATCATTTTGTTTGATGTCATCTGATACGCGCCCGTTAAACCCCTTATAAAATGCGGGGGGACTATGGTTTAAAAAAGGCAAAAAATCACCCGCCATCAAATCTGAGGGCGGGTGATTTTAAACCTTCCAGATTTAATGGAAGAAGTAATTACTTCTTCTTAGCGACTTTTTTCTTAGTGGCCGGCTTTTTCTTGGCCACTTTTTTTACTGTTTTTTTGGCCGCTGGCTTTTTAGCGACTTTTTTCTTGGCGGCTGGTTTTTTGGCGACTTTTTTCTTAGCCGCTTTTTTCACAACTGCTGTTGCCATTTTCTTTACTTTCTTTGCTACTTTCTTAGCAGCTTTTTTGCGTTTGATAGCCATGTTAATTCTCCATCTCCTCGTTTGGTTTGGATATATGTAGGTAGGTTAATTTGAAATAGTTAAGAAAAAGTTGGAAGGTAAGACGTTACACATTGAGAATCAGTATAAAATAAAATTACAGAAAAAAAAATATATTTTATTCTTGACCGTAATTTTTCTTTACAAGCCCTTTAACCGAATTTTCATTTTTAGGGGGAATCACTCCCACTCGATCGTGCCGGGGGGCTTGGATGTAATATCATACACCACACGGTTGATCCCTTTTACTTCGTTGACGATACGGCTCGAGACGCGCCCTAAGAACTCATGATCAAAGGGGTAATAATCAGCCGTCATCCCATCCGTCGAGGTGACTGCGCGAAGTGCGCAGACAAAATCATACGTACGGTCATCGCCCATCACGCCAACTGTTTTAACCGGAAGCAGAACGGCAAAGGCCTGCCAGATTGCGTCATAAAGCCCGGCGCGCTTGATTTCTTCGATATAGATCACATCCGCTTTGCGCAGAATAGCCAGTTTTTCCGCCGTAATTTCCCCCGGCAGACGAATGGCCAGCCCCGGTCCCGGGAATGGATGACGCCGAATAAAATCTTCCGGCATACCCAGTTCCCGCCCCAGCGCACGAACTTCATCCTTAAATAATTCACGAAGCGGTTCCACCAGTTTCAGTTTCATGCGCTCGGGCAAGCCGCCAACATTGTGGTGTGACTTAATTGTCACAGAAGGGCCGCCCGTGAAGGAAACACTCTCAATGACATCCGGATATAGTGTCCCTTGCGCCAAAAATTCTGCCCCGCCAATAGAGGCCGAACACCGATCAAACACATCAATAAAAAGTTTGCCGATGGTCTTACGTTTAGTTTCAGGATCACTCACCCCTTCAAGGGCACCTAGGAATAAATCTTGCGCCTTTTCATGTATCAACGGGATGTTGTAATGTTCACGGAATAAGGACACGACTTGCTCGGACTCACTCGTGCGCATCAATCCGGTATCCACATAGATACAGCTCAGCTGATCGCCGATCGCTTCGTGTAAAAGTATCGCTGTCACGGATGAATCCACACCGCCTGAGAGTCCACAGATTACCCGGCCTTGACCCACCTGTGCCCGGATTTTCTGGATGGCTTCTTCACGGAAGGCTTTCATCGTCCAGTCACCCCGGCATCCGCATACCTTATGGGTGAAATTCTTTAATAACTGTGACCCATGGGGTGTATGTACGACTTCAGGGTGAAACTGAACCCCATAAAACCGGCGTACGTCATCCGCGATGATGGCGTACGGCGCCCCGGTTGATTTACCGACAATCCGAAAACCAGATGGTAATTTGGCCACATGGTCACCATGGCTCATCCAGACCTGTTCATGCGCCCCGTTTTGCCACACGCCTTCCAGCATGGGACTATTTTCGACAATATCGACATAGGCGCGGCCAAATTCCCGGGTTTCCCCCTTTTCAACAACCCCGCCCATTTGTTGCACCATTAATTGCTGGCCGTAACAAATGCCGAACAGGGGCAATCCCATGTCATAAATAAAGGTCGGGGCATGAGGGCTTCCGGCATCCCGAACGCTACAGGGCCCGCCTGATAAAATAATGCCTTTTGGGGCAAAGGCTTCAATTTTCGATTTTTCGGTCTGGTTAAATGGCCAGATTTCACAATAGACGCCGCTTTCTCGCAATCTTCGGGCAATCAGCTGTGTGACCTGAGAGCCAAAATCAAGGATCAGAATTCGGTCATGATGAGGGGAAGAAGAGGGGGCGTTTGTCGCGGATGTCTGTATCATGTCCCGTTATAACGCCAAGTTTTCAAGACGAAAAGTGTTTTTTATGATTCTTAATCCGGCCGTGTTGTGGTCAGGGCTGTTTTTGTCCGTAAAACGAGGATCAACCCTGCGGTGATAATCATCACAGACCCCGTGATAATCCAGCCATCTGGATATTCGGCAAAAAACAACATTCCCCAAATCACCCCCCATACCATCTGGGTATAATGAATGGGGGCGATATACTGGGTGGGTGTTGTCGCAAAGGCTCTGGAGACGGCAATCATGCCGATAAAACCTAAAATGCCGATACTGGCCGTGATTAACAAATCAACAGGGGGCATCGGGACAAAGGTGAGAAAGGCGGGTATCGCCAGTAAAAATACAAAAGGTACATCCGTATAAATATTATAGGATAAAAATGTCTGGTTTTCTTCGCCAATTTTTTGCGTCAGCACATTTCCTAAGGCAAAGCAAAACGTCCCGATAAAGGCAAAAATCACCGGCCAGTCGATCGGGATTATTCCTGGCCTTAATACAATTAAAACACCTAAAAACCCGATGAAGGTAAGTATCCAGGACATGGCTTTAATTTTTTCACCTAGGATAAAGATCGCTAATATTTTGGTGATAAAAGGCGCCATAAAAATGATGGCATAGGCCACGGATAAAGGAAGTTTGGCAAAGACAATAAAATTTAAAAACCCAGGTACGATATAAAGTGCCCCGCGAAGGATTTGAAGTTTTTGGTGTGGTTTGGCCAGTGTTTCTTGAATGCCGCCTAGTTGACGAGAGAAGGATATCTGAAGGGCAACACTCGCCGCAACGGCAATCCATGATAATTGATAAGGGGGATAGTCTTTGACAACCTTGATCAACGCATCACAGACCGTCCAGAGCGTAAACCCGAAAAAGGCCAACAGAACACCCGTCAGGATTTTTTGAGATGTCATAGGATCAGGGCACCAGAATAACTGATCCCGTTGTGGCTCTGGATTCTAGATCAATATGTGCCTGGGCGGCCTCTGTCAGCGGATAGGTTTTGGATATAGATACCTTCACGGCATCCCTTGTTACTACGTCAAAAAGATCCTGAGCGCTTTGTTGATAATCAGAATCCGTCATCGTGTAATGCCAGAGCGATGGCCGGGTCAGGAATAAAGACCCTTTAGAGGATAAAATTTTGGGTTCAAAGGCAGGAACAGGGCCAGATGCATTGCCAAATGATACCATGTATCCAAGCGGGCGAAGACAATCGAGCGAATCTAAAAACGTATCGGCACCCACCCCGTCATACACGACATGAACACCTTTGCCGTCAGTCAGCTCTTTAACGCGGTCTTTGAAACTGTCGCGGCGGTAATTAATGGCATGATGCGCCCCTAATGTGCGAACAAGATCACATTTTTCGTCGCTTCCAGCGGTGGCAATGACCGTCGCCCCCAGATCACGTCCCCACTGGCACAAAATCTGTCCCACGCCGCCCGCGGCCGCATGCACCAGAATGATCTGTCCGGCTTTTACCGGGAATGTCCGGCGGATAAGATATTCTGCCGTCATGCCTTTGACCATCAAGCCAGCGGCCGTGTTCATATCCAGTGTGTCAGGAATTTTAATAACCCGGCCCGCCGGCATAACGCGCCGCGCCGCATAGGCACCCACAGGTCCCGATGCATAGGCAACTTTATCTCCGGCGACGATATTTGTCACACCCTCCCCGACGGCCTCGACTACGCCGGCGGCTTCCATGCCGACAATACCGGGTAAGGTCATGGGATAAAGGCCGGATCGATGATAGGTATCAATATAATTTAAGCCAATCGCGGTTTGGTGAATAAGGACTTCTCCCGGTTTAGGGGCGGGTACCTGCACCTCATCTACCCTGAATTTTTCAGGTCCCCCATGTTCATGGATTCGAATGGCGAGTGTCATGCGTTAGATTTTTTTCTTTAACCCTTCGGCCAGTTTTTTACCACGCGGGCTTAAGAACAATTCTTTTCGGCGACGATCATCTTTTGCCAGACGAACGGTAATCAATCCATAAGGTCTTCCCATACGCCGTGCGTTTGATAATGCCCCAACCGTCCGGGACATCACAGACATGGAAATCCCCGTTTGTTCGGCAATATCTTTTAAAGCCGCGCCTTCATTCTGGGCAATTTCAACAAACACCA
Organism: Alphaproteobacteria bacterium; assembly: GCA_017302165.1. Taxonomy (GTDB): domain Bacteria; phylum Pseudomonadota; class Alphaproteobacteria; order Micavibrionales; family Micavibrionaceae; genus UWPOB-MICAV1. Next base: position 341,217 of record JAFLCW010000001.1, read on the forward strand.
GTGCCCACGATAAAGGAAATTCAGGATCAATATCCGTCAGATCTGCCAAAATATGCTGAAGTTTTTCCAGCTTCGGACTGGCTTTTATCATCGGTGATCGTGTCGTCATTCGAAGCTCTCCTGAGCGGTGTCCAGGCACCAGAGGTAAAAATTACCTGCGTATATGGCATATCAAAAATAGTTTCGCAACGGAAAGCTGTTTTTTTATATAAAGGCCAGTATCCAAAATCCCGGTTAAATTCGATGGTCAGGGCGCGTACCCGCCCCAGTTTTACTTGAATAATCATTTTACGTCTCCCCACGTGATTAAAATTAAGTGCTGTGACGCGGCATCCAGCGTCCTTGATCCATGCTTTTCATGTAATGGTGAAAAACTCTGCGAAAATCAGTTCGCAAAATCCAATAAAACTGTGCGGTTTCGACGGCCTGCCGATACAAAAGTCGGCCTTCTGTCTGACAATAAAGCTTAACCGTCATATCCTGTGCCCGTGTCATTTTACGCTTCCAGAATCGATAGGCGGATATCTGATCTTTGAGGTGCTGGCGATAGGTTCTTTCCATGTCCGCCAGTAATTTGATGTCGAAAATCTGCCATGTCCCGGCACCTGTTTCTGCCGCTCGTGGCCATGTGTCACGTTGTCTGCTTAAATCATGCATTGTGTAACCCCTATTTTTACAACCATAGATTATGTTAACTGATATGGTTATGCGCTGACGGGGTTAATAAAAGGTTAATTCGCACCTGTGGACGTGACTATCTATGGGTCAGGCTCTTTGTATTTTGCAAAAGGGGTATGATCGGCGGCTCAACCCGTCTAATGGATGTAATTGTGCACGGTGTTTCACCTTGATGCCAGAAAACAGATCCTTTGATATGCACGCCTTCCAGCGATTGACTCCAAAAACTGGGGCAGGATATATGGCTACAGGATAAATCTGCCCCGTATAAAATAGTTTTTGAAAAATATGTGCCGCGCAGGTCGGCCTGTATCAACCGTGATTCCGCAAGGCAAGTATCTTTCAGGATAACAGTCCGAAGATCAGCGCGGCATAAATTAACGCCTGTCATGTCTGCACCAGTTAAATCTGCTCCCCACAAACACGCTCCATGTAAATCCAGGCCATCTAGTTTGGCCAGTTGTAACCGCGCACGTCGTAAATTGGCATATCTTAAAGGAATCTGTTCTTTTGCCGCGAGTTCTAAAGTCTTTCGCAGTGTGTGATACGGGCTTTGGAATAAAATATCTCCGGATATACTTGTTATAAACATAGATATACTCCTTATAAATGGCAAATACCAACTATCATATTAATAGTTGGCAATATGCATCTATGTCAATATTTAAAATGATATAGATAAAAAACTAAGACAGGTTTTTAACCATCACGGCACAGAAAAACCCGTCTGTTCCGTGGTCTGCGGGGGTCAACCTTAACATACTGCCATGTAAGGCAGAGGGAGCAGATGGCCAAGCTTTCTCAACAGGCATCAGTTGATATTCAGGATGGCGACTTAAAAATTGCATAATCTGATCTTCATTCTCTTCGCTGAACAAAGAACACGTGGCATACACCAGGCGTCCGCCTGGTTTGACTTTGTCGGCAATTTTCTCAAGGATATCAGCCTGAAGCGTGATGATCTCTTCAAGGCTGGGGCCATAAAATCGCCAGCGTAAATCCGGGTTCCGGCGCCATGTCCCAGAAGATGAACACGGCGCATCCACCAGAACAATATCCAGCGATTCTTTTTGCCGCCGAAGCCATTTACGGTTTTGTTCATCTTCCAAGGATCGAACTTCAACATTATGGATGCCAGCCTTGCGATAGCGTGGCTTTCCTTTTTCAAGTCGGCGGGTATTATTATCCATGGCAACAATATTGCCTTTATTTTGCATCAAGGCGGCCAAGGCCAATGTTTTACCTCCCCCGCCGGCACAAAAATCTAGAACCCGCATTCCGGGCTTGGCGTCTGTCATCAGGGCTATGAGTTGAGAGCCTTCATCTTGAATATCAACCAGTCCTGACCGAAACGCCTTGGTCTCCTGCATAAACGCCTTGCCGGTGACGCGAAGACCCATCGGTGAAAAGGGTGTCGGGGTTGTTTGAATGTTATCTTTGGTCAACGATTTCATGGCACCCTGAATATCGGTCATGAGACTATTCACCCGAAGGTCAAGGGGGGCAGGGGTCATCATGGCCTGCATGTGTCTGATAAAATCAGCGCCGAACAAAACGTGTAATTTTTCTTCCGCCCACGGGGGACATTCGACTTGAATGGCGGGGGGCATTAAAGCCTCGTCTTTCTGACGGTTAGCGTAGAGAATGTCCATATAGGCAGACTCATCATCCGTGAGGGCATCTGGCATATGTTTACCGCCGACCATCAGGTCTTTGGGGTATTCACCCTGATGCACCATATCTGTGATGACACGAAGACGATCTGAAGCTGTTGCCTGATAATGTGCTATCCACCACCCATATCGTGCATGATGCCGAATAATCCGGTACACACGTTCGACAATATCGGCACGATCTTTAGACCCGATATACCGCCGGGAATGCATATAGTCCCGAATGGTATTATCCATGGGCACAGGGCTTTTGTCTAAAATCCCCAAAATTTCAATGACGGCCTGTATCCGGGCAGATGGTTTCATAGCGAAGGGTTGTAGCCTGTTATGACGCTAAGTACCAATGTAAAAACCTTAGACTGAATTTTTAATGAATATCAACATGTTAAATAAAAGAAAAACCCCCTGTAACCACAGGGGGTTTTAAAAAAGTGTCAAGCGAGAAGACTATTCTGCAACAGGTGTGGCAGGTGCTTCGGCGGGAACAATTTTGCCTTCTTTAGTGGTCACTTTCGTGCCATCGGCCAGTTCATGTTCGCCATCTGGCGCAGGTGTTTTGGTGCCATCTTCGGCCACAACAGATACCATGTCGCCTTCGATTGAAACCTTTGTGCCATCTTTCAACATGGCTTCTTTAACTTCGGCGGCTTTTTCGGCCGCATGTTCAACAGCCGCTTCAGGTGTGGCGGCATGGTCGTCAGCCTGAGCCGTGACAGGTGTCATCATCAGCAGACCGGCGGCAACCAGCATCATCATGTAAATATTCATTGGATTCTCCAGAAAAAAGAAGGGTTTAAAAAAATGTTTGATAAGTTTTTATCAGACGGTCTTATCTTGAATAGAATGTTCATTTTAGCAAGAGGCTCAAGCAGGGCTTCGCACAGATTTTCTATGTTTTTAAAAGAAAGTCGGTTTGACGCCAGCCATAGCATGTTTCCGTAACTTTTTGGCCACCAATCTCATCCTGCTTTTTACCTAATTTTTGCCCACCCATATGTTCATAAAAGCCCCGGGCACGTTCATTTTTTTCGGCCACCCATAGACACAGGGAATCAATTTTATAGATGTGCTTTAGGTCTTTTGCCGCCGAGGATAAAAGCAAACGACCCAGACCGCGATTAAAAACATCTGGCAAAAGATAGAGGGCATAAATCTCTCCCGCAAACAGAGGCCGTATGCGGGATGTCCCGGGCGGTGGTGTTTTCAGACGTCCATATCCGGCAAACCCGACGGCACGATCCTGATGATGAGCTATCAAAATATGTGTATCGCCCGAGGCAAGCCATCCCTGCCAGTCTTTAATACGTGACTGAGTGGATTGCTGATCCAAAAACCGATCCGGCAAAATATTCTGATACGCCGATTTCCACCCCTCAATATGAAGAAAGGCGATATCCGGGATATGCCGTGCATCGGCGTGAGAGATTATAAAATCAGACATGAAATGCACTATTGTGAGAGCAAGAGGCCATTCACCCGGTTTACCACACGCTCCTGATATTGCCGCAATCTAACCTCAAGGATCATCGACATTAGCATTTCGCGGCGTAATAAAGCCTCATGAATATCACGATCCTGCATTAACTTAATGGCCTGCATGGCGGCTCTAATACGTTTCACGTTGGCCGGCTTATCGTACAAATTCGCGATAAATGTTGGATCCTGATAAATCGTTTTGGTCAAGATTTCCATCTGGGCGAAATAACTGGGGTTTTCGCCAATCATTTTTTTGATTTCGGTCTCATTTAATCCCATTTGTTTGAGCAAGGCCATAATGAACGGCGTCGCCTTGCCGTCTTCTTCTGCGCCAATGGATTTTTGTGACACGATAGAAGCAATCGAATTTCTAGCGATACCGCGCATGGCGATAATCGATCTTAAATCCTGATATGGGGCTTCAAATTCCTTACGGTCAATCGTGGCGAGATCGATATGCGGGAGTGCCTTATGCATAAACAGATAGGTGATTAAGGAGAGAACAGCTTCTTCTTCTTTAGTCTTCTTGTCATCCATAAAATTAACATCAAGCGTCAAGGGCGTCTCAAGAGTCGCCACAAAATTGATGTCGCGGTTTTGCCATTCTTTCGGGGCGGTTTTGCCTTTGCACAGGTCAACTAAGCCGATGCCGTTATCATCGGGGTTACAGAAATTATCTCTGAAATTCTTAAGGCGGCTCATAGCATCTGATATCGACCCATCTTGGGTCAAGGTATCCCCCGACGAAAGTTCACGAGTCAACAGGCGGTTGGAGACAGTCATCTTATGAAGTTTTGTGCGCGCCTGTGTCGTCGCCAGATCACGCACCATCGTGCCAATCTCACACATCTGTTCTGAAGGGTGGTAATCTTTATGTGCCTGTGCTGTCATCTGCTGGAATAATTGCTGTCTTTCCAGTTGTTCTTTCGCATCAAACATAGATCCGATAATCAGCATTTGATTCATCATATTTGCCGACATCTGCGCTGTCATGATTTGAAGAGCGCCTACCCAAATTTGCTTTAAAGATTCGGCCATATTTTCAAAATGAGGGGGCTCTCCAAAAATAGGTTCTTCGGCTTGCGTTCCGGCGCCTGTAGATTGTCCTTCCCCGGGTTCCGGGGTTCCGCTTCCGTCTGGTTGTCCGTTTTGTGGGTTAGGTGAGCTTTTTGTCTCACATGACCCTTTTGATTTATCGCATCCCTTACATTGACCACCTGAAGGGTGATTTTGCCCCGCAACTTCAGGGGGGATCTCATAATCTGCAAATTTACACAGATAGGCACAGGTGGATGACCCGCCGTCACCCCGGGACGTTCCATTGGCCGCTGCACAACCGCCGCCAGGGCCGCCGAGATGAGCCGCCGCAAGGATACCTGACATGGTGACGGTGCATCCGCAAGACTGCTGTCCAATACGGTTGTGACATCTTTTTGTCGCGTTATGAGTATATTTCATCCAGAGTGTGAAGGCACGATCTTGTGCAGGGCCATTCTCCAGATACTGTTGATAGGTTTTGATACAAAAACCCGATCCACCCCCATTACATCCCGATGTGGCCTCGCCGATAAATCCGGGCGGGCCCCCGTAGTCATTCTTACATAAACTTACCCCGCCATTGGATACAAATCCTGACTCACATCCTCTTCCTGGACTTTGCTTTCCTTTACACTGTCCGCAGGCGATTTTATCATCCCCATACCAACCGATGGATGCCAAAGCTTCTTCCCCGAATTGAAAACGCCCCAGATACAAGGCGCTGTTCGTACGTTGATAATTATTCCCGCTTTCCTGTTGTCCAACCGCACTCATGAATCCTTGCCAGCTACATTGTCCACCGGTGGGGGGGGTAGAAGGGGGAGATGTAGTCGGTGTCGTAGTTGGTGTTGTAGTTGGTGTCGGCGACATCGTCCCATCGCCCTCGTCTGCCCACACGGCATGGCCGGATAGAGTTAGGATCATGATGAGAAGTAAGCAGCGGCACATCAAGCGCATCTTATTTCCCCAAATCAATCAAGTCAGATGTTTGGACAAGGCTATCCACGGCGCGGCGCACAGAATCTTCATGATCCTGAAGCTCAACCTCTAGCCAGACAGATGTGACAGCTTCTGCTCTCAGCCAGCTTCGGAACATATCCCTTTGCTGTATACTGCCGATCGCGCGCATCGCGGCATCTTTACGGTCAATATTGGCCGGCTTATCGTATAGATCGGCATAAAACACGGGGTTTTGATATAGTTTACGAGTCAGGATTTCCATTTGGGCGTAATAACTCGGTCTATCGCCTAGCATGTTTTGTACATCTTGTTCGGGGATACCCATATTCACCAATAATGCTTTGAGGTACGGCTGAACTTCCGAGACATCCTTTCCATCGGCCTTAGGACCTTGTGCCTTCATCCCCGCAATGGCGGCAAAGGAATTCTGCGCCACAGATCTTTTGGCGGCTAGAGACCGAAGTTCCATGTAATCCGTAATCGCCATGGCATTTAAGGCCTTATTCTGTCCTGTATTATCAATCAGCATATTGGCAGGGATAATGGGTACTAAATTACTCCCATACAAATTCGCACCCAAGGCCAGAATATCTTCTTCTTCAAAACTGGCACCTCGGGGTGAATGATTTCTGTCTCCATCTGGTGTAAAGTCAATTTGTAACGTCTCTCTATTGCTAACAGTGTTGGTAAAATCAATATCTTTAGACCATCTGGTTTTATCAGTGCTTTTACAAATTCGGGAGATATTTTGGAGGTCTTTAGGATTGCAATAAACATTTCTGAATTGTTCCATTCGGCTTTGCAGGTCGAAATCAGGACCATTACCCGCCAATGTGTCGCCGGATAATAACTGACGCTGTAGCCCGCGCGAAGCGATCACCGATTGCGAAAATTCGGCGTTGCGATCCGAAGCCGCCATAGATCGGAAGGATGTCCCAAATTCACACATACCTTCGCTGACGGAGTAATCCTTATGGGCTTCGGCATGAAGTGTCTGGAACAGACGCTGTGTTTCTTGTTGGTGTTTGGCGTCTAAAATCATGCCCAGGGCTAACATCTGGTGCATGGCCATGGTGGTGAGCTGTTCTGCCATCAACATCATCCCCGGAAGCACATGTCCATTCCACAGAACGGTGATCAGCCATTCGCGGTGTTTGATAAACTCATCTGTAATATGTTCAACCGTAACTTCCAATTGCTTGGCATCTGTACAGGCGCATTCTGTTCCACAGCTTGCGCGGTGTGGTGCACATCGGCAGCAAGGAGTACAAGTGGGGCATGTACTTGTGCCGCCACCGCCACTGCCGCCATTATTGTTGGCTGCTTGGGTTGCTGCTTGTTGTGTATTTGTGGCCGCAAGTGCTTGAGTTGCCGCGCTGGGTAGAGATGAGGTGAGGCCACCTAGGCCTGCGAGTGCGTTGACAATCTGGTTGCCGATCACATTTCCAATCAATCCAGAAATCAAGCTAGTGGGGTTGCTGATAATTTGTGAAAGGGTTGATACAGCTGAAGAAATATTAAGCACTGTCGATAAAAGCTGTGTGGCTTGCTGTATCCCTGCCGTTCCGGTGGTGATCGATTGAAAAAGGGATGAAATGCTCGGATTCGTGAGAAGACTTGTTACGCCAGAAACACTGCTGATATTCCCGAGATTCGTCACAGTGGACAAAGCTGTACCTAATTGTCCTGAGACAGTTCCCGAGATAACACCGCTTAATAGACGTGTGGCCGCTTGGGTGTTAAGTTGACCCATATTCTGAATTGTTGATAGATTCTGAACGATTTGTGTGGCTTGGGTTAGATTTAAGCCTGATTGGGACGCGGCAGTGCTCACAAGTGTATTGGCTGCACCAGAAATATTTTGTGCCTGAATTTGAGAAAAAACGGTTTCGCCCGTCACACCTTGTGCCCATGCCTTTTGAACAGGCGTCATCAAAAGCAAAGCCATAACAAAAGAACACACATAATATCTAAAGCCAGAGGTCATAGAATACCCCCATCGGACACACCAAGACCCAAGAATGTTGGTGCATTCTTATGAAATAACAGGCGTTTAAATGTTGTTGTCGTCATTTGTTTCATTCTGTGTCTTACGGTAACTCAAACAAACTTGAATCTTGTGTTAATTGATCAATTGTATTTCTTAATTCTTCTTGCTGACGGACAATTTTGGTTTCCAGCATGGTTGAAAAAACGGCTTCACTCCGAAGTAAACTGCGGTACATGTCTCGCTTTTGCATCAATTCGACCGCTTGGATGGCGACCTGCTTACGCATAACGTTTGCCGGTTTATCGTATAGTTCGGTGAAGAAAACGGGGTTTTGATAGATTTTCTTGGTCAGTATTTCCATCTGGGCAAAATAACTTGGTTTTTCGCCCAGATATTTTTGAATTGTTTGCAATTCCATTGGTGTGCCGCCCATTTCCTTGATGATGGCGTAAATGAAGGGCTGGCTTTCTGTGTTGCCTTCAGATTTTAAACCCGCAATTGAGGCAATAGTGTTTTGTGCGACCGATCGTTTGGCCGCAATCGCCCGGTTGGCCATGAGCAAGTTGGGTCCTGCCACAGGCATATTATCAAAAGTTAATTCCATGCCGGTAGGTATATCAGGCTTCAAAAATATTTTGGGGATTGGCTTGGCCACGTCATGCGCAAAAAGATAGGTACTGAGTGCCATGACGTCTTGAATATCCGGTGTCTCCGTTCCCTCTGCCAGATCGAGCTTCAGGGTGAGGGGTGTTTCCAGTGTCTGTGTGTAATTCACATCCTTATTTTGCCGGTTTGGTGCACCGCCCCCTGTGGCACAAAGATAATCAAGACCCATGCCATTATCTTTGGGGTTACAATAGGTTTTGATAAAGTTTTTAAGACGGCTTCGCTTGTCACCCAAGGGGCCTTCATCATAAGAGAGCGCCCCGCCTGAGAGAAGCTGACGGCTGGTCAACCGGTTGGCGATCGTAATGGTGGTCACGTCTCCTTTGCGCTCTGATCCTGCGAGGCTTCTGACATTGGTTCCGATATCACACATGCCCTCGGATGGGTGATAATCCTTATGTGCAATCGCCGTCATTTGCTGGAAGATACGCTGGGTTTCCAGTTGGTGTTTGGCATCCAACATCGTACCAATCATCATCACCTGTTTCATGGCAACGCTGGATAATTGTGTGGTCATGACCTGCATGGCCGCCAAAATACCGGGGATGCTATCCCGGGTGCCCATATCACCGACCCGATTATCTTTAAAGAAGATATCCACGAGCCATCGGCGATGTTGATCCATCGCATCCGTGACATGGTCTGTTGTCACAGGAACTTGCCGGCGTGATGTACAGGCGCACGTGGTTGAGCACCCGCCGATAGCGCCGCAACAGATGGTACAGCCGCACGCCCATGCGGGTTTAACCGAAACCGTCAAGGAAAGACCCGACAGCAGGATCATCACTAACCCAAGACAGAGATGTCGCATGTTCATCGTGACTCTCCCTGTGTTAACCGGTTGACCTCGTTTGTAACTCGTTCTTGCTCGCGGATCAGCATGGTCTCCAGAATGACCGCGCTCATAGCTTCGCTTCGCAGAATTGACCGGTAAATATCGCGATCTTGCATTAAATTAATGGCCTCAATAGCGGTTGATTTACGCTGAACATTGACAGGCTTGTCATAGAGTTCGGTAAAGAAAACCGGATTTTGATAGATTTTCTTGGTCAGGACTTCCATCTGGGCAAAATAGCTTGGCTCTTTGCCCAGATAATCATCAATCTCGTTGGTGGGGACACCTAATTCTTCGACCAGTTTTTTGATAAAGGGTGCCATTTCGGCGGCTTCGGTGCCGCCTGTATTCTTCATCCCTGCAATGGCTGAAAAAGAATTTTGTGCCACAGATCTCTTGGCCGCAATCGCTCTGAGATCCAGATATTTATCACCGGCATCACGGTTAATCAGACCTTTGTCATTAGCCAGTAACTCTCTTTTAATCAGGGGCGTTGCCGTATGACCATACAGGTTTGCACTCAAGGCAAAAATATCCTGTGCGTCCGGCTCTACGGCTCCTGAATCTTTGGTAAAATCAGCATTGATCGTGAGGGGCAAGTCCAGCGTACGCGTAAAATCAACATCTTTGTTGATCCGTTTTTTGTCACCACTTCCGGCACAAACATTTTGCAGGCCGCCGCCATTATCACCTTTGTTACAATAGGTTTTCTTAAATTCATCGATGCGGGACTCAATGTCGCTGGAAGGTCCTTTGACGGTGGTTGTGACCCCTGTGATTAAGGCACGCGACATCATGCGCTGGGATAGGGTGACATGCGCCAGATCTGCCCGTCTGTCGGATGTGGCCAAGGCTCTACTATTGGTGCCGATCTCACACATACCTTCGGAAGGATGGTAATCCTTATGAGCCTTAGCTTGCATCTGCTGGAAGAGGCGCTGCGTTTCCAGTTGATGTTTGGCATCAAGCATGGAGCCGACCATAGCGGTTTGCTGAATGGCCACGGTCGTCATTTGGTTCGTCATGAGCATCATGGCGGGCAGAATCTGTTTTAAGAAGAAAGTTTGCACCATCCAGTCGCGATGGGTTTTCAAGGCACTTTCTTCCCCTTCATTGGCAGGTTTTTCGCAATCTTGACCTTTCCCATCACACTGGTCGAAATAAGGGCGTATGCCATGAAGCCCGGCACGTTTATTATGATCGTCCACAATAGGCTGGCTACACGGACAACTGCAGGTTTCGCATTTAGACTCGTTGAGCTCTTTTTCAGTTGTAATTGTTTCTGTCATATTATCGGGACCTGGCTCGTTACCCATAGCTTCATCCGCCGGTCCGGATTGTTCAGAAGCATCCTGACCCGTGGTGTCGGCAGGAATGCCTTGGCCGTTACAATAACGGCTACCCATCACGGCTTCGGATTGAGGCTTACCTTTGGGCACGGATTTGCTGGAGACCTGGCCGCCTTTTGCAATACCGTCTTGAATAAGTTTAATTCTATTCGCTTCTATACATACGTTAGGTGGACGCGGAAGTGGACATTTGCCCCCAACAGGCCTGCCGCTTGTCCAAGCACACGCTGGATCAATGCGGTAAAATTTTCCATCTGCTGGGTTTTTTAGCAATATCTCATAATGGATATGGGGCGGTGTAGGACAGGCATTTCCGGTTCGCCCCACCAAAAATTTTCCGTTTGAAGGATTACATCCATTCAAATGAGTGTATCTGACTTCGGCCACACCGTTTCCGCATTCAAACCGTGTATATAAACCATACCCACTTTTGGCGGGCGGCATACAGGCTTTCTCGCCGAATAACGGGCTATCGCCATTCATGATGACATTACACCCGTGCTGTCCGTTCTCTTCAGAATTCTCTTTGATCATGATGTCAATGCCCTGATGGGCATATCCATTTGTGCGTCCCCGTTTATCCCCAAAGGTATTGGCAGGATTTCGGTTGGATGTTGGATTATCGAGAATACACCCCCCTGCCGAAGCTGTATCCGACGGGGGATTAGTTGGGGGGGGTGATTGGGCAACGCTCTTTTTTATATAAAGTGCACATGAGATCGTTATCAAACCTATATAGAAAAAAATCTTCAAGAGGCGGCTCATGGGGTGCCTCCGGTTCCGGTGGATTTCTGGCTTTCTTTGGATATCTCGCTGAATTGTTCGGCCAGTTTATTTTGTTCTTCTTCCAACAATGTATCCAGAAAAACAGCCAAGACCATTTCGCTTCGAAGTAGAGAACGATAGATGTCGCGGTCTTGCATCAGGCCAATCGCGTCAAGGGCGGCGGCTTTGCGCTCCACATTCACCGGCTTATCATATAGATCTGCGTAAAAGGTTGGATTTTGGTATATTTTTTTGCTGAGCACTTCCATTTGGGCAAAGTAACTCGGCTTTTCGCCCAGATATTTTTCAATTTCGGTATCTGGTACGCCCATTTCCTTGACCCAGCGCTTCATATACGGCGCAGATTCATCTGATCCTTTGGCTTTGAGTGCGGTCAGGGCTGATAGAGAATTTTGAGCCACAGACCGCTTTGCCGCTAATGCCCGGACATCCAAATAAACAGAAACGGCATCTCGGTTGATCTCTCCTTTGTCATTTCCCAAAAGGGACTTGGTAATCAACTGGGGTACGTCATGGGCAATCAAGTTGGCGGTCAGGGCCATGACGTCTTCTGAATCTTTTGTCTTCGTTCCATCCGCAAAGTCGATATCAAGGGTCAAAGGTGTTTCGAGTGTTCGGGTAAAATCAACATCCTTGTTCATTCTATCTTTAGAGGCACTACCGCCCGCACACAGCTCACTCAGAGTGCCTGCATTATCATTCGTGTCACAATATGTTTTAATAAAATGATCAAGACGAGACCGTTTGTCCGATTTTGATCCCCCCACCGCAGACGTATTGCCAGAAAGCAAGGTGCGATCCAGCACCCGCTCTGCGAAAGCGGTTTGCACGAGGTCAGATCGACGTTGCGAGGGAAGTAGAGATCTGACATTCGTCCCAATTTCACACAGGCCTTCGGAGGGATGATAATCTTTATGTGCCTGTGCCGTCATGACCTGAAATAAACGCTGTGTTTCCAGTTGATGCTTGGCATCCAGAAACGTCCCAATGATGTGAACCTGTTGCATCCCTACAGTAGTGAGTTGTTCTGTCATCAGTTTCAGCGCGGGAAGAATACCGTACTGCTTATCACCTGCCTGAGGGCCATTTCCAACAAAATAATCCACCACAATCCAGCTTCGGTGTTTTTCCAGTTCATTCACCACATGGCTTCGCATCGCGATGTGATCATTTGTGATAGGAATGTGGCACAAACAGCAATCCGGGCATTCACTGGAGCATTGATCTCGGTTATTTAATGTTCCTGTGGTGGATGTTGTGACTTCACCACTCCCGGGGTTACTGGTGTTAGTTCCAGTCAAACCTTGAAGTGCGTTACCAACAGCCGTGGCGGCAATGGCCTGTGTAGCCAAAGAAGGAATCAGATTAGAAATGCTTCCTGTCAGCGCATTGACCAGTGCATTGGCACCGGCGGTGACCAACGTATTGACCAGCGCGGCCGGGTTGGCAATAATTTGGGAAATTGTTTGTGCCGTGACGGCTAAACCGCTGACGGTGCGCAAAAGTTGTGCGGTTTGTGAGGCGAGATTACTTCCGGTGGTCAATTGTGAGACAAGGCTGTTGATTTGAGGCGTACTTAAAACCGTACCCAATCCTTGAATAGAACTGATATTCCCAAGATTAGAAATACTCGAGAGTGTTTGCCCTAATGCGCCTGAAATATTACCGTTCGTCAGACCATTCATTAAGCTTACAGCGGAGCTGGGATTCATGCCCGTCGCACGAGAGATATTGCTGACAATCGTATTAATTTGGGTGGCATTGATACCCGAACTCGCCGAGATATTCTGTTGAAGTAATTGCGAGGCACCCGATAGGTTACCATTTTGTATCAGGGATAACGCCTGATCGCCCGTCGTGATAGATTGCTGTGCCCAAACGGGGTTCGATAGGGATAACGTCATCCAGAAAAAACATAAGCATATGAAGAGACGGGCAGGGCTCACTGAAATCCGCCTGACCTTTTGCAAAAATAAGCGATGATTCATAGAATGATGTGTCACGCTGTGCCTGTATTTTTCCCGCGATATCAAATGATTGCCTTATTTTAGTCAATTTTAGCACAGAAGGGAGGCAAAACGCACATATTGCCCGGTGCGCCCCCTTGGATTCCCCAGACTCACGAGTGTAAAGGCTTTGGAATTTGTTGAAAAGCCATGAATGTGGTGAAATAGATAAAGACACGCCGGATTTCGGGTTGGCAGATTTTATTCTTTGAGGGTAAAATGTTAAGTCATCTGTCCTTGCATGATTCGGCATCATCCTGCAGTCTAAATGAAACATAAACGGGTCACCCAAAAGCGGTATGATAGATAATGAATGATCCCTATCAAAATAATGCCTCTTCTCCCCCGCGTGCACCGGCACCGGGACAGGAAAAGAAGCTGGCCAAAACCAAGCCGGACGCCAAGGACACGTCAGGTTTGGGTAAGGCTGTCTTACGGAACGAATTTTATCGTGATGGATACCGGCTGGCCTTAAAAGTCGCGGTTATTCAATGCTTTATCATTGTTGGCCTGATTGGGGCGATGTTCTTTGTGATCCATGTGCATCAACCGGAAAACCGGTATTTTGCAACGACCGAAGATGGGCGCGTGATCCCAATGGTCGCCCTGACGCAACCGAACTTAAGTACGCCCGCGCTGATGTCCTGGGTGGCGCAATCGGCTACCGAAGTTATGACATTTGGTTTTAACGATTACCGCCGGCGGCTTCAGGAATCCTCACGGCATTTCACGCGCCGCGGCTGGGAGAGTTTTACGTCCGCCCTGCAAAAGGCCAGAATCATTGAATCTGTTGAAGAAAACTCGCAGGTGCTCACCTCCGCGCCGCGGGGAGCCCCTATTTTACAATCTGAAGGTATTGTGGCCGGCCAATATCAGTGGATTGTCCAAATCCCGATGGTCTTGACCTATCAGTCAGGGTCTAAAACCCGGTCTGATAACTGGATTGTGACGTTGGTTGTTGTTCGCGTCCCACGTCTGGAAAGCCCGAACGGGGTGGGGATTGCACAGTGGGTGGCGTCACCGGGGTAACAAATTTTTCTTCTGAACGTGAAATGGGATATGTTCATCAACGGGGTGTACAGACGTCCCTGTGCCCTATACTTTATGAAGGGAATACGAATCATATCCGGAAGATATGTCCGGATGGAATTGTGATGTATGGTGCCGATGGATTCAAAAAACGTAATTAAAAAGCAAAAACCCGTGACACAGGGGCTTAGGCTCGCCATGTGGCTGGGTGTTTCTTGTTATGCGCTCTGTCATGGGACGCTGTCTTGGGCACAGGAATCCGTCAAAACACCCCCGGCTCCCCCAGCTCAGGAAGTATTGGCTGACCCCAACAAAATGCCCCCGGCTGTTCCGGACGCAACCCAGGCCTCTGGTGTTGGGTTGACGGCTGATCCCGGAAACGCGCTTCCGGTTCAGGCTTCAGGGACAACAGAAAAACCGGCAGAAGCGGCAACAAATATGTTGGCACCAACCCCGACGCTGGGCACGCCCACTGTTTCACCAACACCCGATGCTCTTGTTCCGGCGATGTCGGATGTTCTGCCGCCTGTGGCCCCGGCACCGACTTCGCCTGCAAGCCCAGATATTCCTGCATCTGCGCCGCCGACAATGCCGCTACCAGCAAACTCTGCCTTGGAAGACTATCTCAAGCAAGACGGTCTGCAACAACAGGCACCGACAACAGAGGATCAATTGCCTGTGACAGCGCGTGTCACGATTCGCGGTGAAGGGTTTGATCTGGGGGCTGATAACACGGTGAGCATCTCATCGGATGATCCTGATCAGCCTTTATCCCAAATTGAGGCCATGGAATCGATTCGAAGCGAAGCTTTTGATGCCGCCATGACAGGTTTATTCCCTTTAAAACCGGAAGAAATTGAAGGGTTGCTTCAACGATATGATCAAACGGAGCGCGCGGCGCAAACTCCTCCCTACGCTCAGCCTAAGCCTCAGATCAATGTTCAAACCATTTCTTTGGATCCCGGGGTTATGCCGCCCTCTATACGGACAGCGGCAGGTAATGTGACCACGGTCAATATTCTGGACATGACGGGGGCTCCTTGGCCGGTTCAAGATATTACATGGGCGGGAGATTTTGAGATTATTCAGCCAGAAGAAGGCGGGCATATTATCCGCATCACCCCCAGTTCAAAATTCGCCATCGGAAACATGGTGGTGCGGCTTTTGACCCTGAAAACACCGATTACCTTTAGCCTAAAGGCCGAGCGTGATGTGGTGGATTATCGCGTGGATGCCCGTATCCCCGAATATGGACCCTTTGCGGAGCCACAGTTAATTGATGGCGGTGCCCAGCTGGTGGCGGGAAGCCCGACATTGACCTCTATTCTGGATGGGGTAGCACCGACAGGATCTACGAAACTTCAGGTGTCCGGCGTGGACGGGCGGACCACAGCTTATAAACTTTCCGGGACGACGTATGTCAGAACACCGCTGACACTTTTGTCTCCCGGCTGGCAGAGTTCTGTGTCATCTGCGGATGGCATGAATGTCTATGCTTTGTCGGATACGCCTGTGTTGTTATTATCGGATGCCGGGAAATTTCAGCGTGCCAAGCTGAGCGAGAAACAGGACGTGCTCGATGAGTGATAATAAAAACAACGATAATGATCTGGATTTAGAAGATTTCAGCGATGCCAACGCTGGATTTGATGATTTCAGCGCGAATAAAGGCACGCTGGGTGACCTGTGGCGCAATAACCCTATGGTTAAAATCGGGGTTATTCTGGGCGTCTTTGCTTTTATTGTGGCGGGGGTCATTTTATTTGGCGGTAAAAAAACAAAACCGTTGGAATCTAATGTTACCGGTACCTCAGATTTATCCGAAGCCCCCGGGACAGAGCAGGTGTCGGAATCTTACCGAAAAGCGATCGAAGAGGAAAACACCCGGCGTATTGAACAAGCACTGAGAGAGAATGAAAGTGCGGTGCCTATGCCTGTGGAACCTCCTAAAGGTTCCTTGGGCTTACAGGTCGAGGAAGACCCCCAGGAAGATCCGCTAGAGCGTTGGCGTAAACTTCAAGAAGAGCGCATCCAACAGCAACAAATTCTGGCACAGGATATTGCCCCGCCAGAACCCGAAGTCCCTCCGGTAGACACACGCACCCCGGCGGTGAATGCGTTGTCACAAGCGATGTCTGTTCAAATGGAAGCCGTTCTCCAAAATCAACCGATCAAGCTTCCTAAAAATGTTCAAGTCACCTCGATGGGGTATCTGGATGCCCTGCAGGAAAAAGAGAACGCGATTCGTCAAGCCGCGCTTCAGGCGCAGTTGCAACAGGCTCAGTTTAACCAAACACCGCCT
The DNA here is from genome assembly GCA_017302165.1 of Alphaproteobacteria bacterium. Lineage (GTDB taxonomy): Bacteria > Pseudomonadota > Alphaproteobacteria > Micavibrionales > Micavibrionaceae > UWPOB-MICAV1. The sequence goes on from JAFLCW010000001.1 coordinate 358,005, forward strand.
GCACAAAAAATACTCATCCCGGCAGGGCAGATTGAGTATGCCCAGTTATTGATCGAAGCCAATTCAGATGTGCCAGGCCCCGTGATGGTTGAACTGGCTTCTGGCCCTTTAAAAGGGGCTCGTATGATTGGGCGTTTCCAGGTGTCAGATCAGGATTTATTGACACTGAATTTTAATTTGATTGTGGTGGACGGCGTCAGCACGGGAACGTCGGCGGTGGCAATTGATCCGGCCACCACCCTTCCCGGGATGGCCACGGATGTGGATCAACGTTACTTCAAGCGTGCCATTTTGCCCGCTGCTGCGGCTTTTATTGAGGGATTAACAGAGGCCATATCTGAGTCAGGCAGAACCACGATCGAAATCAACAGTACGACCGGCACCTCACAGACTGCAACATCTGGGACATCGGATAACCGTCAGGAAGTAGCCTCAGGTATTGCCGATGCTGGAGCAGAAATCGGGGATCTTCTGAATGAAGAAGCAGACAGAACAAGACCGCTGGTAAAAATCAGAGCGGGGACGCCGATGGGTATTTTCTTTACCTCGCCAGTTGTTGAAGGGACACAGGTTGTTCAAGATACCCCGGAAAATCAAACGCCGGCAAATAATAACAATCAGCCGATTTTTCTTCAGCCCGGATTTTTCCCCACCAATGGATTTATTGGCAATCCCGCGCCGAACAATCAAACGGCGACAACGGGAACACCTTAACATTCGGGTCAAAATAAATTTTTTAAGAGACTAAAGGATAGGGAATAGTGATGACTCCCGCAGACAATAATAACCGTACTGAAGACGAATTCGACGACCAACTGGATGATTTTTCAGAGGAGTTGCCCGAAGACGAAACAGCGTATTCAGACGATGCCGATTACGTCGAAGATGATTGGGATGATGCTGATGATGATACGTTGGCGGCTGATCCAGCCTCGGCACCATCGGCACAACAGAAAAAGTCTAAATCATCCAATAAACTGATTATTGCGATGGCCGTCATTGTTGGATTTTGCGTGTTGTTGTTTCAAGTTGTCACCAGTGCCCCAGAAACCGTTCAGAAATTTCAAACAGCTTTGGGCATGACGGGCTCCACCGAGGGACCGATTTTTGGTGATAAGCCTCAGGATCCCTCAGCGCAGGTGCCGATATCCTCAGAGCCGGGTTTTTTAGCAACCCCGGACACGTTACCCGGAGGCGCATCTCCTGTCACGCAAGCTTCTGATGTGCCGCCACAACCTTCGCCCATTATGGCAGGGGAAGATACAACCACGCTCACACCTATGCCCACAGACATACCGCCCCTAGAAACCACACCTGATGTGAGTGGCCAAGTCATCGCGGATGTGGGTGCACAGCCGGACGCACGTGTGCCCCGGGCGCCCGAAGATGATATCCCCCCGGCAGAAGAAACGGCGCTTGCGCCTGATATGTCGCCGGTGCCTGCAACGCCAGAAGTTGCGGCACAGGAATCTCAGCCCAAAGCTGAAGACATCTTGAAAAATGCGATACAAAATAGATCTGATAAAGCCTCAGAACCTAATGCAGAAAAAACGGCGTCTGTAAACGTATCAACACCGATTGCCGCCGCCCCGCTGACGGCCTCGGATGGCCTGTCTGATCCGGAGCCGCTGGCTGAAGAAAAACCGTATTCCCTTGCGCCAGAACAACAAGCTGATCAAGAAAAACAAGACGTGCCAGTTTCTGTAGATCCTGCCCCCGCGCCTGCATCAGATCCACAAATATCCTTACTGACACAACGTCTTGATGAGATGGAAAAAAAAATACTCGAAAAAGACCAGTTGATTGCGCGGGCCAATACGTCAGTCGAGGGTATGAAAAAACAGTTGGGGCAAGAACCTCAACCTCAAGCAGAGAGTGTCTCTACGATATCGGCATCAACATTGTCTGCCGAAGATCAAAAAAAGATGGAGATGATGAACACTCGGCTGGCGGAGCTTGAAAAACAATTAAGCGATAAGTCAGCCATACTTGAAACCACCACTGCAGAGCTTGAACGTATTAAGGCGGAATCCAGTGACAAGGGTTTAAATTCTACCCCAGTCAAAATGCCTGTGTCACAGGACGCACAAGATTCGGCACCAAAATTTCAAAATGATCCTTCTGTTAAAAAACAAACAAAGCCCAAGATCGCTAAAAAGAAAACGGCCAGCACCCCTCAACGCTGGGTGCTTCGGGCGGCACAGCCCGGCCGGGCGTGGGTGTCAAAACCCGGGGATCGTGAGATGAAAGCCCTTCAAGCGGGGGATAATCTTCCCGGTATTGGCCGTATTCGGGATATTACTTTCGATGGCCGTAAATGGACGGTGATAGGGACAAATGGCCGGATTAATCAGTAGGTCGTTTTAGGAGAATTGAGCGAGGGACGGAAGGAACGAAAGGACAAAAAACACAGTTTTGCCACAATTGTGACAGAATTTTGAATACCCTGCCATCTTTTGTAAAAAATAAAATCAATATATATCAATATTTTATGCATGATTTTGATCAAAGCTCAGACTTAAATTTGCCTTATTTATACAAAATGTGTTTAAATAGAAATATAGAGATGAGGATAAAGGCTTCTTGATCTCTTAAACTCAGCCAAGGCGAAATTCGCATGCTGAAGAAAAAAAGAATAAAATGTATCTGTGAGCTGGATAAAAGTGACAGATACAAAACTTTAAAGCGCAACGGAAAAAAGGAGAGAGACTATGATGACATTTATTAAAAAAACCAGCCTGCATGTAGGCGCGGCTCTATTTATTGGGACGGTTGGCGGCGTTCAGGATGCTTTAGCTCAAACGGCTCCGTCTGGTGGCACAGGCAATAACTTCAGTTCGATTGCCAGCAACATTACCACCTCTATTCAAGATCTGCCGGGTCTTCTGACGGGTGTGTCCTACATGATGGGGATTTTGCTGGGAGTTCTGGGGATCCTGAAGATCAAGGATCACGTTGAAAATCCATCAAACGCCAAATTACAGGATGGTGCCATTCGTCTGGCGGCCGGGGGCGGTTTGTTTGCCCTGCCGATCGTCTATGAATCCATGTTGAATACCATTGGTCAAGGTGCAGGCGTTGAAGTGGCAAAGGTCAACAAAATCACCATGGGTACGAATTAATTTCACTCAGCCGTGAATGATTATTTAAAAATAACATTGGGGATTGCCCGTATTCCGGGCAGTCCCCTGACTGTTTCAAGCCAAGGATATCCGACATCTTTGGCAGGGGATATTCGTCAAAAAATTCTGGAACGTGATCATCATACCTGCCGATTTTGTGGCTTTACCTCACAAAAATATCAGGAAGTTCACGCGCTCAACGGTAATTTGGCGGATACCAGCCAAAATAATCTGGTGACAGCCTGTATTTTTTGTCATCAATGTTTTGATCTTGAAAAAACCAGCCAGATGAAATCAGGCGTTCTCATCTGGCTTCCTGAAATAACACAGGCTGACCTGCATCACATGGCTCGAGCCGTTTATGTGGCGCGAATTTCACAAGGAAGCATGGCCGAAACAGCCAAAACCACCTATGAAACCCTGATGTCCCGCCGGGAAGAAGCCAAGGCACGTTTGGGGACGGATGACCCCTTCATCTTGGCGACTGTTATGAAAGATTTTCTAACACCCCGGCATTATGCCCTAAGGGATAAGAAACTGGAGGGCTTGCGCCTGTTCCCGTTAGATCGTCGCATTATTAAGGAAGGGGATCTGGAATTTAACCAATTCCCCCAAATCCTTGCTTACTGGCGATCCAAGGATGGCCCCTTTGGCGGAAAAATACCGCATCAATGGAAAACCCTCTACGCGCAGATGACCCGGGATCAGGATGCCGCCTAGTTAGAACTTCTCTGAACTTGTAGGTGAGGAACCCGGTAAGTATATATTTTTAGGGTATAAATGAAATTCTGTATGGTTTCTTCATGACACGGACGCCAACCCGGGACAGCAAACGTATTGCTGATAACGACACTGTCTGGTTTTAGATCGTCTTCAAATTTTATCCGTAATTTATCCATCAGGGGCAGGTTGAGATATGCTAAGGCAATATGTGCATCTCCCATATTCACGTCAAAAAAATCCTGAGAATAGAAGGTCACGTTTTGATACCGACCGAGCCATTTTTTAAGACGGGCAAAATATAGTGGGACCGGTGAAATTTCAAAACCTCTGATCTGGGCGTGGGGGCAGGCGTTTGCCGCCGCAAAGGCCAGCGTGCCCCAACCAGACCCAAGCTCGAGTATCACCGGAGCCGGGTGTCCCAACGCAGAGACTTCTTGTTTGAGCCGATAAATAACAGCCTGCCGCATCCAGGGCACACTAGGGGCGGCACTGACTTTGGCCTGACGGGCATAATATTCCATAGAAATAAGTGCCGGTACGGCGATCAGAATAATCAGGCAGTAGATGATTTGGATTGTGAGAATCATAAGACAATAAACATAGGCTTTGCGTTTATAGGGGGGATATAAAGTCCAAGGTGGCATTTATCTTCAGTATGTGGTTAAAATATATATGATATTTGTCACTCTGCCCACAGGCGATCCACCGGTCTCACATGAAGTTTATCGATAAATTTCTGGCTCCTTTTCAGACGGCGTTGCGTCAGTCTTTGGAGACGTTCATTCGCCTTGAGACGAGCGATGACGAAGTGACGATTGTGGCCTCTGATGGCTCCCTCATCAGCTATTTGAAAGTTGATGGAAGCCGCCAAATTATCGGCGAGCAGGAATATAATTATCTGATTGAAGGAGCCACCATCAAAATCGGCGCGCGATATGACCGATTAGGCCACGCGCTTCAGGTCTATTTTGTGCGTGATCCCAACCGAATTACATCTCACCTTGAAAATTTGATTAAACCTTCTCGTGAAACGGCCTATGCCACGGGTATGGAGGTGACGGATATTTTTGATGAACGCGTCCGGCATTTGTCACGTTTTTTGTCTTATGAAGAATGTTATTTCGTGTTATGGACCCGTCCGTCGGTCATGACCAAAAATGAAATTAAGCGCGCAGCCAAGGAATCTCAAACACGCAAATGGCTTCCCGCCGGTTATGCCCAAAATCCACTAGCCGCATTGGATGGATTAAGAACCCGTCATAAAAGTTACGTAGCGGCAGTTATGTCGTCTTTGGATGAACTCGGGATCAAAGCTGATTTAATGGAAGCGCATGATGCGCTTCGGGCTGTTAAAAACAACCTCTATCCGTCCAAGGCACATGATAAATGGAGTGCCTGTCTGCCCGGAGATGTCATTCCGCCGCGCGCGCCACTGTCCACGACGGATATGTCAGAAATTCTTTGGCCATCCTTACGCCAACAAATGGCGCTGGCCGATGCTTATATCATGAATGAAAATACGGTGCGTATTGGTGACTTGCTTTGGGCGGGTGCCGATATCGTTTTGGCACCAATGGATCCGTCGCCCTTTCCTATGTTGCTGAACCGGTTGTTTGATGCCAAGGTGCCCTACCGAATATCTTTTTTGCTCGAAGGGGGGGGGGCCTATTCGACATCACTTCGGGCTTTTGCCGCGACCATTCTGGGTGTCACGAACGCGATCAATAAACAGATTAAATATTCGCTTGAAGGGCTTCAGCGAATGGCCAGGAAAGAGCCTGTTGTCAGGCTTCGAATTTCGGTCGCTACGTGGGCACCGCGCGATAATCCCCGACTACTTCAGGAGCGACTTTCAAATCTTGTACAAGCGATTGAGTCTTGGGGATATTGTCAGGTTTCAGAATTCTCAGGTGATCCGCTGGATTGTGTGATGTCTTCGGCCATGGGCATACATTGTGCCGGGACGGCGCCCACAGCGATTGCCCCGATGTATGAAGTGATGAAGTTAATGCCGTGGCAAAGACCTTCTTCTCCTTTTGAAAAAGGAGCCATGCTGTTTCGGACGCCAGACGGCAAAGTCTGGCCATACCAAACCGGCACAAACGTCACGACAACATGGTTTGATTTGATGTTCGCCCAACCGGGGGCTGGTAAGTCAGTATTGTTGAACTCCATGAATATGTGTTGCTGTTTAACACCAGGGCTTTCGCAATTACCTTTCGTGGCCATGATTGATATTGGACCTTCTTCATCAGGGATGATTTCTTTGATCAAAGAAGCTCTTCCGGAAGAACGTCAGCACGAGGCGATGCATTATCGTCTCAGGATGACGAGTGAATATGCGGTCAACCCTTTTGATACCCAGCTGGGTTGCCGGCATCCTTTGATTGATGAACGCAGTTATCTTGTTGAAGTGCTCACCCTTTTATGTACGGCACCGGGACAAGAAAGACCTTATGACGGTATTCAGCAATTGGCTGGCTTAGTCGTTGATGAAATGTATCGTTGGCGGGACGATACGGCGGCTAATGCTGAACCGCGTCCTTATCTGCCGCGTTTGGATTATCAGATTGATGAAGCTCTGCATAAACACAATATCAATTTGCCTTCTGATCCGTATTGGTGGGATGTGGTAGATCGTCTTTTTGATATTGATGAAGTTCATATGGCCATTCAAGCGCAGCGCCATGCCGTACCAACACTTTCGGACGCGATTGTGGCCTCGCGGCGGCCTCAGATCCGGTCTTTGCTCGAGCAAACGGGTATTGGCACGACGTCAGAAAATGTGATCAACGCCTTTGAACGTATGGTGACATCTGCCATACGTGAATTTCCTATTCTGGCGGGGGTCACCCGGTTTGATGTATCTGACGCACGGGTTTGTTCTCTTGATTTAATGGATGTTTCCCCTCAAGGTGACGCAACGGCGGATCGTCAGACATCTGTGATGTATCTTCTGGCACGACATACATTGGTGCGTAACTGGTGGATGGGGTCAGAAATGCTGGGGTATATCCCGGAAAAATATCGCAACTGGCATGAACTAAAACTTCAAAATATCATCGAAACGCCTAAGCGGCTGTGTTACGACGAATTTCACCGGACAGGCGGTTCTCTCTCCGTTCGGGCACAGTTGGTGCGCGATGTCCGTGAAGGACGTAAACGCGGGGTTCAGATTGCCCTATCCTCACAACTATTAGATGATTTTGACCAAGATATGGTGGATTTGGCAACAGGTGTCTGGATTTTGGGGGCAGCTATTTCGGATCAAGCGGTTGATAATATTCGTGAGCGGTTTGGATTATCTGAAACCGCCCGGAATATTATCCGCTTTAAATTGACAGGACCTAAAGCCGGCGGCGCCCCGGTTTTGTTTGTGCTGGGAACGGTTGAAGGTCGTTACGAACAATTTCTTTATAACACGCTGGGTCCTATTGAAATATGGGCGCTGTCGACATCGTCTGAGGATGTGGCTATTCGTTCACGTTTATATCAGAAACTAGGGGCGCACCGGGCACGGCAAATGCTGGCAGCCAACTTCCCGTCTGGCAGTGCTAGAAACGAAATCAAACGGCGGATTGTATCATTGACCGAGTCAGGTGAAGCACGATCATCAGCTATGTCCCAGGTGATTGATGCGATTGTTGACCAGTTAGTCGTCGCATCCAGTAAAACGATCGAGCTACAAAAAGAAGATATGGTTGTTCAATCTGTCGCCAATCCGTCAGCGTCGACATCCGCTGTTAGTGCGGTTTCTCCTTCAACAGATAAACCCGCATGACCGAGATAGGACACAATCCAGCGTCTTCTGATCAGGAACCAGATGCGGATATGCCTGTTAAAGTCTGGCGCCGGGGACGCGTCATGGCGGCAGGATGGATTGTCGGGCTGATCATGGTGATCTTACTGGGCTTTGCCGCCTGTCAGCCCCGTCAAGGCACCATATATTTGGGAATATGCAGTGCTTTTTTAGAACAGCATGTGGCCTATCCTGAAAGTATGCGCCGCGTGTCAGTGGAACAATATCCAAGCTCTGTCAGGATATATTTTACCCAGATTGATTCCTTCGGCCAATTCAAACTGGAAATGATGGAATGTGCCTTTAAAAATGATCCGCAAAAAGGGTTGATTATGGATCGTGCTCTGTATAACCGTCAGGATATGGATAAGGATATATTGGATAAATTCAATATATCGATCGGATCAATCGTAGCCTCAGAACCTGATCTGACTCTGCCCCCGACTCTGCCCAGCGAAATTGAAAATTTCAAAATTACGGAATGATGAGTTTAGAGACCTGAAGCGTATTTCATCAAAAAACGCTTGGCCGGTTTAACAGATTGAATCATTTTTAATCCGGCCTTGCGTATCAAACCAAAAGATTTTGAAGGGTGTGCAAATAGCTTATTCAAAGTATCTGTCGCTGCCGACATCATCATATTATCAAATCGGCGTTTTTGTTCATAGGTAGATAGCAAGGCAGAAGCACCGATATCACGCCCCTGTTTATGGGCAGAGATAATCAATTGATACAAGGCAGACATATCCCGAAACCCTAAATTCAACCCCTGTCCCGCAATCGGGTGAATACCGTGCGCGGCATCGGCAATCAAGGCCATGCGGGTGCCTGTGTACCGGTGCGCATGAACAAACCCTAGCGGATAGAGAACAGGTTTAGAAATAACCTCAATCCGTCCATACGATGTGGGCACCAAGGCTTGAAGGCCGGCTTCGAATATCCCAATATTTTCAAGATTTTTTATTTTTTTGCGATGATGACGAGACCAAACAACCGCAGATCGATGACGTCCGTTTTCATCATCTGGCATGGGTAGGATGGCAAAGGGGCCTTCTGGTCTAAAATTTTCAACCGCGGTAAAATGATGAGGGTGTTCATGCGCCATCATGCAGACATGAGCAGATTGGCGGTATGACCATTCCCGCACCCCGATATTCATCCATTCCCGGGTAAAAGAAGAACGGCCATCCGCACCGACGACTAACTTGGCCGAAAAACACGCGCCAGAAGAGGTTTTGACCTGTACATGGTCAGACAGAATCTCAAAATCGACCACGTGCGTTGAAGAAAGCAGATGGACAGAGTCTAAAGATTCGATTTTTTGATAGAGTGCCCGGCGTAGAAACCTGTTTTCAATGATATAGCCAAACGCATCAATATCGATATCGTGTGATAAAAAGTTCAGTAGGACAGGTGATGAGCCTTCGCTGATATCAATATGACGGATAGGGCACATATCGTTATCCGACAGAAAATGGGTGATACCAAATTGTTCCAGAACGCGGTATGACCCCAGAGAGATCGCAATCGTTCGGTCATCATAAGATTGTGTGGCCATATGGGCAGGGTCTTCACGCTCTATGCACAGAACGGATATCCCCGCCCCCCCTAATCCAGCGGCAAAACTAAGACCGGATAGCCCGCCGCCGATGATGATCACATCATAAGCCGCGTCTGTGGGGTAAGATTTTATTTTTTTCCGGGTCATAAAAAAATCGGCTTTCTATCGCGGGTGATAGACAGCCGAAGATATAGCGCGAAAATAAACCAGTCCCTAGCTAAATTTAATCCCATAAGCGGCAATACCCAACGTCGCTTGAATGGCATTCAGAACAGGTCCTAAATTGACGGCCAAAGCCCCCCCTAAAAGATGGGTCACACCCGCCATCATAGAGGCTTGATTGTCGCCTTCGGCGATACCGCGCATGATGAAGAAACCACGTAGAAAGCTGATCCAACCTAAAATCGCCACAAAAGCAATAATGGCGGCGATCACCGCATTGGCACGTCTACCGCCATCTGCTAATCCTTCGACATATTTGAGTTCACCTTTACTCGTCACAACCGATGTATCAAACATCGAACTGGAAAAGGCGCCCATGAGTTCAGGACTGGCCAAAAGAGCGCCGCCCATCAGGAATGTCATGATGGTGCCCATGCCCGCAGGTCCTCTGGGGCCGTCCTGTTCGCTTTTGAGAAGTCGGGAAATACCAATCATCACGAGAATAATCCCGGCAAGATAGGCAAAAACACTCATGAACTCCATGAGATGCTGTCCAATATCTTTCATCAACTTGACTAGCATAGCATCAAGTCCACTGCCGCCCGCACCCGAATATAAAAACCCGGTGAAAGACTGGGTCGTTAAACCCGGATCAAACGTTTTCTGTGCGGCCATGAGAACGGTCGGTAGGGCAAAGAAAGCACCCCCTGCGGCGAAACGTTTGACGGAATCCCAAATGGAAACATTTCCAGGGCTATCGACATGTTGTTTTAATTTATAAATCGCGGCAATTCCTAAGAATACCCCAAACAGATAGCTGAAAGCGGTAAACAAACCAGGGACATCCGATAAGGAATTTCCGGCATTTTCAATGGCCTTGCCCAAAGTGCCCGATGCGCCAGTCGGTGATGGCTTTTCTTGTGCCAAGGCGGTGTTTGCTGAAATCAGCACACAAAAACTGGTGAGATAGAAAAAAGCCAACTCTCTGATATTCTTGATCATTTTAAGCCTCAAGGGTTACCTATTCTTAGTATATCATAAGGCCGTCAAAGAATAAAAATTTGAATGATTTCAAATGGTTGACTTAGGGTGAGGTGCCTGTTTTTAAGAAACCGGCGCGTTGACCTTGGCCGGAAGATCGGCGGCAATGGGTTCATCATCAATCATTTCAATCATGCCACCCGGTTGAACGGCAAAATTGGCGATGAACAAGGCGTTTGAATAAAAAACGACCGCATCACATAAATAAAAGCCCTTTTCGTTGCGTCCCTCATAGGTGGCGGGGCGAACCGTGCCTTCAATCACGGATCGGGTTTTATCATCCATGTTTTTGGGCATGTAAGGGTCGGACATGTTTTCGGCGATTAAGAACGGCCCTTCTTCGCCACGAACAAAAAAACAGAAAAAACGCAAATATTCCAATACGTTATCTTCTGTAATTTTAATGGGTGCCTTTTGATTGACTTCGTGGATGGGGGGGGATGTCCCATTGAGCCAATAGAGATTTCCCTGATCGGTGAGATAATAAAGGGTCAGTTCCTTGGGCGTCCAGGCGGGGTCTTTAACCCGTATCAAGGCGACACTTTCATAAAAAGGCAGGGTACGCCAATGGACCTGGGTACTTTGCGGGCTGACCTTATGTTTACCGCCGACAGGGTTGATTTGATCCAAAAACCCGGCCAGTTCCTCTCCGGTGACGGCAGTCCAATTTTGATCGACATACATAAGGGAAGGCCTTTATATCTTGTTTAAGTGTTTGAAAATAAAATATTCTAACGCAATTAAAGACTATATTGCCAGTCTTAACGCGAATCGCAAGAAAAAATGATGCTCTCGCGCCCTTTACAAATTGACATCCCGGTTCAGACCCCGTATAACCGCCCCATCATTTTAATAGATATTTTGGAAGTTTAGACCATGAAACGTACCTATCAACCCAGCAAGCTGATCCGCAAACGCCGTCACGGCTTCAGAGCCCGTATGGCGACCAAAAACGGCCGTCAGGTTTTGGCACGCCGCAGAGCCCATGGCCGCAAACGCCTGTGTGCCTAGGCTTGCTTAGGGGATATCGGTCACGGTATCCGCATGATGACAGCAGATAAAATCCCTGACATTAAAATTGACCGCTTGAAAAAGCGGTCTGATTTTTTGCGCCTTCAACAATCTGGCACCAAATGGATAGCTAAATCCATGATTGTGCAATGCGCCCCCACCGCCGGCGGGGACTTGCGCGTGGGTTTTACGGTGACCAAAAAAACATTTCCTAGGGCGGTTGACCGCAATCGCGTTCGCCGCCGTTTAAAAGCCGCCACCCAGCAGGCTTTTTTGGCATCTGGTCAAGCTGGATATGATTATGTCGTGATTGGCCGTACAGATGCCTTGGTTAAGGATTTTACAGGTCTTGTATCTGATCTGGCTTGGTGTTTAAGGAAACTACATGATCAAAAGCCTGATTAAAGCCTATCGTTTTTTGATCTCCCCGCTGTTTGGCGGAACATGTCGTTTCCACCCGACCTGTTCGGCCTATGCGTTAGAGGCGATTGAAACCCATGGGCAGGTCAAAGGTGTATGGTTATCTGTGCGGCGTCTTTTGCGATGCCATCCGTGGCATCAAGGTGACTATCTAGATCCCGTCCCCCCGTGTGGTGATCTGTGCTTAAGACATAAATCCACCAAGATTGATTGATCGATACACGCTGATCCGCTATAAACGCCCCTGAATTCAAACATGTCAGGAATAATATGAATCCGAATGAAAAAATGCACCCCGGTGATATCCGCAATCTGATCGTTTTTATGGCGGTCTCGATATTGCTGTGGCTGTCCTATGATCATTTTATCATCAAGCCACATGCTCAGGCCTTGCAAGCCCAGCAATCGGCCATGATCAAGGCTGAGCAGACGCCTGAGGCACAGCAGGAAAAAGAACGCCCCAGAGCCGAAGTGATTTCGGCTAGCAAGCGCATCCCGATTAAAAATCAAGAATTAATCGGCACCCTCAACCTGACCGGCGGACGGATTGATGATCTTTCCCTCACCCAATATTTTCGCAAGGTTGATAAAAAGGAGACGGTGACATTACTCTCCCCTTCTGGCGGGCCTTTTCCACGCTACGCGGAGTTTGGGTGGGTACCGGTTACAGATTCTAAAATCTCTCTCCCAAATTCAGACTCCGTTTGGCAAGTTGTCTCTGGTAACGCCCTGACACCGACCACGCCGGTGACATTACGCTGGAGCAATGGACAGGGTCTAACATTTGAAAAAACATTTTCGTTGGATGAACATTACGGATTCACCGTTGTTCAGCGTATCAAAAACCAGGGAAGTTCTGCGGTGACATTATCCCCTTATGCGTTGGTGACTGAGCATGGTTTACCCGAAGAATTTCAAGGGAACGCTATCGTACATGAAGGCCCACTGGGGTATGTGGATGGCGAATTGGTGGAACATGGCTATGGCGGTCTGGCCGAAACCGGGCGTGATGTGCGCGAATCAACGTCGGGATGGGCGGGTATCACGCATAAATACTGGCTGACGGCATTGGTGCCGGATCAAAAAGAAAACATGACCTATCGCTTTGCCTTTACGCCTAAGAAGACTCTGCATGGCAAAGATAAATATCAAGCCGATATTTTAGGGACGGCACGGACAATCACGCCGGGTGAAACAGCGGAATTTTCACTTAAGATGTTTTCGGGCGTCAAAAAAGTTGAACAACTTGAAAACTATGAAAAACTATGGGGCGTCACGCATCTTGATCTCGCGGTTGACTTTGGCTTGCTTTATTTTTTAACGCGGCCCTTCTTTTTTGTGCTGAATACTTTTTATGGCTGGGTGGGCAATTTTGGTATTGCGATCTTGATGTTTACCGTTGTTCTTCGGATATGTGTATTTCCGTTGGCAAATACGTCTTTCCGGTCATTTGCAAAGTTAAAGCAGATTTCGCCAGCGATGTATGATCTGCGCGAAAAATATAAAGATGACCGGCCAAAACTTCAGCAGGAATTGGTGGCACTTTATCAACGGGAAAAAGTGAACCCGATGGCGGGGTGTCTGCCGATATTAATTCAAATCCCGATCTTCTTTGCGCTGTTTAAGGTATTGTCGGTTACAATTGAAATGCGCCATGCGCCCTTCTTTGGCTGGATTCAGGATTTATCTGCCCCCGATCCGACGACCATCTTTAACTTGTTCGGGCTTATTAATTGGACTCCGCCTTCGGCGCTGATGATTGGCATCTGGCCGTGCCTGATGCTGATTTCGATGCTAATTCAAAAATCATTAAACCCGACGCCGGACGACAAGGTGCAAGCCGTGATGTTGGCGGTGATGCCGTGGTTCATGACGTATATTCTGGCGAAATTTGCCTGCGGCCTTGTGATTTACTGGACGTTTAACAACATTCTTTCCACGATTCAACAATATATCATCATGCGTTCGATGGGGGTTGAAGTTAAATTCTTTGGCAAGAACAAAGCAAAATCATCAGATTTATTATCTTCGATCGTGCCGGATGAAACGCCATCTAAGACATCGGATGTGTCCTCTTCACCCGAAGAGAGCGCAGAGCCAAAAAATATTTCTGCTCCAAAACCAAAAAAGAAAAAGAAGAAATAGACAGCGCCATGCCTAATTTTACGCCAGAACAACTGGAATCTGCGCGTAAGTTGTTCGCAGGGTCTTGTGATTTTTTTTGGGGGGCGAGTGCGCCAGATAATCTGCCGCCGATGGAATATCCTGAAATTGCCTTAGCCGGCCGCTCGAACGTGGGCAAGTCATCCTTAATCAACGCGCTGACGAACCGGCTCACGCTGGCGCGCACATCGGATACGCCCGGCCGCACCCAGCAACTGAATTTTTTTAATCTGGGTCATAAACTGGCTTTGGTGGATATGCCGGGTTATGGGTATGCCAAGGTATCAAAACAACAACGCCAGCAGTGGGATGACCTTATTTTTTCATACCTGCGCGGGCGATCAACCCTACGGTTTGTTCTATTGCTGGTGGATGGTCGGCATGGATTAAAGGATGTCGATTTACACGTGATGGATCTTTTGGATAAGGCCGCCGTGAATTACCGTCTTGTTTTTACCAAATCTGATAAATCGAGTGCATCTGATCTGGACAAGATGATATCGGTGACTGGCCAAACCTTGAAAAAACACCCAGCCGCCTACCCGGAAATTGTGACCACCAGTTCAGACACCGGAGCCGGTATTGAGACATTGCGCGCGATTATCAGCGAGATTCAATAACGGTAAAAAAGCTCCAGATATCCCCGGAGGTATTACTGACGCACAAAGCAATTTTCTGATCACATCCAGCACAAATAGCCGAGGTTAAGTCAGCATTAGCACCGCCCGTGTGCAGGGCTGTATCAATCAGATAATCTCTGAGATTACCGCTTCCGCCAATTGCAGGTATTACATCACTTCCGGTTAAATCCTTGTTGATTTTGGCGCACAAAGGCTGGCTGATCTGATGCGCGACCAACAGCACATCTTGAGCCGGCGTGCCAGACCATCCCACATTGTTAAATCGGCCCATATACCATCCCGGCGAGGGGTCTGTATCCGTACCGATGAAAATCTTGGGGTCGATATTACCCGGGTTAAGTCCCCCACCTTCAGGGTGGAATACCTTGTGAATATGGCTTCCGGTGTCATAACTGGCCACGTTCGGCAGGAAAAATTGCAAGTCATCAACACTCGATCCAGACATGATCATTTTATTCACCGCGTCCTGTGCAGAAGCGGCATAGGATCTCATCCGCGTGGTTTCAAAATTTAACATGTCTTCGGTCATGTTTTCGCCGCTACTGCGCTCATTCTGGCGGCTTAAGATCATGGTTAAAGCCCCCAGCAACGCCAGCGCAATCAGGATATAAATCATGGCGTTCCCTTTTTCGGAAGGACAGCGATGGGACATGCGAGGTGTTCTCCTTGCGTTCTAGGGGCAGGACGTTCTATAGTCTATCATTATATATCATGACATATGCTTTTTCACTGCCTGAAATCACACTCGATCCCGTTTCCCTGATCATCGGGGCGGCGGCCGGATTTTTGTGTGCCTGCCTTTTGTCTTTGGGCTGGGTGATGGCGCAGGTCAAAAGACGTGCCGAACTTGAAGCACGTGTTCTGGCAGAAAAATCAGCCATGGATGACCATTTTCGCGTTCTGGCACAACAGGCTTTGCAGACAAACTCAGAACAGTTTTTATTTATGGCGCAGGAAAAGTTAAAATCTGCGCAAGGCGATGCCCGTCACGATCTGGATAAACGCACACAATCCATTTCAGATATGGTGAAACCGGTTGAAACCGTCCTCTCACAGTTAAAATCCGCTGTAGACCAACTTCAAGGGACGGGCACCACTATCCGTCAGGATATGCAGGCTCTGGCCAAAGAAACGGCGCGATTGACCGGTGCCTTGAAGAACCCAGCCTCTCAAGGGAAGTGGGGTGAATTTGTTTTGGAGCGTTTACTAGACAAAGCCAACCTGATCAAAGGTATTCATTACGAAACGCAAGTATCTTTGGCTGGGGAAGACGGTGCGCGTGCCCGGCCGGATGTGGTGATTTCACTCTCGGACGGGTTTCATATTATTGTGGATGCTAAGGCACCTATTTCTGAACTCATTGTTCGGCTGGATGAAGATTTATCAGAATCAGACCGCGCCGACATTCACATGAATATGGCACGTACGGTGCGCCAGCACGTGAAAGCGTTATCGGTACGGGGATATCATCAAAAAACAGCCTCTCCGGATTTTGTGGTTTTATTTTTACCTTCAGAACAGGTTTTTTCGGCCGCCTTGATGGCAGACCCGCATCTGGTTGATTACGCGGCAGAACATCAAGTCGTCATTGCCTCGCCGACCTTGATGCTTTCCCTTTTAAGGGTAGTGGGTTTAAGCTGGCGTCAGGTGGAACTGGCCAAAAACGCCCAAGATATTTCGCGTCTGGGGGGAGAGTTACTTGAACGTATGTCGTCTTTTACCACGCATATGGCCAAGATCGGTAAAGGTCTGGAAGGGGCACTTGGATATTATAATAAGGCCGTCGGCGTTCTGGAATCGCGTGTTTTAGTGAGTGCCCGTAAGCTGAAAGATCTTCATGTCACCGGTACACAGGCAGATATTGATAGTCCCGCTATGATTGACGCCTCTCCCCGATCTTTGACTTTGACTGAAAATGAGATAGATACTGACACAGATAACACAACACAACGCTATGGCTGACACATATAAAATCATTATCGTTCCTGACCCCGTCCTGCGAGAAAAAGCACAGGCCGTGGAAACCTTGACAGATCCCTTAAGGACACAAATGGACCGCATGTTGGCCACCATGTATGAAGCGCCGGGCATTGGTCTTGCGGCCAATCAAGTGGGTTTGTTAAATCGTGTGGTGGTGATGGATATTGCTCAGCGCGAAGATCCTGGCACACGCCGTCCCATCTGTATGGTTAATCCAGAAATTATCTGGACATCTGAGGAGCCCAGTACATGGGAAGAGGGGTGTCTATCTATCCCCGGACAATATGCCGAGGTTCAACGGCCAAAGGCGGTTCGTGTGAAATATATCGGATATGATGGCACGCCCCATGAAGATTATTTTGAAAATTTAGGCGCTCATTGTGTTCAACATGAAATCGATCATCTGAACGGTGTGTTGTTTGTGGATTATCTGTCATCTCTTAAACGGAATATGATTTTAAAGAAAGTCGAAAAAGCACAGCGTGCAGAAACGGTGCTGTGATGTCGGTGAACAGGATTCGCACGGCATTTATGGGGACGCCCGATGTTGTGGTGCCTGTGCTGGATAGTCTTTCTGCTTGCCCCTGCGTTGATCTGGTGGGTGTCTATACCCAGCCGCCCCGGCCAAAATCAAGGGGGAATCAGGTTCAACTGTCCCCCGTGCACGTCTGGGCGCAGGAAAGACAGATCCCTGTTTATCATCCGCTGAATTTCAAAAACGAACAAGATATTCAAGACTTCAAAAACCTACATCTTGATGTGGCGGTTGTCGCGGGATATGGACTGTTATTACCAGAACCAATTCTCAACGCGCCGCGTCAGGGATGTTTGAATATTCACCCCTCTATTTTACCGCGCTGGCGGGGGCCGTCCCCGATTCAATATACGATTTTATCGGGCGACAGGCAGACCGGGGTCTCAACCATGATTCTGGATCGCGGGATGGATACGGGGAATGTGATTGATCAAAAAATCATACCACTTGATCTCACCGAAACAGCTCCCCAACTGAATGATATTCTCTGGCAAATGGGTGCAGAGATGATGTGTCAAACGCTTATGCAGATCAGCCGAGGAGAGCCTGTGGCGTCAACGCCTCAACCGTCCTCTGGCGTCACCTACAGCAAACTTTTGAAAAAAGAAGAAGGCCGGATTGATTGGCACCGTCCTGCCACAGAGATTGACGCCCAGATCCGTGCGCTTACGCCATGGCCGGGCACATATTGTGAAAATGATTTGGGGGGGCGGTTCAAAATTATTGCGGCGGTAGTTTCTAAATCTATATCTGATTCGAGCATTTCTCCGCCGGGTACGGTTTTGGATTCAGCCGGTCATATTCAATGTGGCGATCAGAGCATTCTTCAGATTTTGAAAATCCAGCCTGATAATAAAAAACCCATGGATGTCGCCTCGGCAATCAATGGGGGATATCTGCGGGTGGGATACCTGTTATGACGACGCGGTGGAAATTGACCATAGAATATGACGGTACTGCTTATTCGGGCTGGCAACGTCAAGAATCAGGTATCCCGTCCGTTCAGGAAGATATTGAAACGGCCATCACCAAATTTTGTGGTCAGGATATCCGGCTTCATGTCGCTGGTCGCACGGATGCCGGTGTTCATGCCCGGGGTCAGGTCGCCCATTTTGATCTGGACTACGGCACGAGATCTTTAACGGGGTTTGATCTGGCGAAAGCATTGAACGCGCATTTGAAACCCGCGCGGGTGGCGATCCTGAAGGCTGAATCGGTATCCCCTGATTTTCATGCCCGGTTTTCGGCCAAAAATAAATTATATACGTATCGTTTGATCTGCCGGAGTGCCCCCCCCGCGTTAGATCAGGGATTAGCATGGACCATGCCGCATATTCTGGATGTACCCGCGATGTCACAGGCCGCACAGGTTTTGTTGGGTCAACATGACTTTTCAACTTTTCGTGATTCAAACTGTCAGGCTAAATCTCCTATTAAAACACTGGATCGTTTTGATTTTGAAACCCGAATCTATGACCTATCCGGCGGTGTTGAGATTTTATGCCATGTTGAAGGCCGTTCTTTCTTGCATCATCAAGTACGAAATATGGTAGGAACGCTTGCGCTGGTCGGTAAGGGAAAATGGACGACACAAGACATGGTCGACGCGCTGACCGCCTGTGACCGGACGCGGGGCGGGATGACGGCTCCGGCGCAGGGGCTTTATTTGGTGCGGGTTGATTATTAGGTGATAAAAAACCCCTTCGTGCGAGGGGTCACACGAAGGGGCGAGATATCAGGGCTTCCGAGGGGGAAAGGAAGAAGCCCTGAGTTAAACTGGATCTTTCTGGGTGCCCATATATTGTTGCACCATCATCATGGATAGCCACGCATCCAAGGGAATATGTGCTGTTTTCTTCCAGCGTTTTTTCTGGGCGGTGCTGAGCGTATGTGCTACCAACTTCTCGGCGCAGTCGCGTGATCCGCATAAACGTTCACCATATTTCATTAAATCAGAAATATGCGGGGCAAATTCAATATCGGCAGTTATCTGTGTCATGGCGTTTTTTCCTACTTAAAAATGAATGTAGGGGCCAATTGCAGAAGGGAAAGGGTGAAAAAGTGATGATTTCGTGATTTATTAAGGCAAAATCATGTCATCTTGAAATAACGCACGATGATCTCGTGATAGATATCGGTGAGTTGGTACAGGATATCAATGTCGATATGTTCATCAACATGATGAATGGTTTTGCTTAAGGCACCAAATTCGACGACCGGGCAATAACGTGAGATAAACCGGGCATCCGACGTCCCGCCGCCTGTATTCCCTTGAGTGTTTTGGCCGGTTTTTTCCCGGATGACCGACAACACCAGATCAACCCAGGAGCCCGGCGGTGTCCGGAAGCTCTCCGCATTCCCCCAAAGCCTGACGTCATAGGGTACGTGTGCCTGATTCAAAAGGGCGTGAATTTTTTGTTTCAGACTGTCAGACGTCCACTGGTCATTAAACCGGATATTAAAATAAGCCTCAGCTTTGGCGGGGATGATATTCATGGCTGTGTTACCAACATCCACTGTGGTGATTTCAAGGTTCGTCGCCGGAAAAAAAGCATTACCTGTATCAAAAACATGCGACGTTAAGGCAGAGAGCAGGCGTATGAGTTTGGGCACCGGGTTGTCGGCAAAATGGGGGTTGGCCACATGTCCTTGCTTACCTGTCACAACAAGATGACCGTTTAACGAGCCACGCCGACCCACACGCACCGATTCGCCGAAGAGGGAAGGATTGCTGGGCTCCCCCACCAGACACACGTCCGGGATATGTCCGTGATGTGACATCCATTGCAATACACGAACGGTGCCGTTGACCGATTCGGCTTCTTCGTCCCCGGTGATCAGGAAGCTGATGGATCCGGGCGTTTTACTATGGGTTAAATATCGGGAAACCGCGGCTAAAAAGGCGCAGTTCCCCCCTTTCATGTCACAGGCTCCCCGGCCATAGATTTTGCCGTTGGCAATCTCTCCGCCAAACGGGGCATATGTCCACCCTGTCACATCTCCCGCAGGGACAACATCCGTGTGTCCGGCGTAACAGATATGGGGACCGGTACTACCCAGGCGGGCAAAGAAATTCTGAACGGGATACGTGCCGCCGTTTCCCTCAAACGGAAGATCATAGATCGTGAACCCCATTTTCTGAAGATAGGTTTTCAAATGCGCCTGCGCCCCCTTGTCATGGGGGGTCACGGATTCAAACCGGATCTGTTCTTGGGTCAGGCTTACGGGGTCGAGGGGGGTGGAAGACATATCCCAATTTGACGAGAATTTATATCTTTTGGCAAGAGTCTTTCCGGGTAATATGCCTGATAAGGCTTGAAGGCTGGAAGAATAGCGCAGAAAAGAATATCCCGGAACCAATTATCTTTTTTAGCCAAAAAAGCATTAGATGTTTCATGCAGACGTTCCAGAAAAATACAATCCGCCCGGAACGCAGGCGGAATATGTTGAAAAGGTTTTAGTCTGTCCTTTTTCATGTAACGTGCGATATCTATGGCGGGTGCGTTGGATGGTTTATTAATAGGATTTCTTTGGTAATAATTCAGGGTTTCCATGATCACCAGATTTACCCCTAACAGGGCATCCACTGCTTTAATCGATTTTTTGAATGCCGGAAAAGCGTTCATCAAAAGGGCATCTGTCGCCGTGCGGCCAAATAACTGACGTCGTTCATCGGCATAATCACGCCGTTGATCCAGATGAGCTGGGCTGAAGCTATCAATACGTGTCGGGGTCGATGTCCCTTCAATTGAATCGAGATATTTGGCCAAGCACGCCAAAGGATGTGCGATCAGGTTTCCTAAATATTGATTCATATCCCCATCAAAACGCCGTGAATATATGTGTTTACCTGTTGTGTCTTTTTTCGGGAATCTGTTTTCATCCAATACAGCTATTTTTCGCGACATACGGTCGGCGATATCAATGATCAAGGGAACTTGATTATTTAATGTCTTAAATTCATCTTGATTGATGACGCCTTGATCTTTTAATTCTTGGACACGTTCATAAAGTGCCTGTGTGATTTCATGATGGGTTTTGGCAAAATCTTCTAGACTGTCATGACGTAGAATCGCCGCGACCATGACATCCATGCCGCCATAAGGGGCGAGCTCCTTTAAGGAGAGGGTCTCGCTTCGAACCAAGGCAACAAAAGTTAAAATTTGCCGAAGCTCGTGATACCAGTTCGGAGTCTCTTTATCTCGACGAAGAGAATATTCCCCCATTTTTTCTTCTTCTAGCAAAACTTCCAGACTTTTTTGAGAAAGAAAAAAACGATTTTCCCCTATAAAATCTCTGAAGGCATTTAGGGCGTTGAGTTCATTGTCACGGGTCAAAGAGGCACGAGTGGATTCAAAATCCAGCGCCGTCATCAGCTGGTCAATCGACTCAAAAAGCCGGCCTTGCTCAGGCGCGGCGCCGCCGCTGTTAAATGCTAATTTTGGATCTGTAAGCATACTCATAACCCTTGATTTCCAAGGGTTATAGCGATAGCCCACCCAAAAATCAACAAATTATGAAAATTATTACCAAATTATTTTTATATTAAATAAACCTGAATTAATCGCGCAAAAGCTCATTAATGCCTGTTTTGGATCGTGTTTTGGCATCTACGCGTTTGACAATCACCGCGCAAGCCAGAGCCGGTGCCGGGGATCCGTCCATGAGACTTCGCCCCGCTGAAGGCAGGGTGCCGGGGATCACCACGCTATAGGCGGGCACACGGCCATAAAAAATATCGCCGCTATTCCGGTCGATAATTTTGGTCGAGGCGCCCAAAAAGACCCCCATCGACAAGACAGACCCTTCTTCGACAATCACGCCTTCCGCGACTTCGGATCTGGCGCCGATAAACACATTATCTTCAATAATCACAGGGTTAGCCTGAAGCGGCTCTAGAACACCGCCAATCCCGACGCCGCCGGAGATGTGACAATTTTTACCAATCTGGGCGCAAGATCCCACCGTTGACCAGGTATCAATCATGGTGCCTTCACCCACATAGGCGCCGACATTGATAAAAGAGGGCATAAGAACAACGCTGGGCGCAATAAAAGCCGAGCGGCGCACGATACAATTAGGTACCGCACGAAAACCTGCCTGCGCGAACTGATCCGGTGTCCAGCTTTCAAATTTAGACGCGACCTTATCCCACCAGACTGACCCCCCCGGCCCCCCGGATATGGGCGTCAGGGGTTGAAGCCGGAAAGAGAGGAGTACCGCCTTTTTGATCCATTGATGAACCGTCCACGTGCCGTTTATCTTTTCGGCGACGCGCAGTTGGCCGGCATCTAGATCAGATAAAACCTGATTCACGGCGGATTCGGCCGGGTCACCCGCGACGATTTGGTGTCTATTTTCCCAAGCGGTATCAATGATGGATTGAAGGGTCATCTCTCGTTTCCTGTTTTTTTGATTTTATCATCTTCGTACAATTTAGATATGATTTCAAAAATAAAAGCCGTGCTCCACCCGAATAAAATAAATCCGTTGGCGGCTTCGAAACTTGATAATAAACGCCATTCTGGCGAAAGCACAATATCCCCGAACCCAACGGTCGTGAATGAAACGGTCGAAAAATATAAGGCTGTCTCAAAATTCTTTAAAACATCATGTTCAAAGTAAAAATATAACGCTGCCCAAATCCATATTTGAATTATATGTGCCAGAAAAACCCCTAAAACCGTCACGATCAGCATGGGAATTTTCCACCCCCGCCTGAATAGATGAAACATCCGGGGTCCGATTTTCTCCAGCAAAACCAACAGACGATCTGTGGCGATGGCATGGATGGTCACCGTAATCGCAATCATGAAACAGCCAATGAATAAATGGGATAAAAACATGATGAAAATGTACTTTCTGTCTAGCACCGTCTAGAGTGCATCAGGTCACCTGGGAGTACAAGTCCGAACATGAAATGCACGGTTGAATGGAATAGCTTAAGCGCAAAAGACTGGCTGGTATATTTTAATCGTATCCCGCAGTCGAACTTGCTTCAGCATCCGGATTATATTCGCGCTATGTGCCGCAAAGATCATCAGCGGGCGCGTTTTGGTCTTATTGTGATGGATGGTCAGCCCGCAGGTCTGGTGAGTATTCTTGAAGCGGGCATTTTGTGGAATGCCATCCACGGGGTCATGCTTGACCGGGGACCTTTATGGTTTCCTGGGTTTGGCAATGCTGTGCATGTTAAATTATTCATGGAGGCTTTTTCTCAGGAATTTCCGGTGCGATTTCTCAGACGCAGGCGGATTATCCCTGAAATCCAAGACGGTGCCACCGCCCGAAAAATCATTGAAAGCACAGGTTTGTCGAGACGTTCTGATCAAACAGGGTATGACACATTCTGGGTAAAAACGGATCAAGATGAAAGATTTTTAAGAGATAGTTGGCGTCAGTGTCTTCATAAAGCACAGCGCGCGGCACTGAAGGTGACGTGGGACGATCAAGGGCATCTTGTCCCCTGGATGTGCGCCCAATATGCCGCCGATAAATCGGCCAAAGGTTATCCCGGCCCTTCGCCACGGCTTCTGACCTTACTTTCTCAAGAAATGGCGTCGAGCCGGAGTATGATCGTTGGGCAGGTGCGCCAAGACTCAGCTTCTATACCGGGGGGGCAGATCATTGCCGGGGTTCTGCTGGTTTGTCATGGCCGGTCTGCCACCTATCTGGCTGGTTGGACAGGGAGTATGGGGCGCGAGGTTTCGGCGCATCATCTGCTCTTGTGGCAAAGCCTGAACATGTTAAAACAAAGAGGTATTTGGGAACTGGATTTAGGAGGATTCAATGAAACAACAGCGCAAGGTGTCAAATTATTCAAAGAAGGCATGGGCGGCACTGTCTTTCGCGGTGTGGGTCATTACTATTAACATCTGCGTATTGGGTCTGGCACAGGCCGCCCAAAAACAGACCGTCAATTATGACGTCTATGCGGGTGGGTTCCATGTCGTGGATGCTAAGCTGGATGTGGATTTAAAAACTAAAAATCGATATGACCTGGCGCTCGAAGCTAAAACCCAAGGTTTTTTAAGAAATCTGGCGCCGTGGGACGGTGTTTTCAGATCAGAAGGGTGGTATGACCCCAAACACGGAAAAGCTAGACCACAAAAACATGAATCCATCACGGTCTGGAAAGATGAACATGAAGAAAAACAGTATTATTACAATAAAGACGGCTCCTTTCGAGAATACCGGGTCAAAGATGATGAAAATGACGGATCGCCGCGCCCGGTAGATGAAGCTCTGACCGATCAGACAACCGACGTATTATCTGCGACATTAGAAGTCATGGAACATGTCGCCAAGGAAAAGGGATGTCAGGGTACATCCGAAGTGTTTGACGGCAAGCGGCGATTTCAGATGATTTTTCGGCAATCTAAACAGGTCACATTAACTTCTAATGCCTATAACGTCTATTCAGGGCCCGCGCTGGAATGCACCATTGAGGTGAAACCGGTGGCTGGGGACTGGCATAAAAAACCACGGGGCTGGATGTCCATTCAAGAGCAAGGGCGGGAACGCGGCACCATGCCCACCATTTGGTTTGCCGCCGTTGCCCCCGGGGCACCGGCTGTGCCGGTTAAGATACGGGTCAAAACAGAATATGGCACCTTATTCATGCATATGACGGGGTATCAAGGTGAGCAAAAGACGCTCAAGCTTGAAGAATAAGCCCGATTTAAAAATCTATATTCAAAATCCTGTCATACGCCGTAAAATATCGTGATTTGTGATCTCTTTGAAATTCATTAGGAATAATAATATGACGTATCGTGATTCTCTGGCAGTGGTTATTTTGGCGGCGGGGCAGGGCACCCGAATGAAATCTGTGCACCCCAAAGCCATGCACAAACTGGCGGGTCGTCCGTTGATTGGCTGGCTTTTGGAAACGGTCAAGGATCTGTCACCTGAACAAATAATTGTTGTGATCGGCCCTGATATGGATGATCTGGCACAGGAAGTGGCTCCCCATCGCACGGTCATTCAACATAAGCGTCTGGGAACGGGCGATGCCGTCAGAACAGTCTTAAGCGAGCTCAAGGATTTTACAGGGGATGTCTTGATCCTGCTGGGCGATATGCCGCTCATTACGCTGGGTACGTTGGAAAAACTGATCGAAACGCGTCACGCCCATGAGAAAATCGGGCTGGCCGTGCTGGGGGCAGAGTATGATGATCCCCCAGCCTTTGGACGTTTGATACAAAATATTGATGGGACATTGAAACGCATTGTTGAATTCAAAGATGCCACGGATGAAGAGCGCGAAATATCCTTATGCAATACAGGGGCGTTTTGTGTTCGGGGGGATAAACTGGCGTCATGGGTATCAAAAATTGATACGAATAATGCCCAGAAAGAATATTACATCACAGATTTGCCGGTGATCGCCGCAGGGGATGGATTTAAAACCGCGGTCTGTGTCACGCAAAATGAATCCGAAGTGATGGGCGTGAATTCGCGCGAGGATTTATCGGCTATGGAAATGATGGTGCAGGATGAATTGCGCGCCTTTGCCATGGAGAATGGGGCAACGCTTCAGGATCCCACGTCTGTCTATTTTTCCTTTGATACGGAACTGGGGCAGGATGTCACCGTTGAACCCCATGTGTTTTTTGCCCCGGGTGTATCGGTGGCGGATAACGTGATGATTCATGCGTTTTCCCATCTGGAAGGTGTCCGCGTGGAACAGGGCGCGCAGATTGGCCCTTATGCCCGTTTGAGAGCTGGGTCGAGTGTGGGAGAAAATGCCATCATTGGAAATTTTATCGAGGTCAACCGCAGTCATGTTCATGCGGGCGCGAAAGCCAAGCATTTAGGATATCTGGGCGATGCGGTGATCGGGGAAAAATCAAATATCGGTGCCGGGACGGTGATCGCCAATTATGACGGGTTTGATAAAAATGAAACAGTTTTAGGCAAGGGTGTCTTTATTGGGTCGAATGCGACCTTGATTGCCCCTTTGACGATTGGTGATGGGGCGATTGTGGCAGGTGGATCATCAATTACGGATAACATCCCGGCACAGGCCTTGGGGTTAGCGCGGGAAAAGCAGATGACCCGTGAAGGTTGGGCGGCAGAATTTAGAAAACGAAAGGCGAAGAAATAAGATGTGCGGCATTATCGGCATTCTTTCGGATCAAGACGCGGCGCCTCGTTTGCTTGAGGGGCTTAAACGTCTTGAATATCGCGGATATGACAGTGCCGGTATTGCCACGCTGGTGAATGGGCACATAGAACGCCGCCGCGCCGAAGGTAAATTGATACATCTGGAAGAAAAATTAAAGAAAATGCCGCTGGCGGGTACAGTTGGCATTGGTCATACCCGATGGGCCACTCATGGGGGCCCCACGGAAAACAATGCCCATCCTCATGCCACAGACCACGTGGCTGTCGTGCATAATGGGATCATTGAAAATCACGCCGCCTTGAAAAAAGAACTGGAAGAAACACAAGTACGGTTTGAAACCGATACCGATACCGAAGTCATTGCACATCTGGTGACGCATTATCTTAAACAAGGTATGTCCCCTCAAGCGGCATCTGACATGACCTTTGATCGCCTGGAAGGTGCTTATGCCGTGGCCATGATTTTTTCTGGCGAACATGATCTGATGATTGGCGTGCGTCAGGGAACACCGCTGGCGGTAGGCTATGGTGATTCAGAAATGTTTTTGGCCTCTGATTCCTATGCGTTGGCACCGCTGACCCGGAAAATCTGTTTTCTGGAAGATGGCGACCGCGTAACAGTGAACCGGAAGAATGTTCGCATTTATTCGAAATCAAATGACAATATTGAACGCCCCATCCGCATCACGGCGCAATCCGGTGCCACGACAGGCAAGGGGGAATACCCTCATTTCATGCTCAAGGAAATCTATGAACAGCCGGCAGTGATCGGGGATACACTGAATTCTTTCATCAACCCGGCCACGGGGGAGATTGCTTTGCCGGATGATGTGCTGATGGCCTTGGCACAGGCACCACGTTTGACGTTGGTGGCGTGTGGGACGGCGTCGTTCGCCTGTTTAATTGGCAAATATTATTTTGAAACATTGGCGCGTATGCCCTGCGAAGTCGATATCGCGTCTGAATTCCGTTACCGTCAGGCACCACTTCCTGAAAAGGGTGTGGCGATTTTCGTATCGCAATCCGGTGAAACGCTCGACACGCTAGAGGCCTTGCGTTACTGCAAGCGGCAGGGTCAAAAAATTCTGTCCATTGTGAATACGATCGAAAGTACCATTGAACGCGAAAGTGATATGGTACTTCATACACTAGCGGGGCCTGAAATCGGTGTGGCGTCAACCAAGGCCTTCACGACACAGGTGACAACGCTCGCGTGTCTCGCGCTAGGTCTGGCTTTACGTCGGGGTACTGTGAAATCGGATGAAAAACCGGGCATCATTGACGCCCTTCGTCATTTACCCAAACAAGCCGCGACGATTCTTTCGCATGATCAGGATATTAAGACGATTGCCAAAACCATGACCGACGCCCGGGATATGCTTTATCTGGGTCGGGGGGGGATGTATCCGCTGGCGCTTGAGGGCGCGCTGAAGATGAAGGAAATTTCATATATTCATGCTGAAGGCTATGCCGCGGGTGAAATGAAACACGGTCCCATTGCATTGATTGATGAAAATGTTCCGGTGGTCACACTTGCCCCTTCGGATCATTTGTTTGAAAAAACAGCCTCGAATGTACAGGAAACGGTGGCACGCGGCGGCAAGGTTTTATTATTTTCAGACGCCAAAGGTGTATCCGCACTCGCCGGCAAAACGACATGGTCGGTGACGCTCGAAGATGTGCATCCCTATATCGCGCCCATTTTATACGCGATCCCGGTTCAGTTACTGGCCTATCATGTGGCAGTGGCCAAAGGGACGGATGTGGATCAACCCCGGAACCTCGCGAAATCGGTCACGGTAGAATAATATTATATTACGTAAATTATTTTTATCTCAAGATTCCCTTAGAAAATTATATAACTTATTGATTTTAATCACTATTTTAAAAAACTTCTTGCTTTTTTTCTTATTTTCGGTTTTACTCATACACATCTACAACAGAACAGATAACAACAACAATAAATCGCAAGCGTGAAACGATATTTCATTGGCCTTGCTATTGTGTAGAAGAGCGTGGAGATGAGTAAGTTGATATCATCCGGAGAATTTTACTGGCCGCCGCGGGGTTGGAAACACCTCGGTGTACTTGCCTCTCCTAAGGGGCAGGCCATGGCCAAGGATATTGAAACCGCCCGAATTTATGGACTGAATTATCGTATTCACCGGGATGCGGTGTTTGAATCACGTCAAAGCCTTTCGCATTATCATATTTCCCTTGATGCTTGGGAATACAGTATCTTGAACGAAAGCCGGGAATATCCCGTCTTGTCGTTTGATATTCTGGATCGGGTGGATCTATTGAAACCAGCAGAAGCTTGCCTGACAGATATCAAAATTCTGGCTCGGCCGTTGGACCAGCCGCATCAACATGCCCACCGTGTCTTGAATGCGGCCATGATTATGATCCGTCAGATTGACCGGGGCATTGTCCCGGATGTGGACCGGATATTGGCTATTCATCGTCTTGTCAATCACGCGGGTAAAAAAATGAAGACCCGGCAGATAGACATGCCGCATATTGTCACAACCCACAAAACATTGACCAAAAGCTGGCAGGATATTTAACGCCCCAGCGTGAGGATCGCCCATTCATCACGGATTAAAGTTTCCCGCAGGGTTAAACCCTGTGCTGTATAAGCAGACACAACTTTATCAATTTGTGCCTCAAGCAACCCGGAAAGAATGAGCAGACCGTTCGTGCCCACAGCTTGGGTAATGTCCTTTGCCATGTCGGTTAAGGGTCCTGCCAGAATATTGGCAATGACCAGATCACATCCCCCCAGAGATTTCATCTTCGGGTCATTCATGCCATCGGCGACCATCCAGACAATTTGCGGAGCCGTATTTAAATCGGCATGAAGGGTGGATACCCGGATACATTCCGGGTCGATATCAGACCCTGTCACCTGTGCGTTCGGCCATAATTTGGCACAGGCAATGGCCAGAATGCCGGAGCCTGTTCCAATATCTAAAATCGTTTGTGGTGCCGTGCCCTTTTGCTTCAACTGACATAAGACCTCAAGACATCCACCTGTGGTACCATGCGTTCCTGACCCAAACGCCGTGGCCGCCTCTATCTCTAAGGGTATGAAGCCGGGGGGCGGGGCTTCGGGGCGAGCATGGGCACCATAAATGTAAAATGTTCCAACAGAAAAGGCGGGCAGAGCCTGATAGGCATGCTTGACCCAATCAATATCCGGCAAAATCTCATGGGTGATATCACCCGGGGTCAGATCAATTTTTTCTTGATCTGCCGCTTGCCGAAGTGCGTCAAATACCGCCTCTTGATCCGGCGGATATTCAAAAATCCATGACAAAACCCATCTGTCATGTTCCTTGTCAGCAGAAAAGGCACTGGCGGTGTCTTCAAAACAGGATGAAAAAAAGCCGGAATCGTCAAATGACGCACCGGCTTTTAACAACAAAGAAATTTTATGGACAGACGGCAAAAAGGTTACTTGTCCTCTTCTTCGTCTTCTTCATCTTCGGCGATGTCTTCGTCCATATCATCGTCCAGATCGTCGATATCATCGTCCAGATCGTCAATATCATCGTCATCACCGTCATCTGATTCTTCAACATCCTCAAGGCTGACGGTTTCCTCATCCGCCTCGATGATTTCTGCAGACGCGTCATCTGCCTCAACGGCGGCGACGGGTTCATCATCCTCTAACTCGGCGGCGGCGCGTCCACGGCGTGATTTTACCTTGATCTCCCCTGTATATTCTGTCCCGCAAGCCGGGCAGATAATGGGGTTTTTGCCCAGATCATAAAAACGGGCACCACAGCTCATGCAGATGCGTTTTAATCCTTTATTCAGTGCCACGAGGCGACTCCTTTGACAAAAGGTGAAACAATGCCTTTTTAACTGCCTAACTTTAAAGGTCTTGTCAAAACAAAACTTTACCCCTGCCCGGGGTCTGCGGGATACCCTTCAAAAGATCCGGCATTTGCTCTATGATAATGGCACGAAATTTCAAGGAGATTCGCCCCCCATGTTTTCAAAATCATCCGGCCTACCGACCCCTGTTGTGATTTGTGGTTATAAACGCTCGCCTTTTACCTTTGCGACCAAAGGCGAACTGGCTGGCGTGCGCCCCGATGACATGGCGGCAGAGGTGATCAAGTCCCTGATATCGTCAACCGGGGTGAACCCGGCCGACATCGAAGATTTGCTAATGGGCTGTGCTTTCCCGGAAGCTGAACAGGGCTTTAACCTTGCCAAGATTGTCGTACAACTGGCAGGGCTTCCGGCCTGTGTTGCGGGGGCTACCATTAACCGTTTCTGCGGGTCATCCATGACGACCATTCAAATGGCGGCTGGATACATTCAGATGGGGGCAGGGGACGTATATGTGTGTGCGGGCGCGGAATCTATGACACGCATTCCCATGGGCGGCTTTAACCCCATGCCCAACCCCAAGATGGCGGATATCTATCCGCAGGCCTACATGGGTATGGGGGAAACAGCCGAAAATCTGGCGAAAAAATATAATATCACGCGGCTGGAGCAGGAAGAGTTTGCGCTGGCGTCTCACACCAAGGCGGCCAAGGCGCGTGACGCTGGGCGTTTCGCCGATGAAATCGTCCCCATCAACGGGGTGGCGGCGGATGGGTGTATTCGCCCGGATACGACCCGCGAAACATTGGCGGCACTCAAACTTGCCTTTGATGAAAAAGGGTCAGTGACGGCAGGCACGGCGTCACCATTGACCGATGGTGCCTCGGCGGTGCTGGTGGCATCTGAATCCTATGCCAAAAAACATAAATTGCCGATTCTGGCGCGCATTGTGTCTGTTTCGGCGGCGGGATGTGCGGCCGAAATCATGGGCATTGGCCCTGTTCCGGCGACGCAAAAGGCTCTGGCGCGAGCGGGTCTTTCGATCAAGGATATGGATATCGTTGAACTCAACGAAGCCTTTGCCGCGCAGTCTCTCCCGGTCATTCGTGATCTGGGCATTGATCCCGCTAAACTCAACCTGGATGGCGGGGCGATTGCGCTGGGGCATCCGCTGGGGGCGTCTGGTGCCCGGATTGTCGGCAAGCTGGCGACCTTATTGGGGCGCGAGAAAAAGAAATACGGTCTTGCCACCATGTGTATCGGCGGCGGCCAAGGCACCGCCATCATTCTGGAGCGGGCGTGATGCCGGAATTGACTGAACTTGAACGCATTAAAGTACGCAATAACCGGGTAGAGGCTGACAAAGCCTGGGAAACATCGTGGACGCGGCGTTTATGTATTGCGACCTTCACTTATGGGCTGGCGGCTTTTTATATGCAGGTATCGGGGCTGGGGAACCCGTGGACGGGGGCGTGTGTGCCGGCAGGTGGATATCTGCTGTCAACAATGTCGCTTAGGTTTATTAAAAAAATATGGCTTAAAGAAATATATGACAGATAAAAAACGCCCCGGGGTCATACTGGTACGAGGCCAGCATCGGACATCCCGGGGAACTTCACATACAAGTATAATGTAAAATGTTAAAAAAACAATAAAAAAGACAATTACTCCTCAAGCTGATATGCGCGCATTTTTGAAAAAAACTCTATCGGAACAGCGGCTTACCACCTATGAGGCCCTTGCTCAGAAACCGCATGAAACAAGGACGGCTGAAAAACTCTACGGGCTTAATTTGCTCTATTCCAAAGAACTCTATGTGATTTTGGCCGGATTAGAAATCGTGGTGAGAAACACGTTTCACACGGCTATTCAAAATTACTATCAAACGCCAAATTGGATGTCTATGTCGCTATTACAACATAAACATCAAAGGCAAGTCGATGATGCAAATAGCCGTTTAATTTTATTAAAGCGTAATAACTATGCGATTGATGATCTGATTGCACAGTTAAATTTTGGTTTTTGGGTTCATTTATGTGATCGTCCATATGAAAAAACAATTTGGAAAAATGCGTTATTTAAATGTTTTTCTCATCTTGGAAAAAAACCTGATCGAAAAGAAATAGAAAGCGATTTAAAGGTTTGTCACAAACTTAGAAATAAGATTGCCCATCTTGAACCGATCATTAAATATGAATCAACGCTTATTCAAGATTATAGAACAGCTCTAAATTTAATGTATGCCATCTCTCCAGAAGCACAGGAATGGTTTAAGTTACTATCAAATTTTGAACGCGTATGGGAAAATAGATACGAAGGAAAATCGGAATGACCATTCAAAAAGTTGCGGTATTAGGCTCTGGGGTGATGGGAAGTGGTATCGCGGCGCAAATCGCCAATGCGGGTGTGCCGGTTGTCTTGCTGGATATCGTGCCGAAAGATGCGGGTGATCGCAATATGCTGGCCAAAGGTGCCGTGGACAAAATGCTCAAAGCGGATCCCGCGCCCTTCATGCATAAACGCAATGCCAAACTGATTACCTGTGGCAATCTGGAAGATGATCTGGCCTTGCTGAAGGAATGCGATTGGATCGTCGAAGTGGTACTGGAAGACATTACCGTCAAGCACGCAACCTATGAAAAAATAGCCCCCTACCGGAAGCCGGGAGCTGTGGTGTCGTCCAACACATCCACGATTCCACTAGAAAAACTGACCGAAAAAGCGGACACAGATTTTCAAAAACATTTCATGATTACGCATTTCTTTAACCCGCCGCGATATATGAGATTGCTGGAGGTTGTGACCGGTTCAAAAACCGACACATCGGCCACGGGGCGCGTGCGTGATTTTTGTGATCGTCATTTGGGTAAAGGGGTTGTGGTATGCCGGGATACACCGGGATTCATTGCCAATCGGCTGGGCGTGTTTTGGTTGACGGCTGGGATCAACGAAGCGCTTAAGCAAAACGTCTCGGTTGAAATTGCCGATGCCGTGATGTCAAAACCGGTGGGCATACCCAAAACAGGTGTGTTTGGGTTGCTGGATTTGATCGGTATTGATCTTATCCCCAAACTGGCGAGTTCTTTATTATCAACCCTACCGGCACATGATGGCTATCGCGCGCTTCATATCGATCATCCTTTTATTCATGACATGATCAAGGCGGGTTATACGGGGCGTAAAGGGAAGGGCGGTTTTTACCGTCTGAATCCTGATCCGGCGGCCAAAAAAGAAAAACAGGCACTTAAATTATCCGCAAGCACCTTCGCCGAAGGCCAGTATATGAAATCAGATAAAATATCCTTGCCCAGTATTGATGCCGGCAAAAAAGGTCTTCGGGCTGTGGTGGAATCCCCGGATGCGGGCGGGCAGTATGCGCTGGCGGTCCTTTCACAGACGCTTCATTATGCCGCGTGCCTCGCGGGAGAGATCGCCGACAATATTGCCGATATCGATGAAGCGATGCGCCTTGGGTATAATTGGAAAAAAGGCCCCTTTGAAATGATGGATGATCTGGGGCCGGCATGGCTTTCGGCGCATTGGCAAAAACAGGGCTGGACGGTACCTCCGATTATGACGCAACTGGGGGATCGCTCCTTTTATAAAATCGAACAGGGCAAAATATATTATTTCGGGTCAGATGGCACATACCATCTTTTGAAACGCGCCGACGGGGTGATGTTATTGTCGGATATTAAGCTAGCCTCTAAACCCTTGATTAAAACAGGTTCCGCCAGTGTCTGGGATATAGGCGATGGCGTTGTCTGTGTTGAATTCACGGGGAAAATGAACGCGCTGGACGACCAAGTGTTCGAGGCCTATTGGCAGGCCATTAAACTGATTGGTGATGGCAAGGGTGCCTACAAAGCG
Organism: Alphaproteobacteria bacterium; assembly: GCA_017302165.1. Lineage (GTDB taxonomy): Bacteria > Pseudomonadota > Alphaproteobacteria > Micavibrionales > Micavibrionaceae > UWPOB-MICAV1. The sequence continues at coordinate 392,005 of JAFLCW010000001.1, forward strand.
ATGGTCATATACAATGAAGGGTCAAATTTTTCGGCTGGCGCCAATCTGGGGCTGGCGATTTTTGCCATGAATATTGCCCTGTGGCCGCAGATTGAGGAATTAGTAACGGGCGGACAAAAAGTGTACAAAGCCCTTAAATTTGCACCTTTCCCTGTCGTAGCCGCGCCGTCCGGCATGGCCTTGGGGGGCGGATGTGAAATATTGCTTCATGCCGACCATGTACAGGCGCATGCCGAAACCTATTGCGGGTTGGTCGAAGTCGGTGTGGGTTTGATCCCCGGCTGGGGCGGATGCAAGGAAATGATTCTGAGATACATGGACGAAGAACGCCGTGCATACGATAAAGCAACCGGAGGAAAACGTGTCTGGTTTTCCCCCAAGAACACCCCGATGGGTGCTGTGCGAAAAGCCTTTGAATTAATTGCCGTGGCGACGGTGGCAAAATCAGCCTTCGAAGCCAAGGATTATAAATATCTTCGTGATAGTGACGGGATTACCATGAACCGGGATCGTTTGCTGTTTGACGCCAAGCAAAAAGCCTTGGAACTCGCCAAACATTATGCCCCGCCTTTGAAAGTCGAAGATATTAAATTACCCGGCCCATCTGGACGATACGCGCTGGACATGGCGGTGGCTGACTTGCGCAAATCTGGTAAGGCCACACCCTATGATGTGGTGGTCTCTTCGGCGTTAGCACGCGTGCTCACCGGGGGTGACAAGGCAGATTGGACAAAACCGATATCAGAGGACGATATCTTGAAACTTGAAGCGGCCGAATTCATGAAATTGGTGCATCAAGATGGCACCATGGCGCGGGTTGAGCACATGTTGGAAAAAGGCAAGCCGCTCCGGAATTAAAGAAAGCGCGCAATATCAGAAAGGGCGCGGTTGAATACCGCTTCCGCAGAGATATCGGATGTGTCTAACAAGATGGCATCCGGGGCGGGTTTTAAGGGGGCAATCGGCCTATGTATGTCCCGTTCATCCCGCGCCAGAATATCCTTGAGCACGTCATCATAAACGGCTGGCAAGCCCATGGCGGATAATTCATCTACCCGGCGGCGTGCCCGAACATCAGGCCGGGCAATCACAAAAAACTTCACGGGGGCTTCGGGGCATATGACCGTGCCGCAATCCCGGCCATCTAGTACCGCACCTTTTGTGGCACGCCGGGCAAATTGCCGTTGAGCCTCGAGCAAGGCCGCCCGCACGGACGGCATACTGGCAACCACAGATCCAGCATTTCCGGCGGCATCATCCCGCAGGGCCGGATCGGAGAGCATCTCTGGCGTTAACGAAGACGTCAGCCTGTTTGCCGCGATGAGGGCAGAAGGTTCGTGATGGGGATCTTGTCCGGCTTTTAAAAGATCATATCCAACACGGCGATAAATTTTTCCTGTATCCAGATGATCAAACCCTAAATGTGCCGCCAGCGCGCGCGCCAGTGTTCCTTTTCCGCTTCCGGCGGGACCATCAATGGTAATGATGAAAGGCGGGGTCATGTGGGGCGTAACGTCAAAATAATCCTGTGAATATCCAGAGTCTCTGTCACATTCTGATAGGACGATACTTAATCATACCCTGTAGATTTTGGGAACATGAAAAAATCTTATGCGTTCTTATCGTACCTTGGAATAAGCCTGTTTTTGCTGTCAGCCTGTGGGAATACGGGCATTAATCTGTCGGCCTATCGTGAGTTATCACATTCACCAGAGCGTTTTATTCAATGTCATGGACAAGGATGTACAACGCGGTCACGCACGGGGTTTACCTCTGCGGAATGGAAACGGGTTAAAGTGCAGATGACACCGCCCGCTAAAAATGCCGAAGCTGAGCGCGTGAAGATTGCTAAAACCATTGCCTTGATGGAACGATTAGTGGGGGCGCATACCGGTACGCAGGTTGACCGCGCCGAAGCCAAAGCTCCCAAATCAGATATTTTTCAGATGGATTGTATTGATGAAACCGCCAATACAACCCAGTATCTGAAATTTCTGGAAACGGCTGGTTTATTTACGTTCCACCGCGTCTCTGATCCCGTCCACCGTGGATTTTTTATCAATGGGATGTGGCCGCACAATACCGCTAGTATTCAGGAAAAAAAATCGGGTGCTATCTATGTGGTGGACGCGTTTTATCAGGATAATGGAAAGCCTCCGGCAATCATTCCCAAAGAGATATGGGTGGCGGGATGGCGTCTTGCCCCTTAAGAAATATGCGCGCCCAGTTTTTTCATCAGTGGTAAAAAATCAGGGAAGCTGGTAGCAATCGGCGAGCCGTCATCCACGGTGATAGGCGCACGGGTGACCGTTCCTAACACCAGAAAACTCATGGCAATGCGATGATCGAGTGCCGTCGCAATGGTGACACCGCCTTCGGGGGGCGTTCCTGTACCATAGATGGTCAAATCGCTCTCTCCCATCTCCAGTTTTACCCCGCAGGCAGAAAGTCCCTGAGCGATCATCAGCAATCTATCGCTTTCTTTTACGCGCAATTCTTCCAAACCCGTCATGCGGGTGATCCCTTCGGCACAGGCCGCGGCACAGGCTAAAATCGGAAATTCATCAATCATAGACGGTACACGTTCCACCGGAACATCAATGCCACGTAGCTGGTGACGTCCCGTGATTATTATATCCGCCACAGGCTCCCCACCCTGTATGCGCTGATTTTCAAAACGAATGTCGCCGCCCATATCGATCAAGGTTTGATACACCCCTGTCCGGCGCGGGTTCATGCCGATATTGTTGAGACGAATGTCAGACCCAGCATTGAGCAGGGCGGCGACAGCCGGAAAGGCGGCCGAAGAGGGATCAGACGGTACCGTTACATGGGCGCCCACCATTTCCTGTTGTCCATGTACACGCACGCACTGCGCGCCGTTATCCAAATCTTCGACATCAACCCGCACCCCGAAATGACGAAGCATGTTTTCGCTATGGTCGCGTGTGGGTTTTGTTTCTATCACAGACGTCACGCCGCGTGCCGATAAGCCAGCCAACAAAATAGCTGATTTCACCTGCGCCGAGGCCACAGGCAAGGTATATTCAATCGGCAAAATCCGGTCAGTTCCAGTCATGGCTAGCGGCAATCGGCCGCCGTCTCGTGACATGAAACGTGCCCCCATCATCTCCAGCGGTTTCATGACTCGCGCCATCGGTCGTTTGATGAGCGAAGCATCACCTGTAAACAAGGCGGTCATGTTGTGTCCAGCGACCAGCCCCATCAATAACCGTGTTGAGGTACCGGAATTTCCCATGTCCAAAATCTGTGATGGTTCATGAAGGCCGCCAACGCCCACGCCCCGGCACCGCCAAAGACCGTCCGATCCTTTTTCAATAAAGGCGCCCATCGCGCGCATGGCTTGAGCCGTGTTGAGGACATCTTCGCCTTCCAGAAGACCTGTAATCACCGTTTCGCCGACAGCAAGACCGCCAAACATTAAGGCGCGATGTGAAATGGATTTATCTCCCGGGATAACGGCAACACCCGTTAAAGGGTTTTGCGTGCGTGAGGATGTGAGGGGCTGGGCGGGTGACGTAGCATGCATAGATCCCGTGATACCGGGCTGTAACGTATCTGACAAGAGCGATTTTTATAAAGACGCGCCAAAGGTTTGGATAGCGACCCATAGCCCGCCGAGCGCGAGCCCTGTCCAAAAAAATAACCCTTGCGGAAACGGCCACCGCCAGAACGAAAAGCGCGAAAGTTCATAAGTTTTGAGCGTGATATCGGTTTTTTTCTGCTGGCTGAAGTCAAAAGATTTTTTTTTGATTTCGACCTTTGAATAAAGCCGTGTTTTCATCAAATGCCGTGCTGAACGGCAGGCGTTATCCAAATCAGTAAACGTATCATGCCGGTTCCATCGGCTATGTGTTCGGCCTTCGGCCGGTAAATCATAGGTATAGATCGCATATTCCACAGCGCGGGACAGAGTGTGGGGAAGCGGCATAAAACCCCCTGTTTAAGATATGTTTTTAAAAAATCGCGGTAGGTAAATACGTGTATTGATTTCAGTTCTACCCGGAAATGGTTAACAAAAAGTAAAGATTGACCCTGAGTTGGCCTGACCGTCGATCAAGGGTCTGCGCTTGTGAAGATAAGCATGACTCTGTAGAATGGGGGCACGTATCGCTAACCCTCTCAATACGGCTCTCCGCCATGGTTCAAAAATATAAAATCAAACGCCGGCAAAGTGCGTCCTGGCTCCGGTTTATTCCGGCGCCGCTTCAATCCTTTATGGCACGGCGTGTTTATGACGGGCTGGGGTTATCCTATCTCGTGCTAGGACTTTTCACGCTCATCTCGCTCATCAGCTACCAACCGTCAGATCCCTCATGGAATACGGCGGCTTCTGGCTCTTCGATTCAGAATTGGGCCGGGGCACCCGGGGCTGGGTGGGGGGATTTATTATTGCAAACGGTGGGGGCTGGTGGGTTTTTGCTGGGGACAGGTCTCACCTTGTGGGGGATCAGTCTTTTACGACGCCGTCCCATTCGTCCGTTTACTCTGCGCTTGATGGCATTGGTCGTCGCCACATTGTTGGCGTCGATGGCGTTGGCCAGGGTGCCGTCATTCGGTTGGCTGACCCAGCCTTGGCTGGGCGGGAGTGCAGGTCAAATCATGCTTCAATCCATGACGGATCAACTGGGAGGTCTCTCCCACGGGGTTGTGGCGATGATATCGGGGGCACTGGCTTTGGCGGTGTTTTCTGTGGCATCTGCGTTGCGCCGGGATGAATGGATGTATGCAGGCAGTCTGTTACTCGCATGGGCATATGGCCTTTATGATCGGTTAATGGCTTTTGGGGAATGGGTGCGTCATTACGGGGATGAAGATCATGCCCCCGCGCGCAAGGTGAGGGGACCTGTGATTGCCAAAAACACATTGCCGCGGCGTCAGCCCATTCTGCTGGAAGCCAAAACAGCAGATGAGGATGAAGACGAAGAGTCCGAAGAAGACGATTCTGAAGACGATGAAGACGAGACTGAATATGACGATGAAAATCGTCTGGCGGCTGGGAATTCTCTGGCATCGATCAAGGTGGTGGCACCAGGTAAAGTCAAGGTAGCAGGGACGCGCCAATCCCGGTTTCAATTATTTGATGGCGGTGAATGGGAATTACCGGCTCTTGATTTACTTCAGAACCCACCTGACGACCACGAAGCCGAACAACTGGATGAAAATGCCCTTCGTATGAATGCCGAACTGCTTCAGAATGTTCTTTCGGATTTTAACGTGCAAGGTGAAATCGTCTCTATTCATCCAGGGCCCGTGGTCACACTCTATGAACTGGAACCGGCACCCGGCACTAAATCGTCGCGCGTGATTGGCCTTGCCGATGATATTGCCCGGTCAATGTCGGCCGTATCGGTACGGGTCGCGGTTGTACCGGGGCGCAATGTGATCGGGATTGAACTTCCCAATAAAAAACGTCAGACCGTATATCTCCAAGAAATGCTTATTACCAACGAATATGATAAAACGCAGGCACGTTTGCCGCTCGTGTTGGGGAAAGATATTGGCGGAAAGCCGATTATTGCTGATCTGGCGCGCATGCCGCATTTGCTGGTGGCGGGGACAACGGGGTCTGGAAAATCAGTAGCCATTAATACGATGGTGCTATCGCTTTTGTACCGTCTTCCTCCTGAAAAATGCCGCTTTATCATGATCGACCCCAAGATGCTGGAACTCTCTGTTTATGATGATATTCCGCATTTGCTGGCACCTGTGGTGACCGAACCGGGACGGGCGATCGTGGCGTTGAAATGGGTGGTTCAGGAAATGGAAGAACGCTACCGTTCGATGTCCAAACTGGGCGTTCGGAATATTGATGGATATAATGCTCGTTTGGCCGAAGCGCGTAAAAAAGGTGAAGCCTTGATGCGTAAGGTTCAAACCGGGTTTGATGTCGAAACCGGCAAACCTGTTTATGAAGAACAGCCGCTTGATCTGACAGACCTGCCCTATATTGTCGTGATCGTCGATGAATTCGCTGACCTGATGCTGGTGGCAGGCAAGGATGTTGAAAACGCCATCCAGCGTCTGGCACAGATGGCACGTGCCGCCGGGATACATTTGATTATGGCGACCCAGCGGCCTTCGGTGGATGTGATTACCGGGGTCATCAAGGCCAATTTCCCAACCCGTATTTCTTTTGCTGTGACGTCAAAAATTGACTCCCGCACTATTTTGGGTGAAGGCGGCGCAGAACAATTATTAGGGCAAGGGGATATGCTCTATATGGCCGCAGGCGGCCGTATTACGCGGGTTCATGGGCCTTTTGCATCAGATGCGGATGTCGAAAATGTTGTGAATTTTCTAAAGTCTCAGGCAGAGCCGTCCTATCTGGAAGAAATTACCGAAGGCAATGGTGATTTCGGCGATAGCGAGATTATGAATGCCATTTTTGCCGGACGCGAAGAGGGTGGATCAAATGATAATCTCTATGATCAGGCGGTGGCTTTGGTGGCTCGGGAACAAAAAGCATCTACATCCTTTATCCAGCGTCATCTTCAGATCGGATATAACAAAGCCGCGACTTTGATCGAACGCATGGAAAAAGAGGGCGTTGTGACTCCGGCCAACCGCGTGGGTAAACGCGAAGTGCTGGTTGGCGCACGGTAAATATCATGGATATCGTGGGAATAGGCCTTGCCAATATTGATTTAATATCGCATGTGCCGGAGAGTTTTTTGTCATCTTTTAAGATTACAAAAGGTCAAGCAACAAAATTTTCTGATCTCGATTTCGCCCGGCTTCGCGGGGCATTACCGGCCTATGATGCCCAAGCTGGCGGGTGTGCCGCCAACACGATATGTGGTCTGGCCGCCGCGGGATTTTCTACCCGGTTCTATGGTAAGTTAGGAGATGATCCCTTCGCCCACACGTTCATCAGCGGATTTTCTGCGTTCGGTGTGACCTATGATGTACCCTCTCTGGTGGGGGATTCGTCTCAATGTGCGGTTCTTATTACGCCCGATGCCGAGCGCAGTTTTGCCTATACGAACGGCGCCAGTTGGTCATTGTGCCCTGAGGATATTGATTTCATGGAACTCGCCTCAGCTGGTTTGGTGTATACTGAAATTTATGCCATGGCGTTTGGCGGACGACGTCCTTTATGGCCAGAATTGGTCGCCAGTCTTCGTAAAAACAAAGTACCCTTAGCGATCAAGGTGATTGATCAGGAATATGCCGCGCTCTACCGGACGGCACTATTTGCCTTGGCCGAAGAAGGTATTTTAACAATGTTGATTGGCAACAAAGATAATTTAAAAATTGTATCAGGATATGAAGAGACACCGGATATTATTGCCCATTTCCAAAAATGGAATTGTGCCGTCCTTATGACGGATGGGCGCGGCTCTGTGCATTATATGAATGGTGCCTATCATGAAATATATAAACCCGATGTCGAGCATACGCCTTTGAATTCTTCAGGGGCGGGGGATCAATTTGCCGCTGGATTTCTCGAAGGTTTTTTACATCATCATTCCGTTGAGGCATGTCTGGTCAATGCAGGGCGGCGCGCAAAAGATATTCTGATCGTTAATGCGCCGCGGCCGATAAAATACAGGAAGATATAATGCGCGCCCATTATCCACCCGTTGTATTATCTATGTGTGCGATTTTGATATCAGTGATCATGGTTTTTTTATCTTTGGAAATCGGATTGCGGTTTTTTCCTGTCCGATCATATCTTCCTTATGGGGCCGTGACGATAGATGATCCGGTTGTTCATTACCAACCTCAACAAGAATTTGTGTATTCCACATACTGGAATTTTCAGGATCAAAATGAAGGCATGACAAATGCCCAAGGCTATGTCAGCGATTTTGATTATCAGACCGAAGATAAAACGCCCCTTGTGGCTGTCATCGGTGATTCATATATCGAAGCCCGCATGGTCCCGTTTCAGAATACCGTTCAGGAAACACTTCGGCGGGGGCTGAATGGCCGCGCACGTGTCTATGGGTTTGGCTTTAGCGGATCGCCCTTAAGTCAATATCTGGCGGTCGCGCGTATGGTACGGGATGCGTACAAGCCTGATATGATGGTATTCAATATTGTCTCTAATGATTTCGACGAGAGCTTTACGGCCTACCGCAATATTCCCCGGTTTCATTATTTCATCAAGGATAAGGCAGGCGATTGGTATCCTGAATTAATCGGCACCTATCAAAATTCGTGGATCAAGGAACTCGTGTCCCATTCTGCATTGGTTCGGTATATTTATTTTCATTTAAATATATCTGATACGATCAATGATCTGTTGTTTGAATGGCGTTCCCTCACAGTATCAATGACAACTGATGATACAAGAGAACAGTTGAATGTTCCGGTAAAGGACGTGCCTGTGGCGGATAATATATCGGCAGATATGTCGCCCGAAAGAATATCTTTGTCGCGCGAAGGTATTGATGCATTTTTGACGTTGTTGCCAGAGATGACCGGATTGCCCCCGGCGCAAATTATTCTAATGATCGATGGCCAAAGATATGACATCTATACTGGCACCGAGGGCAGTGAAGAATTTTTTGGCGTGATGCGATCCTACCTGATGAAGCAGGCTTTGGCACGATCGTATCAGGTTGTGGATATGCACGACGTGTTTGCCAAAGACTATGCCCGGCACCAGAAAAAATTTGAATTTGAACAAGACGGACACTGGAACGCCTATGCACACGGCCTTGCGGGACAGGCACTTTTGGATCAGACGACCCTTAAAAACAGATATTAAGGGTGGGAAAGCCCCTTTTCAGCCTGGGGCTTGCCTTTCTTTCGCCGGATTTTTTGGGTAAAAAGGGATCATGAAAACATTATTTTTAGCTTTTTTAATCTGGTGTGCGGCTCTTCCGGCTCAGGCTCAAGTATCGGCAGAAGATGTATCACGTGCCCAAGATTACTTGCGGCAATTATCCACGGCGCGCGCCGACTTTATTCAGCGGTCCTCGGCAGGACCTGTGCTCACCGGTAAATTTTATCTGGATCGTCCGGGACGCTTAAGATTTGAATATAACGAGGTTAAAGATTTTATCGTGGCCGATGGTCTGTTTATTTATTTTTACGATGCGGCACTGGGTGAGCAATCTAATGCGCCGATCGGCCAGACATTGGCTGATTTTTTGTTGCGCAAGGATTTGAGCTTGACGGGTGAGCTCAACGCGATTGAAAGTTTTAAACAAGGCGGGTTTACCTATATCACTCTGGTTCAAAAAAATGACCCCGGTGCCGGTCAAGTGCAACTGGTGTTTGCCGAAGTCCCCTATGGCTTGAGAAAATGGCGCATCACTGACCCGCAAGGTGAAGTGACCGAAGTTGAACTCAAGAACATGGAACGGGACATCGAGCTCGATGATGAATTATTCGCCTATTATAATCCCAAACCCCGGCCTTTGAATTAATCATGCTGGATGGTCCTTTGGATGTGTTGCTCAAGCAACTGGCGTCTTTGCCGGGCTTGGGGACACGTTCGGCACGACGGATTGCACTTCATCTCCTGACGCGCCGGGAAACACTCATGTTGCCGCTCTCGCGTTCGTTGAAAGATTCGGCAGACGCCATCAAAACATGTGCCGTTTGTCATACGCTCGATACCACAGACCCTTGCCGTATCTGCGCTGACCCGGCACGGGATCGCCGCACCATCTGTGTCGTGGCAACGGTCGCCGATGTCTGGGCAATTGAACGCACCGGCACCTATAAGGGCGTCTATCATGTGCTGGGCGGCGTGCTCTCGGCACTGGATGGGATTGGACCCGATCAACTCACGCTGGATGACCTCTCCACGCGCGGCGGGGATGATTTAAGGGAAGTGATCATTGCCCTGCCGGCCACCGTGGATGGCCAATCTACCGCCCATGTTATCGCCGACCGGCTTCACGGCAGGTCGGTGCACATCACGCGTCTGGCGCATGGCATGCCCATGGGCGGTGAACTGGATTATCTGGATGATGGTACCATCGCCACCGCCCTGAAGTCACGGGCGCGGGTATAGTCTCTCCCTTATTCTTTTTCCGACAGATAAACGGCGCCATCCGTTTCCGCACGGATAACGGCCAGATGGGTATATTGCGCGCCTTTGGTGCCGCCCCCGGAAATGGCGATATCGTAATACACGCCGGCCGGGAAATAATGGTCGGCTGTGCTAGCCGTGACGGCACTGTCTCCGAACCGCACAAACACGGGTACCGTGGCAAACAGGCTGATGACCTTGGTATCTGATGAAAACGCCGTGCTGTTCCGTACCGATGTGGCCGTGGCCAAGAGCGTATGCGCCCCGCCCGGTGTCCGAAGCCGTAAGGCCGGAATAATATTATCGTCTGCATCTTTGGGAAGAAGGGTGGTCATGAATCAAACTCCTCATAGGTTGTGGATGGGTTTAAGGTCAAAAACAAAAAACCCCTTCATGGACACGAAGGGGGGGAACAAAAGGCGCAATTCTGGCCTGAACAAAGGCGAGTATGTTCTATTTTTGTTCTTTTGTCAAGCTTGATTGAATGTTTTGAGTAGGGCTTAAGCCCATTTCAGTCTTCGTACGGATGGCTAAGGCGGCGTCTGGCGTACCCGCAGGCGAGTGAGATCATCGGCCATACGATCAGGTTGATGGCCTGCCAGAGCGCGGGGGGCACGTGCCCCATCAGATCAAGCCCCAGCACCATCCCAGCCAGCAGGATCGGAATCCCCAGCCAGACCATATGTTGACGAAACCGCGCCATGAACATCAACAGGGGCAGGCAGAGCATCCCGCCCAGCAGATAGGTCAAGACGGCTCCGGCGATCCCCGTGTCATAGAGGCGGTGCGCCAAGGGGCTCAAGCCTTCAAATCCGGGTGCCTGAAACGCGGATAAAAATTCGGCCATGCCTGCGCCATACCCGGCAAGCGGAATATCTGGCGGCCAGAAGAGAGAGGCTATAGCCACGGGGTCTGCCACAACATAGCCGAACAGCATCACCGCGAATATTCCTGGAACTAGAATTAATACAACCCGCTTCACACCAGAGATTCCTGAAAACAGGCTTTGCCCGATAAGAGCAGACATGCCAAGGCATAGAATAAATAAAACATGTTCCAGCTTGCCTGTCGCCGGCGGGGCGACCTGAATATTCAATCCGTCAAATTGGCTGGCTTCGGTTTGAAGGGTAACAAGTGCCGAAGGCGGCTGTAATCCCTCGCCCCCGATCATCAGGACAGCGATTAACGCCCCAGCCAGCCCCAGCCATATTTTCACAAAGACAGAATCAAGTGAGGTTTGAACGGCGATATCTTTTTTATGTTCCTGCCGGGAGAGTGTGCGCAGTAATTCCGCCGGAAGAGATTGGATTTTTTGCCACAAGGGCGCAGGCGACCACCCCGCAGATCCCAGATGCATCCAGCCCAGTGCCGACCACAGGATCAACGAGACACGTTCCGGCCATACGGAATGATCTCCCATTAAAAACATCAGGGACGATATCAGTGTGAAGATCAAAAACAGGATATATCGTCCCTGCCGAGACGGGGAGATCATGCCGGGTTATTCCATCGCGGCCGGCCGCAGTAAAAATGCGACCTTGACGCTATCGGGGGTGGCGTTAGGGGAGGATGAAGGCGCGTTCTTCAAACGCTCGGCCATGGCCAAGGCCTGATCGGCCTGAAGTTCCGCCCCTTTGGCGCGCAAGATGGTGGTCAGGCGTGACCAGTGATCGGGATTGCTGGGGTCAAGGGACACGGCATCTGCCAGCAGGCGTGCTGACATGTCCAGAAGATAGGTAGATGACGCGCGCTGAAGCCCTTGGGCGTAGGCCTGCGTATAATATGCCTGTCCGGCTTCAGAGAGTTTAATGGATTTTTGGGCGGGTGTTTCAAACAGGCACAGAATAAACGTGACCGCGAGCGCCCCCGCACTCAGGCAAGATAAAAACCGGGTCATGAATAAAGACGATGTCATATATTCATGATTTAAGACATGGGGCGGGAAGTATGCCGAATCAAAACAGATTCGTTCCGCTTTCGTCCTGTGGATAAATTTAAGGTTGGGGCAATAATTCCTAGGATTTTCCGCCGAAGCCGCCCGGCCGGGTCATTTTATGATCCGCCTGAAGATCCCCTGTCGGAAGGTGAATCAGGCTGACGCTGATTTTGACCTCTCCCATGATGGACGCCGAAATATCATCCACCTGATTGAGGGTGGTGGCAAAACGGCTGGCGGCTTCAACGGGTTCTGTTTCCGTCATGGGACGTTGCAGTAAAAGCGCATATTGGTTGTGTCCGGTCTGGCCGATGATATCGCTCTGCCGGCGCATATGTGCGAGATGTTGCGCCATTTTTGATACCGCGAAATCGGCCGCATAGGCACCGTTGTCAATTTTGATATCTTCGTAATTATCCACGGTAATCAGAACGATAAAGGATAATTCGCCGTAGCGTCCGGCACGGTCGATCGCGGATCTGAACAATTGATTGAACGCTGATTTGGCAATAATGCCGCCCGCACTGGGGAAATCCACGCGTTCATCCCCCATCCGGTTGATCAGTTGGGATAGACGTGCGGCATTATGCGCACGTTCTGCCGCATCCCCGCCGGTGACGGGTTTTTGCAGAATATCATTGCATCCGATCCGGAAGGCTTCTTCCTGAGTCATACTCTGGGTCAGTAGAACGATGTAAGGATAATGCAGAGCCTGACGCCGAATGGCATGAACCACAGGCTGAGCCTCACCGATCGGCGCCGGGTCGAAATAAATACCGTCAACTGTTTCTTTTTTCAGAAACTCCAGAGCCAGATTTTTGTCTGCCTCTTCGATAATCTCGGCGCCTGCGGCTTCTAATTTAGCCCGGATCATTTGTGCCGATAATTTATCTCGGTCGATTAAAAGAATTTTCATGGATAAAACCTTTGTGGATGAAGGCGATAGGAAAGCCTTACGACACCTATTGTGAACGTAAGCGGTTAAAAAATAAACAAAAACCCGCTAACAGGGCGTTAAAGCGATATGCAAATACTTTGAGGGGCGGGGGATCTCCGTGCGTCAAGGTTTGACAATCCCTGCGCCCTGCGATACATACTGCCCCCACATCCGGTATGCCCAGATGGCGGAATTGGTAGACGCGCTAGCTTCAGGTGCTAGTGGTAGCAATATCGTGGAGGTTCGAGTCCTCTTCTGGGCACCAATAATACCCCTGCCTCTGGGTGTTTAAGGGGCTTTCCCTGATCCTCATTTCTCTGTTACAACCTAGTTTATGGCCATTAAACTTTATAAGGGCGATTTGCCCGCTTCTGTCACTTTCGGTAATTCCGTGGCCGTGGACACGGAAACAATGGGTCTTAAACCCGGGCGCGATCGTTTGTGTCTGGTGCAATTATCTGGCGGCGATGGACATGCGCATTTGGTGCAGATAGCCCCGGACATGAAAAAAGCCCCCAATCTGCAAAAATTATTGTCAGATAAAAAAATTCTCAAGATTTTTCATTTCGCCCGGTTTGATCTGGCGGTGATCAAGGCGTATCTAGGCGTTGACTGTACGCCTGTGTATTGCACCAAGACCGCTTCAAAACTTTGCCGTACTTTTACGGATCGGCATGGGCTTAAGGATCTCTGCAAGGATATGCTGGGGGTTGAGATGAGTAAGCAACAGCAATCCTCGGATTGGGGGGCGGATGTGCTCTCTGAAGAACAGAAAAATTACGCCGCGTCGGATGTACTCTATTTGCACCAGATCAAGGACAAACTCGATGAGATGCTCAAACGTGAAGGCCGGGAACATCTGGTGAAGGCTTGCTGTGATTTTCTTCCTTACCGTGCCCAGCTTGATCTCGAAGGCTGGTCAGATACAGATATTTTTGTGCATTAATGAATAGGGCGCACGTGGTCACTTCACATACGATTTCTCCTGATATGGTGATCGCCCAGCGGGTGATTGAGACCGAAATCAAGGGATTAAAACTCTTGATGGAAACGTTGGATGACCGCTTCACCCATGCGGTGGATACAATCGACCAGATGCGCACGAAACGCGAAGGCCGGTTGATTGTCGCCGGCATTGGCAAAAGCGGGCATATCGCCAAAAAAATTGTGGCGACGTTGGCATCCACAGGTACACCGTCTTATTTTGTGCATGCGGGTGAGGCCTCTCATGGCGATCTGGGGATGATCACAGAATCAGATGTGGTCTTGCTTATTTCAAATTCCGGGGGATCGCCCGAGCTCTCTGATCTGATGGCTTATACAAAAAGATTTGGAATTCCTCTTATTGCCATGACCAGCAACTCTGAGAGCGCACTGGCACGTCATGCCGATATTGTACTCTTGCTTCCCAAGGCACCCGAAGCCTGCCCCAATGGGCTGGCACCTACGACATCAACCACGATGACCCTCGCGCTGGGGGATGCACTGTCGGTGGCCTTGCTGGAAAGACGGGGTTTGACCCCGGAACAATTTGGCGTGTTTCACCCCGGGGGTAAATTGGGTCAGAAACTGATGGCCGTGTCAGACATCATGCATAAGCGGGACAGTCTGCCTTTTGTAAAAACATCCGCTCACATGGATCAGGCGATACTGGCGCTGACGGAAAAAAATCTGGGATGTGCGCTGGTCATGGATGAACAGGATCAACTGGCTGGTATTATTACGGATGGGGATTTAAAACGACATATGTCCCCCGATTTACTTCAAAAACCCGTGACGGCGATTATGACACGCCATCCGCGCACTGTGGCCGAAACCGCGCTCGCGCTTGAGGCACTTAAAATTATGACCCAGACACAAGGCAAATATGTGACCTCTTTGATCGTGGTGGATGCCCAGGGTCGTTTAACCGGGCTAATCCGGCTTCAGGATTGTTTACAAAAAGGCGTGGCATAATCATCAAATGATTTTGAAAAATAAAAGAGATCATGTCCTCACAGCCCCATAATTACGATGCGTTGAATGAATTGACAATGTCTTCGCCCACGAAACGCATGGGGCAAGGCTATACGCGGCTTATTAAAATTTTGCGGATTGCCTTGCCGTTAGTGGCGGTAGGATTAATTATCGTCGTGATGACGTGGCCAGATATGGAACGTCAGGTTCCCTTGCCGACCAAAGAAGAAATTGTCCCGGATGCCAAGATGGGCATGAATGAATTGATTAAACCACTTTTCCAGTCCACGGATAAGGACAAGCGTCCTTTCACGATTACGGCAGAAAAAGCAACGCAAAACCAAGATAATCCTGAATTGGTTATGATGGAAAGCCCCGAAGCTGATCTACAACTATCTGATGGTGGATGGGTGGCCGCCCGGGCAAAAACAGCGTTGTTCGAAGAAAAAAATGAAAAACTGTTTTTATCGGGAGATGTCAATTTATTCCACGATTCTGGTTACACGCTCAAAAGTCCTGAGCTCCGGATTAACATGAAAACAGGCGAAGCTTTTTCTGATCGGGATGTGCGTGTGACCGGACCTAAGGGCACCTTGAATGCGTCGGGTATGGAGGCATTTCAGAGGGATGAAAAAATTATTTTCAAGGGGCCGGCGACGCTGGTGATTTTTGATCCCGGTCTGGGACTGCCGCACTCAGAGGGTGCGCCCTCAGGAGACGTGCAATGAGATATATTTTAGTGTGTGTCATGATATTTTGTGTGTCACCAGTATGGGCACAGGACATGCCCGTTAACACGAATGCCAATGAACCGCTTGAAATTACGGCCGGAAAAAGTCTGGAATGGTACCGTCAGGATAAAAAATATGTGGCACGGGGGGATGTACGTGCCCGGCAGGGTGTCACCCAGATCACCAGTGACCTATTGACGGCGGATTACACCGAAGGCGCCAAGGGCTCCACCGAGATATCGTTGCTGACCGCCGAAGGTAATGTGGTCATATCAGATGATGAAAATACCGCCCATGGCAACAAGGCTGTTTATGATGTACCCCAATCATATGCCGTTTTGACAGGCGGTGATTTGAAACTTGTCAGCCCCGGCCAAACCATCACGGCCACAAACCGCATGGAATATTGGAGCCAGAAAAGAGAAGCTGTCGCCGTGGGGAACGCCAAGGTAACCCGACCATCGGATACGATTTCGGCAGATACCCTGAAGGCTTTTTTTACGCAAGATCCTAAAACCGGGGAAACAAAAGTGAGTCGGATGGAAGCCCACGGTAACGTCGTGATCATCACGAAAGAAGAAAAGCTGACCGGTGATAAAGGTATCTATAAGGCCGAAAATAACATGGCTGAAATTATTGGACATGTGCGCATAGAACGCGGTCCCAACATATTGGAGGGGGAGCGCGCAGAGGTGAATTTAACCACCAATGTCAGCAAGATGTTTGGCGGCGCGACTAGCCCCACAGGTGATTCCCGTGTGCGGGGCGTGTTTTACCCGGGAAGTGAGGATACATCTAAACCAGCCTCTGAGCCTCTCCCTCAGTCACCCGCGAAAGGCACCCCATAATGTCGGCGGATATGATGAACTGGGTGTTGTTATGCGGCGTATTCACGGTGGCTTTGATATCGCCGGGGCCTGATTTTGTAATGGCTGTTAAAAATTCGATCCTTTATTCCCGCCGAGCGGGGATCTTCACGGCCATTGGCTTTTCATTGGGGGTTGTGGTGCATATGGTGTATACGCTGGCGGGGCTGGCCACGTTAATGCTACATGTTCCCTTAATCTTTGAAATCATCAAATATGCCGGAGCCGCTTACTTGATCTATGTAGGTATAAAATCTCTGCGCTCAACGGGTTTTTCTGAATCACGGATATCTGTTGATGGTTCACAAAATATAAACCTTCCTTCTCTTTCGGGGCGTTCCGCTTTGTGGAGTGGTTTTTTGACGAATGTTTTAAACCCTAAGGCAACCTTGTTTTTTCTGGCGATTTTTTCCCAATTTATCACACCGCAAACATCATGGTGGATTCAGGGGGGATATGCGCTCACCTGTGTGGTGATGACAGCCCTGTGGTTTTCACTGGTGGCGATGGTCTTGACGCATGCCCCGGTTCGCCAGTTTTTTCTCTCGTTTTCAAAATGGATTGACCGGGTCTGCGGCGGCTTGTTTATTTTATTGGGGCTAAAACTGGCCTTCACGAAAGGGGTGTTATCCTCATGATGAAAACGCATACGCCGCATCTTAAGCCCGTAACTAAGGGTTTGGTGGCTCAACATTTAAAGAAAAGTTATAAAAACCGTCCCGTGCTTTATGATATTTCGCTCACCGTTGGCCGGGGAGAGGCAGTGGCGTTGCTGGGTCCTAACGGCGCTGGGAAAACCACCAGTTTTTATATTATGACGGGCTTAATTGGTGCTGATTCCGGAATTATCACATTAGATGGTCAAGATATCACCACTCTGCCGATGTATCGACGGGCGCGGCTCGGAATTGGATATCTGCCTCAGGAAAGTTCCATCTTTCGGGGTCTGAATGTCGAAGAAAATATCAGGGCGGTGCTTCAGGCGCAGGCGATTAATGATGAAGATCAAGCCCATCTTCTGGAACAGCTTTTGGCTGAATTTTCTATCGGACATCTTCGCCGGACACCGGCTTTGGCCTTATCCGGGGGAGAGCGCCGCCGGGTGGAAATCGCCCGGGCACTGGCATCGCGTCCGCGTTTTATGTTGCTGGATGAGCCCCTGGCCGGGATTGACCCCATTGCTGTCGGGGATATTCGTGATTTGATACGCCATTTGAAAACCAAGGGTATCGGTGTTCTCATTACCGATCATAATGTCAGGGATTGTCTTGAGATTGTCGATCGTGCCTATATCCTTCATGATGGCAAAGTGCTGATGGAAGGTACCCCGCAGGATATTGTCGCCAGCGATTCGGTGCGCCGCGTCTACTTAGGGGAAGGGTTTTCTCTCTGATTTCGTATCTCTTCATGCTAAAATAAATGCATGAATCAAATATCCCAGCGACTTGATCTCCGCCAGTCTCAAAATCTTGTGATGACCCCGCAACTTCAGCAGGCGATCAAGCTTTTGCAATTGTCAAACTTGGAACTGGCTGAATTTATTGAATCTGAGATTGCCCAGAACCCTTTGCTGGAAAAAAAAGAACCGGAGAGCGGAGATCAGTCAGAAACACCCGATACGTCAACCGATGGCCGTGAAGAAGGGTCATCTGATGATATGCAGTCGGAGTTTGATTCTGCCTGGGATGGAGAGACCGAGCCACAGGCGGATAAAACAAAACCTGATTTTGACCCCGGTTCGGCGAATGCCGAAATTGGCGCTGGAGGTAGCCGGAGTTTTGATACGCTGGATGATGCATTCGAAAATTCTTTGGCGCGGCCTGAAACACTCCGCGAGCATTTGATCAATCAAGTTCATACTGCGTTCGATGACCCGCGTGATCGATTAATTTCAGCAATGATCGTGGATATGATCGATGAGGCCGGTTATGTGCGCATGAATATTGACGAATTAGTGCAAAAACTGTCCGCCCCGCCTGAACGGGTGGAAACCATCTTGGCTGTCATGAAAACATTCGACCCCAGTGGCATATTTGCCCGGGATTTAAAAGAATGTTTGAGTCTTCAACTAGAAGATCAGGGAAAATGTGATGCTCCCATGCGCATTTTGCTGGATCATCTTAATCTTTTGGCGGATCACAATCATGGAGAACTCGCGCGTCGATGCGGTGTAAATGAAACCTATCTTCAGGATATGATCTCAGATATTAAATCCTTGAACCCCAAACCGGCGGCGCATTTTGAACATAGTGTTGTTCAAACGATTGTCCCCGATGTGTTGATGAAACGTCTGCCGAAAAATTTGGGCGGCGGATGGCGGGTTGAACTTAATAGCGACACCCTGCCGCGTGTTTTAATTAATAATGAATATTACACCGAAGTCGCACAGGTGACGAAAGATAAACAGGCGAGAGAATATATCACCACCCAGATGAACTCTGCTAACTGGTTGATCAAGGCACTAGATCAGCGTGCCCAAACCATCTTAAAAGTGGCTGGAGAAATTGTCGAACAGCAAGATGCCTTTTTCAATTATGGGATTGAATTTTTAAAACCTCTCATTCTCAAAGACATTGCCCAAGTGATAGATATGCACGAAAGCACCGTGAGCCGAGTGACGAGTAACAAATATATCGGTACGCCTCGGGGTATATTTGAACTGAAATATTTTTTCTCAACGGCGCTTGTGTCTGAGGATGGAACCGTAACTTCGGCCGAATCAGTCAAGGTGCGTATTCGTACGCTGATTGATTCTGAAACGGTCGATACGATTTTATCTGACGATGATATTGTTGATATCTTGAAAAAAGAAGGGATTGATTTGGCGCGGCGTACCGTTGCTAAATATCGCGAGGGCATGCATATCCCGTCGTCGGTTCAACGTCGAAAGCAAAAAAAGAATATATCCTAAGCTTAAAACCCGGCGAGTTTTCGAAACTGGTCGCCGCGATCTTCAAAATTCTTAAATCGCCCATAACTCGGTGCGGCAGGAGATAATAAAATAACGCCGCCTTTTATGGCGATATTCTCGGCGAATGTAACGGCCTCTGCTAGATTGGTACAGGGTGTGACGTTGATCCCGATATCATCAAGCAATCTGGCATATCTTTCCCCATTATCCGGAATAGTGAAAACGTGAATATTTTTTAATATTTTTATTTTTTGAATAATATTTTCGGCGTCCTGCATTTTTTCCTGACCACCTAAAATCAGATAAATCGGACGATCTTTAAAAACTTCTAGGGCGGCTATCGTTGATTCAGGAATGGTGGCAATCGAGTCGTTGACATACAGAACGCCATTTTTTTCTCCCAAACGCTCTTGACGGTGCGGCAGAGGGTGAAAATCATCCCATGTGCCATCCCACGGCCCTCGAATACCAAACGCTTCGCATGCCTGAATGGCCGCCGAGACGTTCAGCCGCAAATGAGGCGCATCTAATGAGAAAGGTAACGGGGGCAGAACATTTTGATCTGAAAAAGAATATACGTTGTTTAAGCCTTGAACTTTTTTCTGTAAGACCGGATCATCTTTCCATACGATCACGGGGCGGCGATGTGACTGGCACAAATCAATGAGCCGCATTTTATCCTGAAAATATTGGTCATTTGACCCATGCCAATCCCCATGTGCCGGGTAGAGATTAAGCACCATCCCTACCGAAGGGGCATGATGCAAGTCTGCGATCTGGTAGGATGATAATTCCATGACGGTGACATCGCGTCCCGGCAAAGTTGACAGTAAAGGCGTACCGATATTTCCGGCAAAAGCACACTCAAGATCTTTCTTTTTTAAGGCATGGTAAATTAAAGAAGACGTCGTGCTTTTTCCCTTCGTGCCCGTAATGGCAATCGTTTTGGCATGGGGGTAATGTTCAAACCATAAATTGGTACCTGAGGTAATCTGGCTTCCTTTAGCTATGGCGTGTTGTAATTCAGGCCGATACAGGCTCACGCCCGGGCTTTTTATGATGACTGAAAAAAATCCTTCGGCGATAAGGCGTGATCCCTCATGATCATCATACCACGTCACATCATCGGGCAATGTAACTGGGTTCGTTTTATCAATGATACTTATTCGGGCTTGGGGGGCGTGTTGGTTTAAGAATTTCAGGGTTGCTTGTCCCTCTCTTCCGAAACCCCACAGAGCCACATTCATATTATTGAACATAGTCATATAAAGCCTTTCTGTAGCGTTCAGGTATTGCATGACGCAGGGCAGGACTCAAAGCATCTTTATAGGCCTTTTGAAGCTGAGTCTCTCCATAAAAGGCTATTAATTCAGGAGCCAGTGTTTTGACCACCGTCATCTGTGCCCAGTCGGGATTGAGTGATAAGGTATAGAGTGCTGAAGCAGATTCTAAAATTTCTCCCACACATTCCCAAGGTTTATGCCCGGCCAATCCTGTTAAATGCCGGTAAGCGGTCAAGTTTTCGGGATCATCCAACAGAGAACTGCCAAAAATAGGCATGACACGCGCGGGTGCAAGTGTGGTGGCCAAGGATAAAAAGACAAATTGGCATTTTGGACATTCACCGCACCATTTTTTATCTCGTAACGGTTGGCGCAAACTATAAGCCTTGTTGCACGAGGTAAAGACGGAATCATATTTTTTTTCTTTGGCAAAAAGTTGCGTGATATGCAGTTCTGAAAGCGGCCTGAGGAATGAAAAATACGATATCGAAGGTGAAATAACCTGCCGAATCAAATTCTGCATATCGGTTTCAAATTCAAAAGACTTGCTGTATTGGTGATTAACATCCTCAAACGTAGGCTCATCGGCAGAACGCTCATTCGATAATATAATCGTATCAAAATCATGAATGAGTGCCGTAACGATAGCCAGAAAACTGATAATCCCCGTCACAGGAACATGTCCATTTGGTGCGCCTTGATCGTTGAGGGTAAAAAGCTGAGGATCAATGTGGCGTTTGAATAAGTGCGCCGGCAAGCCGGATAATTGGATACAATCTAAGATCGGTGGAGCCGGGTTTACGGCGAACAATGTAAAAACGTGTTTTTGTTGCTGTAGTGCTTCAATCGTGACCAGGGAGTCTTTGCCGCCCCCGATTAACACCAAAGCTTGGGATGTCAAAGCGACAGAGGAAGGAATCGGGCTGGATGTTCGAGCAGGCTTGAAATAATCATGATCTGAAAATTTCAGTTTATTACGTGTGATAAATTCACCTAATCCCTTACGGTAGAATTTTTCAAAAAAAAGGGACGTTGTTTCGTCCATATCTTCAGTCTCAATATGGGGAGACATAAACGCTTTGAAGTAACTGATGCCGGCCGCGACCGCGGCAAAACGCAAGGCACACTCTATGATTTTCAAACGTGCCGCAGATAAGGGCTCCGAGGGAATCCCAAATTCTAACTTTTCCTGAAAATGATATGAACCGCACCGATAAGAAAAAATAGCCTCACCTGTCTCAGGGGTGAACACAGGAGAATCAATGATAAAAGAACCAGATTGTGGGGCGGGATGTGTCACGTTTCGCATCTGTGTTGGGTGTGTCATAATGTGTCTGATTTATATAAGAAACTGATCTTAAATAACAATATTTTTACAAAAAAGCAGGAAAAAACTCTTCATGGATGACCCTTTTTATCGTTTCCAGAGACGCATAAAAAGAGGTATAATCGAAACATGCGCATTTTTTGGCTAATACCCTTTATTCGGGCTATTCCGTCTGATGCGTCCTGCCACCTACGTCACTCCAACATCAAGAGGTAATCGACATGCATATCAGCATTCATGGAAAGCAAATGGATCTGGGCGATGCGCTCCGCACGCATATATCGGAAAAGATTTCGGATATTAATGAAAAATATTTTAACCATGCCACAGATGCCACAGTGACCCTCTCCCCCGAAGGACATGGCCGGGGACAGGTGCGGGCACATGTGTCGATTCGCGTGGGTAAGGAAATTATGGTGACCTCAGATTCTATTGAAAAAGATGCCTATGTCTCTTTTGATAGTGCGGCTGAAAAGGTGGCCAAACAACTGCGCCGGTATAAACGCCGCCTTCGGGAACATAGCCAGCGTCTGGAAAGTGTTGTTGAGATTCAAAAACTGAATGCCCGTGATTTGATTATTTCTGAGGCCAGCAACGATGATGACAGCCAAGAAGAATCCTTGGGAACAGACCCTGTTGTGGTGGCAGAAATGACCACCAGCATTCAAACACTCACCGTATCCGAAGCGGTCATGCGCATGGATTTATCAGGACAGCCAGCGATCATGTTCCGGAGTGCCCAACATGGAGGCTTGAACATGGTATATCGCCGCACGGATGGCCATATCGGCTGGGTGGATCCCGAAGGCCTGGAATGCAAGCTTCCAGCTCAGAAAAAAGCCTAGAACAAAACGCTAATTTTGTAGTGCCTTTCTTTTTAGAGAAGAAAGTCTTGAATAAAACAAAAGCCTTTCGCAGTGCGAGAGGCTTTTGTGTGTATAGCCTGCGTTTTTGGTTGCCTTGGATACATGATCCTGTGTACACAGCTGACACAACATCCAAGTTAGCAAACAAACATGAACCCGCTCCCAGCCCTTTTTTCATTTGACGTGATACTGCCTGAGGTTAAAACTCCAAATGTCAAAAAACTCTTTGATGTAATCTCTGAATCTTTAGTGGACATGACGGGTCTGGCATGCCCAGATATCATGCTACGGCTTAAGGCACGACTGACCGAAGACGCCATACATTTGACCCCCGGTTGTGCACTTCTGGATATACGTTCTCCTCATATTCTCAAACCAGTCGTTTTGTTGGCACGAATCCCCCGGGGGGTGAATGTAGGTCAGACAGCACCCTGTGATGTAGATCTGGTATGTGTCATTGTTCTTCCCGAACAAACGGGTGCCTTTGCGTTACAATCACTTTCTCGCTGGGCGCGTCTGTTACAGCATGCTGATTTTCTCAACGACATACGCCGCGCCGCCGATGCCGATGATATTCATATTCTCATGTCGAATCCCCGGACGCGGCTTCTGGCCGCTTAAAAAAAGCGTTGAGCATCTTCTAGGTGCTTAAAACAGCTTTCCTTTTAAGCCTAAATTTTTTACCCTGAAGACATGACGTCTTTTGATTCCACTAGGCTTAATCGTCTTGCCGACATTATTCAGAAAAAATCTGTTGTTCATGCCGATGAGGCAACGCGGATCATGGATAAACGGGATGGCCGTGCTCTCTCATGGTTGATCGATCTCCGTCCTGTGATGATGGATAGTGAGGCTCTGGATATTATTTCTGACCTGTTCTGGGATCATTATCAGGATAGATGTCCTGTACAAGTTGGCGGAATGGAAGTGGCCGCCGTGCCTTTGGTAACTGCACTGATTATGAAGGCACGTCAACGTGGGTTAGATGCCACCGGTTTTCTGATCCGCAAGGATCGAAAAACATATGGTCTTGGTAAATTGATCGAAGGCCACTTGAATAGCCATCCTGTCATCCTGGTGGATGACATCATGAATAGCGGGAGTAGTTTGGAAAAAGCGTGGGCGTCACTCATGCCTGAAAATCTGACCCCCCGCGATGTGTTTGTTGTTATTGATTACGATTCCAAAGCCGGTCATCAATGGCGCGCAGAAAAAAACGTACCTGTTGTGTCTTTGTTTAATGATATTTCCCGTTTTGGAGTCTCCTTAACGCCTACAGAAAACCATATCAAATATTCGTATAAGATATTATGGCGGTATTACAAACCGGGGGCTTTTGCTTTTAACGTTGTTCCTAAATCAACACCTTTGCTTGTGGGTGACCGTATTTATATGGGCACTGAAAAAGCAACGATGGTCTGTATCAATCGTCTTAACGGTGAACTGATTTGGGAATATGAAACCAAAACAGTCATTCAAAAAGGTATATGGTCTTCCCCGCAACATCATAACGGCCGGATTTATTTCGGGAACTATAACGGGGTTATGTTTTGCCTGAACGCTCAGGATGGATCCTTGATCTGGAAAAACCCTTGTTGTGATTTTATTGGCTCCACACCGCTTTTGGTGCCAAAACACAACTTGTTATATATTGGCCTTGAAAGCCAGCGTCCCCGCATGATGGGGGGTAATGCCGCTTTTCGTATGGATACCGGAGAGCGTGTCTGGGAAGTCGGCCAGAAAAAATATCAACATGGCTCTGCTGTCTATTATGAACCACAAGACAGTGTCATTTTCGGCAATGCCGACCATGACCTCACCGCGTATGAAGCCAAAACAGGCAAGCTGATCTGGAAGCATGATACTGTTCGCTCCCATAAATACCCCCCCGCGATTGACTTACCTCGCAAACGGGTTGTCAGCACCTCTTTTGATGGCAACATTTATGTGCTGAATGCCGAAACGGGGGAGCGGCTTGCGGCCATTCAGACGGATGATATTTGCTATACGACACCATTGGTTACCCATAACCGTATCTATGCCGGTTCAGGCGATAAATTCTTTTACGTGATTAATTCAGAAACGCTCGAGGTTGAAAAGAAGATCAATTGCTACGCTAGAGTATATAGTAGCCCGCGTCTGATTAATGGGCATGTTGTCTTTGGGACAAATGGGGGACAAATTGTTGAACTTGACCCTGAAACCTTACAGATTGTGGGCAAGGCGCAGGTTCCAGATGCTGTTACCAACGCCGTGAGTGTATCGCCGGATGGAAAGATATTGTATGCATCCACACATATGAATGAAATTTATGCCATTGAGTGCGAGCCTCTGAGGGGTACGTCTCAACCTAGAATTGAAATTATTCACCATGACAAAAAACCAAGCACTTCCGGCACATAATCCCCGCTATGCCTTATGGGCGGCAGGTTGGTCAGTGGCCACGGTGTCCATCCTGATCAGCATTAAGTTATGGGCATATATTGAATCTGATTCTTCGGCCATGCTGGCCAGTCTTTTGGATTCGCTGATGGATGCTGGCGTTTCAATCATCTTATTGTTTGCCGTGCGTTATTCTTTGAAACCCGCTGATAAGGGTCATCGGTATGGTCATGGTAAAATTGAAGGTATTGCCGCCCTGTTTCAATCTGCGATGATGTTCGCGGGTGCCTGTTTTATCCTGTTTGAATCAGGTCATAAATTTTTGCATCCACAAGCTATTTCACATCATGGGTTAGCACTGTGGGTCTCGGGCGTCGCTATTCTTTTATCTTTGATATTGGTTGCCGTACAAAAATTTTCTTTGGCGCGTGCGCCGTCTCTGGCAATTGAGGCAGACCGTGCCCATTACAAAAGTGATATTTTCCTCAATCTGGCAGTGATCTTTGCCTTAATCATACATGCGCAGGGCGGTCCGCTCTGGGTTGATCCGGCGGTGGCAATCGTTATTGCTGGCTATTTTGCCTTCACGTCATGGCAAATCGGTAAGCAAGGGGCGGATATGTTGATGGACCGCGAAATGCCCAGTGCTGTGCGCGAACGAATCAAGATGATTGTTTCCCGTCATGATGATGTGCTGGGCATTCATGATTTACGGACACGAAAATCGGGCATGGTGCTTCATATTTCTTTTGATGTAGAAATTGACCCGGATTTGACCTTGCGTACCGCGCACGAAGTCACACGTCAGTTAGAACAAAGCTTGCTTGAAGATTTTCCTTATGCTGAAATTCTGATACATATGGACCCGTATGGGGATACATTTGACGCTCGTCATTCCGTGAAAGGGGTGCATCATTAATGGCGAAAATTTCCTATCTGACGATTGATGACTCCCCGACCCATCATACGGATCAGTTGACGGATTGGCTTTCGGCGCGCGGTATCCCCGCTGTTCTTTTTTGCATTGGATCAACCTATCAGGATTTGCATCTGACCTGTGACGGTATGACCCAACTACCAGATCCAATCATTCGCGCCATCCAAAAGGGATTTATGATCGGCAATCATACATGGTCTCACCGCCGGGCTAGTACGCTCAGTTATGATCAAATCATTGAGGAGATCGAACGCACAGAGCTTATGATAGATAATCTTTATCGCCGCGCAGGACGGGCGCGCCCCGCCAAGCTACTCAGGTTTCCCCACATAGACCGCGGAACGGGCGGTTGGATCGTGGACTACCCGTCTTTAGGGATTCATGAACCCGCCATTCGTGAATTATTTGGGAATGGGCTGAATATCAAACTCTCCCCCCCGCCAGCTGAATGGGTGGATAAGAAAAACAGAATTCAGGAATATCTGACGCGCGCAGGATTTACCGCCAATATATATCCTGGCGTCACGTTTGATTGGTTCACGCAAACAGAAATGGCCTTAGCGCGTGACCATTTATATACGTTTTCGACCTCGGACTGGATGATGAACCCAGATTTCACTTCTTATAATTCGGAGTGGGCATATCACTCTCTTTCTGATCTCAAACAGAAAATCGATCATGACCCATGGCTTCACAGCGAGCAGAGTGCCAATATTGTGCTGGCGCATGATCACAATAATATGTTTGATGTGACGACATCGTTGATTGAGCATATGATCAAAACCGGTATTTCCTTTCGCGAGGTGAAAGTATGAATGACATTCTTGTTTACGTGATAGCCGATTATGGTGATTTGCACGATCTGGCTTTCGCCGAAGTGAAACAAAAAATATATTTCGAATTCCCCGAACAAAACGTTCGCATAAGTACGTTTGCTGTTCCTGCCTTTGATACGGTGGCGACAGGTTTTGCCCTTGCGCAGACGGCGGTAAATTCTAAATTGGGACATCGCCATAAATTTTTCGTGAATACGGCGCCCAGAAAAGATGATCTTTCTCCCCGTGTTAAGAATGCTGGCGAAGGCTTTGCCTATGCCAAATTGTATAACGGCATTGAAATATGCGCGGTGAATAGTGGTTTTTCCTTATCTTTTATTAAAGACTGCGCTGAAGAAATCCGTGCCGTAAACTGCTCTGCGGCCGGGTCACAATTTCGGTCTCGGGATATCTTTCCGCCATCTTTTGGCAAAATCGCGCGCGGTGATTATTCCGAATTAGGCGACGATATCCGGAAGAGTGTGCCAGATTACCCCCAGAATGTGGTGTGTTACACGGACGGGTATGGGAATATGAAATGCTCGGTCGATCCCCAAGACCTTTTGTCTCTAAAAGGCCGGGATGTGACGCTGGATATCAACGGGCGTCAGCAGATTGTCAGATGCGCCGAAGGTATATTTGGCGTAGCCGATGGCCAGTTTTGTTTTTCCGAAGGATCTTCGGGCTGGCGCCTGCCGGATGGATCCCGGGTTCAGTTCGCCGAAGTCGTTCAGCGCGGGGGCAGTGCCGCCCATACATTCGGTATGCCCAAAGGTGGAAGCCGGGTGAGCTGGCGATAAAATATACGCGATAGTTTCTTGACGGTGGGGGGATAAATGATTACTGATATCCCCATTACTGCGGGTGTAGCTCAACGGTAGAGTTCCAGCCTTCCAAGCTGGCTGTGCGGGTTCGATTCCCGTCACCCGCTCCAATTTACTCTTCACCCCCGTTCATCCACATTCACTGACGTTCACGAAACCCTTGCAAAACAAGGGTATTTCTTATCATTCCTGTTCATGGTAAGATTTCCTTGTTCACCAGCAATCGCCAATTTTGGGGGCAAGTATGGGGGCAGATCGAAAATTGTGGGGGCAAGATACCCCTAAAATTGGGGGCAAGATGAAGCTATCGGACAAGTCATGCAAG
Organism: Alphaproteobacteria bacterium; assembly: GCA_017302165.1. Classification (GTDB taxonomy): domain Bacteria; phylum Pseudomonadota; class Alphaproteobacteria; order Micavibrionales; family Micavibrionaceae; genus UWPOB-MICAV1. Next base: position 420,116 of record JAFLCW010000001.1, read on the forward strand.
GCCGCAAAAGCCCAGAAAACGTCATATAAGCTCTTCGACGGAGGCGGGCTGTTCCTTGAGGTCATGCCGAACGGCAGCAAGCTTTGGCGTTTAAAGTACCGTTACCTGGGCAAGGAAAAGCGTATTTCACTCGGAGCATACCCCATCATTTCCCTCGCTGATGCTCGCACTGCCCGCGACAGGGCCAAGAAACTGCTGGCGCAGGGGATTGATCCATCCGGCGCGAAGCAAGAGCAACGGCGGGAGGCTGTCCGTAACGCAGAGAACACCTTCAAGGCCGTGGCACTGGAATGGCATGAAAACCAGTTGTCGCGCTGGACACCGCACCATGCGCTCAATGTCACCCGCCGCTTTGAGGTCGATATTTTCCCTTTCATCGGAAACCGGCCTATTGCGGAGATTGATCCACCAGAAGTGCTTGAGGAAGTTCTGCGGCGCATTGAAAAGCGCGGGGCGTTGGATGTTACGGCGCGGGTAAAACAGATTTGTGGACAGGTTTTTCGCTACGGCATTGCCACTGGCCGTTGCCAGCGCGATCCGACCGCCGACCTGAAAGGGGCATTGAAGGCCAACCAGACCCAGCATTTCGCATGTCTTGATATTAAGGAAATGCCGGAGTTTCTCGACAGGCTGGAAAAGAACGATGCGCGGCTGTTTCATCGTACCCGCCGTGCTATCCGGCTTTTGATGCTGACCTTCGTTCGTACCAATGAATTGATTAACGCGACATGGGACGAATTTGATCTTGATAATTCCCTCTGGGAAATTCCCGGCTGGCGCATGAAAATGCGAAACCCGCACATTGTCCCGCTATCACGGCAAGCCGTAGCCTTGCTGCGGGAGCAGAAGGAAGAAACGGGGCATCTCAGTACGCCGTGGGTGTTTCCAAGCCAGGTCAGACCCAAAGACCCCATGAGCAATAACACCATCCTGTTTGCCATCGGGCGCATGGGCTACAAAAAGCGCATGACCGGTCATGGCTTCCGCGCCCTTGCGATGTCGAATATCAAAGAAAAGCTCGGTTACCGGCACGAGGTTGTTGACCGCCAGCTTGCTCACGCGCACAAAAGTAAGATCGACCGCGCCTATGATCGGGCGCAGTTTCTTGATGAACGCAGTACGATGATGCAAGAATGGGCGGATTTCATCGACACCCTGGCCAGCGGTGGTAAAGTTGTGAAATTCAAGAAAGCAGCATGATGTCCGACTCCGACAACATGAGCGATGAGAAAAAATCGGCACAAGTCCTGCTGGATAAATTGTGCGAAGAGAATAGAATTCCTCGTTTTCTAATCACCGCCAAAAAAGCACCTTGGAAAAAACTTGTTCTCAGCATGTGCGGCATCAATCAAAATAAAACCCCGAAAACACGTGGCCCGAAACCAAGAGAACAAGAGCAAATTGATGATTTTCTTCAATCCATGATGTGCTTTTTAGACTTTGGCAGTATCTACGACAATTTGCCGCAACCAACCATGGAAGATGCCTATAAAGATTATCTCAAGCACCAAAGCAAACGCTTTAGAAAACCCTTCAAAAATACTAAAAGCCTAGAAAACACTTTTTATCAACGATACCAGGATTTTATAAACAGACGGAAAAAGGCGTTTGAAGATTCAAACCTATCCGATCCTGATTAACCCTGAAAAACTTAATTTCCTTTTAATTTAAGAACCTATTTTTATAGGAGTCGAGCGAACGTATCTCTGTTCATACGTGACCATGATTGTCTTGGTCAGACTTTTACAAAAGGAGTCATGTATGACAGAAGTACAAAACGATATTCTTGCTTATTCTATCGACGCAGCGGCTAAGGCTTCTCACACAGGTAAAACTTCCCTCTATGCTGAGATTAAGGCTGGCCGCCTTCGCGCCATCAAACGGGGAGCCAGAACCTTGATTACTGCTGACGCCTTGCGCGAATGGCTGCATTCCCTTCCTCAAATTGGGAATGGCAGAAAATGAAAAAATTCAAACCTGGCGAATTTGTGAATCCATCAACGCTTGAGGGGTTTACACCGCCTCCCCGTGAGTGGTTTGTTGAGGGGTTAATACCTCATAAGACTGTAACGCTTCTTAGCGGCGATGGCGGTTTGGGGAAGTCACTTTTAGCATTACAGCTTCTTACCAGTGCCGTCACGGGCAAGCCGTGGCTAGGCATGAAAACAATGAAATGTAATAGCTTCGGGTTATTTTGTGAAGATTCTGACGAAGAACTTTGGCGGAGATTGCACTCAATAACCAATGCCTATGGTGTAAGCATGTTAGATTGTGATCCGTTATATTGGCTGTCTGGTATAGGTTGCGATCCCGTATTGATGAATTTTGCAGGTAGTGATCATGGGAGTCTTACCGATTTTTTTGACAAAATAAATAATCGTTTAAAGGAGGGCCATTTTCCAGAGCTAATTGTAATCGACACTGCTTCTGATGTTTTTGCGGGAGATGAAAACAAACGCATTCATACTCGAAACTTCATTAACAGATGCCTCAATAAATTGGCGCAAGACATGGAGGCCACAGTTATCCTGACTTCGCATCCCAGCCGCGCGGGAATGTTGGACGGTTCTGGAATATCAGGATCAACTGCCTGGAATAACAGTGTGCGCTCCCGCCTTTATCTCACTCGCCCTCAAGATGATAAAAATAAAAAAAGTAACCGCCGCATTTTACAGGTGATGAAATCGAATTATGGATCAACAGAACATGAACTAGAAATCGAATGGAGAAATGGTGTGTTCACACCTATTCAAAACACCATCGGACAAAATCCGCATGATCGTGAGATTAATGATGAAGCTGCGTACCTATTTGCCCTTGCAAAGCTGCATCAACGGGGACTGAGAGCCTTGGTACAGAAAAATCAACCAAACTACGGTCCTTCATTAATGAAGACCATGCAGGAAGCCAAAGGTATAAGTAAGGCCCGTTTGGAAGAGGCTCAAGACCGACTAATGAATAAAGAGGTAATTGCGAATGTTGAAGATTCAGAAGGGCCAAAATCACGACGCAAATGGCAAATTCAGATTATAAATTCCGATACGGCAAACGAAATTATGAATCCTAAACTATTTTGATGGTGATTTCGTGCGTGTCTTCCATCGTTCTCCTGCGTCCTATAACTCGTTGAAATTAAATGGTGCTGATGTGTGTGCGTGTGCGCGTATACTCCGTATACGGCCCGTGGCTGCCGAGAGGCAGCAGCCTGGGCCAGTTTCATCTTTATGGCTCATTTCCCACAAGCGTGGTTTTAAACGCGGTCTAATTAATTCCTAGCTATGTCGGGGAATTGCCTACAACATGAAAAAATCGTCTTTTTAATAGAATTATATTGTTCTACAGTAATTTCGGGTCAGCAGGGCTGGTCCGAGGCTTTATAACCTCAACGATAGCGGCTGGCATCAGCCGTAATGATGCTGCTTCTCGGTTTTTTTATGACCGGGGGGCGGTGGCGTATGTCCAAGCCTTCGGGCCAAAGGTCATCGCGCCGTGCTATCGTACGGTTATAAACTCCCGGTCACCAGAGCCCTGCTGGTGGCTTTTTTATTTCGGGAGAAACTAAAATGAAAATTTTATCAATATTGGCACTTTTGTCATTTTTTACGTTCACTGATTACGCGTATTCGAATGAGCAATTTCAATATGATGATTATACAAAATATCTGAAAGAATTTATTCAGAACTTCTCATCATCTAACCAAGACAATAGGCCAGTTTATTTAGAAAAACTTACCGTGGGCACATGGAGTAAAATGGCTTTGGTTTTTGGCTATGCCGATAATATGTCTGGCTGCGAAAAAGAGATGGTTGAGCTAATGAAACAAAAATATTCGCGTACAGATTATCGTTGTGTTGAGGCAAGCTAAGGAAAGCCTAATATAATTATAGAAATTTGCCATTGTTCGCCTTTAGCCGGTGTTGTAAACTTCTTTATCCCTAGATTAAGTTGGATAAAGAAGCACACGGAACGCTTAGGAGCCGATCGGGTCAAGCACCAGCTTGATGACCATTGAGTTTATCCGCGCCGCTTATTTCTGCCAGCCAAGGTTAAGAGAAAGGCAAAATAGTGACGTACGGCTCAGACTGGATAAAATGCGACCTGCATGTTCATACTCCCGCTTCATTCTTTCACCAATATGGCGACAGGAATGATCCGAAAGTATGGGAAAAATTCATAGGTGAACTCGAAGCTCTGCCGCCAGAATTTCAGATAATCGGAGTAAACGATTATCTAACGGTCGAAGGTTACAAAAAGCTTCTGGCTGAAAAAGCTAACGGTCGTTTAAAAAATATTGCATGCCTTCTGCCTGTAGTGGAATTCCGCCTGAATAAATTGGTCGGCCAAGCGGCAACTAAGCGGGTTAACTATCATGTAATTTTTTCAGATTCACTTGATCCTGATACCATTCAAACGCAATTTCTGAATGCACTCTCAGCAACCTACCATCTCGAAGCCGGTGCAAAACATCCTGATTGGAGCGGTATTGTTAGCGAAGAATCCCTAAATCAGTTAGGAAAATTGGTAAAAGCTCAAGGCCTAGGAAACACCGCACTTCAAGGGGAAAGTGATAGGGAGGTGGGCTTTAACAACTTTAATGTTGATTATGTCGAGCTTGAAAAAATTCTTGAATTTACACCGTTCAAAGGCAAGGTTATCACAGCCATCGGAAAGACAGAGTGGGATGCTTACCGATGGGAAGGTGGCGGTGCTGCCGATAAGCGCACAATCATCAATAAAACAGATATCGTCTTTTTGTCGGTGGATAGCGTCGATCAATATGATAAAGCGCGTCAATCCCTCGTTTCCGCGAACGTCAATTCATTGCTGCTTGATTGCAGTGATGCACATTATTTTACCGGCTCAACGCAGAAAGACAGAATTGGTAATTGCTTTACCTGGATCAAAGCCGAGCCAACATTCGATGGCCTTAAACAAATTCTATTCGAGCCAGAAACCAGAATTTCTGTTAGCGAAACTAATCCTGATAAAAAAGCACCCTATTACGTTATCGAGTCTGTTCGTTTCGTGAACGCTAGCGAGACTTTTACGGACCAGGAGATTCGACTGAGTCCATATCTCAATTCGATTATAGGCGGAAAATCCACGGGGAAAAGCTTGCTCGCCGCCCTTATCGTTAAGTCATCTGACATAGTTGAATATGAAAGACGAAGCTTTCAAAAATCAGGTGGTGGCCATACTGATAGCATTGCTTGGCTGGACTCCGCATTACCTGATCTAGATTTCGAAGTAAGATGGAAAGATGGAAAAGTAACCTCGTTGCTGAATGACGAAACGAGGAAAGTCACTTACTTCCCACAGCATTATCTGAACTCGAATGTTAATGACCAAGGTGTCGGCAACAAAGAACTGAACAAAATCATTCGCGTTGTTCTTTCGCAAAATGAACATTACGGCAAAGCTTTTGACGCCTATCGTGACGGATTACAGGGACTAGACGGCGAAATTGCCAGTGCTGCCACTGCCTTTGAGAATGCCCTTCGCGATTTGCGGGAGGCCAGGCACAGAACGGGCGAAAAAGGAAAGTCAGCCGACGTAAAGGCAAACATTGCCAAACTTGAACAAGATTTTACATCGGCTAAGAAAGCCTACGATCTTAGTGAAAATGAAATTGCTAAGCATGCTGCGTTGAACCAGCAGATATCTGATCTTCGCGAACAACGAAATGTTATTCAGTCAGATATTGATGTACTTGCGAGCGTTACAGAGCAGCGTTTGCTAGAAGATACATCAATTTATTCTGCCGTTCCTGAGCTAATGTATCAAAGCTCCGAGGGTTTAAATGCTGAAGTCACCGCAATACTAAACCCAATAATGGAAAAAGCGCGAGCTGACATACTCGCGGCAATAGCACCTGTAAAGACGAAATACGAGACAGTACGGGGCGATATTGATGAACAAATAGCCGCTCTCGAACCAGAACTGCATCCCATCCTTGAAAAAATTGCGAAGTCCGCGCCGTTGAGGGAAATGTCAGCAGCTTTGAAATCCGAAGGAGAAAAGCTTGCCACTGTTTTAGCGTTGGAAGTCGAGATTGATGGATTGAAAACTAAAATCACATCGTTAGGCGATACGATCAATCAATTTGTTGATAAGCGACTGGCCTTGGCTGGCGCAGTTATGAAAGTTATGACCGATCATCCCGTTGCAGGCGGTGACGATCAGCTTAGCGTTGATATCAAGCCGTATATTAAAAGCTCACACATTCAGTCGTTGTTGAAGGATCGGATAAAATATCAGAGCAATCCTGACATTCGAGAGATCGTCCAAATACCAGAACCGCTCGACACAGATGTCGAAGGATACCGCAAAGCCGTCTCTCTCGTTGTGAAGCAATCGATTGAGGAAAAACTGGAATTTAAGGGCGAATTTAATCTTGCTGGCGTATTGCAGGAGCTTCTTGGAAATGCCTTCTACCTAAATTATGACCTAACATTGCGAGGCGACTCCTTTAGGATCATGTCGCCGGGTAAACGTGCGCTTGCTCTTCTTAGAATTATAGTTGAGCTGGATTCAAGTGAGCATCCGATCATTCTTGACCAACCAGAAGATGATTTAGACAATCGCTCAATATACGAAGGCCTGGCCAGTTATCTAAAATCGAAGAAACTAGCTCGACAAATTATTGTCGTTACGCACAATCCGAATGTTGTTGTGGGAGGGGATAGCGAATACGTCGTAGTCGCCAATCAGACAGGCCAAGAGTCAAACCAAGACAACGAGCGATTCCGTTTTGAATATGTTTATGGAGGTCTCGAATTAAGCTTCTTCGACGCTGCAAAACCTTGGGTGTTACAGCGACAAGGTATTAAAGAGCATGTGTGCGAAATCCTTGATGGTGGTAAAGATGCATTCCTCCGGCGGGAACAGCTTTATTCGACGCTTAAAGGCCGGAGCTAAACGGCGCGTTAGGAGCCTCTCATATGACAGTGGTTATACAACTTAAAGTTTTTAAAATGAGATAACTCAAGCCGAAGAACAAAAAATATGTATTTACTTTATTGCGATGAGAGCAATCTAGAAGAGAGAAGCGGAGACTTTCTGATTTATGGTGGTCTGATGATAGACGCTGATCGTATGCAGTCTTTATCATCTACAATAGATCGGATTAGAAGCGAAGCTCCCGGAGTGAACAGAGACTATAGGTTAAAGTTTAATCCTGGTCCGGAAAATTTTTCTCATGATCAATTTATTGAATTGAAGAGAAAAGTAATTAATGCCGCTATAGAACACGGGGCCAAACTCTTAACGTATGTTATTTTACACGACATTTCATCATCTTCAGATGAAGCAAGAAGAAATGGCATTAATACTATTTGTTACCATTTTCATTGTTTACTAAACAGGATGGGACAGACGGGATTGGTACTAATTGATCGGTTCAATGATGTGGGTAATTTGATTGATGGCCATTTATCTGAAAAATTTATGATGGGTGTGCGTTTGCCTTATACACCTGAGATGAGGTTGTCCAATATCGTTGGTTTCCATTATTCTTCAGTGGGTCAAGGCCATGTCCCAAGTTTAATAGATATATTGTTGGGATCTTTTAGATTTGCACTTAATGCTCATAGTCGAAATACAGAAGCACACCGAGCTACATCGGTTCAAATTTTGGATATCATGAGACCGCTTTTTGTATTTGATAATGAAGTTATTTCTGAGCTCAGTTTTATCTTTAGCCCAAAAGTTATTAAAGCAAATACTTATCGTGAGAAATATGAAGCCTTGAAGGGTTTTTTGGAAAAAAATGGACTACCCACAGCCCAAGAAATTACGAACCAGAGGACTTACTAGGAATCCCCTGCGACATTCAAGCTTTCTTCTGTGCAGAATTTCTCAATCATATATTATAGTATCGCTATGGACTGGTACTTTATCATCAAAACCCTACATGTCATCAGCTCTACCATTCTGTTTGGTACGGGTATTGGGATAGCATTTTTTATGCTGAGATCCCACTTCACAGACAATATCCATGAGAAGTTCTACGCCGCCCGGAACACAGTGCTGGCAGATTACCTGTTTACACTGCCCGCAGTGATTATACAGCCCATCACGGGATTCTGGCTAATTTGGCAAGGCGGGCATGGATGGATGGATTTATGGCTTTCTGCCACGTACGCAATCTACATCATTGCCGGACTGTGCTGGCTTCCCGTGGTCTGGATACAGATACAACTTAAAAACATGCTTGCCCAAGCTGTCGCCAGTGGCACAGAACTGCCGGAGCGGTACTACAGGCTGTTCAAAATCTGGTTCTTTTTGGGCTGGCCCGCTTTCATCGGCTTGGTCATTGTCTTCTTTCTGATGGTGATGAAGCCCGTATGAGTGACTTAGCTGAAAAAGGCGGTGTGTGGTTTGTGTATGATGGCGAGTGTCCCATGTGTACATCAGCAGCCCATGCTCTGAGGATTAAAAAAGATTACGGAACTATTCATCTCGTTAATGCGCGTGAGGCTGCCAATGATCCGCTTGTTCACGAAATCAACAAACGCGGCCTTGATCTTGATGACGGCATGGTCATTTATGTATCGGATCGTTTCTACCATGGGAAAGATGCCCTGAAATTCATGGCCCGTTACGGTGAAGCCAGCAATGCATTTACGGCCTTCTGCAAAGGCGTATTCTGGTCAAGCATCATATCATCGCTGACTTATCCATGGATGCGCGGAACACGTAATTGGCTATTAGGCAGAAAGAATGCCGAGAGTATTGATAATCTGAATTTGAAAGATGCGCCAACTTTTAAATCTATTTTTGGCGAGTCATGGAATTCCCTGCCGCCCGTGATGAAAAAGCATTACGCCAACCGTCCATATACGGATGATGTAACTGTTGTGGAGGGCACACTGGATGTAATGTGTAAGCAGCCACTAAAGTTTCTTGCGTCTCTTATGAAGTTCATGGGCCAGATACCGGCCCATAACGAGAAGAATGTGCCTGTTATCGTCAGATTTCAGAGTGATAAAAATACGAAGGCATTTCATTTCAACCGAACATTTAACTTCAAAGAAACTAAGCCGTATGCTTTCCATTCACGTATGCTGCAAATTCAGGGCAATGAGGTCATTGAGGTCATGCGGTTTGGGCTGTGCTGGAAAATGCTTTATCTGTGGGATGGTAAAAAAGTTGTATTGAAGCATAGGGGCTATGCTCTCCGGCTTTTGGGCCATTTTATTCCTGTCCCGCTGACCGTACTGATGGGTGAGGGCTATGCAGAGGAAATCGCCGTGGATGATAACACATTTGATATGATTACTCATATCACGCACCCATGGTGGGGTAAGGTCTATGAGTATAAAGGACGGTTTAAAATAGCATGATTAAACGCGTTCTGATTATCGGCGGGTATGGAAATTTTGGCAGTTTTATTTCACGGCGGCTGGCGCAAGACGATAAGCTTCAAGTCATCATCGCCGGACGATCACGGGAAAAGGCTGGAAAACTGGCTCGTGAAATGAATGTAGAAGCTGTGGCTCTTGATATTAACAACGGCATCGCGGACGTTCTGGCGGCGGTTAAACCCGATATTGTGGTTCACACTTCCGGCCCGTTCCAGGCGCAGGGATACGATGTAGCAAAAGCCTGTATCGCGCAAGGCTGCCATTATATTGATCTGGCCGATGGACGGGAATTTGTTGAAAACATTACTACGCTGGACGCGGAGGCCAAAGAAAAGGGCGTGCTGGTTATTAGTGGTGCCAGTTCTGTGCCATGCCTGACTTCCGCGCTTGTCGATCATTACCGGGTGGAATTTCAAGCACTAGAAAATCTGGATTACGGCATTACCACAGCGCAAAAAACAAACCGTGGACTCGCTACCACGGCAGCGATTTTGAGCTATACAGGTAAGCCATTCAAAACGCTAATCAATGGCCGGATGACAAATGTGTACGGTTGGCAGAGCCTTCACGCCCGCAAATATCCGGCACTTGGGTGGCGATTGCTGGGTAACTGCGAGGTGCCGGATTTAGCCCTGTTCCACAAACACTACCCTGATCTGAAGACGGTTCGCTTCTACGCTGGGCTGGAAATTCCATTCATCCACATCACTCTTTGGGCATTATCATGGCTTGTTCGCATTGGCTTGATCCGCAGATTGGAAAAAGCTGCGCAGCTCTTGCTGAAAACGTCATATCTGTTTGATTGGCTGGGCAGTGCCAACAGTGCCTTCCACATGGAACTGTCCGGCACGGATAAAAGTGGCAACAACAAAACCATCCGGTTTGAACTTACTGCCCGGTCGGGAGATGGACCGTATATCCCCTGTATGCCCGCTATCTTGATGGTAAGGAAGCTGGCAAACGGCCTTGTGTCGGATACAGGTGCAGCCCCGTGTATGGGCTTTATAACACTGGATGAATATCTAGGTGCTCTTGCTGATCTGGATATTCAGTGGAAAACCATGTAACGCGTTTTTAGAATTTCGAAATTTTATCGAGCGGGTGGGCGCGTGTTTGCGCTGAAATGATAGGGGTACGCCGGAGGGGTGGGTATCGAGGTTGAATCACCTCGGCGGATATGGTTTATTCATGGGTGTCCGCTCTCATAAATACGCCTCAAAATCCAATGTGGGGGCAGATTTGGGGGCAGGCGGGAAATCCACATTGGGCAAACCTGATTCAAGTCAAAGCCTTAGATTTTAAATGTGATTCCCGTCACCGCTCCAATTTTCCGCCTGCCATTCCTCGTTTTGCGTTGCAACATCATTTTCCAAAATATTGGATTGTCTTATAACCATAAGTCTGGTTAGGTGAATCATCTCAATAACTTTTAAAAACCTGAGGAGTAAGAAATTATGGGTAAACTGACAGCCGATGAAGAAGTTGCCAGACGCGTCATTTTGATCGCAGAGCAAGAAAAAGCTAGAAGGGAAAAAAATGCTGGTACCGTGGCTACGGATACAGATTTTGACTTAGCGGAACAGCAAGCCAGACATTTAGACAGTCAAGCACTAAGAACTGAATTGGTCGCCGGCTTAAATGAGGGCACTCCTACCGAAATTGCTGAGGCGCAGAGAGAATTGATTCGTAATGGCCACCAACCTCAAGGAAGTTCTGTCGTTCAACAACAGTTTATACCCGCGGCTTTAGGTGTCGGAAAACCAAAAAAACTAGATGGTACTTTTGAAGATATTCCTGATCATCAAGCGTCAATTATTGGGGGTAATTCAAGAGCTGTCCATCAAATTTTGAAACAGATCGCGGAAGAGACGGGTAAGGAAACAATCATCGTTTCTGAAGGAAAAACCCCCCAAGGTAAACGGCAGATTTTTATAAATCTGGCCTTGGGTAATAATTATATTGTACCTCTTGAAAAGGCAGGTGCACAATATATGAACGCAAAAGGTGAAGTTGTTAAAATTGATCGTGCTTCAAAATTTATGAAGCCATTTGTTGGATAAATTATTTTTTATTAGGAATAATTAAAAGCCTGCCTTAAACAGGGCAGGTTTTTTTATGGCGATCAGGCAGGTTCTGTCCCGCCTTGTATCCGCATACGGGCATGGGTGAGCAGAGTGTCCATCATCGCATCCCGCACAGGTTTGGTCTTGACCCCCATAATCACCGCATACAGAGGTTCTTGTTTTTCCGGGGTTTGAGGATGGTCACACACCGCCAGACAATTCCCGGCAGAATCCGTATAACCAGTTTTGGCAAAAACAATGTTTCGATTCTGGCGTAAAAAATCACTGCTGTGTCGCGTGGCTGTGGTGAGTTCAGCAATAGAAAACTCGGCTTGCCCCAGGGCGTGTTTTGATAAATCAGGGAAGGTTAGATGAAGCGCGCGTGTCAGGAGTGCGAGATCGGCGGGGGTACTGAGGTGACCGTCTGCCGGCTCTCCCGTACAATTTTTGAAAACGGATCTGAGCATGCCGAGCTTTTGCGCCTGCGCGTTCATCTGGTTGATAAAGGATTCGTTCTGTTCGTTTTCCTCCCGGGGTGTTTTCCCGAGATAGATTTGTCCTACATGAAGGGCGAGGGCAGTTAATCCATAGACATCAGATCGGCTTCCGGCGCCGATCATTAAATCTCCCGCGCGGAACACATCGCCCGGAGACAGTTTTTTAAACGAAGCCAAATCAGGACGCAGACGCGTGATGAGGGCGGGGATGCTGACCGGGGTGTCCAGATCAAAGGGAATCTCGGGATTTGAGATCGCGTCCATCACGCCGTACAAAGACATCATTTTCGTGAGCGATGCGGGTGGGCGTGGCTCATTGGCGTTGTACCCCATAATCAATTGTCCGGCATGGTTCATGACGGCATGCGGAACATAGGCGGGTGTCTGCCCTTGATCTGAAGGGGCTGAAAAAAACATGCCCCAGGTCTGTTTGAGATGCGTGAACATTCTGATAAACGATATAAACTATATGTAAATAAAAATCAACTCAGTCTTTCTGCCGAAAAACCCGTTGACTTTGGAGCGGGGGTTTTCTATTCAAAGCATTGATTTCGTGGCGGTTTGGCATGTGCCGGGCTGATGGCTAAAAACGCGAAGCTATTGAAAACCTAAAACGCACATAACCATTTCTAAGGAGAACGAAAAGATGGCAAAGGGAAAGTTTGAGCGGAACAAGCCGCATTGTAACATTGGAACGATTGGTCACGTAGATCATGGAAAGACGACGTTGACAGCGGCGCTGACGAAATATTTCTCGAAAGAGTTCCGGGCGTATGACCAGATTGACAAGGCACCCGAAGAGCGGGCGCGGGGGATTACGATTTCAACGGCACACGTGGAATATGAGACGGAGAACCGTCACTATGCCCACGTGGACTGCCCAGGCCACGCGGACTATGTGAAGAACATGATCACAGGCGCGGCCCAGATGGACGGCGCGATTTTGGTGGTGAATGCGGCGGACGGCCCGATGCCTCAGACGAGAGAGCACATTCTGCTGGCGCGTCAGGTGGGGGTACCGTCTATTGTGGTGTACATGAACAAGGTGGATCAGGTGGATGATCCTGAATTGCTGGAACTGGTGGAGATGGAGATCCGCGAATTGCTGAGCTCGTACCAGTTTCCGGGCGACAAGATCCCGATTGTGAAGGGATCGGCCTTGGCGGCACTGGAAGGCCGTGACAAGGAGATTGGTGAAGATTCAATCCGCGCCCTGTTGAAAGCAGTGGATGAGTATATTCCTCAGCCGAAACGTGCACTGGACAAACCGTTCCTGATGCCGGTGGAAGATGTGTTCTCGATTTCAGGCCGTGGGACAGTGGTCACAGGCCGTATTGAGCAAGGGATCATCAAGGTAGGTGACGAGATTGAGATTGTGGGGATACGCGACACGCAGAAGACCACGATCACGGGCGTTGAGATGTTCCGCAAACTGCTGGATAGCGGTGAGGCGGGGGACAATATCGGGGCTCTGCTACGCGGGACGAAGCGCGAGGATGTGGAACGCGGTCAGGTATTATGTGCGCCGGGATCGATCAAGCCCCACAGCAAGTTCGAAGCTGAGGCATACATCTTGAGCAAGGAAGAAGGCGGCCGTCATACACCGTTCTTCACAAATTACCGCCCGCAGTTTTACTTCCGGACGACGGATGTGACGGGGATGGTGCATTTGCCGGCGGGTGTTGAGATGGTGATGCCAGGCGACAACATCAAGATGAACGTGGAACTGATCGCGCCTGTGGCGATGGATGAAGGTCTTCGTTTCGCGATCCGCGAAGGCGGCCGTACCGTCGGTGCCGGCGTCGTGAGTAAGATTGTCAGCTAATTGATCATCTAACCTCTAATTTTTAAGAAAAAGCCGTCCGATGGGCGGCTTTTTTATTGACATAATCTTTATATATCTTTAGAAAATATGAAATAAAAGACCATAAAAAAATAAATAAAGATAAAAATAGAGTGTGTGTTGATGAATATGCGTAGATATCACGTCTGGATGGCTTATCCGCGTTTGGGTACGCCCGAGCATGACGCATTTATGTCGGCGCGTGTTCTTCCCCCATATCACAACGTGAATGATTTTTCGCCTGATATGTTCCGCGCGCTCTCAAAGATAGGTATCGACGAGGCAGAAGTGGATGTTCGTCCGGGTACTTTTTTTGCCTCGCTTTACGTGGGGGGATCAGATCAGGTTATACGGCCTGCCCTAGAAATATTAAAAGGCCAAGGTCAGGTGGCGTCTTTTGAAATAGATACCCCCCAACTACACTGTCGGCTTGGCTAAAATATGCGGACAAAGCCAGATCGTGTCTTTTCAGTTTTTGTTTTTTTAAGAGAGAATCCTTTATAGTCATGACATCTTCATATGAGGCCAAGATGGGTAAGCATAGAGCACTTCGTGATTTGATATCCGGACACGACGAAGAATATTTAAAAAAACAGATCGTCGATATAGATAAGGCGTATCTTGAATCAGAACGTGTTTTGCGGGCAGACACGCCGCAAACGATCAATCAAATTATTGAACATGTCAGAGCGTGCAAAACAGAATTCGTGACACCGGAACATCCCTGTCTGTCGCCTGTCCTACCCCCTGATTTTGCCTTTGATTTTGCCGTACCTATCGAAGTCACAGCGCCTCGAGAAAAGATTTATTTTTTAGATCGTGAGGGCAAACTCCGTGAGCTTCATGTTGAGGTGCGTCAGGAACAAAAAGAAGGCCTGATCATGCAAACCACCAAGGTAGGGAATGGTGCCAATTTCCATGATTCCACCATGGACAGGATGGAACAAAAATCCAAACTCAAGGGCTTTGGGTTTAATGTCTATGCGATCGGCGATAAAAACGCACGCCACCAGATTCTGCACGAAGTCATCTCTATGCCCAAGCCCGCTCTCCGGCTCGTGTCACAACGCACGCGTATTCTCTATCACCCAAAAGGCAACCCGAATGTCCGGATTGAACTGGCATTTGAACCGAATCATTTCGGTGAAACATTTACCGGCCACCAATGGAGGGTACCGAAAATAGATATCGAAATTAAAGTGGGGCCTCCGAAAAAAGAAAAGGCATTGCGTCATGCGATTCTGGCACGGGAGGAAGAACGGTTGATGTCAAATTTCCCGCTAACCCGTGTGATGGAATCCAGCGCGACCCCGGGATTCGAAGCGATTGCCGAGAGCCTGAGCCGTGGGCAGGGCGTTGACGCCTTTGACCGCATGGGCACGGCCGAACAATGGTGGCTTCAGGATAGACGAGACAGATCTCTCATGTACGCTTAGTTTTTTACTGGAAAATCCGGCTGGAATTGACTACAACACTCTTCATAGACCTGATAGGGGTGTAGCTCAGCTGGTAGAGCGGCGGTCTCCAAAACCGCAGGTCGCAGGTTCGAACCCTGTCGCCCCTGCCACTTTTTCAAAAACCAAATACTATTTTCTTAATCCCGGCGACGAGACGGCACCAGTGCGTGCGTTGATATCCAACTCAAGGGCATGTGGGGCTGGCGAGGTGCTTTCTTGTCTGGGTGTGGCAGTTTTGACGCCATCCACTTTTATAGCTTCACGTTGAAGGGCATCTGAGGGGAGTTCAGGAGCTTCGGCGATGACGTCACCGTTTTTAATAAATGAATCCTTATGTTCTTTTATAAAAGCAATGAGTTCATTGCGAAGGGAACCCAGAGGTTTTTCTGTTGCCGGCATATTCATAACCCGAATGAATTCCTCCTCTTTCACATAGTCAAATCCTTGTACAAAGGCCTTGCCCCCGGATTGCGCAAAGGTGGAGATCACATGCGTATCGCCAATCGGCACCGAGAGCCCGTCAATATGACGGTCAAAAACAACTTTGTTTGCTTGTCCGAGTTGGTTTGTTAATGACATGGGAAGCCTTTCTCAAAAACCTCAGACAGATATTACATAAATAAAGTTAATATTTCAATAATATTATTACGTATGATGAACCCTTGACGATGTATCTCAGGGGTCTATCTTTCCTTGGTATGTCAAAACCTTACGTGATTATTGGGGCTCATGATGGAATCGGCGGGGCGATTGCTCGGCGGTTGGGGGATCAAGGGGCAGATTTAATCCTGACGGCGAGAAGCACCCAGACGTTGATGGGCCTTCAAGGGCGTCATGTCTCGCTGGATGTGACGAAACCTGAACAGATATCCGCTTTTTTAAGCCAGATTGACGCGCCTCAAGGGCTAGCCGGGTGTGTGTATGCCGTGGGGTCTATTCCGCTGAAACCGTTAAAAGCCACCCAAGATGAAGATTTTTTATCGGCGTTTGAGGTCAATGTGCTGGGCGCGGTGCGGGTGCTCCGCGGCCTTGAAAAAATGTTGAAAGCAGGAAAGGGGTCGGTTGTTTTGTTTTCCTCGATTGCCGTTCAGCAAGGATTCACCAACCATAGCGTGATTAGTTCTGCCAAAGGCGGAATCGAAGGTCTGGCGCGAGCCTTGGCGGCGGAATGGTCACCTGATGTGCGGGTCAATGTGATTGCCCCGTCCTTGACAGACACGCCGCTCGCGATCCCGCTGACATCCTCTGCCCCGATGCGAGAGGCGATTGAAAAAATGCATCCCATTGCTCGTTTGGGTACTGCCGATGACATGGCTGGGATGGCGGCTTTTTTGCTGTCGTCAGACTCAGCGTGGATGACGGGTCAGGTTCTGCACGTAGATGGTGGCAGAAGTTCTCTGCGCGTCAAAGGATAACCCCCTATGGCGGGTGTCTTACGTCTTATTCTGGGGGATCAATTATCTCATGATATATCGTCGCTTGAGGGGATCAACCCGAACGAAGACGTCATTTTGATGTGCGAGGTCTGGGATGAGGCCACGTATGTGAAACACCATAAAAAGAAAATTGCCTTTTTATTCTCAGCCATGCGTCATTTTGCCGCCGAGTTGGCGGCACGCGGATATAATGTCCGGTATATAAAACTGGATGATCCTCAGAACACGCATGCGTTTAAAACCGAACTTGCCAGAGCTTGTGCCCATCATCACATATCCCGCGTAACGGTCACCTATCCGGGTGAATACCGGGTGTGGCAGGACATGACAACATGGGCACAGGATTTAAATCTCAACATCGATATACGTGATGACACACGATTTTTGTGCCGTATAGATGAGTTTGCCGCTTGGGCGAAAGATCGAAAATCGCTCCGCATGGAATTTTTTTACCGCGAGATGCGCCGAAAATATAATATTTTATTGACCCCTCAAGGTGACCCCGAAGGGGGAGAGTGGAATTATGATTCAGAAAACCGAAAATTTCCGGCCTTAAAAGAACCGATTCCCGCCCCAGATTCATTTGTACCGGATATGATGACCCGTGAGGTACTGGATCTGGTCGCCCAAAAATTTTCGGATCATTTTGGTGATCTGGAACCATTTTATTTTGCCGTGACACGAGATCAGGCCTTACAGGTGCTGGATCATTTCATCACCCGAAGATTAAAGAATTTTGGGGATTTTCAAGATGCGATGCTGACGGGCGAGCCTTGGATGTATCACAGCCACATCAGTTTTTATTTGAATTGTGGCCTGTTGTCCCCTTTGGAGGTTATTCAAAAAGCGGAGCAAGCATACCGGCAGGGTGCCGTACCCTTGAATGCGGCTGAAGGATTTATCCGGCAGGTTCTGGGCTGGCGCGAATATATACGCGGAATTTATTGGTTATATATGCCCGAATACAAAACCGAAAATTATCTCGAGGCAACTCGCAAGATTCCGTCTTTTTTCTGGACGGGGGATACGAAGATGAACTGCCTGAAGCAATGCATCACCGAAACGAAACAGAATGCCTATGCGCACCATATTCAACGTTTGATGGTGCTGGGTAATTTTTTATTGTTGGCCGGGGTTCACCCGGATGAGGTGAATGAATGGTATTTGATTGTTTACGCGGATGCGTATGAATGGGTGGAATTACCCAATGTTTCGGGCATGATTTTATTTGCCGATGGTGGCAAGCTCGCGAGCAAGCCCTATGCCGCCGGCGGCGCCTATATCAATAAAATGTCAGATTATTGTCGGGGCTGTCAGTATCATGTGGATGAGAAAACAGGAGCCAAAGCCTGCCCGTTCAATTATCTGTACTGGGATTTTTTTATTCGGCACCGAGAGAAACTGTCGAATAATCCGCGCGTGGGGATGTCCTACCGAACGTTGGATAAGATGGGGGCGGAGAAAGTACATGATATCCGCGAGAGTGCCCGAACGTTTCTAGAGAGCTTGAATGTAGATGCCTGGCCATAAAAAACCCCATCTGCCTCAGAAAATATGTGTCACCTGTGCCAAGCCGTTTGCGTGGCGAAAAAAATGGGAAAAAGTCTGGGCAGAGGTCAAATATTGTTCAGAGCGATGCCGGCGTGGTAAGACATCCTCATGAGACCGATGATTGTCACAATGGGGGAGCCGGCCGGGATTGGTGGGGAGATAACACTTAAGGCCTGGCAGACACTTCGGACGCGGCAGGATCGTGTGTTTTGCGTGATCGCAGATACCGCATGGCTCCGCACGATGAATACAGATGTGCCGGTTCGTGCCATAGAACACCCGGCAGAGGCTCAAGAGATTTTTCCTCAGGCACTTCCGGTGATTAATTTGACCCTGACGGAACAGGTTGTGCCGGGCGTACCAAACCCGGCACATGCCAAGACCGTCTGCGAGAGCATTGAACGTGCAGTGGCCTACGTGCAGAAAAAAGATGCCTGCGCCGTAGTGACAAACCCGATTCACAAAACGCTTTTGGGACAGGCGGGACAGCATTTCCCAGGCCATACCGAATATCTGGCGCATTTATGTGGGGGCAGACATGCCCCGATCATGATGCTGGCGGGCGGGGGCTTACGCGTGGTGCCGCTGACTATTCACATCCCGCTGAAGAATGTGGCCGGGCAGGTGACGCGAGATATGATCGTGACTAAGACCCGCCTGACGGCGCATGCCATGAAGGTGCAGATGGGTATTGAATATCCGAGGTTAGCGATGGCGGGATTAAACCCCCATGCCGGCGAAAACGGAATGATCGGCACCGAGGAGCAGGAGATCATCATCCCCGCCATCCGGCAATTACAAGAACAGGGGCTGAACGTGACAGGTCCCCATTCTGCCGACACGATGTTTCATGCCGAGGCACGCGCAAGTTATGACGTGGCTGTTTGCCTGTATCATGATCAGGCACTCATTCCCCTGAAGACGCTGGATTTTTATGGGGGGGTGAATATGACGCTGGGTTTGCCGATCATCCGAACCTCCCCGGATCACGGGACGGCGTTCGATATTGCAGGAACAGGCCAGGCAAGGTCTGAGAGTTTGATCGCCGCCCTTCATCAGGCCGCTCAGATGGCACTCAGGCAGGCTTAAAAATATCCCTTCTCAAAGCGTTTTTTTTGCCGTATATAACGGGGTATTCCCTTCATATTTATCGTTCTTTTGCCCCCACCGGGGTTACGAACGGCTGAAGCGAAAAGAAAAAATATAAGGATATCAAAGACATGAGCGCAAAGACCAGCCCGATCGAATTTTTCCGCCAAGTGCGCGCCGAAATGCAGAAAGTGACATGGGCAACCCGCAAGGAAACCACCGTCAGTGTGATTGCTGTGTTTGTGATGGTGACGCTGGCGTCATTGTTTTTGTTTGTGTCGGATCAGATCATCGCCTTTGTGGTGAAGATGATTTTGAATATCGGCGGCTAGATAATTTTTATTAAGATAGAAAAGGATTTCATTATGGCACATCGTTGGTACGTTCTTCATGTTTACTCCGGTTTTGAAAACAAGGTGGCGGAAACCATCCGGGATAAGGCCGCCAAAAAAGGCCTCTCGGAACGGGTTCAGGACATTATGGTACCGACCGAAGAAGTGGTTGAAATGAAGCGTGGCCAGAAGGTGAATGCCGAACGTAAATTCTTCCCGGGTTATGTGCTGGCCAAACTGGATATGTCGGATGATGTCTGGCACATGATTAAGGACACACCGAAAGTGACTGGGTTTTTAGGTGCCGCGAACAAACCGGCGCCGATCACGGAAAAAGAAGCCGAGCGTCTGATCAAGCAAATCCAAGAAGGGGTCGAAAGCCCCCGCCGCGCGATTCAGTTCGATATCGGCGAAGAAGTCAAAGTGGCGGATGGCCCCTTTGCCTCTTTTACCGGCGTGGTCGAGGAAGTGGACGAAGAAAAAGGCCGCCTCAAAGTCTCCGTTTCCATCTTTGGCCGGGCAACCCCGGTGGAACTGGAATATGGTCAGGTCGAAAAAGCGTAAGGTACGTTTTTTAATAAAATATTTGACAGATATGAAAATTCCTCCTATTTTTCGTAAAAAAATAAGAGGAATGTATGACAGTAACTTCAAGCCATAAGACCGTAGAATCAGGTATTGAAACACCTGTAAAACCCGCGCAAGATTTGAAAGACGCCGCTACCCCATTGACGGCTCAGGACGTCAGTATGGAAGATGCCGCAAACATGGGTCTTATCTCCTCGCCTGTTCAAGATCTTCCCAAGGGAACATCAACTCGTGCGCCTGTGCCAGATTTTTACGGGGAGTAACCAGAGATGGTCTCACTTGATCGGGAACGCAAACTATTTATCTCTTTGGCGAAGGCCAATAACGGCAGTTTAGTGTCGACATTCTTGAATGCTGGGCAAAAGTGTGATCTGGCTTTTTCCCATGTGGGTCTTCAAAAAGATTGTACCCAACTTTATGGTGTTTTTACTTTAAACAGTAATCCAAACGCGGCTGTGTATCTGATGCCGGGGGATATGGCCTCTATCGCCGGTCAGGTGGATCGGAATTTAACAAGCTCTACCTATTCCCCTGAAGAAAAACGCAGGCTTGAACATCTGTCACGGGAAATGAAGCGGGGTATCGCCAACGCTGAATCCTATCAAACATGGGTGGCAGAAAAAACACCTGAAGGACGCGATGCCGCCTTAGCCGCCCAAACATTAAGACAATTGCCATCGGGGATACCCACGACCCCTATTGTGGGGGGTCATGCGGCACGCAGTGAACATGGGGATATGCGGCTGGGTTTGGATGGCTAGACAGCCGTGTCATAGTTTTTCTTGCCTTTTGAACACTTCCCCCCTATAACCCCGGCTTGTAAGTCTGTGGGAGGTTCTCAAAACGCCCTAAAGTCCATGTTTTGAGCCGCACCACGGGCCACGTTTAACGCCAAAAGTTAACGGAGGTTATGATGGCAAAAGAAATCACAGGCTATATCAGCCTGATTATCCCGGCGGGTGGTGCAAACCCGTCACCCCCAGTGGGTCCTGCCTTGGGTCAAAAAGGCGTGAACATCATGGAATTCTGCAAGGCGTTCAACGCCAAAACAGGTGACATGGAAAAAGGCATGCCGATCCCCGTGAAAATCACGGTGTATAAGGATAAATCCTTTACGTTCATCACCCGCAAGGCACCGAACACCTATTACATCAAAAAGGCCACGAAACTTCAGTCCGGTTCAAAACTGCCGGGCCGGGATGTGGCGGGCGTGATTAAAAAATCACAAATCAAAGCCATCGCCCAAGACAAGATGGTGGATATGAATGCCAAGGATCTGGAAGGTGCGATGCGCATCATCGAAGGTTCGGCGCGTTCCATGGGTATTGACGTGGTGGAGGGCTAGATCATGACCAAACAGACAAAAATCAACAAAGCCAATGCCGCCAAGGTTGATGCAACCAAAACATATGCGCTGGCTGAGGCCGTGAAGATCATCAAGGAATGCGCGGCACAGCGTAAATTTGATGAAACGGTTGATCTGGCGCTTAATTTGGGCATTGACCCTAAACATGCGGATCAACAAGTGCGGGGAATGATTTCCCTGCCGCATGGGACGGGCGCGAAAATTCGCGTGGCGGTCATTGCGAAAGATCCGAAAAAGCAGGAAGAAGCTAAAAAAGCCGGTGCCGACCAAGTGGGCGCGGAAGACCTGATCGAAAAAATCAAGGGCGGTACGATTGATTTTGATCGTTGTATCGCAACCCCGGACATGATGGGGTTGATTGGTCAGGTGGCTAAAATCCTGGGTCCTAAAGGCATGATGCCAAACCCTAAACTGGGTACGGTCACACCGGACGTGGCCAAGGCCGTCACCGAAGCCAAAGCGGGCTCGATTGAATTCCGTGCCGAAAAAGCCGGGATCATTCAAGCAGGCGTGGGCAAAGCTTCGTTCAGCGAAAAGCAACTGGCCGAAAATATCACGGCCTTTGTGGACGCCATCAACCGGGCAAAGCCCGCAGGTGCCAAAGGGACCTATATGAAGAAAGTGACACTGTCTTCCACGATGGGTCCCGGGATAAAACTGGATCTCTCCAGCATGACCTTGGCACCCGCCTCTAAAGCGGCCTAATTTTATAACGTCGTTAATTTTAAACCTTCCCGGATGTCCCATTCGGGAAGGTTTTTTTATAAACTGAGTTTTATATTTTAAAATATCTCTTGACGCCGAAGATGGGGCGTGGTTTATACGCTGTGTTTCCTGTCCAAGACTGCGGGGGCAGATTGCTTAATAAGCCCGCATAGATAGGTAAAAGTGACACCACTCAGCACTATAGCTGACTAATCTCTTTTACTGATATCTTGGATAGGCGACCCCTAGGGGTCGCTTTTTTATTGTGAACAAACAAAAGGATTGACTGCCATGCCTATGAGCCCGGCCCAGAAAAAAGAAGAAGCGGCCAAAATTAACGCCGTTTTAAAAGAAACCAGCATCGTGGTGGTGACACGTAACGATGGTCTGGATGCACAGGCGACAAACGATTTGCGGGTCGCCACACGCGGTGCCGGTGTCAATTACCGCGTTGCTAAAAATACGATTGTGACGATTGCCGCTAAGGGCACGGAATATGAATCGATTTCTAACCTGCTTTCAGGTCCGACCGCGATTTCCACCTCAAAAGACCCGGTTGCGGCCGCTAAAGCCATTGCCGATTTTGCCAAGAAAAATGACAAGCTCGTTATTCTGGGCGGATCCATGGGGTCTGTGGTTCTGGATGCAGACGCCGTTAAAAAACTGGCGAGCCTGCCCAGCCTCGACGAACTTCGTTCCAAGATCGTTGGTCTTCTGGTGGCCGCGCCCACGAAACTGGTTGGCGTGCTTCAGGCACCCGCCCGCAACATGGTCGGCGTCACCAAAGCCTATGGCGAAAAAGCTTAATTTGTATCAACAACCATTTAACTGTTTTTAAAAAGGAGAAAGAAAATGGCTGCTAACTTAGAAAAAATCGTAGATGAATTGTCGACCCTGACAGTTTTGGAAGCCGCTGAGCTGTCCAAAATGCTGGAAGACAAATGGGGCGTGACCGCAGCAGCGGCAGCACCTGTGATGGCTGTTGCCGCGGCGGCAGGTCCTGCGGCAGAAGAAAAAACCGAATTCAACGTTTTCCTCGTTGATGGCGGTGCCAACAAGATCAACGTGATCAAAGAAGTACGCGCGATCACGGGTCTGGGTCTGAAAGAAGCTAAAGATCTCGTCGAAGCCGGCAACAAAGTTGTCAAAGAAGGCGTGAAAAAAGACGAAGCTGAAAAACTGAAAAAACAACTGGCTGATGCTGGTGCGAAAGTTGAACTGAAGTAATTTGGTTCTTCCGGGTTTTGTCCCCCTTAAGCCGGGGGTCAAACCCGGAGCCCAGCCTGTGGTCATCACGGGTCTGGATTTCGTAAAAATGTATCCCGGCAGAGGCCGGGATGCTTTTTTGTTAACGGTTTGCTTGACATTCGCTTTCAGGTCAGCCATAACGGCGCCAAGCGAACAGATACGGGGTTAAGGTGACGGCACTTAAACCGCCAAAAACATAAGTATTTCAAAGACTTGATCCGCTTCTCCTGCGACCGGGGGGATAGCGGTTTTTGTGCGTGAAACGGTCAAGAAATTCGTATTTGACGACTATACCTTTAAGGATTGGAACATATGAACGCGAAACCCAGCAAAAAATCCTCTGCCGAACAGGCTCCTGTGAACAGAAAAAAAGCCAAGCGGCTTGCCCGGACACCGGTGCGCTCCGCTGATGATGTGGCCAGCTTTACGGGACGTAAGCGGGTTCGCCGCTCTTTTGGTAAAATTCGTGAAGTCGCGGATATGCCAAACCTGATCGAGGTTCAGCGCGATTCATATGAACAATTCTTGCAAACGGATATCGAGCCCGATCAGCGCAAGATGCAAGGTCTGCACAAAGTCCTGACCGAAGTGTTTCCCATTAAGGACTTCGCTGATAAAGCCGAAATCGATTATGTGCGATATGAGCTTGAGGAGCCAAAATTCGACGTTGAGGAATGCCAGCAACGCGGCATGACGTATGCCGCGCCGCTTCGGGTGACGATGCGTCTGTCGGTGTTTGATGTGGATGAGGCCACGGGTCTGCGTTCCATTCGCGATATTAAGGAACAGGATGTCTACATGGTGGACATGCCGCTCATGACCAATAACGGGACGTTTGTGGTCAATGGGACGGAACGTGTGATTGTCTCTCAGATGCACCGTTCACCCGGTGTATTCTTTGATCATGACGGCGGTAAAACCCACGCGTCGGGCAAGTATTTGTTCGCGGCGCGTGTGATCCCGTATCGCGGTTCCTGGCTGGATTTTGAATTCGATGCCAAAGATCATATGTATGTGCGTATCGATCGCCGCCGTAAGTTACCGGTGACGACATTGCTTCGGGCACTGGATTCGGACGCGTCGGCCAAATACCGTGCCGAGTGCGAAGCCAAAGATAAACCCGTTGATCCGTTGATGATCCAAGGGATGAGTAACGAAGAGATTCTCTCAACCTTCTATCACATCATCAGCTATCAGAATGTCGAAGAAGGTTGGAAAACACCGTTCGTGCCGGAGCGTTATCGTGGCGTTAAGTTGGCCTATGATCTGATTGATGCCAAAACGGGCAAGGTGATGGTCGATGCGGGTGAAAAAATCACCCCGCGCAAGGCACGCCAACTAGCGGAAGAAGGCTTAAAAGATATTCTGGTTCAAGGGGAGCAGTTAATCGGTTCTTACTTGTCCGAAGATATTTTTGATGCCCAGACAGGTCAGGTTTATTTCGAAGCCGGACACGAAATCACGGCGGAAGATTTAAAACAATTTGACGAATTTACGATCAAAACCATGCCGGTTCTGGCGATCGATCACATCAATGTCGGGCCTTATATCCGCAACACGATGATGATTGATAAATGCGACACGCGCGAAGAAGCGTTGATCGATATTTATCGCGTCATGCGTCCGGGTGAGCCGCCGACTGTTGAATCGGCTTCGGCGTTGTTCCAGTCCCTGTTCTTTGATGCAGAACGCTATGATCTGTCATCCGTTGGACGGGTGAAAATGAATGCGCGTCTGGATCTGAAAACCCCTGATGATCTGCGTACGCTTCGCAAGGAAGATATGCTCGCCATTCTGAAATATATCCATGGCCTCAAAGACGGTGTGGGTGAAGTGGATGACATCGACAACCTGGGTAACCGCCGGGTACGTTCGGTGGGTGAATTGATGGAAAACCAGTTCCGTTTGGGTCTGCTCCGCATGGAGCGCGCCATCCGCGAACGGATGAGTTCGGTTGAAATTGATACCTATATGCCGCACGACCTGATTAACGCGAAACCGGCCGCGGCCGCGGTGCGTGAGTTCTTTGGATCGTCACAACTTTCACAGTTTATGGATCAAACGAACCCGCTGTCAGAAATTACCCACAAGCGCCGTCTGTCGGCGCTGGGGCCAGGCGGTTTGACCCGTGAACGTGCCGGGTTTGAGGTGCGGGACGTGCACCCCACCCATTATGGCCGTATCTGCCCGATTGAAACGCCCGAAGGGCCAAATATCGGGTTGATTAACTCGCTCTCTACCTTTGCCCGCGTCAACCAATATGGGTTTATTGAATCTCCCTATCGCCGGGTGATGAATGGCAAGGTGACGGACGAAGTGGTTTACATGTCCGCCATGGAAGAAGCCAAATACACCATCGCACAGGCTAATGAAGGTCTGGATGACAAAGGTAAATTCACCAACGCGCTGGTTTCGTGCCGTAAGGCGGGGGACAACTTGATGTCACCGCCCGATGCGATTGAATTTATCGACGTATCCCCCAAACAGATTGTGTCTGTGGCCGCGGCGTTGATTCCGTTCCTTGAAAATGACGACGCCAACCGCGCGCTCATGGGATCGAACATGATGCGTCAGGCTGTGCCGCTTTTGCAATCCGATGCGCCGCTGGTCGGCACAGGGATGGAAGCGACTGTGGCACGTGATTCGGGTGCCGCCGTGGCCGCCCGCCGTGCCGGGGTTGTGGTTCAGGCCGATGCCACGCGTATCGTGATCCGTGCAACCGAAGAATTGTCATCAGACGAAGCGGTCGTGGATATTTACAAACTTTCGAAATTCCAGCGTTCCAACCAATCGACCTGCATTCTGCAGAAACCCTTGGTTAAAGTGGGCGATGAAATCCGCGCGGGCGATATCATCGCGGATGGTCCGTCAACCCAGTTCGGGGAATTGGCTTTGGGCCGGAACGTGCTGGTCGCGTTCATGCCGTGGAATGGATATAACTTCGAGGATTCCATTCTTCTATCCGAACGGATTGTGAAAGAAGACGTCTTTACGTCCATTCACATCGAAGAGTTCGAAGTGATGGCACGGGATACCAAATTGGGTACCGAAGAAATCACCCGCGATATTCCGAATGTCGGGGAAGAAGCCCTGAAACATTTGGATGAATCAGGGATCGTTCATATCGGTGCGGAGGTTGGCCCTGGCGATATTCTGGTAGGTAAGGTGACGCCTAAAGGTGAATCGCCGATGACGCCGGAAGAAAAACTCCTCCGTGCAATTTTCGGTGAAAAAGCCGCCGATGTGAAAGACAGTTCGCTTCGCTTGCCCCCCGGGGCGGCGGGTACGATTGTCGAAGTGCGCGTCTTTAACCGCAGAGGTGTGGATAAAGACAGCCGCGCGATGGCGATTGAAAAATCAGAGATTGAGCGTCTGGCAAAAGACCGCGATGACGAACGCCGTATTCTGGAAGACGGATATTTCGGACGCCTGCGCGAATTGCTTCAGGGTCAGACCCTGGTTTCTGCGCCTAAGGAAGTCGGTCTCAAGAAAGGCGACAAGATTAAGTTTGCCGATCTGGACGAGGTCAAGCGTGGCCATTGGCGTTCCATTGCCGTTCAAAATGAAAGCACAATGGCCGAAATCGAAGCCATGGGCAAAACCTTTGACGATGCCGTGGACAACCTGAAAGAGCGTTTTGAAAACAAAGTTGAAAAACTTCAGCGCGGGGATGAATTGCCGCCGGGCGTGATGAAAATGGTTAAGGTTTTTGTGGCCATCAAGCGCAAAATGCAGCCAGGCGATAAAATGGCTGGCCGTCACGGCAACAAAGGGGTTGTTTCTAAAATCATGCCGGCTGAAGACATGCCGTATCTGGAAGATGGGACGCCGGTAGATATTGTGTTGAACCCGCTGGGCGTGCCGTCACGGATGAATGTGGGTCAGATTTTGGAAACCCATCTGGGCTGGGCGTCTGCCGGACTGGGTAAACAAATCGGTCAGATGATTGATAGTTTTGCCAACCAGAATGACGCGTCGGAATCAGATATCAAAAAACTGAAAACCAAATTGAAAGACGTGTACGGCGAATCTGAGTTCAAAGACAAGGTTTCGCGTTTGGATGACAAACAGATGGTCGAAATGGCCAATAACCTGCGCGGGGGTGTGCCGATGGCAACGCCCGTGTTCGATGGTGCGAAAGAAGCGGACATCGATGAATTGCTGACTCAGGCTGGCTTGTCCACCACAGGTCAAGTGATCCTGCGTGATGGCCGGACAGGTGAAAAATTCCACCGTCCCGTCACTGTCGGCATGATCTACATGTTGAAACTCCACCATTTGGTGGACGACAAAATCCACGCCCGGTCGATTGGGCCTTACTCACTCGTCACCCAACAACCGCTGGGCGGTAAAGCCCAGTTCGGGGGTCAGCGTTTCGGGGAGATGGAAGTCTGGGCACTTCAGGCTTATGGCGCGGCGTATACGCTCCAAGAGATCTTGACGGTCAAATCAGACGACGTGGCTGGACGCTCTAAAGTCTACGAAGCGATTGTGCGCGGCGAAGATAATTTTGAGATCGGTGTGCCGGAATCCTTCAACGTCTTGACCAAGGAACTCAAAGCTCTGGGTCTGAATGTCGATATGAAACAATCTGGGAAATAATCTCGCCGATCTTTATTCAGGCGGGTTGTCAAAAAACGGTTTAACTAAGGACGAAAAACATGAATGAACTGATGAACCTCTTTGGTGCGCCTCAAGGTCCGCAAAGCTTTGACAGCATCCGGATTTCTATTGCCAGCCCGGAACAGATTTTGTCCTGGTCGTATGGTGAGGTGAAAAAACCAGAAACCATCAATTACCGGACGTTCAAGCCCGAGCGCGATGGGTTGTTCTGTGCACGGATTTTTGGCCCCGTGAAAGATTACGAATGTCTGTGCGGCAAATATAAACGCATGAAATACAAAGGCATTGTCTGTGAGAAATGCGGCGTCGAAGTCACATTAACAAAAGTGCGCCGTGAACGAATGGGGCATATCGAACTGGCGTCCCCGGTCGCCCATATCTGGTTCTTGAAATCTCTGCCGTCCCGTATTGGTCTGATGACTGACCTGACGCTGAAAGAGCTTGAGAAAATCCTGTACTTTGAGGCCTATGTGGTGCTGGAGCCGGGAATGACCGCGCTCAAGCCCATGCAGTTGCTGTCCGAAGAAGAATTTATGAACGCGCAGGACGAATTCGGCGAAGAAACCTTCCGCGCTGGCATTGGTGCTGAAGCCTTAAAAGAAATTCTTCAGGGCATTGATTTGGAAGAACAGCGCGTCAAGACCGAAGACGATCTGCGTGAAACTAACTCTGAAGTTAAACGTAAGAAACTGGTCAAGCGTTTGAAACTTCTGGAATCCTTCATCGAATCCGGCACGCGTCCGGAATGGATGGTGATGGATGTGGTGCCTGTTCTACCGCCCGAACTGCGCCCACTGGTGCCGCTGGATGGTGGACGCTTTGCCACGTCTGACCTGAACGATCTGTATCGCCGGGTGATCAACCGGAATAACCGCTTGAAACGCCTGATGGAACTTAAGGCGCCAGACATTATTGTCCGGAACGAAAAACGGATGCTTCAAGAATCCGTCGATGCGCTGTTCGACAACGGCAGACGTGGCCGCGTGATCACTGGTGCCAATAAACGTCCGCTGAAATCACTCTCGGATATGCTGAAAGGCAAGCAAGGTCGTTTCCGTCAGAACTTGCTGGGTAAACGGGTTGATTACTCTGGTCGTTCCGTGATTGTGGTGGGACCTGAATTGAAATTGCATCAGTGCGGTCTGCCTAAGAAAATGGCACTCGAGCTGTTCAAGCCGTTCATTTACCACAAGCTTGAAATCTACGGCATGGCGACGACCGTTAAGGCCGCCAAGAAAATGGTGGAAAAAGAACGTCCGGAAGTTTGGGACATTCTGGAAGAAGTCATCCGCGAGCATCCAGTATTGTTGAACCGTGCGCCGACGCTTCACCGTCTAGGGATTCAGGCGTTTGAACCCGTCCTGATTGAAGGCAAGGCTATCCAGCTGCACCCGCTGGTCTGTACCGCCTTTAACGCCGACTTTGATGGCGACCAGATGGCTGTTCACGTCCCGCTGTCGATTGAATCGCAACTCGAAGCCCGCGTGCTGATGATGTCCACCAACAACATCCTGTCACCCGCGAACGGCAAGCCGATCATTGTGCCGTCTCAGGACATTGTTCTGGGTCTGTATTACCTGACGATTGCGCAGGATGGCCAAAAAGGCGAAGGCATGATTTTCCGTGGTACCGGAGAAATCCAGCACGCCTTGACCGAAGGACATTTGTCTCTGCATGCGAAAATCAAATGTCGTTATATTGGCGTGGATGAACACGGGCAGAAAAAAATTGAGCGTGTTGAATCAACGGCCGGGCGTATGTTGCTGTCGGATCTTTTGCCCCGTCACCCCAAGATTTCATTCAATGAAATCAACAAGGTTCTGACCAAAAAGGAACTGACCAACCTGATCGACGTGGTGTATCGTCATTGCGGCCAGAAAGAAACGGTTATTTTCTGTGACCGGATGATGAAGCTGGGCTTCCGTCATGCGTGTGTGGCCGGTATTTCCTTCGGTAAGTCAGACATGATTATTCCGAAAGAAAAAGAGAAAATGGTCATCGATGCCACTAACAAAGTGGCCGAGTATGAGCAACAATATCTGGACGGTCTGATCACCAAAGGTGAAAAATACAACAAGGTGGTCGATATTTGGTCTCGGTGCACGGATGACGTGGCCGAAGCCATGATGAAACATATTTCCAACGTCAAGGAAGTCGGTTTGAATTCGGTATACATGATGGCGCATTCAGGCGCGCGGGGATCTGCGGCGCAGATCCGTCAGCTGGCTGGGATGCGGGGTTTGATGGCCAAGCCATCCGGCGAGATTATCGAGACACCGATTATTTCCAACTTCAAAGAAGGTCTATCGGTTCTGGAGTACTTCAACTCCACGCACGGGGCGCGTAAGGGATTGGCCGATACGGCGCTTAAGACCGCGAACTCAGGTTACCTCACCCGCCGTCTGGTGGATGTGGCGCAGGATGCGGTGGTATTAGAAGATGATTGTGGCACCAAACGCGGTATTACCATTCGCGCGGTGATGAACGGCGCAGATACGGTCGTATCGTTGGGCGAACGCGTTTTGGGACGCACAGCCTTTGATACGGTGAAAGATCCGGCCACGGGCAAGATCATTGTTAAGGCCAATGAACTGATCACAGAACCAGAATCCGAAGCCATTGAACGCGCGGGTCTGGATTACGTGAAGGTGCGTTCGGTTCTGACCTGTGAAACCCGCCGGGGTGTCTGTGCGAAATGTTACGGACGTGATCTGGCACGGGGAACGCCGGTTAATATGGGCGAAGCGGTCGGCGTTATGGCGGCTCAATCCATCGGGGAGCCGGGAACACAGCTGACGATGCGTACCTTCCACATTGGGGGCGCGGCGCAACGCGGGGTAGAGAAATCGTCTTATGAAGCGGCGCTGGATGGCAAAATCCAGATCAAGAACGAAGCCGTGGTGAAGAACTCTACTGGTGTGTCGATCGTGATGGGACGTAACACCGAAATTATCCTGATTGATGCCAAAGGCAAAGAGCGTGCGGCGCACCGTGTTCCGTATGGGGCGCGACTGCTGGTCACGAATGATGCCAAGGTAAAGGCCGGGGATAAGCTGGCCGAATGGGATCCATTCACCTTGCCGATTATCACGGAAAAAGATGGTGCCGTGAAATTCTTTGACCTGGTCGAAGGTGTATCGATGACTGAACGCGTGGATGAAGCCACGGGCATTGCGTCCCGTGTGGTCATTGACTGGCGTTCTCAGCCCAAAGGCGGGGATTTAAAACCACGCGTGGCGGTGCTGGGTAAAAACGGTCAGCCGCTCAAACTGGCGAATGGTCAAGATGCGTTTTATTATCTGTCAGTTGATTCTATTCTGTCCGTTGAAAACGGCGCAGATGTGAAGGCCGGCGATATTATTGCCCGTATCCCGCGGGAAACATCTAAAACACGTGACATCACCGGCGGTCTGCCGCGGGTGGCAGAATTGTTCGAAGCGCGTCGTCCCAAAGATTTCGCGATTCTCTCGGATGTGGATGGACAGGTTGAATTCGGCAAGGATTACAAAGCCAAACGCCGGATTATCATCCACCCAACTGATAAAACAATGGAACCCAAAGAGTACCTGATTCCGAAAGGTCGTCATCTGGCCGTACAAGAAGGGGATTACGTGCGTAAGGGTGACCCGTTGTTGGATGGGGCACTGGTGCCGCACGATATTCTGGATGTGTTGGGGGTAGAGGCCTTGGCTGAATACCTGATCAACGAAATCCAGGACGTTTATCGTCTGCAAGGGGTGAAGATCAACGATAAACATATCGAAGTGATCTCGCGCCAGATGATGCAGAAAATCGAAGTGCTGGATGTGGGTGACACCACCTTCCTCGTCGGTGAACATGTGGATCGTGATGAATTCGATGCCGTGAATAAAAAATATGCGGCGGATGCCAAACGCCCGGCACTGGGTAAACCCGTGCTTCAGGGGATCACCAAGGCATCTCTGCAGACGAATTCGTTTATCTCTGCCGCGTCCTTCCAAGAAACAACACGCGTGCTGACCGAAGCGGCCACCCAAGGCAAGATGGATACGCTTCAGGGTCTCAAGGAAAACGTGATTGTTGGGCGCCTGATCCCGGCTGGAACGGGTGCTTATGTGAACAAGGTACGCGCCGTGGCTGCTGGCCGCGACTCGATTGCTTTGGCTGCGCAACAACAAGGTGCCGCGATCGAAGCTCCCGAAGAATTCGAACCCGCCCCGCAAGCCGCGAACGGGTAAGAAACACAATAATATTATTTCAAAAAAGCCGCCCGCAAGGCGGCTTTTTTATGCGTTGAGAATTGACATAGTTTTATTGACCGGGATACATTTCGTTTTTATGCGTTCATATGTGTCAATCGAGAGGGTATCCCATGGTCAGTAAGTATCAGGAAAAATTAGCAAGAGCTGAAGCAGAAGCCAACCGCCGTGCAAACGAAGCTAGAAAATCCGGACGCTCCGTTCATCCGGAGGCGTATGATTCTTGGGGTTTTCGAGCTCGAGATTCCTTTGTGCCTGCAACACGTCAGCCAGATCCGCTTTTTAAACCTCTTATTAAACGAGATGTATTTGATCCTGCAAAGTATGTTGGACACACGCTGGCCGGGTTTACCTTGATCACGGAAAGCTATGTCGGGTCAGCCTCCAAAGACCGTTCATTGGGAACAGTAACAATCCCCATGCCTAAGTCACGAGCATTGCTTCAAGCCCCGTGTTTCCTTGTGGCAGAGGTCGTCAGTGCTTATAATCAAAATTTAGAATGGCGGATTTCAAGGGTTGTCTCTAAAAAATCGGCTAAGGGCAACGTTCATGAAGATATCTATACTCTTCCGGGACGTTATCAGGGTACCGTTTCTCAAATGGCAGATATTCTGGCGGGGTGGTGCAAAAATGTCAGCGGCTATCCCAAATCCCATGATGATCATGATAAGTACCCCAAGGCCGTTGTCGTGACCTCTCGTACACAAGGTGCGGTACCCACACTCCCCCCTGTGCCCACTGGATTATAACCCTGAAATTTATGGTTAATTAGCACGAAACGATGTCCCACCTGAACTCAGCTGGGGCATCGTTTTTTTATCAATTCAAGGACATGCGCTTCCCTGTTTCAAGAAAACATAAAGATTTCTTTAACATTCGCTTGACTTGGGGCGCATTTAACCCTAATAATCCGCCAACTTTAAGAATCGGATGGGCTGGCTGTAAACGTTATTCACAAGCTAAACCCTTGAAGTAAAACGGTTAAACGCAGTCCGAGTTCTTGACCCAGGTATAGCCAGAAATCAAAAAAATTTCTGTGCTGCAAAGGGCAAAAATAATGAAAGCAGACATTCTTCTGCCTGACATTATCTGTGCTCCTTGCTTTGTACCTGTTTTTGGTACCCATCCGACAAACGAATTGGAACGTAACGTTAAGGAGAAGGCAGAATATGCCAACGATTTCGCAACTTATCCGTAAACCCAGAGCCAAGGGCGGCAAAAAGGCCATGAAGGCCGTCAAGTCCAAGGCGATGAAAGAAAACCCCCAAGTGCGCGGCGTGTGCACGCGCGTTTATACGACGACGCCGAAAAAGCCAAACTCCGCTCTGCGGAAGGTTGCCAAGGTGCGTCTTACTACGGGGTATGAAGTGATCTGTTACATCCCCGGCGAAGGCCACAATCTTCAAGAACACTCTGTCGTGCTGATTCAGGGCGGCCGGGTAAAAGATTTGCCAGGGGTTCGTTACCGTATTATCCGCGGCGCGCTCGACACCCAAGGGGTGAAAGATCGTCGCCAAGCGCGCTCTCAATATGGCGCGAAACGTCCGAAATAATTTTATCAGGAGACTTTTTACATGTCACGTCGTCACAAGGCCGATAAACGCGAAATTCTCCCCGATCCAAAATTCGGGGATGTGGTGTTGTCTAAATTCATGAATGTTCTCATGTATGATGGCAAAAAATCCGCGGCGGAAAAAATTGTCTATGGTGCCCTCGAGATTCTGGATGTCAAAGGCAAGGACATTGCTGATGATGATAGCGCCGGGACGACGACAGCGGCCGGTTCCGCGACAACAGGCGCGGGCGCTAAAGGTCTGCGTGTTTTCCACAAAGCGTTGAAAAAAGTACGTCCTCAGGTTGAAGTGCGTTCACGCCGCGTTGGCGGGGCGACTTTTCAGGTGCCGGTTGAAGTGCGCCCAGATCGCAGTGTGGCATTGGCTATGCGCTGGTTAATCGGTGCCGCCCGTAACCGGGGTGAAAACACCATGATGGAAAAATTAGCATATGAAATTCTGGAAGCCGCTAATGACCGTGGGACGGCTGTTAAAAAACGTGACGACACGCACAAGATGGCAGAAGCCAACAAAGCTTTCGCCCACTACCGTTGGTAAGAATAACTTTAAAACGAAATCGCCTTTTTATATTGGAAATGAATTAACATGGCACGCGAATACCCTTTAGATCGTTACCGCAACTTCGGAATCATGGCGCATATCGACGCCGGGAAAACGACGACGACGGAACGCGTTCTGTATTACAGCGGTAAATCGCACAAAATCGGCGAAGTGCATGACGGCGCCGCCACCATGGATTGGATGGAGCAAGAGCAGGAGCGTGGGATTACCATTACCTCTGCCGCGACCACGACATTCTGGAAGGGTCCTGAATATGGGACGCATCCGGGCGAAATGTTCCGCATGAACATTATTGACACCCCTGGCCACGTTGACTTTACGATCGAGGTTGAGCGTTCTTTGCGCGTTCTCGATGGTGCTGTGTGTTTGTTGGACGGTAACCAAGGCGTTGAGCCCCAGACCGAAACGGTATGGCGTCAAGGCGACAAATATAAAGTGCCACGGATTATTTTCGCCAATAAAATGGATAAAATTGGTGCAAATTTCTATGACTGCGTTGACTCGGTTAAAAAACGTCTCGGGATTGATCCACTTATCCTGACCTTGCCGATTGGTATGGAATCTGACTTTGTGGGTGTGGTGGATCTGATCACCATGAAGGCGATTGTCTGGGACTCTGAAGCGCTGGGTGCAAAATTTGAAGTTAAGGATATTCCAGCGGATTTGGTAGAAAAAGCCAAGTCCTACCGTGAGCGTCTGGTCGAGCAGGCCGTTGAGATGGATGATGATGCCATGACGGCCTATCTGGATGGGAAAGAGCCCGACATCGCCACCTTAAAAAAATGTATCCGCAAAGGAACGATTGCCTTCAAGCTCATCCCAATGATGTGCGGCAGTGCCTTTAAAAACAAGGGCGTTCAGCCCATGCTGGATGCGGTGGTAGATTACCTTCCTTCGCCGCTCGATAAAGGTGTGGTTAAGGGGACCAAGCCTGATTCCGAAGACGAAGATACACGTGACATGACAGACGAAGCCCCGTTGTCAGGTCTGGCTTTCAAAATTATGCCAGATGAATATGTAGGTACGCTGACCTTCTTCCGTATTTACTCCGGTAAACTCGAAGCAGGTTCTTATTTGGTGAATTCCACTAAAAATAAGAAAGAACGCATTGGCCGTATGCTCCTGATGCATTCAAACAACCGCGAAGAAATCAAAGAAGCCCATGCTGGCGATATCGTGGCCTTGGTGGGTTTGAAAGACACAACAACGGGAGACACACTGTGTGATCCGTTGAAGCCGATCGTTCTGGAACGCATGACGTTCCCTGAACCGGTCATTGAAATTGCTGTAGAACCGAAAACCAAGGCTGACCAAGAAAAAATGGGCGTTGCCCTCAGCAAGCTCGTGGCCGAAGATCCATCCTTCCGTGTGTTCACAGATCCTGAAACAGGACAAACGATCCTGAAAGGGATGGGCGAGCTTCACTTGGATATTAAAATCGATATCATGAAGCGTACTTATGGCGTTGAAGCCAATGTGGGCGCGCCTCAGGTGGCGTATCGTGAAACGATCTCTAAAGAATCTGATGTTGATTACACTCACAAAAAACAATCCGGCGGATCCGGACAGTTTGCGCGCCTTTTGTTCAAACTGCGCCCACTTCCCAAAGATGCTAAGGACGCCAAAGGTAATCCCATCCTTGATTACAACTTCCTGAACACCACGGTGGGTGGATCTATTCCCAAGGAATATATCCCCGGCGTGGAAAAAGGGATGAAGGGTGCCAAGGAAACGGGCGTAATCGCAGGCTTCCCGGTTATCAATATCGAAGTTGAAGTATATGACGGTAAATACCACGATGTGGATTCCAGTGCGCTCGCGTTCGAAATTGCCGCCCGCGCCGCTTTCAAGGAAGCTATGCAAAAAGCAGGCCCCCAGTTGCTGGAGCCGATCATGAAAGTTGAAGTGGTGACCCCAGAAGAATATATGGGCGATATTATTGGTGACTTGAACTCCCGCCGTGGCATGATTCAGGGCATGGAAGATCGCGGTAATGCAAAAGTTGTCGATGCTATGGTACCGCTGGCGAACATGTTTGGGTATATCAACACGTTGCGCGGTATGTCCAAGGGGCGTGCCTCTTACTCCATGGTGTTTGATCACTATGAAGCCGCGCCGCAGAATATTGCCGACGAAGTGAAAGCCAAGATGGCCAGCTAAGAGATTTTTAAATAGATATTTTTGAGTGTGAAAGAATAAGGAGAACGAAAAGATGGCAAAGGGAAAGTTTGAGCGGAACAAGCCGCATTGTAACATTGGAACGATTGGTCACGTAGATCATGGAAAGACGACGTTGACAGCGGCGCTGACGAAATATTTCTCGAAAGAGTTCCGGGCGTATGACCAGATTGACAAGGCACCCGAAGAGCGGGCGCGGGGGATTACGATTTCAACGGCACACGTGGAATATGAGACGGAGAACCGTCACTATGCCCACGTGGACTGCCCAGGCCACGCGGACTATGTGAAGAACATGATCACAGGCGCGGCCCAGATGGACGGCGCGATTTTGGTGGTGAATGCGGCGGACGGCCCGATGCCTCAGACGAGAGAGCACATTCTGCTGGCGCGTCAGGTGGGGGTACCGTCTATTGTGGTGTACATGAACAAGGTGGATCAGGTGGATGATCCTGAATTGCTGGAACTGGTGGAGATGGAGATCCGCGAATTGCTGAGCTCGTACCAGTTTCCGGGCGACAAGATCCCGATTGTGAAGGGATCGGCCTTGGCGGCACTGGAAGGCCGTGACAAGGAGATTGGTGAAGATTCAATCCGCGCCCTGTTGAAAGCAGTGGATGAGTATATTCCTCAGCCGAAACGTGCACTGGACAAACCGTTCCTGATGCCGGTGGAAGATGTGTTCTCGATTTCAGGCCGTGGGACAGTGGTCACAGGCCGTATTGAGCAAGGGATCATCAAGGTAGGTGACGAGATTGAGATTGTGGGGATACGCGACACGCAGAAGACCACGATCACGGGCGTTGAGATGTTCCGCAAACTGCTGGATAGCGGTGAGGCGGGGGACAATATCGGGGCTCTGCTACGCGGGACGAAGCGCGAGGATGTGGAACGCGGTCAGGTATTATGTGCGCCGGGATCGATCAAGCCCCACAGCAAGTTCGAAGCTGAGGCATACATCTTGAGCAAGGAAGAAGGCGGCCGTCATACACCGTTCTTCACAAATTACCGCCCGCAGTTTTACTTCCGGACGACGGATGTGACGGGGATGGTGCATTTGCCGGCGGGTGTTGAGATGGTGATGCCAGGCGACAACATCAAGATGAACGTGGAACTGATCGCGCCTGTGGCGATGGATGAAGGTCTTCGTTTCGCGATCCGCGAAGGCGGCCGTACCGTCGGTGCCGGCGTCGTGAGTAAGATTGTATCATAAGGTTTTTTAAAAAAGGTAGTTGAGATATGGATACGCAAACAATACGCATCAGACTTCGCGCTTTCGACCATCGTATTTTGGATGCTTCGACGCGCGAAATCGTGAACACGGCTCGCCGGACGGGCGCGGGTGTCCGCGGTCCTATTCCGCTTCCAACACGTAAGGAAAAATTCTGTGTAAACCGTTCACCCCATGTGGATAAGAAATCACAGGAACAATTTGAAATGCGTACACATAAACGTTTGATCGATATCGTCGAGCCCACCCCGCAAACGGTGGATGCGTTGATGAAATTGGATCTGGCCGCTGGTGTGGACGTTGAAATTAAAATCGGCCAGGCCGCTTAAAGGATAAGTTAGGGAGTTGACCATGCGCACAGGCGTTATTGCACGGAAAGAGGGTATGACACGGATCTTCGATGACGAAGGCCGTCAGATTCCCGTGACCGTTTTAAAAATCGATGCATGTCAGGTGACCGCTGTTCGGACACAAGACAAGGATGGCTACACCGCTGTTCAATTAGGCGCAGGTAAGGCGAAAGTTTCTCGTACGTCGAAAGCCATGCGATCCGTTTTTGGTTCTGCCAAGGTGGAGCCGAAGAAAAAAGTGGTGGAATTTCGCGTAGATGCTGACAAGCTTCCGGAAGTAGGGGCAGAAATCAGTGCCAGCCATTTTATTCCCGGCCAGTTCGTGGATGTCGTGGGTATGTCAACCGGAAAAGGGTTCGCCGGGGCTATGAAGCGTTGGAATTTTGGCGGTCTTCGTGCCACGCACGGTGTCTCCGTATCTCACCGTTCCCATGGATCAACGGGTAATCGTCAGGATCCGGGTAAGGTTTTTAAGAACAAGAAAATGGCGGGTCATTTAGGAACAGAGCGTGTCACTACGCAAAACTTGAAAGTTGCCGGTATTGATCTGGAAGACAATCTTATTTTGATCAAAGGAAGTGTTCCCGGCACCGATGGGGGTTGGGTTTTGGTATCTGATGCTGTTAAAAAACCAGCACCTAAAGATGCACCGCTTCCGGCAGGTATCAAGGCAAGTGCTGGCGTATCGGCATCCGCTGAAGAAAGCAAAGAAGGGTAACGACAATGAAAATGTCCGTTAAAACACTGGATGGAAAATCCGCTGGCGATGTGGTGCTGGAACCCAGCATTTTCGAAGCTGAAATCCGCGCAGACATCATGCACCGCATGGTGTTGTGGCAATTGGCAAAACGTCAATCCGGCACGCATAAAACACAAACCCGTTCTGAAGTGAATCGCACAGGTAAAAAGCCGTTCAAACAAAAAGGAACAGGTTCCGCCCGTGTGGGAAGCTATACACGTACAATTGATCGTGGCGGTCAAAAAGCACATGGCCCAGTTGTCCGGAGTCACGCGCATGAATTACCGCGCCGCATTCGCCAGTTGGCGATGATGTCTGCCCTGTCTACCAAAGCCAAAGAAGGCAAGCTGGTGGTGATTGATGAGGCCAAGGCCAAGGATCACAAAACCAAATCCATGGCGAAAGCATTTGAAAAGATGGGGTTTGATTCCGCGCTGGTGATTAGTGGCTCTGAAATTGATGCCAATTTTGCGCGTGCCACATCGAACCTGCCGAAGATTGATGTTCTGCCGGTTCAAGGTGCCAACGTATACGACATTCTTCAGCGCGATACGCTGGTGTTGACGGTGGCCGCTGTGAACGCACTGACCGAAAGATTGAAAGGGTAATAACCATGGCCGCGAAGAAAAAAGAAAACGCCCAAGTTGCCGAATGGATGTATGAAATCATCCGCTCACCTGTCGTGACCGAAAAATCGACCCGCGGGTCTGAACATGGTCAGGTGACATTCAAGGTACCAACAACGGCGACCAAACCCCAGGTGAAAGCCGCGGTTGAAGCGTTGTTTAAAGTTAAAGTCAAAGGCGTGAACACGCTAACGACCAAGGGCAAGACAAAAGTATTTAAAGGCATCAAGGCATTTCGCTCGGATGTTAAAAAAGCAATCGTGACACTGGAACCCGGTCAAACGATTGATGTTGGAACAGGTGTTTAGTTGATAAAGGCATAAGACAATGGCACTCAAATCATTCAAACCCAGAACACCCAGTTTACGGACGCTGATCATTACGGATCGTAGCGACCTGCATAAAGGGGCTCCGGAAAAAACCTTGCTGGAAGGCAAGAAGAAAACAGGCGGGCGGAACAATCTCGGCCGTGTGACAATGCGCCACATCGGCGGCGGTCACAAACAAAAATACCGCGTCATTGACTGGAAACGCCGTAAATTTGATATGGACGCTACTGTTTTGCGTTTGGAATATGACCCGAACCGCACGGCGTTTATTGCGCTTATTCAATATAAAGATGGCGAAAAGGCCTACATCATTGCGCCGCAACGCCTCAAAGTGGGTGACGTGGTGGTGTCCGGTGAAAAAGCCGATATCAAACCAGGCAATGCGATGAAATTAAAATCCATGCCGGTGGGAACCATTATTCACAATATCGAATTGAAAGAAGGTAAGGGCGCGCAGTTATGCCGTTCTGCCGGGACATACGCTCAGTTGGCGGGACGTGATCAGGGTTTTGCCCAGATCAAGTTGGCTTCGGGCGAGCTCCGTTTGATACGTCAGGATTGCATGGCCACAGTTGGTGCCGTATCGAACCCTGACCACATGAACACCAATTTGGGTAAAGCTGGACGCAAACGTTGGTTGGGGATTAAACCTACAGTCCGCGGCGTTGTGATGAACCCTGTTGATCACCCACACGGCGGGGGCGAAGGCCGGACATCCGGCGGACGTCACCCGGTTTCATATTCCGGTGTACCGACCAAAGGGTACAAAACACGTAAAAACAAGGCGACAGATAAGTTTATCTTGCGCCGTAAGAAGAAATAGCAAGAAGAGATATTAAGAGGAAAACATGGCACGTAGCGTTTGGAAGGGTCCGTTTGTCGATAGAAGCCTTTTGAAAAAGGTGGAAGATGTGAAGAACGGAAAAACAAAAGGGGTGGTGAAGACTTGGTCTCGCCGTTCCACAATTTTGCCTCAGATGGTGGGTTTGACGTTTGGCGTTCACAACGGCAAACAATTCATCCCTGTTCTGGTGACAGATCAGATGATTGGTCACAAATTGGGCGAGTTTGCCCCAACCCGTGTTTTCAAAGCACATGGCGGCGATAAGAAAGCCGAAAGCAAGTAAGTTATTTTGAGGTAAGGAAATAGACCATGGGACAGAAACAAAAAGAACGGCGCGAAGCCCCGAACGAAGCGAAGGCGGAAGCCAAGTATCTTCGGACGAGCGACCGTAAACTGAATCTGGTGGCACAGATGATCCGCGGCAAAAGCGCGGCAAAAGCGCTCACGGATCTTCAGTTCAGTCAGCGTAGGATTGCAAAGGACGTGCGCAAAGTATTGGCGTCTGCGGTCGCGAATGCGGAAAACAACCATGGCCTGGATGTGGATCGCTTGATTGTGGCCGAGGCTTATGTCGGTAAATCTATCAAGATGCGCCGTATCCAAACACGGGGCCGGGGACGTGCCGCGCCGATCGAAAAGCCATTCAGCCGCTTGACCGTGATTGTGCGTGAACTGGGGGATGACATGGTGGCTTCAAAAAAAGCCCCTAAGAAAAAAGCCCCCGCGACAACAGAATCTGCCGCCAAAAAACCTGCGGCTAAAAAAGCACCAGCCAAAAAAGCTGCTGCCAAAAAAGAACAAGAATAAGGAGCACGTGAAACATGGGTCAGAAAGCTAATCCAATCGGTCTGCGCGTCGGGATCAACCGTACCTGGGACTCTCGCTGGTTCGATGATCGTAACTATGCCGAGAAACTAGTTCAAGATCTTGAACTGCGTAAATATGTGACCGAACGTCTGAAAGCCGCCGGGATTTCGAAAGTGGTGGTTGAACGTGCCGCGAAAAATACCCGCGTGACAGTTTACACCGCCCGTCCGGGTGTGATTATCGGCAAAAAAGGTGCGGATATTGAAAAACTGAGAAAAGATCTCTCTGACCGTGCGGGATCAGAAGTGTCTTTGAACATTGTTGAAATTCGTAAGCCTGAGGTGGATGCTCAGCTGGTGTCCGAAGGCGTCTGCCAGCAACTCGAGCGCCGGGTATCGTTCCGCAGAGCCATGAAACGTGCGGTGCAAAGTGCCCAGCGTCAAGGGGCTTTGGGGATTCGGGTGAATGTGTCTGGTCGTCTGGGCGGTGCAGATATTGCCCGCACAGAATGGTACCGCGAAGGCCGCGTTCCACTCCACACACTCCGGGCGGATTTGGACTATGGTTTTTCCGAAGCCCTCACCACCTATGGGATCATTGGGGTGAAGGTCTGGATTTACAAAGGCGATATCATGGCGCATGACCCTCTGGCACGGGATAAACGGATTGAAGCCGCCCCGCAAACGGGTCAGCCCCATAAAGCATAAAAAAGACGAGTATTTATTGACATAATTTTAAACTGACGGTACAAAACGATGTTACAACCGAAAAAAACGAAATACAGAAAAGCCCATAAAGGCCGTATCCATGGCAATGCCAAAGGGGGGTTTGAACTGGCCTTTGGGGAGTATGGCTTGAAAGCCTTGCAACCGGATCGTATCACGGCACGTCAGATCGAAGCGGCGCGTCGTTGTATTGCCCGTCATATGAAACGTCAGGGTAAGGTCTGGATTCGGATTTTCCCGGATGTGCCGGTGTCCAAAAAGCCGCTGGAAGTACGGATGGGTTCCGGTAAAGGGTCGCCTGAATTTTGGGCGGCACGCGTGAAGCCAGGCCGGATTATGTTTGAACTGGATGGCGTACCGATGCAGGTGGCACGTGAAGCCCTTGAACTGGCCGCGGCCAAACTGCCGATTAAAACCAAATTTGTGGCTCGGATCGGGTCATAGGATTAGTAGATAAGGAATTGAGTGATGAAAGCGGAAGAACTAAAAGGCAAAACAGCCGATGAACTGGTCAAAATGTTGATGGATCTGCGTAAGACGCAGTTCAATCTGCGTTTCCAAAAAACGGCAGGTCAGCTGGAAAACATGTCGCAGATCCGTGTGGTGCGCCGTGATATCGCCCGCATCAAAACATTTTTAACAAAAACCGCACAAGGGGTTTCTGCTGTGGCATCCAAGGCCAAGGCAAAAGCCAAAAAAGTTGCTTAAGAAGATAAAGGATAAGGAATAACACATGCCACGCCGCGTACTTGAAGGAACTGTTGTCAGTGACAAGATGGATAAAACTGTCACCGTCATTGTTGAGCGTAAGAAACTGCACCCCGTGTATAAAAAATACATCCGGAGTTCGTCCAAATACGCCGCGCATGATGAAAACAATAACTGCAAGGTGGGTGACCGGGTTCAAATTATTGAATGTGCCCCGATTTCCAAGCGTAAACGTTGGGAAGTGATTGGTGGGGAGCGTTCGACAGCGGTTGCCAAGCCTGCGTCAGCCCCCAAGGCTAAGGCACCTTCTGCCGCAAAAGAGAAAAAAGAAAAAGCACCTGCCAAAAAGGCAGTCGCCAAAAAGAAGTAAGAGATCAACTTAAAGACGAATAGATAAGGCAAAGGCAGGTAGTAACATGATACAGATGCAATCAAATATGGAAGTGGCGGATAATTCCGGCGCACGCCGCGTCGAATGCATCAAGGTGTTGGGGGGTTCTCACCGTAGAACAGCCAATATCGGTGACGTGGTTGTTGTTTCCATTAAAGATGCGATTCCCCGTGGACGCGTGAAAAAAGGAACGGTTCACAAGGCCGTTATCGTCCGTTCACGTCATGGTATTAACCGTCAGAATGGCGAAAAAATCCGTTTTGATACCAATGCCTGCGTCCTGATTAATGCGGCCGGCGAGCCGATCGGGACACGTATCTTTGGACCCGTAACCCGTGAATTACGCGGTAAAGGCT
Organism: Alphaproteobacteria bacterium; assembly: GCA_017302165.1. Taxonomy (GTDB): domain Bacteria; phylum Pseudomonadota; class Alphaproteobacteria; order Micavibrionales; family Micavibrionaceae; genus UWPOB-MICAV1. The sequence continues at coordinate 463,937 of JAFLCW010000001.1, forward strand.
ACATGAAAATTATCTCGCTGGCGGGAGAGGTGCTCTAATGACCAATACAACCATGAAAATTAAAAAAGGCGATCAGGTTGTCGTGATTGCCGGAAAAGACAAAGGCAAAAAAGGCGAAGTCCTGAAATCCATCCCCACAGAACGCCGGGTGGTGGTACAGGGCGTGAACGTGGCCAAAAAACATACCAAGCCGACCCAGTTTTCGGCTGGCAGTATCGAAAGCAAGGAACTGTCGATCCATGTATCGAATGTTGCGCTGGTTGATCCTAAAAAAGGAACCGCCACACGCGTGGGATATAAACAGTTAAAAGATGGTAAAAAAGTCCGCGTGGCCAAAGCCTCCGGCGAGCAGTTGACAAAGTAGGAACAAAACAATGGCAAGCACAGCAGAAAAATATACGCCGCGGATGAAACACCGGTACGATCAGAAGATCAAAGCAGATCTTCAGAAAAAATACGGCTATAAAAACGCACTTCAGGTACCGCGCCTTGACAAGATTGTCATCAATATGGGCGTGGGCGATGCGACACAAGACCGCAAGGCCGTTGAAAAAGCCGCTGAAGAACTGGCTTTGATTGCCGGTCAAAAGCCGGTCATTACCTCGGCTAAAAAATCCAATGCGTCCTTCAAGGTGCGTGATGGAATGGCCATCGGGTGCAAGGTGACCCTGCGCCGGGAGCGGATGTATGAGTTTCTGGATCGTCTGGTCACGATTGCGATGCCGCGTATCCGCGACTTCCGCGGCATTAACGGCAAGAGTTTTGATGGCCGTGGCAATTACGCGATGGGCGTAAAAGAACATATCATTTTCCCCGAGATTGTTTTTGACAAAGTCGAAAAAATCCGCGGGATGGATATCATTATCTGCACAACGGCAAAAACCGATGCAGAAGCTAAAGAATTACTGCGCGGCTTTGATATGCCGTTCAGAAACTAAAGATTAACGGTTAAGGAAAGACACCATGGCAAAGACCAGTGCAAAAGAAAGAAATTTAAAGCGTCGCAAGATGACCAAAAGTTTGGCCAACAAACGTGCCAAACTGAAGGATATCATCAGCAACAAAAAAGCCACGATGGAAGAACGCTTTATGGCGGTTCTGAAACTGGCGGAAATGCCGCGTAACTCATCCAAGACACGTATCCGCAATCGCTGTGCGTTGTCTGGCCGGGCGCGTGGGTTTCACCGTAAGTTTAACTTGTCGCGTATTGCACTGCGCGATCTGGCCTCCCGTGGGGAGTTGCCAGGTGTCACGAAATCGAGCTGGTAAGGAATAAGGAGCACTATACCCATGTCAATGAATGATCCTTTAGGTGATATGCTCACCCGAATTCGCAACGGCCAACAGGCACGCAAGCCTGTGGTGCCTTGCCCGTGGTCAACCCTGCGCGAGCGCGTCTGTCAGGTTTTGAAAGACGAAGGCTATATCCGTGGCTATTCGCTTCAGGATCTGGGCGGCAACAAAAAAGACCTGATGATCGAATTGAAATATGATCAGGGTCAACCCGCCATTCGCACCTTAAAACGCGTTTCGACACCGGGCAGACGTGTCTATTCGGCGATTTCTGATCTGGGTGTGGTCTCGAACGGTCTAGGCATTTCGGTTTTATCAACACCTCAGGGTGTGATGGCAGATCACAAAGCACGTGCGGCCAATGTCGGCGGCGAAGTTTTGTGTCAGGTATTCTAGGAATAAGAGGAAAGACATCATGTCACGCGTAGGAAAAAAACCTGTTGAAATCCCAAGCGGCGTTACACCGACCGTGTCGGGGCAGGATATTAAAATTAAAGGCCCGAAAGGTGAACTTTCGGTGCGTATCCATGATGACGTTTCCGTCAAGATGGATGGCAGTTCGATGGTGTTTGCACCCCGTGCCAATTCCGCCGAAGCCAAGCGCCTGTATCCCACTATGCGGGTTCTGGTCAAAAATATGATCGAAGGTGTAACCAAGGGTTATACCCGCAAACTGGAAATTCAGGGTGTGGGTCTTCGGGCAAATGTTCAGGGGTCCACATTTGTGGGACAGCTGGGTTTCAGCCATGAAGTACGTTACACAATTCCCAAAGGTGTGACGGTGGCGGTTGAAAACCAGACAGCCGTGACGATCACGGGGATTGATAAACAGCTTGTGGGTCAAGTTGCCGCCAATATCCGCGGGTTTAAACCCCCAGAGCCATACAAAGGAAAAGGTATTCGCTATGCTGGTGAATACGTCATGATTAAAGAAGGCAAGAAGAAGTAAGGAATAGACCATGACAAAAAAACTGCAATCTTCTGACCGCCGCACGTTCCGTACACGGAACAAGCTGAAGAAAGTTAACATCAACCACAACCCGAACCGGGATGTGCGTCCGCGTTTGTCCATCCACCGTACCAATAAGGCGGTGTATGCCCAGATCATCGACGACATCAAAGGGGTGACCTTGGTAGCGGCATCCAGTTTGGATAAAGAAATCGGTCTGGATAATGGGGGCAATATTGCCGCCGCGGAAAAAGTTGGCAAGTTGGTTGCCGAGCGCGCCAAAAAAGCCGGTGTTAAAAAAGTTCAGTTCGACCGGGGTCAGTTTTTATACCATGGCCGCGTGAAGGCCATTGCCGAAGGCGCACGCGCCGGCGGTCTTGAGTTTTAAAGATTTTAAGGAGAGAGAAGTCACATGGCTAAAGCAGAAAAATCCCGCGAACGCGCTGAGCGTGCCGACCGCGAAGAACCAGAACTCCACGAAAAACTCGTGGCGGTCAACCGCGTGGCCAAAGTGGTCAAGGGCGGACGCCGATTTGGCTTTGCTGCCCTCGTGGTGGTGGGCGATGGTCGTGGCCGCGTGGGATCAGGCCATGGTAAAGCAAAAGAAGTGCCCGAAGCCGTTCGCAAGGCAACGGAAGAAGCCAAGCGGAGCATGATCCGCGTTCCTCTGCGCGAAGGTAGAACGCTTCATCATGATGTCAAAGGTGTTTTTGGTGCCGGGAAAGTCTGGCTTCGGACAGCACCAGCCGGGACGGGCGTGATTGCCGGGGGTCCGATGCGGGCGATTTTCGACTGCTTGGGTATTCAGGACGTCGTCGCTAAGGCTTTGGGTTCCAGCAACCCTTACAACATGGTGAATGCGACACTTGAGGCATTGAAAAATGTTCAGAGCCCCCGTCAAGTGGCGGCGCGCCGTGGCAAGAAAATTGGTGATGTCTTTGCGACACGCGATGGAAAACCAGCCGAGGCCGAAGATAAATCTTCTGACGCTGAATAAGGTAACATAAGGAATAGTGTGATGACCGAAGCAAAAACAAAAAAGGCACCTGCCAAGAAAACGTCTGCCAAAGCTGGTGGTAAAACTGTGACCGTTCAGCAAGTGGCATCCGTCGCTGGCCGCAAGCCAGGCCAGAAAGAAACCCTGATTGGGCTTCGTCTGAACAAGATTGGCCGCGTTAGCACGCTGGAAGATACGCCTTCTGTGCGCGGGATGATCAGCAAAGTATCGCACCTCGTCAAAATCATTGAGGCCGCATAAGATTTATAAAGGAACACGCAGATGAAACTGAATCAATTAAAGCCCAAAAAGGGATCCAAACATAATACTAAGCGTTTAGGACGCGGTATTGGTTCTGGCAAAGGCAAAACCTCTGGCCGGGGCGGTAAGGGTCAAACCGCACGTTCTGGTACGGCGATCAAGGGGTTTGAAGGCGGTCAGATGCCTTTGTATCAACGTTTGCCTAAACGCGGATTTAACAATATTTTTGCCAAAGATCTGGTCGAAATCACCACAGGTCGCCTGGAGCAGGCCATTAAATATAAAATGATCGATGCCTCTAAAACAATCGATGCCGATACATTGCTTCAGGCCAAAGTGATTGCCCGCAAAGGGGATGGCGTGCGCTTGATTTCAAAAGGCACGCTTAAATCTAAAGTCACCATGAAAGTGGCCGGCGTGACCAAGACAGCGCAGGCCGCCGTTGAAAAAGCAGGGGGCAAGGTTGATGTGGTTGTTTTTGTGCCGAAACCTGTGGTTCGCAAAAAACCTAAATAGACCATTATTCAAAAAATTTTGATAAAAAAGGGGAGATTATCTTCCCTTTTTTTTATATTTTTTGGGCGCCGAATTGTTGCGGTGCGGGCTTGCTTGGCGGGCTTAAATTCTTTATGAATGACGTCATCATTTGAAAGGTTTTTCACCCATGGTTTCAGCCGTCGAACAACTTGCAAAGAATGTCAGCTGGGGAGCCTTCTCCAAAGCGACAGAACTCAAGCAACGTATCCTTTTTGTGCTGGGGGCGCTTTTGGTTTATCGCCTTGGGACATATATCCCGGTGCCGGGTATTGATCCAGTGATCTGGAATGAAATTTATTCTCAAAAGGGTGGCGGCATTCTGGACATGTTTAACATGTTTTCGGGCGGTGCCTTGCAACGGATGACTATTTTTGCCCTGAACATCATGCCGTATATTTCGGCGTCCATTATCATACAGTTGGCAACCGCCATGTCCTCCAAGCTTGAGGCACTCAAGAAAGAGGGCGAGCATGGCCGTATGAAGATCAACCAATACACACGTTATTTGACAGTGCTTCTGGCCTCTATTCAAGCTTATGGTTTGGCAGTGGGGCTTGAGGGTATGCAAAGTGCTTCGGGCCCTGCGGTGACGGATCCCGGATTTTTCTTCCGGGCATCAACGGTGATCACGATTGTCGGGGGAACGGTCTTTTTGATGTGGCTGGGTGAGCAAATTACTCAACGCGGCATTGGGAATGGTATTTCCCTGATTATCTTTGCCGGGATTGTGGCGGAATTACCGCGCGCTCTGGCTGGCATGCTGGAGTTGGGGCGTCAAGGGCAGTTTAATTTATTAGAATTATTGTTGATCTTTCTGGTGATTGTGGCCGCGATTGCGTTTATCGTTTTCATGGAACGTTCGCAAAGACGAGTGATGGTGCAATACCCCAAACGTCAGGTGGGTAACCAGATGTCGATGGCACAGCAAAATCATATCCCGCTGAAACTCAATACATCTGGGGTGATCCCGCCGATTTTTGCGTCGTCTCTATTATTGTTGCCACTGACGATTTTAGGGTTTTCAGGCATGCAAGGCGGCGAAGTGACATCTGAAATCGCGCGTTACCTTCAGCACGGTCAACCCGTTTACATGTTGTTGTATGCGGCCTTGATTATCTTCTTTGCTTTTTTCTATACGGCTATTGTGTTTAATCCGGAAGAAAATGCCGAGATGCTTAGAAAATACGGCGGCTTTGTGCCCGGTATGCGTCCCGGAAAACACACGGCTGAATATCTGGACTATGTGCTCACCCGTATTACCGCGATTGGGGCTTTATATCTGGTGGTGGTGTGTCTTTTGCCCGAGGTGATGATGTCACAATATAGTGTACCGTTTTATTTCGGCGGCACCTCGTTGTTAATTGTGGTAACGGTGACGATGGATACGGTGGCTCAGGTTCATTCTCATATGATTGCACACCAATATGAAGGATTGATCAAAAAAGCCAATCTGAGAGGCACGGGGAGAGGTCGCCGATGAATATCATTTTAATTGGTCCGCCGGGTGCTGGCAAGGGAACGCAATCCAAGATCCTTGAGACAAAATATGGCCTAAAGCAACTATCGACAGGTGATATGTTGCGCGCCGAAGTATCCGCGCAAACAGAGCTAGGCCAGCAGGCCAAAGCGATCATGGATTCAGGTAAACTTATTTCCGATGATATCATCATCAACATGATTGCCCAGCGCATCACACAACCTGATTGCGCTCAGGGTGTTATATTTGATGGATTTCCCCGTACGGTTGAACAGGCCAAAGCCCTTGACCGTATGTTGGCAGAAAAAAAGAAACCTTTGACGGCTGTTATTCATTTTCAAGTGAATGAAGACGAACTGGTTGGGCGGCTGAACTCTCGTATCCGTCAAGCCCAGGAATCGGGTCAAGCTGTCCGCGCCGATGATAACGAAGCCACCTTGCGTCAACGTCTGGCCGTTTATCGCGAACAAACGGCGCCGATTATTCCCTATTATGAGGCCACAGGGCTCATGAAAAAAGTTGATGGCATGGCACCTATTGAAGATGTCACGGAGCAGATTGAAGGCTTCTTGAAATCGGTTTGAGATCAGGGGTGAAAATACCTGTTGACGCAAGGGGTTAATCTTCCTATAGTGCGGCAAATCTTAAAGCCTCTACAGGTCATCGTTTTCATTTAACGTATTGATTTATATGGCTTTTTGATGGTGTAGGAACTGGTATAACGGTTCCGTTTTAGATGATCAAAAAGGAGAAAACATGGCTCGTATTGCAGGCGTTAACGTCCCTGACAAAAAACGTGCGCTGATTGCCCTGACCTATGTGCATGGCATCGGCCTTCCCAAATCCCGTCAAATTTTGAAGGTGTGCGGCATTGCCGAAACACGCCGGATGAATGATCTGACGGAAGATGAATTGAATAAAATCCGGACAGAGATCGATACAGATGAATACACGATCGAAGGGGATCTGCGCCGTCAGACAGCCCTGAACATCAAGCGTCTGATTGACATGAACTGCTATCGCGGTTTGCGTCACCGCCGCAACCTGCCGGTTCGCGGTCAGCGCACCCGCACGAATGCCCGTACCCGTAAAGGTCCGGCGAAACCAGTTGCCGGCAAAAAAGCCGCGCCTAAGAAATAAGGATATATCTCATGGCTAAACCAGCGGCTTCGACCACAGCAACTGCCGGCGGCAAACGTCCGGCGAAAAAAGTTAAGAAAAACATTATCTCCGGTGTGGCGCACGTCAATGCGTCATTCAACAACACCATGGTGACGATCACCGATGCACAAGGCAACACAGTGGCCTGGTCTTCGGCTGGCATGATGGGGTTTAAAGGTTCCCGTAAATCGACACCTTATGCCGCGCAGGTTGCCGCAGAAGATGCCGGTAAAAAAGCACAGGAACACGGCATGCGTGATCTGGATGTCTGGGTAAAAGGTCCCGGTTCAGGACGTGAGTCTGCCTTGCGCGCCCTCGGAGCGATTGGTTTCAATATTCGCAATATCAAAGACATTACCGGCGTGCCCCATAACGGGACAAAACCGCGTAAACGTCGCCGCGTATAAGTCGGGATCAACTTTCAGATATTTTTTAGGAGATACACCTTGATACAGAAAAACTGGCAGGAACTGATTAAACCAGAAAAAATTGATATCGCGCATGGAAGTAACGCCAAAGCGAGTGGTAAAATCGTGGCCGAACCGCTGGAGCGTGGTTTTGGTCTGACTCTGGGGAACGCGCTTCGCCGTATTCTGCTCTCGTCTTTGCAAGGCGCGGCTGTTACGGGCATTTCTATTGATGGCGTTCTGCATGAATTCTCTTCTATCGAAGGCGTGCGCGAAGATGTGACGGATATCGTCCTCAACGTAAAGGCAATCGCCGTGCGTATGCATGCCGAAGGCCCTAAGAAAATGCGCGTGTCGGCTGTCGGCCCATGTGAAGTGACGGCAGGCATGATCGAGGCCGGTGCAGACATTGAAATCATGAACCCTGATCTGGTGATTTGTACCTTGGATAAAGGGGCGAAATTCAACATGGAAATGGTGGTGAATACTGGTAAAGGATATCGCCCTGCCGCCATGAATCGCCCGGAAGAAGCCCCGGTTGGATTGATCCCGGTTGATTCGGTTTTTTCCCCTGTTCGTAAGGTTTCCTACGAAGTTGAGGATACCCGCGTTGGGCAAATCACGGACTATGATAAACTGACACTTCAGGTTGAAACAAACGGCGTGATTTCGCCCGAAGATGCGGTCGCCTATGCGGCACGTATTCTTCAAGATCAGCTTCAAGTCTTTATCAATTTTGAAGAACCCAAAGGCGATTCCAAAAAAGACGAAGCCGATGAACTGCCCTTTAATCGCAATCTGCTTCGTAAGGTGGATGAACTTGAATTATCGGTTCGTTCGGCGAACTGCCTGAAAAACGATAACATCGTTTACATTGGTGATCTGGTGCAAAAATCCGAAAGTGATATGCTCCGTACACCAAATTTTGGTCGTAAATCCTTAAATGAAATTAAGGAAGTCTTGACCAATATGGGTCTTCACCTCGGTATGCAGGTTGAGGGTTGGCCGCCAGAAAATATTGAAGAACTTGCCAAACGCCTTGACGATCCGTTCAGCGCGTAAGGTCACAAAAAAAGTAAAAGGAAAACGCCATGAAACACGGCATTAAACAACGTAAACTGGGTGTGACAAGTTCACATCGTATCGCCATGTTGGCCAATATGGCCGCCGCATTGGTCAAGCATGAACAGATTGTGACAACCTTGCCTAAGGCCAAGGAATTGCGTCCGTTCGTAGAAAAACTGATCACGCTGGGTAAAAAAGCCAAAGCGGATCCCAAAAAGACACTGGCCAATCGCCGCGTCATCCATAGCCGGATGCGCGATGATGCCCAGACCGTTAAATTGATGAATGTTCTGGCTGATCGTTATATGGACCGCGAAGGCGGATATTGCCGGATCATGAAAGCGGGCTTCCGTTATGGGGACAATGCGGCGATTGCCGTGATTGAACTGGTTGATCGTGATGAAAGCGCAAAAGGCCAAGATAGCGGTCCTGAATTCATCGAAAGCGACGCTGAGGCTTCGGAAAAGGCACCCGCCAAAAAAGCGGTGCCTAAGAAAAAAGCTACTGCTAAAAAGAAAGCAGCTGCCGCTTAAACGATCTCACATAATGAATAAAAAATGCCCTTCTAAGGGCATTTTTTATTTTTGGGCTGTTTGTGCGGCATAAAGATAGGTTGGATTTGGGAAGTGTCTGGTGCGAACTTCCTCGGCAAAACGACCAACCGCCACGTTGATTTCATTGTCTAAGTCGGCATATGTCTTAACAAATTTTGGAAGATGTCCATATGTCAGCCCTAGCATGTCGTCACTGACCAGAATTTGTCCATCACATGCCGCCGAAGCGCCAATACCAATTGTCGGAATAGGTGTTTGTGCACTTAAGCTGGCGGCGACGGCTTCACTCACGCCTTCAATGACAATAGAGAAGGCTCCGGCTTGGGTAACGGCCTCTATATCCTGAAAAAGAGATTTGATTTCGTCCTGTGTCCGCCCTTTGTACCGAAACCCTTCCGGTGAGGTCACCTGTTGCGGCAGTAAACCAATATGACCCATGACAGGTATGTTATGTTTAACTATCAAATGAATTGATTCCGCTAAATCTGTGCCGCCCTCTAGTTTAACGCCTTGAGCTCCTGTCTCCTCCATCAAACGCTGGGCATTGGTCAGGGCTACTTGAGGGGATTGTTCATAGGAGCCAAAGGGCATGTCGACGATCACACAGGCGTGCGATGTGGCTCTGACAACGGCCTGTCCATGGCGAGACATCATCTCAAGATTTGCCGCGCGCGTATTATCGTGTCCATACAAGGTCATGGCGACACTATCCCCGACAAGAAGAAGGTCGCAGTGCCGGTCTAGAATTCGGGCGATCGGTGCTGTATAGGCGGTTAGGCACACAAGGGCTGGTGCGGGTGATTTCACCTTTTTGATCTCTGTCGGGCTTAAACGCATATAATATGGTTACGCGGACTAAGACTAAATCACAATCCCTAAATATAGCCTGATTTATCGTGTAACCAATACTGGCGTAGGTTCGAATTAAGCATTATGAGCCATTCAATGCAAAAATACATTCAGATAATAATCATCGGTATGATGATATGTGCCTTTTCTTTAGGCGTTCAAGCAGGAGAAAATAACATGGTTGAAAAAAAAGAAAGTCAGGTTCAATTAACCCCTATGCAGGAATATGTTACCCAGCATGGGGGAACCGAAAAACCATTTGAAAATGAGTATTGGAACCACAAAGAGCCCGGCATTTATGTAGATGTCATCTCGGGAGAGCCTTTGTTTTCTTCAACGGATAAGTTTGATTCTGGGACAGGCTGGCCGAGTTTTTCTCGTCCCATCGCGAAAGCTATTGTGGCCGAGCATCAAGATAATCGTCATGGCATGGTCAGAACCGAAGTCAAAGCGGCTGGAACGGATTCTCATCTGGGGCACGTGTTCACGGATGGTCCCAAGGATAAAGGGGGCTTAAGATATTGTATCAACTCGGCCGCATTGCGTTTTATCCCCAAGGCCGATCTTGAAAAAGAAGGATACGGCGAATATCTGGTGCTTTTTTCGGCGGATCAAAAATGAGAATGCGCGCCCTCGGTGCATTGATCCTTGTTTTTTTCCTGATGGGTATGACCCCGGTCTGGGCGAAGCGTGAGCTTCCCACACCAGACCTAATTGCCGTGTATGTCTATGCCGATTGGTGTCCCCATTGCCAGATTTTGAAACCATTGATTGATGTGGCACGTCAGGAAGGCGGGCTGGATCAAAAAAATATTTTATTTGTTAGCTTAAATCTCACAGATAAAAAATCAATACATCAATCTATCTTACTCGCGCAACAATTAGGAATAGGGGAATACCTTCAGGCGCAGGGGAGCGGAACCGGATATCTGGCCATATTGATCCCAGACACAGGGCAGGAATTATTTCGTTTCCAGAGTGACACGACATCCTCTGATATCTTGAAAAAAATCAATTCGCTTCTCGATTCAAGAAAATAAGCCATTTGCCACAATTATGTCTTAATCTGGCCTTGTCTGTATCATAACCCTTCACTAAATTTTGGGGTATGCTTATACGGTTTATTCAGCTTCTGGCCTTGATGTGTATCGCGATTGGAGCGAGTGCGTTTGCCCAAGAACGCGCTGTACCGAATACTCAATCTGAAATGACATTATCCTTTGCGCCGGTAGTTAAAAAAATATCCCCGGCTGTTGTGAATGTATACGCCAAAAAAACGGTCACACAGCGCGTGAACCCCTTTGCCAGTGATCCTTTTTTTGGACAGTTTTTCTCTCAAGGGTTTGGTGGCAGTTTATCCCGTCAACAGGTAGAAAACGCGTTAGGGTCCGGTGTCATTGTTGAACCCTCAGGTGTGGTGGTCACTAATGCGCATGTCGTCAAAAATGCTGATGAAATCGTGGCCGTCTTATCAGATGGACGCCAATTTGATGCACAGGTTTCCCTAAGCGATGAAAAATCAGATGTAGCGATCCTCCGCCTAGATACCCAAGGTGAACGTCTTCCGTATGCGTCACTAAAACCAAGCGAAGGTATGCAGGTTGGGGATATTGTGCTCGCAGTAGGTAACCCCTTTGGGGTGGGACAAACCGTGACCTCGGGGATTGTATCTGCTTTAGCGCGGTCTTCCCTTGATATCAGTGACTATAACTTTTTTATCCAAACAGATGCCGCGATTAATCCGGGGAATTCTGGTGGGCCGCTAGTGGATATGACAGGCGGTGTTGTCGGGATTAATACGGCGATTTATTCTCGGAGCGGGGGATCGCTGGGGATTGGCTTTGCAATTCCATCTGAAATGGTCGCGAGTGTGATTACAGCAGAAAAATCAGAATCACCCGTTTCAAAAACAGGCACCAGTAAAAAAGTGATCCGTCCGTGGCTAGGTGTGTACGGACAGGAAGTTACGCCTGATATTGCGGAAAGTCTGGGATTGGATCGCCCCCGGGGCGTGATGGTGGCGCGTATTCATGACGCCAGCCCGGCTTTGTATGCCGGATTAAAAGTCGGCGATGTCATGACCAGCATTAATGGCAAGGACATCCGGGATACATCCGAAATGAAATTCCGTTTGGCAACGGTACCCTTGGGTGAAGAAACACAGATTACTATTTTGCGTAAAGGTGAAGAAAAAACGATTTCGGTCGAGGCCGCGCCGCCGCCCGAAAAACCAGCGCGAGACGAAGTGTTGCTGGCCGGGGAAAATCCCCTTTCGGGCGTACGTGTTTCGAATATTAATCCTGCTGTGGCATCAGAACTGGGTATAGATTCAGAAGGAGAGGGCGTTGTAGTGACAGAAGTGTCCCCTGAGTCCAAAGCCGGGTATTTTTTAAGACCGGGGGATCAAATTATAGCCGTGGGTAAAGATCAAATTTTGGATACATCTGATTTAAAACGTGAGCTTCGTCAGGCTGAGAGTAAGGGTATATTTGCCCTGACGATCGAACGTGGCGGCCAGAAAACACAGGTCGTGATTAGATAATTCCCTCAACTTGTCTTTTGTGGTTTACTCACAATCTGAATGACAGGACTTTTTGACATTGCGTCTTCCACGACAACAGACCCAGAGGTCACGCGGCCTCTGGCGGATATTCTGCGGCCTCAATCGTTAGAAGATATATTGGGACAATCACATCTCATCAACGCACAAGGAACGTTGCGCCGGATGATTGACAGTCAGAATATTCCCTCACTTATATTCTGGGGTCCACCGGGATGTGGCAAAACCACGTTGGCGCGGGTATTGGCACATTATACCGATAAGCATTTTGAGCAGATATCTGCCATTTTTTCTGGCATAGCGGATCTCAAGAAGATATTTGAACAAGCAAAGTTCCGTCGCCGCCAAGGTAAAGGCACGATGCTGTTTGTGGATGAGATACATCGGTTTAACAAAGCCCAGATTGATGCTTTTTTACCGGTTTTAGAAGACGGCACCATCACGTTAATCGGTGCGACAACAGAAAACCCATCCTTTGAATTAAATGCCGCCTTGTTATCGCGGGCGCAGGTCTTGGTTTTAAACCGCCTGGATGATGTAGCTATTGAATTATTAATTCAGAAGGCCGAAGCCTATAAGGGCAAGCAAATTTTATTAACACCGTCAGCTCGAGAAAAACTGATTGCAATATCAGATGGAGATGGACGTTATGCCTTGAGCCTCGTGGAGCAGATATTTGAATCCTCTGAGATGATGGACGAACATCAACTTATGCAGGCAATATCTCGGCGGGCGCCGCTCTATGATAAAAAGGAAGAAGGGCACTATAACCTTATTTCTGCGCTTCATAAATCTGTCCGTGGCAGTGATGTCGATTCAGCCCTCTATTGGTTTTCTCGCATGTTAGTGGGGGGAGAGGACAGAATTTTTCTGGCGCGGCGTCTGGTGCGCATGGCCAGTGAAGATATTGGTATGGCCGATCCGCAGGCACTTGCCGTGTGTTTGTCTGCTTGGGATGCCTATGTCAGATTGGGATCACCCGAAGGGGAATTGGCTTTGGTACAAGCCGTGATCTATCTAGCCACAGCCCCTAAATCCAATGCTATCTACACCGCCTATAAATCCGCCCTCAAGACAGCTTCTGAGACGGGATCATTATCACCCCCACCCCATATTTTAAATGCCCCGACATCTTTGATGAAAGAGATCGGATATGGTCAGGGGTATATATATGATCCAGATACACCTGAGGGTTTTTCTGGCCAGAATTACTTTCCTGAAGGTATGACCCGGACGCATTTTTATCAGCCCGTTTCCCGAGGGTTTGAGCGGGAAATCACCAAACGTCTGGAATATTGGGAAAAATTACGAAACAAAAAAAACACGTCCGATGAATAATTTTGACATGTATGTAGGTATAGATTGGTCTGGGGCAAAATCACCGATCAAGTCATCTTCCATATCAGTGGCCTATGTAGATCGTGGAAATTTTTCCCCCGTCATTCTTTCGCATCTTAACTCTCGGCATGAGATTGCCCTTTGGATACAGGAAAAAGCACAAGAGACAAAAAGAATACTCATCGGTATTGATTGTAATTTTGGCTATGCCCGTGAAGTCGGCCATAAGCATTTTGGTCAGAACTATAATTATAAAGATGTGTGGTCAGAAGTTGATCGAACATCACATCATTTGGATAATTTTTATGCGGAAGGTTTTTGGACGCATTCCCAGTATCGGGATGATTTTTGGATCACAGGCACTCAGCGGGAAGATTTTAAAATATATCGACGGCAAACAGAGATTGCCTGCCAGCGTATTGGTTTAGGTGTGCCTGAAAGCCCGTTTAAGTTAATCGGTGCCAAACAAGTAGGTAAAGGCGGATTAGCCGGCATGCGCCTTGCAAACTTTCTGACGCAACAGCTTGGATCTACAGTGTGTTTTTGGCCGTTTGAAACCTCTCAGGCCAATCAAGCCAAGATCGTTGTTACTGAAATATATCCGCGTCTTTTTATCCGTCTTGCCAGTCAAAAAATGACTAAAATAAGATGTGTTTCTGATCTTAATCAGATTTTATCGTATTTTCAGACGGATCCCTATGATGCTCCTCTTGAGATAAATGACCATCAGGCTGATGCCCTTATTTCTGCCGTCGGATTAAGATTTTTATGTGGGTCAAAGACGACAATTCCTGATAGCATAGCCATACCTTTCGGAATGACGGCAGAGATTGCCGTTACCGAGGGTTGGATTTTTGGAGTCACATAATGCCGTCCTTTTTATATGTCGCCGCTGGCGGTGCGATGGGTGCCGTATTACGCTATGTGCTGGGTGATCTCGTGACGCGTATGGTGGGTCAGGGGTTTCCCTGGGGGACGTTGATGATCAATATTTTAGGCTCTTTTCTGATGGGGGTCGTCGTTGCCGGATGGAATAAAATGCCCAGCCTGCCGCCGGAAGGGTATCTTTTTTTAGCGGTCGGCATTTTAGGGGGATTTACGACATTTTCGACGTTTTCCCTTGAGGCTGTTCAGTTATGGGAGCAGGGAAACGTCGCCGCTTGTTTCATCTATGTCATGGCTTCTGTTCTTGTGTCAATTCTGGCCTTGATGGGCGCTATGTTGTGGGTCAGGAGTGTTTTATGAGCGGTGTTCGGCATATAACTGTGGGGGCGGATGATGAGGGGCAAAGACTTGATCGTTGGATCAAGCGCCATGCACCAGAGATCCCTTTTGGGCTCGCGCAAAAATTGATGCGTCAAGGGCAGGTTAGGGTGGATGGAAAGCGGGCAAAACCCGACACGCGATTAAAAGCAGGACAGGATATACGCTTGCCCCCCGTTCAAGACAAACCCCAGAATGATATATACCGCCTCACGGAAAAAGATGAAAAATTAATCCAGTCATGGGTGATTTATGATGATGGCGATATTCTGGCGATTAATAAACCCTATGGTATCGCTACGCAGGGTGGCATGAATATTGAGCGTCATATTGATGGGATGCTAGAAGGCTTAACCGGGGAAAGTGGGGTCAAACCTCGACTTGTACATCGTCTGGATAAGGAAACATCGGGTGTTTTATTGCTTGCACGTTCCGCAGATATGGCGCGACTTTTGGGTAAAATTTTTTCCGGCCGTCATATTCGTAAAATTTACTGGGCGATTACTTCTCCCGCCCCAGAGATGAATGATGGAGAGATCAAGGCTCCGCTGAGTAAGGGAGTAGGCTCCCAGAAAGATAAAATGATCATAGACGAAACTGACGGTCAGTCGGCTTCGACGTTGTTTCAAGTCATAGATCGTGCCCATCGGCAGGCGGCTTATATTGCGTTTTGGCCGCGCACGGGAAGAACCCACCAGATCCGTGTTCATGCCGCGTATATGGGATGCCCCATAGCCGGAGACCGGAAATATGCCCTTCCGATAGAAAAGGGCGATCATGTTCGGCCACAGATTGTGATTGATGATTTGGCAAAAAGGCTTCATCTGCATGCGGCAGAAGTGACGTTCCGGCATCCGCGTACGGGCAAAACCTTGACCTTAAAAGCCCCCTTGCCCCCAGAATTGAAAGCCAGTTGGAAAACCTTGGGTTTTCAGGATAAAACGCCTGCTTCTTTATTTGAAGAGGTGAAGGACTTCAGGTTATAGTCAGGGGCATGAAACACGTCGCTTTTGATCTGTCCTCGTTTGGGGGAATCCTTTTTCGTATCGGATGTGTGATTGCTCTTGTTCTGGGGCTGATGTATGGCACGCTCAAGCTGGTTGAAAGATCTAAAGATCCCCTGCGTCAAGGCATTGAACAATATTTGGCGGAAACAACGAACATGTTTGTTTCGATTGATTCTCTAAACGAGGTGACATTTTTCCCTCGTATTCGCTTTGATCTTCGAAACATTATGATGCGTCAAAATACAGATCAGGACACTCTACAGGTTAAAATAGAATCGTTGGATATCGCCATGCCGTTCTGGCAACTGGTATGGGGTCAGTCGGCCTTTGAGGCGCTCTCTTTAAAAAATATCTTTATCAAAAAAGATATATGGTTCCCCTATGATCTGGTTCTAACGCATGTTCAGGTAGAGCATGACCTCAAAACGGAAAGGCCTGTGCTACGTGCGGAGGGGGCATATGGAGGCAAGTCTGCGTCATTTTATCTTGAGCTGGAATCAAAGCCTAAATCTGAGGAATCTTTTCTCTACTATATACGCACCGGAAAACCCTTATCCCTAACGCTAGGGGACAAGGTGTTATCTGGCTTATATAATATTCATGATCAGAAGATTATGTTGTCTCAAGCCACATTGTCCGGTAATGGGAAAACATATGGACCTGCAGACGTTGTCTTCAAACAACCGGGACGAGATCAAACGGATGTGCTTTCTTGTTTGTTAAACCAATCACCTGTGTTGTCCTTAAAGGATACACATCCGTGCGTTCATTTTTTTAAACCTGAAACAGAAGTACAAACACCATGAAAAGATTTTATAAATTGACATCCACCAAAAGAACAGATGAAGGGTGGGTCATTCAACTGGATGGTAAGACAGCCAAAACGCCTTCGGGTCAGGATTTGGCCGCGCCTAGCAAGGCTTTGGCCGAGGCTATTTTGGCCGAATGGGGGGCGCAAGGCGATCAGGTGATACCGGATACCATGCCACTAACGCAGATTTTAATAACCGCCATCGATAAAATGAGGCAACGTGAAACATTGACGAAAGCCTTGGTGAAATATTTGGATACGGATTTGATTTGCTACCGTACTAAAGAACCTGAAGCTTTATTAAAGCGGCAAAAAGAGACATGGGACCCGTGGTTGACATGGTTTGACGAGCATTTTGAGAGCCCGTTAGAGGTCACCTTTACGCTGAATGCCTTAAAGCAAGATCCGGACACGCATAAACGTATCTGGAATTATATCGAAGCGTTGGATGAATATTATTTTGCTGTTTTGGAAATTGTGACATCTCTATCGGGCTCAATTGTACTATCTTTGGCCTTTTTGGAATCCGAGGCGTCTCCCGATCAGGTTTTTTCTGCCATGTATGTCGAAGAAGATTTCAAGAGTGATCTTTATCATGAAGATCTTCATGGCAAAGCACCGAATGAAGAAAAAAAACAGATATCTGCTCGCCGTGAACTGAAAGCCTGCCGTGCATTTCTGGATCTTGTTGATAATATCTAAAAGGCTAGGTGCGCGGTGACATCTAGCCCCATTAAACGATGTGCCTGGGCAGGGAATGATTCCTTATATATTCATTACCATGATACGGAATGGGGCAGGCCGAGTTTTGACGATAGGTATTTATTTGAAAAAATATGCTTAGAAGGTTTTCAGGCGGGGTTAAGTTGGATCACGATCTTGAGAAAACGAGATCATTTCCGCAATGTTTTTAAAAATTTTGACATTGATGCCTTATGTGATTTTACTGACAATGACATTGATAGACTGACTGAAGATCAGGGGATTATCCGCCATCGAGGCAAAATCACCAGCGTGATCAATAATGCCAAACAATGCCGCATATTGACACGTGAGGAATGTTGTAGCCTTTCGGATTTTTTATGGCGCTACGCACCGTTATCATCTGAACGGCCGGTACATTATGATGCCCAAACACTTAAAAAAATGACTCAGTGCCCGTCATCGGTTCGTCTCTCTCGTGACCTTAAAAAGCGGGGCTGGACATTTGTAGGGCCTACGACCCTATATGCCTTTATGCAGGCAGTCGGTATGGTCAATGACCATGTGGAGGGATGTCCGTGCCGCTCAGAGATAGAATCGCAGGCACGTCTTCGGTAGAGGCACATAGCTCCAGCAAATTCAAAACAGCCTGAAGGTGCGGCGAGAGAGGTATGTGTATCATTAACAAGACATTACAAGAAAAAGACGCCTTATACAACAAGAAATCTTGTCATGTCTTGTTTTTTCTTTCTTGTAATCTGAAGGTATGGATTTTACTTATAAAAACCTGCCAAAATTGTCAGATCGCTTAAAATATGTCCGTCAGGTCAAAAATCTGACACAGGCGGAGTGTGCACAGATGATCGGCACAACCCAGCAAGCCCTTCAGCAGGCAGAAACAGGCAAAGCGCGGCAACCCCGATATCTGCATATGATGGCGCGTGTGCTCTCGGTCTCTTTTGAATGGTTGGCGTTTAATGATATGCCTTCAGATACACCGGAAAGAAAACAGAATATGAAAGCGCAACTGTCTGAGCGGGAATCAGATGTGATTTCACAATTCAGATCCTTGACCAAAAAAGAGCAGGATTTGATTTTATCGATTATGAACACACATTCGGCAAAAAATAAAAAATAAAATGGCTTTTGAAAAAATTACCTACGGCGATGTCCTGCGTTTTGCCTGGCATATTTGTCGCCCCCGGCGCCAGACTATTCCCTTTTTACTAATGGGGATGGGTTTGGCCGCCTTCATTGATACGTTGTTTCCTGTGGTCGTTGGACGGCTTATCGGCGTCATTATAGGTGAAACGGTTGATCCGAAAACTTTGCTAACTTATTTTGTCGTCTTCATCGGGCTGGAATTTCTATATCATACCGTTAGAAATACCACTATTTTTGGATGGAATAAGTGGACTGCTCAAAATCTTCAGGCCGTTACAGCCGAAGCCTTTGCCAAGGTTCAAAAATTTTCATCTAATTGGCATTCCAACAATTTTGCCGGCGGCACTGTCCGAAAAATTACACGCGGGATGTGGTCATATGACGTTTTTGCCGATAATATTTTCTTGTTTTTATATCCCACCTTAATTGTCATGATTTCTACCGTGATCTTGCTGTCCTTGAGATGGCCTGTGATGGGCGTGATAACGGCTATTTTATCATTAATTTATATAGGTTTTAGTGTATGGGCAGTGCTGAAGATTAACGCCCCTTACTCCCGCGCCGCGGCACAGGCCGATACAGATGTGGGATCTACAATTGCTGATGCTATTACCTCTAACAGTGCGGTGAAGTCATTTGGCCGGGAATATGATGAAGAACAAAGATTGAATTATGTGCTGGCACGGTGGCGTCATGTGGCTTTAAAAAGCTGGAACATCTACGTCACCAATGATCTGGTACGCCGATATATTTCCGTGCTTATGATGGGATCTATGGTCGGTATGGCGATATGGCTGTGGCGGCAAGGTGAGGCAACGCCGGGGGATGTGGTCTATGTTTTTACGGCTTTTCTCGTATTGTCTGCCTATTTAAGAAATATCGGGGAACAAATTTCTAATTCACAAAAGGCCATCAGTGAAATGGAAGATGTGGTTTGGTTTTGGAAGACGGATATTGCCGTGAAGGACATCCCGTCTGCACCAGACTTTACGCCTCAATCTGGTGAAATTGAGTTCCGGGATGTTACGTTTCAATATGCGGGGCAAAGTAAGGCGTTATATGATCATTTCTCTTTGAAGATTAGTCCCGGAGAAAAAATTGCCTTGGTGGGGCCTTCAGGCTCAGGGAAATCAACCTTCGTTAAACTTTTGCAACGTCTGTATGATATTCAAGGGGGGCATATCATCATAGATGGCCAGAATATTGCCGAAGTAACACAAGCCAGCTTGCGCCAAAATATATCGCTAGTCCCTCAAGATCCGGCTCTATTTCACCGAAGTCTCGCTGAAAATATCGCCTATGGGAAGCCGGGTGCCGATATGCCTCAAATTATTGACGCCGCTAAAAAAGCTTATGCCCATGATTTTATCATGGCAATGCCACAAGGATATGAAACGTTAGTAGGGGAACGAGGCGTCAAATTATCAGGTGGCGAGCGTCAACGTATTGCGATTGCCAGAGCGTTACTCACCGATGCCCGAATTTTAATTCTGGACGAAGCCACATCAGCACTGGATTCCATTTCGGAGCACGCGATTCAGCAGGCCTTGAAAACATTGATGCAAGGACGAACCACCATCACGGTTGCTCATCGTTTGGCCACAATCAAATCCGTTGACCGCATTCTGGTGTTTGACCAAGGTCGGATTGTCGAACAAGGGACGCATGCGTCTTTAATTGCTCAGGACGGATCGCATTACAAACGTCTGTATCATATGCAGGCTCTGGATTTGGTAGGCGGAGATTATGAATAGAGCAAGGACTTGATTAATACTTGAGCAATCCTACATTGTCATGCAATCAAGGATACACAAAGATGATACATATTCACGATAGAGACGTGCGTGGACACACGCAAATGGGATGGCTGGATAGCCGTCATACCTTTTCTTTTGGCTCTTTTTCCGATCCATCACGCATGGGCTTTCGGTCTTTGCGGGTTATTAATGATGATCGGGTCATTCCTGGTACAGGTTTTGGCACACACGGACATAAGGACATGGAAATCATTACCTATGTGATGTCGGGGTCTCTCGCCCACCGGGATTCTTTGGGGACAGGGTCGTTGATTAAACCCGGTGAAATTCAAAAAATGTCAGCTGGATCTGGGATTGAGCATTCTGAATTTAACGGTTCAGATCAAGATCCTGTGCATTTTTTACAAATATGGATTGTGCCGGATAAACGGGGCATTGCGCCTGCCTATGAGCAAAAAATCATTTCCCCGGATCGTAACTGCTGGACGGTGATCGGAAACCCCGAAGGATCAGATAACGCCATTCGCATTCAGCAAGATGTTAAAATGATGTCGGCTTATTTGGATGCCGATCAGAAAATAACATACGCATTTGACCCCAAAAGATATGGTTTTCTTCAGGTTGCCAAAGGTCAGATATCGTTAAATGGCGAAACCTTAAAGCAAGGGGATGGTGCCCAGATATCGGACGAAATACAGATTGATATCATCGCCCAAGCAGAAAGTGATTTATTGCTCTTTGATATGGCTTAATCGGCCGTTGAATACTCCGACAAGATTTTTTTGAGTGTTTCAATATAAAAATCAGGCTCAGCTTTCTTAACCCTTGATTCGATTGATTCCACAGTATCATGAGCGTCGACAGACATATGATGCTGGGCGATGATATGCCCATGGTCATATTCTGTATCAACCCAATGCAGAGTAATACCTGTTTCTGTATCACGTTCCGCAATTACGGCTTCGTGGATTTTACGTCCATACATACCCCTTCCCCCATGCCGGGGAAGCAAAGCCGGATGAACATTGATGATTTTTCCTTGGACGGCTTGAATAGTTTTTGTCCCTATTAGTTTCATGTAGCCAGAGCATATAACCATATCAATGACATGATCATTTAAAATATGAGAGATTTGTAGATCTAGATTTTCAGCCGTCCTACAGAGCTTTTCGTTCAGGCAGTATGTTTTAATTTTATGTTCTTTGGCCCAAGTGAATGCGGGGCAATCCGGATTGTTAGAAATAACTAAAACAGGATCAGCCCTCAACGTGCCGGATTCACAGGCGCGTGTTATGGCCTGAGCGGAGGATCCGTTATGAGAAGCAAAAAAAGCAAGCCGTACGGTCATGATATTTTATATCTTAAACCACGCCGCCGGGTAGGGCATATGTTCATTCTTTAGAACACGCAAAAGGCCTGCCCCTAACCGATATATAAAATACAGAACACCAGGTCCCAATGTGCAGATCGCAGATAAAATCAGGATAGGCATGTTAGCCTGAATATACGTTTCTAGAATAAGACGTGTATCATATTCATTGATAACAACGCCTTTGTGCAAAGAATCCATCATATTATAAATCGCTGCGTGATTGCCTTGAAGATAAACCCAGATAACGGCAACGATCAAGCCGATGAGAAGCAAAAAGGAGCCGACCCAGAACGTGGTAATTAAAAAAGTGCTGTGGCTATAGCTCAGAGAATTGAGTGACGCCCGCATCCGATACACATAGGCGGCAATAATCATGACTAATCCCAGTACCAGCCCCAGCATTTGAATAGCACCAACCGGGACAAAATTGGCCATGATACTCGCGATGAGTAAAAAATAGAGTCCAATCATATTAGTTTTATCGCTGGTCATTCATCGTCTCCCGAACAGTTTTTCAATATCTTTTAAATCTAGCGTGATGTAAGTCGGTCGTCCATGGTTACAGTGGCCGGAATGGGGGGTGGATTCCATTTGCCGGAGCAGGGCATTCATTTCATCAGCATTCAGGCGGCGGCCTGAGCGTACAGATCCATGGCAAGCCATGGTGGATAATAAGGCATGAATTTTATCACGTACGACGCCGCTTTTTCCCTGTTCTTTCAATTCATCTAAAATATCATGAATAAGCCGGATGATATCCATGCGCCCCGATAGAATTTCAGGCACAGACTGGACAGAGACCGCATCAATGCCAAAAAGTTCAATATCAATGCCCATCTCTGCTAAATCTTGAGCATGATCTATTAACAGGCTGGTCTCTGTATCTGTGAAGGGGATGATAACAGGCATCAAGAGTCCCTGTTTGCGGATGGCACCTGCGGATAATTGCTGTTTGAACCGTTCATATGTCAGGCGTTCATGTGCCGCGTGTTGATCGACAATGACCAGCCCGTTTTCTGTTTGCGCTACAATATAATTTTCATGAATCTGCGCGCGCGCGGCGCCAAGCGGATGGAAAGTTTCAGGAAAAGTCTGCGGCATATCCGGCAGGGGTTCCACTCGTGCAGAAGGTATAGAAGAGAGTTCGGGGAAGGGCACATATGAATTTAAAATTTTTTCAGCCAGATTGCCATAGAATCCCGGTTGTTGGCGGCTATAGGGCAGAGCGGGACTTGATCCCTGCGGCCTCACGCTGGAGAGTGTCTGAAAAGAAAGGGTCGTCGAGGTCATTTGTCCAGCCTGTAACAAGGCATGTTTAAGTGCTGAAATAATAGCTCCCCGTACGAGGCCCGCATCCCGAAAACGCACCTCTGCTTTGGCTGGATGGACATTGACATCCACTTCTTCGGGCGGTGCCTCAATAAATAAAACAACCACAGGATGCCGGTCGCGCGCCATCAGGTCGGTATAAGCTGCCCGGATACACCCAATCAGCAACCGGTCTTTCACCGGTCTGCCATTCACAAAAAGATATTGGTATTGGGCAGAACCCCGATCAAATGTTGGAAGACCCGTATAACCAGAAATGTGAATATCATCCCGTATGGCGTGAACGGGAACACAATTTTCAGAAAAATCCCGTCCAATAATAGCAGAAATTCTATCCTTTGTGACCTCGTTGGGATCCCGGCTTTGTTCCGGAAGGCTAAGGCTGGGGCTATCGTTATGGGTTAATTTAAAACCGATATGGGGATAGGCCATGGCAATACGCGTGACCATATCTTTCACGGCTGTATATTCTGCCTTATCTGTTTTTAAAAATTTAAGGCGCGCCGGCGTGGCATAGAAAAGATCGCGGACTTCAATGGTTGTGCCCTTGGGGTGCGGGGTAGGAACAATAGGATATTTCTTTCCGCCTTCGACCCGTAACGACCAACCATTTTCAGATATGCCATCATAGGTTGATAAAGATAAACGGCTTACGGCACCAATGGACGGTAACGCTTCACCCCTGAACCCAAGATGCTGAATATGCACTAGATCATCATCGGGGAGTTTTGAGGTCGCATGACGGTCAACAGCTGATGATAAATCATCTCGGCTCATGCCCATTCCATTGTCACGGATGCGGATTAGGCTTTTTCCGCCCTGATAAATATCAATCTCAATCTGCGTGGCCTGAGCGTCGATGGCGTTTTCAACCAGTTCTTTGACGGCCGCCGAAGGACGCTCAATGACTTCACCCGCGGCGATCTGGTTCACCAGCGTTTCAGGAAGATACCGAATGGACATGCCTCATTATTAACGGAAATGCAGGAAAAAAGGTAGAAAAATTATCCTAAGTAAATAAATGATGGAGTAAACCACGCGTCGAAGAATCGGCGTGTAAAGCATCTCCCTTTTCGATGTTTTTGGCGAGTTCTTTACCCAGTTCAACGCCAAACTGATCAAATGAATTAATATGCCAGATTACGCCTTGAACGAATATTTTATGTTCATACAGAGCTATTAGAAGCCCTAGATGATAAGGGGATAATTCATCCAGAATAAGTGTGTTCGACGGACGATTGCCGGAAAAATAACGATGTGGATTCTGTCCCTCTGATATATCAGGCCGCCCTTCCATTAAGGCCTGTGATTGCGCCACCATGTTGTGCATTAATATGGTGTGATGATCTGTGTAAGGATGATCCGGCTTTTTAACGCCGATAAAATCAACGGGGATGATATCTGTTCCCTGATGTATTTTTTGGAAAAAAGAATGCTGAGAATCTGTGCCAGGTTCCCCGAAAATAATGGAACCTGTATCATAAGCTGTAATTTTTCCCCCGTCTAAATCTACGCTTTTACCGTTTGATTCCATGTCGAGTTGTTGCAAGAAATACGGGAAGCGGGCGAGCCGTGCATTATAAGGGATGATGGCCTGTGTCTGACGATGTAGAAAATTTCGGTTCCATATCCCGATTACGGCCAGCAGAATCGGCATATTCTTCTCCAAAGGAGCGGAGCAAAAATGTTGATCCATATCATGGGCACCGTTCAATAATTTCTGAAAATTATCAAATCCAATGCTGAGCGCGATCGACATGCCTATGGATGACCAGAGTGAAAAACGTCCACCCACCCAATCTCTAAATGGGAAGATTAAATCAGGACGGATGCCAAATGCCTGTGCAGCCTCATCATTAGTGGAGAGGGCAATAAAATGTTTGCTCACATCAACAGAATGGCCAAGCGTTTCTACTAACCATTTTTTAGCCGTATGGGCATTGGTAATAGTTTCCCGCGTGGTAAATGTTTTTGAGGCCACGATGAATAAAGTCTGTTCGGGAGGGGCGATTTTCAGGACGCGGTCAATATCTGCGCCATCAACATTCGACACAAAAAATGTTTTTATCCTGGGAACTTTGAAGGTGCTTAATGCCTCAACAGCAAGTTGAGGCCCTAAATAAGATCCGCCTGTCCCCAAATTGACAATGTGAGTGATCCGTTTACCCGTATGTCCCGTATGAATCCCCTGGTGAATATCACGGCAAAAACTCTCAATTTTTTTTAAAATATCATGAACAAAAAGCATGATATTTTCAGAGCCAACCATCACAGGGGGATTTACAGGGGCTCTCAAGGCGGTATGAAGGACAGGGCGTGATTCAGTCGTATTCATCGGATCACCCGAAAACATCCTGTCGCGCGCGCTTTCGATATTTTGCTGACGAGCCAGAGCCATCAGAAGTTTTAAAGTTTCTGCATTGAGATTATTCTTCGAGTAATCAAGGAATAACCCGTTAAACGATAAAGAATATTCATCAAATCGATTCGGGTTCGTACGGAACATATCTCTTATCAGAAAATTTGACATTTTCTGTGCATGGGTGGCCAAGGTTGACCATTCCGGAAGCAAGGCAGGATTATTTGACATGAGGGAGTTCATCCACGATTTGCGTAGGGGTAACATTGACCGGATTTCCAACCATCACAATCGTCATCGATTCAGGGTTTAATATTTTTTTAGAAACGCGCAAGATATCTTCACGCGTTACAGATTGAATAGATTTAATGTAATGATCAAGATAATCAGAAGGCAGGTCTTCTGTTCTTAAAGATAACATCATGCCCGTAATTTTATCGCTGGATGTGAGCATCAAAGGTATAGACCCGGTCAGATAGGATTTGGCATCCAATAATTCCTGATCCGTTATGGGTTCAGAGGTTATCAAGGACATTTCAGACCTAATGATATCCATCATTTCTTGGACATTTTCATTTTTTGTCGATGTTGATATCGTCATCACATCGGTATGACGATAATGATCAATCCCGGAATAAATTCCATAGGTCAAGCCGCGTTGTTCGCGAGCAGTTTCCATGAGGCGTGAGCCAAATCCAGCACCGCCAAATATATAATTCATCACCTGAAGGGGGTAGAAATCAGGATCATCTCTGCCGAGGGCGGGTAACATGATCTGGATCAGAGTCTGGGGCATATCCTGTTTAAAAAGGGTGAGTGTATTTTGATTTTGAACTGTTAAATCAGGAATAGCTGGCGCGGATGTCTCTGCGGGCAGGGCTGAGAAAATATGGTCAACCCATTTAGCCGCTTCTTCAGGGGTAAGATCGCCTGAAAGCGCGACAAACAAACGATCACGACTTAAATTTTTTTGAAAACCACGTAAATCATCTGATGTGATCAGGGGAAGTGATGAGAGTGTACCGCCGCTATTTTGTGCATAAGGATGTCCAGAAAAGGCGCGGTCATTTAATAAACGTGCCACCATCCATTCCGGATCAGTCATGGCAGAGCGTATGCGTGCTAGATTGGCATCACGCATACGTGCCACAGGTTCAGGGTCAAACCGGGGAGTGTTCATGGCCAGCGATAATAAATGAAAAGCTTTATCTTTATGCCGGGTCAGCGTTTCCAGTTCTCCGCCGAACCCATCGCGTCCGGCATTAAACCGTAACGTAATGGCATGGTCGGTCAGATTTTTTTGAAAACCTTGTGAGTCCAGATCTCCGGCGCCTTCGTCCATGGTATTGGATAAAAGTCTGACAAGGCCTTGTTTATCGGCAGGGTCAAGAGCGGTTCCTGAATCCCGGAATAGAAACTGCATATTAATGATGGGGAGTGTTTTGTCCTGTACCATCCAGACAGAAATACCCTGAGGGGTCGTGATTTCCTGAATGTTTAATAATGATTCACGGGCAAGGACATGTGTGCTTAATGTAACCCCTATCAGAAGCGCGAAAAAAAATTTCATCATGGTGTTTTCTCTGGTGTTTCTTCAAGCGGTAAGAGATAGCCAATCACCGGAGGCCGGATATAAAATTGATCCGGATTAGCGTATATTCTAGCAACATGAATAATGTCGTCCGTGGTAATTTTTTCGATATCCCGGTGCCAGTTTTCAAGATCAGCTACCGAAGACCCTGTTGTTAGGGCTTGACCGAAGAGCATGGCGGGCCCCGCTACACTATCCCGGGCAAAAATGGCACTATCCTGAAGGCGGGACACCGCCTCATCTAGCTCCTGTTGTGTGATGCCAGAGCTGATAACTTGGCGAAATTGGTTTTGTAACAGTTGAACCAGATCGTCTAACGCTACTCCCTCTGCGGGCGTGGCGGATAAAGATAAAAATCCGTAATCATAGGCCATGCCTTGATACCCAAAATTGATGGTCACAGCTTTTTTTTGATCGACGACCAGATTTTTATAAAGCCGCGTGGCCGCTCCCCCATCCATAATGTTTTCGAGGAGTTGAAGTGCCAGTGCTTCTTTTTTATTCTGGCGAAACGACGGCGCAATCATGAGCATTTCTACCGACGGCTGTTCAACGCTTTTGTCTCGTAGCGTTAAAGACGTCATTCCGTTGGCGGGGGGGACAGTGGGTCTTGTCCGCATAGGAACTGATTTTGAAGGTACGGCCCCATAAGTGCGCTTTACCATGTCTCGAATGGAATCCAGCGTGACATCGCCGCTAATTACCACCACCGCATTATTGGGCGCATACCATGTATCATAGAATTTTTTGATATCCGGCCATTGATAACGATTCATCTCATCCATCCAGCCAATAATAGGTCTGCCATAAGGATGATTGACAAATAACGCACTATGCATCTGTTCACCAAAGACATTGCGCGGGTCGTTGTCTGTGCGTTGGCGGCGTTCTTCGATCACCACTTTTTTTTCGGATTCAAAATGTGATTCTGGCGGGGATAAACCCGTCATCCGGTCGGCCTCCATGGCCATCAATTTTTCCAGATGTTCAGCGGAAATAGATTGAAAGTAAGCAGTGTAATCATGCCCGGTAAAGGCATTATCGTTTCCGCCCAAGGTTTTGACCATTTTTGAAAATTCACCCGGTGCCTGTGTCTGCGTGCCTTTAAACATCAAATGTTCCAGATAATGCGCAGATCCAGATTGTCCCATCGCTTCATCGGCGCCGCCGACTTTATACCAGACCATGTGTGTGACCACAGGCACACGATGATTAGGAATGACAACGACCTGAAGCCCGTTTTTAAGGGTCATCATTTCCGCCCCAAACCCAAAATGGTCTGGTGCCGATGTCGATGAAACAGGTTGAGACCCTTGGGCATGCGCCGTGAGGGACAGAGCGCACATCAACAGCATCAACAACAATCGCATGGTCTATTTGCTCGTCTTAGAGGGCGTCGGCGCGTTTGTCTTTCCGGATTTTAAACGCTCAATCTCGCCTTTCGGGTCAACGACCTGTGCGGGTTCCTTGACATCTTTGCCGATCATTTCTTTCATCACATCAATGCCCGTTTTTTCATCTTCGGCAATGACATCTGTTTCTTGGTCAACCAATGTGCGTATATTGGGGTTGGCCTGCGCGGCGCCAGTCTTTTGCAAAAGTAACGCTTCGCCCTTTGTTGCGGCGTCAATGGGACGCGACGGAGATGCCGTCTGCCCCACGATGCTGACGCGGGCTTCTTCCGTGGGGGTTAATTCTTGTGGGCGCGGGGCACCCGGCTGAGGCGGACGCAGACTATAATCCGGGGGCATTTCCAAAGGCGCGCGCTTGACGACGGCAAACTCATCGGGCGGCTTTTTTGAAAAATTAAACTGCTCTTTCATCTGCTCTGCCGTATTGCTACAGCCGCCCAAAACCAGAATTCCAAGGGTCATTAAAGGAAGAAGAGAAATCGCTTTAGACATGTGTCACCTTTTGCCGTTTAGGTTCCCAGAATACGCCATCGATCAGGAGCAACGCAATCCCGATCGTAATGGCGGAATCCGCAATATTAAATGCTGGGTAATGCCAGCCCATGACATGTATATCAAAAAAATCGGCCACAGCGCCAAACCGAAAGCGGTCAATCACATTCCCCAGCGCCCCGCCCACCACCAATGCCAGCGGGATAATCTGCGTCCACGCTGACGCCCGCATCATCCATACGACAAAACCTGATGAAATAACCAGAGCCATGATGATTAGCGGCCATGGGGTACCGGATTGAAACATTCCGAAACTGATCCCGTGATTCCAGACCATGACCAGATTAAAAAAGGATGTGACTGTCATAGGCTCGGCCGTCATGGGGGCGGGGGCGGAGAGAACCCACGCCCATAGCCCTATGGGGTCTCTGCCGGCCGGGGTGAGCACGTCTTCCATGATCCACCATTTAACAAATTGATCTATCAGGATAATATCCAGAATTAGGGATAATCCCACCAGCCGGGGTACCGTTAAAAAACTTATCATAGGGTGCATCATAGCGTTGAAAGCCGGGAGCTGGCAAAAGGCATTTTTGTTGACATAAGCTTTTGATTCAGAGATAACCAGTTTACTAAAAAACAAAAAAGGTGTGTCTATGTCCTATCGTTCCGGCCAAGAAGAATTAAATATTGCTTTTGAAGATGCCGTCAAACATGCGGGAAGTGTCCTTCATGATATCAAAGGATCGCAGATCTATTTTTTTGGTGCATTTCGCGATTATTTGAGCACGCTCATCGCTAATTCAAACGCTAGAACATATGCTTTTTCTTTACAAGAAGGTCCCTCTCAATTAGGGCTTCAACGTTTATTGTTATCCGCAGAACGGCAGGACACAAGCCCTGGCCTTGATAGGTTGGTGGCCAATGTAGCAATTATTATTTCCGCCGATGGCCATGTCTATATGTTTGATTGTTTAAAAACAAATCCAAGTTCTAAAATCTATCCTGCGCAGGCAGATGCTGTGCAGGAATACGCCCATAAATTGCAAGGTAATGTGCTTCAAGGCATCGTCTTCAAACTGGCCATGATCTCACCAGATATTCTGGGAAAACACTTGGTGGAACGGGCGTTTACCACACTGGCCGCGGGTGAGGGACAACCGGCTATAGCACCCCCCCAGTAAATTACCGGGGTTCTTCAATCACACCCGTTGGGTCATGTTCCACAAGATCTGCCACCTGCTCGAACACGTTGGCATTTTCATTCATCTGTTCTTTCAAGGGCGGGTTTTGCTCTGCGATCGTTCTGAAAAAAGTGGCCGCATCGCGGAGCAGTTTTGAGGCAAGCTGGGCATGAGAGGGCATATCTATCTTCCTGGTTTAAGTGTTAACGAGTATGTGCTTTATGACGAAAATCATGTGCCGGATAGGTACCCAGCATCGTGACCTCACGGGCAAAAAAGCCCAATTCTTCCATGGCCAGTTGAAGCGGCCGCGATTCCGGATGTCCCATCACATCGACATAAAATTGTGCCGCCTGAAAATTCGGATCGACGTATGATTCAAGTTTCACGATGTTAATGCCGTTGGTTGAAAACCCGCCTAAGGCTTTATACAGGGCGGCGGGGATATTACGAACCTTGAAAATAAAACTGGTGACATAGGCTTGATCCGGGTCGAAACGGGGCACCTGCGCTTCTTTGGACAGAATGAGAAAGCGGGTGGTATTATGATCTGCATCCTGAACATCGGCCTTCAGGATATCCATTCCATAGATTTCGGCCGATAAGGTCGATGCGATAGCGGCGTGAGCTTTGTCGCCTTTTTCGGCGACTTCCCGGGCGGCACCGGCTGTATCGGCATGCACATGGGGTTTTAACCCCAATTCCTTGATAATTTTGCGGCACTGGGGCAGGGCATGAATATGACTATGGACATGCTGAAGGTCGCTGATTTTAGCCCCTTTAACGCCCAAAAGGGCATGCTCCACCTTTAAAAAATTCTCCCCGATGATGGACAAGCCGCTTTTGGGCAGAAGGTGATGCACATCCGCTACCCGCCCGGCCAATGTATTATCAACGGGAATCATGGCCAGATCGGTGTTGTCCTCTATCACCGCCCGGAAGGCGTCCTCAAAGGTTTCGCAAGGCAGGGTTTGATATCCCGGAAACACGACCCGGCAGGACATGTCGGAATAGGCCCCGTGAAAGCCCTGAAATGATATTTTTTTCACCATATGAACATATCCAATATTCTTTATCCCATCTTCCCCGATATGCGGGGTGTCATGGTTCTTGATTTTTATCGTCGGCAGGTTTAAACCCGCCTTGACCCGGGCTATTTGCCGCTTATGATATCGACAGAAGGCCGGGTACTGGTATAGTCTAGGAACGCCTTACGGCGCAATATTATCATCAACTAAGACCAAAAAAAGTCATTTAAAGGATTTATCGATGGGCGGGATGGAATTTAACAAAATTTTCGCGGCTGTGTTAATTGCCGGGATTGTCGCGTCGCTGGCCGGATTTGTTTCCAAGAAACTGGTTGCTCCTGAACGACTTGAAGAGAATGCCTTTAAGGTTGAGGTTGTCGAGGGCGCGGGCGCTGGCGGGGCGACCAAGGTTGCCATGGCAGAACCCGTTTTGGCTCTTATCGCCGCGGCGGATGTGGCGCGCGGGGAAAAAATTTCAAAAGCATGTGCCGCGTGTCATTCGTTTACTAAAGGGGGTCCCAATGGGGTAGGCCCAAATTTGTATAATGTTGTGGGCGGCCCCAAAAACCATGCGGCGGGGTTTGCCTATTCGGGCACACTTCAAAATCATGGCGGGCCGACATGGACGTATGCTGAATTGAACAAATTCCTCTGGAAGCCCAAAGCATATGATCCAGAAACAAAAATGAATTTTATCGGGATCAAAAAGCCTGAAGATCGTGCGGCACTTCTGGCGTGGCTCAGAACCATGGCTGATTCCCCTAAGGCCGTTCCTTCGGCGGCAGAAATCTCGGCAGAAGAAGCAGAGTTAAAGCCTGCTGAACCCGAAGCCGCCCCGGCGGAGGCCACAGGTGAACCTGCAGAAACGGACAAGCCGGCTGATGGGAAGCCTGCTGAAACCCCGGTTAAACCGGCGGCATAAGGGACAGGCTAACATAACAGGAAAACGCGGCGTACAGGTCGCGTTTTTTTATGGGGACAGGCGCGTTATGATTTTTTTTGCCAGCCGCCCGTATCGGTTTGTTGCCAATATGTTACCTGATGACCGCTGGCCGTATAGTCTTTCCAGCGTTGGCGTGCCTGCTGAATATTTTCGGTGTCATGACCCGGTAAAAAAGCACACACCATGTCAAAGGCTGAGACATTTTCCTCAAACACGCGCGCGCCCATCACCAGGACATTGGCCTGATTGGGGTGGTCGTCTCCTGCCGTAATCCATATGGGTTGTTGATCGCCGCGCCCTTCTTTGGCGGTGCCATGGGGTAGAAAAGAATCGGCGCGGTATGTCCATAACACATCGTTCATCTGGTCAACCTGAGCCGCATCCGCCAGTTTCACCAGCACACGATGTCCAACTGATAAAGCCTTGGCCAGTATGGCAGGTAATGCTTGATCAATCGTTTGCGTGGTTAAATGATAGAAACGGATATCGGTCATGTTTCAAATTGATCTGCCACGAATTGATTGAGTAATTTGACCCCAAAACCGGCGCCGCCTTTGGGGCCTGAGGGCATGTCTTTGGTTTGCATCATTTTTCCGGCAATATCGAGATGCGCCCACGGCGTATCTTTTTCAATGAACCGTTCCAAAAACCCGGCCGCCGTGCAGGCGCCGCCATAACGACCCGCATTCCCCATGTTGTTGAGGTCAGACAACACCCCATCCATGGCCTTGCGGTAGGCCTCATCAAGGGGCATCCGCCAGAGTTTTTCTCCGGTGGTTTGCGACGCCGCGTTCAATCCCTGCCAGAGTTTGTCGTTATTCACGAACGCGCCGCAATATTCCATCCCCAGGGCCACCATAATTGCCCCGGTCAAGGTCGCGAGGTCAATAATGTGAGAAGGTTTATAGGTGCGCTGGACATAGGTCAGGGCATCGCACAGCACTAAACGCCCTTCGGCGTCGGTATTGAAAACCTCAATTGTTTTGCCAGACAAAGATGTGACAATATCTCCTGGCCGTACGGCATTATGCGAGGGCATGTTTTCAGCCAGTCCGACGATCCCTACCACATTGACTTTCGCTTTTCGTCCTGCAAGCGCTTTCATCAACCCGACTACGGCGGCAGAACCACCCATATCCATTTTCATGTCTTCCATACCGGCGGCGGGCTTAATGGAAATTCCGCCTGTATCGAAGGTCACGCCCTTGCCGACAAAGGCAATGGGTGGTTTGTTTTTGGCACTGGGTTTGCCGTTCCACCGCATGACCACCACGCAGGGTTTGCGGGCAGAGCCTTGTCCGACAGCCAAATGGGCTCCGAATCCTAATTTTTTCATTTTTGCCATATCCAGAATCTCAACGCTGATCCCCAGCGGTTTCAGTTCCTTGCGGATAATGGCGGCATAACTTTCGGGATATAGAATATTCGGGGGTTCATTCATCACATCCCGCGCCAGATAAATACCCTGGGCAACGGCCTCAAGTGTCTTGAATGTTTTTTTGGCGTCGGCCTCATGCGGCGTGACAAAATGAATGGGTAGGGTATGCGCTGGTTTTTTGGTCTCACTTTTTTCTGTTTTGTATTTATCAAAACGATACCCGCGCAACATCATACCATAGGCCATATGGGCACTAGCTTTTTCGGCACGCGCCGTCATATCTGGATGCTGGGGGGCGCGCACATGGACATCTGTTGCCCCGTGTGCCACCAAAGCGGGATAAAGCATACCGCCCAGCGTTTCACAGGCAAGGTCGTTCAACTTTTTGGCCTGACCGACCCCCAGCAAGATAACCTGACGGGGACCTTTTCCCTTGGGGAGGGTATATTTTAATATCTGACCCTGCTTGCCCTCAAAGGCGGGGTTGCGTGCCATAATGTCCTGAAGATATTTTTGGCTGGAAGTATCCAGATGACTAAGGTTTTTATCAAATTTTTTGTTCTCATAGACACAGATAACCGCTGTATCTATTTTGGCCGGAGAAGAGGCAGAGAAAGAAAAGCGAAGACGCATTGGGTTGTTTTCCCTTGGGGTGCGGGTTAAGGTGATATGCCGTATTAAATATAAAGATATTTTATGTTTCGGCCATAAAAGATCAAGAAAAGATCAAGAAAGGATCAAGAAATATTCCGGATGATTTTTGATCGGTACTTATTTCGGCAGGTGGGGGGGGCCTTTGTTTTAATCGCGCTGACGCTTTCGGCGATCATTATGCTGACGCAGTCGCTTCGCTTTTTGGAGTTAGTGATTAATTCTGGTGCCTCAAGTGCCGCCTTTTGGGTATTAAGTTTTCTGGCACTGCCGCGGCTGTTCGAAGTGATTTTTCCTCTAGCGTTGGTGATGGCTGTCGTTTTTATCTATAACCGTATGTCAGGGGATAGCGAAGTCACCGCGATGCGGGCGGCTGGTTTTTCTCCGCTTCGGCTAGGCAGACCTTCTATTGTGTTGTCGGCGGGCATTACGCTATTTCTAATGGTAAACACAATATGGCTGGCGCCGGCATCCCTTAATGCGCTCCATCAATTGCGCCAGAATATCAAAACAGAATTTTCAACACTTTTGCTTCGTGAAGGGGTTTTTAATCAACTGGGGGACGACCTGACGGTGTTTGTTGAAAAAAGATCGGAAGGGGGTGTGCTGGAAGGTCTGGTCATTCATGATAGCCGCCCTGAACTCCCCGCCCCGGTGACCATCATGGCTCGCCGTGGACAGCTTGTGGCGACGGATACAGGACAACAGGTGATTGTCTTTGATGGCTCCCGTCAGGATATTAATCAAGAAACTGGTGCATTGAACCGTCTTGATTTTTCCCGGTATTCGGTCGATTTTCCTGAAAATTCGGCCGTCAGTACACGGTGGCGCGAACCCGAAGAGCGGCGTTTTTCTGAATTACTGAACCCGGATGAGATTACCTTAAAAGATCCGCGAGGAGCCTATAAGTTCATTGTCGAAGCCAATCGCCGTGTCGCGGGGCCTATTCTGGCCATGACCTTGACGATGATGGCATTAGCCTGTCTTTTGATGGGGCCTGTGGATCGCCGAGGCCAAAGTTTGCGTGTCTTAACGGCGGCATGTCTGACGATTGCCATCCAGTTGGCTTATATGAGTATTCTAGAGCTGGCGAACCTTCATGTCTGGGGCATCTTCATGATGTATGGAGTGGTCTTGGTGCCCTTGATTCTGGGTTTTATATTACTACGGTACGAAGAAGAGGTGACCCGTCTCTGGCGGCATCTCCGGCTCCGGTCGATCAAGGCAGGCACCCCATGAAAAAGATATTTCCTCCGACCTTAACGCGTTATCTGGCGTTATTTTTTACCTATCGGTTTTTAGGTGTTTTTGGTGCCTTGCTATGTGTTGCGTACTTGTTTGATACGGTTGAATTATTACGCCGCGCTAATAAATTTGATGATGTACCCTTGCCGCTGGTCTTACAGATGGGATTATTTAAATTACCTGAGGTCGGGCAAGTGGTTTTGCCCTTTGCGGTTTTATTTTCGGCCATGCTCACATTCTGGCATTTAACGCGCCGTCAGGAATTAGTGGTCATCCGGTCGGCAGGTTTATCGGTCTGGCAATTTTTATCCCCGGTGATGGGCGTCGCACTCTTAATCGGGTGTCTTCAGATGACGGTTTTAAACCCCGTGGGCGCGTTGTTGATTGCCCGGTATGAACGTCTTGAAGCCGTGCATTTAAACCGGCAACAAAGTTTTGTGTCTTTATCCGCTCAAGGGCTATGGCTTCGTCAGCCGTATGAAGGGGGTAATGCCGTTCTGCATGCCCAGACGGTTAAACTTCCGGAATGGGTGCTCCAGAAAACGATGGTGCTTTTTTTCGACTCTCAAAATAACTTCGTCAAACGTATTGATTCGGATCAAGCGGTTCTAGAACGCGGCCAATGGGGGTTTCGGGGGGCCTTAGTCAACGAGCCCGGCCTGCCCCCCGATCGATCAGATTACATATCATTGGCCACACACCTGACCTCTGATGAAATTGAAGATACATTTTCTTCGGCAGGTACCATCCCGTTCTGGCAAATTCCCGCTTTTATCAAGACGCTGGAAACAACGGGGTTTGATGCCGGGCAGATCAAAATTCATTTCCAGAAACTTTTGTCTGCCCCTTTATTATTTGTGGCGATGATTTTGTTGGCGGCGTCTGTGTCACTCCGTCCTCCGCGGTCTCGGGGCACATCGCTTCTAATCGTCATGGGTGTCGCTATGGGATTTTTGGTCTTTTTTACCTCCAGCTTCCTTCAGGCTCTGGGGATATCTGGACAACTTCCGCCCGTGCTGGCGGCGTGGATGCCGGCCGTTATCTGTTTTCTTTTAGGTGTCACGGCGATGATGACTTTGGAAGATGGATAGAAGGACACACCTGTTACCTGAAAGCCACAGATTTATATATTTTTGTGTAAGGCTTTGGCCTGAAGACGATTTTCGCATTGACCCTATGCGGGGAATAACATTATGAATGACATGGTTATCATCAATTTATTTATTTTACAGAATTTATATTTAAAGAGTTTTGTCACGTAAATCAAATATCTACGGGTATAATTCTTCGTTAACCAGTTTGGGATTAAATGAATTGATGTGGGCCATAGACTTGGGAAACGTCCCAAGTAAGGTTTCAAAGAATTTTTGGGGGAGCTGAATACATGTTGTCTGTTCGTTTTGATTTTGCCGTGCTGGCGCGGCTTTCGGTTATTGCCTTGATGGCTATCACCTTGAGTGCGTGTTCCACCACCACATCATCAACCGACACGGCAGAAAACGCCGTATATGATCCGCTCGAAAGTTCCAACCGCTTCATGCTTAAGGTCAATGAGGGTGTTGATAAAGTGGCGCTGGAGCCGATTGCACGGGGCTATCGTAAATTTACCCCCGAAGCCTTCCGCGTCGTGATGCGTAATTTCTTGCGCAACCTCAAAAGCCCTGTGGTGATTGGTAACCAAATCCTGCAAGGTGATCTTGAAGGTACGGCCAATTCTACCCTGCGCATGGTCGTGAATACGCTGGCGGGTTTTGGCGGTATTCTGGATTTGGCGTCGGATGGCGGCGTCCCATATGAACCTGAAGATTTCGGCCAGACTCTGGCGGTCTGGGGTGTGGGTCACGGCCCTTACTTTGTCCTGCCGTTGCTGGGACCGTCCAGCTTACGTGATTCGATAGGGACTATGGTTGATTCTTATGCGGATCCTGTCCGCATGTACCTGTTCAATACGGATCGCGAAGAATGGCATTATGGCCGCGTGGTCGCCAGCGCTGTGGATCAACGGGAAGAGCTTTTGGATGTGATCGACGATCTGCGTCGCAACTCGTTTGATTACTACGCCGCCCTGCGGAGTGCGTACATCCAGAGACGTGCGGCCTTGGTTCAAGACTTGGATCCCACGACCTCCAGTGGGCCAGCTATACCGGAATACGAATAAAATAATGACCTAAATAGGGCGGGGCAGGGTTTATCCTGCCTAAAAAAGCCATGGTTGTGAGCGAGTATAATCGTAAGATCAGGACTGATAAAACCTGACGCTAGTATGAAGGATGAAGACATGAAAAAAACTTTTGTTTCTGTTCTGATGTTGACGGTGGCGTGCATTTCTTTCACCCCGCACGTGCAGGCGCGCGTGTCTTTTGAAGCGACACCTGCTTCGGTTATGGTTCAGGATATCAGTGCCGCTCAGGCCAATGACCAGATCGGCAAGGGTGCTCAAAATTTTATTGATGGTATGGGGC
The DNA here is from genome assembly GCA_017302165.1 of Alphaproteobacteria bacterium. Classification (GTDB taxonomy): domain Bacteria; phylum Pseudomonadota; class Alphaproteobacteria; order Micavibrionales; family Micavibrionaceae; genus UWPOB-MICAV1. Next base: position 501,535 of record JAFLCW010000001.1, read on the forward strand.
AACGCGCCATTGGGTTTTTAGGCAATAGTTCCCTGTCGATCTCACAAAAACAATCCGAGTTTCGAAAACTGCTGAGATCCAGCTTTGACATGAAAACAATTGGCCGGTTTGCGTTGGGGCGCAACTGGAACGTGGCCACGCCCGATCAGCAACGTGAATATCAGATGCTATTTGAAGATATGGTGGTTGATGTCTATTCCAACCGGTTCAATGATTACAAAGGACAGAAATTTGATGTCCAAAGTTTTCGCAGAGATGGGGATAAGGATACGATGGTAACATCGTATATTGTGCCAGATGCGGGTGAAAAAATTCAGGTGGATTGGCGCGTTCGTTATAAAGATAGCACCTATAAGATTGTCGATGTGATTATCGAGGGCGTGAGTATGAGCGTTACCCAGCGTTCTGATTTTGCCAGTGTCATTCAACGTGGCGGCGGAAGTATTCAGGTTCTGCTCAGCCATTTGCGTGAAAAGCGTCAGTAAGCGTTTTTAAAACCCGAAAAGATCAAGATTTATTCAGCGCGCCCCATCAGGCTTTGGACTCCGCCCCCGATTTTCTCCGCACCTTCTTTTAATTGCCCACCAATGACGCTTCCGCCGGCGGTGACGGCTTTCATCATGTCTTGGGTCGGATCTGATTGTAGTTTCCCAAATCCAGAGACCCCAGCCCCGAGCCAGCGCATGACATTATTAGGAATCATATCAATCATCTTAAAGCTGGACATACCCACCATATACACAATGATGGCATAGACGATGGTGTAGAAAAACTCATCCAGCGTACCCCGCGTAAACGCGGATCCTTCGGCTGAAGGTGCACTGGGCTTGGCTGTTTCCGGCGGCTTGAAGCAAGTAGATGAATTAACCGGATCATGACCAGACATATTGGCAATGACCAGATAAAATATTTCATTGAGCACGCGAACGGTGGCGGCAAAAATCGTAATACTGGCCAAAAGGCCGAATATAATCATGATGGGTCTTAAAAAGATTTCAAAAATCAAGAAATAGCCGCCCTCGGCTTTGTCTCCAAACATCCCGTCACTATCGATGTGAAGATGTCCTAAAACCCATAACGGTATGCCGATCATGGCTTCGAATACGCATTTAATCCACCCGGCCAACGCAAAGAAGAAATAAATAAACGGCATGAACGGTACCACATAAAACAATACAAACCCCGCCGTTAGACCAATACCAGCAATAGTCGTAAAAAACCCTGACACGGCTTGCAAGGCCACGCCGAAATGTTGTCCCATGGCGCGTGCCAATGTCCCGGTGGCACCAAAAAAGATGGTGCCACCGAACGCCGCCACTGAACTTTCAATCAAGCCCCGCCCGGCCATCGATAATTGTGCTAAGGGGTGAATATCTGAATTCTTGCACAAATTAAAAACACCTTGTGTCCCGAACAACATATTGATGGCATCGATGATGATATTTCCAGATAGTTTAACCTGGCTCGCGAGGGAATCCGCTCTAAAGCCATTTCTTGTCCAGAAGGCACAGACAGGCTTGATGGCGCGCGCCACAGATAAATCTGACTTGTTCAATAGAGGAACTGTATTCCCATCTGCCAGCATGGGGTTACAGACTTCTTCAGCGACCAAATTCGTATCCTGAGAGAGTTTGTATTTTCTGATTTTCTCGATTACTTCCGGCATTAAATGAACGCGTGGTGTGCTCCGGACAGACGCCATGACAGCCCCATTCATCTGGGCGATTTTATTATACCAGATACCGGCACCGCCCCATCCGTATTCTCTAATCGCTAAATCTACGGCCCATTTACCATTGGTAATTTGTTCGTTAACGGCTTCATCGATATATTGAGAAACAAGTTTATCAAGTTCCTTGGCGGTTTCATCCTTGTACGTTTCATTGGGCAAGGGTTTTAAAGTCGATGGGTTGCCCTCAACAGCATCGGGCTGGAAATTATCTGAATAATTTCGGGCATATTCCTCTATTTTGAATTTACCATCCCATAATTCCCGTACCAGATTAAAATAACTCTGTTGCATTTTAGCGGAACCGGGTTCTGAGGCATCCGTTGTCGGAAACGCAATTTCACCGCAGACAGGATCTGGACTTTTTTGCTCAGGTCCATCTCCTTCGGGCATCACGCCAAAGATCATGTTGACTGATCCACCCTGTGATGTGCCTGCCAGACTCTGATAGGTTGTTGATCCGCTCACGATACGGCTATTGCTACCATATCCGGTATAGATTTTAACATCTTCTCCTGTTTGGCGTTTGTGGGCGATCGCACATGTTTTGGCGACCATCATATAGGCGACCAAGTAGGATGTTTCCGGAGTGCTGGGCTTGCCAATCAGTTTAATGCGTTCCCCCAAATATGTTGTTGAGATACGTTCATTAAATTTAATCCAGCCATTGGTGGCCAGATTAGATCCGAGTTTCGCCGCATTTAACCCAAACCACTGAGCGATGTTGATGCCATTTGTACTGAGCGGGATTAGACACCCCAGAAAAATCACGAGCCTGACCGGTGCCCAGACATGATTAAATCTTTTTCCGAAGGGGACACCCGATTCAGCCGTCTCGGCGACTACGGTCACGACATAATAAAGAATGACCAATAGGCCGATAGCCAAAATCCCGTAACCATAGAATGTCAGTAAGGATTGAAGTGCCAGATGAAAAGGTGTGGATGTGACGGGTGCGGATCCGAACATATCCTTAAATCCAAACACAAGATTTAAAATACGAAAAGCCAGATCACCAGTTTGAGGGCCAGATGGCGTTTCAATCACCACAGGATTGGATTTAAAAAACTCACTATAGTTTGCATCGCCGGTATTGGCATTGGCTGATCCTGATAACAAAGCCAGAATTAACAAAAGAAACTGAAGCGATAAAATAACCAGCGCTGAGAGAATAGAGGTAAAAACAATTAACTGGTCGATATTTTTACGGGAAACAACAATATGATTGGCGGCTTCGGCAATGACATGCCGTACACCAAACGTCCCTTTTTTTTCTATTTTTAGATAGGCATGTGTTTTCGGCAGAATACGCACCATGAAAAATACATATGCCATGAAAACGGCCAGATTAGAAAAGCCAGAGCTGACCAGATCATGAATGCGCGGCAGGATCTGAGGAAGTATCAGATATGAAATAACCTGCCTTTTAAATGTGTGGTTCTGTGCCATCATGCCTCTGGCTTATATGTTACTTCCCAGAAATTCCTTGAACGGCCTTTGACCCCGCGGTGCCAAGGGCTTCAACAGATCCTTTTAAGTTTGATGCCATAGCCCCGCCGCCAGCTGTCAGATACTGAACGAGACCTTGTGCCTGCTCACCGGCCTGTTTACCGAAGCTATTCACATTTGTCCCCATCCAACGAAGGATATTGTCTGGGATCAAGTCGATCAGTTTAAAACAGGACATACCCATCATATACACAATGATGGCGTACAAAATGGTAAAGAAAAACTCGTCAATAGGCCCCCGGAACCAATCCATGGTACCCACTTGAGGGCCTGTCCCGCCCGCCCCTTTACCGCAAGCCCCTGTGCGTTCCGGGTTAAACCCGGATAAGTTGGAGACAGCTAGATAGAAAATCTCATTTAATACTTTGACCAAGGCCGCAAAAATAGTCAGCGAAGCCAGAAGTCCGAAGATAATCATAATCGGCCTGAGGAACACCTCTAAGATCAAGAAATATCCATCCATCGCGGCATCCCCCGGCAAGCCTTCGCCATCGATTCGTAAATGTGCCAAGGCCCACAAGGGTACACCCACCATGGCTTCGAATAATCCTTTGACCCATTCGCCGACGGCCAGGAAGAAATACAAAAACGGTAAAAACGGCACGATATAAAACAGAATAAATCCTGTGACCAATCCAATCATTCCGATTGTCACCATGAAGCCCGACATAGCCCCCAGCGCAGGTCCGATATGCGGCACCAAGGCCGCCCCCATTCCCAGACCAATCGAGGCTGAAAACATTTTGATGGAGTGATCGACCAGTCCCTTGCCCACATTGGAGAGCTGAGCGATGGGGTGAATATTGGCATTTTTGCACATATCAAACAAACCCGTTGTCCCGAAAATCAGATTGATAAAATCAATCAAGGCATTTCCGGTCATCGAGGTATGTGAGGCTAGCTTATCGGTTCGCAACCCTCCATCCTTACGCCAATCTTTATAAATTGCATTCAATGTTCGGGCGACAGCGGGGTCTTCAAGATTATCTGGCCGCATATCATTGTTGCCAGATAACGTTGGTTCATACATTGTATCCGGGTCAATAGCCTGGTTTTGCTGTTTCTTTTTATTACGCACATCTTCCATGACAAGGGGCATACTGCGTGGCACTGGAAGTGCATCCACCGCCGCAACCATCACCCCGTTGACTTGTGCCAGTTTGTTATACCAGACCCCCGCACCCGCCCACCCATGTTGACGAAGCGTTTTGTCTTCTTCTGTCCATATTTCAGATTTAACTTGTGCGTCAACAGCTTTTTTAATCGCTTCGGTGATGGGTTTTTGTGCTTCTTCAAAAGCGTTTGCTTTGAAGGCTTTATCAACGAGGGGGCCTGCGTTAGCATTCTGTGTAGGGCTCCCGTATTTATCATAATATGCATTTGCAATATCATCATACTTACTGCTCCAGATATCCTGAACCAGTTTGTAATAAGCTTCTTGCATAATCTTGGCACCGGGGTCTTTTTTATTGGTTGCCAATAAAACAATTTCCCCGCACCAGGGTTTAACAAAGCCCCTTTGATCCGTATAGTTTTCTCGGCTGAGTTCCCCAAAGCGGATTCTGATATCTCCTCCCTTAACAAGATCTACTGCCTGTTCCCACGATTTTCCTGTAAAATCTGCGCCATTGCCTTCCGCATTATTTTGAACGATGTACCCTCTTATCTCTCTCCGGTTTGAACCGCTTCGATATCGAGCTTCTGTCACTACTTTACAGGTTTTGGCAATCGTTAAAAAAGCAACAAGCGGCTGGGTATCCGGGGTATTCGGCGTGGCAACAAGATTAGTTTTGTCGGTTTCGTTTGTCGACTTCCAACTTTCACCGAGTGTATTATTAAATTTAACCCAGCCATTCGTCGCAAAGTTAGAGCCGAATTTAGCGGCATAGAGCGTGATCCATTGGGCACCATTTAGGCCATAAGTCACAGGTACCAACAGGCCTATGCCTACCACAAGCCGTATGGGTGCCCAGACGTGGTTAAATCTCTTTCCGAAAGGGGTGCCATGTTGTGCTGTTTCGGCCAAAACGGCAAACACAAAATAGATCAATATCAAGGCGGCGATCACCAGCAAGGCCACACTATAGAATTGAAACAAGGCATGAAGGGCGGTATGAAAAGCCGCACTTCCTTTTTCTGTTCCAAAAAGTTCTTTGATCCCGAAAATATGGCTTAAAATACGCATCGCCAGATCTTTTTCCAAATCAGGTGATTTCAAAATATCATTCCAGCTCGAGGGCGGGGACGCCATTGCTGTCCCGACGGTCATAAAAATGAAGAGTAATATAAATTGTAAAAACAAGATGATCATCGCGGAGAGAATCGCAAAGAAGATAATCACTTGATCCAGATGGTTTCGTGTGAATTTTAAATACCCAGCCGCGACGGAAATAACGTCACGCAGGCCGAATTTACCCAAATTCTGGCTTAAGGTAAAAGGATGGCCGAGGGGAAGAATATTCACTGCACGATACACCAGTGCCATGAAAAACGCCAGATGAGAGAACGTTCCGTTAAACAGACGGAACGCCCGCGGCATGATTTGCGGCGTGAGCGTATAAGAAATAAAATCTTGCCGTGTTATATTAAAACGCATTTTTATATCCCATTATCAAGCCTTAGGTGCCGCCGCCGCGCCGCCACTATCGGCGCCCGCTTTAATCAAGGCACCGCCTGTGGCACCTGCCGCAGAACCTAGTTTGTTCATGGCGCCGGTGACTTGGCCGCCTAAAATCGTGGAACCAATCGTGGCATATTTCGTGAGCTCACCTGTGGCATCTTGGATGTTATCCCCGAACGAAGACACGCCTGAGCCCATCCAACGCATGATGGCCTTGGGGACAAGATCAATCATCTTGAAGGATGTCGTCGCCAGCATGTAAGAAATAACCGTATAGACAATGGTAAAGAAAAATTGATCCACGATAGAACGGCGCAAAACATCAATACCCGAATCCCCTGCCGGCGAAGGCGTGCCGCCAGCCGGCGTTCCCATCACGGTCAGTTCTGTGCCGGTTGTGTTTAAGACCACCAGTTTAAACAGTTCATTCAAAACCGAGACCATGGCCGTGAAAATCGCCATCCCGCCGATGAGCCCAAAGACAGTCAAAATAGGCCGGATTAAAATTTCAAGAATCAGGAAATATCCGCCATTGGCTGATTTACCTGAAAACCCGTCGCCATCAATGCGCAAATGCGCGAGTGCCCATAAAGGTGCACCGACCATAGCTTCGAAAATGGTTTTGACCCAGCTTCCGACCGCAAAGAAGAAATAAATAAACGGCAGGAATGGTAAAATATAAAATAGAACAAAGCCCACAGATAACCCGACTGTGGCAATACCCAAAAAGAATCCACTGACGGCCTGAAGCGATTCACCCAGATGTTTATTCAGCGCACCCAAAATACCGCCGCCGACAGCGAACCCCATCGAATACCCGAGATTGCGCACGGAACTGTCTAACATGCCTTTACCGATCGCGACCATTTGTGCCAATGGATGTACGGGCAGATTTCCCTTGGCGTCTGGTTTATTATTCACCATGTCAAAAAGACCTTTAGTGCCAAAGATCATGTTCATGGTATCCCAGACGATGTTACCCGTCAGACCTTTTTTATCTTCGGTGGGGGCTTCGCAGTTCCAATATCCGAAAGCTTCGCTGGTAACCCGTGCGTAGTAGGAACGCCGATTATCGGCCATCGAATCAAAGACAGGTTTGTTATTTGAAAAGGTTGGTTCGAAAAGCTTGCACATATTCGATGCCCCCTTATCATGTTTTTTCTTTTCTTCACGAACATCTTCCATGATTTGTGGGAATTTGCTGGCGGCCGGAACGTCAAATATTGTCCCTAAAAATGATCCGTTGGCTTCAGCGATTTTGTTGTACCAGATACCCGCACCGCCCCATCCCCGTTCCGCGATGTTTTCCTCAAAGGCAAAATCGGCGTTATCGCGCGCTGTTTTGATAGCTTCTTTTATTTGTCGATCAAATTCAGGTTGAAAGATTTCTTTTATTGAACCTGTAATTGCTGGCGGCTTATAGCGAGATTTACACGTTTCAGAATCGCCCAACTGATCTGACCCGTGACAGGGGTCTCCCATGATTGTTGCACCCCCGTCGTTGGCATTTAGATAGTAAAGCGCATGGGCAAAGCGTTCGCCCAGGGCTTTCACCTTTTCATCTGCCCATATGCGATTAATGAGGTCGTAGTAAGCTTTGCCGACAGCACGTTCGCCGGCTGATTTTTTGGAGTCCTTCTCTTCTCTTGTTTTAAAAACCCCGGAATTGACCGGGAGCCTGAGGGAGCCGCAGAATTCAACACCCTTGGATTTTGAATCCTTGTCCATTGCATCGCCAGCCGTGAACTTCCCAAAGACGATGGTGATATTGCCTCCCTCGGTGAGAGTGAGGGCGGTATCGTAACCTACGCTGTTGCTTGTGTCTGTAATGGCCCATACTAAATCTCGGGTTGATATATAGGGTTCAATTTTGATCCCTTCTTCGATCATATGTGCTTCGCGGCAAGCATGAGCCACAGTCATGAAGGAAATCAGACTGGTGATATCTGGTGCCTTGGCATCCGCGATGAGGGTTTTAGGTTCTGCGCCTAAAGGATTTTGGTTATTGAGCGCTTTGTTAAACACGATCCAGCCGTTGGTGGCCATGCTGGAGCCCAGTTTGGCGGCATAAAGAACAATGTATTGAGCCGTATTAAAGCCGTAATTGATGGGCACTAGAAGGCCGATGGCGAAGACGAGTCGTAAAGGCGCATAAATATGCGAAAATCTTTTGCCGAACGGAACGCCCGTTTGTGCGGTTTCGGCGACGACGACCACCACATAATATAAAAATACCAAAACAGCGACCACCAGAATGGCATAGTTATAAAATTCGAACAGGGATTGAAGGGCGACATGGAATGGCGTGCCGGTCGCCACAGAAGATTTAAAGAAATCTTTGATCCCGAAGACATGATCCATCAGCATAAAGGCAATGTCTTTTTCGGGTTTGGTGGTGACAAAAATCTCACTTAAGGTACCTTTGGCCGCTTCGGCTTCTTGCGCAAAGGCACTGCCGCCAAAAATCACGAAGATCAACGTGATAAATTGAAAACATAACAAAATGATGGCCGCCAAGATGGCCACAAAGATCACAATCTGATCGATATTCTTTTTACTGACGGTGATGTTATTGGCGGCCGCCGCGACAACTTGGCGCAACGTGAATTTGCCGATATTAGCCGGGTTGGCGTAAGGATGCTGAGGCGGAAGAATACGCACGCTGGCATAAACACTGGCAATCAGAAACGCAAAATACCCAAATCCCGATCCGGCAAATTCTTTCAAGCGCGGCAAAATACCGGGCAGGAGGATATATCGCGCCACATTTCGTCCGGTGAGAAGTTTTGCTTGTGTTGTCATACCCTGTGTCTATCGCCCCTTAGATGACATGATATTGGTCACAACAGATCTGAGCCCCCGGCACGAGACAGTCATTTTTCATGTCTATTCCACTTAAGTGTATCATAGGGGGGAGAGGCTTTTCCAATTTAGGCAAAAATGGGGCGAAAAGCCCTGATAGACGTAACTGTTTGATCATAAATGATTTTAAAGCCAAGCGATAGCACCCGTTCCCCCAAAGGCGGGTTTGGCAACCAGATATCCGAGCTTCTCGTTTTATATCAGGGGTACGTCTAAAAATATATATAACAATATCAATATGTTATATTTTTTTAAAGCGGATTAGCCCCCCAGAATTAACCGGCCTTGCGCAAGGGTTTGTATTTAATACGGTGCGGAGAGGCGTTGTCCCCATATCGCCGCTTATAATCTTTTTCATAATCTTCATAATTACCCTCAAACCATTCGACATGCGAATCCCCTTCAAAGGCCAGAATATGGGTCGCTAGCCTGTCCAAAAATGCCCGGTCGTGGGAGATAATCACGGCACAACCGGGGAATTTTTCGAGGGCTTCTTCGAGTGCCGAGAGCGTTTCGGTATCTAAATCGTTGGTGGGTTCATCGAGCAATAGCACATTTGCCCCAGATTTTAACATTTTGGCGAGATGAACGCGGTTTCTTTCCCCACCAGATAATGTGCCTACTTTTTTCTGTTGATCTGGTCCCCGAAAGTTAAAGGCCGATACATAGGCGCGGGATTGCATCTCAATCTTGCCGAGTTTGAGAATATCCAGTCCATCCGAAATTTCTTCCCAGACATTTTTATTGGGATCCAGAGAGTCACGACTTTGATCGACATAGCCTAACTTGACGCTTTCACCGACAATAAACTCACCGCCCTCAGGTTTTTCGACGCCCGTAATCATCCGAAACAAGGTTGTTTTTCCGGCACCGTTGGGGCCGATGACGCCGACAATGCCCCCTGGCGGTAATTTGAATGTGAGGCCATCAATCAATAGGCGATCGTCATATCCTTTGCGGATGTTTTTGGCTTCGACTACTTGATTGGCTAGACGCGGCGGCGCCGGGATCACAATTTGCGCCGTACGAACACTTTCACGCTCGGCTTCGGCCAATAAATCATCATAAGCCGCCACACGTGCCTTGGATTTCTTACGGCGTCCTTCGGGGGTCTGTCTAATCCATTCCAGTTCCCGTTCCACCGTTTTGGCACGAGAGGCATCCTCTTTGGCTTCTTGCTCAAGGCGTTTGCGTTTGGCATCCAGATACGCGGAATAATTTCCCTCGTACGGAATACCCCGGCCGCGATCTACCTCAAGAATCCAGCCAGTCACATTATCCAGAAAATAGCGATCATGGGTTACCATGATGACAGTACCCGTATATTCCTTGAGGTGCCGCTGAAGCCAGGCCACACTTTCTGCATCCAAATGGTTTGTGGGTTCGTCCAATAGAAGAAGATCCGGCTTTTCTAACAACAACCGCGCCAGAGCCACACGTCTTTTTTCACCCCCGGATAAATGGGTGACATTGGCATCCCCCGGCGGGCAACGCAGGGCTTCCATCGCCATATCAACGGTCTGATCAATCGACCAGCCATCCACGGCATCAATCTCTTCCTGAAGCGTGCCCATTTCCTCGGTCAGGGCGTCAAAATCGGCATCCGGCTCTGCCATTGCCGCCGCCACGGCATTATATCGGTCAATTTTGGCCTTAATGGGTGCCAATGCGACCATAACATTTTCAGCGACATTTTTTGACGGGTCCAATTGTGGTTCCTGTTCCAGATATCCAACCCGTGCGCCCTGCGCCGCCCAGGCTTCGCCCGTATATTCCTTATCCACGTCGGCCATAATCTTTAACAGCGTGGATTTCCCCGCCCCGTTTGGCCCCAGAACACCGATCTTAACCCCGGGTAAAAAGCTTAAGGTAATACCATTCAAAACGGTTTTCCCGCCGGGATATGTCTTGATCAGGTCTTTCATCACATAGACATATTGGTACGAAGCCATGGGGTCTTTCCTTTTCTGTTTCTTTGAATATGCTTTCGTTTAGCATATAGTCAGGGGTAAATAAAAGGTCTTGAATGCCGCACAAGAAATTCCCAATAACTTTTTAATCTGTTCACGTGACCTCGGAATATTTCACGGTTACTTTTCGATAGATCACACTATTCGATTTATAAATAATCCTAATTATTCCATGATGATAAACTAGTATTCTATGATTTATTGGCGCATTATCTTGCATGAGTTTATAATTTTGAGTTGCTAGACGGAAAAAATTAAAAGTTTATGCGAAAAAGACTTAAAAATAGTCATAATAAACAAAAAGAGCCATATTAAATGCCCATAAAAACTCAAAAACTACTATCTTATGTAGCTCCAATTATGTTTTTTATGACCTCAGCTGCGACGGTGTACACGGCACCAAATAATATGGTCATCGCGGGTGGTATAGGTCTCGCCGCCTCAGCCGCCACCGCTTTTATGGCTACAGCTGTTAAATCAACTACCGATAAAGTTAGTAAGCTTATTCCAGCCTTCGCGCTAGCTGCCAACATACCTCTTACCATCAATGGTATTATTCTAGGCGTACAAGGTGTTGAAGTCGGCAACTACAACATGGTTTTGGCGGGTGGATTGTTAGCGCTTGCCAACAGTGTCTTCTATGGCATATCGAATGTACGTGGACTAAAAAACAATATTAAGCCTATCGTTCATGCAAAACAATCGATGTTTGCAGGTATCTCAATTGCTGGGGCGGGGGCTGTCATAGCGGATCCTACGCTGTTAGCAATAGGTGCTGGCTTTTTTGCAGAAGCAGCAATGCGCTTTAAATCAAACACACTTGCTCTTTAATCAAATGTTTTTTGGGCTTTTTGTTTAGCATATACTCAGGGGTAAATAAAAGGTCTTGAATGCCATGGAAGAAAAAACATCCGTTGATTCCCTGTTAGAAGCCAATCGGTACCGCGTTCAGCGTTCCCGTCACGGGGGTTTTGGTGCCGCCGGTTTTATTAGCCCGCTGGATCAGGATCAAAAAGCCGATTTTCTCACCCAGCCCGGGGAGGTTGCCATTGTTAATCCACCCGAAGGCGGCTTGCCGGATATCAAAATTGGGGTGGCATGGGATGTGGTGAAAATGACAGCCCCGAAACGTCCTGGATTTTTTCAAAAATTATTCCACAAAAAACCTCAAACCGTGGATACCCTGCATCAGGTCGATTTGGATATCGGTGCGTTATATGAACTTGAAGGGGGAGAGAAAGGCGGAATACAAGCCTTTGGCGAACGTTTTGGTGCCTATGAGACCGCTCCTTATATTCATCTCTCGGGGGATGAGCGCACCGGCCTATCCGAAGGCGAAGATGAGGTTATCCGTATTAATGGTGCATACTGGCCGAACATTAAAAAACTTGTGCTCTATGTGTATATTTATCATGGGATTGATAATTGGAATGAGGTACGGCCTCAACTTCAGGTCTATGTTCCCGGCCAAAAACCGATGATTGTGTCTTTACGTGCCCGGGAAAGCGAAATGGATTTATGTGCCGTGGCGTTGCTGGAAAATATACGCGGCGGAATACGCATGACCAGTTGTCTTGAATATTATCCCGGCCATGCGGAAATGGACCGGGCATTTGGTTTCGGACTGGGCTGGACGGATGGCCATAAACGAGGATAGAATTAACACATGTCTGATGACCCGAATGATGAATTATACGATCCACAGGCCGCGCGCAAAAAAGCCTCTGGCTTATTTGAAACCAAAGAAATAAATCAGGCCAAGCGCGGGGATCAGATTGATTTGATGCGTAAAGACCCATCGCTAAAGCATTTGATGGCGGGAGTGGGTTGGGATCTTAAGTCGTTTGACCGGGATCCGCCGGATCTGGATGCCAGTCTTTTTCTCCTCGACCGTACGGAACGCACACGCGAGGATTCAGATTTTATCTTTTATAATAATCAATCCGGATGCGAAGGCGCCGTCAAGCATATGGGCGATTCACGCACCGGTGCCGGCGAAGGGGATGATGAATCCATGGTCATGGATCTTCAGGCTCTGCCGTTTGATATCGTCAAGATTGCCTTTACGCTATCTATTTATGATTTAGATATGAACGAGAATAACTTTACGCATGTTAAAAATGTTTATTTCCGTCTGGTGAATAAAGAAACCGGGCAAGAAATGATGCGGTATGATTTAACGACCGAACTTGAATCCGGCGGAACAGGTTTATTGATTGGGGAGCTTGAACGTATCGGGGCGTCGTGGGTGTTCCATGCCGTCGGTAATACCATTAAAGGCGGCTTGGGGCGCATGGCCACCAATTATGGGATCATGGTGTCCCAGATGATTCAGGAATAATGTTCTAGAAACCGCGGCCTTGCTTCATGTTCAATAAAGCTTGTGGTTTGATTTTTGGAGCCTTGCTGGTGCCGCCGCGTCCGCCTGCATAACGCTCTTTATTACGGATTTCTTCTTCGATCAAGGCCTCAATATCTGGAATTTTTTCCATTTTCAGTTCGGTGACGCAGGCGACAAAAAATGACGCGCCTTTTGTACCCCAGTCGAATATGGCTTTTTCGTCTGAGCCTCGAATTTTGATGTCCTTGGTTTCCCACAAATCCGGGCTGACGGGCTTGCAGACCATCCAGAAAATCTGCTCCACCGGGGGTTTTCCTTCCGGCGGGACGTCATACATCATTTGAAGTTCGGCTTCGATTTCTTGGCCATCGCCGTCCATGCGGACTTCGGCTGAACAGGTGATCCCTTTTTCCGCATCATACACAGACCACGGGCACGTCTCGTAGGCGGACAGGACATAGCCTACCGCCAGTTTATCCATGAGTTCGGGTAAAGACACACGCATGATAATTCAATTATACCATAAAAAGAGCCAAGCACAGGGGGTTATGAGGCACTTTTTATCGGGTTTTGGACCATTGCGCCAATCTTTTTTGTGCCGGCAAACTCAATATTGATCGCCATGCCGGGTAAAGCCTGCTCAGCGCGGGTTACCGGGCGGCCTTGGGCATCCCGCACCACGGCAAATCCCCGGTCAAGAATGCGGTGAAAGGAATAGCTTTCCAGCAGAGCTCCTTGTCCCGCCAAAGCGGATTGCCATCGGTCAAATAAATGCGTGCGAAGTTGAACCAGTTTTTCCCCCCGGTAGGTAAGACGTTCCTGCATCTGTGCCAATTTTTCGCGGGGATGCCGTAAGCTGCCCAGGGCGATGTCCAGACGTTGTGTTTTAATCTCAAGTAACCGTGAAGGGTCTCCCATCCGTGCCGATAAAGATGATACGGCTTGCCGCGATTCCCGGTATTGACGGTGCAGAGCCTGACTGTAACGATGCGAGATATCCTGAACAAACGCCCATATGTCATCCCGGCGCGGTACGGCCATTTCGGCCGCCGCGGTGGGGGTGGGGGCGCGCTGGTCAGCGGCATAATCAATCAGGGTGGTATCTGTTTCATGCCCGACGGCTGATATCACCGGGATGTCGCTGTCAAACACAGCTCTGACGACGATTTCCTCGTTAAACGCCATGAGGTCTTCCAATGATCCGCCGCCTCGTGCCACGATGATGACATCCGGTTTTTTTTGTAATTGATTAAACCCGCGGATAGCAGTGGCAATCTGTTCAGCAGATCCCGCCCCTTGAACCGCCACCGGCCAAAGCCAGACTGTACGCGGGAAGCGTTCATCCAGACGGTGCATGATATCCCGCAGAACCGCCCCCGTCGGCGAGGTCACAACCCCAATCACATCCGGCAGGTAGGGCAGGGGCTTTTTTCTTTCTGGGTCGAACACGCCTTCAGCGGCCAGTTTTTTGCGGCGGTCATCGAGAAGCTTGAGAAGGGCGCCCTGTCCGGCCAGTTCCAGATGGTCAATAATAATCTGATACCGCGATGATTTGGGATAGGACGATATACGGCCTGTGACAATCACATCCATACCATCTTCGGGCTTAACCGAGAGTTTGGGCACGGATGACCGCCAGCAAATCAGGTTGATGACGGCGTCTTCGTCTTTGATATCCCCATAAAGATGCCCGGATGATGCCAGTTTCAATCCGGTTAGTTCCCCTCTGACCCTCACACGGCCAAAGGTCTGTTCCAGCGTGGATTGTATCCCTCGCGCCAGATCACTTACGGATAATTCCGGTATGTTGGATTTGTGTGAACGGGCAAACAGGTCATCTGTTGTCATGGCTGGAAATCGTATAGAATCTTTTTCATGCTGTCATCTTACTTATACCGCGATGAAACACTGTGCATGGAAGACATTCTGCGTGCGCTCGATTGGCCGGAGCACCGGGCAGACGCCGTTTCGGCCAAGGCGCAGGATATCATTACCGCCATTCGTGCCAAAGGCCGCAAAGCAGGTTCCATTGAGAGTTTTTTTCAGCAATATGCCTTAAGTACCACGGAAGGCATGGCTTTGATGTGTTTGGCCGAAGCCTTGTTGCGCGTGCCAGATGGTGCCACCGCGGGCCAGTTGATACGCGACAAGATTGTGGATACCAATTGGCTGAAAAATCAAAATAACGCTGACTGGATGACCCGCGCCGCCGGGTTGGGGCTGGCGATCACCGCCGGCACGCTGAATAGTCTTTTTGCCAAACTGGGTGAGCCTGTTTTGCGTCAGGCACTGGCGCAGGCGATGAAAATGCTGGGCGGTCAGTTTGTGGTCGGACAAAATTTAAAAGATGCTCAAAGATCTGCGCGCGCGTGGGAGTCTCAAGGATATCGATTATCCTATGATATGCTCGGCGAAGGGGCACGCACGGCGCATGACGCCGAAATTTATTTTGCCGGGTATGTATCAGCAATTGAGGCGTTGGAAACAGATCGCGCCGGGTCTGTGCCCGGCATATCGGTGAAGTTATCCGCCCTGCATCCCCGGTATGAAGTCTCGCAAGAAGCCAGATGTGTGCCGGATCTCGTGGATAAACTCCGCCAATTATGTGTGAAGGCCGCCCGGAAGAATATTGCGCTGACGGTAGATGCCGAAGAAACCGAACGGCTGGAGATATCGTTAAAAATATTTGATCAGGTGTTGTCGTCCCGGGATATACAAGGCTGGGAAGGTCTGGGGCTGGCGGTTCAGGCGTATCAGAAACGCGCCTTACCACTGATCGACCGTATACTTGATATGTCTCGTCGCCATGGCCGTAAAATTCAGGTGCGTCTGGTCAAGGGTGCTTACTGGGATTCAGAAATTAAAAAAGCACAAGTCAAAGGCTTGGTTGATTATCCGGTCTTCACCCGAAAAGTGAACGCAGATATATCCTATCTGGCCTGTGCACAAAAGATGATGGCCAATCGGTCCCTTATTTATCCGATGTTTGGCACACATAACGCCCATAGTGTGGCGGCAATTTTAGATATGGCCGGTGCTGAACGTTCAGATTTTGAATTTCAAAAATTATTTGGCATGGGTGACGCGCTGTATGATCATGTGATTGAAACGGAAAAAGCACGCGTCAGTATTTATGCGCCCGTCGGCATACATCAGGCTTTATTGCCGTATCTGGTGCGCCGTTTGCTTGAAAATGGGGCAAATTCGTCTTTTGTCAATAAAATATACGACACCGATATCCCGGCAGATATTCTGGGGGCTGATCCTATCGCCATTGCGCGCCAACAGGCGTCCCACGTTCATCCGCATCTTTCAAAACCACCAGCCATTTATGGTGAAGGCCGTTTGAATGCCCCTGGCCTTGATTTAAATGATGATCCAACGCGGCACCGATTATTTCAGGACATGGAACGTGCGGTGCCAGGGCAGGGGTGGCAGGCTTATCCGGTGATCGGCGGAAAAAAATCTGCTGTCAAAGGTGCGCTTCCTGTTTTTAACCCGGCACATACCGCCCGTCAGATCGGGTCAGTGATTTTTACTGATGAACAGCAGATCAATCAGGCCTTTCACATCGCCGGGAAAGGATATCAGGAATGGTCATCCTATTCGGCGGCGCGCCGGGCAGATATTTTGCTTAAGGTCGCCGTCAAGCTTGAAGAAAAAATCCCTCACTTCATGGCGATGTGCACGCTAGAGGGGGGGAAAACCTTGCCGGATGCCCTCTCTGAAATTCGCGAATCAATTGATTTCTGTCGTTACTATGCCGCGCAAGGGCGCGGGGTTTTTGATGAAACAGGTCAGATGTTCAGAGGACCCACCGGCGAAAGCAATGTGATGCGCCTTGATCCGCGCGGCATATGGGTCGCGATTAGCCCCTGGAATTTTCCGCTGGCGATTTTTATGGGGCAGATTACCGCGGCGTTGATGGCTGGCAATGCCGTGATAGCCAAACCTGCAGAACAAACATCCTTGATTGCGTATGAAGCCGTGAAATTAATGTATGAATCAGGTGTGCCGCCTTCGGCGTTGATTTATCTACCGGGAGATGGACGGATCGGCGCAGGTTTAGTGGCACATCCAGATGTTGCCGGCGTGGTCTTTACAGGATCAACTGAGGCGGCGCGATCCATTAACCGTTCGCTGGCGGCGAAAGACGGGGCGATTGCGCCGTTAATTGCTGAAACAGGTGGGCTGAATGCCATGATCGTGGATTCGTCTGCTTTGCCAGAACAAGTGGTGGATGATGTGATCTTGAGTGCTTTTGGCTCCGCCGGACAAAGATGCTCGGCATGCCGGGTCATGTATGTTCAAGAAGATGTTGCCCCCAAAATTATCGAGATGTTAAGAGGGGCAATGGCCGAAATTCGGGTCGGAGACCCTCAGGACTACGCCTCTGATATCGGTCCTGTCATTGACGAAGCCGCGCTAGCCGCGTTGGTGCGCCACCGCGCCCGGCTGGAGGGGTTTGGTAAGTTTGTTGCAGAAACGCCGCTGGCCGATGACTTGAAACAACGTGGAACCTTCTTTCCGCCGCTGGCCTATGACATACCGGGTATTCAATATCTTGACGGCGAAGTGTTCGGCCCCATCCTTCATATTGTACGGTTTAAATCGCACGATATCGACGAAGTGATCACCCATATTAATCAAACAGGATATGGCTTGACGCTGGGCATTCATAGCCGGATTGACCGTTTCGCGCGTTATGTGGCTGGGCGTGTGACGTGTGGAAATGTCTATGTGAACCGCTCAATGATTGGGGCGGTCGTCGGCGTTCAACCATTTGGCGGGCAGGGTCTTTCCGGAACGGGTCCCAAAGCGGGCGGGCCGCACTATCTGGCGCGGTTTGCGACCGAAAAAGTGGTGACGATCAATACAACCGCGGCCGGGGGTAATGCCTCTCTTGTCATGATGGAAGATTGAGGGTAGAGACTTAAATACTATGAAAGTTCTTTTGATTGGATCCGGGGGGCGGGAACATGCGCTGGCGTGGCGTCTGGCGATGTCCAAAAAATGTACCGCGCTGTATGTAGCGCCCGGAAATGCCGGAACCGAAGACGTGGCGGAGAACATTCATATCAAGGCCGAAGATACAGCCGGTCTTATTCGTTTTGTTAAAGATTACGAGATTGATTTTGTGGTGGTGGGGCCAGAAGGCCCCTTGGTAACGGGCATCGTCGATGAGATGCGTGCCTTGGGAATTCCTACCTTTGGTCCAGATAAAAAAGCGGCTCAACTTGAGGGTTCCAAGGGATTTACCAAAGATTTATGCCAGAAATACAGGATGCCGACAGCGTCTTATGCGCGTTTTACAGATCCGCATGACGCTGAAAAATATATTGGTGCCATGACACTGCCCATTGTTGTCAAGGCCGACGGTCTGGCGGCGGGTAAGGGCGTTGTGATTGCCTCAACGCATGCCGAAGCGATCTCGACCGTACAGGATATGTTATCCGGCAATGCATTTGGCGCGGCCGGTGCCAGTGTGGTGATTGAAGAATTTTTACAAGGCGAAGAGTTAAGTTTTTTTGCATTGTCGGATGGTGAGACCGTCTTGCCGTTGACATCCGCCCAAGATCATAAACGGGTGGGCGAAGGCGATACGGGTTTGAATACGGGCGGGATGGGGGCTTATTCCCCGGCGCATTTGATGACCACCGCCCTTCAGCAGAAAATTATGGACAGGTTGATTGTCCCAACCATTGACGGCATGAAAGCCGAAGGCATGCCCTATACAGGCGTGTTATATGCCGGCGTGATGGTGGTGGCGGGAGAACCCTATCTGATCGAATATAATGCTCGTTTTGGTGACCCTGAAACGCAGGCACTCATGGTTCGGCTGGGCACAGATTTGCTGGATTTGTTATATGCGTGTGCGACGGGCATGTTAAAACAATTTCAGGATAAAGTGACATGGTCGTCTTATGTATCTTTGTGCGTGGTGATGTGTGCCAAGGGGTATCCGGGTACCTATCTTAAAAATACTGTGATCCGGGAGATTGATCAGGCTGATCGTCAGGAAAAAGTCAAAGTCTTTCACGCCGGAACGGCGCGGGCTATGTCGGGAGAGGTGATCGCCACGGGCGGACGCGTTCTGAATGTGGTGGCCATGGGAGAAAATGTTGCCGAGGCACAGAGACGAGCCTACGAGGCCGTTGACTTGATTGATTGGCCGGAAGGTTTTTGTCGCCGGGATATTGGCTGGCGTGCCCTATAAAAAAATTTAGACATAATATTTAAAGTATGTTACATCAGGCTATATTCGGAGAGTCGCTTGATGTCGCTTATGTTGACCGCCAAGACTGATCGATCGTTCCCTGTGGCACCATCGCCGGGACATATGCCGCACTTACAGATTAGACGATCTGCCAATGGCCGGGATTTTGACCTTTGGCCTCTCATTTTTGAAATACAAAAAAATCATGATTTAAATCAATCTATACGCTTCGGAAGGCATGAACCCGTTTTATGGGGTGATGTTGTCTATGATCTCTCTCAACCGGAAAGATGCACGTCTCTTGTACAAAAAATCTGTGAATGCGGGGTCAAGTTAACCCAAGGGTGGCAACTTCGGACAACTATTCCTTTATTTTTGATCACCTCTCTTCCGGATAGGCCAGAGCGTTATGATCTTCAAGATGTGTTTGCCGCCGCAGATATATATTTTAAACCCTGTCTTGCGACAGGTAAGACAGGTATAAAAACAATTATTCCCATCTGTGCCAATGGAACTGGACGGTATTTTCAAAACTTCAAGGCGCAGGGACAAAAAATATATCCCGTCACCAATCTTACATTGCACCCCGGTGCTTATGCTGATGTTTTTGAATTGGTTTTTCAAGGTCGGATGATGTTTTCCGGATATTCACTCAAACCACCTGAAGGTATCATCCGATGACGCTGAATAACCGTTTTTTAACGACGGCGATTATGCTGGATACCCACACAGGTCAGATGGGAAGATCTATTACCGCAGAGGCCGCGACGCCTGAAACTCATTCACCGGAACGATATCATTTCTATTGTCCACATTGTTTGGAAGACGGGCATTATAACCGGGTGGTGCGTATTACCGAAGTGCGGGACAAGACACGGCATACTCCTCCTAAATTCGATCTATACGCAAAATTAACTTCAACCCATCGCTGTCAGCATCCTGTCCGATTTCGGGATATTGATATTCTGGCTAGAAGATACGAAGCCCAGAGAGGCGAAGACCACACCCATATTTTTTCATTCAATATGGCAGGACTATCGACACTCGGGGTTCAAGGCATTGATTCTGTTTCGCGTCTCGGCAAAATTATGTATGCGGTCATGTTTGACCCCGCTTTACCAGATCGTCAGTTCTTTAAGACCGGTTCTCAACAGGTATCCCTACGTCGCCTGTTTGAACAAAAGGCAAACGCCGTGCCCGCTTGCGGCCAGTCCTTTCATAAGGCCGCCATCATTACCCCAAATGCGCTTCCGCGCTATCGGTATGAAAATTTTGCACAGAATGAAATCTCAGGTGTTTCGAGTTACCACGCCGTGGATGCCGAGGGTAAAAAAATCAATTTTCGCCATGTACTCTCGTTTCGAAATACAGAAACATTTAAAGAGGTCAAAGCCATGGTCGAACGTTGTGGACGCAGTCAGTCGGCGCCGGTGATGGTTTTTGCCAAGGCCGTTTTGTCTTATCAATCCGTACACCGGGATTATCCAGTGATGCGATTTTTAATTGATACCCCGGGTCAGGTCATGCCGTGGGATCATCCCCGTTCTTTCCGCGAAGCCTTGGATCAACAAGTCGTCCGGCCAGAGGCGCTTAACGTTCGGCGCGCTATCGTTTGTGTTTGAAAAAATCCTTTAATATTTGGCCGCAGGGCTCCTGCAGAATTCCATGAAGGATTTCAGGCCTATGATGACAGGTGGGTTGATCAAAAAACCGAGCCCCATGCATAACGCCGCCGCCTTTGGGGTCAAGGGCACCGATGATGAGCCGCTGAATACGGGCGAAAGATAGTGCCGCCGCGCACATCGTGCAAGGTTCCAGCGTGACATAGAGGTCATAGCCCGGGATTCTCTGAGCTCCTGTTTGGCGGCAGGCCGCGCGGATGACGTTGATTTCCGCATGGGCGGTGGGATCTGAATATTCAATCGTACGGTTCCCGTCCCGTGCCACGATCTCCCCTGTTACCGGGTTAACCAGTACGGCACCAATCGGCACTTCCCCGCGTGCTTCCGCCCGCTGGGCTTCGTCTAAGGCCGCTGTCATGAACTGCGTATCATCCATAGGTCATTTTTAACCATGAACTCAGGATCGATGCACGAATAATTCTATCCGTGCCGGCCTATTCATGTTTAAAATCCGGTTATGAATGATAGTCCCAAAGGTGAGCGAATTGCCAAAGTAATGGCCCGGGCGGGTATATGCTCCCGCCGGGATGCCGAAAAATGGATTGCCGACGGCCGTGTGAGCGTCAATGGCCGGGTCTTGGCTACGCCGGCCTGTGTGATTACGGTACAAGACGAGGTCGTGGTGGATGGCCGCAAACTGCCCCATAAAGAACCAACCCGGCTTTTTATGTATCATAAGCCTGCTGGGTTGGTCACCACCAACCGGGATGAACGCGGGCGGGAGACCATCTTTGATAAAATGCCTCAAGGCTTGCCGCGCGTTGTAACGGTTGGACGCCTTGATATTAATACTGAAGGGCTTTTATTGCTTACCAATGATGGCGAGTTGGCGCGATATCTGGAATTACCCGCCACAGGATGGACGCGCCGTTATCGTGTCAGAGCCCACGGTCATGTCACACAAGAAAAACTCGATCGATTAAAAAAAGGCGTGACCCATGAGGGAATAAACTATGGTCCCATTGATGCCACGTTTGAAAAACAGCAAGGTGCGAATGTGTGGGTGACGATGTCGCTCAAGGAAGGTAAAAACCGGGAAGTCCGCAACGTCATGGAAAAATTAGGTTTAACCGTTAATCGTTTGATACGCTTGTCGTATGGTCCTTTTTTGCTCAATGACCTGCCGGTAGGGGCAGCGGTCGAGATCAAGCCCAAAATCATGCAAGAACAGATCGCGGGTTTTTTTAAAAAACAGACACAGGACGCATGATATGCGTATCGTGGGCGGAGTATATCGAAGCCGTTTGCTGAAAACACCCAAGGATGATTCCATTCGTCCAACATCAGACAAGGTGCGTCTGGCTGTATTTAACATGCTTCGGTCTCGGCAGGCGATTGACGATGCCTATGTGCTGGATGCCTTTTGTGGGACGGGGGCACTGGGGCTTGAGGCACTCTCCCAAGGGGCGGCACAGTGCCATTTCTGGGATAAAAACCCGTCATCACTCGCGCTCTGCACAGAAAATATTAACGCACTGAACGTCAGGGAACAGGCCACAACACGCCTTATCAATATACCCCGTGTCGATCAAAACTCTAACCCGGAAAAACCTTTTACCCTCGTTTTTTTGGATCCACCGTATCAAAAAGGTCTCGTCGATAAGGCTCTATTTGCGCTTAATACAGGGGGGTGGGTCAACACTCAAACGGTATGTGTAATTGAAGTATCTGCCTATGAAAAAATAGAAACACCCTTGACGATTATTCAGGAAAAAATCTATGGCGATACAAAAATACTTTTGGTGCATATCGGAAACGCGTAACATAATGTCATGGTATATGTTTTTGGCATTGTCGGTTTTTTAGGTGGTTTTGCGGCAGGTGTGTTTGTCATCGGCCAGATTCTGCGAGGCCGAAGCCGTACGGAATTAATACAGAATAAATCCCTGCGCTGGACATATGGGCTGATGGTCTGGGTTCTGGCGGGTTTGGGGGCGTGGGCTGGCGTGTGGTTATACGCCCAGACATAATTCTGATAATTCTCATCCTCTATCCTTATCTTCTATTGCATTTTTTAGACACCGCTCTAGGCTGGTGCCTTATTCATCTTTATTCATAACCGGGAGAAACTCATGCGTCTGATTGCTTTTTTATTCATTGCTCTGATGGCGATATCGCCGCGCGCTTATGCTGAGATTGAAACATATACGCTCGAGAAACCGCATACACAGATTATTTTCTCTGTCAGTCATCTGGGGTTCTCCCATTCCTACGGTAAATTCACTGATTTTGACGGGACGATTATTTTTGATCGGGGGCAACCTGAAAAATCCAAAGTAGAGGCGGTCATACGCACGGCCAGCATTGAGATGAATGATCAAAAATGGAATGAGCATATGATCGGCAAAGATTTCTTTAATGTCGAGGCCTTTCCAGAGATGACATTCAAAAGTATCAATATTTTAAAAACAGGCGATAAAACAGCCAAATTATCCGGAGAACTGACCCTTCTGGGGGTTACGAAACCCGTGACGCTTGATGTTGTTTTCAACAAGGCGGATAAGCATCCAATGAAAGATATCCGTATGGCTGGGTTCTCAGCGACGGGAAAAATTAAACGTTCTGATTTCGGTATGTCCTATGGTCTGCCGATGGTCGGGGATGACGTTAACATTATTCTGGAAGTCGAGGCCATTCAGGAATCGGCTAAGGCCACCAATTAATCTAGGCGGATTAGGTAGGCGAGCCCATGAATTTGGACGATCAAGACCTCTTGGAAGAAGAAACCGAAGATTTTGTTGATGTCTCGGATCAGGGATACAACACACCCGCCCGGTTTTTTCACTGGGGAATGGCGATTCTGATTTTCGGATTACTGGCGGCCGGGCTCTATATGGTGTCGATGGCACCGGGGCCGGAAAAATTTCAACTCTACGGGCTTCATAAATCTTTTGGTCTTCTGGTGCTGTGGCTGGTGGGTATCCGGTTTGTCTGGCGTCATGTCAGCGGCGTGCCAGAACCCCTGTCCACTCATCAGGGCTGGGAAAAAATCTTGGCGCGGGGGGCACATATATTTTTATATGTCGCGATGGCGGGTTTGCCGCTCTCGGGTTGGCTCATGTCATCAGCCGGTGAATACCCGGTCAGTTTCTTTGGTCTGCCTATGCCGGCCTTGATGGCTAAAAATGAATTCTGGTTCGGGGCAATGAAAGAAACCCACGAAATTCTGGGATTTGTCTTGATCGGCGTCATAGCTTTGCACGGGGCGGGTGCCTTTAAACATCACTTTCTGGATCGGGATTCAACGTTGGATCGGATGCTTCCGAATGCCAAAAGATGGGCTATCCCGGTTTTGGGTGTGATGGCGGTCATATTTCTTGTCTATGGTGCCCTGATTTTGGGCGAAGAAGAGGGGGAAGACTCCCTCTCCGAAACTACCCAAATTACTGAGACGTCAGATTATCCAACCAAAGAGCTTGCCCCGCATGAGTGGCAGATCATCCCGGCACAAAGCCGGCTGACGATCACGGCCAGTATGTCTGGTACGCCGTTTGAAGGTGAGTTTAAGGATTTTGATGGCACAATTTTTTTTAACCCGCAGGATATGTCCTTAAGCCGTGTATCGATTGTCATTAATATTGCCTCTTTAGGCACCGGCAGTCAGGAACGCGATCAAAATATCGGGAATACGGAGTGGTTTGATGTCGAGAATTTCCCGTCTGCTATTTTTGAAAGCGTTGAATTTGCTCAAGGGGAGGGGAATAAGTATGTGGCGATCGGCAATTTGACGATCAAGGGGGTAACCTTGCCCATGACCCTGCCTTTTACCCTTGAGATGACCCAAAATAAAAAAGGTAATGCCATCGCCAAGATGTCCGGCACGGCCAGCATTAACCGTCTGGATTATGGCGTCGGCCAAGGTCAGTGGGAAAACACAGAGACAATTGCGGATGCGGTGACGATAGGCGTTTCCGTAACGGCTGTGGGGGCACCCTAGTCTCAGCCCCCTTGAGGTGATCGGCCTCAGGGCGGCAATGCCCGCTGGCGGCTTTATTCCCCCCTTTGATTTCTCTGAGTTCTGCGATAGACTTTCTCATAATGAGAACACTGTATCACCTCTGGCTTCACCCGTTTTCGCGCAAGGTGCGTTTGGCACTGGCAGAAAAAAAATTGACCTTTGATCTTCAGGTTGAAAAAATATGGGAACGCAGAACAGAGTTTTTGGCAATGAACCCGGCGGGCGATGTGCCCGTTCTGGTCGAAGATGACGGCAAGATTTTTGCCAATTCCCAAGTGATCTGTGAATATATCGAAGAAGTATACCCCGAGCATAATTTATTAGGACGCGACCCCGTTCAGCGCGCCGAAACACGGCGTTTGGTCGGATGGTTTGATGTCAAATTTAACCGCGAAGTCTCTGATAATTTGCTCGGCGAAAAAATGATGAAGCGGTTTTTAAAACTGGGTGAACCGCATGGCCCCTCCATACGGGCGGGTCATGCCAATATTCATTATCATCTGGATTATATCGGATTTTTGACGGACAAGCGTACATGGCTGGCAGGGGATGAATTTTCGCTGGCAGATATCACGGCCGCCGCCCATTTATCGGCGATTGATTATATCGGGGATGTGCCGTGGGAAGAACATCAGGCCGCGCGGGAATGGTATGCGCGCATCAAATCTCGGCCTTCGTTTAAACCGCTTCTGGAAGACCGTATCCCCGGTTTTGTGCCGTCTGATCATTACGAGAATGTAGATTTCTAAAGAGTGTGTGGGACGCCGTAAGACGGCCATTATAATAAAAAATTAAAAAAACGATAAGCATGTCAGGCGAAAAAAATAAAAGATTATTCTGTTTTGGGTATGGGTATACCTGCGATTATCTGGGATATGCCCTTCAACAGGCCAAATCAAACTGGACAATCGCGGGCACCACACGTGATCCCGATAGGCGTGCGGAATTATTAGGCCGGCGTATTCGCACCTATCTGTTTGATGCCGATCAGGCCTTGGAAGATGCCTATGATGTTTTGCGAGATGTCACCCATGTGTTGATCTCAACCCCCCCAGATGATGATGGTGATCCGGCCTTTCTGGCGCATGCGGATGATATTTTGGCTATGCCGAAACTGGAATGGGTAGGATATTTATCCACGACGGGTGTGTATGGAGATCGCGCCGGGGGCGATGTGGATGAAGCTAGTGAACTGAGGCCTAATTCCAAACGGGGTTCCCGCCGGTTAAAGGCGGAACAACAATGGTGGTCATTATTGCAATCCCATGGGGTGCCGCTTCATATTTTTCGTCTTTCCGGCATTTATGGCCCGGGTCGAAGTGCACTTGATTCTGTGCGTGCGGGCGTGGCGCGCCGCATACATAAACCGGGTCAGGCTTTTAATCGCATTCATGTCGAAGACATCGTTCAGGTTTTAATGGCGTCTTTTGCTCAGCCTCATCAGGGGGCGATTTATAATCTGGCCGACGATGATCCAGTACCGAGTCACGAAGTGATTAAATATGCCTGTGAATTAATCGGGCTTATACCGCCCCCGCTTATCCCATATGACGAAGCAGACATGGCGCCGATTACGCGCAGTTTTTATCAGGATAATAAGCGCGTGCGAAACGATAAAATTAAAAAAGAACTTCATATTCGCCTTAAATATCCTGATTTCAGGGCAGGTTTGCGCGGATGTCTTGAGGCAGAAAAACATGCCGGGATCACCGCTTTTTCGCGTGTGACAGACGGAGAAGGCGGTTAAGAGAACAGGGCTTTTAAGCCTGTTTTTTTTGTAAGGGTGATTTTTGTGCCTTGGCCGCATCATAGGGCAAATGCACAGAGACTTTCGTCCCTTTTCCTAAGGTTGACTTAATCAGTAACGTCCCCCCATGAAGCTCCACCAATTCTTTGGTGATGGCCAGTCCCAAACCGGTGCCTTCATGTTGACGTGTGTAATGTGAGGCCGCCTGTTCAAAAGGTTTCGTCACCACATCAATTTTATGGGCGGGAATGCCAATACCGAAATCCTGAACCTCGATCATCATGCCCGATTCCATGTCCCGGCACGCAACATGAACGGGACTTCCCGGTTTTGAGAATTTCACGGCATTCGAAAGTAAATTAAGCATGATCTGAGTCACCGCCCGGCGGTCAGCAATGATATGAACATCCTCGCGGGAAAACTCCGCGTTCAGTTTAATAGAACTATCCATGGCTCTGCCTTCCATCATATGAAGGGCCAGACGGATTGTTTTGGCTAGATTAATCTGTTCAAAGGCCAGTTCATATTTTCCGGCCTCAATTTTAGACATATCCAGAATATCGGTAATCAGATCTAAAAGATGCTCACCGCTTTCACGAATACCGCGAATATATTCCAGATATTTGTCATTGCCGATGGGGCCCAACAATTGCCGTTCCATCATTTCTGAAAATCCGATGACAGCATTGAGCGGCGTGCGCAGTTCATGGCTCATGTTGGCCAAAAATTGGGTACGCGCGGCATAGGCACGTTCGGCATCTTCTTTGGCTGATTTTAAGGCCTTCTCGTGTAAGCGTGCCGCCGTCACATCCTGCATGATCCCATAGAGAGCAATGACATCGCCTTCGTGATCTATTTCACATCGTCCCTGACACAGCACATATCGCTTTTCCCCGTTGGGGCGAATGACCCGGAAATCAATATCGTAATCTGTTCGGGCAATCATGGCGCGCTGAAAGGCCTGCATCATGCGTCCGGCATCACCGCGCGGCATATATTGATTAACGGTGTCGAATGTCGGGGTAAAGCTATCGGGATGAAGCCCAAAAATATCATAGACCCCTTGTGACCATTCGATATTTGTTTCACCCGCTTGCCAGCGCCAACGCCCCATATGACCGATCGCTTCAGCTTCACGGAGTTGTTTTTCATGACGTGCTATATCACTCACGGATCCAGCATTTTGGGTTCGGTCACGACCCATCACGTATATGTGCGTGTGCGTGCAGGTCAATCGCCATTCAATCAATCGGGGTTGATGATGTGTATCCATCACCCGGGCTTCGATATCGATGGACGTCCCCAGAACAGGTTCTCTTAAGAGTGCCTGAAATCCGGGCATAACTTGTCCTCTGTCTTCGGGTAGGATCAGGTCAATTAAACGACGTTCGGATAAATGCGTGTCATCATATCCAGCAATCAGTTTAAACGCATCATTGCTTCGTATAAAAAAACCATCACGGTCACAGATGGCCATCATATCGGGGGAGAGGCTAAAAAACGCCGATACATCATCCGAGAGTGTTGTGTCCGAGATCAGATCTAGAATGTCTGGTGTGATATGGTCTTGTTCTTGTGCGCTGGCCACCAGAAAAGATGTGCCATCGGCAGATTTAATCCAGTCGAATTGTAGCGCACAGGCAGAGGCGCCATGCGGAAAGCGCACCAGATGAAGTCCACTTTCACCGGCTTTTTGTGGGTTTTTGAACATCATTACGTCTTGAAGGACAGAACCTTTTAACCCCTGCTGTCCGCATAAAGCCTCAAAGGCCGAATTAGCATAGACAATCACCCCATCGCCCCGTGCAATAAGACGCGCAAAAGCATGATCGCCCTCGGGCAGGGCAGGGGCAGAAAAAGGAGAAGCAGGCTTGAACGACATGAAGAACCGTAGGGAAAATATCCGAAAAATCGGGACGAATCACTTATCCACAGAATAACATAATGTCTTATGCTCTCGCGATATAAAAAAAACCGCCCAGATCACGGGCGGTTTTTAAACGGAAGTTCTTTACCAGAAGATTAGTATTTCACACTGCATCCATAAGGCTTGGTGGATGTGGTTTCAACCGGCTTGTCGGCCAAGAGTGCATCCAGAGCCGCAGATACATAATTTGTCGCCCCTTCAATCTTTTCAGATTTAAAACTGCTGTCGCTGTCGATAGCGCCCATATAGGCCACGTTGCCGTCCTTATCGATCACAAACATATGTGGGGTTGTTTTGGCATCATACAGTTTGCCAATCGTGCCATCGGCATCAATGATGCGGGCGGTTTCCTTGGATTTCTGCTCAGTGATGTATTTATTTGACTCCTCGGGTGTCATGTTGCCTTCCTTGCCAGCGGCAGAGGAATTGATGGAGAGCCAGATCACGCCTTCAGCTGTATATTTTTCCTGAAGTTTTTGCATATTGCCGACATCGTAATGCTTGATGACGAAGGGGCATCCCGGGTTTGTCCATTCCAGAACAACATTCTTGCCTTTGAAATCAGAGAGTTTGTGCGTTTTACCGTTTGTATCGGTCGCTGTAAATTCTGGGGCAGGCTTGCCGATTTCAATAGCCGCCTGTGCGGGGGTTGCCGTGGTGATAGCCACAAAGGCCAAGGCAGAAAGAATAAGGGATTTCATAAGCATTGTCACAAGTCTCCGTCAAAGTTGATGTGTTAAGGGTTGTTATTCACTTACATTCGCCCCGCTGAGGCTGTTGGTTACAATCGCCGGGGTTAGAATCTGCGGCAGGATAATTTCTTTGGGTCTTTCCCCGGTGTTTTCATCCCGTGCTGGATAAAATACATAGATCGGAACACCGGAACGTCCATAGGCCGAGAGATATTTTGTAATTTCCGGGTTCTGGTTCGTCCAGTCCCCTTTGAGATACCGTATCCCTTTTTCGGCAAAAAACGCCCGTGTGCTTTCCACATTAATCGCCACGTTGTCATTAACTTTGCAGGTAATGCACCATGCCGCGGTCATGTTGACAAAAACCGGATCACCTTGCGCCAATAATTGATCTAGACGGCTTTGGGTAAACGATTCCCAGTTCTGATCCCCTGTGGTCACGGCCAGTGCGCCTTCAGCCTTTTCTGGATGCGGCATGACCAATGTCATCAGAATGAATGAAGCCGATGCCAGAATAAGTGCGCCTGACAGGATCTTGACCCCAATGCGCGCCGGCCAGTGACGCACCAGCCAAATGATCAACGCCAGGCCGACCATGCCGATCAAGGCATAAAAGACGGTAATAGCATCTGTTTGTTGTGCGAGCACCCACACCAGCCAGGCCGACGATAAAAACATCGGGAATGCCAGAAATTGTTTGAATAGATCCATCCACGCGCCTGGCCGCGGTAGAAATTTCCTTAGCCATGGGATAAAGCACAGCAGAAGATAGGGTAGAGCCAACCCTAAACCCATTGCCATGAAAACGGTCATTGCTTGAAGGGGAGGCTGGGTTAACGCAAACCCCATGGCCACGCCCATGAAGGGTGCCGTGCAGGGTGTGGCCACCAAGGTGGCCAGTACACCGGTAAAGAACGACCCGGCATATCCTTGTTTTTGAACAAGCGAGCCACCGATATTTGTCCACCCGCCGGAAAATTCAAAATACCCGGATAAATTTAATCCCATCAAAAACAGAAGATATGTGAGCCCCAGAATAACGGCCGGATTCTGAAGTTGGAAACCCCAGCCGATTTCTGATCCGGCGGCCTGCAATGCCATTAACCCGCCGGCGATCACTGCAAATGACATCAAAATTCCTAATGTATAGGCAATACCGTATCCCCGGGCATGGGCGCGTTCTTTGTCGCCTAGCTTTGCCAGACTCAACGCTTTGATGGAGAGCACCGGAAAAACGCAGGGCATCAGGTTTAAAATCAATCCTCCTAACAAGGCCAACACGGCGGCCTGCCATAAGGCGAGATCGGGGGTCGAAAGGGCGTTGGTGGCTATATCTCCGCCGCCCTCTGATAAAATGGAAACCCGCACGGCTTTCCGCATACCTTGGGCATCTTCATATGTCAGAACAGCTTTGCTGACAGGCACGTCCCCCAATGCACGCTCTCCACGCTTTTGTACCACGGTCAATCCGGTATCGGTACGGGTGGCGGTGACAGGCGCGGAATTGTGAATGATGCCCCATTCTTCAGGAAAAAATTCGATCGTTTCTGGTTTGGCAAAAATATCTGTCTGTGACGTGCGAAGATCAACAATGATATTGTCCCCTTCTACCCGCATCTGCGCTTCCCATCCCGTATCCACCGGAAGATGGGTGCGTGCTTTTTGAATATCCACAGATGATCCCGGTATGTTGCCATTCAAAGTCAACGATACGGTGTGTGATTCCGGCAGGCATATTTCCTGACAGACCAGCAAATCAATATCGGCCATGAGATCAAATGCGCCTTCAGGCAGTCGATTAGGGAGTGTCACACCCTGGATCAACGTCGCTTGTTTCTCGTATCCGTAATTCGTGAGCGGGCCATAGGGGAGTTTGTGGGGAGTCGGCCATAGAATGGGGTCAGCCCTTAACCCTTCCGGAGATTTCCAGTTAATGGTCGTGGCAATGCCCGAATCCCCGGGATTAACCCAATAAACATGCCATCCCGGCGCGATATTTTGCTCAATCGCCAGTGTTACCGTATCCCCCGGTTTCACCTCTGTTTTATCTGCGGATAAACGAACAGATACGTATTTTTCGGCCTGCAACGTGCCTGCCTGAGCGATTGTTCCTGCCTGAAAGCTGATAACGCTAAATAAGACCCAAAAAAACAAACGTGTCATGCGGTTCACATTATCCTGATGTGCGGTTCAATAAAAACCTGTTTTTTTATGTATCTCATACAAAAAACAACAGGGGGATTTTACGGTCTTGAGACTTGAAGTATAATGTTATTCGTTTTCACCCCAAGGCTGGTTACAGCCTTATTCTAACCCCAGTTACACTACGATGACATCCTCTTCTTCGACACAGCCATCTTCCCCGTTATGGCAGCCCGATATCCAACACAAGGCGCGTACACAGCTTGCGCGTTTTATGACGGCATGCGGTCAATCCGGCCAATCCTATGAAACGTTCTGGAAATGGTCGGTTGATCATCTGGATGATTTCTGGAACCAAGCGTGGGACTCGCTGGGGGTCATTGGGGATAAAGGATCTGTGATTCTTCAGAACGCGGATAAGATGCCGGGGGCGCAATTCTTCCCCGAGGCGAAAGTGAACTATGCCGAGAATTTGCTTCGTGATCGCAGTGATCGGGCGGCTATTATTTTTCAGGATGAAGCAGGGCGCGAACGCATTTTAACCTGCCGGGAGTTGTATGACGCCGTCAGTCGGTGGCAACAGGCGTTTCAATCGGCGGGGGTTATGGCGGGTGACCGCGTCGCGGCCTATATGCCGAATATGCCAGAAACCATTATTGCGTGTCTGGCCGCGACCTCACTGGGCGCCATATGGTCATCGGCATCACCAGATTTTGGGGTTCAAGGCGTCATTGATCGTTTCGGGCAGATTGAACCCAAGATTCTGGTTGCTGTGGATGGATATTACTATGGCGGCAAAACGCTAGACTGTCTGGCCAAGATTAAAGAGATCCAGCCGTCACTCCCCGGGCTTCAAAAAACAATTATTGTGCCATTCGTTTCAAGCGCGCCGCATATTGATTTTCTATCGGGCGCGGTAACTGCTCCTGATTTTATCAAATCCTATGTGGCCAAGGATATCGTCTTTCAGCGCGTATCTTTCAATCACCCGTTACTGATCATGTTTTCTTCCGGCACGACCGGCATTCCCAAATGTATCGTCCATGGACATGGCGGCACGCTTATTCAACATATGAAAGAACATCAACTTCAATGTGATATTCATCCGGGTGACCGTGTTTTTTATTTCACCACCTGCGGCTGGATGATGTGGAACTGGTTGATTTCGGCACTTGCCAGCCAGGCCACTCTTTTACTGTTTGATGGGAACCCGGCCTATCCCGACCCCAAATCATTATGGGATTTTACCGCGCGCCACACATGCACCTTATTCGGTACATCTGCCAAATATATTGATGCGCTCAAGGTGGCGGGTTTCCGTCCCAAAGATCATGTTGATCTTCGGGATTTACGTGTGATCACGTCGACGGGATCGCCGCTGGTGCATGAAAGTTTTGATTTTGTCTATGATGCGATTAAGGCAGATGTTCATTTGGCCTCGATTTCAGGCGGCACGGACATTGTGTCGTGTTTTGTCATTGGAAATCCCCTCTCCCCCGTCTGGCGCGGGGAAATTCAAGGAGCGGGTCTGGGCTATGCGATTGAGGTGTTTGATGATGACGGTAAGCCTGTGCCGCCGGGTGCAGGACAAGGAGAATTGGTCTGTACCAAACCCTTTCCGTCCATGCCGGTGATGTTCTGGCATGACCCGGATGGAAGCCGGTATCACAAAGCATATTTCGAAACCTATCCCAATATATGGTGCCATGGCGACTGGATTGAACGCACGGCGAATGGGGGCTTCATTATTTTGGGACGCTCGGATGCAACGCTGAACCCCGGCGGGGTGCGCATTGGTACCGCAGAAATTTACCGTCAGGTAGAACAGGTGCCCGAGATTGCCGAATCGATTGCCATTGGTCAGGACTGGGAAGGGGACGTCCGCATCATTCTGTTTGTTCGGCTTAAACCCGGGCAGGTGTTAACTGATGAGATCCGAGACCGGATCAAAAAGCAGATACGCACTGGTGCTTCTCCCCGGCATGTCCCGGCCAAGATTCTGGAAGTATCCGATATCCCCCGTACCAAATCCGGCAAAATCACAGAAATTGCCGTCCGGGATGTGGTTCATGGTCGTAAAATTAAGAATGTCGAGGCTTTGGCCAACCCCGAATGTCTTAGAATCTATGAGAATATAGCAGACTTAGCCTCTTAATATATTGACATAATATATTTTTGAGGATAAAACATCATCTATGACCATAGATGAGGATACCCCTGGCTCCATAAGCGGGATGCGCACGATTAGGGTCGCCAATGAAAATCAGGCGAAGGTTGATCTGCGGGAATTGTTTGCGCGCGAGCAACATTTTGTGCGGGCGATCCAGCAAGCGCACATCGCTTTGCTGAAGAACGATAGACCGCAGATACGCCAGATTCTGTCTCGGGAACTGGGTGAAAAAGATGCCGAAAAAATATTTGCTGAATTTGAAGAAAATGCTTTTTACGATTATCCCGCCCATGTCTATGGTGATTTAGGTGTATCCGCCGTCGCGGTATCACTCACAAAAGCCAAACAAACGGCAAAAGAATTAGAACTCTTGGCAGAAATTTACCCCAAAGTTCATATAGACGCCTGGCCTATCATTAATATTGAATATTTTTCGGCACAGGAATTTTTGAAAGAGTTATGCGAAGATATAGTCAAGTCTCAAGGGGTACTGAGTCATCATGGACGCTATCCTGCCGATCATAGAACCGAAGATAATCAGATCATTCAGGATATTTTTTCGTTAAAAGAAAAAGCCGATCAAGCGTTTCAATCCCATCAGGATGTCTTAGAAAAAAGCAATGTCACCCAGCTTGAAATGGATACGGATGATGTGCTCCTCAGGTTGAGAGATATCAGAAGATCGCAGATAGCCACTAGTCTAGATCAGGTCAATCTTTACTGCGCGACCTCTGCCCATATTCTGGCATACTCGGCTACTTTGCCCCGGAACATTGATGCAACATGGTTGCACGAAGCGCATCAATTCGTGCGCGAAGCGGTGACATCGGCGACGGCTCAATTGGCTATTGTCCAACAACAAATGAGTGCACTGAACGCCCAAGAGGAAGCCCCCCAATACTATGGCGAAGGGCAGTATGCTTTAATGCCACTTGATCGCTTTCACGGAATTATTCCGAAATAAGACTTGCAGAATGTTATAAAAATAGATAATTTTTATATCGTGCTTAAACTAAATGCCAATAGCCTCATGTTTAATTCTGCCGCGCGTACTTCGGCGGCGAACGCCTGCGCGGCGGGTTAGCCCGCACATCGTAAGCCCATAGCGCAAAAGCGCGCGATCTGACCTCAACACCCCCTAAATAAATTTTTTATGCCTGAAATAAAGGCACATGTTATGCGAGATAAATTATGCCCCGTTCAACTTTTGAGACGATACCGATGAAACACACCCTTGAAGCCCATCCGATGACGGATTTTCAATTCCGCACGGTCATTCAAAAACTCTCCCCCAATCAGGGCGCAGAAATGCTCTGGTATGGACGAAAAAGGCCTGACATTTTGTCTTTGGCACAAGGGGAAGGCAGTTTGGCCACGCCCGATTTTATTACGCACGCCGCCTTGAAGTCGGCGGAGCAGGGGCGCACCTTTTATGCCCCGGTTCAGGGGGTACCGGAATTACGGCAGGAAATTTCAAATTATTACAGCCGGATCATGAATCTGAATATTCCGACAAACCGTATTTTTGTGACGGGTTCAGGGACAACGGCGATGCACCTCGCGCTGACATCCATTCTGGATGAAGGGGATGAAGTGGTGGCGGTCACACCGATTTGGAAAAACTTGCTGGGCGCGGTTGAACTCGCACAAGCAAAAGTCGTTCAAGTCGGTCTTCAACATACGGAAGATCGAGGCTGGACGCTGGATTTAGATCAACTTTTTTCAGCCGTGACGCACAAAACCAAGGCCATGTTGATTGTGACGCCGTCAAACCCGACAGGCTGGGTCATGAAACGGGAGGATATAAAATCCGTTATGGATTTTGCCCGCGAGCGCGGTATCTGGATTATCGCGGATGAAGTGTATCATCGCACCGTTTTTGATCAAACGCGAAGCCCCAGTTTTCTGGAAGTCGCCGAACCCGAAGATAAGCTTTACGTGATTAACAGCTTTTCTAAATCTTATGCCATGACAGGCTGGCGATTGGGATGGCTGGTGGGGCCGTCGGCGGCCGAAACGGTGATCCGGGATATTGCACTCTATGACAATATGGGTCCGCCGACCTTTACTCAATTAGGTGGCGTCGAAGCGCTTCGTAACGGCGAAGATTTTATTGAGTCTCAGCGTCAGATTTGGGCGGCTAATTTGGATTTGGTGATGGATCGGTTTCAAAAGAATGGCCGCATTCGCATGATACGCCCTGAGGCCACTTTTTATGCTTTTTTCCAAGTCGACGGCGAACCCAACTGTCTCACCTTGACCAAGCGTTTGATTGATGAACAGGCACTGTCGCTTGCACCCGGATGTGCATTCGGAAAATGCTGTTCGGGCTGGATCCGTATGTGTTTTGCGGCATCCGAATCTAAGATGACAGATGCCCTCGACCGTTTAGATCGTGCATTGAGGGCATGACACCACTCAACATTTAAAGACATTCAATGATGACATGTGCCTGCGCGAGCGGGGGCTCATCGGTCAATGTCAGATGGATGATAATTTTTTGCCCCGGCGGGGTGAGGGTGTTCAGGCGTTGAAGAGCGCCGCCCGTCAGCACAAGGGTCGGTTTTCCAGAGGTGTCATTTACGACGCCGATATCTTTCATGAAAACACCGCCTGAAAAACCAGTACCCAGAGCTTTTGCGCCGGCTTCCTTCGCCGCGAAACGTTTGGCATAGGTGGCAATATGTGTACCGCCATCGCGGCGTCTTTCGGCCTTGGCGATTTCGGCGGGGGTAAAACAGCGATGAATAAAACGATCTCCAAATCGCGCTAGTGTTTTTTCAATTCGCCGAATATCGATTAAATCTGATCCCATGCCGATAATCATTTAAGGATCCTGACGCTGGGTAATTTCAAGCGAAGCTTTATGCGCTTTTATCTCAAGCCGGCGAATACGTGCCGCGCGAGCTCCTTTGACCAGATAATAAAAGGGATAATAAAAGGTTGGGAAAGTTAAAATCGCACAAATATATCCCCCCACCAATGTCGGGATAAAAATAGCCGCCGGATGGTTCATGATATCTTTAAAAGATATGATATCTGGAAGTGCCCCTATCACCTGATTAAAACCCAAAATATTTAAGGTGAATGTCCCAACCTCAAAAGCAATCCACATTAAAAAGGGTGTCGTCCAAAAATTACCAAAAGCAGACCCGACAAAAGAGGCCAGCCAGTTTGTGCGTGTGATCCAGCAAAATAAAGCCGTTTGCAAAAGATGAAAACCAAAGGTCGGTGTCCAGGACACCGCGCATCCCGCCGTTAAACCAAGGGCGATGGAGTGGTCGCTGTCGTTAATACGAAGTACCCGATGCCGGACGTAATCAAACGTGCGCCGCCAGCCCATTTTCGGCCAGATGAGGTTTGAGAGTGTATGCCAGATTGACGCTGGCTTTTTGCGTTTGAATAACATGGTGCCTATTTGACTATCTTCATCTGCCTTTGGCGCGGTCAACACTGGCCACTTCCGGGGTTGCCCGTAATGCGGCAATCACATTCCCCAAATGACGCGTATCATTCACATAGACATCGACTAACATGTCCCAAAAATCAAGGCTTCGGTTGGTAATTTTTAAATTCGTGATGTTGCCGCCACTTTTGGCGATAACGGTAGATAAGGCACCCAAGGCTCCGGGTTTGTTATTGATGGTAATATTCAAACGCGCGACATGGGCTTCGGATCCTTCGGCACCCTCTCCCCACGAGACATCCAGCCAACGTTCCGGTGTATCGGCGAATGTTTCCAATGTCTCGCAATCAATGGTGTGAATGGTGACGCCCTTGCCAGTCGTCACAATGCCGACAATTCGATCCCCCGGAAGCGGGTGACAACAACGGGCATAATGTAAAGCCATGCCCGGTATCAGACCTTTGATGAGCAGAGGCTTGCCGCCCTCGGGTTTTTTACCTGTGGGGATTTTATCGGGGTCTATGTCCGGCAGTTTGGCCGTTTCGACCTTGTGGCCCGGGAAAATGGTGCGGAAAATATCTCGCACCGTGAAATGTCCTGACCCGATATTGGCGTAAATGTCATCGGCTTCGTCCACACGCATTTGGCCGACAATGCCAGCCACCGCTTTTTCCGTGAAATCATATCCTTCTTGCTGAAACATTTTCTTCAGCATGGCCTGACCTAAGGCCACATATTCATCCCGTTGTTTTTGACGAATGAAACGGCGGATATGGGATTTGGCTTTGCCGGTGACGACAAACCGTTCCCATGTGGGTGAGGGGTTTCCGGTTTTTGACGTGATGATCTCAACCTGATCTCCGTTATTCAATTTTGTATTGAGCGGTGCAATACGGCCATTGATTTTGGCACCTACGCATTTATCCCCGACCCCGGAATGGACCGCGTAGGCAAAATCAACCGGCGTTGACCCGTTAGGCAGTTCAATCAAATCTCCCTTGGGGGAAAAGGCAAAAACCTGATCTTGAAATAACTCAAGCTTGGTATTTTCGAGGAAATCTTCAGGCCGGGTTTCCTGTTCGATGATATCCAGCAGATCACGAAGCCATCGATATTTCTTGATACTTCCCAGATCCGCCTTGGCACTACCGGCCTTATAAGCCCAGTGAGCGGCCACCCCCAGATCGGCTTCTTGATGCATTTCCTGTGTACGGATTTGTATCTCAATACGCTGGCTTTCGGGGCCTAAAACCGTGGTATGGATGGATCGATAGCCGTTTGGTTTCGGCGTGGAAATAAAATCTTTAAATCGACCGGGTACCGTGGGATAGGCAGAGTGGATGATGCCCAGTACATGATAACATTCCCCTACATCCTTGACGACAATCCGGAAGGCCATGATATCGGATAATTGTTCAAAGGCCACGTTCTTGCGTTGCATCTTTTTCCAGATGGAATATTTCGTTTTTTCGCGGCCAGAAATATGATGTTCTATCCCTGATTCAGTCATCAGTTTTTTGAGTGCATCAATAATCTTGGTGACGATTTTTGTGCCGTCCTGACGCAGGAAGGATAGGCGGTTGCTGATACTCTCGCGTGCTTCGGGGTTTAACACAGAAAATGCGAGATCTTCCAGTTCTTCCTTGATTTTGTGAACCCCGATCCTCTCGGCCAAGGGGGCGTATATTTCCAGCGTCTCTAGCGCGATACGTTTGCGTTTGTCGATTTTATCAATGCCGTCGATCGTGCGCATATTGTGCAGACGATCCGCGAGTTTGACCAAAAGCACCCGAATGTCCTCAGACATCGCGAGCACAAGCTTACGAAAGTTTTCTGCCTGTTTGCCTTTGGCGGTCTGGCTTTCGATTTTTGTCAGTTTCGAGACACCGTTCACTAGATCAGCGACTTCTTTGCCGAATTTTTTTTCCAGTTCCTGAAACGTGGCCGACGTGTCTTCGAGCGTGTCATGCAAGATGGCGGTCACGACGGTGGCCGTGTCCATTTTCATCCCGGCCAGAATCGAGGCGACCTCAAGCGGGTGGTAATAATAAGGTTCCCCCGACGACCGTGTTTGGCCTTCATGGTATTTACGGGCAAAATCAGTGGCCCCCTGAAGGGTGGCGGGAGATAATTCCGGGTTGGCGGCCGTAATACGGCTTAAAATCTCAGCTTCTTTACTCATTATGTCATTAAATCTCTATGGATTTGCGCAGTTGCTCCACGGTAACATGCGAGCTTTACAAAATCATCCCCTACTTCAGGCAATTTTAAAAACCCCTCTGAACACATCATCTCTACCCTCTTTTCATCTCGGTCAAATCGCTCTATATAATGTTCGATCCGGGCATATTGTTGTCCGCCTAACACAAGCATAGAGCATTGATCCCCATGATACATAAATGTCGCTCCATTCTATGGCAGATGATGGCCAGCATGATGATGTTTGTCCTGCCTGCCTTTGCCAATGAAGAACACGCCACGCCGCTCCAACTGGGGCTTCATGAACCGGCCAGCCCTCAGATGGCACGTCTGGTTGATTTCCATGACAACATGCTGATCTGGATGTGTGTTATCATTTCCGTGTTTGTGTTGGGCTTATTATTGTGGGTCGTTTTCCGCTATAACGCCAAGGCGAACCCAGTGCCTTCGCGTACTACACACAGTGTGCCGCTTGAAATAATCTGGACAATCGTGCCTGTGATTATTCTGATCATCATCGCGGTGCCGTCGTTCA
Organism: Alphaproteobacteria bacterium; assembly: GCA_017302165.1. Taxonomy (GTDB): domain Bacteria; phylum Pseudomonadota; class Alphaproteobacteria; order Micavibrionales; family Micavibrionaceae; genus UWPOB-MICAV1. The sequence goes on from JAFLCW010000001.1 coordinate 541,241, forward strand.
AGCATCTTTTTTATCTGGGGAAAACGCCTGAAACCGAAATGACGCTTAAGGTCACCGGATATCAGTGGTATTGGGGTTATGAGTACCCTGATCATGAGGGCTTGGCCTTTGAATCACGCATGATTGAAGATAAAAATATTGATGAATCGAAAGGTCAGCGTCGACTGCTTTCTACAGATAACGTTGTCTATCTGCCGACGGATACCAACATCCAGATTATTGTGACGGCGGCAGATGTTCTGCATTCCTTTACTGTACCGGCCTTCGGGATTAAAAAAGATGCCGTGCCCGGACGTTTAAATGAAACATGGGTGCGCATTGATAAACCTGGCACCTATTTCGGCCAGTGTTCTGAAATTTGCGGCACGGGTCATGCCTATATGCCGATCGAGGTACGCGCCGTTCCCAAGGAAGAATTCGCCGCTTGGATTGAAAAAGCCAAAAAAGAATTCGCCCAGAATAACTACCAACCCCTTCAAATGGCCTTTGTAAAGGATATCCAATAATGACCGCTTCTTCCGCACACGCCCACGACGATCATCACGATCACAAGCCCGGGTTTTTTACCCGCTGGTTCATGTCTACGAACCATAAGGATATCGGCACTCTCTACATTATCTTTTCCATCGTAGCCGCCCTTGTCGGGGGATGGTTTTCGATGATGATGCGCCATGAACTGGGTGACCCGGGGCTTCAACTGGCGGAAAATGGACAACAATGGAATGTCTGGATCACGGCACATGGCCTGATCATGGTGTTCTTTGTGGTCATGCCGGGACTGATCGGCGGCTTTGGGAACTGGTTTCTCCCGCTGATGATTGGCGCGCCGGACATGGCGTTTCCGCGTCTGAATAACATTTCATTTTGGTTGATTGTGCCGGCATTTTTGTTGTTGTGCGCCTCGGCGTTCGTCGATGGCGGGGCCGGGACGGGCTGGACCATTTATCCGCCGCTATCGTCTGATCTGGGACACCCCGGCATGTCCGTCGATATGGCTATTTTTGCCCTGCACCTTGCGGGAGCCTCTTCTATTCTCGGCGCGGCCAATTTTATCACGACCATTTTCAACATGCGGGCACCGGGCATGACGCTTCATAAAATGCCGCTATTTGTCTGGGCGATGTTGGTGACAGCGTTCTTGTTGGTACTGTCTCTGCCAGTACTTGGCGGAGCGATCACCATGTTGCTGACCGACCGGAATTTCGGCACCGACTTCTTTAAACCCGAAGGTGGCGGCGACCCGATCTTGTTCCAGCACCTATTCTGGTTCTTTGGCCACCCTGAAGTGTACATCATGATTCTGCCGGCGTTTGGGATTGTGTCACACATCGTCTCTACCTTTTCCAAGAAGCCCGTATTCGGGTATCTGGGGATGGCCTATGCGATGGTGGCCATTGGCGTGGTTGGGTTTATCGTCTGGGCACACCATATGTACACATCTGGTATTTCACTCAATACGAAGGCGTATTTCACGGCCGCGACCTTGATTATTGCGGTACCTACCGGCATTAAAATCTTTTCGTGGATTGCCACTATGTGGGGCGGTTCGATTGAATTTAAAACGCCTATGCTGTGGGCGCTGGGTTTTATTTTCCTGTTCACGGTAGGCGGGGTCACGGGTGTTGTGCTGGCGAACGCTGGTATGGATACCTCCTTGCATGATACTTATTATGTGGTGGCGCATTTTCATTACGTGCTCTCGCTGGGGGCTGTGTTTGCGCTGTTTGCTGGCTTTTATTACTGGATTGGTAAAATGTCAGGCCGCATGTATCCGGAACTGGCGGGTAAAATCCATTTCTGGATTACCTTCATCGGGGTTAATCTGGTGTTCTTTCCGCAACATTTTCTGGGTCTGGCCGGGATGCCGCGCCGGTATGTGGATTACCCCGCACCCATCCCACCGCCTGAATTGACAGGGATGCTGGTCAACCCGATCAAGAAAATCGAATGGATCATCTCTCAGGATTACGGTTACCATCTGTGGAATTACGTCTCCACGATGGGAGCTTATCTCTCCGGCTTCAGCGTGCTGGTATTCTTGGGGATCGTGTTTTATACCCTGTTTTTTGGGCGTAGAGCGGAAGCCAATTACTGGAATGTTCAGCCGCAGGTGATGACGCTGGAGTGGACCCTGTCTTCTCCACCCCCGTTCCACCAGTTTGAAATCCAGCCGAGCGTGAAATAACCCGGCTCAAAACTTTAAAAAAAGCCCCCAGACGGGGGCTTTTTGTTGTTCTGGCGAGATTGCTAAAATTTTAACTAAATGCCGGATATCGTTTATCCGACTTTAATTTTTCATAATTATAATAAAAAGAGAGATAAGTTTAAGACGTGTTTATCCCAAAACGGCGAGGTCTGACACGTCTTAAGAATGGATAAGGCGCATGGCTCTTTATCCCATCTCACGGAATTGAATTCGTTTATAGACGCGGATCGGCGGGTTCTTTAAAGCCCCAGCTATCTCACCCGAGCTGATCGCACAGGCGTCTATAAGCGGGTGTTCGTCCCCTTAGCCGGCGGGTTTCCCGCCGGCTTTTTTTATGCGGCGATCGGGAGTGCCGTACTTTCCGTGCGGGTGATCCATCCCCCGCCCAGCACACGGTTATCCGCATAACAGACGGCGGCCTGACCCGGCGATATGCCGAATTGGGGCGCATCCAGATACAGCACCGCGTGACCACCCGATTGGGGGATGAACGTGGCCGCGATCGGCGTCATGACCGACCGAAGTTTCACCGATAACTTGATCCCTTGCGTCCGATATTTTTCGGGATCATCCGCCCCCGTATCGGCGGGCATATCCATCAGCCAGTTACAATCCTTCAGATGTACGACATCCCGTGCCAATGCCTCACGGGGGCCCACGATTACGGTGTTTTGAACGGGATCGATTTTGACCACATAAAATGGATCGTTGCTGTCATTGTGCCCGCCGCCAATACCCAATCCCTTGCGCTGACCGATCGTATAACCAATCACCCCGTCATGACGTCCCAAGACACGCCCATCCATATGCTTGATATCGCCGGGACGTTGTGCTTCGGGTTTAATTTTTTTGACAACCGACGCATAATCACCATTGGGCACAAAACAGATATCCTGCGAATCCGGTTTGTCACAGACCAAAAGCCCGAGCCGCTCCGCATGCTGGCGGGTGATATCTTTTGTCCATCCCCCCAGCGGAAAGCGCAGGAACTCCAGTTGCTTTTGCGTGGTGGCGAATAAAAAATAACTTTGATCCTTGCCCGTATCCAGCGCACGGTGAAGTTCGGCTCTGTGTGTTTCCGGGTTAACCACGCGCTGAATATAATGGCCGGTAGCCATGCAATCAGCGTTCAAATCTTTGGCAACCTTAAGCAGATCCCGAAATTTAACCGTCTGGTTACATTTGACGCATGGGATGGGCGTTTCCCCCTGAAGATAACTGTCGACAAAATCATCCACGACGGATTGCCGGAACTTATCCTCGTAATTCAGTACATAGTGGGGAAAGCCTTTTTCTTCGGCGACGCGCTTGGCATCGTAAATATCCTGCCCGGCACAGCAGGCTCCTTTTTTGGCCAAGGCCGCCCCATAATCATAAAGTTGAAGCGTGACGCCCACGACATCATATCCCTGTTCATGCAGCAAGGCCGCGACGGTGGACGAATCCACCCCGCCGGACATGGCCACCACCACGCGGGTATCCCGCTCTGGCTTATCGAACCCTAGACTGTTCATGCCGGGCAATATAGGCTGTAAGGTTAATAAACTCAAGGAATTTTAGACATAATGCAAAAAAAACCGATCACCTCTGTGGCTATATATTTGGGTGCCCGTGACGGGACAACGCCGGACTTTATGACGCTCGCCCATGAGATGGGTGCCGGGCTTGGCGCATATCCCATCACGGCGATTTTCGGGGCATCTTCGCATGGCTTGATGGGGGCGTTTGCCAAAAGTTTTCTGGATGCCGGCAAGGGAACCCTCAAGGGATATTTGCCGCGCTATTTTTTAAAAGGAAATCAACCCGAAGCGCTCGGCATACCCTATGTGTTGACGGAGACACTGGCGGAACGCAAATATAAATTAATGCAGGATGCTGACGCTTTTTTGGTTCTACCGGGGGGGATGGGTACGTTTGATGAAGTCTTTAATACCTTGGAAGAAGGTTTGGGCGGTTACATCAAGGCCGGGCGTGATGATGTGTTTCGCCCGGTTTTTATCTTAAATCATGATGGATTTTTTGACGGGCTCAAAATCCAGATTGAAAAAGCGATCGCCTGCGGCTTTATCTCTCCCCGCGCTATGACGTGCCTGATCTTTGAAAAAAACGCCGCAGATATTTTGGCGCATTTTAAAAATTAAGACGGCTACCAGCCCGGCTTGCTTCCGGGGACGGCGACGATCAAGCCGTCCATGTTATCCTTGACTATGATCTGGCAGGACAGGCGCGAGTATTTTCGGATATCAAACCCCAAATCCAGCATATCTTCTTCATCGTCGGATCGCGCGCCATCAGGCAGGCAGATATCCCACCATTCTGGATGCACGTATAAATGGCATGTCGCACAGGCCAAAGATCCGCCGCATGACCCATCAATCGTTTCAATCTTGTTTTTGACGGCCACTTCCATCAGGGACAGACCGACAGGTGCGTCAATTTTTTTTTGGGTACCGTCTTTTAAAATAAACGTGATCTGCGGCATTTTCTTAAGAACCTACGCGTGTGGTCATATACATTTTTTTCCAAGCTGATATGAACCGGTCAATATCGGACGCTGTCGTACCGTATCCCAGCGAAATACGCAAGGCAGACCGGCAGATATTCTCTTCAGCCCCCATCGCCTTAAGAACATGCGAGGGTTTAAATGTTCCTGATGAGCAGGCCGACCCCGAAGAGACCGCCACCCCGTCCAAGTCCAGTGCCATCATCTGTATTTGGGCGTCAACCCCGGGCAGGGCAATATCGGTGGTATTCCCCACGCGGGGGGCTTGGGTGCCAAAGATGCGGGCTTCGGGCGCGATCCCCAACAAGGCGTCTTCCATAGCGTCACGCAGATTTCGAATTCGGTCATAATCCTGAAGGCCTTGGCGCGCCATTTCGGCCGCCAGACCCATCCCGGCAATCCCGGCGGTGTTGTGTGTGCCGGCACGTTTCAACGATTCCTGTGATCCTCCCAGAATATACCGGGGAATATCCAGCCCCCGGCGAACAATCAAAGCACCGACACCTTGTGGCCCCCCCATCTTATGAGCGGACAAGGTTAGGTAATCTACGCCCATATCCGTCATATCAAGGGCGATGCGTCCGGCCGCTTGAACGCTGTCGGTGTGCAGATGTGCCCCGCACGCCTTCGCCAACTTGGCGATATCCTGAATCGGCTGAATGACCCCGGTTTCAGAATTGACCGTCATCACAGAAATCAAGGCCGGGGGCTCTCCTTGTTCGATCAGCTGGCGCAGGGCGTCTAAATCAATCACGCCGTCCTGAGTCACGGGGATGGTTTCAGCTTGCGGCAGAACATATAAAACTGAAGGATGCTCAATCGCCGACACCAAGACACGCTGACCCTGATAGGCGTGCAAAACCGTATTATTTCCCTCGGTAGCACCTGAATTAAAAATGACCTGTGCAGGCTTAACCCCCACCAGTTCGGCGACGCGTGATCTGGCTTCTTCGACATACTTGCGCGCCGTGCGGCCAAATCCATGCACGGATGACGCGTTTCCGGGGCGGTGCCATATGTCCGTCATCAAGGCCAGTATGTCAGGCCGGAGCGGCGCACTGGCGTTATAATCCAGGTAAACAGGTTCCATGGGGTCTATCATGACTTATTATCCACAATGAAATCAACATGTTATACGAAAAATTTGGACTTTTCGGAATCACTTGTTTATAAACACGAGCATATGTTAAGCCCTGCAAGGCTGATACCCGTATTCATCATAGGAATAGGAATTTAGATGCCCGAGATTATCTTTAATGGCCCCGTTGGTCGTCTGGAAGCGCGCTACACCCATTCCAAATATTTGAATGCCCCGATCGCCTTGGTGCTTCATCCGCACCCCCAGCATGGTGGGACGATGAACAATAAAGTCACCTATGACATGCATCAGGCACTGGTCGCCCGCGGATTTTCAACCATGCGCTTTAACTTTCGCGGCGTGGGTAAATCTCAAGGGGTGTTTGACCGCGGCGAAGGCGAATTATCTGATGCCGCCACCGCACTTGACTGGATGCAGGAACTGAACAAAAACGCCCCCTATGTCTGGATTGCCGGTTTTCAATTCGGCGCCTGGATTGGGATGCAACTTTTGATGCGCCGTCCTGAAATACGCGGCTTTATTTCTGTGGCGCCGCCCGCCAATATTTATGATTTCTCCTTTTTGGCACCGTGTCCATCCTCAGGATTGATCCTGCAAGGAAGCCGCGATGATGTTGTCCCCGAAGCGGCCGTTAAGAAGAATCTGGTTGATAAATTAATGGCGCAAAAGGGCATCAAAATTGATTACCGTGTCATTGAAGGTGCCAACCATTTTTTCCATGAAAAAACAGATCAATTAATCGCCAATATGCATGATCACATGGATAAAGCAGGCGGTGGCCGTCCGTTGATGCCAGAGAAAAAAGAAACACCGACGAAAAAAACAGTCTCTAAAGCTCCCGCAAAAATGAAAGAGCCGGAAAAAGAAAAACTCAAGAAAACAGAGACCGAAAAAACATCTGCCAAATCTAAATCAAAAAAAGCGGCTTAGGCCGCTTTTTTATGAAGGTCGTTAAGGGCTTTTTTAACCTCTTCTACATGTCCTGGTACCTTGACCTTGCGCCAGATGCCCGCAATCTTCCCATTCGTATCAATCAAGAATGTGGCGCGGTCAATCCCCATGTATTTTTTGCCATACATGCTTTTTTCAACCCATGTGCCATAGGCTTCGCACAAGGTTCCGTCTTCATCTGAAACCAAGTTGAACTTCAGGTCGTATTTTTTCTTGAATTTTTCATGCTTGGCGACTGTGTCTTTGGATACACCTAAAATAACAGCATCCACCTTTTTAAAGGCTGATAACGCGTCGTTAAACCCACAAGCCTCGGCGGTACAGCCCGGCGTATCATCCTTGGGGTAGAAATACAGAATAATGTAACTTCCCTTGAAATCAGACAGAGAGATCAAATTATCGCCATCCACTGGCAAATGAAAATCAGGTGCTTTATCGCCAATTGAGAGTTCTGACATAGATTATCCTTTGTTTGTAAAATCTTATAACTGTGCGTTTTCTTGAAAAAGTCAAGGGTGGTGCCTGACAAATGACCTAATCTTTTCTATGATATGGGTCATATGAAATACGGTTTCATTCATATCAGTGCGCGCGCACTTTTTCTGATGATGGAAGCACTCGGGCTTCTCATTCTGGTTCTGTTTGTCGGGGCTGGATTTATCCTGTGGCGTATTGGTCAGGGGCCGGTCGATCTTAATTTTGCCAAGCCGTATATTCAGCAGGCATTTTCTGAAGCTGACGAACGATATCATATTCAGTTAGACCGGGTTTTTTTATCTCGTGACCAGAATAAAGGCCCGGTGACCTTAAGTATTGATGATTTGACCCTGATCCGTCGTGATACCCAGACGCCGGTGTTGAATATCAATGAAGTAGATGTCAGTTTTTCTTATCTGCATTTATTTTTGGGAAAAATTAGACCGATTTCTGTCATTTTTCAAAGCCCGTCAATTTTGCTTGTCAAAACAGAACAGGGGATAGAATTTGCGCTACGTAATTCTGAGGCTAAATCACCTGTGACTGTTTCTTCGGCACCTGCCCGTGCGCTCCCGGAACAGATAGCGCTTCTGGTCTCGTGGCTTGAGGATTCATCTCAGCGCATCGGGCTATTAAAAACACTCAAAACATTTGAAATTCGAAATGCGGGTGTTTTGCTCCGCGATATGACCCAGCGTGTCTCGTGGTATATCACCGATTTTGACGTCATGTTGCGGGACACACCAGAGGCCGTCAGTGCCTACATGTCGGTGTCCATGTCCCAAAAAGAAAAAGCCAAAGCGGATATGCGCGTGTACCTGACCTATCGTCGGGATCAAAAAGATTTTGCTTTTTCGGCGAATATTGACCAATTCAATCCGATTATTCTCACAAAATTCTTCCCCCAGAGTTTTTCCTTGGGTGCCACGGAAATGACGGTTACAGGACAGATCGGGGCGGTATTAGACCAAAATATGGCGCTTCAATCTGCGTCTGTGAATGTGACGGTGCCCGAAGGCACGATTGATTACCCTCAGGAATTCACACAGCCCCTGCCTCTTAAGGATGTCGCCCTTCAGACAACATTCACTAGCCTAAATAAAACACTAACCCTCGAAAAATTTAAGGCAACGATTGCCGATATTCCCGTGGAAGGAACTGGGAAACTGATGATTACCCCAGAAGGTCTGTCTGCGCCTATTGTCTTTAAAACAGTGGGCGATATAACGCCTGAAAAAATTGCGCCAGTATTCCCTAACTCAGAGCGAGATGGCGAGGCCGCCAAATGGGTCTTGGAACTGATGACGGGAGGCGTGTACCGAGACGTAGTCTTTTCATCTGATTTATTACTAACTCGTCAAAAACGGGATAATGCTCCGGATGAATGGGTCTTTGGTTCGGATAACACAAAACTTGCCTTTGCCTTTGAGGGCGTTGATGTTCTGTATCATGACACATTAACGCCGGCTAAAAATTGTCAGGGCTCTGGGGTTTTGGATGTCACGGCAGATAAATTGACGATCGAAGGCAGTGCCGATATTGGCGATATACAAGGCCAAAATGCCAAGTTGGAATTTACTGATATCATGGTACGTGGTGGTGGTAACGCTATCATTACGTTTGATGCCCAAGGATCGCTCGCTTCGGCATTTGAATATATCTCCTTACGCCCAATATCCATGGGCGACCAGCTGGGGGTTGATGGTAAAAATGCCAAAGGGAATATCGAGATGTCGGCGCGACTTGAATTCCCAACGATCAAAGATGCTCCGCGCGAAGCGTTTAAGGTCAATGCCAAGGCGACGCTCACCAATGTGACCTTACCGGGAGTAGTTGAGACCATGACCTTAACGGGCGGCCCGTTGACACTCGATGTCCAAGATGGGTCGTTTCGCGTCGCGGGGTCTGGTCAATTGGATGGACGTGATATCACTCTCGACTGGCATGAATTTTTTGATCCGGCCGGGCATCCCTATCTTTCGAAAGTGACCGCCAGCGTCTCGGCGGATCAAGCTATGCGGCATAAATTCGGCGTGATGCTGGATGATTATTTCTCTGGCAGTCTTCCTGCCGATATTACCTATACGACGTTTGCAGATAAAAAATCAGAATTGTTTCTGACGGGGAACCTTAAGCCTTTATCTCTTCATATACGTCCGTTTCAATATCAAAAACCAGAAGAGGTCGAGGGCACCGTCACCCTTAAGGCCTTTTTAGACAAGGGCGTTTTAAAATCAATTGATGACTTATCCATCAAGGCACCTGATTTCATCATAGATCGTGCAGATCTGACCTTTGCCCCTATGCGCGGTAAATCGGCGGAGCTTTCCGGCGGCACATTACCTTCGGTTATCATCGGCCGCACGCAAGTAAAGGCTGATTTTACGGTGAATGAAAAAAACCTGCTGAAATTATCGGCCAACGGTGTTGTGTTTGATGCCGCGCCCTTTATGAAAGGGAACCCAGCAGAAAAAACAGATTCTGCAACCCCGAATACACAGACGCCATTGACGATGAATATCTCTCTTGCCGTGGATAAGATGCTGACGGGGGAAGACTTAAGCGTGGGGGCAACCAAACTCTATATCGAAACAGACATCGATGGGGATATGACCCGGCTTGAAATGGATTCGGTCGCTGGGGCAGGGGACATTTACCTCAGGTTTAAACCTGACCAGACGGGTAAACGCACGTTCAGGCTTGAGGCTGATGATGCCGGAGCGACTTTGCTGGCCTTTGATTTGTATGATCAGGTGCGCGGGGGAACAATTTTAGTTTACGGCGAGCCCCAAGGTCAGGAAGTGCGGGGCGATATTTGGGGCACGGCGCGGATGGAAAATTTTACGATTGTCAAAGCTCCAGCTCTGGCGAAACTTCTGTCAATCATGAGTCTGTCTGGTCTGGGGGAAACGCTTAATAACCAAGGGCTGTCTTTTGCCAAGTTAGAGACACAATTTGAATGGCAATTCAGACCTGAGGGGAATTTATTGATTGTCAAGGATGGACGGACATCTGGGTCGTCGATTGGTCTCACGTTTGATGGGGTGTTTGACCGGGGCGCCAATACTACGGATTTGCGCGGCACGATTATCCCCATGACGGAAATCAATAGCTTCCTTAAAAATATACCGATCGTGGGCGATATTCTCACGGGGGGGAATGGCCTGATTGCCGCGACCTACACCATGAAGGGGCCTTCAAAAGAGCCAAACGTCATGGTCAACCCGCTGTCTATTCTGACACCGGGCTTCTTAAGAACTATTTTGTTTGAAGGTGGATTTAAAAACCCGCCGCCTGCAGATCAATAAAAACATGTCCCAAAATATGTTCTAAGTTGGGATAATCAGGACGTGACGTTTTTTTCCCGCCGATAATTTAATATATCCTTCAGACGACACATCTTCGGCACGGGTGAGAGCGTTAATATCAGTGATCGTGTTGTCGTTATACTTGGCTCCCCCCCCTTGTATAAGTCGGCGCGCCTCACCTTTTGACGGGGCTAATCCTGCCTGCACGATCAAGTCAACAAACGGCACGCCCGAAGATAAAAGGGTTGATGAAATTTCAACCCGGGGAAGATCGCCGCCGATTCCGCCCTGTTCAAATACCTGCTGGGCGGTGTTTTCCGCCTCTATCGCGGCGGCCTCGCCGTGGCAGAGTTTCGTAGCCTCGCGCGCCAGAATTTTTTTCGCGTGGTTGATGTCGGATCCGGACAGCGATTCAAGACGCGTAATCTCAGATATAGGAAGCATGGTAAAGCGTCGTAATAATGTACCCACCATCACGTCATCCACGTTGCGCCAATATTGATAGTAATCATAGGCAGAGAGCATTTGTGCGTTAAGCCAGACGGCACCGCTTTCCGTTTTGCCCATCTTTTTGCCATCCGGCGTGGTCAGCAATGGGGCGGTCAGGGCAAAAATCTGCGCTTGATCTGATTTATGCGCCAGATCCACGCCGTTGATGATATTGCCCCATTGGTCAGAGCCTCCCATCTGCAAAATCGTCCCATAGCGGCGATACAGTTCCAGAAAATCATATCCCTGCATGACCATATAATTAAATTCAAGCAAGGTGAGGGGACTCTCCCGCTCTAGACGTTGCTTGACAGAGTCAAATGACAGCATCCGGTTCACGGTAAAATAACGTCCGTAATCACGCAGAAAATCAAGATACCGAAGCCCGTCCAGCCAATCATTATTATTGACCATCAGGGCATCTGACGTGCCCGTGCCATAGGCCAAAAACTGTTTGAAACATGTATCCTGAATATGACGGATGTTGGTGTTAATGGTGTCATCATCTAATAATTTGCGTTGTTCGTCTTTGAACGACGGATCGCCGATTTTTGACGTGCCTCCCCCCATCAGGGTGATGGGTTTATGACCCGTTTCCTGAAACCAGCGAAGCATCATGATCCCGGTTAAATTGCCGACATGGAGTGATTTGGCCGTGGCATCAAACCCGATATAGGCACTCTGGGTGCCGGATGCCAGTTTTTGATCCAGGGCAGTTAAATCACTGCACTGGTGCAAAAGGCCGCGCTCGGTTAGGATATTGAGGAAATCGGATTTATAACTCATAGTGAAATTCTATACCCATGACTGACCTGAAAGTCTATACCGTGATTGGTTTAATGTCCGGCACCTCTGTGGACGGGGTGGATGTGGCGTTGATTAAAACCGATGGGTTAAGGGTCATTGAACCCTTACGTTTTGCCACCTATCCGTACACGGCGAAAGAACGCGAGATCATTCGAGCCGCCTTTGGAAAACGGGGATATAACGATATCGTCGAAGAAGCCGAAGCGGTGGTCACGACAGCGCATCTTCGGGCACTGGCAGATTTTAAAGCGTCGGCAGATTTAATAGGTTTTCATGGTCAGACTATTTTGCATGACCCATTACAAAGAGTGACATGGCAAATCGGGGATGCACAGGCACTGGCGCGAAGTCTGTCCATTCCGGTGATGGCGCAGATGCGCCTTGCCGATGTCAAGGCTGGGGGGCAGGGGGCACCCCTTTTGCCCTTGTATCATCAGGCACGGGCAGAAGGCCGCCCCCGCCCAATGGCGGTTGTTAATATTGGCGGTGTATCGAATATTACCTATCTAGGGACGGGGGATGAGGTGATGGCCTGTGATTGTGGGCCCGGTAACGCGTTGATCGATGATTTTATGTTGGCCCGTCTGGGTACGCCGTTTGACCAAGATGGACAGATGGCGGCAGGGGGCATTGTACAGGAACAATTATTGATGGCGTGTCTGGCACATCCTTATTTCAAAAAGCCAATTCCAAAATCATTGGATCGAAATGAATTCGAACCTCTCCCGCCGGAATTATCGCCCCAGCCTTCTTCTCTGCGGGATCAGGATGTGGTCGCGACGCTGACGGCTTTTACGGTTGAATCGATCGTAAAATCAACAGAACTTTTTCCTGAGCGTATCCAGGAATGTCTGGTTACAGGCGGCGGGCGGCATAATCAAACCATGATGCGAAACTTATCAGACCGTCTAGGTATTCCTGTACACCCTGTTGAATATGCTGGATGGCAAGGTGATGCGCTTGAGGCTGAGGGGTTTGCGTATTTGGCGGTACGGGCATTGAAAGGGCTACCGCTCACCTTGCCGCTCACAACGGGCGCGCCGCATCCCCTGACCGGAGGCGTGTTATTTCACCCATGACGATTTTAAAAACGATCAATGATGAAACCATCGCCGAAGCGGCTGAAAGGTTGTCCGCAGGAGAACTGGTCTGTTTTCCTACCGAAACGGTTTACGGGCTGGGGGCGAATGCGCTGAGCGGTCAGGCGGTGGCCAAAATTTTCGAGGCCAAAAACAGGCCGTCCTTTAATCCCCTGATTGTGCATGTAGCCGATAAAAAACAGGCTGAAAAATACGCTGTGTTCAATGACGCGGCGCAGGCCTTGGCGGGTCAATTCTGGCCGGGGCCGCTGACACTTATTCTTCCCCGAAATCCTCAGGGTGGGATCAGTGATCTGGTGACTGCTGGGCTGGATACGGTGGCTATACGTGTTCCTGCCCATCCGGGTGCGCTGAAACTGCTCAAAAAATGTGGTTTGCCAGTTGCCGCGCCGAGTGCCAATGCATCGGGGGAACCGAGCGCAACCACACCCCAGCATGTGATCGAAAGTTTAAAGGACCGTGTGCCATTTATTCTGGCAGGTGGAGCCTGCACGGTAGGGCTTGAATCCACGGTGCTGGATTTAACATCTGATACACCCTTCATTTTACGTCCCGGCGCCATCACCCCCGAAGATTTCGCGCCAGTGATCGGCAACGTGGCCTATGATTTCGGCGATCATGACCGTCCCAGATCCCCGGGGCAGTTGATTAAACATTATGCGCCGTCCTTGCCCGTGCGCCTGAATGCCGTGGATATTGCGCCGGGAGAAGCTTTGCTGTCTTTCGGGTCTGTGGCCTTTATGGGGATCAGGGGCGGCGGGTCTGCCAAATCTTTGCCCGATACCCAGCACATTTCCTTGAGTGAAACAGGGGATCTGTACGAGGCCGCCGCACGTTTATTTGCAGGATTACGCCATCTGGATTGTGCCCCCCATACCGGCATTGCCGTGATGAATATCCCGGATAAGGGCGTTGGCGTCGCGATCAATGACCGTCTGAAACGTGCCGCACAGGGACGCTAAAAATCTAGATTAATCGTTATACCGATCCTGAAGCAGAAGAATGGCGACTTGAGAAATCGGTGCGCGTTGATATAACGCTGTTGGAAAAATCTGTTGATCCTCGCGCGGGGATAAGGCGTCTTGAACGGTCTGGGTGACGCCGGATAATGGTTCGGGTAACCCATCGGCGTGTCTGTCCACCGGGTTTGGCATCACATATCGATACGCCGATAATTTATAGGCATGAAACAGCGTATCTTCATTGTTTCCCATCTTTGTATCAGCGGCATTCGCCATACGTAACGGGCTTTCCGGTTTCAAGACTTCGTCTGTGAATTTATGATCAAAGGCATCATAGATTTGTCCCAATGTTTTTGGCTTGCCGGTTTTGGAATCAAAAAAGACATTGCGATTAGCCAGAGCTTCTTTCGGAAATAAGTCTGCGGCCAAGGCCGAAGGATTTTTATTCTTTTGGTTGATGAAAGCAGACGCGCCGCCCGCCCCTAAAAAATGCGCAAAATATAAATCTGTAGGCGTGATGTCGCCGCCCACAGTGCGCTGAAGATATTCCTGATTATCGCTTGCGAATTCTGCGGCCATGTAAGAGGCAATCTGGGGATCACGCCGCAGGTTTAAAATATCCTGACGTGTCTTGGAATCTTTCACACGTCCTTGATCATCAATCTTGTCCGCATAGGCCGACAAGCCATATTTATCGCCATGGGTTTTGACCATGCTCATCCATGTTTTTTCAATAAACTGAAATAGCCCGGTGGCACTGGATGTTTTCGCCTTGGCTAAGGGGTTAAAGGAACTCTCTGCCCCGGCTTTTTCGACCAGGTAGGCAAAATCAACCCCCGTTTTGGCACTGGCTTCACGGATGGCCTTCACGACATGCCCTGGCGCCTGACGCAAAAGAGCATCTAAGTTATTGTTTTGATTAATATTTTTTTCAAAAACCATCGGGGTCAACCCTGTGTCTGTTGTGTGATCCTGAAGATTACACTTTCAAGTCCTGTGCCACGATTTGAAACAGATGACAGTTCGGCGCGTCATGTTAGAATCATACAGACAAAGGATTCCGCCCATGACCTACACCCCCCCTCTTGATGATATGCGCTTTACCCTTGAATATGTGGTGGGCTTATCGCGCTTAACGCCGCATCCTGATTTTGGGGTTTTGGACGGGGAGACGGTCAGCGCTATTCTTGAACCCGCGGCTCAGCTGGCCTCTGAGATTCTGGCGCCGCTGAACTGGACAGGGGATCAACAGGCCGCCACCTTATCGGATGGGGCGGTCACAACAGCGTCGGGCTGGAAGCAAGCCTACACCGCTTACCGTGAAGGGGGCTGGAATGCTGTGCCCTTTTCCCCGGCGCATGGCGGACAGGGATTGCCGTGGCTGGTTGCCTTTGCGGTTCAGGAAATGTGGCAAGGGGCAAATATGTCCTTTGGCTTATGCCCGCTATTGAACCAAGGGGCGATCGAGGCCATTGAGGCGCATGGATCTACAGAACAAAAAGAGGCCTATCTACCCCATTTAATTTCGGGACAGTGGACAGGCACCATGAACCTGACCGAACCTCAAGCCGGGTCAGATTTGGCGGCCATCCGCACCAAAGCCGTCCGAGAGACAGACGGCACATACCGTATCTCGGGTCAAAAAATTTACATTACATATGGGGAGCATGATTTATCAGATAACATCATCCATCTGGTGCTGGCACGGACGCCAAATGCCCCCGAAGGCGTTAAAGGCATTTCTTTGTTTATTGTGCCTAAAATTTTATCAGATGGCACACGCAACGATGTAATTTGTACGGGGATCGAACATAAGTTGGGTATTCATGCCTCTCCTACCTGCACCATGCAATTCGGGGATCGGGGCGGGGCGGTAGGGTATTTGATCGGGCAGGAAAATGAAGGCCTGAAATACATGTTCACAATGATGAATAATGCCCGGCTATCTGTGGGGCTTCAAGGCGTGGCGATTGCCGAAGCCGCCCTGCAAAAATCCGCCGTCTATGCGCGTGACCGTGTTCAGGGTTTTTCGCTGAGTGATAAAACCAAACGCGTTCCCATCGCCGAACATGCTGATGTTAAACGCATGTTACGCCACATGAAATCTCTGGTCTGTGCTGGCCGCGCGCTCACCTATGAAGCGGCACTTCATTTGGATCTCGCCCGCGCGGGTGACACAGAGGCGCAGATGAAAGTGGATTTCCTAACCCCAATCGTCAAAGCCTGGTGCACGGATAACGCGGTTGAGGTGGCGTCGATGGGCGTTCAAATTCATGGCGGTATGGGATTTATTGAAGAAACGGGCGCGGCGCAATTCTACCGGGATGCCCGCATTCTGCCGATCTATGAGGGAACAAACGGCATTCAGGCCATGGATCTGGTCTTTCGCAAGATTGCCCGAGATCAAGGGGCAACAGCCTTGTCATTTTTAACCGATAGTGAAAAATTCTCGGCATTGGCACCCACCGCCCATAAATTGAAAGTTGCCACCCAGTGGATCGCGCACAAGGCCGTCAACGACCCTGAGGCGGCGGCCTTTGCGTCTGTCCCGTATTTGAAAGCCATGGGGATTTTGGCCGGCGGATATATGTTGTCCCGAATGGCACACGCCGCGAAGGGTCAGATGACGTCTGAAGATAACGGATTTTTTTCGGATTACATCACCCTGTCGGATTATTATCGTGCCTATATTCTCCCCACGGCCAGAGCGTATCTGGAACCGATGGTCTAAAACGACTTTGAAAAATTCTAAGGATTAACACGGGGTAAGGGGTTACCCTGACTGTCCCGCTCGGTGCAAGCTTCAAGCGAGTCACCATACACTTTTCCAATATAATCCATGCTTAAAAAGGGATTTCGTGAAAAAAGACGCGCTGAATGGCGCCCGACACAGGTGCAATAGGCTTCGTTATCTTTGGCGCGCGGGCGAAAACTTTTCACATACCCCAGACAATCCTGATATCGCGCTCCGGCAATTTCAACATTGTTTGTGCATCCCTTGGGCGTGTTGCCACGAAAAAGGCTGTTGACGATATCTTCCTGTGGACGCATGGGTCCCTCTTTTTCCCGGATTTGCCGAAAGGCACCGGCGATACATTCACAGTTAAAATAATGTCTTTGGGTGAGGTGCCCCGCGCATAAATCATGAACGACCATCGCTTCTTCGTCCATTTCTTCGGGCGACATTTTACCGTCGTCCAGCATGAAATAATAACTATCACGCGGCAATTCTGCCTGCGCCGGAAAGACACTCAGCACACTGAGTATAAATAAAAAAGCATGAAAAAAGATATTCATGCTTTTTATTCTATCATAGGTACGCTCTGGGTAAAAATAAGTCGGAACAAAGGGAAAGATAAGGCCGGTTTAAGCCGCTTTACCGCCCTTGATCTTGGCCCATAGGGATTGAAAATCAAACGCCGCCGTATTTGGGGTACCCGCCGAAGCACCCGCCTGTGCGGCTTGCTGGTTTTCGTTCTGACCCTTCATTTTTTTCATGCGGTCTTCAAGGGCTTTTTGACGAAGCGCACGGGCGCGTTCATCACGCTGGCGGATTTCTTCTTTCAATTCTTCGGCCTGTTGCTGGCTGTAATGGCTGGTGATTAAAACCTGCTGAGCCTGTTTTTGCCACTGATCGCGCTGGTTTTTCAAATCTTCCATCTGTTCACGCAGTAAATCCATCTGATCTTCCTGCGCCTTGATCTTCATCCGAAGACGTTCCATCTCAATCATATCTGCGGCGCGTTTGATTTCGGCGTCAACACCTGCCGAAGACGCGGGATTGGCATGAGGCGCGGTTTGCCCTTGTGGTTCCAGTCCGAAGGCACGATCTAATTCCGACACATCAATCAGACGCCGACCATTGCCGTCCACTTCAAAGGATAATTTGCCGTTATTCATGGCACGCTGAATGGTGGATTTGGAACGACCGGTCAGTTCAGCGGCGCGCTGTGCCCCTACTTTAGCCATGACTCATATTCCCCTTTATGTTCATTTCAGGTTGTGATGATCTATTTTACATACGCCCGTTTAACAGCCGAGTCAATCTTTGCCACTGAGCCCCGGAAAATAAATGTGCATAAAGGAAGGGAATCCAGCCCTTTTTCCGCCAGTCGGCAAAGGTCGCATCGTCCAAGGCGGACAATTTCTGCTCGTCAATAATCCGGAAACCCGAAAAGTTAATTTTCTTGCCCTTGGCCACGTTGATTTCGGCTTGACGCTCCACCAGCAAGCCTGAGGCGGCCAGCGCACGGGAAAAGGCAATCGTGTGCTGGGCGGCGGCATGGTACGATTTACAGAATTCAAGGGCATTTTGCGCAAGCTGGGTGGGTTTACCCTCGGCATCAAAGAATTTCTGTTCGCCCCCTTTTTCGGTCACGGTATCAACCATGTCGATACATAAGGACAGGTTATCCGATCCCGGCATTTCCGAAAAAATAAACGGATAGCGGCGAATATAGGCAGGGATATAGGTATCCTCAAGCCATTCGCCTTTGGAATCCAAAAACAGGTTTTCATTATCCCGTAACCCTAAAATAGCCACCGGGGTGGCATTGTCATCCGGCGAAAAAGCAATCGGATAGACATGGCAGATCTGGGGCATCTCAATCAGGTTGACCGGAACGGCGTTGACCTGCCGGGTGAAGGAAAGCCCAAAATTCTTTTTTAAGCCCAGATCGCGATGTGCCTTGGAATCAAGGGGGGCAGGGCTTTGATAAAAAAGCGGAAGTTGGGGGGATGTTGCCGCTTTTTGTTCGTTGCTTTTGGCCATGGGTAACAAAATTCCTTTCGAATCTGATGATATGGGGTCAAGCCTATCAGAATACAGACCATAAGTTAAAGAAAACCTTTCAAAACAGGGATATAAAATATCTTTTGCCCTGCCTGTAAATCCGCTACGGTGCGGGCAGATTAATCGTCTTAAACACGAGGATGGCAAGCATGAAAATCGCGGTCGTGGGTACGGGATATGTGGGGCTGGTCTCAGGCGCGTGCTTTGCCGAATTTGGCGTAGATGTTGTCTGTGTGGACACGGATACCGCCAAGATTAAGCGTCTTCAGCAAGGAGAAATCCCCATTTACGAACCGGGGCTGGATGACCTTGTGGCCAAACAGACCAAAGCTGGACGTCTGTGCTTTACCACTGATCTGGGCGAAGCCATGGTCGATGCCGACGCGGTCTTTATTGCCGTGGGTACGCCGACCCGAAAAGTAGATGGCCATGCCGATCTTACCTATGTGCATGATGCCGCCCGAGATATTGCCAAACATATCCGGGGCTATGTCGTCGTCGTCAATAAATCTACGGTGCCGGTGGGAACGGCGCGGGCTGTGGCTAAAACCATCACCGAGGCGCGTCCTGACGCCGATTTTGATGTTGTTTCTAACCCGGAATTTTTACGCGAAGGATCTGCTATAAATGATTTCATGCGCCCTGACCGCGTCGTCATCGGTGCCGATAGTGCGCGCGCCGCCGAGGTGATGAAAAATCTTTACCGACCCCTCTTTTTAAATGAAACGCCGATGTCCTTCATGTCCCCTGAATCCGCCGAGATTACCAAATATGCGGCCAATGCCTTTCTGGCGACCAAAATTACCTTTATCAATGAGATTGCCAATTTGTGCGAGGCGGCGGGCGGGGATGTTCAGCACGTGGCCAAGGCTATCGGATTAGATGGACGCATTGGATCAAAATTCCTGCATGCGGGACCGGGTTATGGGGGGTCTTGTTTCCCCAAAGACACGTTGGCCTTCACGCAGATCGGCCGGGCGTACAACACCCCTCAACGTATTGTTGAGGCGGTGGTCGACATCAACGCCGATCGTCAGCAATCCATGGCATATAAAATCGTCACGGCTTGCGGGGGATCCGTCAAGAATCTGAAAATCGGAATTTTGGGCATTGCGTTTAAACCCAATACGGATGATGTACGCGAGGCACCGTCTCTGGTCATCATTCCTTTGTTACAACAATTTGGCGCGCACATTTCCGCGCATGACCCCATCGCCCGGACGCAGGCCGAAAAAGAACTGAAGAATATCGATTGGCAGGACGACCCCTATGCCGTGGCCAAAGGTGCAGACGCGCTGGTGATTATAACGGAATGGAATGAATACCGGGCTCTGGATCTGGATCGTCTGGCAGATATCATGAAAACACGCCGATTAATTGACCTTCGTAACATTTATAAACCTGCCGAAGTGGAGCAGGCTGGTTTCGATTACGTCTCGATTGGCCGGGCGGCGGTGATGGCGTCAAAAAAACAGACATTGAAAAAAGTGTCTTAAGACCGTGCCGATGTCTCCCTATCTGGCAGAACAGGAATCAAAATCCATTTTCATCATTCGCGAAGCTTATGCGCGTGTTCGAAAACTGGCGATGCTCTGGTCGATCGGCAAGGATTCAACGGCCATGCTATGGCTGGTACGAAAAGCATTTTTGGGGCGCGTTCCCTTTCCGCTTGTTTTACTTGATACCGGCATGGAAATGGACGAGGTCTATGCGTTCAGAGACCGTCTGGTGCGCGATTGGCAGTTACCAATTATCAATCACCTGTGTCCCCCGCTGGATCAAATTGACGCTAAACTCCCCCCGGCGACGCGGTCTGCCATGCGTAAAACCGAAGGGTTGAAAACATTACTGGCACAGGAATCCTATCAAGGTATTTTATGCGGTATCCGCCGGGATGAGCAGGGTTTACGTGCGAAGGAACGCGTTTTTTCTCCGCGCAGATCTGACGGATCATGGGATTATAAAGACCAGCCAGCCGAATTGTGGGATATATATTCTACCGCCTATCCTGACAAAGGTCATGTGCGGGTTCATCCCCTGCTTCATTGGACAGAACTGGATATCTGGGAATATACCAAGGCCGAAAAAATCCCCGTGTGTGATTTATATTTTGCCCGCGGCGGTCAGCGATATCGGTCTCTGGGTGAAAAAAACATTACCTTCCCGGTCAACAGTGATGCCCAGGACATTGATGCCGTGATTGCCGAATTAAAACAGACCCGTGTGGCAGAACGCGCCGGCAGATCCATGGATCAGGAAACAGAAGATAGTTTCGAACAACTGCGCACACAAGGATATATGTAATGCGTTCATTGCGTGACACATCTCCCCTGCATATGGTGATCGTTGGGCATGTGGATCACGGTAAATCAACCTTGATTGGCCGTTTGTTGCATGATTCAGGCTCTTTGGCCGACGGTAAAAAAGAAGAGATTGAAAAAATATGCCACGCACGTGGCGTGCCATTTGAATGGTCGTATCTACTGGACGCCTTTCAAGCAGAACGTAATCAGGCCGTGACGATTGATGCCACCCATCTTCATTTTCATTCGGCCAAAAGACGTTATGTGATTATTGACGCGCCCGGGCACCGTGAATTTTTAAAAAATATGATGTCGGGTGCCGGGCACGCAGACATGGCCTTGCTAGTGATAGATGGTGCCGAAGGTTTGCAGGAACAAACCCGGCGGCACATGGTCATGCTGTCATTTCTGGGAATTAAAAATGTGATGGTCATCATCAATAAAATGGATCGGATAGACTATAGTCCGGCTATTTTTCATGACCTGTCAAAACAGGTAAACGACATGATAGTGACACGGGGGCTTGTACCTTTGGGGGTGATCCCGGCCGTCGCTCATGCGGGGGATATGCTGGTGCATCGTGGAAATAATATGGATTGGTATATGGGCCAGACCTTGATTGAGGCTCTGGATCAAGTCCCTGTGCAAAAAAGTAATGACAAGCACCCGGCCAGATTTGTCGTGCAGGATATATATCGCATGGGGGGCGTTCGATATCTGGCCGGACGCGCCGAAGGTCAGCCGATAAAAATCGGAGATCAACTGATATTTCAACCCGGCGGGGAGACATCCTGTGTTCAGGAAATAAAAGTTTGGCCGGATCAAAACATCCTCACGTCTGCGCAGAACGGGCAATCAGTAACGATCGCACTAGAAGATCGTATTTTCGTGGAGCGTGGATATGTTGGCGCTCCGGTGCAGGACGCGCCACCCCTCCGAGATCATGTCCGTTTATCTCTGCTGTGGCTGTCGGATAAGCCCTTACGTGTTGGCCAGACCTATCTTTTCCGAACAGGGCTGAGCGAAACCCCCGCCACCGTTCAGGCGATTGAGAGGGTAATTGATACACAAACAGGTCAAGATCAGCTGGATCAGGTAGAGCTGGTGAAAAACACTGCGGGGCAAGTTGTGTTTACCTTGCGTGACCCCCTGCCGCTGGATCCGTTTACGGGGCACGTGCGTTTAGGACGGGCCGTGATTGAAGATAACGGGGATGTTGTGGCGGCGGGATTAATTAATCTAGATGGCCTGTTGCCTGTCAGTCAGGGAACAAAAAATACATCGCCTCATATCTACAGAGTATCCCATCCGGTTACCCACGATATGCGGTTTAAAAAAAGTGGATATCGCGGTTCTGTATTCTGGCTCACGGGGTTATCGGGTGCCGGAAAATCAACACTGGCTATGGCGGTTGAACGCATTTTGTTTGAAAAAAATTATCCGGTCTATGTGCTCGACGGCGATAACGTGCGTCATGGGTTAAATGCCGATTTAGGTTTTTCGGCGGTTGATCGTACCGAAAATATTCGCCGCGTCGGGGAAGTAGCTGGGTTGATGGCCGATGCGGGATTAATTGTCGTGAGTGCCTTTATTTCCCCGTTTCAGGCCGATAGAGATCGTGCCCGCACGGCGGCGCAAGGCCGTTTTCATGAGATATATATCAAGGCCGATATTGGCACGTGTGAATCTCGTGACCCCAAAGGTCTTTATAAAAAAGCCAGAGCCGGAAATATCGCGGATTTCACGGGCATTGACTCCCCCTATGATATCCCCCTCTATCCAGAACTGACAATTGATACGCAAACGCAGGATATCGATACCTGCGTGCGTCAGATCTTCACCTATATTGAACAACATGCCAGTGCCTTTCCGGCACCAGGGTATGAAAAGGATTTATAATCATGGAATCAAAAATTCTGTCCCACCCGGCCGCGCTGTGCAATATGGTACGCCGTATCGCTCATGACGCTGGCGAGATGATCTTGACGCACTATGACCCGTCGGGTTGTGCGCATGACATCAAAGACGATGGATCTCCCGTGACGCCGGCAGATCAAGAGGCCGAAGTCTATATTGAAAAAGCCTTGCGCGAGATCTTGCCGGATATCCCGGTGGTGGCAGAAGAAGCCATTTCCGCAGGCAAGGTGATGGATACGCAGATACATCCTTATTTCTGGCTGGTAGATCCGCTGGATGGCACCCGAGAATTTGTCAAAGGCGGTGAAGATTTTACAGTCAATATTGCACTCATTCATCAGGGGACACCTGTGCTGGGGGTGATTTATGCCCCAGCACTGGGTGAAATGTTTGCTGGCTATGGTGCGGGGACGGCCATAAGGTGGAACAGGGAAACAGATACAGAAAAGAACATCCGGGTTCGAAAACCGCCTTCTGCCGGATTGACCGTGGCAATCAGCAGGTTCGAAGGCGCGCGCCCCAAATTGGATCAATTTTTAGAATCCCTTAAAGTTGAAAAGCTGGTCAGACGCGGCAGTTCTCTCAAAATCTGTCTCGTGGCCATGGGCAAAGCCGATCTATACCCCCGGTTTGGACGAACCTGTGAATGGGATACGGCGGCGGGGGATATTATTTTGCGTTCTGCCGGGGGGACGTTGACCGATATGTTCGGCAAAGCTTTGGCTTATGGGGGGGGCGGGACATGGGAAAACCCCGGGTTTTTGGCGCATGCTGGGGTTCTTGATTTTACGGAAGCCCTAATTCCTTAAATTTTGAACGGGGTCTCTCGACTTACGGCAGTCCATACCTTATATCGTGAAGGCATGCGCCATATCATTCTTATTATCGTTCTGGCTTTGTTGACCGCGCTAATCGGCGGCTTTGCCTATTTTCAATTTGTCATGAAACCCGAGATGATCAAGGGATTCATTACGGCGGGCGGGCAACCCCCGGTCACCATTTCTGCAGACGCGGCAAAGATTGAAAACTGGTCGTCCCAACTTAAGTCCATCGGGACATTGACGCCGGTCAAAGGGACAGATATTTCCCCCGAAGCCGGCGGCGTCGTTCAGGAAATATTTTTTGAATCCGGTCAGGATATTCTTAAGGGTCAACCGATCATCACGGTCAATGATGACACAGAGCAAGCGGATTTAAGATCCGCGAATGCCGAACTGCGCGCGGCGCAAATGGAATTGCAACGGAAAAAAGCCTTATCGGAACGCGGCAATGCATCCAAGGCCGCCTATGATCAGGCGCTCGCCACGCGGGATGTCGCTACCGCCAATATCGCCCGCATTAAGGCCAGTATCGAAAAAAAGAAAATTTTGGCGCCGTTTGATGGAAAGCTGGGCATTCGCCAAGTTAATTTAGGGCAGTACGTATCGCCCGGCGAAACATTGGTGACACTTCAGCAACTTGATCCTGTTTACGCCGATTTTAATATCTCTGAGCAGTTTTTAAACCAGATCGCCACCGGCCTTGAAATATCTGTTACAGTGGATGCGTTCAAGGAAGAAGTATTTGCCGGAAAAATTGAATCCATTGATTCTCATATTGACCCAGCAACCCGAAATATTCAAGTGCGGGCGATTGTTCAGAATCCTGACAAAAAACTTCTGCCTGGTATGTTTGCAAATGTTGTTGTCAAACTACCTGTGGCGGTTGATGTTGTAACCGTTCCTCGCACGGCAGTGACCTATAGCTTGTATGGCGATAGTTTATTTGTCGTGAAAAAAGGGGAAGGGGATACCTCGACCGTGGAACGTCGTGGCGTCAAGATAGGGGATACAAAAGGTGACCGCGTCAGTATCCTCGACGGTTTGAAAGAAGGGGAAAATGTTGTCGTCAATGGACAACTGAAACTCTATGAAGGGGCGGGCGTGGTTGTCGATAATTCTGGCGCGCTTCAAACACCTGATCAAAGACCCAAAGAATAAATTTTTTTAAAAACAGAAATAAGCAGGAACAACATGTCCTTTACCGATATCTTTATTCAACGTCCGGTACTGGCGACGGTTGTCAGTTTGATTATTCTGCTGGTTGGGCTTCAGGCGGCTTTTAGCCTTCAAGTACGACAGTTTCCTGAACTGACCAACACGACGATCACGATTACAACAGCCTACCCGGGCGCGAATGCTGAATTGATCAAAGGATTCATTACAACGCCCATTGAACAGGCCGTGGCGAGTACGGAAGGCATCGACACGATGGTATCGTCTTCGCGCCAGAATGTATCCACCGTAACGCTGAACCTGCGTCTTAATGCCGATCCGGATCGTGCGGTGGCGGATGTGCTCTCGAAGGTCAATCAGGTGGGTGACATTCTGCCGCGTGAGGCCAATGATCCCGTGGTTGTCAAGGAAACCGGGCAGGGCTTTGCGCTGATGTATTTGTCCTTTAACTCCGACACCATGACGGCACCGCAGATTACGGATTATATCACCCGCGTGATCCAGCCTAAACTCCAAACACTCGAAGGTGTAGGCAATGCGCAAATTCTAGGCGGGCAGACATTTGCGATGCGCATTTGGCTTGATCCCAAACGCATGGCGGCGCGCGGCGTGACGGCTTCTGATATTAATAACGCCTTGGTGCAAAATAACTTCACCTCTGCGGCTGGGGAAATCAAAGGTGATTTTGTTCAGACCAGTATTAATGTCAATACGGATATTGATAATGCTCAGGATTTCGGGGATCTGGTCATCCGGGCGCAAGATAACACGTTGGTGCGTATTAAGGATGTGGCCGATATTGAACTCGGGCCCCAGAGTGCTGAGAGCTCCTCTTTGTTTGATGGGCTCAAGGCTGTTTTTATCGGTGTATACGGTACGCCGACATCAAACCCGCTCAATGTCATTGATAATGTTCGCGCCGCTATGCCTGAAATCCAAGCGGCATTGCCTGTGGGTCTAAAGGCGACGATTGCCTATGACTCAACCAAATTTATCCGGTCTTCGATTGAAGAAGTGATTAAAACACTCGCCGAAGCCGCGATCATCGTTATCATCGTCATTTTCCTGTTCTTGGGGAATATTCGATCAACCCTTATTCCCGTTGTCACCATTCCTCTGTCGTTGATTGGGGTGATGGTGTGTTTGTTGTTGTTAGGTTATTCCATTAATCTTCTGACATTGCTGGCCATGGTGCTGGCCATTGGTTTGGTGGTCGATGATGCCATTGTGGTGGTTGAAAATATTTATCGCCATATCGAAGAGGGCAAGACGCCTTATGATGCGGCCTTGATTGGGGCGCGTGAGATTACCCTGCCGGTCATTGGTATGACCTTGACCTTGGCGGCCGTCTTTGCGCCCATCGGATTTACCACGGGGTTAACGGGGGCGTTGTTCAAGGAATTTGCCTTTACATTGGCCGGCGCGGTGGTGGTGTCAGGGATTATTGCGCTGACACTCTCGCCCATGATGTGTGCTAAATTCCTGCGAGATTCGGATAATGAAACAGGATTTGCCAAATTCCTAAATCGCTTTTTTGACAAGCTCAAAAACAGATATCAACGAAGACTCCATAAGACTCTTAATTTCCGTGCCATGACGGTGGTGATTTTGCTGGCGACGATGGTGTTGACAGTGGTGCTCTATCTCTCCACCCCTCAAGAACTTGCGCCCGAAGAAGATCAAGGTGTTTTGTTCACGATTGTCAAAACACCTGACCATACCAATCTGGATTATTTGGAACATACAACGCTCAAATTGAACGACGTCTTTAGCACCATTCCTGAAAAACAGAATGTGTTTACGATTAATGGGTCTGGGGGCGTGACGCAGGCTTTTGCGGGTATCTTATTTGCGCCTTGGGATGAACGCACCCGTAACAGTAAACAAATTCTTCAGGATCTTCAGCCTAAATTATCAGGAATCCCAGAAGCCAGTATCTTCAGCTTTTCACCCTCAGCCCTGCCCAGTGCGGGCGGCGGCGGCCCCCCCATGCAATTTGTGGTTCAAACCACCGGTAGTTTCACAGAGCTGGCCGACGTTTTGAACCAGCTTCAGATGAAAGCCTCTGAAAGCGGGATGTTCATTTTTACCGATAGTGATCTTAAATTCACGACACCGCAGATTGAAGTGACGATTGACCGAGATAAGGCTAATTCTCTGG
Source organism: Alphaproteobacteria bacterium (assembly GCA_017302165.1). Taxonomy (GTDB): domain Bacteria; phylum Pseudomonadota; class Alphaproteobacteria; order Micavibrionales; family Micavibrionaceae; genus UWPOB-MICAV1. The sequence goes on from JAFLCW010000001.1 coordinate 568,310, forward strand.
GGATCACGATGCAGGATATCGGAACATCGCTCTCCACGCTTTTGGGCGGGAACTACGTGAACCGTTTTTCTTTGGCGGGTCGGAGCTATCAGGTCATCCCCCAAGTGCCCCGTGATTATCGCCTGTCGTCAGATTGGCTCAACGAATATCGTATTCGTACGGCTTCGGGTGAGCTGGTGCCACTCTCGAACATTGTTTCCTTAAGCGAGTCTGTTCAACCGAATGCCCTGACAACCTTTCAGCAGTTAAACTCTGCTACGCTTCAAGGGGTTCCGTTCCCGGGACGTACGCTGGGGGATGCGCTTGCCTTTTTAGAAACAACCGCCAAGGAAATTTTCCCAGCCGGTTACAGTTATGATTTCCAAGGCGAGTCCCGGCAGTTCAAACAGGAAAGCGGGACTTTGCTCGTCATTTTTGCGTTTGCCTTGATCATTATCTTTCTGGTGCTGGCCGCACAATATGAATCTTTCCGGGATCCGCTCATTATTTTGATATCATTGCCGACCGCGATGTTTGGCGCCCTTCTGCCTCTCAACATTTTATCTTTTACCGGTATGACCAGTATCAATATCTATACCCAGATTGGGCTCGTGACGTTGATCGGCCTGATTTCCAAACACGGCATTTTGATGGTTGATTTTGCGAATAGCCTTCAGCTTGAAAAAGGATATGGACGACGTCAGGCGATCGAAGAAGCATCCGCCGTGCGGCTTCGTCCCATTCTCATGACGGCGGTATCGATGATTGTGGCCATGGTGCCCTTGTTGATGGCGACCGGGGCAGGTGCGGCCAGCCGTTTTTCGATCGGGTTGGTGATCGCCTCGGGGATGACGATCGGGACATTGTTTACCCTGTTTGTGACCCCGGCCATGTACACGCTGATTGCCAAGGAACGCAACGTCAAGCCAAAGACCGTTCCCACCGCAGGGCAGGCATATCAACGCTCTGACCCTGAAGATGCATTCTAGATCAATATCATAAACATTAAATTGACATAATAATTAAAACAACCTACTCTCTCTTTATAATTTTATAAAAATAATAAAGAGAGATTTGCTTATGGGTGATTTGATTACGATGAGCCAGGATTTTCAGGGAGCAGCAGATCGCTATGCCGCATTTAATCCACAAGATACCAATTTTGATTTAGGCAATGGCAAGAAATTGAGCCTGAGTTTGCCGCTATCATTTTTTTTGACATACGGGTTTGGCCTTCGTGAAGCAGGCGTATACCTGCAAGACAAGGAAAATGGCCTCATATCTTATTTGAAATGGTATGCAGATCAGGAAGGAAAAAAAAGACATCATATAGAAAGCTATTTGTTACCTGACCCCCGGATATGTGATGAAGAAAAAAGAGTTCAATTCCTCGACCTTGAGTTTGAACCCCCCGGATTTTATTCCGGCACGAAGAATGAATTGCATCAGTTTAGAATTGGGGATGATACCACTTTTATTGCAGCAGTCAGACAGGGGGGATACAGGAGTTACGTACCTTTCTGTTGTTATGCGCGAGAGGGTGCTGATGCCCCAATTAAAAATGTCTCTAGAGAATTTTCAAACCTTGCTCACGATGAAATAGGCAAGATTATCCTTAGTTTCTTTGAAAGTTCTGTCATAGGTGTGATGCAAGGAAAAATACCTGATTTTTCTAAACTTCAACGTTACACAAATGTTGTGTTACAGGCACCAAAAGACATACGGCAAGCTGTATTAGGTTCTTCCCAGAAACAATTAATTCTCGAGATGTAATCTAAACCAGTTTTTTGTCGAACTGGCTCGCATCGGCAGACAAAATCATTTCATTGTGCCCCTTACCTGACGGGATCATCGGGAAACAATTTTCACTCTGGCAGACACGCACATCGACGATCGTCACCTTGTCGGTGGTCATCATCTGGGCAATGACATCATCCAGTTCATCCGGCGTTGTCGCCCGAAGGCCGATACCCCCATACGCCTCTGCCAGTTTCACGAAATCTGGCAGAGAGTCGGTATAAGAATGGGAGTAACGCTCCCCGTGCAATAATTCCTGCCACTGACGCACCATTCCCATCCATTGATTGTTCAGGATAAAGATTTTGACCGGTAATTTAAATTGAACGGCGGTGGACATTTCCTGAATGTTCATCAATATGGATGCTTCGCCCGCCACATCAATGACCAGCGCGTCAGGGTTGGCAATTTGTGCCCCAATGCCTGCCGGAAGCCCATAGCCCATGGTGCCCAAGCCCCCAGAGGTGAGCCAGCGGTTCGGTTTATCAAACGGCAGAAATTGTGCCGCCCACATCTGGTGTTGGCCGACTTCGGTTGTAATAAACACATCCCGGCCTGATTTCTGAAGATGGGCATTCAGCCGCTCCAGCGCGTATTGGGGTTTAATAACCGCGGAGGATTGCGTATAAGACAGGCATTTAATATCGCGCCAGGCTTGGATTTGTTTCCACCAGGATTGAAGTGCCGGCGCATCTGCCGTACATTTCTTTTTTTGCCAGACATCGAGCAAAGCTTTGGTGGCTTTTCCGGCATCGGCAACAATCGGCAGATCAACGCGGACATTTTTATTGATCGAGCTTGAATCAATATCAATATGTATTTTTTTAGAATGCGGGGAGAATTTATCAAGTTTCCCCGTCACGCGATCATCAAATCGAGCCCCAATACAAATCATGACATCGCAATCATGCATCGCCCAGTTGGCTTCGTATGTGCCGTGCATCCCGAGCATACCGAGCCACTGTGGATCAGACGCAGGAAACGCCCCCAGACCCATTAAGGTAGATGTAATCGGGAAACCTGTAGCGCGCACCAGCGCGGTTAAATATTCGCTGGCTTCGGGGCCGGCATTAATGACCCCGCCGCCCGTATAAAAAACGGGTTTTTTGGCAGTGGCCATCATCTCTACCGCGGCCTCGATCCGGGTCATATCCGGGTTGACCTGCGGCTGGTACATCTGAAGATTGGCCTGTTCCGCCGGGACATAGGTGCCGGGGGCAAACTGAATATCTTTGGGCAGATCAATGACCACCGGTCCCGGCCGGCCTGATCGCGCGACGTGGAACGCCTCGTGGATGATATTTGCGAGATCATTCACATCTTTGACCAGATAATTGTGTTTGGTGCAGGCGCGGGTAATGCCCGTGGTGTCGGCTTCTTGGAACGCATCCGTTCCAATCAAGTGCGTGGGCACTTGCCCGGTAAAACACACCATCGGGATGGAATCCATCAACGCATCGGTCAGGGCTGTGACAACATTTGTGGCACCGGGGCCTGATGTGACCAAAACCACCCCGACCTTTCCGGATGACCGCGCATATCCTTCGGCCGCATGTCCAGCCCCCTGTTCATGGCGTACCAGAATATGTTTGACCTTGTCTTGTTTGAATATCGCATCATAAATCGGCAGAACGGCACCACCTGGATACCCGAACACAGTATCTACACCTTGATCGACCAGAGCCTGAATCACGATCTCGGCACCTGACATGGGTTGAGTGTGGGGCGCAACGGCCACATCCGCTGATGATGCCAGAGGGACGACAGTGGTTTTTTGCTTGGATTGTGTGCTCATCTCGTTCGATCCTTTAAAATGAATAGGTTGTCTTAATACGTCTGTCCCTCAAAACAAAGCCCGCCGATGATATCGCGCGGGGCTTTGGCAAGGTTGCACATCAGGAGGAAGTAGTATTACCCTTCCAAACTGACATAATATGATTAAAATGGCAAGAAAACAGACCATTTATTGCTAAAAACGCAATAAAATTATCTTTATCTTTCAATTTTAACATACCACCTATGCTCCTTCTGCAATAAAAAACCCCGAATGTTAGTTCGGGGCGCTTCGGTATCTGACAGGATGTATGAGGTATGTCAGACCGTCCGCGCTTCGCCAAGAAGCACGACCAGAATGAGTACCACAACATTTGCCAAATTTTGCATGAATATGACTTTAGGCCAAAGGCCTCATTTTAGCAATAGATTTTTATCCTTTGATCTGATGCCTGAACCACGTCATCTGGCGTTTGGCGTATTGCCGGGTTTCCAATTTGGCTTGAGAGATGGCATCGTCCCGGATCATATCTCCGCGCAGGTAAGATAATAAGGGCTGAAGCCCGAGTGCTCGGTTGATCAAGGCTTGAGGAGGTATATCTATTTGAAGACGGCGGGAAAAATGCTCGACCTCATCCAACACACCGTTTTCCATCATGGCATCAAACCGGGCATCACAGCGTGTATTTAAGAGGTCACGATCTGGTAAGATTACCTCCACGTCGAATGTCCATTCGGCGGGGGGCTTTTCTTTGGGAAGTTTTTGCCACTCGGCCAGACTTTTCCCCGTTGCCTCGATTACTTCCCATGCCCGCACCAGACGCGCCGTGTGAAAAGGGTGAAACCGCGCCGCCATGACGGGGTCACGTTCTGCCAAAAGAGCATGAAAACCCGGATTGCCTAATTGTGCTTGTAGATCAATGGCGTTTTGCCGCACGTCCGGGGGAATATCCGGAATGGGGGAAAAGCCTTCCATCAGGGCTTTAATATACAGGCCAGATCCCCCCGTGATGATGGGGGTTTGGCCGTGTGTTAGCACGTCCTTGATTTCAAAAATCGCCCGTTCCCGCCAGTTCCCGGCTGAATAGGATGTAAGCGGATCAATCACCCCGTACAGACGGTGGGGAATATGTACTCTGTCCTCGGCGCTCGGTTGTGCCGTGAGCATTGGCAACGCGTCATATACCTGCATTGAATCGGCGTTGATCACGACGCCATTGATACGTGATGCGAGGTCAAGTGCGCGCGATGATTTACCCGACGCCGTAGGCCCTGCAATCACATATACCTGTGTCATGTAATATCTGCCGATTTAATAAGAGAGAGCATCAGGATCGCGGCAGTTTCCGATCTTAAAATATCCGAACCTAACGAAAGGGTGTGTGTGCGGCTTATCAGAAGTTTTTTTTCATCAGATGTAAATCCGCCTTCGGGGCCGATTAAAAATCCAATATCTTTTTGACCAGCAAAAACACGCGAGATGGGTGGCGTGTCCAGACGCTCTATACACGCATAGACGGGATACTCAAGCGGGAGCAAGCCTAACAGATGATCCAGTTTTTGAACTGGGTGTAACACGGGTATATGAAGTCGTTCAGACTGTTCAGAGGCTTCAGCTAATTGATGCGTGATCCGGTCACGATTGATATCCCTGACTTCTGTATTTTGGCTGAGCACGGGATGAAAATCGGTTGCCCCTAACTCGACGGCTTTTTCAATCATCCAATCCTGACGCTGTTTTTTAATCGGACAGAAATAAACATGAAGGCGGCGGGACAGGGGCTCTGGCTTTCGAATCTGACGGCCAATCGTCACTGTCATGGATTTTTTACGGACATCTTTGATCCAGGCCTGCCATTCCCCGTCTTGGGGGTTAAACATACGTACAGAATCGTCCGCTTTACGCCGAAGTACATGTGCCAGATAATGTGCCTGATCTTCGGGCAGGGTGATTTCTGCACCCTCAGATAGGCGCATGTCCCCATAAAGCCTTGGCCATTTGAAAAATTCATCCATAGGAGTAATGTAAACCATGACCTTTACCGATATCCAGCACGAAGGTTGGATTTCGCGGCTTCCGGCCGCATGGCGGCCTTATGCTGTTCTCATGCGGCTGGATCGGCCGGTGGGGTGGTGGCTTTTGTTGTTGCCCGGTTGGTGGGGGATCATGCTGTCGGCAGGGGGCATGGGGGGCATGCGCCTGTCCGATGGGGTATTGATGGCTGTGTTCTGGGGGGGCGCGATCATCATGCGGGGCGCGGGGTGTGTGATTAATGATCTGTGGGATCGACAGATTGACGCCCGGGTCACGCGCACCCAAGGCCGTCCCTTGGCGTCGGGGGTGGTGTCCGTGCGACAAGCCCTTATTTTTTTACTCGTTCTTTTGACTATGGGCGCGCTTATTCTTTTAAGCTTGCCCATGATCTCGATCTGGCTGGGTCTTCTCTCCTTGCTGTTGATCATTGTCTATCCACTCATGAAGCGTATCACGTGGTGGCCTCAGGCTTTTTTAGGGATCACCTTTAATATGGGCGTGCTCATCGGCGGCGCGGCGGTAGTGGGTCACCTCACCTTGCCTTTATGCTTGTTATATATGGGAGCCGTTTTCTGGACGTTGGGCTATGATACGATTTACGCCCATCAGGATATCGAAGATGATGCTGTGGTCGGGGTTAAATCGACGGCGCGCCTGTTCCAAGGACATAGCCGCTGGTGGGTGTCCTTCTTTTACGGGCTCTCAGCCTTGTTGATATTTTCCTCAGCTTTGTTGGTCGGGGCAAAACCCTTGTCATGGGCATGCCTGATGTTGTGCTTCCTGCACTTATTCTGGCAGGTCTGGCGTTGGAGTCCGGCGCATCCCGGCAATTGCTTGTCGGTGTTTAAATCAAACCGAGACTATGGACTGCTGATTTTCTTATGCCTGTGTGTCATCGGTTTTTCTTAAAAACTTAATACAAACCGCGCAATTTCTGTTCTGCAATTACCAGCATGGGCAGGTCAACCGACGCATTGTGGCGCAAATCGTCAAAGGCCGGTTTTAAGTTAACCGCTTGCGCACCTGTATCCTCAAGCCACGGCGTCAATAAGCCCGGTACAAGGTTAAGTGGTTTCATCACCTTATTTTTACCTTTCGATGGCTTACTCTGATCTCTCAATATTTTGACGGTGATGCCGGCTTGGGCGGTGTAAAGTTGGTCAATCAAGCCTTCTAGGGCTTCGGCACTCCATCTCTCATCGGCAGGTAAAAAACGCGCTTGATGACGCATCCAATCCAGATGGAAATATTCACCCAGAGCAAAGTAAGTCCGCGCCGTGATGGTCATATCCGTCTTATGCGCCGTTGAGATTCGGATGATATCACAGGCAGATCCCAAGATAGGCATTAACGACACATCATGCGCCAGCGATTTCGGCAATCCATCCCGAAGACCGGATTCGGTGATCTGAGAAATTGATTTTGACAATTCTTCGGTCACCACATGATCCAGATGTTCTTTCACGGCCGAAATACCGTCCTTAAAGGCGGCGATATCTCGTTCGATATCCAATGAGCGACCCATGCGGGTTAAGAACCAGGTCACGGCACGTTCAATCATGCGTGCCGTTTCCTTTAAGGCCTTTAACTGCACTTGGGCGGGAACTTTGCCGTCTAGGGCTTCAATGGCATTCCAGATATCACGCATCCCAAAGGCTTCACGCACGATGATATAGGCTCTGGCCACTTCAGCCGCGCTGACATTACGCTTTCTCATTTGGTCAAACAGGAATGTGGGTCCCATGCGGTTGACCATATTGCAGGTTAGTGATGTACACACAATCTCCCGTTTCAGGCGGTGTCCCAGAATTTCAGGCGCGTAAGCCGATAATTTTTTGGGGAAATAACGGAACAACCGCTCTTCCATGGCTGATGATTCAGGGATGTCCGTCGCGAGCAATTCACGCGTATACCAGATTTTGGCATAGGATTGCAGGACAGCTAGCTCAGGCCGGGTCAGACCTTTCCCTTCTTTTTGCCGCGCTTCAAGTGTTTCGTTATCGGGTAACGCTTCCAGTTTTCGGTTTAATCCAGCCTTACGTTCCAGTTCGGCCATCAAACGACGATGCGAGGTGACATTCTCGGCGGACTGCAATTCCATCAAACTGATACCTTGGGATTGCTGATAACTATTTCTTAAAACATGTGCGGCGACTTCGTCCGTCATGCTGGCCAGTAATTTATTCCGTGCCTTCAAATCCATTTTATATTTAGGTTTGCGCATAACATCAGTCAGCAAGATTTTGATATTGACTTCATGGTCGGACGAATCAACGCCGCCGGAATTGTCAATGTAATCAGCATTCAATTTTCCCCCTTGAAGCGCATATTCAATACGCGCCCGCTGGGTCACGGCTAAATTGGCACCTTCGCCAATGACTTTGGCTTTAATCTCAGAGGCATCCACCCGGAGAGAGTCATTTCCCTTATCCCCGACCTGGGCATGTGTTTCAGAAGACGCCTTGATATAGGTGCCAATCCCCCCGAACCACAGTAAATCTGTTCGTGCGCGAAGCATGGCTTGAATCAGTTCTGCCGGGGTGACCTTTTCCTGTGTCAGATGAAACCGGGCGCGGATTTCAGGCGTTAAGATCAAGCTTTTTTCTGTTCTTTGAAAAATGCGTCCACCTTTGGATAACAGTTTCGTGTTATACTCATCCCATCCTTTGACGGCCGTGAATAAACGCTGACGCTCCGCAAAGCTCTGTGCGATATTGGGTTCTGGATCACAGAAAATATGGGCATGGTTGAATGCGCCGACAAGCCGTATATGAGGCGATAGTAACATGCCATTCCCAAAAACATCCCCGCCCATATCGCCCACGCCGATTACATCGAAAGGTTGATTTTGTGTATCAAATCCTAATTCCCGGAAATGGCGTTTTACAGACTCCCACGCGCCTTTAGCGGTGATCCCCATTTTTTTATGGTCATATCCTTGTGATCCACCTGAAGCAAACGCATCCCCCAGCCAAAATCCGTGTTCGGCAGACAAGCTGTTGGCGATATCGGAAAATGTCGCCGTTCCCTTGTCAGCGGCGGCAACCAGATAAGGATCATCCCCATCACGGCGTACGACGTTGCGGGGCGGGATAATTTTTTCTCCTGCCCGGTTGTCTGTAATGTCTAACAAACCATGAACCAGTGTCTTGTAACAGGCGACACCTTCGGCAAGATAGGCGGGTCTGCCGCCCTCTTTCGGCGGTTGTTTGACCACAAATCCACCTTTTGCCCCCATGGGGACAATGACGGCATTTTTAACCTGCTGAGCTTTCATGAGACCTAAAATCTCTGTTCTGAAATCCTCATGCCGGTCTGACCATCTGAAACCGCCTCGAGCGATTTTATCGGCGCGAAGATGTATGCCTTCGACACGCGGGGAATACACAAAAATTTCACGGTAGGGTTTAGGGTCTGGCAGGCCTGCAATTTTTGCACTGTCAAATTTAATCGATAGATAGGCCTTGGGTTTTTTATCTTCTGTCGTTTGATAAAAATTTGTTCGAAGGGATGATTCAACCAGATTAATCAGGGATCTTAAGATGCGATCCTGATCCAGTGTTTCAACAGTTTCGAGGGCGCGATCAATATCATGCCGAACTTTTTTGATCTGTGTCTCGCGGTCAGATTTCAGGGCAGGGTCAAACTGCGTATGAAATAACAGAACAGCCTGCTTTGCGAGTTGTGGATTCACCGTCAACGCATTCTCAATGTACGAACGGCTGAACGGAGAGCCAATCTGTTGCATGTACCGGACATATGTTCGTAAAACTACAATGTCCCGCCACGGCATCTGTGATAATAAAATGAGTTTATTCAGTCCGTCATTTTCAACATGCCCCGCCCAGATATGCGCGAGTGCCTCTTCAAACAAAGGTTTAGCCGTCTTGATATCTTCGGCTGATTTTCCCGTCCCGATTTCCATCAGGAAGTCATGAATCCAAACCTGATAGCGCACACGCGCGGGCTGAATTTCAAAAGGAAGCTCAGAGATGACCCTCACCCCCATATTTTCCAGCATGGGGAGAACATCTGATAGGGTCACCGGTTTTTCCGGGGCAAAAATCTTGAGCCGCACCCCCTGATCTGCGCACCCCTTGGGGCGATACAGATCCAGGTGAATGGAATGAGATGCGATTAGGTCTTCAATTTTGCGGATATCATGAACAACTTTTTCGGTGCGATAATTTTCCTGATAAGCAATTGGGAACGCCATGCCATATTTGTGCACCATATCAGCCACAGCTTGTGTATCGGTGATAGCGGTTTCAAGGGCGGCACGTAAATGCTCTGCCCATATCTGTCCGGCTGACTGTAGTTTTTCTTCTACGTTCTGGGTATCAAAGACAGGGGTTCCTTCCAGATGGTTGATATCAATCCAGAATATAATTCGTGCCAGTGGGCTATCATCCTGATTGACTTGAAAAGACGTACATTTCCCCTGAAGTTCCTGTTCCAGAATATGTTGTATTTTTAATCTCAACCTTGTTTCATGACGTTCGCGTGGGACATACACAAGGCAGGAAATATAACGTCCGAACGGGTCTGGCCGTGTATAAAGCGCTATGCGTGGACGTTCCTGCAATCTCAAAATACTTAAGGTATGTTTCAAGAGGTCGTCTTCAGAAATCTGAAGGACTTCATCTCGTGGGTATTTTTCTAAAATATGCCGAAGTGCCTTAAAGCTATGGGTGCCCGGCATGAATTGTGCCCGCGTCATGACATTTTGAACCTTAAGCCGCAGATAAGGAATATCTTCAACGCTTCGGGAGAAAGTGACGGACGTAAATAATCCGATAAACAGAATCTCGCCCGTCACGTCACCCTTTGAATCATATATTTTGACTGTGACGGCATCTAGCAGGACGCGGCGGTGCACTGTAGAGCGTTTGTTGATTTTTGAAATCGTCAATGGGGCTTGCGCTTGACGCATTTTTTGTTGTTGTTGGGTGAGTGATTTACGCGCTTCGTTAATATAAACAGGTACAATTTCATCACGAAGTAAGCCAAGGCTAGACCCTTTGGTCGTTTCGCTGACCACCGCTCCTTTTTTCTGGCTGAACTTATACTCTCGATACCCCAGTAGGGTAAAATTGTTATTGTATAAATATTCTAAAAATTCCTGATATTCCTTAATTAAAACCCGATCATATCGGGCAGGTGTGTGTGTCAGAATTTTTTGCGCCGCGCGTAATTTCTCCCGCATCGGGTGCCAATCGCGCGTGGCATGCCGGACATCGGCCAATACGGTATGAAGTCCCATTTCCACTTCCTGACGTTGAGCGTGACTTAAGGTGCCCTTGATCTGGATGTGCATATGGGATTGGCCGTTATATCCATCCCGGGGTTCGGGCGATGTGTCTAGAACTTTTCCTGTCTTATCACGACGCACATATAAAATTGGATGAATGAGCATCAAGATGGTATGCCCCTGACGTCCGATTTCTGCCACCACGGAATCAATCAAAAAAGGCGCATCGTTTTGAACGATATCAATGACGGTCTTTCCCTCTGGCAGAAATGAAAATTCATCCGTGATATATTGCGTGAGGGCAATCTTGCCGTCTTTGCGTGAGGACGATAGCTGAAAATGTGTTTCGAGTGCATGCTTTAAAAAATCAGGGGCGACTTGATCCAAATCTTCCGAAGGGGTGCGGATAAAAAAATCGTCCGCAAAACGTACTAAGGCCGAAGACGATTTAGAGGAAAGCAGGGATTTGACTTTTTTAATGGCCGGATGGGACATCGGGGCAACACCTTCTTGCTGGCAGTATTTTTGGAAAAAACAGACATCTGTTTTCCCCTGTTTTGGCTACCCTATGATGAATTCAGGTGCCGGGCAAGATAGAGCCTGTGCAGTGCCGTAAGGAATTGAACCTTATAGGTTTTTAAGTCTTATAACCTAGCAAGATCCAGGATAAGGCGCGTGCCTTTTCCATCCCCGGTCAATTGACCCTGATACAGGATCTTTGCCGGATTTTTTAACTGGAAAATAACCAGCGTCCCACCGCTGGCTGATTTTTCCGTTTTGTAAGATACCAAAATCGGCGCGCCGGTAAAATTCTGGGTGGCCGGGGCAGACCATCCAGAATCCGGCAGTTCCAACACCAAAATCTTTTCACCGTTATCCAGATCAACGGTGTAGCGGATTTTAACGGAGGAGGATCCAGCATCAAACACAAGGCGTGTTTTATCCGCATGTTCCCCCACACGCAGATTGGTGATCTGCGTGCCTTGTGCGGGGGGGGCGGGTGCCACCGTAGGGGTGGTGGCGGGGGGAGGTGTTACCGTTGCCGGGGCGGGCGCGGTAACAGGGGGGATCACCGACGCGGGGGCGTCCGTGGGAGAGAGGGAGACAGGGGCGCCATCTGCCGAGGGTTTCGGTGCGACAGGCGGGAGTTGGTCTAGCTCTGCATTCAATAGCTTTTCTGAGTCTAATGGCGTGGCATTGTTGGCTTCAGGTGATAGATCAATATCTGAAGTCTCCGCCGGCAGGGCAGGCACCGTGCCTGTGGGCGGCGCGGGCGGTGATAAGGGCGTTTCACTGGGCGGGATCGGGGCACTCAGCTCTTCTTCCGTAATAGGCGGCGCGTCCATGCCGCTCGAAAGACCATCATCGCCGACCACGCCTTGCAGTTGCTTGATCAACTCCTGAATGTCGCTTTCGACAGCCACCAGCCGGACGATGGCGGGTGCCATCTTGTCAAAGTCATTCCTGAGTTCCTGCACCGCGTTTTCCAGCCTTTGCATACGCTCGCCCGGGTCATTGAGGGGCACCTTGAACAGCGTCGTGTTATTGATCCCGAGCGGCGGCTGAAGCGCGGGGAGTCCATCCGATGTTTTGGGGGTGCCGGTTGTCCCCGGGGCGGGGGGGCGGCTTTCTGCGCCTGGCGGGGCGGCCAGGGGAGCAATGGTGTCATCGGATGAAGACACCGTGGGGGTTTTTTGAGATGAATTTGATGAAGAGGGGCTACAGGACGATAGGGTGCACAAAGCCGCCGCCATCATGACGGTTACAGGCAGAATGGATATACGATCTCCCCTGCCATAGAAAAACGGCAAGAGTGTCCAAGATCTGGACATCAAGATACCTTCGTTATAATTGCCCCGTATGAGAAACGCACGACGCACGTCTCCCCCGAATCAAGGATACGTGTCGCCGAATCGCTTGGCAACTAAGGATTGATTTTTAGACTCAAGATTTTTCCCATGACAAGAGGGGTTTAGCGTGAATCGAAGGCCTGCCGAATCAATCGCAAGGTCTTCTTGTTCCGAGAACTATCCCCCCATCTGGAATGTTTTTTCCGCCAGAATTTCGCCTTTTTGTGGCCCGTCACCATAATAGGTCACGGTGACGGTGCCGCCGGAGACATTTGGCTCCAGAAGGTCGATGTTCAAAATGCGCTCTTTGATCTCGGGGAAAACGGAGACATTGTTTAACACACCGATGCGCTTGTAAGGATCTTTGGATTTATCCCACGTCACAATCACGCGGCCAATTGAACTATGCTTACCTTCGCGGGAGAGGGTCAATTTAATCTGAGGTTTACCCCCATTTTCGGTGGTGCCGGGCACAAATTCCGGTTTGGAAATACTGATATCCGCATCATAATCCCCCTGACGGACAATGACCGGGATGGAAAACCCCATCAGAACATTTAATGCCAAGGTTTGCCCGCGTTTGGGGGGATTATCCTGTTTTTGACGCAAGGCCGGATCATTTTCGTTGGGCAGTTTTTGAAAGACCAGATGGGCGCGATACTCCCCATCAGGGAGTTCCGCCGGACGCCGGAGCGAGAGACGCACACGCTGACGGCCTTCGGGGGGCAGGGTGACTTGGCGGGGTGAGAAAATCACCCCTTCGGCCACATCAAAAGCCGGGGTCAAGGTCACATCTGCCCGTTTATAGGATCCATAAGTGTCCATCACATTATACACCCACCGCATACGGTAGGTGTTTGTCTCCGGGGATGTGTTAATCAGCATGATATCCGCGCTTCGTGTGCGTCCATCAAACACAACACGCAGAGGGCTAATGGTCAAATGTGCTTGCGCCGATGTCAGGGGCAGGCAGATTATCATCCCCATTACCAGAGAGAGCAGAATCAATGGCACGGCAAAAAATCTTTGAAACATGAACAAGCCTCTACATTCATTTAAAGTTTGGATAAAAAAGACTATCCTAAAAAAACACCGGAAAAAAGGGTTCGTTCGCCCATAAAAAAACCCGTCCACAAGGGACGGGTTTTTATGAAGGCAAAAATGATTAGTAAGAAACCGTCAAATCGTACGTTCCTTGATACAAGCCATCCAAATATTGTGTACCACAAGAAGCGGCGGTTGTCAGAACAGCCCCCACGTTCAATGTAGCATCGCCCGTGTTGTTGGTGTTGATCGTTCCGTTGTTTGAACTGTTTGAGAGCGACGTCAGAGTGATGGTTGGGTTACCCCCCCCGCACGCCCCGCAAACCAAGTTGGTCAAGCCGCCCAGTGTCACGGTCAATGTCGTGCTGGGTGCCGCGCCAGTCACATCGAATACTGCCTGACTTCTGGGGTTTGGTGCTGTTGCATCCACGTTAATCACCCGAGCGCCGCCGGATGTGGCGCCGGGGGTGAACAATCCGGCCGTGCTTAAGGTTGCCGTCGTCGTGTTGTTGGCACCCGTATCACAGAACATCACGATGGTACCAAATTCCATCGGTGTTGTTTGTGTCAGCGTGAATGAGTTTTGAAGTGTGACGTCAACAGTGGCGTTGGTAACCGTTTCCTGTGCCATTGCCGCGCCGGACAATAAAGCACTTGCCGCGCAAGCCCCTAATGCCGCTTTTTTAATATGGTTGATGTTCATGTAAAAGGCCCTTTCCCTTGTTGCTAAGACATCTTTTATTTCAAGAAAAACTCTACAAGCATCATTCTGAACCCATAAAATTTTCCTAAATACCCACATTATTAATATCACACGAAAAGAGTTAATGCGCGATTAAAATGCATTTTTGCGAAAAAATACAAGCCTTTAGGATGTATTATCAAAAATAAAACCCCATTTTTGATCTGCAACCTGTGGTTTAACAGGCCTGATTGCACATCCCTTGCATAGTCATGAGTCGGAGAGGGCAAAAACTTCCTGAAATTCTGACAAATGATTCGTTTTTTTATATCAAAAGTGCGCCAAAAGCAGGTGATGAGCATTTTTATGCTCATTATCCTTCTGGGTGCTATGGGATTTTCTGCCGATGTCCGGGCAGAAGTGACCCCGGATCCTGTGGTACAAAAAGCCAATCTTTTGGATATCGCCCGTAAGATGGTCGACAAGGTCGGCACTAAGCTTTCTCAGGCCAAACGGGAACAGGAAGAAAAGAAAAACCCGCTGGCACGCGTGGAAGATGGCGAGATTCTTATTTTCAAGGTCTGGTTGAACGGTAAATTACCCATTGAGGGTGAAATCGTGACGGAAAAGCAGGGGCCATATTTGCTGGCCTCATTTCGGGATTTTCTCAATACACTTCGTTTTCCCATCACGCTCAACAGCGACACACTCGCGGCTGAGGGCTGGTATATTAATGAAACGCAATTATTTACCCTGAATTGGGAAACCCGTCAGGTGACGGCGTCCGGGCGGACATTCACCCTGTCCAAACTAGCCCGCCAAGAAGGGGATGATCTCATGATCCCGCTTTCGGAAATGGAAGCATGGTTTTCCTTGTCGATGAGGCCTGAAGTCGCCAGCTTGATCATTGATCTGCGTTCGCTGGAAAAACTTCCGCTGGAAGATCGTCTGGCACGCCGGGATCGCAAAGGGCTTAATCAGGAATCTCAAACCCCTTCAACCTTGCCACCGTTAGAAGACCCTTACCGGATGATTGAGATCCCGGTGGTGGATGTTTCAACCAGCCTCTCACATCGCCGTCCCCCCCGCACCTCGAAGGGGCAATCGACCACCACCTATAGCCAGACCCTTCAAGCGGAAGGTGATCTGCTTCATCACACGGGTGAGTTATACCTGACTGGGAATAAAGAGAATTTTATCAATAATGCCCGGTTCAATCTCTCTAAGTCATCTCAGGACGAAGATCTCTTAGGTGTTCTGGGTGCCAGAAAGTACGAATTTGGTGACGTCGTCGTCACGGATATGCCTTTGTTTGGCAATAGCGCACAGGAATTAGGCGCACGAGTGACAAACAAGGACTCGAGTGGTCGAACCAGTTTCACATCGAAGAACTTTACGGGGGATTTGCCGCCAGGCTGGGATGTAGAACTCTATCAGAATGAACAATTGATCGGCTTTCAAACTGTGGGCGATGATGGGCTGTATAGATTTGAAAACGTCCAGCTTTTTGCCGGGGAAAATGATTTTAAATTTGTCTTCTATGGTCCTCAAGGGGAATACCGCGAAGAAGACGTCAACATTCCCGTGAATATTGCTGAACTTCAAGGAACACGCGGGATCTATGATTTTTCCGTATCCGCACAAGAAACATCCACATACTCGGCCATTGATGAAGATCGTCCGGAAAAAGGTGATATCTCGGCATCAGGTACCTATGAATATGTGTTTGCACCGGGTCTGTCAGGGATTGTCGGTTTTCGTCAGCGTTCCTTTGGTGAAGAACAGAAAACAAACTTTTTAGCCGGGTTTAGTTCCGCACTCGGCGGTGGCTTGCTGACCAGCAATTTGGGGTACGACGTCGAAGGTGAAACAGGTCTGGACACATCCTACCGTATCCGTATGGGGCAACATGACCTGAGCTCCAATATATATATCGCCACGGACGGGTTTACGCCCAATGGGGTCTCAGAAAACCCAACGGTTCTAGGGACGTCCTTAAATGTAAAAGGCCCGCTCTTTTACTGGGATAAAAACCGTGTCGATTACGGCTTTTCAAACACCTATAGCCAGGATGCTTCGGGGGAAGATTTACTCACGGTCAGACAAAATTTAAGCACGCTTATCGGACGGACGCGTCTAGGGCATGAATTGGAATATCGCCAGCAAAGTGCGCTGGATGAAGATACAATCGAAAGCAACTTTACGGCGAGCGGCACATTGATTCAGGGGCTTCGCTGGCGTGCCCGGGCTAATTATCAGTACGCACCGGACAGTTATCTGGATCAAACCTTCCTTGAGGTGACCAAAAATATCACCAAAGGTTTATCCGTGACCGGTGAAGCAGAATATCAACCTGAAAACGAATATAAAAAGGGAACCTTGCGCGCAAACTGGCAGACGGATGACCAGATTATCACGCCTCAGATTAGTCTTGATTCAGAAGACGAATTGCGGGCAACCATTTCGACGCGATATGGCTTGATCCGCGATCCGCGTACAGGTGATATTGACCGCACACGCATAAAACAAACCGGAAATGGGGCGGTCTCTGCCTTTGTCTTTTTGGATAAAGACGGGGATAATAAATTTGGTACCGGGGATGAACCGATCGAAGGGGCGCGCGTCGATGCCGTCCAATCGCGCCGTTATGCCGAAACCGATGATAAGGGCGTAGCCCTGGTACAGGGTCTTAATGAAGAAACCAAAACCGATATTGTGGTGAACGGCTTTACGCTGGGTGACCCGTTTTTAGTGGCGGGGACACCCGGAGCGTCGATTGTCACCCGTCCCGGACATATCCCGACATTGGACTTTCCCATTCATCAGGCCGGGGAAATGGATGGCACCATTTGGATTCAGCGTGAAGAAACCAAGCGGCCAGCTAAAAATATTCGCCTGTCCCTCTATGATTCTGAAGGCAAACAAGTGGCGTCGACACAAACGGCCTATGATGGGTTTTATATCTTCTCACCTGTTCCGCCTGGGTCCTACTATATGACGTTCGAATCCGAAGATTTAAAATCCTTGGGCGTATCCGCGCCTGCTCCGCAAAAAATTGCTTTTGGGTATGAAGGGACATTTTTATACGGGCGGGATTTCACCTTGACGGGTAAACGCGGGCAGGGATCTGCCGGGTTTAATATTGTGCCTGATTTAAAAGATGTTTCCCTGCGTCATCCTCATGTTGATATGCCAGACATATCTGCTAGCACGCCTATTTTAAATCTGGGGAGTTATAAGTCTCAACTGATGATGTCATTGGTGCTGTATAAAATACAAAAACAATATCCAGGTATTCTTCGGGATGTTCAGCAATTGGTTAAACCCTCCGACAGTCTGCCAGACTTAAAAACCAATCTCTATACGCTTCGTGTGGTGGGACAGGGCATGACCGCGGAAGATGCCTACCGCCGGTGCCAGTCACTCTCTTTGCGGGGGGTATCCTGTACGGTAGAAATCGTTCCGCATGGCCTCAAGCATGATCCCGCCCGTCAGGCCGCACTTGAGAATCCTGCCAAAGGATAGGTATTAGAAAATATCTTGGGCTGTTTTGGGGTCTGACCAATCCTTAACCCCTTCAATTTTTTGTTTCAGGATGCCGTCCGGGGAAATCACATATGTTTCCGGAAGTTTGAAAGTTCCCATCACGTCATGGGCAATGGTCTGATCACGATCAATACCCACGTAAAAATAAGGTGGTAATGAATCAATCTGTGACCCTAAAAATCGTTTTATATGATTATTATTCTTATCAAGTGATAAAGCAATAACAACGACTTTGTCTTGGTGTGTTCTGGCAAAATCAATCAGGGCAGGGAACTCCGTCAAACAAGGGGTGCACCATGACGCCCAAAAATGTACCAGGATTGTTTTTCCTTTGAATTCGGTCAATCGATAGGGATCATCTTGCCATGTGTAGAATTTAAAATCTGGAATGGCTTGACCGAGTTCGGGTTTCGGCAACGGAGCATTATCTTTTAACCCCAGATCAAAAACCCCTTGGTCAGACAAAAAAGTTGCCCCCAACAGCGCAAGGGACAGAAGGCCGACCAACAGAATATTTTTGGACATTATCTCAATCTTTCCTGTCTGCGTGCCCGGTACCACAACCCGCCGATCAAGAGCGTCTCAACTGCGCAAAACGCAATTAAACTGGCGGCGACACCTTCGATAAAGCCATAGGAATGAAGCCCCGTTCCCAGTAGATTAACGCCAAACCACGCCAGCGCGACAATCACCGTCAGAAATCCCAATCCCGCCATCGAGGCGTTGCGGGATAGGTGCCGACTGATCCGGCCATGCAAAATCCACGCAAGCCATAGCACAATCAACAACGCACCGTTTTCCTTGGGATCCCAGCCCCAGAAACGACCCCATGATTGATCGGCCCAAATACCACCTAAAATTGTACCGACGGTGGTGAAAAGAAGCGACATCAAGGCCAGCGTCTTGATATGAACGTCCAGATTTTTTGTATCATCCGCCGATTCTCCAGCACGTCCGGATTGATACAGATAAATATGCGCCATGATTCCCGTGATCACACAAAACCCATAGCCAATGGTGATACATAAAACATGCACTGTCAGCCAAAAATTTGTATTTAAAACCGCGACCAACATTTTGAGTGTGTCGCCTTCGGCAAACCCGCCCGCGACTGTTAACAATAACGCACCGCTCACGGTAGCAGTTAAAATCCCAAGGCCGTCTTTTCGGCGATGTTCTACCCATAAGGCCGTCATCACGCCGATCCAGGATACGAATAAAATTGATTCATATAGTGTCCCCACGGGGGGGCGTTCCAGAATAAAAATCCGAAGACCAAGGCCTGCCAGATGTATCACAGCCCCCAGCACCAGCCCGCCCAAGGCCAGACGGTATAAGATGTGGTAGGATTTGAATGAAAAAAAGGTCAGCGCAAAAAAAGAGAAAAGATATAAAAGACTAGCTGTCACAAAAGGCGACAGGTCGTGATACCAAATTTCTGCCTCAATTTGTGCGGGTGTGACAAAAGCTGACATCAATGTCTCGGCCTGAGTGCGGGCTAGCTGGGATGCATGCGCAAACTGCGACGCATCTTCCGCGTGCCCTGACCGGGCCATTTTACCCAGCACATCCCGGTAGGCTTTGATATCTGGCGGAAGTTTTTGAAGGCCTTGTATCGACCACAGAGAGACCCATTCTTCTCCGGCAAGCGGTGGGACGGGTTTAAAAAGATGACTTTGACGCCCGGCTTCCTGAAGGATTTGAAGTTGATAGGCAAAGCCAGCAATTTCTTTTTCATCTTCACCGTAACGGCTGATCTGGTCTCCCTTTCGAGCGATTATTTTTTGAAGATTTTTTTTAAGGTCAGGAATAAAGGCACTTAGTGAGTCGAGTGTATGAACTTCGGACTCTTTGATATTCCATTTTTTTTGTAATAAGGGGGGAATGGTTAAATTGAGCGGGAGAATGTAAGAAAAAGATCTCAGGAGCTGAGTATAGATAAAAGCATTATCATTTAATGTCATAAGCGCCTGTTGATCGGGCGACCATGTTTTGGGATCAGCTTGCCCCAGCGTATTTAAAATATCCTGACGTTCCTGAAGAAGAGGTGCAATCTCAATAAAAGAATAACGTGCATGTGGGCGATCAGGCAGTCCATATGCCCCGGGGTGAATGACACGAAACACACGGTCATTCATGGCGCGGGCAGGGTCAAACAGGGTGCGCGCAAGCCAGGCAGAGGCGGGCTCTCCTTCAAAAGTGTTTTGGCCAGAAATCTGCGTGAGATACTGACGGGCAAAGCTTTTAAGCGGCTTTACGCGCCCTTGATCCTGAACGGGGATATGCTCAAAATCATTCAATGAAAAGGGGGATGTGCTGGCCTGTGCGGGTGCACAGGGACATATCATGACCATCACTAAGGCGCATATCGCCATGAACCGGATCATGATGATGTCTCCGATTTATGACGCAGACGTATCAATACATGGACAAGTAAGCCTATAAAAATCAAAAGACTGGCAATATAAGGAAATAATCGCCCTTTATTTTCAACGACGCTTAAAACCGTTTGAACCCCTTTGGGGTCTTCCACAAATGAAGATTGATATAGGGTATAACCTTTGTATCGCAAAGGTTCATTCATTTCGATGACATAAGGCCATTTTTGACCAGATTCGATAATCGTTACATGAGATCGATAGGCTCTAGGCTCAGAGGTGCCTGGATGAAACTCGCGCGCGAAATGATTAAGTTCAACTTCGAAAGGCAGATATGTTTCAAAACGCCCAAGATGCAACGACATATTTTCATCTTTATCTGAAAATGAAATATGCTCGGCCATCCGTTCCATCAACACATAAGTGCCGTTAATGTCAGTGTGCTGGCCTGTGATCGTTATTTCGGCCCCTGCAATATTTTGTTCATTTTCTTTTTCTGGCGCGATAGCATTCAACGTGACTTTTTCGGCCATGCCGCGGCGTCCATCTGGCTTTTCTGCCATGGCTGGCATGCAATTCAGGCAGGTTTTATCCACCGTGATGCGCCCCATATTCTCCGGCAGATCAAAGCTGTCTCCGGCACGTAAGGCCAGAAAGTTTTTTTGCCACAGAATTTTATCTTCGTGCCGTACGGTAAAAACACGGTGATGATAATCCCGGATTATGGATGTTTTTCCCTGTTCCGGGATGAGCAAAAATCCTTCGCGTTGGGTCAGAAACGTGAGCAGGCCGCCCACCATCAACAACAAGACACCCAGATGCGTTAAGTTAATCCCAGCCTTGTGCCAGTACCAGAGGCTTGAGAGAAAAAACTTCGTGGCCAGAGATAATGTGATCAGCCCCAGCACCACGGGCATGCCGGGGGCGGGCATAAATCCCAGCCACAAAATAGGTTCGGAAAAATATATTTTTTGGGCAGTGTAGAGACCTAGATTTTTTTGCGCTAATGTCCCGATCGTCAAAACCACCATCACATAAGGAAGTGACCAAAACAGAATATGCGGGTGCGCCAGCCAGTTCAACAGTCGGCGCAAGGCAGGGGTAAAAGGGGTAGATGTTTTGGCGTTCAACGGCATACCTATCTGCATATTAAAATCCCCGCTTATCACGGGGATTTTTTAAAGAACAATGTCATACAAAAAAATTATTCTGGCTGATCCTTCTTAAATTTATCCAAAAAGAATTTTTGGGTCTTATCCAAAAGAGGCTCGTCTTTTTGAGTTTCCTCTTTTTGAGAGTCTGATTGCGGGGGTGTTTTTTCCTCTTTAGCCGATGTTTTCTGGGGCTTGACGGCCACAAAACGGACATCCCCCTGACGGTTCACCAATAATAAAACCGAAGGACGTTTGTCTTTTAACGCTTTCTCGAACGCCGCTTGTGCTTCGGCAGGCGAGCTCACCGGTTGCTGGGCAATCTCGACAATAACATCGCCCGGCTCCAACCCTTTTTCAGCGGCTTCAGACTGCGTTTCGGTTTTGGTAACCATCACACCCGACACATCATCCGGCACTCCAAAAGATTTGCGCAGGTTATCGGTGAGCGGCGACACGCTTAAGCCCACTGACTCAATCAGTTTTCCTTGGTTTTCGGGTGTTTCGGGTGTTTCGGCTTCCGCGAGCAAGCCGTCTTCTTCGGCTTTCTCTAACTCACCCACGGTGACCTTAGAGCTCCGCTCTTTGCCTTCGCGCCAATATTTCAAAGTAACGGTTTTTCCAATCGGCGTTTCTGCCACAATGCGGGGCAGAGCCCGCATGTCAGGTACCGGCTTTCCATCAAATTCCGTGATCACGTCGCCCAGGGTCAAATTCGCTTTTTCTGCAGGCCCCCCTTCGGTGACCGATGCCACCATGGCACCCTTGGCTTCGGGCAGACCGATGCTTTCGGCAATGTCTTCCGTGACGGTTTGAATACGCACGCCCAGCCATCCCCGCCGGGTGCGGCCAAATTCAATCAACTGGTCAATGACTGGCTTCGCCAGATTTGAGGGAATGGCAAACCCAATACCGACGGAACCACCTGAGGGGGAGAAAATCGCGGTATTAATACCAATCACATCGCCGTTTAAATTAAACATAGGGCCGCCTGAATTCCCGCGATTGATGGACGCATCCGTCTGCAGGAAATCATCATAAGGGCCGGAATTGATATCGCGCTGACGGGCGGAAATAATGCCCGCGGTGACGGTGCCGCCTAAACCAAATGGGTTACCAATGGCCACGACCCAATCGCCCACTCGTAAAACATCACTGTTGCCAAATGGAACGGCGGTCAATTTTTTCTTGGGTTCGACTTTCAAAACCGCCAGATCCATCTTTTCATCCTTGCCCACGACTTTGGCTTCGACGGTACTGTCATCATGAAATGTCACGCGTACTTCTTCGGCGTCTTTCACCACGTGGTTATTGGTGACGATATATCCTTTGTCGGCATCGATGATAAATCCTGAGCCTAGGGAAGCCGACGGGAGTTCTCCCCCTTCACCTTGGGGCATGCCGCGCTTATTCATGAATTCTTCAAAAAAATCTTCAAACGGTGATCCCGGGGGGAATTGGGGCATTTCCGGCAAGGGCATATCGGGGTCTGGTTTTTCCACTTTTTGAGTTGAGGAAATATTGACCACTGCCGGCAGTAAACGATCGGCGAGATCCGCAAAGCTGGCGGGGGCTTGCGAAGTTGAGATTTCTGCTAGGGCAGAGCCAGAGCTTAGACCTGCCGATAAAAAAAGAGCGATAAGCACGCCGAGTAGGGGAGTTTTTTTCATGAGGGATATCACCAATATTATTGCCGTGATTTGCTGTCGAAATATTTAAAGAAATCGCTGTCCGGGGACAAGATGAGCCGCGTATCCGGATTAGCCAGCGTTGTTTTATAGGCTTCCATGGATCTTAAGAAACCATAGAATTCCTTATCCTTATTGAACGCCTCGGCATAGGTATTGATGGCGGTATTATCGCCTTCCCCGCGGATGACCTGGGCGTCGCGTTCGGCTTTGGCCAAAAGAATGGTGCGTTCTTTTTCGGCGGTGGCACGAATTTGCTTGGCTTGTTCCTCGCCTTTGGCACGCGTTTCCGTAGCACGTTCCTGAAGCTCGGAAATCATCCGGCGCACAGTAGAGGTGCGAAGTTCGGGGGTGAGGTCGGCTCTCACAATTCGAACATCGACGATTTCAATTCCCAGATTGTCGCTTTTGATTTTGTTATTCACCCGAGTTTTGATGTTGTTCATCACGGTGTTACGTTCAGCCGACAATAATTGCCGCAGATTGGTTTGCCCCATGACGGTGCGCGTCGCGTCTTCAAGAATGCTTTCCAATCGTGAATTGGCCGCTTCAACCGATCTCAGGGTTTTCAAAAACTGAAGCGGGTTGGTAATTTTATAGCGGGCAAACGTATCGACGATAATCGGCTCCCCGCTAATATTCTCAAGATTAGCTTCAGGTTTGGTATCAGAATTTGATGGTGGCATCCCTTCATCTTTGATGGGGGATTTTTTGGCCGTGGAACTTGAAATAACCACTTGTTCTGGCGGCGGATCGACCGGCAAAATCCGGCGGTCAAACCGGCGCACTTCTTGAATGAACGGAATTTTAAAATGAAGACCGGGGTTGCGCGGCGTCCCCACGGGTTGCCCCAATTGAAGCACTAAGGCCTGTTCACGTTGATCGACCACGAACAAGGATTGTGAGGCCAAAATAACGACAGCACCTAAAATCATAAATGGAATGGCGAATTTAGGGGTCATCGTGTGGCTCCTGTGTTCGAAGAAGATGCTGTGGGTGCGGGCGCGTCTTGAGACCCGCTTGCCGGCGTCACACGGTTTAATTGATCCAGCGGGAGATAGGGCACTACGCCTTGACCCTTACCTTGGTCATCTAAAATGATTTTTTGGGCATTCATCAAGACGCTTTCCATGGCTTCAATATAAAGACGCTGACGGGTCACATCTTCTCCGTTTAAATAGGCTTGATAGATGGAATTAAAACGCTCGGCATCCCCTTGAGATTTGGAAATGGTCGATTGTTTATATCCTTCGGCTTCCTGTACCATTTGAATGGCCTGACCACGTGCCTTGGGCAGAATATCCTCGCGATAGGCGCGCGCGCGGTTCTGCACATCTTCGGCATCCTGCTTGGCGGATTGAACATCCTGAAAGGCATCCTGAACATCCGGGTGAACTTCGGCGGATTGAATCAGAACCTGCGTGATATTCACACCAGAATGATATGCATCTAGATTGTTTTGAATAATTTGCTTGGCCTGTTGAGCGACACTTTCACGTTCGGTGGTAATCACCGGAAACATCTGCGTGCGCCCCACCGCTTCACGGATCGCGCTTTCAGCCACTTTTTTAATGGTGGCTTCTTGGTCGCGTACATTAAACACGAAATCTTCGGCAGATTTAATGTCCCATTGAATGACCAGATCCAAATCCACGATGTTACGATCAAAGGTCAGCATGAGGCTTTCTTCGGGAATGTCGGCTCTGGCGCCCGTATTGACTTCCCGGCCTGTCCCCTGGTCAACAAATCCAATATTCATGCGGCGAATCTCACTGACCGTTACTTTGGTCATGGATTCAATGGGTGCGGGAATCCGGTAGCCCAATCCTTCTTCGGTTTGGGTACGGTTCCAAGCACCAAAACGCTGGATCACGGCATGCTCACCAGGCTGGACAATATATAAACCACTGGCCAGCCATAATGCGACCCCGGCGACCGCGCCCAGAATGATGAACCGGCCATTGCCGCCATCACCAGGCATGAAATCCTTGAATGATTCAGAGAAACGTTTGAATAATTCGTCAAAATTAGGCTCATCGCCACTGCCGCCACTATGGCCACCGCCGGATGATCCCCCCCACGGGTTTCTTTTTTGTCCGCCCTGTGGGGGACGCGCCCACGGATTTCGATTGTCACTGCCTTGGTCGGTCATTATGTTCCTCGTTAAGTAACGCACGTCATGTGTGCCTGACTGGATGTAACGTAACATAGCGGTTTCAGGCGCGAAAACAAGCAAGCGTTAGCGTCTAAATTATGGTGTTTTTGTGCATGGTTTCAAGAGATGACATATTATCTGCATTAAGCCCCCTCGCGGGTCAGGCGGATCTTCATGATCTGGCGATAGACCAAGGCCGGGTCACGCTGTTGCTGGGGGTTGATCCGGCGCAGGGAACGGACATCGAGACCCTGCGTCAGCAGGCAGAATCTCGGGTACGCGGTGTCAAGGGCGTGACAGAGGTCATGGCGATTTTGACTTCTGAAAAAAAACCAGCCGTTAAATCTGCGCCCGACCCACATGGCATGCATAAAAACCCGCCGCTGACGTTGCCGGTGCGGCATATTATTGCCGTGGGTTCGGGTAAGGGGGGGGTTGGCAAATCAACGCTGGCCTTTCATCTGGCCACGGCTTTGGCGCGCACGGGGAAAAAAGTGGGTCTTCTGGATGCCGATATCTATGGGCCCAGCGTGCCGCGTCTGGCGGGGCTTGAAGGGATGAAACCAGAGCAAATAGATGGGCAGATACAACCCTTCGAACGCTACGGCATTAAATTGATGTCCATTGGGTTTATGGTCTCCACAGATCAAGCCTTGATATGGCGGGGGCCCATGGCACAAAGCGCGTTTTATCAATTATTGCGGGACGTTGCGTGGGGGACGCCAGATGATTTGCTGGATATTCTCATCATTGATTTACCGCCCGGGACAGGGGATATTCAATTAACCTTGGCTCAAAAAGTGCCGATGACGGGGGCGATTATTGTGTCCACGCCCCAAGACCTCGCGTTGATTGATGCTCGCAAGGCCGTGGCTATGTTTCAAAAAGTGAACGTACCCATTTTGGGGTTGATTGAAAATATGAGCGTCTATTGCTGTCCGAAATGCGGATACGAAGATCATATTTTTGGCAAAGGGGGCGCGGTTCACGAAGCGCAGGTATTGGGGGTGCCGCTATTGGGCGAGATTCCCCTCAACATCAAAATCCGTGAGGCCTGTGATGCCGGACAACCTGCCCCCCCAGATATATTTGACCGCGTGGCGGCTCAAGTGCTGGGACGTCTTGAGAGTGTCACAAAAGAATAAGTGCCGTGATCTTCGCGGGATTCTTCTGCCCACATCTTCATATCCAGTTCAGGGAAAAACGCATCGCCCTCTGGCTGTCCCACCACATGCGTCACATATAACCGGTCTGCCAGATGTTCGTTCATGGCTTGGGCATAAATCTGCGCGCCGCCGATAATAAAAATTTCGTCTGACCCTGTTTTGCGCGCTTGATCCAGCGCTTCATCTAAATTCTGGCAGGTCAACGCACCTGTATATTGCGGATTTTTTCGGCTGATGACGATATTCACCCGTCCCGGCAGGGGTTTGCCCAGACGCGCCATAATGCTATCGAATGTTTTGCGTCCCATGATGACAGGCTTTCCCATCGTCAAAGTTTTAAATCGTTTTAAATCTTCGGGAATATGCCAGATTAATTCATTGTCCCTGCCGATGACCCTGTTTTCGGCCATCGCCACAATCATCGAGACGATCACACTGCCACCTCGGCTTTAATGTGCGGATGCGCTTGGTATCCGACCAATTCAAAATCTTCGAATTTAAAATCAAAGATATTTTTAACATGGGGGTTCAAATGCATTTCGGGAAGCGGGAAGAAATC
The DNA here is from genome assembly GCA_017302165.1 of Alphaproteobacteria bacterium. Classification (GTDB taxonomy): domain Bacteria; phylum Pseudomonadota; class Alphaproteobacteria; order Micavibrionales; family Micavibrionaceae; genus UWPOB-MICAV1. The sequence continues at coordinate 595,364 of JAFLCW010000001.1, forward strand.
CCGGCTTAACTGTTCTTTTACCTGATCGAGGTGGTTAGTGTATAAATGGGCATCCCCAAACGTATGGATGAATTCACCGGGTTTAAGCCCGCAGACCTGCGCCACCATTAACGTGAGTAAGGCATAAGACGCGATGTTAAACGGCACCCCCAGAAAAATATCGGCAGACCGTTGATATAACTGGCAGGATAATTTGCCATCTGCCACATAAAACTGAAAGAAACAATGGCAAGGGGGCAAGGCCATTTTGGGAATTTCGCCCACGTTCCAGGCAGATACAATCAAACGCCGGCAATCGGGGTTGGTCTTGATGCGCTCGATCACGTTACTGATCTGGTCGATCGTGTGGCCATCCGCGGCCGGCCAGCTCCGCCATTGATGGCCATAAACAGGTCCCAGATTGCCCTGTTCGTCTGCCCATTCATTCCATATGCGCACGCCGTTATCAGTCAGGTATTTGATATTTGTATCCCCTTTTAAAAACCACAATAATTCATGCAGGATAGATTTCAGATGGAGCTTTTTGGTCGTGATCATCGGAAACCCATGAGAGAGGTCAAAGCGCATCTGATGGCCGAACACGCTCAAGGTGCCCGTGCCTGTCCGGTCTTCTTTTTTGACTCCGTTCTCCAGCACGTGGCGCATCAGGTCGTGATATTGTTTCATGGTTGCCTCACTCAAGTCTAAAAACGGATATCCTTATCGTAGGGGGCTTTGGCTCGTGCCTCAAAGTAAATCTCTGTTTATCCGCATGTTTTTGAGCATTTACGGGGGGTTAGGTGCATAACACGGTATTTATTGACATAATGTTAAAAAAGAGTTAAAGTGTGCCTCGTTGAATTTAATACAGGACGATATTGAGAGATGTTACGCGATAAACAAATACAAGCCGCCGGCGGTCAAGGGGACGCCATGGAAGTGTATAATCTTCCGCGGGCTGTGCGGCGTGCGTTTGAGGCATATGTTCTAAACCCTGACTATGATTTTGGGGGTGAACAGACCGACTATGCGGCCTATATGAGATTTTTTGATATCGCTGTGCCGCCGGATTCGTTTCGTCAGAAAGTTATTTCTATCTATAGTGGTCAAGACCCCACATGTTCAAGATACGCTTATGCAGGAAGTGATAAAACAAACTCACCCTTGAATGCGGATGGTAGCTTTAAAGACGAAGGACAACGCTTGTATTTAGCAAGACAAATTCAGGGTAAAAATAATCAAGGACCAATTTGTTCAGCTTAATAAAGTTATAATGAGTGAAAGGATTTTCAATGACTATTTCAGACAAAAAAAGTGATCTTCATGGGCAGGAAATGAAAAAAATTGCCCGTGAATTTAAAGAAGGCTGGGATGCCGCCGCAGCAAAAGCCGCGCAAGACCCAACCTTTATCAGATTATGTGATGATCTGGGTATCCATCCTGATCGACGGCTTCAATTTTCAAACGATTGGTGGAATCCCAAGATCAGGGATAATCGCAGTATCGTTGAAATGGCAAAAGATTATACAACGCCTGTCGTTATTCCTTTTTCGCAAGGCGAGCCAAAACCCATCAATTCTTGATCTGATTGATATATTTAAATCAAGCTATTCATTGATTGAAGATGCGTTACGTTTTGGGTTATACTCAACCTACGGGGTAACCCGTTATGACGCTAAACGCGGAAGCGGAATAGGCGTTTTGGACCCGGGGGCAGTGCCCGGCGGCTCCACCACTTTTAACCTTGTTAAACAGGTCAAAGGCGGCGGGGCCGAAACAGGATCGACAGACGTAGTAATGGCTTCAGGCGGCGTTCGGTATTGTATCCGCCGTTATCGGGCAATTTTATAACTGCAAACGACAATGCGCAGTTCGTAGCCGTTAACGATAACTTCGTTGGCGCACGTGCTATCGCCGCCTAATGGGCAGCCTTAGCTAAGCTACATCCAATCCCTTCGCCCTTGAACCGGTGAAGGTGGGGCCTGAGCCGGAGCCTCGCAACAGAATCCGGCTCACTTTTTTTCAATCATCACATCGCTATTTTTTCAGGGGTCAGTTTGCCGGGGACGGTTGTCAGGTCGTGATCCCATCCGTTAGCATACCCCGATGACACGCCTGCTCTCTCTCTCTCCAATATTGTCTCGTTTTATGATGCCTGCGCTGTGGCTCTGTGGGTTTATCTGTGCGCTTTATTTTAATAACGAATGGCAGATGACATTGTTCATTCTGGCAATTGTGCTGGGGTTTATTTGGGCGATGGGCGGGCTTTGGGCTCAGGCAAAAAACGGGTTTGATATCCCTAGGTCTTACACGGTGTTATTTATCGCGTTGTTCTGGGGGCTGGTGGGTCTCAGTATCTTGTGGTCGGAAATCCCGTATGTTTCTTTGATGGGGTTTTGTTTTTTTTCTGTGCTACCGCTGACGTTTTTGACGTTGGTTTTGCGCCGTGATGTGACCGCGATGACGTGGATGAGCTATGGGTTGGCGGGAATTATGGTGCTTTTGTCTCTCTGGGCGATGGTTCAGTTTTTTGTCTTGAATGATCTGTTCGAAGGCCGGGCGCATCACCCGCTCGCCGATCCCAACGCGCTGGGGGCGTTATTTAATCTGGCGCTTTTTCCGGCGATGGGCTGGATGTTAGGAACAGAAAATAAACGGCACGGCCAGATAGCCTTGGGGTTGTCGGCTTTATTGATTGGCGGGCTGATATGCACCGGAAGCCGCGGGGCTTTTTTATCATGCCTTCTTACGCTCGTGGTTTTTCTCTGGTTGAACCGTCCCGTTCTTCGGGCACATAAAAAATGCCTGTTACTTTTGGGGGTGATCGGGATTGGATTTTTTGCCTTGAGCGCGACGGGGGATCGTCCGCATGAAAACATGATCCAGCGTGTGGGTGAAACCTTGACGACATCTGTGCCGGCGATGATGGCCGATGTATCGTCGAACCGACTTGATATCTGGGCCGGGGCGGTGAATTTGCTGAAGGATCATCTCTGGACAGGTACCGGCTTTGCCACGTTTTATCTCTATTATCCTGAATATCGTTTACCCCAAGATGAAGTGGGGGCAACGATGGCACATGCTGACCCGCTTCAATACTGGATTGAACTGGGCGTTTTAGGACCTGTCCTCTTTTATGCGGTGTTGATCGCTGTGTTTTGTCGGTTTCGCCGTTTCCTGAAACATAAAACACCATCGGACAGCACGCCTTCTATCGTCGCGGTTAGTAGTTTTTGTGCGCTAATGGCCGTGATCGCCCATACGCATATTTCTTTTAATTTGTATAACCTTGGCCTGTTGTACGGGGTGGGGTTCATGCTCGCTGTCTGGTTTTTGGCCACTGCCTTGCCACGTGATTCGGCGCCGCGTCATTTTAACTTTCCCCCATCACTTTCTGCGTCCGTTCGCGGGGCGTTGACCGTGTTGCCGCTGGCGATGATTTTGTATGTCTTTACTGCCTATACGATCAGCGAAAGTCTGGTCAATAAAGCCCGCGACCAGATTTTTGCGGGAGATCTTTTCAATTTCGGGGAAACATTGAATGTCGCGCATAAAATAGGCTTTCACGGGAATTATCGCGCCTATCTTTTGGCGGCGAATGTCCCGATGGGCATTCTGCAAGGGTCGGCTAAGGAACTGGATACCGCCAAGCAAAAAGAATTATACACACAGGCCTTAAGTTTTTTAAATCGCGCTAAAGCCATGAACCCAAGGTCAGCGTCGGCCACCTATTATCTGGGGCGGGTGCAACAATTGGTGCCGCCCGAGATCATTCCTACCGGGACAGCATCACCGACATCTTACTTTGAGGCGGCTTTGCGTCTTGATCCTCTGCATCTGGGCGCGCGAGGGGCACTCGCGCAAATTTATCAAACTCAAGGGGATAAAAAACAGCTTTATGACGTCTTAAAGGCGGGGCTTCCCTATCAATATCGTGATCCCAAGGCGATGGGGTTTTATGCCCAGGTCATGATGGCCTGTCTTGAGGCTGGGGACCAAGCCTGCCGTGCGGAAACCGTCGCCCGCATGAGCGAATTCAAAGCCCGGGCGGAAAAAAGCGCGCGCCGCCAAAAATGGGAAGGCGCCAGTCCTGTTATCGGCGCGGAAGGGGCTCTGGCCGATACCATCAACCGGTAAATCCTCCGTCTTTTCCACAAGCCCGGTTTGTCATTAACCTTTTTCATTGTATAAGCGGGGGAGAATATGCGAATCATAGAGCGTGGTGTTTTCAAAACACATCTCTTGATTTTAATCCCTGATCCGGTGAAAACTACGTTATGAAGGACGAAGACGATAATACGCTCCGCTATGACCGTATGGTTGAACAGGCTCTACGCGGGGTCGTTCGCGAAGCGGTTCAGGAAGTGGTCGATAAAGGCCTGCCGGGAGATCATCATTTTTATATTACCTTCATGACAGATTTCCCGGGGGTGAATATTCCGTCTTATTTACGGGATCGGTACCCGGGTGAAATGACGATTGTTCTTCAGTATCAATTTTATGATCTGTCTGTAGATGCGCAGAAAATGAAAGTGACCTTGTCGTTTAACAACGTCCCGGAACGTCTGGAAATTCCGCTGGCCGCCATTACCATTTTTGCCGATCCATCCGTAAATTTCGCCCTTCAGTTTCAACCGATGGCCGAAGATCAAGGACCTGATTTCGAACCTGATGATGAACCGCCGAGCGAAGACACGCCCAAAGATAAAAAGAAAAAGGGCGGCAAAAAAGAATCAGGCGAAGTCGTCTCGCTGGATCAGTTCCGTAAAAAATAATGTCATCATTGTGGCGTCCGGATATTACTCCCGATCACGAACCCTATAAGGTTTTGATGGCGCGGGATGTGCTGGTGGATGAATCACGGAATAACCGCCCCATACCCATCAAGGTTTACTATCCCGTTCAACATCCTTTTGCCTCACTCCCGGTGATTCTGTGGTCTCACGGACTGGGCGGCAGTATTGATGGCGCGGGCTTTATCTCACGCTATGTGGCGTCGCATGGGTATGTGGTGGTGCATCTTCAACATGCCGGTACCGATAGCGCGCTTTGGGAAGGTCAAAAAGGCCACCCGTGGGATATTATCCGCCAAACCCATATCCCTCGCCAGGCCACATTGGAACGTTTTGTCGATGTGCCGTTTGTTTTGAATGCCCTGCCGCATTGGGCACGGCAACATCCGGATCTTTCGGCCTATATGGATATCAATACGGTAGCCATGTCCGGACATTCTTTTGGTGCGATGACCACACAGGTGATGTGCGGTATGTTGTTCCCCGATGAACAGGGTATCTTAAGATCTTACAAAGACCCGCGTTTTTTGTGTGGCCAGCTCTATAGCATGGTGCCCATACAACATCTGGCACTGGATGACCCGCACGATATCTATGGTGCCATAGACCGTCCTTTATTTTCCATGACTGGAACCAATGACGACAGCCCGATTGAAGGTTGGGGCTATGATAAACGTCTGGTGGTGCATGAATATGCGGGTCATGTTGATAAACAATTACTGGTGATAAAACACGGCGATCATATGGTCTTTAACGGGTCGCGCGGTAAACTGGGCGCGAACCCCCATCGTGCCCGGCATGAAATGATCATCAAGACGCTCTCGCTCTGTTACTGGGATATGCATCTTCGGGGGGATATGGCGGCGCGGAACTGGCTGGCTGGCGGTGCCGCCCAAGCTTGGCTGGGGGATGATGCCAAAATTTCTGGATAGGGTCTCTTTGCTTTGCGCTGGGCGCGATCTATATTGACCCTATGACAGCCCACGCCATTGACATTTCCGCCCTTCATAAAACCTATCAAAAATCAGGTAAATCACCGGAGAAGATAGCCCTTCATTCGATTGATCTGCAAATTCCCAAGGGATCTATTTTCGGCCTGCTGGGGCCCAATGGCGCGGGTAAATCAACCTTGATCAACATCATGGCTGGACTGGTGATGAAAACATCGGGTCACGTGAAAATATGGGACATTGATATCGATCAGGACTCACGGAATGCCCGGGCGGCGATCGGCGTCGTGCCGCAGGAAATTAATTTTGATCCTTTTTTCTCACCCTTAAAACTTCTGGATATCCAAGCGGGTTTGTATGGCGTCCCCAAAGATGAACGCCGCTCGATGGATTTGCTGGATTTGGTGGGGTTAAAAGATAAGGCCAATGCCTATACGCGCTCGCTTTCCGGGGGGATGAAACGCCGGCTGATGGTCGCCAAGGCACTGGTTCATGCGCCGCCCATTTTGGTGCTGGACGAACCGACAGCAGGGGTGGATGTGGAACTGCGTCAAATGATGTGGGAAAAGGTGCGCTGGCTCAATCGTGAACGAGGTGTGACGGTGTTGCTCACGACCCATTATCTCGAAGAAGCCGAACAGCTATGTGATCGCATCGCCATCATCAATCATGGGCGCATTGTCGCCAACGAAGATACAGGTACGCTTCTCTCGCAACTAGACAACAAGGAAATCATCTTCACCCTCGACCGGGATATTGTTCACCTTCCGGTGTTGAACGAAGGCGTCTCGGTGACATCGTCCGCGCCGCGGACACTCAAGGTTCAATACACCCCCCGGGATATGCAGGCCGGACAGATTATTACCGCCATCCAGCAGGCCGGCTATGGGATTGAGGATATCGCCACCCAGCAAAGCAAGCTGGAGGATGTCTTTCTTAAAATCACCCGCTCCGCCGCCTAAATCACAAGGGAATAAAGGCTTTTCCCCCTTGTGATTGACAGGACAGGGTATTTCTTCCTATACCCTTATGACGAAAAGCACCCGTAGCTCAGTGGATAGAGCGTTGCCCTCCGGAGGCAAAGGCCGTAGGTTCGAATCCTACCGGGTGCGCCATCTCATTTCCACCCATGGATAACCGACTTAAGACGTTGAACGGCAATGCTGTTTTGACGTTGGAAAACCCTTCACCCCGACGATACGGCACACGCTCCGCGAAGGCCAAACGAAGCACCAGACGGCGGTAGTGAAGCTGTCCACTTTGCCAGAGATTCCAAGGGCTTGAGAGGAATTCCATGGCGCGTTGGAACAAATCGTCAAAGGCATATTGTGGTTTGCTCCAATTCTGGAGCTTTTCTACGATTAGGAGCTTGCGGGTTTCCAGATCGGCGATCTTCTTTTCATAGGCCGTGATCACCGACGGATTGTCTGTCTCGACAATCCGCTCCAGCAGTTTTTCCGAAAGCGCGGCGATCTCTTTCATCTCCCGCTTGAGATGAGCCGAAGCTGACACGGCTTGCTCATGGCGTTGATCCCAGGCGTTTTCGAACATCGCTCTCGCCAGATCGAACAGATTCTGTGTCGGCTGAAGCGATTGCAACAGCGCGTCGAATTCGCCTTCGATCTGCGCACGCGGGATCGACTTGCGCGCGCTGGCACATCCCTTGGTAAAGCAGTGGTAGTACGCGTGCTGCTTGCCAGTCGAAGATTTCGCGTAGCAGGCCGTGAGCGGCTTGTGACAATCGGCGCAACACACGAATCCGCGCAACGGGAACTCGGCATTGATATCCTTACGTGCCGGTGCCTTCGCCTTTTCGTTGAGGCGCTCCTGATTGCGCTCGAACGTTGTGGCTGAGATCAGTCCTTCATGATGCCCTTTGCGGCGCGGCACGCCCCAGTTCGGCGCTTCGACAAATCCGGCATAGACAGGCCGGGTGAGCATTTCGGTGATGCGCTGGTTTCGGATTTCGCCGTTCGGCAGGTCTTTGGGGAACTCCGGGCATGATTCCAAAAACCGTTTCACTTCGACCTGGGTTTCAAACCGGCCTGAGGCAAATCCTTCGAGCGCTTCAGTCAGCTGAGAAGCAAATGGCTCTTCTTTCACGAGCATGTTGCCGTGACCCGGCACGCGCTTGTAGCGGTAACCTACCGGAGCCGCGAAGGGCCAGTAGCCATTCTGAACGCGTGCGCGCATGCGGTTGATGGTCTGATCTCTATTCTTGTCGCGCTGGTGCTGAGAAACCGACGCGAGCAGGTTCTCGATCAGAACGGAGTCCGAATCCTCGCCGAACTCAATTGACGGACTTTTGAGAATGCCGCCCGCTTCATCAATTGCCGTGCGAAGTTTCAAATGCGCTTCGATGCCGCGCGCGAGGCGCGAGATGTCATCGATGATGACGACGATCTGCTGCTTTTTCGCGTGCTTTCGTAAGTATGCCAGCATCGCCTGCATGCCGGGACGGGACGTGAGCGAGCCCGTCATGTCGTCCGAGAAAATCTGCACGACCTCCAAACCCTTGAGGCGTGCAAATTCCCGGCAGCGAGTCTCTTGGGAGCCAAGGCCATCCCCGCGCGTCGATTGCTTGATGGACGACACGCGCGCGTAAATGACCGCCCGTGTCTGATCTGAATATTCTCTGGCATTTGGCTTCACGAATCCCTCCCGTCCCGGTGACCAGATGATCTGGCCGCCGCTTTCTCAAATGTTTCGATTGGCAATGAACGCGCTGATCCTACCATAGCAGGCGGGTTTTTGGCCTCTTGGGCCGCATTTTGCCCACAGACTTGCTGAACCGGATGGATATCGAAGCCCAGATCAACGAAGCCCACAATGACCTGCCATAGGGCTTCGAGAAGCGCGGTTTTCTCGGCTTCCGGGATATCCGCGCTGTCCAGAAACGGCGCGTAGGCCGCGAGATCAAGCGTGAGCGCTTTCCGAGGGCGAACGCCCTCGGATGTGGAAGACTCATGGTCTATGCCGGGCGTGTGGGTCACCGTCATGGCGAATGCCTTTCCTGCGTCTGCGGGTGACGGATTCAAGGTCCACTCGGGCCAGTGCGTGTTCGCGTGACCGTCCGGGACGGGCTTCGCGTTTCCGTCTCTTGCGGCTTCTCACGAGACTGACGCTCCGCTTCGATCTGGGGGCGATAGAACTGCTCCTCCAGCGCTTTGCCCCACTCGTAGAGATCAGTGGTTTGCTCAACCGCCTTGAACTCTTCGGCCATCAGCTTCTTCGCGCCGACCTCGGTAATGCCAAGATCACGCGCCAGCTTGTCCGCTTCATGGGAGAGCGCGCGGTTGAAGCTGATCTTGTTGCCGTGTTCGATCCTGTCGCCGACGGCGCAGGCATGTTGGTAAGCCGTGTGACGATCATTATCGCCGTACGATTGCTCTCGTGTCGCGAGCATCTCCCTCATTTGGTTCATGGTAAAACCGACGCGCTCCTTGAAGAGATCGCGCACGATGGTTTCAGCTTTGGCGGCATCGAACTTCTCGGTGCGGGCGAAGGCATAGGCGTAATCTGAGAGCTTCTCCTTGAACGTGCCCGAGCGATGAATCTCGCGTTCGATGATGCCCGTGATCGCGATGGCTTCCTTGAACTGGGCATCCGAGAGCAGGCGTCCGCTGAAGGACTCGCGCGCAGCGGCAAGCCGCTCAGCATTGGGACGCGCGGGCGCGGGGCGCTCGGAACGCTCGGTATTCGGGCGATCCGGCTGAGTTCTGCGGTTTTCGGTTGTTCTGGTGGTGGTTGGCATGGTGTATCTCCTTTTCTGCCGGTGGGTTAAGAAAGAACAAATATAGAACGATATAGGAACATAATCCTACTCCCGAATTCAAGATGAACCCGCGCAAGATTCTTTCGTTTTGGGTTTCCAGAAGGTCATGAGCGTCTCCGTTGCTGGCGACGATCCATGCCCATCCGCCGATCCACCGCCCGCGTGAAGGCATCCTGTGCTGTGCCCTCGATCTGGTTCTCCCGGGCGGCTTTCCAGACAATGCGGCGAAGCTCGCGTGTTTCGAGCGCGTCCAACCGCCCAAGCCGGTTCTCATGATGGGTGAGCACATTCCGGCGTGCCTGACGGAGCAGGTCAGCCGCATTGAAGCGGTCTTGTCCGATCCAGTTCGGCTTGAGTTCGCGGCGCGTGGAAGCGCTGTCATGCAGTAACCGGCGGCATTCGATTTCAACGCGCGTGTCGTAGCGCTGCCGGTAGAGTTTCAATTCCGTCGTGCGCAGGGCATCGCAGCGAAGCATCAGGTGATTGGCCTGTTGCCAGTGCCGTGCGGTTTTGAGCGTTCGTGCCTGGCGTTTCAGCGTGGCCAGATCAAACGAGCGGCGCAGATGTTCGGCGAGCGATAAAGCCATGATGTGCCTCGCATGCTTGGACAAATTTGCATCTCTGAACGCGGATCAGGCACGATGTCCCGATGAAAACTTTTCTCTATTGTGATGAGGTGGATGACTGGCTGAACCCGATGACCTACGAGGAGTTCTGGCGTGAAACCGAACCCTTCGTGCTGGACACCCCGACACGCGATGAGTGTGATGCCGACATCGCGGAAGGCGCTAACCCCGTCATCGTGCTGGCCGTGCTCAAACGCCTGGCGCGGCTTCAGATCATCAGCGACCTCAATCTGCCGTATCGCGACATCTCTCCAGACAGGTCGTTCTCGCGGCATTAGGCACCACCCGGCTTCTTGGCAAAACGTAGCCAGTCGCATTTGCCATTGGACGGGTATTCGGTGATCACGCCGTAGAAGCCGATGAACGTGCAGCGTGTGTAATGCCGGGCTTCAAAATCGCCGTAGCTGGCATGCCGGGGCGTGCTCCAATCGTACGAGAAGATCACATGCGGCGAGCCGCCCAGAGCCACCGTAAGACAAAGGCCAATCGGCACGACGATCCACAAGAAGAAACTAAGTCTGAGAAAGCGCGTGCGATTCATGATGCGTCTCCGTCATCAGGCGCGGAGAGAAACACCTTGGGATCAGGCGGAAGCCGCCCGCCTTCGAGCGGATTATCACCCAGATCAAAACAGTAGGGGGCTATCTGGTTCTGCCGCACTTTCTTGGCATGGATAAAGCCGAGGCCAGCGATATGGATGATCTGTTCGTCGTCCGGCAAGTTCAGGAGTTCGTGCGCCGAGAAGAGCCGTTCACGCCCGATGCCAAGATTGCCGGAGAAGCCGGGCTGATCAGAATTCAGGCCAAGTCCGCGAGACACATGAAGTTTTTCTCCCATGGCCTTGGAAACACGCTCGGCTTCTTCGAAGTTGCTGAACTTGAGCCACTGCTTCACAGACGCGTTTTCTTCGAGGATCGCCGTTTCTTTTTCTCCGTACTTGCGAACGATATCTTGTCTAGACTGCGTGATGTACACGGCCTTGACCCCATATGCCCGGAAGATGGTGATGCGACTGACTGCCTCTTTCAATGGTGAATTGCAGAATTCATCCAGCACCAGACAGACTCGCCCCACCGGTCCTGCGAGCTGGGCATGGAGCAGGGACAGGACATGGAGAGCGACATAGGCTCCGAGTCGCTCAGCATGCTGAACTGGGCTGACAAAGCAGACGATCCATCCGTCCCGGATCAACTCGGCATGTGTCATGTCTGGTTGCCGTCCGGCACTTGCGAGCGCGCCAGAAGCAAAAGACTTAAGCGAACTCAATGCCGCTCGGTGGTGCTGATAAAAATGCTCCGGGTTTTCGGCTCTGAAACTCAGCCAGGATGCGGCTTCGCTCTTGAGAGTTGAGTCCGGATCGTCCGCTTCGTCTGCGAGTACCCGGCTCAAAAACTCAGTATCCGCGACAAAGCTTTGAAGCGCGCCTGGGGTGGCAAGTCTTGCATGCCGTGTCAGCAAAAGTTTGAGCAACAGACCGAGCAATTCTCTCGGACTTTCGCGCCAGTACAAATTTTTTGCGTCGTCCCCCGGTTCCGATATGAGCGTATGCGCAATGCCTTCAGCCGCGAGTGGCAATTCACCTGGGTTGTCCGAAGCGACCGAAACTGCCGCGCTGAAAGGGTTCACGTCGATACGGTAGGGATAGTCTGCCCCCATCACCCCAAAATCATCGATGACCGCAAATTTGCGCCCGTGCATTCGGGCCAGCTCTGCGATCTGATGAGCGATCTCACCTGACTTGGTATCGTTGATGAACATTGCTTGGGTCCTGTCCGCCAGCAACGACATGATGGTGGGGATCGCGACGCACGTCGTCTTGCCGCCGCCCATCGCGGCCAACACCAATGACGAAGCATTGGCGGTCGGTTCAAAAATCGGACGCCCGTCGGGGATGGTCAGACCTAAAATTCTCTTGCGCGCACTCATGGCTCGACCATCCCCGCCTTGATGAGTCGTTCGACCGAAACGAGATTAGCAGTCTTCGGATCACCGCCCAGTGCTGCGAATTCGGCCAGTGCAGTTTCGCGCTGATAGAGACGAAGCATCGTCTTGCTCGCGGATGTCCCAGCCGTGATCGTGCCGAAGCCCATCGCGACGCTTGCCATGCCCCACGGCCAGCCTTGAGCCGTCTCTGGCCAACACCACACGGCGAGCGCACCACATGTCGCCGTGCTGAAAAGCTGGAGATTGATCTGGACGATCACACCAAGCCGCTGTTCGAAGGCGTGGGTCATGACACCCCCCCGGCAGGCTTGCGGCCACGCCTTGGAGCGGGTGGGTTCGCTTCATCGTCGCGCGGTGCGGTCTCTCGGAACTTGTCCCAGTACAGCCCCCAGAAAACGTAGAGCCAGATGCAGATTGGCAGCACGAGGTCCACAGCTGCAGCGATCAAGGCGATGGGGAGAAAGGCTCCGATTTGCCAAAAGGTATCCGTGACCCCGGCCTGTCCCGGAAATGCCGGAACACCGGCAGTGGCGGCGTCTTCCGCCGGTAATGTCGCGACAATGCTGGATGCTTGATTTCTCAGACTCTCGGAGAGCTGACGTGTCGCCTCGGGATTGCCTGGAACTTCACCGCCGCCACTCAGCTCGTGAGCATAAGCGCGAACGAGTTGAACGGGCACGACCGCATTCAACATGCCGCCATTTTGCGCGATATCGGACGCAATCCGCTGAAGGCGCGTCCGCTTCTCGGCCATCGCGAGGTCACCAGAGCTGAGCACCTGACGGTATGCCGCTAGTTGATCCGCCAGACGCGCGATGATCTGATCACGCTTCTGCTCGCCTTCAGAAAACTGAGTGGCAACTTGCCCGGCGCGTGATGCCCGATCTTCGAGAAGCCGTGCCACCGGCCCTCGGCGACCGTGGCCTTTGCCGGAAATGCAACTGCTGGCCAGTTCACATTGTGATTTTGTGGAGAGATCGTTTTGCGTTGCTCTGAGAGCCGGGGCAACGCGCGCCGTCGTCTGCGCAATTTGGGTTCGGCTGTGAACGTAGCTATCAAGCTGCGTTCCGTACGTATGCAGAATGCGCTCATCCACACGGCGTAGCGTGATGCCCGAATAGGTGCTGGCCCAGAATGCGGCACCGATGACCATGATGCCGCCGATGCTCACAACGCCCGCGCTCTTGAGATTTATAGCAGCGAGCGGTGCCCCTTTATCGATGGCAAGCTTGTTGACGCTGTAGGAGGTTGCCGCTGCCGTCAGAGAAATCAGCACGGCCTTAGCTGTGTCAGTCCATGTCTGAGCCCCGACAAGATCGGGCATGGCAAAGCCGAGCATCAACCCCGAGCCGAGAGATGTCAGGCCAAGAGCGATGTCCGCAAAAGCTGCCTTGGGCTTGTCTGGCAGAAATCGGGGTTCGGTCGAACTCGATGTGTTTTTCATGGCGACGCCCTTTGGGTTGGCGCGCCGATAGGGTCAGGCGTTGACCGGATAGAATGAGATGTCCTGCTGTCCTCGCAATCGGAACCGCGTCACCGGAGCGATCGGCGCGTACCTCGCAATGAGCGGCGTACGGTTCCATGAGAGTCCAATCCCCTCTGATCCGAACAGGCCGAAGCTGCCTGTGAGGAGGGATATACCAAACCACTCTAAAATTGTAAACTATGCAATTTCTTAGATGTCATTTTTCTTTGCGCGGCTTGCCCTACTGCGTTCTCTCTGAAATCGCCTTATGATCCGCTCTTCCTCCGATAGTTGCGGGTCAATAACGAGTTGAATTGCCTGCTCACTGCGCTCTTTGGGGAAATCCTTTTCGATCCAGCTTGGAACCAGTGAGCTTTTTCTAGCTACGGACATTTGTCTTTGAAAATGATTATACAATTTTGGATCGAGCAATCTTATATCTGATTGGAGTAGTCCTTTTCCGATCCAAGATTTATAGGTGTCCTGAATGAACTGAAAAACATCAGTGTGGCTTTTGTAGCCTCTATCTGTTCGGTTTTCCCACAGATTGCGGCTGACATACGATTGAAATGCTGGATCATCTCTCAGAAATTTAAACTCAGGCACTCTTAAATAAAGCATCGGGTTATCCGCTTGCTCGCGAATAACTGGCTTCCTCAATTCACTATTATGACCTTCAGGCAAAAGGCCTGTCAAATTATCCTGAGCACGCAAATCCTTGAGATCGTCCATTCGTAAGCCTCTGATTATTCTAAGCTTTCGGCTTCCATGGCCGCCAGACACAGCGCACCAATCACACCGGGCTTGCCGATTTCTGCCCCTTGAGGATTGGCGCAAATCGTAATGTATGTCTCCGGATTCGCAAGTTCCCCGTAATGTGGAAAGCTCGCATCCCCAGCTATCTGGCTAAAAGCTGTTCGGACGCGGTCGATCAATCCCGGCACGCCCATGACCCGCCCGCCCATGACAATCGCATGCGGACTGACGATGCATGTGAGGTTCCACAGCATATGCGCGAGATAATAGGCCTCGCGCTGCCACATCAGGTGGTTCGGGTTCTGCTTGAGATCATTGAAGGTGTAAGGTCGGCAACGTGCATTGATCGCCCCGACAGAAGCCAGCGCTTCAATCGATCCGGGGTTTCGCGCTCCGGCATGTACAAATTCGGCTTCCTGTTCATCGATGACGTCATAGCCAGACGTCCAACGCGGCACCATGATCTGACCGGCTTCGGGATGGAGCCTGCCTTGCCAACTGGTGCTTGCCCGCATGAACGCGGCGCCGATTCCAAGGCTGACTTTCACGAAGGCAAACACCTGGTCGTCGAGTGTTTTGTCCCGCGCGCCGTTCGCCTGAAATGTCCGCAGATAGATTTCTCCAGCCACTGCCGCCGCGACATCGGTTTCCACGGTCACCAGTGGCGTGCGCCCATCTGCGCCCGTCAATCCCTCTCGGAACAGTTTCGCGAGGGGCTTGAAGCCAAGGCGATGCCCGTGTGAAGTCGACTGAAGTCGGCCATAGCTTGGCAGCGATTTCTCTCGGTCAACACGGCTCAGAGATTCAAATGAACCATAACAGGCCACACCGACTGAGCGCATGCCTTTGGTGTTCGCCTTGATCCACCCACAGCAGGCGCTGATAACGTCTTCGACATTGCCTTTGCCAAATTCAAACTGGGCTGAGTAGTGTGCAGAGGTTCCCGAAAAGTTGCCCTGATCCAGTGTCAGGCCTGATAGAGCCGTCTTGGCTGAATTTGGATGAGCATCTGATCCCACGATGACGTCAATATAGTCGTCGGTGATGTATACCCCGGCAAGATCAGCATCCGGCATCTGTTGCCCCCCTCAACGTTTAAGCTTTTCTACATACATCGCACATCTCCCTGATTTCCAGCTTATGCCGACGTCGGTGACGTATCCAATAGGCCTGATCCGGGCTGGCCCGCTCCATTCGGCTCCGCCTCCCGTGTGGCCGGATCGCTGACGCACCGCAAGCGGCAGGCCTTTGGCGTCCCCGGACTTACGACACGACCGTCCATCGAGCGGTCTCGCTGACGCTCGGGCATTTCTCGTTTTTTCGTTTGGACGCTCGGCGCTGGCCAGGGGAGCATGCGCGGGGTAGTCCCTCATCGGAACACCTCGCCATGGAAACCCTAACCAAGCGAGGACACACCATGACGACCCTATTTGCCCAGCCCTACGACATTTGCGCCGCCGGATTCTACTTTAAGTCCAACGACGAATTCACCGCTAAGGCGACTGCCGCCACAAATGACTATGGCGACCCCGTCGAAGAATTCGAAATTCAGTTCATTGATGGCGCAGACATAGACTGCGAACTGGCGCGCGCATGGGGACTTGATCAGTCAACCTTCTCGGCCTTCTTCGAGGCCGTAGCCAACTGGGATGATCACCAGAAACTCAGCTTCATCATTGCCGTTGGGGAATGCGGGTATCAGTTCGACCCCGGCAGGGACGACCCGGAACGCTTCGAGGTCGATATCTATCACGTTGACAGCCTGAAGGAGCTGGCCGAGCAGTTCGTTGATGAAGGCCTGTTTGGAGATATTCCGGAGCATCTTCGGAACTATCTCGATTATGACGCCATCGCGCGGGATCTGGCGTGTGACTACGCCAGCACCACCATCGCGGGCAACCGCCTTGCGTATCGTTGCGCGTGATGGAGCAGGCCATGTCAGACCGTTTGCCCGATCACGAAGGCTACCCCGTGACTCACTGCTGGTACTATCACCTCGGCGGCAGAATTCCGTATCCCAAGGAAATCCTCGCCCATGTCCGGGAATGCGCAAGCCGGGGGTATCTTTACAACGACATCCAAGAGGCTGGACAGAAGCCGGAGCCGCACCGCGCGAGATTGCTGGCCAAGCTTGAAGCCAAAATCCGGAGCGATCTCCGGCGAGACCTTACAGCCTACCGTCACCGCGTTCGCGAACTGAGAGACGTTCGCGCCCATGGGGACGACATCCCCCACGAGCCCTGTTGTAAGGATATCCATGTTGGCGTCAGCCTGACATTTTCCCATGTCTTTGGAGGCTTCGCCAATCTCGAAACCATCAAGCAACTGGGATCGAGACAGCTGGACTTGTTCGGGATGCTCTAACCGAAACGCCGTTTCAGCGCGCGGGAGAGCGTCCACCGCGCCACGCCGTACTCATTCGCCAGCGCGCGGAGCGTGCCGCTTCCGCTTTGGAGCTTTTCGTACGCGGCTTGAAGCTGATCATCCGTGAGCGCCGGAGGCCGCCCGAGCCGTTTGCCACGAAGCCGCGCCGCTGCAAGGCCTTCTTTCGTCCGCTGAATCAGAACGCGCCGCTCGAACTCTGCGCAGGCACTCATCACCGTGTAAACCAGCATGCCGCCTGGCGTGGCCGTATCCACCTGAAGATTGGCGATCTTGAATTCTATCCCCCGCGCACGCAGACGCTCAGCCTGGGTAATGGCATCAAGAGTAGAGCGAAACGCCCGGTCGAGGTCCCAGACGATCAGGGTGTCACCTGCTGTCAATTCGCTGATCACGCGCTCAAAGATGGGACGTTTCGCCGAGACAGCCGAGAGCGTTTCGAGATGAAGCTCATCGCATAGCGCCGCAAGCCCGTCGATCTGCCGATCCGGGCACTGTTCCTGTGTTGATATACGCAAATAGCCAATCGTTCGCATGTCCCGAGATGGCACCCGCAGAGCCCTCAAAAATCTCGCTCAGAATCGACCGTTTACGTTGAATTCTATTTAAGATGTGATTAGATGTTGCTGGACGCAATGAACACGAGGGCTTTTGCCGTGATCGCATCTGCTTTCAGCCCCGCCGAAGGACTCGCACCAAAAGGGTCGTTTTTGAGCATGTTGCCCGGATAGAACGGCCAGAACAAAGCTCACGACACTGATGATAAAAATTACTCATAGAACGCCATCAGGTTATCCATGCACAAATCAAAAACATTTATTGAAATGGCGCATCTGGATTGCGATTTCAATTGTGGTGGTTGCCGCGCCAGCTCTGTTCGGCTCGTTCGAGATATCCGTGCAGACAAGCGTCAAACGTGAAGCGCCGCACATCCTGCGCGCGTTCCCGAAAAGCCAATCCCAATAACGATGCAGGAGCCGAACATGAGCACTTTAATCTCTTGCCGGGTCTGCGGAAAAGAAGCTGTTACTGAAGCGAAGACCTGTCCTCAATGCGGCGTGTCGCTACCCGACCACAAGCAATATGTCCGGGAAGCGCTCTATTCGGGAGGCTTCTATAGCCTGATTGGAGCCGTGGCGCTCTGGCATGTTTTGCGGGGCAATTATTTTCTGGACGCAAGGCTTCACGCGTTTGTTGCCGTTTGCATGCTGATCTATGGCGCGGCGATGCTCATCGTCTACACGCAGCGGGTGAAACAGACACCCACGCCCGCATCTGCCGTGAACCCGCCTGATGCCGCGCCTGAACAGCCCCATCAGGAGAAGCACCCCTGAGATTCGTCAAGAAGCCGGAGATATGCTATCTATAGAGTATGACTGATTTTGCTCTTTACGTAATAAAAGCACCACCGTGTCGTGATCATTTCGTGAATTCGGCTCTGGATAGAACTTATTCGGATGCAGAAATGAGCCAGATACGCCGCAAGATTTTAGATCAGAAGCCAGATGAAGCACTTGATCGCCTCTTTCGCTTGATGGATGCACGGCCTAATCTTCCCGAAACACGCGATCAGGGTATCAGAGCTATTGTTGAGAAGGCCTTCGATTATCTCACGCCAACGGAGCGCCGGGAATATGTTCCAAAGCTCGCAAACATCGGGTACCGCCCGATCCATGCGCCAGGGTTATCGCCAACGTTTTTCAATTAAACCTGCGCTCTCAAACCCGGTTCATGTTTGGCATCACAGTTTGGTACTACCAGCCCACACATTTGCGATTGGTGGGTGATAGCGCTGAAGGCAAGATGTGCGTGGTAGTACCACGCCCCCTTGGCAAGGGGGCCGCTGCGCGCCCCCGTTGCATCCCCCAGGCCGTGGCGCTTAATCGGTATCGAGCCGCCGCCGCGCTATTGAAACGCTGCCGTTTCAACCCGCGATTTCGCGAGCTCGACATAGAATCTGGCTTTGGTCTATTGCTCGCGCTTGCTGAGATCTATTCCAATGACGCGCAACTCGTCGACGCCAGGATATCTAGGCGATAGCTCAAGCCAGTAATCCTGCAGCGCTTTCACGGCACCTTCAAAATCTACCATCGTGCCATTTGGCAGCTGCCAGCGCTGACGTTTCTTTCCACGGTTCACGAGCAGGAAAATGCCTCGTGACGATCGGCGATCCCGCAAATAGTCGCCTAACAACTGGTTTTCGAATCGCTCGAACAGCGTCGGACCTGGGTGCTTATCGGCGATCTTAAGTTCCGTGGGTACTGGCGATGAGATACCGACGCCGTGGAAACGAAGATCTGTGCGCTTCTCGTCGGCAAGCTCTTCTTCCTGCGATATCTGGTAGCGACCAGCGGACATACGTTCGAGTTCATGGCCGAAATAGTTGCGCATGACTTCTTCTTGATCGATGTCCAGAAGCACCTTAGCGACACTGGTATTCCCGTTCTCCATATCATCCTTGAGGTCGAGGAGATGGTTCACGGCGAGCTCAAACAGTTCCCGATGGTTGCGCGGTGTGCGTTCCTGATCGTTATAGAACTCGCGCACCTGCTCGGGTGTCCACGCGTCCATATCAGCGTCTTGCGTGGCCCTTTGGAGCGCTCGATATGCAATCCATTTGCTGGTATCGACGTTGGTTTCTCCTGCTGCGATATTCGTCATGGCGATATAGGCCTCCTTCCCGCTGATTGAATTCAGCAAGTTGAAGATCGCGTCTCGGGAGCTTTGGGCGCGGTCTCGCAGGGTTGGCGAGTAGGCCTCACCGTTTGCCCTGTTGATGTCTTCAGATCGATGAACATGCCGGTGCAGCAATACGTAGAGCTGCTCCAGAAACTGCGGCTCTTTGAACGCAGTTCGCCCGACTGGAAAGTCACTGTGTCGGTCGCCGAAAAGATGCGTGGCATAGCTCATCGCCAAATCCACCGACTCCCGGTTCTCCGACAGCCCATCGAGGTAGGATGAGAACGCGGGGATTGCTGCCGCTGGCTCTATCCCCGTCCACACCGCAAACCACTGTACCGGATGCTTCGTATCGGGATCCGCTGCGCGCTTCTTGGCTAGAGCCAGCATTTCTGCGTCCGGTACACCGGAGGCGAGTACAATCTGCAAAAGCTTGTTGAGCGTCTCTGCATTCCTCGGCTCACGGTCCAGCAGTATCTCAAAGATGGACGGACCCAGCTCAGGCCAAGCCCATTTTCCGGACCAGGCGAGATCGGAGATTATGTAGTGCATCCCGCCTTCCGGCTCGGAGGCGATCTCAAACTCCACTTCCCGCATCATCAGCTTGGCAAGCGTGCCCTTGTGTTTCGCGTACAGGCGGGGGAACCAATCAGGAAAGCCATTGAGTTCATGTGCCGCAAAGAGCCAGGCTCGCTCGGCTTCCGGCTCTGACACGCTACTCGGCCAGTCAGGTGTTTCGCGGGCTTCTATGGCAAGACCGGTAAGGCCGAGTATGGTCGATGCTGTTGTGGTGTTGGCTTCCGCGCCCTCCGAACGAAGTTTCGGGGTGGCACGATGCGCATGGAGGATGGCTCCATCGCGATACGCTCTTGCGATCTCCTCGCCAAACTCCGGAACAAGCGAGCGCCAGTCGCCGGAGGTCCATTTGCCTTTCTGCTCCGACTTGTTTCGCGCTTGGTGGTGCAGGTACCATTGGGTTTTGGACACGTCGTTCGAGTTTGGAAATCCAGGGTCGCGAAGCGTATCGAGATGCTGGCCGATATACTCCCGCGACTCACGCAGGTTGTCCTTTTCCCGCCGAGCGCGCGCCTTCGCCTGCTTTTTCCATTTCAGATTCTGCCTAGAAAACTCGTCATCTTGCTTTGGCGGATGCAGGAAAAGCTCTAGCCGAGCGCCCAACTCCGGGACGCCGGAAACAGCGCTTTTCAGCTGCTTCAGTCTCGCCGCGCCCCGCCCTCCCTGAACATAGGAGTCGATAGCGCCGGATAGTGCCATCAGCTTGTCATTCATCGCACTACGCGCAGCAATTTCGCCGATGAAGTAGTCGAAGTCCTCGGCAGAAAACCTCCAAAATGCTTGAAAGGAATTCGCCTGCCAGATGTTGGTGATAGGGCCGAAGTTGGTGCCCTCATGATCCTTGCGGGCCCGTTCGACCTCGGCCCAAAACAAGGCGCGGTTGAGCTCCCGCCAATCCGGCACCAGTTTTGAAAAGTCGGCTTTGAGATCACGAATATCTGTATCGAACCTCTTCGATACCGGCAGTATCCCCATAACGTTCAAGGACGCAGCGGTCATTGCACCGGGGTGGCGTTCCCTTACCAGACGCTCCACAGCGGCCGCAGCGGGATAGAAAAGCCATCCGAACCGTGTTGAAATCTTGCAGAACCGTGCATCGAAGAACGGAGCGACAGACAGAAGTGCGTGAAGTCGTTCCAGGAGTTTTAGCAGGCTGCCGACCGGCATCCTTTCAACGAGTTTAGTGACACCATCTTTAAAGTGATCGACCGTATACTTTGCGAGCGGTTCAGCTCGTGCGATCTCTCCAAGCAGCCAGTCGACCTCCTCGTCAGCGCCTTCGAGCGTGTCGCAAATCTCATTTAGCCACTCTCGGTCAGGTGGTCTCGACTCTCCTGAGATCGCGTTCCGCACATCGCGCATATCGTCCTTTGACCCGACTGCATGCACCGCGCGGATAGCCGTCATCCGGTGATACTTTCCGGCATTGGCCATGAGCGCGTGTTCTTTCGCCTCTGGAAGGAGGTTCTTCAGTTCACCGAGCCAAATCATTCGCAGCAGGAAGCTCGCCGCCTCTTTATCGTTCGAGTGCGCTTGCAGCAGCCTGCGGATATCTTCACTAAGATCGGAATGCGCAAAGCGTTGAACCGCTGCAAAGTCCGTCGGTGCTCTCGGAGAGCGTCCTGGCACTAAGTCCTGCACTACTTCCGTGAGTATCTCTTGGCGTGTGGGCAGGGGCAGTGAAGCGGGATCGCCACCCTCGAAGAGCACTTCAGGCGCAAGGGCCCGCACACGTTTGCGGATGCGATCATCATAAAGCGCAACCCAAGGCAGGATGGGCCGCATGACGGGCACTATGATGTTGACCCCATAACTCGTCTTGAAGAACATATCCTCGATCGCGCGGCGAGACGCAGGTTTTGCCAGCATCTCCCTCAGCCATTCGGCCGCCAGATATTCTCTCACCGTTCTGTGGTGAAACCGGACCGCCCCATAAATGGCAGCATCAAAAATTGGGCGCTCAAGCAGCGCTTTCCGTTCCGGAGGAGACCAATCAGACAAGACTTTATCGACAGCGATGCCTTTGAGGCCATCGTGCCCTTCAGGGACTTGAATTGCAGGGTTGCGTCCAAGCGTTGTTGCGGCTGCGAGAAGCTTGGCACCCAGCAGCGCCTTCGCCTCTGTCAGATGGACTAGATCCGCACGCTCCTGATCGCGCTCCTTGAGACGGCGCTCCACTCCATCTTCCATGATGGTACGGCGAGTACCAATCGCGCCGCGTTTCAACCAGGAAGCAACGAGGTCTTCGAGGTCTTGCGGGAGAGCTGCAAACGACCACGCGTCCGCTCGCTCGATCGCATCGCCGAACGCTTTCGTGTTGTTGACGCCACGCGCGGCCGCAAACGTCTCAACCTGATCCCGTGACAATCCCTCCAGTGTGACTATTCTGAATGGCCCGGACGTCTTCGGCTTTTCTTTCTTCGACTTGGATTCAGACGTGTCGATGCTCGGCTCATCGCCATCGTGGTCCTCGTCGCCCATAAGATCATCAACAAGGTCGTCTGCGGACGGCGGCGTATTGTGAATATCGTCGTTGGCGACTTTGGTTATCTCTGTAAAAGGCAGATGCACTCTTGCGCGATCCAAGTCGGTTTTTGGCCGCCACGCTGACATTCGGCCGCTCAGAAATATATGAACCCTGTCGAAGGCAAGCTTCAGCTTTTCTCCGAGTAGCTGAAGCGCGAGTTCGAAAT
The DNA here is from genome assembly GCA_017302165.1 of Alphaproteobacteria bacterium. GTDB lineage: Bacteria > Pseudomonadota > Alphaproteobacteria > Micavibrionales > Micavibrionaceae > UWPOB-MICAV1. The sequence goes on from JAFLCW010000001.1 coordinate 617,982, forward strand.
CCCGAGGATGGCGCAGCCGCGCCTCATCGACTGAATCCAGGAAGAGCCAACCCTCCGCGCCGGACGCTACCCATTCATTGAATTCGCCTTCGTTTCCGACATCGAATGCGCTCGAGAAATGCTGCGGGATGTTCTCAAGCCTTAGGAAAAATGCAGCCTTGCCCTCGGACCGAAGTTTTTTGGCGATTGTGCGAAGCTCTTCGGTTTTCCCCGATCCTGCCTCAGAGAGAATTACGACCCGATAGTTCTGCAGCAGCTCTGCCCAGCGAATGCCGTCGGACACATACAACGCCTTCGACAGGTCCGCATCGTCGCTCTCACTTGCGTAGCTTGAAAGTTCTCGAAAGCTGCGGTCTAGCGGTACATGCTGAAAATCTTCCTGATCACCTGACATGTAACCGTGCACCTATTACTTCTTGAGCCCGCGCAGCACGGTCACCAGTTCGTGCATGTCTGTGTAAGCTTCATTGCCGGGACGACGGCTAAACCTCTGCTTGAGGATCTCTCCTCGATCTAGCGCGGTCTGAATGTTGGGGACCGTCGCGGCATAGCTGCCCTTATTGCCCTTTTCGTAGTCGACGATATGTTTTTTCAGCCGTGCCAATGTTTCGGTGCGATGCAAGAAGGCCTGGATGTCTTCAAAGTGGAGCAGTAGCCAGAGCTCGAAGCTTTGCACTGTAACTATGGCTTCGAAGGCTGTGGGCACGCCCTCGTCATTCTTCCACTTCTTATCGCGGGCCTCGGCCATGTCGAGCGCCGCGATATAGGTCTGATGATCGTCGCGATCGAACACCGCGTAGACCCGCTCATAGCCTTTCGTTCGCTTGAATTCTGTCTCGGCAGATTTCACGACTTGTTTGGGCTCCGTGCCAAGGACACTGTGCAGCACCCTGACGTCCACGCTGGAAATTCTGGCTTCCTGTCTGATTTCGTCCAGGTAGTTCGGTTCGGTTTTCGAACCCTCACAGACGATAAGAATACGTTCTCGCGCGGTGCGCTTTGGCTTTCCACGCTTCAAATCCTTCGATGACCGGCCGCGGTTCTTAGGCATTGGTCGTCAGCCGCTTCAGAATGGGGACAGCGCCATAGCGCCCTCCTAGATAACCACGCTCAAGCGCCTCGTTCTTCCGCGGAGAGAAGTCAGTGAGTGGGTACAGGTTCGACGCCTGCTCTTCGTCTTTTTCGGTGAACCAGATCTGGTCCCGCCTCAGATGCGCGCCGTCGAGAAGTGAGGTGTCATGCGTCGTGAAGATCAGCTGCGCGTTGCTCTTGTTGACCTCGGGGTCGTGGAACATCTCGATCAGTTGGCGAACAAGAAGAGCATGCAGGCTACGGTCGATTTCATCGACGATCAGCACCTGCCCGCGCTCGAAAATATCGAAGAGTGGGCCGGCGAAGCTGAAGAGCTTTCGCGTCCCTTCCGATTCATCCAGAAAATCAAAGACCGCCGAGCCCTTGCTCGATGAGTGCCGGAAAGTCGGCACCACGACGTTCTGCTCTTGGCGGCCATGATGCGTGAAACCGCCGGTCGCCAGATCGATGTTGAAGCTCTGCAGCTCACTCTTAACCTCTTTGAGCGCGATCTCATCGATGCTGATGTCAGCCTCCGAGAGGAACTGACGCACACGTCCCGACTTCTCGCGGACGATGTGATTGATCGTGTATTCGGGCGCAGGTCCGTTGCCATTCTCGAAGATGACGAGGCGTTGCGAGATGTAGTCGAACACGGGGCGCAGCGAGTCACTGTTGAGCTGGATGGCTGTCGACAGGAAGAGCGCATTAGGGCGCGTGGCCTCTTTCCAGACGTTGCGATTGCCTTTGAAGTGGGCCTCGCTGAACTTGTAGTCGTCTTCACCCGTCTCGGTATTGATCTCGCGCGTAAACCAGGTCTGCGGCTGGCGCGTTTTGTAAACGAGCAGCCACTCTTCAACGATGCGGCTGGCGGTCAGAGAGAAGCCGTACTGGTAGCGGACCCCCTTTAGCAAGAACGTAAGCTCAAACTCAGTGGGCTCCTTGTCCGTCTCGGGATCGAGGCGGAAGGGCTGGATGTTGAGCTGAGCGTCGGGCTTTAGGTTTGCCGATTCCACGACAACTCCGCGCATCAACTGGAGCGCGCGGATGAGGTTGGATTTGCCGCTAGCATTGGCACCATAAACGCCGGCTGAGCGAAGCACGCGCGGAACGGACGCATTGTCCGTCGAAACAATATTGGAGCTCTCTAGATCCTTGTCGGGGGATGCTAGAAGCGAAAGACGGTTCTCGCCTTTGAAGGACCTGAAATTTGTGACGCGGAACTCAATTAACATCGCGACCTCCATTCTTATCTAATTTTTGCATATAAAATGCAAAAAGTCGAGACATTTATGGTCTACTACCTAGTTTTTCCCGCCAGCACCCATGAGACAAATTTCGGGTTATCACGAAGAGAGGAATTCTGGTTCATCGAAGCCACAAGGAGCGAAGATGAAACAGAACCAAAGGACCGGGCCAGCGAACTCCGGGCTGGACAAAGCACCGGCAGAACAAGTGCTGAAGGACATCCGGCGTCGGCAGTATTCGGCTGAGGAGACGAGCCTCCCGTCCGAAAACGCCTGAATTGTCCCAAATCATCAGACGACGGACACGCGCGCGACCGCGATACGGCATTATCTATCCCATTAAAGACCCACTGATCCGCGCGCTACCGCTTTCTGGTGTGAGGACGATGTAGTGGAGCGGGTGCATTCTCTCGCTGAAACTCGGCAAACAGCCCAAACCGTTTCACTCGGTCCGGCGTTAGATCGCGGTGCAACCGCCGCAGTTGGACAGCTTCAGCCTGCCGAAGCCGCTGGATGTCCTTTTGTAAGGCCTGCCGTTCCAAAAGGTGCTGATCAATCTGGGCTTGGCGTTCGGTCCAGTCGCGTTTTATGGCGGCCTCTGCCTCATCGGAATTCTGCTTCAGCAGGGATTTGTAATTCCCCGTCATGCGGAGCCAGAGCGCCTTCAGGCCTCGCGGTAACCGCATCGCGCGAGTTTGAGCTTCCAGGAGAGTTCGTGCTGTCTGCTTCTCATCCAGAGCTTGCCGCTCCGCGCGTTGACGGGTGACGAGGGCTCGGCGTCTGGTATCCAGCTTCTCCCGCTCAGTTGCGAAGCGATCACGTGCCTGTTCCACAAATTCGCTGAGCTTGGGTGAAAGTGCGGACGCCAATTCACGTCGTGCCTTCTGGGCGTCAGGCAGATCAGCGGGTGATCCTAATCTGGATTCCAATGCCTTGGTGTTCTGGCCTGTCCAGCGCGAGAGTGAATAGACCTCTCCTTTGAGATCGACAGCCACGAAGCCACGACTATCGCCACGCGCAAGGGCAAATCCCCGGACAGCCAGAGCCTGCCCGAATGCCTTTCGGGAGTCCGATGATTCCCAGCATTCGGCGAAAAGGGCTTTCAGTGCTTTTGGGTCGGCCTTGCGCCGCTTGGCCTGTTGCCATTCGGCGAGGGTGAAGTTCAGGGGATCGCGGGCTTCCGGGTTCACAAGGCCGCGCGGCATCTGCCAGCCATGTTCCCGGTAGAGTTCACGGGAGATATCCGTGAGCTTCCGCTTGAAGTGGGGGAGATGCACGGCGGTCATCGTTTCGGCATGGATGCGGCTCCACACGACATGCGCATGGCGACGGCCCTCCTTTTCATGGAACAGGACAGCGCGCGGCTGGCCTTCAAAGCCAAGCTTCCGTTCGATCCGAGAAATCACCTTTTCGAAATCCTCGACCGGGACACTGGCTAGAGCAGGCGGGTTCAGGCTGAGAGAGAACAGATACTGACGGCACCGTGTCCCCCGGCTGACGGCATCCGCTTCCCGGAACGCCCCATAGAGATCATCGGCACTGAAGCCCCGCAATTCATGCAGGGTCACGTGATCGTTCTCACGGGTGTTAAGAAGATGCGCCGCCAGCTCCTGACCGAATCCACGCTGTGAGCCCTTGAGTATCATGGCCTGCCTCCGGGCTTGAGCCCCAGAGCCGCAATCAGCAGATCACGGACTTCCCGGACATGGTGCAGGGCTTCGAGCAGATCAGCTTCCGTCTCCGGCGTGAGCGGCAACGTGCCGATGTTGGCGGCATGTGCGAGTTGATTGAGATTGTTCGCAATCCGGGAGCCACCCAGCAGGGCGAGCGCTTTGGCCAGCGATTGCCGGTCACGGACACTGAAACCCGATCCACGCCGAGGCGGGAATGATCCACCCAGTGCCTTTGCCTTGATGTATGTCCCGAGAGGCAAGCCCTTGGCTTCATCCATCAGCCGGTCACGCTCGGTCTCTGTCAGCCGCACGCTGAAGGGCGCGAGGCGCTTCCTTCTCCGCTGATCCTTTGCACACGCCTGTATGGGGGAAGCCGATGCCTCGGCGAAAACCTCGCTTATGGGCATGGCGGCACCAGAGGCCCAAAGGGCTTCAGGTGCTTAAGTTGATCATCCCAGTTCTGGAGCGTTTCGAAGAGTTCGTCGTTGGAAGCATTTTCTTCCAAGCGCGCCATTTCCTCAACTCCCATGGGTAATCGACCTAAGACTTTGAACAGTAAATATTTTTTGACGTTTTTGCATATGTGGGCACGCATTGGGCACAATGTCCCGATGAAAACTTTTCTCTATTGTGATGATGTGGATGACTGGCTGAAGCCGATGACCTATGAGGAGTTCTGGCGTGAAACGGAACCCTTCGTGGTGGACACCCCGACACGCGCGGAATGCGACTCCGATATTGCCGAAGGAGCTGATCCCGTGATTGTACTGGCCGTGCTCAAACGCCTCGCTCGGCTTCAGATCATCAGCGACCTAGCTCTGCCATATCGTGACATCTCTCCGGACAGATCGTTTTCACGGCATTAGCCTATGTGTGCCTGCAGGCACAAAAGAAAAATAATGTACATTCTTTATCTCAAATCTGAAAATTGAGCAGGTTGAGGCCGATGAATAGGGCGATCAGGATGAACACAATACTGACCCCGATATTGAGACGTTTAACAACCACAGGGTTTTTGAGTACGTGCCGCGCTCGGCTGGCGAGATAGCTTTCGCTGGCATGTACCGACATGGCCACGAAAATGATGATAAAACTGATGATGATCAATTCATCCCATTGCAATGTATCGACCGTCAGAATCTGGGGTAGGAACCCTACATAAAACAAAATCGCAAACGGGTTAGAGAGTGTGATGCTCACCCCCGCCAGAATATTTTCAAACCCCGTCAGTGGCCGTGTTTCGGTGCCTCGGCCATCTTGCCAGACACCGCTTTCAACATTCATCAACCCCCGCACGCCAATATAAACCAGATAAGCGGCGCCCAGCGTTTTCAGGAAAAAAGAGAAAAAATCAAGATGGCTTTCAATTAACGAAAAACCGAGAGCCGCCGTCCATAAAAACCCCACCTGAATCATCACATTACCCAGTGACATGGCCATGCCGGCCCAAAATCCATCGGCCAGACTGCGCGATATAATCGCAATCATAAACGGCCCCGGCTTGATGGTGAGTAAAAACAGTGCCGAAGCAAACAAAAACGCAGAAGCAAATGTCATGTGTTCAGGATATGGGGAATATCGAATGTCTTCAATGTTTGTTTTTGCCGCTGGGTGAGCCGGGTTTGATCAAAATCCGCAATCAATTCGTTAAACACCCGGTACCAGTTAATTTCAGCCTTCAGATGTAAGAACACCGACCCCAGCCCCAAGGCCGCCCGGTCCATAAAGACAAATTCACGGGGTATCTTCACACTCCCCGAAGCTTTGCTGGCGGCGCGCAAGGCTTCGTGTACCTTCTGCGCAGTTTCCCGTCCATACACGCCGCCCGAACGTTCACCGATTGGACGCACACGGTCATCCATCACCGGGGCATATAAAAACCGTGCCCAAATGTTCAAGATATCAATCTGTTCTGTACTAAGATTCTTAAACCCCCATGTTTCGTAAGCATGCACCGCTTGATCCCGATTATCATGCAATAAAGCATGATAGAGTTCGATCACCCCGCCGATAAACCCGGGCGGAAAAACACGGATACAGCCGAAATCCAGCAGGTTGATGCTGAAATCTTTTCGCACGGTATAGTTACCCAGATGGGGGTCCCCGTGAATAACGCCATAGTGATACAAGGGTACATACCACGCCCGGAACATATTCATGGCGAGTTGATTTCGTGTTTCCAGTGAGGCTTCCACGAAATTCAGGATTTTCTCCCCCTCAAGCCAGCCTGTGGTCAAAAGACGCGTAGTGGAAAGATCCGGGATCACGTCGGGGACGTGAACACCGGTTTCGTCTTTGAGCATATGCACGTACAAACGGCAATGTTTGGCCTCAAGGTGATAGTCCAGTTCTTCATATAAACGGGCGGAAAGTTCCTGATGAATATCATCTGTACGAATGGCTTGATCATATCGTTCATACAAGGAGAAAATAAGTTTCAGTTGCTTCAAATCGGCTTCGATTGCTGATTTCATGTCAGGATATTGAAGTTTGCAGGCCACAGCCTGCCCGTCATGGGTGATGGCTTTATGAACCTGTCCCAGTGATGCCGCGGCACAGGCGTCGTGTTCAAATTTTCTAAATCTCTGCTCCCAATCCGTACCCAATTCAGATTTCATCCGGCGTTTGACAAAGGGCCAGCCCATCGGCGGGGCGTTTGATTGAAGGTGTTGGAGTTCGCGGGCGTATTCTTCAGGCAAGGCATCAGGGATGGTAGCCAGAATTTGCCCCACTTTCATCAGCGGGCCTTTCAAGTTGCCGAGAGCCGAGGTCAGCTCTGCGGCATGATCTCCGCGCTCAATCTTCAGACCGAGATATTTTTCCCTCACCAGTTTTGCCGCCAATCCGGCCATCGTCGTCCCTACCTGTGAGTAACGTTTGACACGGCCACCCAAGGTGCTTTCATCCTCTAAGGGCTTAGAGGGTGCAGTGGTTTCTGCGGGTTTTTTCTTTTTTGTCATGTGCTCTTTACCTGATGTGAAGATTAGGGCATTCATATCATGTGATGACCCAAAAAATAACCACGATCAAAGATAACATTTTAACATCTATGTTATCTGCCGCGCCTTTTGAGGGCTGGACACAGGTATCGCTCAAAAAAGCGACACTGGCCGCAGGTTATCATCAAGATATGGCTGAGGCTGTGTTTATTCAAGGTGTTCAGGATGTTGTCATTCATTTTGCCGACTGGGCGGATCGTCATATGCTCGCTCGGCTATCTCATCTGTCGCCCCGACCTCGCCGTATCCGAGATCAAATTACCGAAGCCGTCTGGACGCGGATTAACGTTTTATCGCCTTACCGCGACGCCGAAAGACAGGCGGTTTCTTATTGGGTACGCCCTTTCAGGAAGCGAGCAGGCGCCCAGATATTGTGGAAAACCTCGGATGTGATCTGGCAATGGGCAGGGGATGAGTCTCAGGATTATAACTATTATACAAAAAGAACCTTGCTCTCGGGTGTCTTAGCCACGACGACTCTTTGCGCACTTGACGATACGTCCCCTGACTTGTCCACAACTCGTCATTTTTTAGATAGACGCATTGAAAATGTGATGCAACTGGGCGGGGTGATCGGTAAGATGAAAACCTTCCGGCATCGCTACACAAGTTAAAGGGTCTAAGCGCACGTGTTTAAATTTTGGTTTCAAAAATTTCTGTGGCATTTTTCATTCCCCCTGGCTTTTTTAATGTTTGTGGGGGTACTGGCCTACGCGGTGTATACGGAAACACAGCTCACCGAGGCCGGAGACGTGGCACCTTTTTATCAAACCTTGCAAACAGAGGCTCCTACAGCGACAGGGTTTCAAGCGTTGCCGATCGACCAGCCGAATTTAACCGCCCGTGAACTGTCTGAGTGGGTGAACGTGGCCATCTCAGAAATTCTGACATTTTCTGCCGCTGATTTTGACTCACGCCTGACCCAAAATAAGTCTTTTTTTACCGAAGCCGGATATCAGCAATTTTCAGCCTATCTTCAGGAAGCGGATATCCGTGCCGCGCTGACCAGCCAAGGCTTAAAAACGAACGTCTTTATTGATGCGCCGCCTTTGTTGTTAAATGATGGTGCGGTGAATGGTGTCTATCGCTGGCTGTATGATGTTCCGGTAACATTGACCTATATCCCACAGGGAACGCAATCCTATACCGCGCAAACCAACAGCGAACTGCGGAAGGTTAATGTCCGGATTCAGATCGGCCGTGTTATTAAGGCCGATGATCCCGAAGCGGTCGGTATCGAAAGCTGGGTGGTGATCCCTCGGCGTGACCCCTCGTAATTTTTTAGAAAATTTTTTAAGGAGAAGAACATGGCAAAAACAAATATGGCACGTTACGAACAGTACGATCAGGACACCACCCAAGATGCCGAAAATATTTCGGGTAAGCGTCTTAAATCTTTTCTGGATCGGATCGAAAGACTGGAAGAGGAAAAATCAGGACTGTCCGATGATATCAAGGATATCTATGCCGAAGCTAAATCTACCGGTTTTGATACGAAAACCATGCGCAAGATCATGCGTCTGCGTAAAATGGACGTGGAAAAACGCCGCGAGGAAGAAGAATTGCTTGAGCTTTATAAATCAGCCATTGGTCTTGAATGATTAATTTCCGATCTCTTCTTCAGACGCATTCGATACGAATATTTGGTATCATGAATATTCTGGGAGATGTGTTTATTTTTTCTTCCGGATCTGCCTATGACAGTATCTTTCGTCAAACCGCGGCTATACTCGGTATCTTGGCAAGCCTGATATTCTTATTTTATGGCGAAGGTGCGACTTCATCTGCTCCAAACCACTTTAAAGAATGGGGGCTTCGCATGAAACGTCCGCTTACCTATACCCTTGATACGGGTATGGGGCTCATCATGGTTTCAGGTCTTTGTTATATTCTCTCTGGAATAATGCAATATCATGAAGAAGGCCGACCACAAGAGTGTTTATTGGGTGTATTCTTGGTGCTGGCAACTTACTTTATGATACGTCGTCATCCTGTCACCGGGTCTAATTTTTTTATCTGTACAACTTCTGACCTCACTGACAATGCCATTAATGTTTCATGATTTTCTAACGGCTGATGCGCCCCATGCCATGGATATTCTGGAGTCTATTCATCTGGATGGTTACATGGTGGGAGCCGCCTTATGCTTCATCACCGGTAACGTTATCGTTAGGTACGCAAAAATATAAATTAAATCAATAATTTAGCCCTTAACCTTTCCCTAAGTATTTCCCCGTATCATGCCTGTAACCCAAGTATTAGGGGCTTTGGGGTGTTTAGGGCAGGGGAACATGAAGCCATATCGGTATTGTAAGTTTTCAAAGGTCGATGGCACGCGGCGTGACCCGGTGTCCGTTGATATTTCCCTGCATGATATTCTGAATACACTGGTACAGGGGAAAGAGATCACCTCAGATCTCTGTGAATTGGCTCCGCCCGAAACCTTTTTGGATGAAGCCATTTACTTCGCCGACATGGACGATGTATGCGCCCGCCTTCACCGTGAATATTTAACGGCAAAAGCTCAGTATCAGAAACTCGTTCGGGAAAACGGACAAGATGATCCCATGGCTGAAATGGCACAAGATCATCTGGAGAGCGCACATTCCGCCCGCGAGACACGCATCCTCGAATTAAAACAAAATTCAGAAATCATGGAAAAATTGGCATATGTTCGGCGTCAAGAAGAAGAGATAGTCCAGGAAAAACGCACCGAAGAAAAACGCCGTCACGCATTAGCGGTTTTTTACCGGCTTGAATTATCGCGTCAAATATCACAACGGCAGTCGGCTCAATCCCATCATGAGGCTTGGCTGTTCATGCTCTGGGTTGTGCTGGGGATGTATCCCTTTGCCGCCCTCACGCCTTCATTTTCGTCGGCGTTTAACCGAAAGTAATCGTCATACGATAGGCAGGTGATAGTTCAAAACCTAGCTTTTTGGGGAAAGGCTTAGCCAGTTCACGCACGATTTCGTTGCCGCAATTGACTAACGTGATCCGGTTTTGATCCCGGGCGTCAAGTTTTTCAATAAAATCTTCCAGACGCGTGACGGTGTTGGTCAAGATGTGGTGATTGAGCACAAGTGTGGCTCTTCCATTCACCTCGACGGTTGAATTCAGCATGATTGTCAAAGCTTCTTTTGTCGCAGGGCCATGGGCGATTGCCGTATCAGTATATTGTGCACCTTCTTTTAACAATCTCTCACCGCTCCCGATCAAACTGCTTCCGCTATCAACCAGATCATCCAGCAGAACACAGACACATCCGTCAACATTCCCATAAACACCTGTGATTTCAGGTTTGGCCGGGGCGCCCTTAAAAGCGGCTTTGCGGATTTTGGTAATACCAAATTGGCTGTGTGCGATAAACAGATTCACGTCATCATATTGTGCATGGATCTCCGGCATTTTTTCCCAGATCATGCGTAAAACATCTTTGACGCGTTCCGTAGCCATATTTTTGGTGGGATCATCTTTTTTATCCCACCCATCCGGCGCGCCGATACGAAATAATCCCTGACGGATGGTGTCGGCATGCCGCGTGATGATTTGATCTGTGATCGCGGGAATATTCGACAGAATGGCGGTTCTGTCCTTTCCGAAAGGTTGAGTTAAATTCTCGATGTGATAGATAGAGTGGGGGTCAAACGCCGCGATGGCTGTCGCGCCTAGACGGCAATAACGCCGGGGCATAAACATCCCGCTCGGGATGACATCTTCCTCCCGTGTTTTGATTTTACCCGATTCTGTCTGATATTGAGTGATATGACGTTTATCATTACGGCCATCCGGGTCATACGGCATGATGTACCGGATATTTTTGACCCCATATTCATCACCCAGATATTGAACCATCAATTGTCCAGAGGTAGCACGGTCACTGGCATGTTCACCCACGGATGTGTTGATGATATCAACACACACATCAGGATCTTTCAAAAGTGTACGGACATGCTCTTTTTCGTCTTCGGTGGGGGGCGGGCCCGGATGATCATCCCATTGTTGCTGGGCAAATAACGACGTATTCGTGGCACCGTTTCCGGCATAGGTTTTGGCCTGCGCTTGGATCAGGATGACCGTGGGATCGTTTGTGCTGTCGACAGCTTTTTTCAGGCTCGCCCATATCGATGGAGACGCCCGCAAGACAAAAATAATTCGTTTTGACGGAATAATATCCGACATATATTCAGGCCTTTGCTCGAAAAGAAGCCCTTATATAGGCGATCTAGACTTATTCTGTCAAATAAATTATGGTGTTTTTCGGCCATTAACCAATTCTGTGACCACGCCGGGATCGGCCAATGTGGACACATCCCCTAATTGGTCGATCTCACCTGCGGCAATTTTGCGCAAAATCCGGCGCATGATCTTGCCGGAACGGGTTTTGGGTAGGCCGGGGTTAAATTGGATGATGTCGGGCTGGGCGATGGGGCTGATCATCCGGCGTACTGTCTGGATAATCCCCTGGTGAATATCATCCGTGGGGGATAACCCGGCCCGAAGCGTGACAAAGGCATAAATGCCCTGACCTTTGATATCATGGGGAAACCCGACAACTGCGGCTTCGGCGACATCGGGATGTTCGTCAATCGCGCTTTCGATTTCGGCGGTGCCTAAACGATGTCCAGATACATTGATAACATCATCCATCCGTCCGGTGATCCAATAATACCCTTTGTCATCGCGCCGGGCGCCATCGCCGGTAAAATAATATCCGGGAAAGGTTGAAAAATAGGTTTGCTCAAAACGGGCATGATCCCCAAAGACGGTGCGCATTTGACCTGGCCAGCTATCGGCGATACAGAGTGCGCCTTCGCACGCGCCCGTTAATATGTTTCCTGTCGTATCCAGAATCTCCGGTCTGATCCCAAAGAAAGGATGCGAGGCCGATCCGGGCTTTGTTGTCGTCGCACCGGGCAGGGGGGTGATTAAATGTCCGCCCGTTTCCGTTTGCCACCATGTATCCACGATGGGGCATCTCTCGTTACCGACAATTTTGTGATACCACATCCACGCCTCATGATTGATGGGCTCTCCCACGGTGCCTAAAATGCGCAAACTGGAACGTGATGTGCGGGTGACAAATTCATCCCCCGCCCGTATCAGGGAACGAATGGCTGTTGGCGCGGTATAAAAAATATTCACCTGATGCTTATCTACGATCTGCCAGAAACGCGACCAGTCAGGATAATTCGGGACGCCTTCGAACATCAAGCTGGTGGCACCATTCGCCAGCGGACCATAAACAATGTACGAATGCCCCGTCACCCATCCCACATCGGCGGTGCACCAGTAAATCTCACCCGGCTTATAATCAAACACACATTCATGCGTCAGCGCGGCATACACCAAATATCCCCCGGTCGTGTGTAAAACGCCCTTGGGCTTTCCGGTTGAACCCGATGTATAAAGAATAAAAAGCGGGTCTTCTGCCGACATCGTTTCGCACGGGCAGGTACCTTCCTGCGTATCGACTACATCTTGCCAACGATGGTCTCTGCCTAGCTTGAGGGGAATATCTGCCCCCGTGCGAGACAGCACGAGAACATGTGTGACCTCGGGGCAGGATAATAACGCGTCATCCATGTTTTTCTTTAAGGGAATGATTTTACCGCCGCGCACCCCTTCATCGGCTGTGATCACGATCCGTGATTTGCCATCTTGAATGCGCCCCGCCAGAGATTCAGGTGAAAATCCCCCAAAAACAACGGAATGCATGGCGCCAATCCGGGCGCAGGCCAGCATGGCAAAGGCCGCTTCTAACACCATCGGCATATAAATCGTGACACAATCTCCCTTTTTTACCCCGAAGGATTTCAGGGCATTGGCAATCCGGCAGACATGCGTGTGTAATTCATCATACGTCACACACCGGGAATCGCCCGGGTCATCGCCTTCGCCGATCAAGGCAATATCATTGGCTTTATGGGGCAGATGGCGGTCAACGCAATTGTAACAGGCGTTTAATTGTCCATCTTCGTACCATTTAATTGAGACGGGATGATGGAATGATGTGTTTTTGATGCGTGTGGGCGGCGTGACCCACGATAACCGCTTGGCCTGTTCGCCCCAGAAAGTATCGGGGTCGGTGAGGGAGTATTGATACTGCGTGCGATACCTATCGGCCGTGATATGTGCGTGATCTGCAATATGTTTTGGGGGCGGAAAGACATGATCCATGCCCCACAGTTTAATCACATTCAGCCGATTAAAAAAGGCTTTCTCACACTAGATATGCTTATCCGTGTTGCGGCGCGAAGTCAGGTTCTTGGAACGTCACGTTCATGGACACGTCATAGGACGCAGGTATCTCAATCGAAGCCATGACACCACTGACGTCATTAAAACTGTTTGATCCCCAGCGAAGACAGTGCGCGCGGTTTCCAGGAAGTCTCTGTTGCATGAGGCAACGCGGTGTTCTGCTCGGCGGCTGACGATATTGCCGTTGAGGCGGCACATAAAAATGGGGCTGAGGTTGAATATATCTGGGTTGCGGTCTGTATAGATCATCCCCACGAAGATTTTCACGGCACACGGCACGATTGCCACGCAACTTGACGGGGGGTAGCCCATCCGCACATGTACCGGGGCGTGGGCCATACCCATATCCACCATAAGGATATCTGCCGGGAGCCCCTAGGCCGGGAATGCCAATCGTCACATTAAAGTTTCTATTTCCAAATCTAATGACTTGCGCTTCGGCATCGTTCACCGCACCTGGTGAAAAAAGGGCGGCTAAGGTCGCGCCAGCACCCAGCATAGCCACCGTTTTCGGGGATAAAGACATGTTCTGCCACTCCGTTCCAGTATGTTTGAATGGCCGCAATATATCAAAAAATGTCTATTTTTTCCAGAATAAAAACAAAAAGGTTAATCGACTGATTCCGGATCAACCACGACATTCTTTTGAATGCGCCGCACCATGACAATCCCTACACCCGCCAACGTCATCATCCCGCCCACGAGAATATTCCATGTAAATGTCTCATCTAACATCAGAATACCGCCCATCACCCCGAACACGGGGATAAGCAGGCACCAGGGAATCACCTGAGAGACCGGATGTTTTTCCAGCAATTTCTGCCACAACATATGCCCTAGTGAAATCGCAAACACCTGATAAGCGAGGGTACCTGCCAGCACCGACAGATCGGCCTGTGGCAGGGTTTCTATCCATGATCCGCAATCATAGGCGAGCGACATGATCAACATGATGGGCGCGACAGTGATATTGATGAGGGCAATGAAGGTCGGGGAATGCATATCCCGCAGACGGCGCATGCGGATATAGGCCAGCGCGATGAACAGAGCCGATAAAATGCCCAGTGCATATCCTTTTATTTCCGTGCTGGCGTGAAAACCGCCCATGAGGACAACAATCCCGGAAAATCCCAGCAGGATTCCTATCGTTGTGCGCCATCCAATCTGTTCTTTGAAAAAAAGCCAGCCAATGAGCGTAGCAATGATCACTTGGGATTGAAGCAATATAGACATCGTGCCGGCACCCGTGAACTGAAGCCCGTAAAACATCAATCCCTGATGCAAAATACCAATAAGAAATCCAATGATGAACAGGTCGCGTACCACGAGCCATCCCGGCCATTTCATGAAAGGCAGGAAAATAAGACCCGTGATAAAAAACCGCAGGGTCAAAAACGCAAAAGGCGATAATTCCTCGATCCCCAGTTTAATGACAGGAAAATTACTGCCCCAGATAATGACCACCCATAGGGCAATTAAAGACGATTTCAAATTCATGGTAAAACCTAACGCGGGGTCTGTGACAGAGAGAGAATAATATCCCATTCCGCCGGTGTCACAGCCGACACCGACAGACGGGATTGTTTTAACAAGGCCATATTTTTCAAAGCGGGTGTATTTTTGATATCGGCCAATGTCACTGGTCTTTTTAGAGGGTTAACAGCGGTCACATCCACCATGCCGAACTTGCCTGTTTCATCTGTGGGGTCTGGATAATAAAGCTTGGAAATTTTAACAATCCCCACGATTTCTTTACCGATATTGGAATGATAGAAAAAAGCCTGATCACCTATCGCCATGGCCTTCATATTATTCGCCGCCTGATAATTCCGAACGCCGGTCCAGCTTTCGGTACCTTTCTTGACCTGCTGATCCCATGACCAGACATTGGGTTCCGATTTCATCAACCAAAAAGCCATGGCTTTAAATTCCTTCGGCGCGTAACGGGCGATCCATCATTGCCTCAATCACGGTCGAAATATCCGCGCCTTCGGACAGGCACGCATCCACGGCAAACGAAATGGGCATATCGACCGCATTGTTTTTCGCCAGAACCTTGAGGGCTTTGGCTGTATGCACACCCTCGGTGACGGAAGACCGCGTTTTTAAAATCTCGTCGGCGCGTTGACCTTGCCCCAAGGCCATGCCCAATGAAAAATTGCGCGATTGCATGGATGAACAGGTCAAAATCATGTCCCCCACCCCGCACATGCCCATCAATGTTTCTTTTTTGCCGCCCATGGCAGAGGCAAGACGCGACATTTCCGCCAGTCCCCGGGTCACAAGCGCGGCTCTCGCACTTTCGCCCATGCCGCGCCCTTGAATGACGCCCGCCGCAATCGCAATCACATTTTTAACCGCGCCGCCCACCTGCGCGCCGATCACATCATCGTTTAAATAGGGTCTTAATGTTTTGCTTTTGATCCCTTCCACAATCTGCTGACCGATATCTTTATCGGCAATGCCCACCGTGACGGCGCAGGGCAGGCCGCGGGCAATTTCACTGGCAAAGGTGGGCCCCGTCAACACGGCGGGGACTTGGTCTGGCAGTATCTCTTTAGCGACTTGCGAGAGTAAAAGTCCGCTTTGAATTTCCATCCCTTTGGCACAGATGACAAAAGGCTTGCCTGAGGAGAGATCATGTTTCAGTCCCTCAAGGGTGGTGCGAATGTGCTGGGCAGGGGTGACGATCAGCAGGATATCCCCCTGCGCGGCATCCGACAGACTGGCGGTCGCCCGAATATTCTGGTGAAGGGTGACGCCGGGCAGAAAGAGTCTGTTTTCATGCCGATCATTGATCGATGTCACGACTTCGGGTTCGCGCGCCCATAAAATGACGTCTTTGCCGGCACTGGCCAGTGTCTGTGCCAGCGCACACCCCCAAGCCCCCGCCCCGATCACACCGATTTTCTGATTCATGTCCGATATCCTTTATTCAAAAAAAATGGGGCTATGCCTTGATTCCGGCACCTTGTTTGGGTTCCGCCAATGGATCCAGCGGCCACCGAGGTTTCGCCGGTACATCCAAAGGGTCAGAGAGACCGCGTTTTAAACGCTCTATTCCGGTCCAGGCAATCATCGCCCCGTTATCCGAACACAAAGCCGGAGAGGGTGCAACTAAATCCATATCCTGTTGATCGCACAGGTTTTTTAAGGAATGCCGCAAGGTCTGATTGGCCGCTACCCCCCCGCATACCACCAAGGTGCGTCCAGTGCTGTTCTGCTTGAAAATATCCATCGCCTGACGGCAACGATCCTGCACAATATCGGCAATGGTGATTTCCAGCGCACAACATAAATCTGCGATGTCGGCACGTTGCAAGGCACCGTCGGGTAGTCGGGAGATATGGTCTCTGACGGCGGTCTTAAGACCCGAAAAAGAAAAATCACATCCTGCCCGGCCGTGCAAAGGTCGGGGCAGGGGAAAGCGGCGGCAGGCTTGCTCTGGATCAACACAGTTTCTGGCCATTTTTTCGATCTCCACACCGCCCGGATGCGGCAGACCCATCATTTTGGCACTTTTATCAAAACACTCTCCCACGGCATCATCCAGCGTGGTGCCGATACGCTGGTAAGTGCCGATGTCATGGGCAATCAAAATCTGGGTATGTCCACCCGACACCAACAACACCAGATAAGGAAACGCAATATCATGCGTCAGCCGAGCCGTGAGAACATGAGCTTCCAGATGGTTGACCGCGACAAAAGGAATATTCTTGGCGGCGGAAATGGCCTTGCCCGCCATCATTCCGACCATCACCCCGCCAATCAGACCGGGGCCGCACGTCGCGGCCACGCCGTCCAGATCATCAAAGCTCAGGTTCGCATCGGTCATCGCGGCCTTGATTAATCGATCCAGATGCGTCAAATGCGCCCGGGCGGCAATTTCCGGCACCACGCCGCCAAAGGCCGCATGTTCTTTTAACTGGCTTAAGACCAGATGTGCCAAAATCGTGCGGTCATCTCGCACCAGCGCGACCGCCGTTTCATCACAGGACGTTTCTATCCCCAAAACAATCATCAGGTGGGTTTTTCCATCTTTTCGGCAGGCTGTAAAGTGACTACAACAGGGGTCATGACATTAAAAATTGGCACCCGTGGATCAAAACTGGCCTTGGTTCAGGCCGATATGGTGATAGACGGCCTGCGCCGGGTACATCCGGGGATTGATATTGAACGCGTGATCATCACGACATCCGGGGACTGGAACCCCTCTTCGGGTGAAACACGGCTTTTGGAGCAGGCGGGGGGCAAGGGTCTGTTTGCCCGTGAAATTGAACAGGCCTTACTATCGGGCGCGGTGGATGTCGGGGTGCATTCACTCAAGGACATGCCCTCTTTTCTACCGACGGGTTTGGCACTTGATCATGTGCTGGAACGTGCAGACCTTCGAGATGCGTTCATTAGTTACACATATTCATCACTGGGCGACATGCCCGCAGGCGCAGTGATAGGGACGTCATCCTTGCGGCGTCAGGCTCTTATTTTATCGCGTCGCCCTGATCTTCGGGTGGTGCCGTTGCGGGGTAATGTGGATACGCGCCTTCAGAAATTAAAAGACGGACAGGTTGATGCTACCTATCTCGCCATGGCCGGGTTATCCCGTTTGGGGATCACGGGGGACATGATTCATCCCATTGATACTCACGACATGCTCCCGGCCTGTGCGCAAGGCATTGTGGGTCTGGAAACCAGATCCGACGATGCGCAGACACGCGCCTATCTGGCACCACTTCATCACGCGGTGACGGGGTTGTGTGCCGCCGCCGAACGCGCGGTGCTTCAGGTTTTGGATGGGTCGTGCCATACGCCGATTGGTGCGATGGCCTGCATAACCGATGGGGTTATGATCCTTGAGGCGCTGGTCGCCAGCCCGGATGGCGGTACGATTTACCGAGATAAATCTGAAACCCGTCCCGAACATGTCCAGTCTGCTCGCGCGGCAGGTACGGCACTGGGGCAAAGGCTCAAAGATAAATTGCCGCCCGGTTTTCTGGCATGACGCGCCCAGTTATTATGCTCACGCGGCCGCAGGATGATCTTGATAATCTCTCGTCCGTTCTTCAGTCGATGGGATATGATGTCTGCACGGAACCTTTATCCTCTATTGAACCTGTGGAACACGCGGCCGTGGATCTGTCCGCCTTTCAGACCCTGTTATTCACCAGCCGTCATGCGGTCACCCATTTAAAATACACAGGACTCAAACATCTTCCTATCGTGACCGTGGGTGCGCACACAGCCGAGGCCGCGCGTCAGGCCGGTTTTTCATCTATCACAGCAGGGTCTGGACGCGCAGAAGATCTGGTGCCGGGCTTACGGGCGCAGGCCGGATCTATTTTATATGCCCGGGGACAGGATATTTCCTTTTCATTTGAAATGGCTTTGCCTGGCCGGGTCACGGATATGATTGTCTATCGTGCGCCCTTGGTGCCCGATTTTTCAAAAAACGGAATTCACACATTAAAATCTCAAAACATACAGACAGTTTTATTTTTTTCGCGCCGAACCGCCGAACATTTTGTCACGCTCGTTCAAAAAAATGGGATGGAACCTTATATCAAGGGCATAAAGGCTTTATGTCTGGGTGCCCCCATGATAGAGTCTCTTTCCGTATTACCCTGGCAACATATCGGCGTCAGCCCGTCACCGGGGCGTCAGAATTTACTGGCCATGCTGGGCGAGCATAAGGAATAATATCATGGGGGCACACGGGGGAAAGATGACGACTTTTGATGATCAAGACATTATAAAAAACGCGAGCGAAATCATTGAACGCTTTGGCGGTATTCGCCCGATGGCCGGAAAAATGAATGTGCCGGTGACCACCGTACAGGGATGGAAAAAACGCGACGCCATTCCGGTTAACCGTTATCAGGACATTCTTTCTGCGGCGCGGGCGCACCAGATTGATCTTTCGGATGTCATGCCCCTGACGGCGCCGGCGAACCAGAATAAAGTTGAAGACACGGCATTTCCCTCTGTCTCGGATGAGCCGCGCGTGATCCATGTACGGTCTTCATCCCCGTCTTATAACCGGGATGAATATAAAACACATGCCGAATTGATGGCGCAAATTAAATCTGGCAATGAACAGGCCGTCAAAGCCAGTGTCTGGATAACGACGGGTCTTATTTTGCTCGCGCTGGGCGGTGCCGGATTTTTAATGTGGCCAGCGGCACAAAAGGTGGAGCGTCAGGAATCCCAGATTGCGGCGTTGACTCAGGATGTCCAGGACACAAATCTGCGCGCGTCTTTTTTCAAAAATTTGATGCCCGAAGATATGGAACAAAAACTCAATGAGATGCAAAACCAAGCCCGAAATCTTCAGGCGACGGTGACAGAAATATCCCAGAACGCGGACGATTTAAAACAAACCTTGCTATCACCTGATTCAGGACCTCTGGCTGAACGCTTGGCGAAACTGGAAACTCAGGTCGTGGCGCTTACCGGCTCAGCGGAATTGGGAGATATTATTTCCCGCGTCCGGACGTTGGAACAAACGGTGCAAGGGCAAGGGCAGTTGGGTGACGCGATGAAAGAACTCCAAGGAATTGTTGATTCTATGGATGGGCGCGTCAATGATGTAGAACAAAAACTGGGACAGGCACAATCCGAACAGACGGCGCTGGGTCAAACCATTGAGGGCGTATCCCCCGATGATATCAAAGCCGCGGCCATGCTCGTTGTGTTCTCCCAACTTCGGGACTCCGTGAACCGTCAGGTGCCGTTTTCGGATGATTTGGTACTTTTACAAAAACTGGCAGGGGAAGATAATCCCGAACTTCAATCTGCCTTGACGCGCCTTGCGCCTCAAGCAGAAGGCGGGGTGCTCACATCGCAAGGGTTATCGCGTGAATTCAAAACGCTGGCGGGTGATATCGCCTTTGCCTCGCTCAAGGGTGAAGATGTTTCTGTGATGGATCAGGTGAAAACGCGCTTCTCCAGTCTGTTGTCGGTACAAAAAGATGGACAGCCTGTAGGCGGCACCGAAGAGCAAAAGACAGTGATGAAGGCACAGCAAATGCTGGATGCCGGGAATGTTCAAGGGGCGATTGCCGAACTTCAGACGCTCGAAGGGGCTTCGGCCGATGCCGCCGCCCCCTTCATCGCCAAGGCACAACAAACCGTGCTGACGGAAGATGTACAGGCCATGATTTATCAGACCATTTTGTCCAAAATCGGCTCTGTCTCGCCCCAGCTTTCATCGGAAGTACAGAAATTTATGCCAGCGCCGGCGACTGGGAATACGGTACCGGGCACGGCACCGGTTGAACCTGTCCTGCCCCAGATTGATCTGAACTCTTTAAAACAAGGGGCGCAAGACTTAATCCCCGCGTTAGGCCCGGGAGAGATGGTCAAAGACGAAGAATCAGGTCTGGCTGTCACGCCGCCGGCACAAAAATTCAAAGGATTTTCCGCCGGACAATAACGCGGATTCTTGAGGCTATTTGTTTTTTTAAAAGGATAATCGTGTGATCCGCGCTTTCTGGTTTTTCATCCAAGCTACTGTGATGATCGGGGGTGCACTCTGGCTCTTGGAACGTCAGGGTCACGTTTCCATGGATGCCTTTGGGTATCAAGTTAACATTCAAGCCGGTCTCTTTTTACTGGGTCTGGCCGTGTTGGGGGGCTGTGCCTATTTTCTCGTGCGGATGATATCGGCAGTCCTCTCTATTCCGGCGGGTGTGTCAGATTTTTTTACCCGCAAAAGAAAGGCCAGAGGATATCGGGATATCACGCGGGGTTTTGTGGCCTTGGCCGCAGGCGACGCCCGTCAGGCCGATATATTATCGCGCCGGGTGTCGTCAGCCTTGCCGGATGAAAAAGGCCTGGCGCTGTTTCTCAAGGCACAATCTGCACGGCTGAATGGCCGTATGGGCGAGGCGATGTCTGCCTACGAGGCATTGTTAACGGATAAGGAAGCTGTCTTTTTGGGGCTCAAAGGTCTGTTAACCGCCGCACTAGACGCCAAAGACACGGCACAGGCAGGGGCTTATGCCCAAAAGGCTCTCGCGCTATATCCCAAACAAGGGTGGGTCATTCTCACCGCCTATCAGCTTGAGATCAAAAATCAGAATTGGGACAATGCGCTTGCGCTGTTGAAGCGCGCCGAAAAAACCAAAGCCATGACCCCGGATCAGGTCAGGTCAGACCGCATCGCCCTGTGGGTGTGTCTGGCAGGTTCAAAAAAAATACAGGGTCTTCCGCGCGAGGAAAAATCATGGCTTGAAAAGGCCTATCGTGCCGACCCATTTTTTGTGCCCGTGATCTTACGCCTAGCGCGTCTATATGACGAGGAAGGCAAGAAACGCAAAATTGAATCTATGGTGGAAAAAGCCTTTCCAGTCGCGCCACATCCAGATTTGGTCACACTCTGGGATCGTTTGGCCCCGCAGAATAATGCGGATAAAAAAGATTCAATGCGCCGTCTGCATTGGTACGAAAAACTGGTGGCTTTGAACACCCACACCGATCTATCTCACTTATCGGCGGGGCAGTGTGCTTTGGCGGAGGGGCTTTATGGTGAGGCCAGAGCTTATGCTAAAAATGCCGAAAAAATTCAGGCTTCATCGGCTCTCTATCGTTTAAAGGCGCGCATAGAAGAAAAATCAGGCGGGGATATATCGGCCATTAAAACATGGCTTGAAAAAGCCAGTGAGCCTTATCCCGTCAAAACATGGGTCTGCCGTCAATCCGGTTTAACCTATGGGGAATGGTCGCCTGTGGCTTTGCCCCATGGGTCTTTTAATACCATGGCTTGGGATTATCCGGGAACCCGTCATCCTGAAGCCGTAATGGCTATACCGGGACTGTCTGCGCCCTCTGGGCTCGGCGAGGCGGCGTAATCGTTTTTTAAATCCGCCATAATTTCACGGCGGCAAAACCTGCCAGAAAACCGCCGACATGTGCGCCCCACGCCACAGGGGATCCGTCCGGGCTTCCCATCATACCAAACGCAATGGATATCCCCACCCATAAGATGATGAGCGGCCATAACCCGAATTTGGCGTGGGCAAATCCCCCGCCGCCTTGACGGTTCATCATCACAATCGCTAACGCAAATAATCCGCTAATGCCCCCCGAAGCACCGATGACGGGCACGGGGGAAAAAGGCGCCAGAATAAATTGAAACGCCGCACCGCACAGACCGCAGAAAATAAACGCCATCAACATGCGTTTACCGCCGATCCATTTCTCAACCCCTGTTCCAAAGGCCATCAACATGAATCCATTCATCAAAATATGCACCCAGCCCCCATGTAACGCCATATGCGTCAAGGGCGTGATGACGGATAGTAAAGTGATCTGATCCAGATTTGAAAAATGGGCGGGGATGAACCCGAATAACACATAACCAGCATCCTGTTGATCCGCGCTTAAGCCATAGTGAAAGACCAAAAAAATCCCGAGCAAAAACCCGATCATGTATTTGGTGAAAGGAGGCAGGTTGATGAGGGGTGCAGACGTATGCTCGGTCGGCGCATGCGTGGTCGGGGTGGGGGATTTTTTTTGGCGTTCTCTGGCTTCACGTTCTTCCCGGGTCGGGAGCCGGATTATCTTGTTGTCATCATCAGATTGGGTCATGGTTTTTGGATTATAACGCCAATATCCCAAAAAAATCAGCGGCTTTTTTAAGGCCGCTGACTAGTCTTGGAGGAAAAAACAAAAAAACTTCTACGGTGTCAGGCCGCCAAACATCGGGGCGGTGCGCTCTGAATCATATTTATATTTGATGGTTTCATCACCTTTGGCTTCTAATCCGCCGCCGGGGGTGGCGCGTTTGATAACGTCGGCCACGCCTTTCATCAAATCCATCGCCATGATTTTGGCTTGTCCTAACTGCATTTTTAGATTTTCAAACGCTGTGACAAAGGCTTCTTTGGCTAATTCCTTACCCATCACCACAAATTTTTGAATCTCGCCAGACGCCGGAATATTTCCATCCATCGCCTTTTTAAAGGCCTTCATTTTACGTCCGCCGCTTCCGCCGGATTTTCCGCGGGCACTCTCATCCTGATCCTCTTCTTCCGTAGTATCAGAATCCACGAATACGATATCTAGATATGTCGGGGCTTGGAAACTGACAGGATATTGACGCAGTTCCTTGGGATCCAATGTTTTTCCGCTCAAGCCCGCTTTGATTTCAATATGAAGTTTTTCCCCAGTCTGCCAGTCAAACACCGCGCAGTGGCTTTTATGGTCACCATGTACCGCATATTTTTTGACGACGCGTTTGCCCGGATACAGGGCTTCGTCCAGATCGGCACGTTCCACAAGGTCTAAGATATCTATGTTCATATTACACCTATGCTTTCCATAGTAACAGCTTATTTTCCGAAATTGCAAAATCACTATGCCTGACAAAGCTTAAGAATTGTTTAAACCTCCCCCTGATTTTTACCATCGGCCTAAAAACTCATTTTTTCTTAAATAAGAGAAGATGTTATAGTGGTAATCAGAGAAGATTTTTTAAAGAGCGGAAAGGCAGGCCATGACCATTTTACCCAGACAGATCCGGGTGACCCTGTGGGGATGCGTTATGGGCTTACTGCTGGGGACGGTTCTTATGCTCTCTGAAACACAGGCACAGGAGCAAAACCCCCCGCCGCTCTATAACCGTTCGGGTCAGACAGGCACGCAAGACTCCGGTTCGGGCGCAGGGGTGACAGGGGCGGGGAAACCGTTATTTCTGCCGCGTCTTCTGCAGGGGTCTTCAAAAAATAATGCCGGGACACCGGGGGGCACCGGGTCTTCTGCCAATAAACCCATGTATAGTTCTGATTTCATGGCTCCTTCGAGCGCGGATATCGATGCCTATCGTCAAAAACAAGCAGAAGATTACCAGCGCACACAGCAAGAAGCACAGGCAAGCCTTCTGGCGTATAATAATCCATCTCAAGAGGAAATCTCTCAACAGACCCGGCAGTATCTGAACCAATTTCAAAATTCAGGTACGCCCGGCGGCTTTGTGATGGGGGGTACGGGTGCACGGCAGATTTATAATGGGCGCAATACTGGCGTGACCTCGCCGCCCAAAACGTTCAAATCCGTTGAGTAATTTTTTTTCGTCTCGTTTTTTATCCTTCATGAAAGTGCGTTGATGTCAGAACTTCTGATTTTTTTGCCGTTGCTCATTTTTTTAGCGGCCGTATCCGGTTTTGCGGCAGGTATGCTGGGGATTGGTGGCGGCATCATTCTGGTGCCGGGGCTATATTATATTTTTTCTTCGCTGGGTTATCCGCCCGATCATCTGATGCATGTGGCGGTGGGTACATCCCTGGCTGTGATTGTCCCAACTGGATTTGTGTCGGCACGGGCACATGCTAAAAAACATTCTGTTCGTTTTGATCTGGTCAAAAAAATTGGAACCGGGATTGTGCTGGGGGTCGGGATTGGCACCTTGGCCGCCAATCAGATATCGGGGGATGCCTTAAAACTTTTCTTTGCCTGCGCCCTGTTATTCTTGGCGTTTTTCATGCAACTGGACCCCGATAAATGGCAATATCGGGGGGAAATACCGCCCCAGCCTTGGCCGGGCATGGTAGGTGTGGTGATGGGCACCATTGCCACCCTGATGGGTATTGGCGGCGCCACGATGAATGTACCGTACATGACGCTTCATGGCGTGCCGATGCGGCAGGCGATTGGCTCGACGGCCGCGATGGGTGTGCTGGTGGCCGTGCCGGGCGCGCTGGGGTTTTTATGGATCGGCTGGGGCGAAGCGGCAGTGCCGCCCTTCACGCTGGGGTATATCAATCTTTTGGCCTCTGCCGTACTGATCCCTTTTAGTGTAATATGTGCCCCCTTTGGGGCGCACGCCGCGCATCGCGTTCCGGTCAAGAATTTGCGTCTGATCTTTTCGGTCTTTATGGTTTGTGTCGCCCTGCATATGGGTTATGGAGCGATTTTCGAATAACACGATATCCCTTAAGATGCTGTATTGATTACGCACTAAGGCTCTGTATAAAAGAAAATCATGACAAGACCTTCCGTTATTTTTATTAATCGTGCCTATCCGCCGGATCGGGCGGTATCTGGTTTTTTACTTCGGGATCTGGCGGAATGTCTGGCGCGTGAGGGTTGGTCGGTTACGGTGCTGGCGACGGGGGGAAAAACCGAACAATCCGGGGCTAACGGTGTCACCTTAACATCTATCCGGGTGCCTGAGGGGCGCGACTTTTTTAAATCCGCTTATACCTGGCTTAGATTATGTCTGTCGGCCTGCCGCATGCCGCGGCACGATATCGTCATCACTTTGTCTGATCCGCCAATGGTCTATGTGGCAGGATATTTACATGCGCGGTTTAAAAAAACAAAACATGTTCATTGGTGTCATGAACTCTATCCGGATTTGTTTGGGGCACTCGGCTATCGTCTGCCCGACAGGGTGGGGCGCACGCTGTTAAAATACTCTCGCCGTATTTTTAAATCCTGCTCTGCGGTGGTATCGATCGGTCAGTGTATGCAAAAATATCTAACTCAGACCGGCATGGATATGACCCGTCTTTACGTGATACCGAATTGGGCAGACCGCGATGTTGTTTCTACGGAACGCCAGCCGCCCTTGCCGGTACGCGCAGACATTCAAGGCGCTAAACCGCAAGACAGGCTGATCCGCGATACGTCCACCCGGTTCAGGATTTTATATGCCGGTTCCATTGGGCGGGAACATCCGATGCAATCTGTGCTCGATGCCGCGCAGTTGCTTCAGGTGCACGCGGAAATCGAATTTTTATTTGCTGGGCATTCGGCAGGGTTTGAACGTCTCGCCCGCGAGAGAGACCGGCGCGGCCTGACCAATATTCGTTTTATTCCCTATCAACCTGCCCAATTACTGCGCCATATGATGGAAAGTGCGGATATTCATCTCGTTACCCAGAGACTGGAAACCACCGGAATGCTGGTGCCGTGTAAAACCTATAGTGCTTTTGCCGTGGGGCGTCCTTGTCTATATCTGGGGCATTCTGGCACGGAAACGGCACGGATGATCGAAGCCTATCACGCAGGGCAGGTGATTCCCCCTGGGGACGCTCAAGCATTAGCCGATGCGATTTTGACCTACCGCATGAAACGCGATATCTGGGATCAGGTACATCAAGGGGCTTTGCGTGCCGGTCTTGATTATACACCCGGCATGTCTATGTCCCTGTGGGTGCAACTTCTAGATAAAATCATCAAGTCATCATCATGACGATTCACATGATCAAACTGGCGGTGGGGGTCGAAGATCTGGCGCATCTGGCGCAGATCCAAGAACATTACCGTGTGCGATATCTGGGGGATTGGGCGGTACCGATTCGAACGCGCCTGAAACCGGCCAAGGCCAACGATATTTTAAACGGCGGGTCGATCTACCGGGTTGTTAAAGGCCGCATTCAATGCCGTCAGGACGTTCTGGGGTTTGAAGAAGCGCAAAGCGCAGATCGCGGCACACAATGCCTGATCATGGCCTCATGCGTACTCATGCAAACTGTATCGGTGCCGCATCGCCCCTTTCAAGGCTGGCGGTATTTGGATCCCTTAAAAGCGCCACTCGACACAGGTGTTTTTGACCCGTCTCAAACAGATTCGATTCCCCAAGATATAGCCGCGGCACTATCTTCTGCAGGTCTGCTTTAAAAGACATCAAATCTCTACTTTTTTCGCCATAAAGGCAGAAAATTAAAAAATATTAACAAAACCGTAAAAAGATGTTTGACAGGGCAGGGAAGATAGTTATATAACCCCCTCCACAGCGCGTGAGATACCGCGCTTTTTTATGCGAAAAACTTTGAAAATTTTTGTTTTTAAACGATTCGCATAGAGGTTGACGACTTCCCCTTCCAAGGGTATAAATCGGATACTTCAAAAAATTTTGGGAAAACCCAAAAAAGTGATTGCCACGCGGCTTTCTATTTGATAGACACGCGGCTCTTAACGGTTCTTGAACATCGTGAATAGGAAAGAAAAGATACGCAGGCAGTGGCGGTCGTGGATAGCAATATCCGAGGTATGTTGAACACATACTAATAAATAACGACCTGCTAAGGCCACGTATCTATAAATAGTTATGTGACGCTAAAGCAGGTCCTTGCACTTCTCAATCCTATCAAATGGGTTGGATGTCCAAGGACATTCAATTCAAATACAATAGTGATGTGAGAAAGAGATCAAACATGAGAGTTTGATCCTGGCTCAGAACGAACGCTGGCGGCAGGCCTAATACATGCAAGTCGAGCGCCCTAGCAATAGGGAGCGGCGCACGGGTGCGTAACACGTGGGAATCTCCCCTTGACTGCGGAACAACGTCGGGAAACTGACGCTAATACCGCATAATGACTCCGGTCCAAAGATTTATCGGTCAAGGATGAGCCCGCGTCTGATTAGGTAGTTGGTGAGGTAATGGCTCACCAAGCCTACGATCAGTAGCTGGTCTGAGAGGATGATCAGCCACACTGGAACTGAGACACGGTCCAGACTCCTACGGGAGGCAGCAGTAAGGAATATTGGACAATGGGGGCAACCCTGATCCAGCCATGCCGCGTGAGTGAAGAAGGCCTTCGGGTTGTAAAGCTCTTTCGGATGTGAAGATAATGACAGTAGCATAAGAAGAAGCTCCGGCTAAACTCGTGCCAGCAGCCGCGGTAATACGAGTGGAGCGAGCGTTGTTCGGAATCACTGGGCGTAAAGCGTGCGCAGGCGGTCATGTAAGTCAGGAGTGAAATCCCAGAGCTTAACTCTGGAATGGCTCTTGAAACTGCATGACTAGAATCCCGGAGAGGTTGGCGGAATTCTCAGTGTAGAGGTGAAATTCGCAGATATTGAGAGGAACACCAGTGGCGTAAGCGGCCAACTGGACGGGTATTGACGCTCAGGCACGAAAGCGTGGGGATCAAACAGGATTAGATACCCTGGTAGTCCACGCCTTAAACGATGTGTGCTAGTTGTCGGGAACTTCGGTTTTCGGCGACGCAGCTAACGCATTAAGCACACCGCCTGGGGAGTACGGTCGCAAGATTAAAACTCAAAGGAATTGACGGGGACCCGCACAAGCGGTGGAGCATGTTGTTTAATTCGAAGCAACGCGAAGAACCTTACCTACCCTTGACATGCCGATTGGGACTTTCAGAGATGATTGTCTTCATTTAGTTGGGTCGTGCACAGGTGCTGCATGGCTGTCGTCAGCTCGTGTCGTGAGATGTTGGGTTAAGTCCCGCAACGAGCGCAACCCCTATCTCCTGTTGCCAGCATTCAGTTGGGCACTCAGGCGAGACTGCCGGTGATAAGCCGGAGGAAGGCGGGGATGACGTCAAGTCATCATGGCCCTTACGGGTAGGGCTACAAACGTGCTACAATGGGAGTGACAGTGGGCACTGAGGCTGTGAGGCCAAAGAAATCCCCAAAAGCTCTCTCAGTTCGGATTGTACTCTGCAACTCGAGTACATGAAGTTGGAATCGCTAGTAATCGTGTATCAGCATGATACGGTGAATACGTTCCCGGGTCTTGTACACACCGCCCGTCACACCATGGGAGTTGGTTTTACCCGAAGGCGCTGCGCTAACTTTGGAGGCAGGCGACCACGGTAGGATCAATGACTGGGGTGAAGTCGTAACAAGGTAACCGTAGGGGAACCTGCGGTTGGATCACCTCCTTTCTAAGGATGTTGTTTGGCAAACCTTCTGGGTTTACCCAGAGCGCCGCTACTGTCTTCGTATCTTTTCTTTCCTGATATGAACCGAAATATTCGGCCTGGCTTGGGCAAAACATCTGCCTGCAAGGCTTTTTGTGAGGGCTTGTAGCTCAGTTGGTTAGAGCACACGCTTGATAAGCGTGGGGTCGGAAGTTCAAGTCTTCCCAGGCCCACCACTTTTTTTATAAGGGGACGTAGCTCAGCTGGGAGAGCGCCTGATTTGCATTCAGGAGGTCGTGAGTTCGATCCTCATCGTCTCCACCATTTCTTCTTCAAGTGCCATGATAAGTGTGGCCTTTGAATAAGAAATGAAAATTTCTTACGGTTCTTATACATCGTGAATAGGTGAGAATTATCGTCCGTGTGCGCGCAGAGCACCCCTTTGCGCCTACGCGGACATGTAAAGACAAAGACATAGAATGTCGTATAGCAATATACGATATAAGTCTGACTTAAGCTGAGTAACAAACAACGTTTGCGGATTTAGTTCTGCGCGTGGTTTGAATTCAAGTGCTTAAGGGCATCTGGTGAATGCCTATGGCGATCAAAGGCGATGAAGGACGTGGCAGGCTGCGATAAGCTGCGGTGAGGGGTCAACACCCGTTAACCCGCAGATTTCCGAATGGGGAAACCCACCTCTTTTGAGGTATTGTGTACTGAATACATAGGTGCACAAAGCGAACCAGGGGAATTGAAACATCTCAGTACCCTGAGGAAAGGACATCAACCGAGACTCCGTTAGTAGTGGCGAGCGAAAGCGGATCAGCCCAGTGGCATGATTGTAAGAACGGGAAGCTGTTGGAAACCAGCTCCAAAGTGGGTGATAGACCCGTACCGGTAGAAAGCAATCATGTCCTCGAGTAAGGCGGGACACGTGTAATCCTGTCTGAAATTAGGGGGACCATCCTCTAAGGCTAAGTACTCTTGATCGACCGATAGTGAACAAGTACCGTGAGGGAAAGGTGAAAAGAACCCCGATGAGGGGAGTGAAACAGACCTGAAACCGGATGCCTACAAACAGAGGGAGGGAGCTTGTCTCCTGACCTCGTACCTTTTGTATTATGGGTCAGCGAGTTAGTCTTGCATGCGAGCTTAAGCCGTTAGGTGGAGGCGTAGGGAAACCGAGTCTGAATAGGGCGTCAAGTATGCAGGATTAGATCCGAAACCCGGTGATCTAGCCATGACCAGGCTGAAGTGTGGGTAACACCACATGGAGGGCCGAACCCACGCCTGTTGAAAAAGTCGGGGATGAGTTGTGGCTAGGGGTGAAAGGCCAATCAAACCGGGTGATAGCTGATTCTCCGCGAAATCTATTTAGGTAGAGCCTCATGTGAATACCCTCGGGGGTAGAGCACTGGAAGGGCTAGGGGGGCGCAAGCCTTACCAAACCTTACCAAACTCCGAATACCGAGGAGTACTGCATGGGAGTCACACAGTGGGTGATAAGGTCCATTGTGAAAAGGGAAACAGCCCAGACCTACAGCTAAGGTCCCAAAATCATGACTAAGTGGAAAAGGATGTAGGATTTCCAAGACAACCAGGATGTTGGCTTAGAAGCAGCCACCATTTAAAGAAAGCGTAATAGCTCACTGGTCTAATTAAGAGATCCCGCGCCGAAGATGTATCGGGGCTCAAGTCATGTACCGAAGCTTAGGGTTTATACTTTCGAGTATAAGCGGTAGCGGAGCGTTCTGTAAGTCTGCGAAGGTCAACCGTGAGGTTGGCTGGAGATATCAGAAGTGAGAATGCTGACATAAGTAGCGACAAAGAGTGTGAGAAACACTCTCGCCGAAATTCCAAGGGTTCCTGTCCAAGGTTAATCCGGGCAGGGTGAGTCGACCCCTAAGACGAGGCCGAACGGCGTAGTCGATGGGAATCACGTTAATATTCGTGAACCAGTAGAAGGTGACGGTGGCCGTAAGTGGTGTGATCTTATTGGATTGATCATGCCATGAAGGACATCCAGGAAATAGCCTCTACATAGATCGTACCCGAAACCGACACAGGTGGAATGGTAGAGAATACCCAGGCGCTTGAGAGAACTATTCTGAAGGAACTCGGCAAATTACATGCGTAACTTCGGAAGAAGCATGACCCATTCGTAGGCAACTATGGATGGGTGGCACAAACTAGGGGGTGGCGACTGTTTATCAAAAACACAGGGCTCTGCGAAGTCTTTAAGACGACGTATAGGGTCTGACGCCTGCCCGGTGCTGGAAGGTTAAGAGGAGATGTGCAAGCATTGAATCGAAGCCCCAGTAAACGGCGGCCGTAACTATAACGGTCCTAAGGTAGCGAAATTCCTTGTCGGGTAAGTTCCGACCTGCACGAATGGCGTAACGACTTCCCCACTGTCTCCAGAGTAGACTCAGCGAAATTGAATTCCCCGTGAAGATGCGGGGTTCCCGCGGTCAGACGGAAAGACCCTATGAACCTTTACTATAACTTTACAGTGGCACGTCGATTTTTTTGTGCAGCATAGGTGGGAGCCTTTGAAGCCGTCACGTCAGTGGCGGTGGAGGCACAGGTGAGATACCACCCTAAGATTTTGCCGTGTCTAACCTCGTCCCGTTATCCGGGACAGGGACCCTGTATGGTGGGTAGTTTGACTGGGGCGGTCGCCTCCCAAACAGTAACGGAGGCGCGCGATGGTGAGCTCAGGACGGTCGGAAATCGTCCATCGAGTGCAATGGCATAAGCTCGCCTGACTGCGACACAAACAAGTGGAGCAGAGACGAAAGTCGGTCATAGTGATCCGGTGGTTCCTCATGGAAGGGCCATCGCTCAACGAATAAAAGGTACTCTAGGGATAACAGGCTGATAGCGCCCAAGCGTCCACAGCGACGGCGC
This sequence comes from Alphaproteobacteria bacterium, assembly GCA_017302165.1. Taxonomy (GTDB): domain Bacteria; phylum Pseudomonadota; class Alphaproteobacteria; order Micavibrionales; family Micavibrionaceae; genus UWPOB-MICAV1. The sequence goes on from JAFLCW010000001.1 coordinate 649,757, forward strand.
TGTTTGGCACCTCGATGTCGGCTCATCTCATCCTGGGGCTGTAGAAGGTCCCAAGGGTATGGCTGTTCGCCATTTAAAGAGGTACGTGAGCTGGGTTCAGAACGTCGTGAGACAGTTCGGTCCCTATCTGCCGTGGGTGTTGGAGTCTTGAGAAGAGCTGTCCCTAGTACGAGAGGACCGGGATGGACGCACCTCTGGTGCACCTGTTGTCACGCCAGTGGCATCGCAGGGTAGCTATGTGCGGACGGGATAAACGCTGAAAGCATCTAAGCGTGAAGCCTCCTTCAAAACAAGGACTCCCTATCAGAGCCGTGGAAGACCACCACGTTGATAGGCCAGATGTGGAAGGGCAGTAATGCCTGAAGCTAACTGGTACTAATTGCTCGATTGACTTGAATTCTAACCATTGCCAGATCTTTTGGGATTTGGATGTACATAGGCGCGCAGGACTAAGTCCGTTGCTCGTTGGTTGGTATTCAGCTTAATACAGACTTAAAAGTCTTTTTCTTTATGATTTTTGTGGGTTTGGATGACTTGGTGGTTTTCGCGTGCGCGCAACACCCCATCCCATTCCGAACTGGACCGTGAAAAGCCACAGCGCCGATGGTACTCCGTCTTAAGACGCGGGAGAGTAGGTCACTGCCAAGTCTTCCAAGCCCACATAAAATCAGTTCTCACCGATCACGCCGTTTTCAAAAAATCTTCCGCTGTGGGAGATTTTTTTTATTTATAATCAAATTGTTGACACCAAATCTGTCAAAGGATTATATATTACATATTGTTTATTTAAAGGATTTCATGTCATTCACTAGCCGTTTATCTGTTTTGCGTGATGCTTGGGGAAAATCCTCAGTTGCGGTGTGGCGTGAACGCGTTCGCCCGGCTGTGGGGCGTTTTAAAAATATCGCCGGGAGATTGCCGCCGAAAGGGACATTGATCCCGAAATTTTTAAAGCCCGCTTATTATTCGGCTGAATCAAAATTGCATCGTACGCGTATTCAAGAAAATACAAATTATCTCGACATTTACAATAAACTACATAACTTAAAAAAAATCTTAAACGATCCGCGTCAAATTGAATTAACGGAAGAGAGCATTAAGGAAGCATCCACTCTTCTGTGCGAACGCGCAACCTTACAGCGCATCACCCCAGATAGTCACCCGGCTCTGATACGCCAACTTCATGACAACGAAGCCGTGCATAAATGTGGGCGTGATGAACTTGTCTCTCACCGACTGGGTCATGAGAAGACAGACAAAGCCTGCTTTGCGCTGGTGATGGAGACCAAAGTGGAGCCCGTCATTCTGGCTGGTATCTTTACTTATTTTGATCAGACATTGGATGCTGAAAAAGGCTTACGCCATAAGGGTCTGGCGGGGTTTGTTGATCATGTCAAAAAACAAGAACCCAAATCCATGACCGAAGCACATGACACGGCGGTATTTTATACGATTACGTCGGTGTTTCCGGGGGCGGGTGCTACGTTGGTCCAACGTGTGTATCAGGAACTTCATGCCCGGTTTGTCCTGACGACATTATCCCCCATACGAAGCTTTACAAAAGATCAAGATCGGACAACCTTGCTGGGGTTAGACCGATCAAAACTTCAGGCGCAGGTTCTATCGTATTTACTTGAAAACAAAGACCCGGTCATGAAATTCCATCTGGGCAATGGGGCGTATATTGGCGATATCAAAATCAACCCTGACAGTGCGCAAGACTGGATCACCATTAACTATGTGTATCCTGTCAAACCCGAAAGACTGAACTTGAATAGAATACTCTATAAATCACAAGGGACAATTTTTCTTTCCCCCTATCTTCATGAACAGGTACAGACACAGATGCCCGAAAAACTATCCACGGCACAGGCCTTTGCCGGGGGTGATCTCATACGTTACAGCCCGCCGACGTCTATTCCCCCAAGCCTTCAGTAAATTTTAGGGGATTCACAGGAGCTCTCATTCCATGTATGATAAACCGTTATTTTTTGAACGGCGGAGAAGCACCATGCGCATTTTATTACTTTGTTTAACGGTTCTCTTAGGCGTGATGGTCTGTCTGCCGATGTCGGCGCAGGCGGAAGGGGTAGATGTTGGTAAGGCCATACCCTCTGATCTGGCTTTGTCTGATCAAGATGGTAAAACCCGCAATTTTTCAGATTTGACGGGTAAAAAAGGCATGGTGTTGGTGTTTATCCGTTCGGTGGAATGGTGCCCATATTGCCAAGCCCAGGTTAAAGAATTATCGGACAATGCCAAAAAATTCAAAGATATGGGGTATTCGGTTGTCACCTTAAGTTATGACCCCGCCTTAAAGCTCAAGGCCTTTGCGTCTAATCTCAAAGTCTCTATGCCGATGCTGTCTGACCCCAGATCCGACATCATCCGTACCTTTGGTGTCTTAAACACAGATGTTGTCAAAGGCACTATGGCCTATGGCACACCGCGCCCAGGCACGTTCATTATCGGTGCTGATAAAATCGTCAAAGCCAAATTCTTTAAGGACGGGATCAAAGACCGCGTGACCATCAAGGAATTGACGGATCAGATCACCAAAATGGATGTACCGCTGTCACCCGGGAAAGATACACGTTTTTATGAAATAGACCCCGAAGGTAAAACAGCCCCCGCGACAGAAGGCATAACAGGCGAAGCTCTAGATGCCGTGGCACCTCTTCCAGGTGACGTGCCCTCACCGGTTCTTCCGGCCGGAGATGTCCAGGTCAGTTCAACCCCTTCCGCCACCGTGCCCACAGCCCAGCCCTCGGCACCTGTGGCGCCATCTGCCGCACCGACCTCACCCCCTGCCAATCCGGCCGTATCACAGCCGTCGGTCGGGATGCCGGAGATGCCGGCTCTTGATGCCCCGGTCATGCCGACAATCGACAGCCCTGTTGTCCCCGAGGCCGCGGTTGTTCCAACGCCATCGGTAACAACACCTGCCGCGCCTGCTGTGCTTGACCCAGAACTGGAAGACGCTGTGAAAAAGGCAGAGGACGCCTTGAAGGCCGCACCCGCAAATCCGGCCATCAATAAGCCTTCCATACCGACAACTCCTTAAGGCCAAAAAATATTTTCATAATTAATTGACAAGACTCTGTTTTTTTTCTAAAAAGCAGGATGGCTGACACTTCGTCTATACAATCCAAAAGTACATATGCTGATAGGTGGCAGGCCAGCTATGGCGAGGCTTTTAAGGCACTCGGTGATCGTTATTTTTCGGGTCAAAATAATTCTTTATTAGCAGGGTTAAAAATATATGTCTCCGCACATCCTGTGCGTGCGGCTTCACTGGTGGGTGTGAGTGCGCTAGCCATGGGTTATAGCGTTTTTTCTTGGGGTGTTTTGATTACAGGTGCCCAAGGACTTGGCTTGGCCGCTTTGATTCTGGCGCGTGAAGCGGCAACTTTTAAAGACCATCGGCATATTCTCGCGGTGGCTTCAGCTTCAACCGCTCTTGCCACAATTCAACAGGGTTTAACCGCCATGTTGACCCATGATCCCGGTCATTATATTCCGGGTATGGTCATGCTGGGACATGCCACAGCGACACTGGCCGCATTTTCTGTAATCCCCGAAGCTAAAAAAGCGTTTCGCCGGGCGGTCACATGGGGCGGGGGCTTGGCAGGATGTTTTGCGGCCGCCTATACGTCCCATAAATATGGGGATGCCATGGGTTTTATTCCGGCTATCACCACATTGGGTAATGCGATTTTGTTTAGTATGAGTGACAGTAACACACCGCGCGCCCGGCTGGGATATATTGGTATGAATATCTCACATCTGGCGTATTGGGCCACACAGCCCGTGATGTCTGTCAGTTTGGCCGCCGCAGAAGCTTTGTACCTCTCAACTCATATGGCCAGCCTTCGGCATCATGATGTACCGGTTAGAGACAGAAATTCACATGCACCGCTCTCTGCATTCAAACAGGTAAAGGGGTACCTGCGTGTTATCTTTAAGGGAGAGCGGGCTCAGGATATCGGTGTGACTCAAGGCGAAAACCCTGATTATCACCGTCTTGATAGCCGTTTTTATGCGCCATTGAAAAAATTGATTTTTGGGGCCTAATCCTGCTTTTCGGCCTTGCATCCCCCTAGGGCTTTGGGATTTACTATGGCACATACGTCATCACGATAAATCAACAGGTTACCTATGAAAACGGTCAATGATATCCGCACGGAATTTTTAGGCTATTTTGCCAAAAAAGGGCACGAAGTCGTGGCGTCGTCGCCGCTGGTGCCGCAAAACGACCCAACCTTGATGTTTGCCAACTCTGGCATGGTGCAATTTAAAAATGTGTTCACGGGCGTAGAAAAACGTCCCTATACGCGGGCGACAACGGCACAAAAATCAGTGCGGGCAGGCGGCAAGCATAATGATCTGGATAATGTCGGATATACGGCGCGTCACCATACATTTTTTGAAATGCTGGGGAATTTTTCCTTTGGTGATTATTTCAAGGAAGATGCCATATCGTTTGCCTGGGAATTGGTCACAAAAAATTACGGCATGCCCAAGGATAAATTATTGGTCACCGTGCACACGTCGGATGAAGAAGCGGCCAGCCTTTGGAAAAAAATTGCTGGATTGTCGGATGATAAAATCATTCGTATTCCCACGAATGATAATTTTTGGATGATGGGGGATTTTGGCCCCTGTGGTCCGTGTTCTGAAATTTTCTATGATCAGGGGGACAGGCTAGCCGGGGGGCCTCCGGGTTCAGCGGATCAAGATGGCGACCGGTTTTTGGAATTCTGGAATCTGGTGTTCATGCAATTTGAACAGGAACCCGATGGCAAGGGCGGGCATATTCGCAAACCTTTGCCCAAACCGTCCATTGATACCGGTATGGGGCTGGAGCGCATGTCGGCCTTGATGCAAGGCAAGCTAACGAATTACGATATCGATCTGCTTCGCAATATCATTGAACATTCTGCCGACCTGACGGGTGTTTCCCCAGACGGGGCACAGGCGCCCTCTCACCGCGTGATCGCGGATCATTTGCGGTGTGCGTCGTTCCTGCTGGCGGATGGCGTGATGCCGTCTAACGAAGGCCGCGGCTATGTTTTGCGGCGGATCATGCGCCGGGGTATGCGCCATGCGCATTTGCTGGGTGCCAAGGAACCGTTGATGCACCGGCTTTTCCCAACACTCATGTCGATGATGGGCGAAGCCTATCCTGAATTGAAACGTGCCGAAGCTTTGATTGTTGAAACACTCAAGAATGAAGAAACACGTTTTAAGCGTACGCTCGAGCAAGGCTTAAAAATTCTGGATGATGAAACGTCGAAATTATCGTCCGGACAAAAACTGTCTGGGGATGTTGCCTTTAAACTTTATGACACGTTTGGTTTTCCGGTGGATCTGACGGCAGATGCGCTTAAATCAAAAGGTTTGTCGGTGGATATGGATGCCTTTGAAACGGCGATGGATAAACAAAAGGCAAAGGCACGTAAATCATGGGCAGGGTCTGGTGATACGGGTACCGAAAAAATCTGGTTTGAACTGTTCGAAAAAATAGGCGCCACGGAATTTCTCGGCTATGCCAAGGATGTGGCAGAAGGCCAGATACTGGCCATCGTAAAAGACGGAAAATCTGTTCCCGCGCTCGCTATGGGGGAAACCGGCATGGTGGTGGTAAACCAATCGCCCTTTTATGCGGAATCAGGCGGACAGGCAGGGGATACGGGGATCATGATGACATCGGCTGGGGATGCCTTTGTGGTGACGGATACCAAAAAATATCTCGGCAAATTATGGGTGCATGTGGGACAGGTATCCAAAGGCCATCTGAAAACGGGCGAAGGGGTCGAACAGCGTGTGGATATGCGTCGCCGCGCGGCCATTCAGGCTAATCATTCGGTCACGCATCTATTGCATGAATCGCTACGCCGGACATTGGGGGATCATGTCGCCCAAAAAGGCTCGCTTCAGGATGATACCCGCACACGGTTTGATATTTCGCAACCAACCCCCATATCTGCCGAACAACTGCGTGTGATTGAACAACAGGTGAATGCGGAAATTCGCGCCAACACCGAAGTTATTACCCGCATTCTGCCGCTCGAAGACGCCATGAACTCTGGCGCGCGCGCCTTGTTTGGCGAAAAATACGAAGACGAAGTGCGCGTGGTTTCGATGGGGACGATAGCGGCTGGCGCGAAACATCCTTACTCCGTTGAGTTATGCGGGGGTACACATGTGAAACGTACCGGTGAAATCGGGTTGTTTAAAATTATTTCTGAAGGTGCGGTATCGGCAGGTATTCGCCGGATCGAAGGTCTCACGGGTGAGGGCGCGCTCGCCTATTTCGAAGAACAGGAATCCCGGGTGTTTGACATGGCATCCGCCCTTAAGACCTCTCCTGCGGATGTGGTGACGCGGGTAAGAACATTGGCGGAAGATAAGAAAAAACTGGAACAGGAAATTTCCCATCTCCGCCGACAACTGGCCTCGGGCGGGACAGGTTCAACTCAAGATGAGATTAAGGATATTGGCGGGGTGAAATATCTGGCGAAAATATTGCCCGGGTTCCCGGCCAAAGATCTGAAGACCATGGCGGATGACCTCAAGAAAAAACTGGGATCCGGCGTGATTGCGCTTATTGCCACAGACGCTGATAAGGCCTCGATCGTGGTGACAGTCAGTGCCGATTTAACAGCGCGGATCAATGCCGTTGATCTGGTGAAAATCGGGGCTGAGGCGCTGGGCGGATCCGGGGGGGGCGGCCGTCCCGATATGGCCCAAGCTGGGGGGCCTAATGTGAATGCGGCCAATGACGCCGCCACGGCTATCGGCCAAAAATTGGCGGGATAAGATGGGTAAGTTAGAGAAAAGTGAGTGATAAATTTTTATTTCGCACGAAGGTTGAGATCTTCCCGAGTTTCTCTTGCATGTCGAACCAGTCTTGCTAGTGCGCGCATAAGGCCAACTTGATCACGAGGATCTTCTGTCTTACCTAATGCGCCTGCTGTCAGAACACGTTCACAGGCTCTTTGTTTTATATAGGCATCGTGGGATCCCAGAAAACGTTGTCTGTCTTTTGCTTGAACAACCTGTAATTCTGCAGGGACACCGTTAAACGTAAAATTGACGATCACTGTGTCAATTCCGCCTTCTGCAGCACCATGAAATTTAGATTTTAATCTGGTAGGAAGTATTTCTGTATTTTTTTTGCTTTCGAGAGAGGTTGTTCCATTGACCCAATCTGCCAGTTTATTTTGTGTTTTTAAAAATGCGTTTGGTTCTTGCACGAAGACATAGGCTCTCAGCACATCCTTAACCTGCGTAATATCGCCCCCATAATCACTATCTGCTTTGGTTTGAATTCTTTCGCGTGACTTAACATTACCCACCATAATATCGTCCCGCTTAACGCCGCGAAGAAAGTCTTTCACGGTATCACGGCAAAAATCCTGAAAATCAGGAAGATGTTTTTTGCCAGCATCAACAAGACTGTCCAGATCTACTGGGAAGGCAAACGCAGTTTTATCTAACGTGCGAGGGCTCATAAAAATATTCCTGTTCACTTTTTTATGACATATTCTTATCTTCTAAGGTAACAAAGAATCTTCGGTTAAAACAAGGCAAAAAACATTTTATTAACAAGTTCTGTCATATATTATCATAATATTTCTATATTATATAATAATAATGCGGTCGGAGCGGGGTGGGTACCCCTGATATTCGGGGGAGAATCCCGGGCTTGTCAGCCTCTCTTTCACTGGCTATACAGTCACAGCATTTTTAAAAAAGGATATCACATGGCCATGGAACGTACATTTTCGATTATTAAACCCGATGCCACCCGCCGGAATATCACGGGTGCGGTGAATGCTAAACTTGAAGCCGCCGGTCTTCGGATTATCGCACAAAAACGCATACATATGACCGAGGCTCAGGCTGGGGGTTTTTATGCCGTGCATAAGGAGCGTCCCTTTTACGGTGAACTGGTTAAAACCATGACATCTGGCCCTGTGGTCGTACAAGTGCTTGAAGGCGAAAATGCGGTGGCCAAAAATCGTGAAGTGATGGGTGCCACAAACCCGGAACAGGCCGCCCCCGGTACCATCCGCAAGGAGCATGCTTTGTCGATAGGGGAAAACTCCGTGCATGGATCGGATAGTCTGGAGAACGCCAAAATTGAAATTGCGTTTTTCTTTACGCCTGCCGAAATTGTGGGTTAGTCGTTTATTCCGTCTAGGCGTTCGCCATCCAGTCTTTTAATACCGCATCGGCTCGGCTAGTGGCGATAATCAGTTCGTCTATTAAGGTTTGAATCTGCGCGGTATCTGGCGTGTTTTGAGAAGCGGGGCGTGCCATTTTTTCGATGTCGCCGGCAATCTGGCTCAGTTCTTTCAGGCCAAAATTTCCCGTCATGCCTTTTAATTCATGGGCTCTGGCCGCCATAGCTTGAATATCCTGCGCCAAGGCACTGGTCTCAAGGGCATCAACCAATTCATGGGCTTTATCCATGAGTTCGATCAGCAACTCATTTAATTTTTCTTTTCCTAAATTGACCTTGAGTGCGTCAAACATACTGTCATCGAATATATCGTCGTGCCCTGAGGGTGATGTTGTGACGGCGGGGTCAGGGGGCGTATTGGGTGGGGACGCCATTTCCCACCCCGACATATCCGTCGAAGCCGGCGTACCCGCATTATCTTGCATAACCTCATCAATGACGGATTCTAGGACATCCGGGTCAATGGGTTTCGCGACAAACCCGTTCATACCTGCTTTGTGATACGTCATTCGGTCTTCATCCCGTAAATTACCAGTCAGGGCAATGACGGGTAATTGAGCGATAGCGGGGTCGGGCAGTTTTCTTAAAATACGCGTGGCCTCGTCACCGGACATGCCCGGCAACTGGATGTCCATCAAGATCAGATCATAAGGTTTTTTCTGCACCAAGGCCAACGCATTTTCAGCGGTGTCAACGCAATCAGCGGTATGGTTGATGCGCGTTAGAAAGCTCGTGATGACTTTTTGATTAACACTATTATCATCGACCACCAAAAGATGGTAACTGCGACGTGATCTTCGCGGCGGCGGGGCAGGAAGTGAAGATGTCCCGGATGCCGTGTGAGAGAATTGGAGGGCTTTACTATCCGCTTCTCCTTCGGGCATGTTCAGGGTAAAGAAAAACATACTTCCTTCCCCTTCGCGGCTACTGATATGAATTTTCCCGCCCATGGCTTCGATCAATCCTTTACAGATAGCCAGCCCTAATCCAGTACCCCCAAACTTGCGTGAGATACTGCTATCGGCTTGGGAAAAGGGCGTGAAAATATTTTCCTGCGCTTCGGCGGAAATGCCAATACCACTATCCTTGACGGCAAAATAAATATCATAGGCGGGTTGATCCCAGCGGCTGACCTCTTTATCTGGGTCGGGTGTGCCCAGATGTACCTTGATGACAACTTCGCCTTGGGATGTAAATTTAATGCCGTTCCCGGTCAGGTTTAATAATACCTGACGCAGACGCGATGGATCCCCCATCACATATTGCGGGACGTCCGGGTCAATCAATGTGCGCAGGGTAATATTTTTGATCGCCGCATGTCCGGACATAAGTGTCGCGATACTGTTGACCAAACGGGGCAAATCAAACGAGATTTTCTCCAGCACCATTTTACCCTGTTCAATTTTTTCGAAATCCAAAATGTCGTTGAGCAAAGTCAGCATGGAATCGCCTGACTCTTGAATGGTGGTGACGTAATCTTTTTGCTCGCGGGAGATTTTACTATCCAATAATAACCGCACCATCCCCATGATCCCGGTCATGGGTGTGCGAATCTCATGGCTGACCACTGCCAGAAATGCCGATTTCGCCTTGTTGGCTGTGTCGGCCATTTCTTTGGCTTGACGCATTTCCTCTGATCGTTGGGCTTCGCGCTGACGGAACTGGGTCAAGAGTTCGCGCTCGCGTTCGATCACCCGGAGCAATCTGGCCTGTTCTGCGCTTTCTTTCGTCGCCCGAAGCTTGACGAGCGCATCAATATTTAAATTGGCTGAAGCCCCTTCGGTATGCGTTGTGGTGACGCGCCCTGCATTTTTTTGCAAGGCGGTTAACATGAAAAACAATCCTTGGGGAACTAAACAAAACCATATCCCGTTCTTCAGGGGTGAGTCGGCGGAAATCATATCGCCCATCCACCACAAGGAAAACAGGCCACCTGAAAAGGCAAATAACCATCCAATCCCTAAAGACAAGCGGTATAGATGGCCGCTTTCATACCTTAATATACTGTAGAGACTGGCCATCATGAAAATCAACAGCGCCGGACCCATAATAAGCCCCATATGTGCGAACGCATGTTCAGGCGTAATCAAAAGATTGGTGATTCCGCCGAGTATGGCGATCAAAAAAAGCGCGATATAAAAAATATTGTCTTTTCCCACCACCGGAGAGGACTGAACCACAAAGCGTGTCATGACAATACACAGCAGCCCCCATAGAACAAAAACGCCCGATAATCCATACTGGATCAGATCAGCATTGGCATGGGTCAAGTTGTTTTGAAGTCCCGCATAGATCACGAACGACAAAAAATAAAAAGAAAATGGAAGCCAGCCTTGCGTTTTATACGCGGTGGCAAAGGACAGGAAAAACAAAACCATCCCAATCAGGCAGGCAAAGATAATCGACATAATTTCGTAATGAGCGGATATATGCGAGACAACGTGTTTGTCATCTATGATCGTGAGGGGCAGAAAGGCAGGAAAAGATGATACCGTATCCAGTTTCAAAATGATCATTGCATTTTGACCTGAGGGCAAGGTGATCGGCACTAAGCTCTCTGTGGTGATGTCCTGCGGCGTTGGAAGTTTGAAAGACGGTGTCTGTCCACCGGGTGTGTCCAGCGTATAGGGATTGGCCGTATGAATATACAAGGTGGCTGACCTTACGATGCCGGTTCGCCCATCCGATAGAGTGCCTATATCCACATACCATTTTGTTTTATGGGCGTTGTTACGCACCGGAAAAACAATCCATTGATGTGCGTTGCGCGCCGGCACAGGTACAGATTGAGCGGTATTCGGGGTGATGTTTAAATTTCGCCACGTGTCTTGACGAACGATTTTTTCGAGATCGAGCCAGTTATTTGGATCTGCCAATATCATCCCATATTCTGATAGACGCAGTTCAGATGTTTGGTCGGTCAGGATGGCCGTTTTGTAACTGGGGGCTGAGGAGGATGTAGATGTCACTTGCGCGTGCGAAGGCGTGATACAAGCGAAGACACTCAAAAGAAAGACACACGAAATGACTATTGTCCCCGGGGAGACCCACAGGGGACATTGCCTTAATCCAGCCGCGCAGATCAACGCGAGGCGATCTTTCATCTTTTTATCCTTCGTAAACGCTTGAGGCAGAATAGCCATCAGACACAGGATACCCGTGCTTATACTCTGTCTGATATTGGTTAGGAAAAGATGAAGATCAGGTCAATTTGACCGATATTATGGTATATTGCTAGAGGAGAAAAAAGGCCATTAAAACCAGTAAAATCACGACGCCGATAATACCAACGGTCATGAATTTGGTGAATCCTTCCCACATACTGACGGCGCGGTCGGCTTCGCGGGGATCGATCGTTACATGTTGAGGGGCGTTGGCCATAATCTGTCTCCTAATGTTCTGACGTATATTGAAGCTAAAAATTCTATAAATTTCAAGACTGTCGATATCAAGACCGAGTCAACATGTCGATATGGTCAATCAACACCGCGCCGTGTGCCCGTCCGCCGCCAATCTGGCCGATCCGCACGGGGGTTTCGCCTTCGCCGCGTAAGGTGGACATAACCTGATCGACCTGTCCGGAATCACATACCATGACCATGCCCAGACCGCAATTAAACGTGCGCGCCATATCTTCAGGGTCGATCTGCCCGGTTTGTGCTAGCCAACCAAAAACAGGTGCCGGACGCCATGTTGACGCATCCAGATGGGCATGAACACTCTCTGGCAGGACGCGGGGGATATTCTCGAGCAACCCGCCGCCGGTGATATGCGCCATGGCTTTGATCGCCCCGGGATAAGCGCGTAATGTTTTTAACAACGGCTTGATGTAAATACGTGTGGGGGTCAGTAACGCCTCGCCCAATGTGGTACCGGAGGCGAAGGGGGATTCGATATCAAAACCGCCAGCATGTTCAGCAATTTTGCGCACTAAAGAATATCCGTTGGAATGAACCCCGCTCGAGGGTAGGCCAAGTATGACATCGCCGTCTGTCACGCGCTCCCCGGTGATGATATGGGCACGTTCCACGGCACCCACAGTAAACCCAGCCAAATCATAATCCCCGGCTTGATACATGCCCGGCATCTCGGCGGTTTCCCCGCCGATCAGGGCACATCCGGCCATTTCGCATCCGGTGGCAATGCCTGTAATCACGCGTTCGGCGACACCCACCTCAAGCTTGCCTGTGGCAAAATAATCCAAAAAGAAAAGCGGCTCTGCCCCTTGAACGATTAGGTCATTCACGCACATCGCCACCAGATCAATCCCGATATGGTCATGACGTCCTGTATCAATCGCGATTTTGATTTTCGTGCCAACCCCATCGGTGGAGGATACCAATACCGGGTCTTGATAGCCCGCGGCCTTCACATCGAACAGGGCACCGAAACCGCCGATGCCGCCCATCGTGCCGGGTCTCATGGTTTTTTTGACAGCAGGCTTGATCCGTTCCACCAGATCAGCCCCGGCGTCTATGTCAACTCCGGCGGATTTATAGGCACTCTGTTTCATTTTGATCTATGCTCTGTAATGGGTTATAAATTGGCCACAATTTCCCGTTAAAAGTGGTGGCTATGGCAAGAATTTATAAGCATTTTGCGCGCGCAGGTATAGTGTTTTGTGTGGGGTTAACGCTGGCTTTTGGAGGGATTATCCTCGGGGCACAGGCTCAGGATACGGGATCTTTTACCGTTGAAGGGGTACAAGTGGATGTCACGGCCAAAAATGCGGTCGAAGCCCGTACCAAGGCATTGGATGAGGCGCAGGTCAAAGCCTATAAAATGTGGCTTGAGAAAAACCTAGGTCAGGATAAATCGGCGGAACAAGGGGATATCGATCCGCTGGCGGTTTCGGCCATGGTTCAGGATTTCGAAGTGACGAACGAACAAATTTCCGCCGTGCGCTACAAAGGTACGTTCACGGTCAGGTTCCGCCCGTCTTCCTTGCGGCATCTTTTACCCGTGACCCAAACGGCAATGGCAGAAGAGACTGTTGGTGCTGATACATCCGGCACGTCTAGCGTGGCTACACCCGCCGCTACGGTAGCTTCGGTGCCTGTCAAGAAAGGCTCAACACTTGTCCTGCCTTTTTATCAATCGGGAGGGCGCACCACCTTGTGGGAAGGTAACAATCCCTTCCGCGCCGCTTGGTCACGTCAGCCTTTGGGTGAAAACCGGGATTTTTCTTTACCCTTGGGGGATCTGACGGATATCGGCCAGATCAAAGATGATCAGCCATTGACTTATGATCTTGAAAAAATGATCCGTCTGCTGGCGCGCTATCAGGCCGATTATGCCGCGATTGTTATGGCTTCTCCCAATGCCGTAGGTGGGCTGGATGTGAATATTTATTCAGCCGCACCGGGCACGCGTCCGCGTTTTATCCGTACGCTTCAAATCATGCCGGATCAAACCAATACCCCGGTCGCGGTTCTTTTTGATCGTGCTGTGGCGCAAGTCAAACCTATCTTGAAGGGTGTCAGTATGAATTCTGCTTCGGCGCCCCAGCCGGCCGGTACACAGACGACCTCTGATCCCCGCCCGTCTGGCCCCGCACAGAATTATCAGGCACGTGTGTTTTTTGCGTCCGCACAAGAATGGGTCAAAATGAAACATACCTTGGATCGTCTAGCCGGTATGCAAGGTGTGATGGTCAAAAGCCTTACCTCACGCTCGGCGTTGGTAGATATGAATTTTACGGGCGATATTTCTACCTTATCGGCAACGTTAAGGCAGGCTGGGTTAAACGGCGTACCAGTCACACCCCAGAATACAACTTCCGGTGTCAGTTTAAGCAATTCTATAGACATCTTTACCGGTATGGGGCGCATATAACATGGCGGGGATCATAGAGGTGGAACGTAAATTTTTTTTCTGGTTGGTGCTCTCGGGATTGGTGTTCGGCTTTGTCTGGCTGTTTCGCGACGTTTTAACGCCGTTTGTTTTGGGCGCGGCGATTGCGTATTTACTGCATCCGGCGACAACACGGCTGACGCGGCTTAAAATGCCGCGCTGGTTGGCGTCCAGTCTGATCTTGCTGACCTTCTTTGTGTTTGTCGGGGCATTGGGGACTTTGATCTTGCCGCTGGCCATTCGTGAAGCCGCCGATCTGGCGCAGAGCCTCCCGGCCTATATCGATCAATCGATTGTGTTTCTAACGCCCTATCTGTCGCTGATCCAAAATCATCTGGGCGAAGGCTATGTCGATCAGGCTAAGGCTCTGTTATCCCAGAATGCCGGAAAAATCCTGACTTTGACGGGCGGCGTGCTGGGGCAAATCGCCCAAGGCGGGCAGGCGGCGTTTAGCGTCGTGACGACCCTTATTTTAACACCGCTAGTGGCGTTTTTCATGATGAATGAATGGCCACGCATGACGGCATGGGTGGATGATTTATACCCTCGGGAAGATTGTGCTCCCTTGCGGGATATGATGCGCCGGATAGATCAGAAACTCTCCGGCTTTGTCCGGGGTCAAATTACCGTAGCGTTGATTTTGGGGACGCTTTATGCGCTGGCCTTGATGATCGCGGGGCTGAATTACGGGTTCTTGATTGGTGTGATCTCGGGCGTGCTGTCGATCATTCCGTTGGTGGGTTCAACGGTGGGGTTGTTGATGGGTGTTCTGGTGGCGTGGTTTCAAACCGGCGGGGACTGGGTGTATGTCGGCACCATAGCCCTAATCTTTTTGGGGGGTCAAATGATCGAAGGCAATATCCTTACCCCCAAACTGGTGGGAGATAGTGTGGGTCTTCATCCGCTTTGGGTGATGTTTGCCTTGATGGCTGGCGCGGCACTTTTTGGCATTTTGGGGATGTTGTTGGCCGTGCCGGTGGCGGCGATTGTGGGTGTTTTGGCCGGTGCGGGCATTTCCCACTATAAATCAAGCGCGCTGTATGGACGCCCCCCGGTGTCACTTGATGCCCGTTAATGGACACACCATGACACGATCTTTCCTTGAACAAATCCCGTTTGATCTGGGTCACCGCACGGCCATGGGACGGTCTGATTTTTTAATTGCGCCGTCTAACCGAGATGCCGTCGCGTGGATTGATCTATGGCCGAACTGGCCGGCGCCTGTCCTCATTATTTACGGCCCTGTCGCCTCTGGTAAAACGCATTTGGCCGAAGTCTGGCGAGAGAAATCCCACGCCGATTTTATCACGATATCCGATATTCAGAACAAAAACCCCTCCGATCTCACCGATCATCCCGGGCATTTTATCTTGGACGAAGCGGACATTCTGATTGGCAATCTTGAATCCGAAAAAAAACTTTTTCACCTGTACAATATTTTCAAAGAAAATAATCGCACTCTGCTTCTGACATTGATCTCGGCACCCGTGCACCAACATTTTGCCTTACCGGATCTGGCCTCACGGCTTCGGGCGGCCCCGGCCGTGGCCATACGTGAACCGGATGATGCCTTGCTGGCGGCGATCATGGTTAAATTGTTTAATGACCGTCAATTACGCGTAGGTGCTGACGTGATTGGGTATATCCTACCCCGGGTGGAACGGTCTTTTGAATCCGTGCGCGCCTTTGTTGATAAATTGGATCAGCGCGCCATGATGGAAAAAAAATCAATCACGCCGGCCATGGTCAAATCCGTGTTTGATGAGCTAGCCTCTGCGGCGTGAACGCCAAAAATTTTGATATATATCGCTCTGGTGCCAGCGATACGCACTCTCACAGATATCACGAAGCGTGTGGTGGGGACTCCATCCCAATACGCTACAGGTGCGCGAAATATCCGCTACCAGATAGGCAGGATCTCCGGCGCGTCGCGGTTCCGCCGTGATGGATAGGCGACCGTGATCTGTCAGTTTTTCAATTTCTCTCATGACCTCGCGCACGCTATATCCCGTGCCTGATCCCAGATTACAGATCACAGATTCGCCCCCGGATTGAAGATAGGTCAGAGCCAGCAGATGCGCGCGGGCTATATCGTCAACATGCACATAGTCTCGCACGCAGGTGCCATCCGGGGTGGGATAATCTTCTCCAAATAAAGAGACAGATTCCCGAAGCCCTAATGCTGTTTGAATCACCAATGGAATTAAATGTGTTTCGGGGTCATGCATTTCCCCAATCTCTGCGTCTATATCTGCGCCGCACGCATTGAAAAAACGAAATATGACCGAACATATGCCATGCTGATGATAAGATTCCTGAATAATCTGTTCGGCGGTTAACTTACTCTCGCCGTAAGGATTGATGGGGCAGGGGGGCAGATTTTCCGGGAAAGGGGCTTGATGATCCGGCTGACCATAGACGGCGGCTGTTGAGGAGAAGATCAGATGTTTGATCTGCGCCTGTGCCATCGCAGATATTACGGACGCCGTCCCTTGTGCATTATTGCGGTGAAATTCAGACGGGTTTTTCACGGATTCCGAAACTTCGATTAATCCCGCAAAATGCAAAATGGCAGACGGTTGATATTTTTTAAAAATCGATACGAGGGCGGGTGTGTCCAGAATATCGGCCTGTTCTAGGGTTAAACCGGCGACAGAGAGCGCCTGCCCCCGCGAGAGATTGTCAACAATGATCGGCGTCCATCCTGCCCGCACCAGTGCCTTGGCCACATGAGAGCCGATGTAACCAGCACCACCAAGGAGTACAAAAGAGGTCATGATAAATTCTTAAGACATGAAAGGGTATCCCCATGCAAGAGGAGTCTATGTTTTTAAGGATATAACAGATATTTTCATCTAGCTTTACATGATGTCAGGTTATCTTCAGAAATAGTAAAAACATATTACCTTAGGTAACATTCTGATAAATATAAGAATAATCGCCTTTTTCATGGAATATTGTGCATGTGCAAAATAAATAATTCATTGAATTTTGAGGTAAATTATTTTAGCTTCCCCCAATTATCATAATAATAAAAAAGGTAGTAGGGGATGACTGTTTCTCTTTCAGAACACGCGCTGACACGCTTGCCGTACGGCATTCAAAGATATTCTTATGATCGTGCTCAGGTGAAATCCGGCATTCTTCATATTGGCCCCAGTGCGTTTTTCAGAGCTCATTTGGCCGTTTACGTTGATGATATGTTGTCCCGTTTGCACAAAGAGGGCAAGCCGCTTGATTGGGGCATTATCGCGGTCAGCATGAAACATCCCACGGCACATGAAAAACTGGCGCCTCAAGATTTTCTCTACACGCTGACCAGCTTGGGGAAAGATCAACAACACACTCGTGTGATCGGGAGCATTAAAGACATCCTTGTCGCCAATCAAAATCCGCAGGCAGTTTTAGAAGCCGCCGCAGACCCGGGTATCAAATTAATTACCCTGACGGTGACTCAAAAGGGATATTATTTCAGTTCTGAAAAAGGATTTGATTTTGATCATCCGGATATTAAGGCTTGCCTTGATGAAGGCAGTGTTGAGATGTCATCTATCGGATTGATTGTATCTTCGCTCGATTTAAGACGGCAACGTGGCATTGCCCCACCGACGATCATGTCTTGTGATAATTTGGCCGGTAATGGAACTACATTACGAAACGCTGTTCTGGCGTACGCCCAGAAAAAATCACCCGAGTTAAGAGCGTGGATTGAAGAATATGTCGCATTCCCCAATGAAATGGTGGATCGTATTACACCCAAAACTACGCCAGAGCACGAGGCACGCATGAAGTCTATGGGCGTGGTAGATGCGTGGCCCATTCAGGCAGAGTATATGCCTAATGTTGCTTTTGTGATCGAAGGAAACAGATCAATTGATCCAAATACAGGCCACCCGGTTGATTTCCCCCCTCTAAAAGACCCATCTCTTTATGTTGTTGATAATGTCCATGCCTATGAAATGATGAAAGTGCGTACATTAAATGGGGCGCACATGGCGTTGGGGTGTATTGGACATCTCTCCGGCTTACAGCACACGCACGAGGCCATGGCACAACCTGATATCCGTGCCTTTATTCAGGGTTTTATGAAAGAAGTCGGGCAGACATTGCCAGATATCGAAGGCGTATCCCTGCCTGATTATCAACAGGATTTGGTGACGCGTCTGGACAACAGTGAAATTTGTGATCAGCTCACACGCCTTGCCCGTAATGGAACGGATAAGGTCGGCTCGCGTTTTTTAGATACGTTGCGTGATAGCGTGGCCTCAGGTCAGTCTTCGTCACATACCACGTTTGCGTTGGCGTCATGGATACAATATCTCAAACAACTTGATCAAAATGGACGCCTGCCCGGAAGTAAGAAAACGGATGAACCCAATGACGCCGCCGCCTCACGCGCTGGCCTTGATCTTGTTAATATTGTCTATCCGGGCATGACAGATCCCAGCCCGTTATTTGCCGTCGATAAAATTTTTGGAAAAGACCTGAGTAACAATCCTGCCTTTGTTCAGCAGGTAAAAACATATCTGACAGAAATTGAGAATTTAGGTATTAGCGCGGCACTCAAAAAATTTGTAACAGACAATTCGGCTCCGGATGTTGGCACACAACCTGTGCGGCATCTGAATGGTACAGGCCAGCCTTATGCTCCGGCTCCCGTTATCTGATAATAACCACGATCACCCCTTTGATTAAGGTCAGGACATGACATCAACAGCTCAAAACGCGTATAAAAAAACCTCGGTTGTATTGAACCAGGTAAATCTCCCTCATATCGACCCTTCAATCCAGCGTCCGTCTTATGATCGGTCTGCATTGAAGGCTGGGATCATGCATATGAGTGTTGGCGGCTTCCATAGATCCCATCAGGCGCTTTATATCAATGATCTCCTTTCGCAATCTCCTCAGGATTGGATGATTTGCGGAGTCGGCCTATTACCTCAGGACAAGCCACATGTCGAAACCCTGAACCGCCAAGACGGGCTTTATTCCATTTTGGAACGAAGCGGACAAAAAGATACCTTACGTATTTGCGGTAGTATGAAAGAAGTACTTCACGCCCCTTCGGATCCTGCAAAGGTTTTGGCGCGGCTGATGGATCCAGCGATAAAAATTCTGTCTTTGACCATCACGGAAAAAGGATATTGCTACAATCAAGAAGGAAATCTTGATGAAACCAATCCGGGGATTAAAAATGATCTGCAGAACCCAGACGCGCCTGTCACGGGATTGGGATATGTCGTATCAGGTTTGGCACGCCGACGTCAGGCAAAAATGAAACCTTTTACCGTCATGTCCTGTGATAACCTGCCGGGTAATGGTCATTTGACGCGCAAGCTCGTGCTTCAATTTGCAAGCTTAATTGATCGGGAGTTAGCGGAGTGGATTAAGGCACATGTTTCCTTTCCGAACGCCATGGTGGATAGAATTACCCCAGTCACAAAACCTGAGATCGTGGATCTTGTCGAAAATAAATTTAGCGTGGTAGATGGTTGGCCCGTGGTGTGTGAAGATTTCCGCCAATGGGTTTTAGAAGATCATTTTTCAGATGGCCGGCCGGCGCTGGAAAAGGTAGGGGTTCAATTGGTCGCCGACGTCGAGCCCTATGAAAAAATGAAGATACGGCTTCTCAACGGATCACACTCCGCTTTGTCGTATATCTCTTACTTGATGGGATATCGTCAGGTAGATAAGGCTATGGCAGATCCGGATATTGCCAAATTTGTCCGTGCCTATATGGATCATGATATTACGCCGTCGGTTCCAGAAGTTCCCGGCATCAATCTCACCCAGTATAAAGATATCCTGATCGAGCGTTTTTCAAACCCCGCTATTGCTGATCAGGTTCAACGTCTGGCCGAAGATGGATCGCAGAAAATTCCAAACGCCATTCTACCCTGCATTGAATATCAATTGGCACAGGGTGGGTCGATCAAGTTTGCCGCGCTGGCACTGGCCGGATGGTTTCGTTATTTAACGGGGGTTGATGAAGACCTGAAGCCGATTGAGATTAAGGATCCTATGAAAGAGGATCTTCAAACGCGGATTAAAATGACTCCTCAGGATCCGACGTCTATTCTCGGGCTGTCCCGGGTATTCGGCACTCATTTGCCTTTATCGGCCCCGTTTTTGGCGGCACTGACTGCCGCTATGGCTAGTTTGCACCAAAAAGGTGCCCGTCAGACGGTTAGGGACTACCTCGGCTAGTTTTTTATTGACATAATATAAGAACTGCCATATGTTGACCATGATCGACGCAACTGAAAGTGTATAAAATCCCAAACGGTGTCTCATGACAATTACGTATCTCGTCTTTGATAATGATGGTGTGAATATTGATAGCGAAGATGTGGCCATGAAGGTCATGGATGATGCGGGTTTTGATCTGGTAAAACGATATGCCCCGAACGCCGATCTAGAGCGCGGATTCATTTATCGTACATATCCCGGCACATCGACAGACCGGATCGTTGATGCCTTGATTAAAAAATTTGATCTGCCTGAAGTCCTCATCCGTCAGGACTACCAGATTCCGCCGTCAGAAGATGTCAGTGTTTTTTTAGCCGACGTGATTACCCTTCAAACTAACGAAGCATTCAAAAAAGAATTAAAAGCCATCCCAGGCATATCCCACGCACTTGGCCAACTTCGTGACACATTTGGGTCTGACCATATTGCCTTGGCAACGACAAGCCGTGCTGACCGAATGGATATATCTCTCGAGCATGCGGTGGATCCTGAAACTGGGATCAATGCCGGACTGTCTCAGTTGTTTCCTGAGGGTGATCGCCGCCGAAGCGGGTATGGCCACCCCAACAAATATGATGAAGCCTTTGGTGCGCTGGGTTGGAACCCGGCAGAAACAATCGTTATTGAAGATAGTCTTTCAGGGGTTTCCAAAGCAAAGGCACACGATCCCTCGGTGCGGGTGATTGGTACGGTTGCCGCCAAATTCTATGTCGATAAAGAGGCTCAGTCGGCCGCCTTGTTACAAGCAGGTGCCAGCATCGTCATATCTGATGTCAGGGATTTGCCAGCTGTCATCTCGTGGCTGGATCAAGATTTATC
This sequence comes from Alphaproteobacteria bacterium, assembly GCA_017302165.1. Classification (GTDB taxonomy): domain Bacteria; phylum Pseudomonadota; class Alphaproteobacteria; order Micavibrionales; family Micavibrionaceae; genus UWPOB-MICAV1. The sequence continues at coordinate 670,929 of JAFLCW010000001.1, forward strand.
CCCTTCGAGTAAACCTGATTTAAAAGGGCATATTTATACCCCCCATCATGCTGCGCCGCACCCAGATATTCATTTTACGCCATAGCCTTAATACCCCCTTTCTATTGTCAAAAATGCCCTAAACTGCTTTATTACTGTCCATCAACAAAGGATGTCATGATGATTGTGGTTTTTGGTTCCAACGTTCTCGACCTGTTTATCCATCTTCCGGATCTGCCGAAAAAAGATACGGCGGTTTTTCTCGATAATCATGACGAAGCACCCGGCGGTAAAGGTGCTAACCAGGCTGTTGCCGCGGCGCGCGCCGGGGCAGATGTTCGTTTCTTTGGCGCGTTGGGTAAGGGCGGGCATGGCCGCCAGATGCTGGAAAATTTACAAGAGCAGAATATTAATACATCCGGGATTGAAATCCTGGATATGCCTTCAGGCTTGGCGACCATTTTTGTCGATGAAGAGGATGGTACCCATAAGGTGGTTGTATCGCAGGGGGCTAATTTAAAAGCACGCCAAATCTCTGTGCCGGATAATTTATTGACTAAGGACACCATTGTTCTGGTTCAAGGGGAACTCCCCATGGTGGAAACAGAAGCATTGATTGCCCGGGCAAAGAAAAGCGGCGCACGGACGGTGATGAATTTTGCCCCGGCAACCCAAGCGCTTAGCACCGAGATGCTTCAAAATCTGGATTACATTATCTTGAATGAACATGAAGCTGATCTGGTCGGCCAATCCCAAGGGATGCAAACTCAGGACAAAGCGGCCTTCGCGAAAGAACTTTATGATCGTTTCAAACTGGTAACATTGGTGACACTGGGCGGAGTGGGTTCTTTGGTTTGCTCGGGCGAGGGCGTGTTGATGGTTCCGCCTTTGAAAATTAAACCTGTTGATACCATTGGGGCGGGGGATGCCTATACAGGTTATTTCTGCGCCGCGCTGGATCAGGGGAAAGATTTTGAAACAGCCCTGAAATGGGCAACGGTTGCCGGGTCTTTGGCCTGTACAAAAGTAGGGGCGCAAACGGCTCTCCCCAAACAAGAGGACGTTTCTGAACGTGTGGGTGAAATTACGATTAACCGTTTGACCCCGACGAACGGCGGACAACCTGTCCCTTCGTCAGACCCAGATAAACGTCTCCGCGCTTAAGTTTTAAGGCTTCTTGTCCAAACACATCATATCGCCAACCTTGAAGAGCGGGTATGTCGGGTTTTTCTTGTGTGGCCAAGGCTTCCAGATCTTCCGCGCTGGCCAGAATTTTGGGGGCAACATCTGCTTCTGAGGCACAAATTCTGAGCAACATCTTGAGCATCTCCAGTGTGGGTACTGCGTGTTTGGGGAGCATCGCCGGTCGCGCCATATGCGGCATTTGATCCCGGGGTATCTTTCGCCCCTTTTGAATTAACTCAAGAATAACAGACCCCAATTTACCTTTGGCGACATCGGCCGGAAGCGTGCGCACCTGCAACAACCCTTCTAGATCGCGGGGCATATACATCGCGAGATCGGCTAATGTTTCGTCTTTGAGCAAACGTCCTCGGGGGATATCCCGCGCCCTCGCTTCGCGTTCGCGCCACGTGGCCATTTCCCGCAAAACGGAGAGAACTTCGGGTTTGTCGGACCGTATTTTCACCCGTTCCCATGCGGTCTCAATCGGTGTGTCATACGTGGTTGGGTTCTTTAAAATATCCATTTCTTCAAGTACCCAGTTGACCCGGTTTTTTTGAATGAGCTGAGCATTCAAATCTTCATAGATCTGACGCAGGTAAATCACATCATCCAGCGCATAGGTGATTTGTTTTTGAGAGAGGGGTCGCCGCGCCCAATCGGTGAACTGGGCACTTTTAGACAGGCTGGTGCCGGTGACTTCTTGCACCAGCGCGTTATACCCGATCTGATCCCCGTATCCCAATACCATGGCCGCCACTTGTGTGTCGAACAAAGGGGCGGGCACTTCTTTCATCAGGAAATAAAAAATCTCCAGATCCTGCCGCGCGGCATGAAACACCTTGAGCACATTCGGGTTTTTCATCAGGTCAAATAAAGGCGTGAGATCAAGATCAAAATCAACCGGATCAATCGCGGCCGCTTGACCGCCCGGTGCCGCCAGTTGAATAAGGCACAGTTTGGGATAGAAGGTCTTATCCCTTAAGAATTCCGTATCGACGGCAATATAGGGCGCGCGCGATAACTCAAGGCAGAGGGCGTTCAGTTGCGTTTGGTTTTGGATAATCATAAGGGGGTTTTTACCGCCAAGTCACCGATTCTCCAAGGTTTTATTGAGGCCGGGTAAGAATTATCTTTGCGCCCGGGCACAGGGACGGTTATAAATTCACTGACTTAACGTAAAGGATATCTCATGCATCTCTACCGTACCCACACCTGTGCTGATTTACGCGCGAACCATGTCGGGCAGACGGTTCGTCTATCGGGCTGGATTCACCGCAAACGCGATCATGGCGGGGTGCTGTTCATTGATCTTCGGGATACTTATGGGCTGACGCAGTGCGTGGTGCATGAAGGATCGCCGCTACTGGCACAGATTGAAAAATTCCGGATCGAAAGCACCGTGACGGTGACCGGAAAGGTGATGGCCAGAACACCTGAAACCATCAATCCCAAAATGCCCACGGGCGATATTGAACTGGTGATCGAAAACGTGACCTTGCAGGGTGCGGCTGATGTGCTTCCATTTCAGGTCGCGGAAAATGACGGGGCGGGTGAAGATATTCGCCTGAAATACCGCTATCTGGATTTACGCCGCGAAGGGATGCAGAAAAAAATACGCTTGCGGAATAATGTCATCTTCTCGCTTCGTGAACGCATGATGGCGCAGGGTTTTCAAGAATTTCAAACACCGATCTTAACGGCCTCATCCCCTGAGGGTGCGCGTGATTATCTGGTGCCGTCCCGGCTTCACCCGGGAAAATTTTATGCCTTGCCACAAGCACCCCAGCAATTCAAACAATTGCTGATGATGTCGGGCTTTGATCGGTATTTTCAAATCGCGCCCTGTTTCCGCGATGAAGATGGACGGGCAGATCGTCTGGCGGAATTTTATCAACTGGATGTTGAAATGTCCTTCGTCACGCAGGAAGATGTGTTTTCTGCCATGACACCGGTCATCAAGGGCGTTTTTGAAAAATATGGCGATTTCACGGGCACGCCTCACCGCATTGAATGGCTTCCCCATCTCACCTATGCCGATGCGATCAAATTGTATGGATCTGATAAACCGGATCTGCGTAATCCACTGGTACTCTGTGATGTCACCGACGTGTTTAAACGCGATGACGTGACCTTCAACGCGTTCAAGGGCGTGATCGCCAAAGGCGGCGTGGTCAAGGCCATCCGCGCGCCGAACGTGGCGGATAAACCCCGTTCTTTCTTTGATAAACTCAATGATTGGGCCAAAGGCGAAGGAGCCGTTGGTCTGGGCTATATCCTGTTCAAGGATGGTGCGGGGCAGGGGCCGATTGCCAAATTCGTCCCAGATGCCGCGCAAGCCGAATTGAAAAAGGCCGCCGCGCTGGCTGATGGCGATGCTATTTTCTTTGTCTGTGATACACCCGCCAAGGCCGCGAAGATGGCGGGGCAGGCACGGGATAAAATCTGTGATGACATGGGCATACGCGAAACGGGTGTGTTCAAATTCTGCTGGGTGGTGGATTTCCCGATGTATGAATTTGACGACAAGACCCAGAAAATTGATTTCTCCCATAACCCGTTTTCCATGCCGCAAGGCGGCCTAGATGCGCTCAACACCCAAGATCCGGTGACCATCAACGCCTATCAATATGATTGTGTGTGCAACGGGTTTGAACTCTGCTCCGGGGCGATCCGGAACCATAAGCCTGAGATCATGGAAAAGGCGTTTGCGATTGCCGGATATGCCAAAGACGTGCTGGAACATAAATTCGGCGGGATGCTGAATGCGTTTCGGTTTGGTGCCCCCCCGCATGGCGGCTGTGCGTTCGGGATTGACCGGATTGTGATGTTGCTGGCCAATGAACCAAACCTGCGTGAAGTCTATGCCTTTGTCATGAATGGCCAGTACGAAGACCAGATGATGAGCGCCCCGTCAGATATCACCGAACAGCAACTTAAAGATCTGCACATTCGCCTTAACCTGCCCAAGAAGGTCGAAGCGGCTTAGTGGAAATTAGTTATATAAATATAGGCCGTATACAGCTTGAGATGGCTATACGAATGTATTTCGAAAAGGAATATATTTGTTCAATTACATTGGCTGGAGCGGCCGAAGAAGTCTTAGGTAAGCTGGTTGAATATTCAACGCCCAATAAGAATATATTAAGCGAGATTAGAGAAAATATTTCTGCCTCGTGGGGATTTAGAGAGACAGATATTATTAAGAATCTTAACGGGGCTCGCAACCTGCTTAAGCATTTTCCGGATCAAGAACAGGTAAGTTTTAAACCCGTAGATGATTCAATTTTGATGATACTCAGAGGAATAGAAAATTATAAAAAACTTAAAGGCGGCGTATCTCAAATCATGCATAGTTTTTGTCAAGACGAGCATGTTACAAAGAGCCTACAAGCAATTATTGATCAATAATTCCTCTGTGCCTCTGTGGTTAAAACCGGCCGAGATAACGCGCTTTCTGCGTTACCAAACCTTAAACCGCCCCAAAACTTATCCACAGCTTTGTCAGACAATGTCTTGGTCGGATTGGGCTGTATATGAGAGAATTCAAAATCATGAATCACCAGAGTCTCTTAGCTCTGGTGCTTGATGTCAGAGTATAACGGGGAAACGCATTTATAACGCATAAAACGGCCATTTTCAGGGGCTCTTCGGAATTTTCAGGATTCCGTTTCCTTGGAAATCTACATAGAATCACATTCACGGCCTTTTTCACGGAGGTTCCAAAAAAGTCACATGATCAACATTCGAATCCAAACACCAGAGGTACAAAAATTGTCTCCTAAAATTACGGTCGTCGGTGTCGGCGGCGCAGGCGGTAATGCCGTCAATAATATGATTTCTTCCGGCCTTGAAGGGTGCAGTTTCGTTGTCTGCAACACGGACGCGCAAGCCCTTGAGGGGAGCTTGTGCGAGGATCGCATTCAACTGGGCACGCATGTGACCGGGGGACTGGGCGCAGGTGCCCGGCCAGAGGTAGGTAAAAAGGCCGCCGAAGAAAGCCTGGATGATGTCATGGGTTATCTGGATGGTTCCAACATGGTGTTCGTGACCGCCGGTATGGGCGGGGGCACCGGGACGGGCGCCGCGCCCGTGATCGCCAAGGCGTGCCGCGATTCCGGCATTTTGACCGTGGGCGTGGTCACCAAGCCGTTTCATTTCGAAGGGTCAAACCGCATGCGCATGGCCGAAGCCGGCATTGCCGAAATGCAGCAATATGTGGATACCTTGATCGTGATCCCGAACCAGAATTTGTTCCGCGTGGCCAATGAACGCACAACCTTTGCCGAAGCGTTTCGCATGGCAGATAGCGTACTTCAATCCGGTGTGCGCGGCGTGACTGACCTGATGGTCATGCCCGGTTTAATCAATCTTGATTTTGCCGATATCCGTTCCGCGATGCTGGAGATGGGTAAAGCCATGATGGGTACCGGCGAAGCTGAAGGCGAACGCAGAGCCATCGAGGCCGCCGAAGCCGCCATCAATAACCCGCTTCTGGATGATGTGACGATGAAAGGCGCGCGCGGCGTGATTATCAATGTCACCGGCGGTGCCGACATGACCTTGTTTGAGGTGGATGAAGCCTGTAACCGCATCCGGGACGAAGTCGATCCGAATGCCAATATCATCTTCGGCTCGACATTCGATGACAAACTCGAAGGCCGTATGCGCGTGTCTGTTGTGGCCACGGGGATTGATGCTGAATCTATGCAAAAACAGCCGCCCCAGACCCAAACGGGGAGCGGGGTGCGCGTGATGTCCGCGGGAAAGATTCCGGGCACGCAGACGGCCGCTTTGCCGCCTGAACGTGCCCGTCCGCATACTGATACCATCCATGCCGCCACCATGGCCGCCCGGGCGAATTTACCCGGACGCCCGCCGATGACGCCGATGGCACCCACCTATCCGGCGTCGTCGTACACGCCTGTCCCGGTGACAGCCAAGGTGCCTGAACCCGAAGCGGCTGACATGTTTGAACAACCTGAATTCGTTCAGCCTCAGTCCCAAACTGCGCCGTCTAACCGGGCGTATATGCATCAGGGGTACTTCATCCCGCCGGCGCCCGTGGTGCCGGAACCTCAGGATGTCCCGCCCTATATGCAATCGACCTATGCGCCGTCCCTTGCGCCGCGTGCCCCGATGACACCGGGCGCGATGCAAGCCCAAGGCGTACAGCAACCGATTATCCCGCAACCGGCCTTGGTCTTGCGTCCACCGGCTCTGCCCCAAGCACAACCGGCCGCCGAAGCCGAACAACGCCGCAAGCCGCCGTCTTTGTTCGAACGCATCACCTCAGGGGTTCGGGGGAGAACGTCTTCCGGGGATCAGGCACCCGTGCGCGACACCTATCAATCGACACCTGGTGGTGGATCGATGGGCGGTCTTGCCGCGCGCCGGATGGAAAACCCTGCCCAAGGCACCTTGAATATTGATGCCCCGGCGGCTCCCCCGCGCCAAAAACCGGCCATGGACACGGATCTGGATATCCCAGCCTTCCTGCGCCGGCAGGCAAATTAAGGGATTACGTTTAAATCTCGCATCACAAAAGAGGCCGGAAAACGGCCTCTTTTTTTGTTACAAACCGCCATAAACCGTGATTTGAAGGACGAAACCCCCCACCTATATAATTGGGACATAAGGATTCTTCGTCATGCAAAGCACGATTAAATCACCACTGACACTTTCCGGGATCGGCCTGCACACGGGCAAACCCGTGCGCATGACCCTGCACTCCGCGCCGGTAGATCATGGGGTGGTGTTTGTCCGCACGGATATCGGCGGTTCTGCCGGGGTTATCCCTGCGACATGGGACAAGGTGACGGATACACGGCTCTGCACGGTCATCAGCAATGATCAGGGCGTGAGTGTTGGCACCATTGAACATCTGATGGCGGCACTTCGCGGATGCGGAGTGGATAACGTCCGGGTGGAGATTGATGCCCCCGAAGTGCCCATTCTGGATGGCAGTGCCCAGCCGTTCGTTGTGGCCATTGAAGACACAGGCCGCGATATTCAGACTGCGCCCCGCAGAGCCATTCGCGTGCTCAAAGACATTATTGTCACAGACGGGGATAAAGAAGTGCGTTTGTCACCGTCCGTTATTCCGTCTTATACGTCTGAAATTCATTATGCCCATCCGGATATCGGCATACAACGCTCCAGCGTGGCGTTGTTCAATGGTAATTTCAAACATGACATCGCTGATTGCAGGACTTTTGGGTTCATGAAAGAGGTCGAAACCCTGCGTGCCATGGGACTGGCGCAAGGCGGGTCTTTGGAGAATGCGGTCGTGCTCGATGATAACGGGATATTAAACCCCGAAGGCCTGCGCTGTGCGGATGAATTTGCCCGTCACAAGGTGCTGGACGCGATTGGAGATCTGTATCTGGCCGGGGGGGTCTTAATGGCGGCCTATACCGGGATCAAAGGCGGCCATGCCCTGAATAATGCCGTTTTGCGTGCTCTGTTCGCCGATCCTTCGGCGTGGGACCGGGTGGATTTATTCGTGGATCTTGATCCGTCGGATACCCGCATGTACGCGGCCAATGTGCGCCCGTCATCAGTTTCCGCCGTTTAAGGGCGTGAAAAATTGGCATATATCCCTTTTCATGAAGGCCTCTTCACGGTAAAAAGGCGTATGCGCTATTTTCCCCTGATTGCCCTCTCTCTTCTTGCTCTGGCGGCCTGTTCGTCGGATTCGAAAGAAGACCCAAATCTTCAAGTCGAAAAACCAGTGGAGGTTTTGTACAACTCTGCCGCTGATGCGCTGGATGCCAAACAATATGAAGAGGCCAGCCGCCTGTTCAACGAGGTTGAACGCCAACACCCTTATTCACAATGGGCGACCAAGGCGCAATTGATGTCCGCCTACGCCGCGTATCAGGACGACCGATATGACGAAGCCATTCTGGCACTTGACCGTTTTATTGAACTGCACCCTGGTGCCGATGATATTGACTATGCGTTCTACCTCAAGGCGCTGTCCTATTACGAACAGATATCGGATGTGGCGCGGGATCAGGCTCTGACGAAATATGCGCTTGAGGCATTAGATACGCTTATTCTGCGCTTCCCGGACAGCGATTATACCCGTGATGCCAAAATCAAACGGGATCTGACGCTGGATCATTTGGCGGGTAAAGAAATGGAAATTGGCCGGTATTACCTGAACCGCAAACAGACCAACGCCGCCATCAACCGGTTTCGTACGGTGATCAAGGATTATCAGACCACCACCCATACGCCCGAAGCCCTGCATCGTCTGGTCGAAGGCTATATGTTGCTGGGCTTAAAAGCCGAAGCCGCGCGCGTTGCGGCGGTGCTGGGTCATAACTTTCCGGGTTCCAGCTGGTATCAGGATAGCTATGCGATCCTTGATCCTGAATTGCGTGAACAGCTGGTGAAAGACAAATCCTTTGTGGATCGTACCATCGAAGGTTTGTTCAAACCCGATTAATGACGGTGTCCTATATCGATCGCTGGGGGAATCATCACGCGCAGGATCATCAGAAAATCACGCGTAGCCGCTCCGGCGCGTTTGCCGTGATCTTAACGGATACACATATCCTGCTCACATGGCCGAAATACAACCCGGGCTCAGCGGAACTTCCGGGCGGCGGGCTCGAACCCCACGAAAACGCCTATCAGGCTGTCCGGCGGGAAATTCTCGAAGAAACAGGTTTTGTCCTGCCCCCGATAAGAACTACCCGCGAATATACGCATCAGGTAAAATATTATGCCGAAGATGTGCAGGAATTCTGGGATTATACGCAAAAATATTTTGTCTTTCACCTCGGCGGGCGCGATACTGTGAATATAAAAGATAGACTTGTCCCAACCGATGCGGATCGTGCCTTATGGGTGGCACGCGCCGATCTGAATGATATGATGTTTCACGCGGTTCACAAAAAGACGTTAAAATTACTTGAATGCTGGCCAGCCTCACCATTTTGAATGTGGTTTTGATCGAAAAACTCACGGTCGGGTTTGGCCGCGGGCTCAACGCCCTGACGGGGGAAACCGGGGCGGGAAAATCCATCCTGCTTGACTCGCTGGGTCTGGCTTTGGGTCAGAGAGGGGAGTCAGGCTTGGTGCGTCACGGCGCGGATCAAGCCAGCGTTACGGCTGAATTTGATATCTCTTCCGGACATCCTGTTCATGCCTTGCTGGGCGATCAAGGTATCGTATCTGAAGGCACGCTTATCTTGCGCCGGGTAATCACGCCCGATGGACGCTCGCGCGCGTTTGTCAATGATCAGGCGGTCAGTGTTGGCTTTTTGAAAACGTTGGGTGATAGCCTTGTCGAAATTCACGGGCAATTTGATACACATCATCTGCTTAACCCAAAATATCATCGGGATCTTTTGGATGATTTTGGCGTGCCAATAGATGACCTCCATCATCTGCATATGTGCTGGCAGGATTGGAAAACGGCCAAAAATGATTTGATCCAGTCCAGAGAACGTGCCGAAAAGGCTCGCGCTGAAGAGGCCTATCTTCGTTCGGCGGTCGAGCAGTTGGATGAACTGGCACCGCAGGCTGATGAAGAAGACCGCCTCACTGCGCTTCGTCACCGCCTGATGAAACGGGAGCAGATCTTATCACATCTTCAAACCGCCATGACGGGGATTGATGATATTGAAACCACCATCAATACGGTGTGGCGCGCAATCGAAAAAACCGGGGAAGGTCAAGATATTCTACAGGCACTTGACCGTGCCATGGCCGAAATCAGGGAATCTCGCACTGGGATTGACACATTATCGGCGGATATTGAAGAGAGCGAATATTCACTCACCGAAATTGATGATCGTTTATTCGCGCTTAAGGCGCAGGCACGAAAACATGCGTGTTTAATTTCTGAATTACCCACGAAGCGGGATGAATTGGCGGGGCAACTGAACCTGATTGAACATCAAGACAGTATTTTGGCGACATTGGCGCAAGATGAAAAACACAAACAAGCAGAATATATGACCGCCGCGCAGAAGGTTCATGGCGCACGCGTCAAAGCCGCCCAAAAACTGGACGCCGCGATAGGCACTGAATTACCCCCTCTTAAACTCGATAAAGCGAGATTTGAAACAGAGGTATCTCTTCTGCCTGAAACAGATTGGCATGAATTCGGCATGGATCAGGTTCAATTTAAAGTGGCCACGAACCCGGGCGCCGAAGCTGGGCCTCTTCATAAGATTGCTTCAGGTGGGGAAATGGCACGGTTTATGTTGGCACTCAAGGTTGTGCTGGCGCAAACCGGGACGGCGGGGACATTGGTGTTTGATGAAGTCGATAGTGGGATCGGTGGGGCAACGGCCTCTGCTGTGGGGGAGCGTCTGGCACGATTATCATCCACGCATCAAGTATTGGTGGTAACGCACTCCCCCCAAGTGGCCGCGCGGGCGCATGCGCATTATGTGGTCGCCAAAACAGGAAAAACGGCCGTGAAAACAGATGTCATCTCTCTGCCGGATATTAAAAAACGTCAGGAAGAAATTGCCCGTATGCTGGCGGGGGAAACCATCACGGACGAAGCCCGGGCGGCCGCACGAAAATTGATGGAAGCGAGTGCCGCCTGATGACACGTTCAGATATTGAAACTGCTAAGCGTCGCCGCGACGTTTTGATCAAAGAAATTCAGTACCATGATGATCTGTATCATCAAAAAGATACACCAGAAATTTCAGATGCAGAATATGACGCCTTAAGACGAGAGCTTGAGAAGATTGAATCTCAATTCCCGCAACTGGGGTTGGATTTATTTGCCCACAAGGTGGGTGCCGTCCCGGCCAAGGGATTTAAAAAAGTACATCATCGCCTGCCGATGTTATCGCTCTCGAATGTATTCGAAGATCAGGAATTATACGATTTTTTAGAACGGATCAGACGTTTTTTGAATCTCACGGATCAGGATATTATTGATATCTGCGCCGAACTTAAAATAGATGGCTTGTCCTGCGCGCTTCGGTATGAGAACAGAAAATTGATACAGGCCGCCACGCGGGGCGATGGAACCGAAGGCGAAGATATCACCGCCAATGTCATGACTATTTCAGATGTCCCCAAAACACTTCCCCCCGATGCGCCAGATATCCTTGAAGTCAGGGGCGAGATTTATATGCGCCGAGATGATTTTCAGGCCTTAAATGATCGCCAGCAGGCTGAGGGTAAGCCTGTTTTTGCGAACCCCCGAAACGGCGCGGCGGGGAGTGTACGCCAGTTAGACCCGGCCATCACGGCAAGCCGCCCGCTACATTTCTTTGGCTATGCGCTCGGTGAGATACCGCAAAAAATAGCCGACACACAATGGGGTATTCGGCAAAAACTTTTTTCTTGGGGATTCGCCGAAGCCGAACCGGCTAAACTGTGCCGAAATGGAGAGGAGATGTTGGCTTATTTCCTCAACGTATCGAAAGATCGTATCGCGCTTCCGTTTGATATTGATGGCGTGGTCTATAAGGTCAATCGGCTCGACTGGCAGGACAGATTGGGATTTGTGTCCCGCGCGCCACGCTGGGCGACGGCTCATAAATTTCCAGCAGAAAAAGCCATTACAATCTTGAAAGACATCACCATACAAGTAGGCCGCACCGGGACATTGACACCGGTGGCCGAACTGGAGCCTATTAATGTGGGTGGGGTGATAGTATCCCGTGCCACTCTGCATAACGAGGATGAAATTATCCGCAAGGATGTTCGTATTGGCGACCATGTTGTCATTCAGCGCGCGGGCGATGTCATTCCGCAGATTGTCGAGGTCATCTTAGAGCGGCGTCCGGCAAACGCTGTTCCATTTATTTTCCCCAAGACGTGTCCCGCCTGCGGATCACATGCCGTGCGCGAAGAGGGTGAAGTCGCACGCCGTTGTACCGGGGGATTGATTTGCCCAGCACAAGCCGTTGAACGGCTGAAACATTTTGTGTCTCGCGGCGGATTTGATATTGAAGGCATGGGTGCCAAAATCATCGAAACATTTTATGCAGACGGGTTGGTACGTAACCCGGTTGATATTTTTACACTTGAACGCCGGGATCAACAGAGTCTTACCCCGCTTCGGGTGCGGGAAGGTTGGGGAGATCTGTCGGCTAAAAATCTTTTTGCGGCCATTAACGCTCGGCGCAAAATACCCCTTCACCGTTTTATCTATGCGTTGGGTATTCGCCAAATCGGCGAAGCCACAGCCAAAAAAATGGCGGGGCATTACGGGACATGGGAAAAACTGAAATCGGCCATGACCGAATCACAAGACAGACAGGGCGAATCTTTTCAAGACCTGTTGAGTATTGAAGATGTAGGTCCCTCTGTGGCGCAGGATATTGTTCACTTTTTTGGTGAAGATCACAATCTGGAGATTCTCTCTCAACTTATCCCGGCATTAGATATTGAGCCCTATCAGGCACCGAAGCAGGGGGAGAGCGCGGTGGCCGGAAAAACCGTTGTCTTCACTGGAACCATGACCCGGATGACCCGCGCCGAAGCCAAATCCACCGCCGAGGCGTTGGGTGCTAAGGTGTCGGGCTCTGTTTCGTCGAAGACACATTTCGTCGTCGCCGGAGAAGACGCCGGATCAAAACTCAAAGCCGCTTATGATCTCGGGGTGACCGTGCTTTCGGAAGATGAATGGATAAATTTAATTAAACCCAAAAATTAGGGCTTGGATTGAAGCTGACGGAGCGTATCAATCGCGTCTTCGATGATTTTAGGATAATCGCGCCGTTCAATAAATTCACCACCGCCCGTATTCCGGGTCATCGATAGGTCAAGTGCCCGGTTTAGTAACTCGGCAATTTCCGGATCTTTTTGCTGAAGCGCGAGTTCCATAGCTTCCAGAATACGGTCGCTTAATCGGGATTTATTAGTTTTATATTTTTCCATCGTTGATCCTGTGGTGTTGGTGCGTCAGGATAGTATCAAATCCGTTGAGGAATGTCTGCCTGATTTCATCTGTCTCCATCAGGATTTCATGGTGGGCACCGGGAATATTGATATAACGGGCGCTGGGGATGCGCCGCGCCATGCGTTCAATGGCGTCATTATCGACTAGTGCTTCAGACCCGGCAGAGGCAAAAAAACAGGGTAGGGTAATGGATTCAGCCCGCGCGCTAGCAAAAAGATATTGGCAGGACATGAGTGCGTGTGCCACCCACCCAAAAGTCGCGCCGCCCAGACGTAAGTCTGGGTTTGATATCACCCAGGCATTATGAACGGCGTTTCTATCGTGGTCGGATGAAAAAATATCGGCCTGTTCGCGTTCCTGTTTGTGCCAATCGCCGCCACCCGGAATATAGCTTGATGCGGGAAATAATTTTGCAATACGAACCGAAAGCCATAACGGGAGAAACGCAACAGCCTTGAGCCCGAGCATGGGTGCAGAAAAACCTGCGCTTGAAAAAAGATTGGGATGATCCATAATGGTTCGAAGCCCGATATGCCCCCCCATCGAATGCGCCAGCATGAAAAGCGGGGCAGAGGGAGGCAAGCGTGGTGTGATGATCTCTGATATAAAATTGACGAGATCAGTCACATGACCATCAAAAGGCATATTCCAATCACGTTCATAAAAACCGGGAAGTCGTTCAGAGCGGCCTTGCCCATACCAGTCCATGGTAAATACGGCATGACCGCGCGCGAGCATATCTCGCGCCGTTTCAAAATATTTTTCTGAAAATTCTGAACGCCCCCCCAGAATGACAACGGCGGAAACAGCCTTGTCAGGTACAACATAGCCATAGGCCAAGCGGTGACCTCGAGAGTGGAAAGATCCAGACTGCCAACCCTCAGGCGGTAAAAACCGGCCGGCCAAAGACGGGGTCATTTAGGATTCCATGGCCTTGACCACATCTTCGGTCACTTTTTTGGCATCACCCAATAACATATAGGTGTTATCGGCATAGAATAACGGGTTATCAATGCCCGCATACCCGGAACCCATAGAGCGTTTGATAAAGAAAACAGTTTTTGCTTTCTCAACATCCAGAACCGGCATCCCATAAATGGGCGAGGATTGATCCCGTTTAGCGGCCGGGTTGGTGATATCGTTGGCACCAATAATATAGGCGACATCGGCCTGCGCGAAATCACGGTTAATGTCCTCTAATTCGAATACTTCATCATAGGGAACATTCGCTTCGGCCAGCAGAACATTCATGTGTCCTGGCATCCGTCCGGCCACAGGGTGAATGGCATATGTTACTTCTACCCCGGCATGTTTAAGGGCAGACGCCATTTCCCGAACCACGTGCTGGGCTTGTGCCACAGCCATGCCATAGCCGGGGACAATGATAACTTTTGTGGCGTTTTTCATGATATAGGCGGCGTCTTCGGGGGATCCGATTTTGGCGGTCTGATCATTTTGCTGGGATGCCCCGGCAGAAACATCGCCCCCGAACCCGCCGACCAGAACCGACATGAACGACCGATTCATGGCCTTGCACATGATGTAAGACAAGATTGCCCCCGATGACCCGACCAGTGCCCCGGTGATGATCAGCAGATCGTTCTGGAGCGTGAACCCAATCCCCGCGGCCGCCCATCCGGAATAAGAATTCAACATGGAGACAATGACCGGCATGTCCGCGCCGCCGATCGGGATAATCATCAAGACGCCCAACACCAATGCAATCGCAACAATCCCCCAGAATAAAAAGGTGCTTTCGGTCGCGCAGACCAGAGCCATCAGCAACAGCAGGCCGCCTGCTAAGGCCGCGTTGACCCTGTGACGTTCGGGAAGCAAGATGGGTTTGCCAGAGATTAATCCCTGAAGTTTACCAAACGCAATAATGGAACCCGTAAAGGTGATGGCACCAATGGCCGCCCCCAAAGACATTTCAATCAGGCTGGAGACCATAATTTCGCCTTTAAACCCGATCCCATAGGTTTCGGGATTGTAAAACGAAGCCGCCGCCACGAGTACCGCCGCAAGACCTACCAGAGAATGAAAAGCCGCGACCAGCTGGGGCAGGGCAGTCATTTTGATGTTCAGGGCAATTACGGCACCAATACCGCCGCCAATCGCCAGCCCCAGTAAGATCATCCACCAGGATTCAACCTCGACGATCAAGGTGGTCATGATGGCAATCGCCATCCCGGTCATGCCGTACGTTAATCCCCGGTGCGATGTTTCCGGGTGGGATAATCCCCGAAGCGCCAGAATGAACAAGATGGCCGACGCCAGATAGGCGAATGTTGAAAAGGCGTCCATCGTTAGGCTCCTTTTTTCTTAAACATCTGGAGCATCCGCCGGGTGACGATAAACCCGCCAAAAATATTGATACCAGCCAGAATGACGGCAAAAAATCCCATCATTTTTGAAAAATTCATCTCGGCTGGACCTGCGGCTATTAAGGCACCCACAATAATCACCGATGAAATCGCATTGGTAATGCCCATGAGCGGAGAGTGCAGGGCCGGAGTCACCCGCCACACCACGTAATAACCGACAAAACAGGCCAGAATAAAAACGGTCAGTCCCGTCAGGAATGAAGACGCTTCATGATTATTGCCGATATCGGCCACCATGGAACTGGCCTGAAGGGCAATGTCTGCCGCTTGATTGGCCAGTTCGCGTGCCTGATTAGCCAGGTCAGCCGCGCTTTGTTGTTGCCCAGAGGGAAGGGGGACTTGGTCGGTCATAGTTTTTCTTCCTTAAAGGTGAATTGGGGGTGAATGATGGCGCCATCTTTGGTGAGGGTCATACCTTTGACAATGTCATCATCCCAGTTGATCGCGAGTTGTTTTTGATCCTTATTAATCAGAAGGGTTAACAGGTTCAAAACATTACGGGCATACAAGGCCGATGCATCGGTGGCCACACGCGAGGGGATATTCAAATATCCGACGATGGTGACCCCTTGATGAGTGATGACTTCTCCGGGTTTAGATAACTCACAATTGCCGCCCGTTTCAACGGCCATGTCCACGATCACCGATCCGGGCTTCAGGCTTTCGACCATATCCTGCGTAATTAATTTGGGTGCCGGACGTCCGGGGATCAACGCCGTGGTGATCACGATATCCTGCTTGGCAATATGTTCACGCGTGAGGGCGGATTGTTTTTGTTGATACGAAGCCGACATTTCCTTGGCGTACCCGCCGGATGTTTCGGCTGATTTAAATTCCTCATCTTCCACGGCGATAAAAGAAGCCCCTAACGATTTAACCTGTTCCTTGGCCGCCGGGCGTACATCATTGGCGGATACCACCGCGCCCAGTCGCCGGGCTGTGGCAATCGCCTGAAGCCCGGCCACACCCGCACCCATCACAAAAACTTTGGCGGGTGAAATGGTTCCGGCCGCTGTCATCATCATCGGAAACGCGCGCGTATAATGTGCGGCCGCATCCATCACAGCTTTATATCCCGCCAGATTAGATTGAGATGACAGCACATCCATGGACTGCGCCCGGGTAATCCGGGGCACCAAATCCATGGCCATCGTCACCAGATTTTTTTCCTCAGCAGAGGTGATTAGAGATTTTTGGCGATGAGGATTCATCAGCCCAATCACAACCGCCCCTTCTTTGAGCGCAGAAAAATCGGCAGGCATAATTTGAACGCCCAGAAGAACATCGGCCTTTTTTAAAATATCCACCCGCGATTCAACGCTGGCGCCCGCCTGAACAAAAGCAGAGTCCGGATAGGCGGCAGATTCTCCAGCACCCTTTTCAATAAAAATGGAGGCCCCCAGCCCGATTAGTTTTTTGACCATTTCTGGCGTAGCGGCAACCCGGGCTTCGGCGACGGCGGTTTCTTTGACTATGGAAATATTTAGGCTCACGTTTGCCCTTCCTTCGGTCTGATCTGGTCTGAAGATGGGATGACAATGCCTTAAAGCAAGGGCTTTGTGAAGTCTCTATGGGATATCTTCCCGTAGAATTTTCAGCCCTTTGGCTTGCGCGATTCCGTTAAAAGATTTAAATTTTACAGGTGCGTCATCTTTATCGGCGCCATTCTTGTTTCCGCGTCCTGCGGATGTGGCTTGCTTCTTATTTCATACCTTAAGGCAAACATGATATCTGACCGTTTTTCCTATTGGCTACTCGCAGGTTCCTGCCTGTTGTTCTTGTCGTCTCCTGCCCGAGCCGAAAGTTTAAAGGACGCCATACAGTCGGCACTGGCGACCCATCCGTCTGCTGAATCCGCCAAGGCCGCTATTGAGATTGCGCGGGAAACGCTCACGGAAAATCGGTCGGATTACTTTCCGGAATTTAACGTGAATTTGGGTGGTGGCAGGTTGTATGGAGAGAACAGCACAAGTCGGGGGTTAGTGACATCCCGGGGGGCGGCCTATTCATGGCTGTGGGAAGGTTCCACGAGCTTAACGCAGAATATTTTTAACGGCATGGAAACAAAAAACCGCGTTGCCGCCGCCTCAGCACGTGAAACGGCGGCGGTGCTGAATGTGGCTGATACCATGGAAACACTCGCGCTCAGGACAACTCAGGCTTATTTATCTGTGGCGCGCGCACAGGATAATCTGAAATCGTTGCGGTCTTATCAGGATAAGATTGCAGATTTTGAAAAACGCGTTCAAGAGATGGTGACACAAGGCGCGGCGGACGAGTCTGAATCGGCGCAAGCCCGCAATATATCGCTCATGCTCAAAGACAGCGAGGCTGAACTGGAAGGGCAGTTAAATTCTGCGCTGGCCAGTTATCAGGAAATGACAGGATCTGTCCCCGCGCAGGCGCTGGAAAAACCCAAAGCACCGGGTGAGTTGATTGCCTCTGGTGCCGAAAGTGTTCTGGCGGCGGCGCGCGAACATCATCCCTCTTTGAAATCCATCGCCCGGGAAATTGAAGCCGCACAATTCGATGCCAAAGCTGAAGAAGGGACGCTTTTGCCGGATCTGGATGGTGAGTTATCCTATCTGAAGCGGGATCAAAAAGAAGAAATAGGCGGCGAATCTGAAGACCGCCGAGCCATGTTGCGGGCTAACTGGGATTTTTCGTTAGGCGGGGGCGATATGGCACGGGTGCGCAAAGCCAGAGCGACCTCTGTGCAAAACGCCGCTTTGCTTTTGGAAAAACAGCGTGAAATTGAACGGGATATCCGTCTTGCCTATGCTGAATTGGGAACGGCACGCAAACAATATGAGGTCGCCACAGAACGTGAGCAGGTTACTACCCAACTTCGGGATGCCTACCTGACGCAGTTTGAAGGTGCGCGCGTTCGGTTGCTTCAGGTGATGCAGGCCGAAAATCAGGTGTTCAGCACACAACTGGACAAAATAAATGCGGATTATCGTGTGGCCGCCGCGGAATTTGCGGTGCTGGCCAGTGCCGGCAAGCTTCAAGACAGCGTGATCAATATGCCGGATAGACCGGCTCAGCCCTCAGCCGCACCCGTACAAAAACAGGATACGCTGAGAGATCAACCTACACCTGAGATATCTGCAGAGGAGCCACCGACCTCTTCTGCACAAATGCTTGAACACCAGATCACACATAGTCAAAAAGACCAAAGCATACCTAAGGCAACCTCAGATATGCCTGCCGCCGCTTCGGTTCAAACACCTGAACAGCCAGAAACGGCCTCACCGGCGATGATTTCACGTCAACGTCAGGAATACAAAGCCACCGAGGCGGATCGGGCGCTTCCCCGCTTCGATAGGCAGAAATGACAGCGTCTCTCTCCTCGTCATCCCCGGCAACCGATCCGTTATTGGCGTGCCTTGAATTTTTATCCGCGCATTTTGGACAATCAAAATCGGCATCGGCCTTGGTATCGGGCTTGGCGTACGATGATAAAAATATGGGTGCCGATTTATTCTGCGAAGCGGCCAACAGAATTGGTCTTAAAACCAAAGTCACACGTCGGCCAAAGCTGTCCGATATCCCGCCGGCCATACTTCCCGTGGTCATGATATTGAAGGATCGGCAAGCCTGCGTCTTACTTCGAATATCTCCTGACCAAAAAACAGGTTTTATCTGGTCTCCGGATACGTCCTCAGAACGCGCGGTGACGATAGCGGATTTGATGTTGTCCTATGGAGGGTATCTTATTTTTATTCATCCTCGGCCTGAATTCATAAACCCTGACGCGCCAGAGACTCAAGAGGCAGATCGTCATTGGTTCTGGGGGGCGGTGTGGGAAACACGGGGATTATATTACCGCACGGCTATTGCGGCGGTGTTGATCAATATTTTTGCCCTGGTCAGTCCGCTTTTTATCATGAATGTGTATGACCGTGTGATCCCCAATAATGCCATTGAAACAGGTTGGGTATTGGGGATTGGTGCACTTACGGTTTTTGTGTTCGATTTTTTAATGCGCACCTTACGCGGATATTTTGTCGATCTCTCCAGCCGATATATTGATGTTCAGGGCGGCAAGCGTATTTATGATCAATTGCTCAACATTAAACTGGCTGGGCGCCCGCCTTCGGCGGGTTCTTTTGCCAATATGCTCAAGGATTTTGATTCTATCCGGGAATTTTTGACATCGGCAACTTTAACCACGGTGATTGATCTCCCCTTTACGTTGCTGTTTTTAGGGATCATCTGGATTGTCGGGGGGCCGATCGCCTTGATATTGGCGGGGCTGATTATATTGGTGGTTTTGGCGGGGGCGTTGCTTCAGGTGCCGCTGAAAAATTATGTACGCAAATCCTCTGCTTCCGCCGAAGCCAAACATGGACTGCTCGTTGAAACGATTGGCGGCCTTGAAACCATCAAGGCAATTGGGGCAGATGGGCGCCTGCGGGCACGCTATGGCCAATATCTGGCTGAAAATGCCCATTACGCGCAAAAATCGCGCTTTATATCGGGTTTGGGGGTTAATATTGCCACGTTCTTGCAACAGATTTCATCGGTTCTGGCGGTATTGGTGGGCATGTATTTGGTTCAGGATCAAAGCTTAAGTGTGGGCGCCTTGATCGCGATTGTCATGCTGGCCGGCCGGGCCATTGCTCCGATTGGCCAGCTGGCCAATCTGATGAGTCGGTATCACGGTGCCAAAGGGGCACTCAAGACTTTGGATGCGGTGATGGCCAAACCTGTCGAGCGGCCGGCACTTGCGCGCTTTCTACACCGTCCCGATATTCAGGGAAAAATCATTTTTAAAAATGTATCCTTTAGTTATCCCAATGTTGCACGAAAAATCCTGCATGACATCAGTTTTACGATCCATGCCGGGGAACGTGTCGGGATTATTGGCCGAATTGGTTCGGGAAAAAGTACGATATCACGGCTTATGATGGGGTTGTATGACCCATCCGAAGGCACCATTTTATTCGATGACACAGACAACCGGCAGATTGACCCGGCAGATCTCCGTCGCCGCATGGCTTATATCGCGCAGGATGTTGTTCTTTTTGCAGGGACAATCCGCGATAACATCACGGCCAGTGTGCCGCATGCCGCCGAAGAAGATATCCTTCGCGTGTCAAAAAGTGCAGGCGTGCATGACTTTGTATCGCAACACCCCATGGGATATGACGCCCCGGTCGGAGAGAGAGGGGAAGGGCTCTCAGGTGGCCAACGTCAGGCTGTGGCTTTGGCGCGAGCTATGTTGCTAAATCCGACGATTTATATTTGTGATGAACCCACAAATGCCATGGATATGCAGGCAGAAAATGCTCTAGCGCAATATATTGCGGGGCAGACAAAAAACAAAACATTGATCCTCATCACCCATCGACAACATTTATTATCGCTGGTGGATCGCCTTATTTTAATCGATCAAGGGAAAGTCATCATGGATGCCCCGCGTGATCAGGTGTTGTCTGCACTTTCAAGCGGCACGATAGAGGTGCGGAATTCATGACATCACACGACGATACAGAATTCATGTCACAACTCGACCGAGCCGCCGGAACCCGGCCAACGCTTTCCTCTCATCTTCTTTTGCTGTCTGTCGTCGCCTTGGTCATGGCCTTTGTCATCTGGGCTAGTTTTTCCAAGATAGAAGAAATCACCCGAGGCTTAGGACAAGTTGTCCCCACCAGTGAAATCCAGATTGTTCAAAGTCTTGAGGGTGGCATTCTCTCCGAACTTCTGATCAACGAAGGAGATGTGGCCGAAAAAAACCAGATTTTGCTTAAAATAAGCGATGTAGCGTCTTCTTCTGAAGAAAAGGGAACCGAAGCCAGATCATGGTCGCTTAAGGCCAAAAAGGCACGTCTTGAAGCCGAGTCGAGTGGCCAAAATTTTTCGCTGACGCCTGAGATTACCCAAAATGCGCCGGATATTGCCCGCAACGAAGAACAGCTATATCGTTCCCGTCAGCAGGAATTATCAAACGCCAAATCCATTCTTGAAGATAAAATTAGCAGAGCCAGTGCAGAACTATCCGAAATTCAGGCTAAAATTTCTCGTCTTTCTGATAGTCGTTCCTCGCTTGAAAAAGAACTGGTCATCACACAGGATATGGTCAAAAAGCGCGCGGTGCCGCAACTTGAAGAAATTCGCCTGACGCGGGAATTGAATGATCTTTCTGGCCAGATACGCGAATCTTCGCAAAGACGCACCGGACTTGAAGCTGAATTAAGATCCGCCCGTAAGGAACGCGCCGATCAGGAAGATAAATTTAGATCACAGGCTTTAGGGGAATTAAACGCGGTTCAAACAGAGATATCGCAGTTGGATCAGAATTTAACCGCCACGCGCGACCGTGTATCACGGGCGGAAATTCGGGCGCCTGTGGCCGGTGTAATTAATAAAATTTCTATTAAAACAATTGGCGGTGTGATTGAACCTGCCATGAAACTGGTTGAGATTGTCCCGGTAGATGACGCCTTGAAGATTGTGGCGAAAGTTGCACCCCATGATATTGCCTTTTTAAAGCCCGGGCAGACCGCCAAAGTCAAAATCAGTGCGTATAACTCGCAAAAATATGGAAGCCTTAACGGAAAACTTGTTCGTATTGGCGCCAATAGTGTCGTGGATCGTGAGGGACATAGTTTTTTTGAGATTGAAGTACGCACGGATCAAAATCATCTTGGCACTCAGGCATCTCCTTTGCCCATTACCCCTGGTATGGAAGCACAGGTTGAAATTGTTACAGGAAAAAGATCGATCATGGAATATCTTCTGAAGCCGATATTGCGTGTCCGGGATCGTGCCCTGACAGAACGATAGAGATGGCATGAACCTTTTTCTCAATCATAAACTGACACATATCGCGATCCTCATCAGCCTATTATTAGGCTTGGTCTATTTTAGTGGGTCACAACATGAAGGACGAAAAAGGCTACAATACATTACTTTTGATACGTTTAACCAACTGCATCCCAGAGAGGCAACTGAAGAGATTGTTATCGTTGATCTGGATGAACAATCATTGGCACATATGGGGCAATGGCCTTGGCCGCGCACGAAAATAGCCGAACTGGTAACACGGCTTAAAGATATGGGCGCTAAAGTGATTGCATTTGATATCGTGTTTGCCGAAACAGACCGTACCTCTCCCGCGCAAATTGCCCAACATTTACCTAAAGATTCAATATACCAACAGACGCGAGAAACGTTGTCCACCTTGCCAGATCACGATGAGGTTCTGGCGCGTGCCATTCAATCGGCTGGAAATGTGGTGACGGGTTTTACGCGTGCCAAAGCTGAAGAAACGCTCAGGCTTCCGCATCAAAAAGAAACTATTACTTTTTTGCTCAAGGATAAGAGACCATTTTTAGAAGATACGTTTTCTGCCGAGGGTCTGGCAACAAATCTCACACGTTTTTCATCCGTATCAGCAGGCGATGGCAGTTTTATGGCGACGCCGGATATTGATGGGATTATTCGGAATGTCTCTTTATTGGTGCGATACCCAGCCCAAGGGCCTGAGGCACGGCTATACCCGATGTTGGGGATCGAAGCTCTTCGCGTTTCTTTAGATAAAAAAGGGCGGTCTATCATCAAAGAAAATCAAAAAAAATCTGCACTTGATAAAAACTATATCATGCAGATGGGGTCTTATACCATCCCCATCGAAAGTGACGCTGGGATGTGGGTTTATTACCGCGATATTAAACCGGAAGAATATCTATCTTCCTATCTTTTCTTTGATCTAGAACAGCAAGATGAATTAGCACAGCGGGTCAAAGATAAAATCGTTTTTATCGGAACGAGTGCCGAAGGCCTTCGTGATATTCGGTCAACGCCGTTGGATGTTTTTGTGCCGGGTGTCGAAGTACATGTGAATGTGGTCGAACAAATTCTTCAAGGTAAATACTTGCTCCGGCCGGATTTAATGGCGGGTGTTGAAGCCTTGATTATTCTGGTGGCGGGTTTGATGATTATTTTTCTGGCGCCTTTTATTCATGTGCTATGGTTGGCCGCGTTGACGGTTCTGATGATGCTAGGGATGTTTGGCGGTGCTTGGGAAATGTATGTATCCAAAGGTCTTTTGCTTGATCCTGTTTATCCATCTTTGGCGTTATCTTTTCTTTTTCTGGTTTCATCATTGATGAGTTATTTAAGGTCGGAATCAGAACGGCGTCAGGTACGCCAAGCCTTTGGTCTTTATATTTCACCCACATTTATGGAAGAACTGACCAAAAGGCCGGATAAACTCAAACTTGGCGGTGAGGTGCGGGAACTCACGATCATGTTCACGGATATCCGGGGGTTTACGGGGATATCCGAACATCTCTCGCCGGAAGAACTCATTCAGCTGATGAATGATTTTTTGACGCCTATGTCAGATCTCGTCATGAAGCACCGGGGTACGATTGATAAATATATGGGAGATGCGATGATGGCGTTTTGGAATGCACCATTGGATGACCCCGATCATGCGCGGCATGCGTGTCTAACGGCTTTGAAAATGAACGAAGCATTGACGCCGATTAACGACCAAATTCAAAAAAAATCAGCGGAGCAGGGGCGTTCTACCAAGCTTTTACGTGCCGGGATTGGTATTAATACGGGTCTGTGTAGTGTGGGGAACATGGGCTCCCGGCAACGTTTTGCCTATTCCGCATTGGGCGATGCCGTCAATATGGCCTCACGCCTTGAAAGCCAAACCAAGACATACGGTGTCAATATTTTGATGGGTGAGGACACTCAAAAGCAGGTCCGTGATTTGGCCTATCTGGAAATGGATATTATCCGGGTCAAGGGCAAAGAAAATCCGGTGCATCTTTATGCCTTGTTGGGGGATGAGGATACGGCGAAAACAGAGTCATTTTTAAGATGGTCACAACTACATCATGCGTTTTTGGCCGCGTACCGGGCGCGGGATTTTGATTGCGCCGCTCAGGATATCACGCACGCGATATCTGCTTCGCAAGGCCAGATGCCGGAATATTACCAGATGATGTCGGCGCGGATTTCGGCTTTCCTTCAAAACCCACCTGAAGATTCGTGGGATGGGGTGTATCACGCGCTCTCAAAATAAAATTATACAACGTTGACGTTGATATCGCTTTCGATATAGAGCGTGTTATTGCCCATCGTAAATTTTTGATAGGTGTATCCATCATAGTTAACAATGTCATGGGAAATAATTTCTCCCGTCCGTTCATTCAAGGCACTGATAATGGCGCCTGTGGTGGCTCCGGTAGCTGAGCTGGCCTCTAAATTTAGATTTTCTGTACTTCCCGATATGTTTTTGATGACCAGAGATCTATTTTCGTTGCCGGCATCGCTATCATATACGAACAAATCACTGGTCTGAAGCATGTTAAAAATATTCTCAATCGAGAGCGTTAGCATGCTTCCACTATTCAGAATAATTTTTTCAATCTGTGAAATATGTTCGAAATTCAACGTGCTGAAATCAAGACTGGCACCTGCGTTCAGGAGAAGGGAGTCCCCATCCCCCAACCCGCCGTCAATACTTCTGAACGCGGTGTTGTTGATCAGGAAAGTGTCATCCCCGGCGCCGCCTGATGCGCTAAAGCCGCCAGCAGGCAAGCTATTAAACGTATCATCTCCATCCGTGCCGACATAACTGCTCGTGGCTTGGGATGAATTCCGGCCATTGACAATGATAACCTGGCCGTCTGGGTTGCCGCCATTGCCTATCTCGGCCTCAGGCAGACCAACCCCCATATCATCATATCCATCCCCGTTGACATCCCCCAGATTGGATATCTCAACATCGCCGGATATGCCTTGATAGGTCATTTTATAAGCAAGGTTGCTATTTTGAAGGTCAGAAAGCGTATAGCTGGGCGTGCTCCCACTGCGGCCATAAACAACGTAAATATCGGCATTTGACCCATTTTTTAGGGCAACGGAAAAATCATCAAACCCATCGCCGTTCCAATCCCCGACACCGCCGCCGCCCAGAATTTCTTGAGAGATCGTGAGAACGGTTTCTTGGGTGGCAGTTGACCCGTTATGGGTAAAAAGCTTGAGCGTGTAATCGCCAGATATATTCGGCGTATCTCCTGCCGCGATAAAATCACTTCGGCCATCCCCATTAAAATCACCGATATTTTTGATATTTTTGCCAAATAATTCGCCGTTATAGTCGCCAGCGAATTGAAATAAGAATGAGCTAGGATTTTGACCGGAAAATACTTCAACGCGACCTCGGTCGGTACCACCTGTATCAGAACCGGGGGAACCGATGGCAAAATCCTGATATCCGTCACCGTTGAAATCTCCGATTCCGGTGACGCTTGATCCAAATGCATCGCCAGGATTTGTTCCGTTTAAGCGCAAACCACTTGAGCCGAGTGTATTCACATTCAAAGGTGTTCCATAAGCGGCGCCGCCATAAATCAGATAGGCTTGCCCTTGGGTTGTTCCGGGAGCACCGATCAAAACATCCGCTCTGCCGTCATGATTGATATCCCCCAGAGCCGTGACCGAATATCCAGCTTGACCCGATGTGGGAATATTCGTGAGGGAGATAAAGCTAGAATTTGAGTTGCCGCTGACGATCATCGCGCTACCAGTTCCCGCCACAAAAGGTTGGCCAATTAAATAATCATTTAACCCATCCCCATCAAAATCACCAATTCCTGTGACGGTTGAATTTTGAAATGCAGTAGCTCCACCAAGATTAGAGATGACACCCATATCTCCGGCAGTTACATCTATGTCTGTTAAACTGTCGGCAATATTCCAATCAATGACAGAGGTGATCAGGCCTGAAGCGATCCCGGAACTTGAGCCATAGACGGCGTAGCTGTGATTTTGTCCTCCCGCGTTGGTGTTGTTTGAAAAAATGAAATCGGCATATCCATCCCGGTTGACATCTCCCAAGCTAGAGAGGGAATAGCCGATCCGGTTTCCGATATTGTCACTGAGCCGTGTCACGCCTTGCGCGGACGTAGCTGAGTTTAAATCAAGCGAAAAGACGCCCGTATTATTATTTTGTGTGCCGGAAGAGTTTTTATTCTGTTCGATCACATCTGGGTTGACCAGAGTTTGAAGAAAATTCCGAACTTCTGGGGTAAATTCAATTTTTGTGCCCGAAGTGCTGATATTATTCGTGCCCTTATCTGCCTCGCTCAAGGTTTGTAGAACGGTTTTTGTATTGGCGTCGGCGATGATATCGCCCAGCAGATTATCTTCCAGACCTGTTTCCATCATCAGTGTGTCATCTATGAATACATTGTCAGGATTTTCTTCTGTTGGTATTTCCATCTCAAGACCGTCGTCCATGAGCACATTGTCAGGTGCTTCATCTGTCGGTATTTTAATGTTTTCTGAATCCGCCGGAGATTCATTTGTGGTGGATGCCGGTTGAACGGTGAAATCCTGTTTTTGGGCACTGCTTTCAAGGGTGCTGAACAGGGTGGGAATGACATCACTGACGGCACCGAACGTATCACGAATATCATCGGCTTTCATGACCCCGATATTTTCAATAGCTTCACTCTGGCCAGATAGTTTCACTGTTTCATATTGCTGGGTCAGGACAACTTCGCTGATGTCGTTTTTAATGACAATCGCCCCTTCGAGAACCGATACCGCGCTTTTCCCGTCCGGGTTAATATCCCCGGCAATGATGGTGCCGCGAATACCGATTGATCCCACAGGCGTTTCAATTTTCACATCATCTGGATCATCCCGTCCAATAAGGCCGGATGTAAACACGAAAACCCCGCGAAGCACGGAAATATCCTGTGCCCCACCTTCGGTTGCCGGATCAAACTGATAGGTGTCGAGGGCGGCTCGGGCGTTTTCTGAAACAGCTAAAGACGTGTTATCTAAAAAGACGATATTCACGGCACCCGTTTGCGACGTTTCGACGACATCGCCTTCGTACACCGGTGTCCCGAGGGTCATCGGTTCGCGCGTGCCATCGGCGCGTGTGACAAAGGCCTCGCCCTTTATTTCTTGAACAGCGCCAATCGGGCTTTCGTCCGTGGCGGTTTGTGTTTGGGCATATTCGGGCGCAGATTGTACAAACGAATTCACCAATCCCGGCGTCAGGACGGAACCATCGGGCGCGTGAATGACGGGGGTGGGTTCTGCGATAAAATAACCCTCGACTACGACGCGTTCGCCTGCGGGGTTCGTCAAAACCAAATCTTGTCCATCTCGTGTGATGAGGGCATCCGACGTGAAGCCCGCAGAACCGACCTCAATCCGCGTTTGGTCGTGTGCTGAAAATATCTGGTCTGATGTTGGATCCGAAGACGTGACGGACAAGCCAGTATCTGTATCGCGTGCCATATGAGGTTCCCCTTTAATCCCCTTGTTCCCCTTTAACGTTGGGCTAAGCCATTCATTTTTATAATTTTTTCAGTTTTGAGATGAAAAAATGAGCCCAAGCCTAACTTTATCATGTTACAGGGGATTGTTTAAAAAGGATTAAATTTTACATAAATATTTATGTAATGCAGAGACTTTGAGCACAGGAGGCAAAGTCACAAGGTCAGGACTAAAAGGCAGGCGCCACCCAGTTCATGACCAGTTTCCCGATATCTGATTCGGGCATAGGTTTGGCAAAATAATATCCTTGAGCACTGGCACACCCCATCTCCCGGAGCATGGCCGCTTCTTCGGCATCTTCGACGCCTTCGGCAATGGTGTGCATATTCATGTTATGGCCCAGCGCGATAATCGATTTTACCAGTTCCTTGGCGGTTTTATCTTTCTTCATATTACGGACAAAGGATTGATCTACTTTCAAAGTGTCGATTGGGTAATAGTGCAAATAAGACAGCGAAGAATAGCCTGTACCGAAATCGTCAATCGATATTCCCAAACCTGCCTTGCGGCACAGGGATAGCGTGTCTTTGGCGTTGTCCGGCTGGGTCATCAAAAGACGTTCAGTAATCTCAAGGTGAACTTGCGTCGCCGGGACATCTGTCTCGCTGAGGATGGTGTAGAGATGATCCAAAAAACTCTCTTCGGCAAAATCACTACTGGAAAAATTGACGCTCATGAACATTTTTCCATCTTTACCGGAATGTGATTCAATTCGTTTAAGGGCTTTGCAAGACTCGCGTAGCGCCCACCGGCTGGCTTCGATAATTAATCCACTATCTTCGGCGACCGGAATAAAGACGCCGGGGGAAATAAATCCTTTTTCCGGATGGATCCAGCGCATCAAGGCTTCAAAGCCTTCAATACGACCCGTTGATAAATCAATGATCGGTTGATAATTCAGCGAGAGTTCGCCTTTTTCCATCGCGGTTTTAAATTCATTGGCCATCTTGATGGTTTCGATGGCATTGGTCTGCTCTACAAATCCGCGCTCCAGATCTTCTGGGGTGGGGAATGTACCGGGGTCTTTGAAAATGGCGGCGCGGGTCAGCATGTCCCGGTAACGCGTTAAGATAATCTGGGAGATCATTTGAATGACGGGATCAGCACTTTTGAGGCGGCGATTAAAATCACCCCGGCTAATCTCGATTAATTTACAATCCTGCACAGCCTTGACGGTCGCTGTACGCGGTTCATCATCAACCAAAGACATTTCACCGATGATGGTGCCGGGGCCGCGTGTGCCCACGCGTTGTACCAGACCGTTTGTTTTTTCAATCAGGATTTCAACTTGTCCATCATCTATGACATAGGCGCACTCGCCTATGTCACCTTGGCGCATGATGACTTCGCCCGCGCGAAAGATTTTTTGTGAATTGATGGTTTCCATGTCAGGCAGGCCTAATGTGAAAAATAATGCTGAACCCAAATCATACCATGCCTGAAAAGGGTTAGGTATTTCTTAATATCGAAATATGTCATATGAACATCTTTAACTTGGTTTTAAGGGCTTTCATCGGCATAATAAATGGCGTTTATGTTTTTCAGATTCACTCGTTTGTTTTCATTCTTATGACCCTTCTCTCCCTGCTCAGTTTATATATTTGCTTTCGTCTCAAGCAATTTGTCTGTGACTTTATGCTCCAGACGGACTGGATGGCGCTCACCAAGGGAAAGCCGGGGGCGGAAGGATATCGCGCCTTGCTGTCGCATACGGTCATTCATGCGCTGGGGACATTTCTGATTGTGATGGTTTTTGCACCGTCTTTATGGTGGCTGGCCGTGGTGGACTTTGTGGTTCATTCTCTGATTGACCGTCTTAAAGGCCGCGTGACCCTCATGAAAAATTGGAAAACCACAGATACGGCGTTCTGGTGGGCTTTCGGATTGGATCAAGAAGCCCATAACCTGACACATATGATTTATATTATCCTGATCTTGGCGGCGCAGGGCGGGATGATTATGGGGTGATTTTTGGCGGAGTTTGGCTTGACAAGGGGGGGAGCTTAAGGCTAGTGTCCCCCATCTTTAAAAAATAAAGCATATAAGGCCGTGCCATGAAAGTTGTTAACTCTTTGAAATCATTGAAAAAACGTGACCGTAATTGTCGCGTGATCCGCCGCAAAGGCCGTGTTTACGTGATCAATAAAAAGAATCCACGCTATAAGGCACGTCAAGGCTAAGCGGTTTTATCCGTTCTTTTAGGATGAAGCCTGCCCCCGCTGGTGGCAGGCTTTTTAACTTTCAAGGGTCTTTTAAGTCTGCTATAGAACGTGCGGTTTTCAAGCAAAAGGTGATTTTTTCCATGTTTTCCAAACTCTTTGGGTTTATGTCGGCGGATATGGCGATCGATTTGGGGACAGCCAACACGTTGGTATATGTCCGGGATCAAGGGATCGTCTTGAACGAACCATCGGTTGTGGCCATTTCCATGATTGGCGGAAAAAAGCAAGTGCTGGCGGTGGGGAACGAAGCTAAACAAATGCTGGGACGCACGCCGGGAAACATTGTGGCCATTCGCCCGCTCCGTGATGGTGTGATCGCCGATTTCGAAGTCACCGAAGCCATGATCAAACATTTCATTCGCAAGGTGCATAATCGCCGTTCTTTCGTTTCACCCAAGATGATTATCTGTGTACCGTCGGGTTCCACTGCGGTGGAGCGCAGAGCCATTCAAGAATCTGCCGAGAGTGCCGGCGCATCCGAAGTGTATTTGATCGAAGAACCCATGGCCGCCGCCATTGGGGCCGGTCTGCCGGTCACAGAGCCCACGGGATCAATGGTGGTCGATATCGGCGGGGGCACAACCGAAGTGGCCGTCATCTCGCTGGGCGGGATTGTCTATGCCCGTTCGGTGCGCGTGGGGGGGGATAAAATGGATGAAGCCATCATTGCTTATACACGCCGTGTCCATAATTTGTTGATCGGTGAAACCACCGCCGAGCGTATCAAAAAAGAAATCGGTTCCGCCTGTCCGCCCGCGGATGGCGAAGGACGCCGGATGGAAATTAAAGGCCGTGACCTGATGAACGGCGTCCCCAAAGAAATCGTAGTGACGGAACGCCAAATGTCCGAAGCCTTGGCAGAACCGGTCGGACAAATTGTTGAAGGGGTCAAAGTGGCCTTGGAACATACCGCCCCTGAGTTGGCGGCGGATATCGTGGAAAAAGGCATTGTGCTGACGGGCGGCGGGGCGTTGCTGGGTAATCTGGACTTTGTCTTGCGCCATGCCACAGGGCTGGCTGTAACGATTGCGGATGATCCGCTATCTTGTGTGGCGCTGGGCACGGGTCATGCGCTCGAAGAAATGAAAACGCTTAAAAACGTGCTGATTGGCACCTATTAAGTTGGTTTTGTCGCAGGGTTTTTGGCCACTTGCGCATTGCCACATAATCTTTTTTCACGTTATACTATGCAGATGATTGATTTTTAAGCCGCGCCCGGCGGCTTGATGGGGAAAATAAACAGTGAAAATGGCCTCACGATCCAGAGCCTTCAGCCGCCTATCCTCGTATAATTTTATGGGGGGGATGACAGGTTCTCTGATTTTTTTGGCAATGTCCCTTGTTCTTTTGTTTGTATCGATGGTTCGGCCTGATTCTCTGGGTGGGCTACGGAGTTCAGCCATTGATAAAATCACCCCACTTTATTCGGCCTTAAGCGCCCCGTTTTATGAACTGGCGGATATTTTAGGCAATGTTACGGGCATGGCCGCGCTTCAGGCTGAAAATGCTCAGTTAAAATCTGAAAATATCCGTCTTCGGGAATGGTATCAGACGGCCTTGATGCTTCAGGCAGAAAACGCCTCGCTTCAGGAATTGCTAAATTTAAAAATTGAAACCCCTCAGGGATTTGTCTCCACGCGTGTGATTGCTGACTCGGGTAATGCTTTTGCCCAGTCGGCAGTGGTCGTGGCCGGGGCAAATGACGGGGTGGAAAAAGGCGAAGCGGTTCTCTCCGGGGAAGGGATGATTGGCCGGATCATTGAAACAGGCGCGGTTTCGGCGCGGGTTCTTTTGCTCACCGATTTTAACTCTCGTGTGCCAGTCGTGGTCGAAGGGACGCGTCAGCGGGCTATCTTGGCGGGCACGAACGGTGCCATGCTCGCGATCACACATCTGCCCCCAGACAGTAACCTTCAGGACGGACAAAAAATGGTGACATCCGGGCAAGGGGGTCTTTTCCCGCCGGGATTGCCAGTGGGCCGCGTTGTGACCACGGAAAACGGGATGAAATACGTCAAGCCTTTTGCGGATATGGGCAATGTGACCTATGTCCGGATTTTAGATCTGCCGCAAGATCCTAACCTCATTCGTGGTTCCGATGAGATTGAGGCGATTATTCCTTAAATGACACGTCACCTAGGCATGAACAATGACCGTTGATTGGCGAGAACGGATAGGCTGGCTCTGGCGTATGGCGCTGGTGCAGGCGGTCACGCTGATATTGCTGATATTGGGCACCTTAAGCTTTGCGATTCCCTATCTATCTGAAATCCGTCCATATTTTGTCATGATGGCCATTTTCTATTGGTCGATATATCGGCCCTCTGTGGTGTCGCCCGTGCTGGTCTTTATGCTGGGCTTGGCGCTTGATATCCTGACACAGGCTCCTATTGGCTTGAATGCCTTCATTTTTGTGGTTCTGCAGTGGGTGGTCAGTCATCAACGTGTATTTCTGATGGGGCAACCCTATGTCATGATCTGGATAGGGTTTGGCTTTACTGCCGCTTTATGTGCCTCAATCCAGTTTTTGATGTATTTAATCCTGTCGGGTGGGGTGCCCTTGCCAACCGACACGTTGGTCGCTTCGACCATTCTGACTTTTGTCTTGTTCCCCCCGGTTAGTTTGATTTTTATTTTCCTGCATCGCCTCTTGCCGCAGACCGCCTAGGCCTGTTACGTTTTTACTTAAGATGGCCGAAACATCCTATATTGACCGCGACACGGAACGCGAGGAAACCTTTTCCCGCAGAGCCTTTATCATTGGCGCGGTGCAGGGGGGATTGCTGGCGTTGCTCTGTGGGCGTTTGGTATGGCTTCAGGTGTCTCAAGGAACGCGGTATAAAACATTGGCCGAAGAAAACCGGATCAATGTTAAAATCATTGCGCCATCACGCGGGCAGATCGTCGATCGTTTTGGTGTGCCACTGGCGGTGAACAATCAGAATTTTCGTGCCTTGATCGTCCCGGAACAAACAGAAAATTTGGAAAAATCACTTCGCACACTATCAGGATATATTGATCTTCCCGAAAAAAACGTCAAAAAATTATTACGTCAGGCCAAACAATCCAGATCCTTCGTCCCGCTTGAAATTAATGACCGTCTGACCTGGGATGAGGTCGCCAAGATTGAGGTTAATCTGCCTGATCTGCCCGGGGTCAGTATCGATGAGGGTGAGATCCGGAACTATCCCTTTGGCGAGGCGACCGCCCATATCATCGGATATGTGGGACGTGTGGCGAAATCAGACCAGACGGAAGAAGACCCGCTATTAACCCTGCATGGGTTTCGGGTGGGTAAAGGCGGCCTTGAAAAAGTGTTAGATAAAGATTTACGCGGCACGGCAGGATCATCTGAAATGGAAGTGAATGTGGTCGGCCGGGAGGTGCGTGAGCTTAAGCAAACACCGACAATGTCAGGCCGGCGCGTCACCTTAAGTTTGGATGCCGAGCTTCAGCGTTACACGCAAAACCGTATGGCCGAAAGTATCAGCGCGTCTGCGGTGATCATGGATGCCGTGACCGGGGCGGTGTATGCGCTGGCGTCGTATCCGTCCTTTGACCCCAATCATTTCACCCGGGGTATTCCGGCCGAAAAATGGGAAGAATTATTGGCCGACCCGACATTCCCTCTAACGAACAAGGCATTGGCAGGTCAATATCCGCCGGGTTCTACCTTTAAGATGGTCACCGCATTGGCGGGGTTGGAACAAGGCACAATCAATGCGCATAACACAGCGTTTTGCCCGGGTCACTATACTTATGGTGATACGAAATTTCACTGTTGGAAACATGCCGGGCATGGCACGATGAATGTGATCGGCGCGCTTCGTGAATCCTGTGATACGTATTTTTACAAAATGTCCACGGATGTCGGGATTGACCGTATCGCCGTGATGGCGCGGCGTCTGGGTCTGGGGGATAAGACCGGGTTTGAATTGACTGAAGAACGTCCGGGTTTAATGCCGGATCAGAAATGGAAGCGCGATAAACTCAGCCAGAGTTGGCATCCCGGTGAAACGATTGTGTGTTCGATTGGGCAGGGATATATCCAGACAACGCCTTTGCAATTAGCCGTGATGACCGCGCGGCTGGTGAATGGGGGGCATGCTGTCGTGCCATGGATTGTGGGCAAAGTGGGCGATCATCCAGAACATCAACAGACATGGCCATCCTTGGGATTAAACCCCAAAAATCTGGCGCTGGTCAAACAAGGCATGGACGAAGTGGTGGATCATAAACGCGGTACCGCGCACGCCTCACAGATCGAGATTGAGGGCATGAAAATGGGTGGTAAAACGGGTACCGCACAGGTCAAACGGATCACCAAACAGGAACGTGCCCTAGGGATTAAAAATGAAACATTACCGTGGCGGTTTCGGCACCATGCGCTTTTTGTGGGATATGCACCGATTGAAAACCCGCGATATGTCTGTAGCGTCGTGGTCGAGCATGGGGGCGGGGGGTCTTCGGCGGCGGCGCCCATTGCCCGCGATCTGCTTCGTATGACTCAGCAACGTAATCCTGCCGCGACACCGTTAAAGGTCGAGAGTTAACCGCCATGTCAGAACCTATTCGCATTTCACACATTCCCCCGATTGTTCAAAAATTCATCGCCTTAAACTGGGGGTTGGTTTTTTTGATTGTTCTATTGGCCTGTACGGGGTTTTTGGCACTTTATTCTGCCGCGGGAGGACAACTGGATCCCTGGGCGTCGCGTCAGATCACCCGTTTTTGTATTGGCGTTCTGGGCATGGTCATCATTGCCGTCATCGATATCCGGGTATGGTATCGTCTGGCCTATCCAATATATGCGGCTGGGTTTGTATCTTTGGTGGTGGTTGAGATATTCGGCCATATCGGCATGGGGGCACAACGTTGGATCAATTTAGGTTTTATTCAGATCCAGCCCTCAGAATTCATGAAAATTGCTGTCATCATGGCTTTGGCAAAATATTTTCATGCCGCCGCCCCCGAAGATATGCGCTCGGTTCGTTTTTTATTACCGGCGGGGTTATTGATTGTCGCGCCGATTATTCTGGTGTTGCTACAGCCCAATTTGGGGATGGCTGTCATGACGGGTGCTGGCGGGGCGGCGATGTTGTTTTTGGCGGGGGCACCGCTGATCTGGTTTATCGGCGGGGGTGCCGCGGTTGTGGCGGCGATCCCGTTGATCTGGTCGTTTATGCATGACTATCAAAAACGGCGGGTCATGACCTTTTTAAATCCCGAGAGTGATCCCCTGGGCGCGGGATATAATATTATTCAGTCTAAAATCGCCTTAGGATCTGGTGGGATTAGCGGTAAGGGATTTTTGAACGGAACCCAAAGCCATCTCAATTTTTTGCCTGAAAAGCAGACAGATTTCATCTTCACCCTGTGGGCGGAAGAATGGGGATTGATGGGCGGTACGGCACTCATTCTTCTGATCGCCTTGATCTTGATGTATTGCATGTGGATTGCGTTTCGGTGTCGACATGCCTTTGGCCGTTTGCTGGCGTATGGGCTAATGATCAATTTTTCACTGTATATTTTTATTAATGTGGCCATGGTGATGGGGTTGATCCCGGTGGTAGGGATACCGTTCCCGCTATTGTCGTATGGGGGAACGTCGATGCTGGCCGCGCTGGTCGGGTTTGGGTTGATCCTGTCCTGTAGCATTCACCGTGATGCGAAGTTGCCTCGCATGTAGGGGAGATCATATTATCTATTCAGCAATGGTTTAAGCGGCGCGGGGAGAAGTAATGCCTTTTTCGGCAAGCATATCCTGAAGCTCACCACTATTGAACATATCACGCACGATATCGCACCCGCCCACAAATTCGCCTTTGATATAAAGCTGTGGGATGGTCGGCCAGTTCGTGAAATCCTTGATACCCTGACGGATATCGGCATTTTCCAGCACATTGATATCTTTGAACGGTGCCCCTATTTGAGAGAGAATCTGGACAACTGTCGCCGAGAAACCGCATTGGGGAAAGGACGCTGTGCCTTTCATGTAAAGCACAATATCATTCTGGGAGATATCTTGTTTGATTTG
This sequence comes from Alphaproteobacteria bacterium, assembly GCA_017302165.1. GTDB lineage: Bacteria > Pseudomonadota > Alphaproteobacteria > Micavibrionales > Micavibrionaceae > UWPOB-MICAV1. Next base: position 706,956 of record JAFLCW010000001.1, read on the forward strand.
TTCAAAAACATCGTTGGACATGGCTTCTTTTCCCTCTCTGGTTACTATTTATCTATCTTTCATGCGTCATCTATCACGGTTGTATGAACCGCCAGCGCATGAAGTTCGTTACCCATTTTTCCCTGAAGAGCGCGATACACCATTTGGTGTTGTTGGACGCGGGACAACCCCTTGAAGGCAGACGCACTGACATGGGCGGCGTAATGTTCCCCATCCCCGCGTAAATCATCAATGCGCACCACACATCCCGGGATGCCGGCCTTGATCATGTCTTCAATGTCCCCTGCACGCATCGCCATGGGCGTTAGGCCTGTTTTTCGGCAAGTATTTGCTTTTGAGCCTCGGTCACACAGGTCTGGAGTTTGGCGTCAACCATGGATTCGGTGATGGCCAATCCCTTAGCCGTGATATCTTTCATCACGAATCGTTTGACATCGTCAAACCCGGCTTCATCCAAATTCGCCGCGACTACGGTTTTGGCATAGGTTTCAGCCTCAGCCCCGGATAAGCCCAGTTCGCCAGCCACCCATAACCCCAAGAGTTTGCAGGTTCTGGCCTCGGCGCGGAACGCCAACTCAGAATCGAGGGCAAATTTGTTTTCAAAGGCTTTTTCGCGCTGGTCAAACGTCATGTGATCTCCTGTTTATGCATAATTTTGAATAAAGATACTTGTAACATTTGAAATCTGACAATTCCATCGTTATATGTGGGTATCCATCCCATAAATCAAGGGGCATAAGAGGTATTATGAACAAGCGCAAGCAGTTATACGAAGGCAAGGCCAAAATCATTTTTGAAGGACCGGAACCCGGAACCTTGGTTCAATATTTTAAAGACGACGCCACCGCCTTTAATGCCCAGAAAAAAGCGACCATCGCCGGCAAAGGCGTTCTCAATAATCGCATTTCCGCGCACATCATGACCAAGCTGGAAGGCATCGGCGTGCCGACCCATTTCCTGAAATCCCTCAATATGCGTGAGCAGTTGGTGCGTCAGGTGGAAATCATCCCCATTGAGCTGGTCGTACGGAACATTGCCGCCGGCTCTCTGGTGAAACGTCTGGGGATCAAAGAAGGCACAATCCTGCCTCAACCGATTGTTGAGTTTTATTATAAAAAAGATGAACTGGGTGATCCGATGGTGTCAGATCATCACATTGTCACGCTGGGCTGGGCGGATCCCTATGAACTCGAAGAAATAGTCGGGCAGGCATACCGGGTCAATGATTACCTGAATGGTCTGTTCTCGGGGATTGGTTTGACGCTGGTGGACTTTAAACTGGAATTCGGGCGTCTGTGGGGGCCGTATGATGAGCTTTACATTATTCTGGCCGACGAAGTGTCCCCGGATAATTGCCGTCTGTGGGATGCTAAAACAGGTGAAAAACTGGATAAAGATCGATTCCGTCAGGATTTAGGCGATTTGGTTGAAGGGTATCAGGAAATCGCTAAACGGCTGGGCTTGGTTCCCGATACGGGGATCGTGCGCGAGGGGAACATCGATGAAAAAGCCATGGCTGGGTTGACGTTGATTGAAAACGAACTCGCCAAAGATGGGACACGTTTGAGATCGGTTCGAAAAATCCCGCCGAGCAAGCCATATAAGGTTTGATTTTTAAGCTTATTCTTTTGGGCGCACGGTTGAAAAGAGCGCATCAATATCGTTCTGGGCAAAACGTTGATCGCCTTCGGCAAATCGGGCGACATCTTCAGATGAAGGAGCCACGTTGATGCCGAGCCGTTCGAGTGTTGACGTCAGGCGTGTTTCAATCAAAGCCAAATTCTCAAGCGTTCGCCGAATTCGCTGACCGGTTAAATCCTGAAACGTGCAAGCCATCAGTATTTCTTGAATATCCTGACGGATATCAGAGAGAGCCTTTTCTCTTTGGGCTGTTTGGCTCCAGTCTTCCTGGCCGATCCGCACGGCAATTCGGTCGGCCGCGTCTAAAATGGTATTGGCCGCCTGTTCGGTGTCTTCAATCACAGCCTCAAGTTCCACGCCGGCATTGACCTGTGTATTGCCGCTTCCCGAATACGAAATCGCCCCCAGAATTTGAAGAATATCACCAAATTGTTTGCCAATACCTTCTTCAACCATGCCCATTTGCTGGGAGGTGGCGTTTATTTCCATGGAAATTTCATCAAAACGACGTTTGATGAAGCCCTGCAAAACGTCCATTTGCTGGGCGATTTGATCCACTGATTCTTGTAGAATCTGTGTATCCGGTGCATGGGGCGCGATTTTATGGGTCTTTTCGAGTGTCACACCGAGTCCTTAACATGATCAAAATTCATACCCATCATAAATGAAAAATGGTTAATAAAACCCTTTAAAATCGGGGTTCTACACCCGTATGCGGATTTTGGGGTGAAATAGAAATAGCGGATTTATCAACACTTCTTTAACGATTTTCATGAATCCCTCTTTGCGAAAAAGGTGATCCGTGTATGATTTTCATTGTTGATTCTCAACTTTTTGAAAAGGAACTAAACAATGGCAAAAGCCAAAGCAAAGAAAAAAGCCGCACCGGCCAAGGCAAAAAAAGCCCCGGCCAAAGCGAAAGCTAAAGTAAAAGCAAAAGCACCCGCTCCGAAAAAAGCGGCAAAACCTTATAAATCAGCCGCAACAGGGGCTGTTGTCACCCTGAAGCAGATTGCCGCCGACCTCGCGAACAAGCACGGCATGCCGAAAAAGCAGGTTGAAGCTGTTCTGTCTGAGCAGGTAGGTGAATTCACACGCCATATCAAACGCGGCGCCAAAGTGCGCGTTCCGGGTTTGGGCATCCTGATGGTTAAGAAAACAACCGCACGTATGGGTCGTAACCCAGCCACGGGCGAAACCATCAAAATCCCAGCCAAGAAAAAAGTGGCTTTCCGCGTTTCCAAAGACCTGAAAACAGCTGTTCTGTAGGATCGCATTTATTTCATGAAAAACGGCGCATTTCGGTGCGCCGTTTTTTTATGCTGTTTCTGTCTAAAAAAGCGAACCCGGGATCCTGTAGGGGAACAGGAGAGCCCGGGTTCTTTTTCGCCTGCCTAGGGTTTGGGTTCACGGTTAGGAGGGGCGGCAGGCGGAAACGTGTTTTTATCTACTCGGCGGCAGTGATGGCCTCCGTTGCTTTTCGGCGGCGTTTATTGTCATACAGGCTGACATCCGCGGCGCTAAAAATACGGTCGGCGGTGTCACCTTTGGTAAATTCTTTAATGCCCAAACTGGCGCGCACCGGAATTTCCGTGCCGTACCAGATGAGGGACAGATTATTTAACATCCAGACCAGTTTCTGCACACGGGCGGCCACTTTGGCGCGCGTGGTATTGGCGAAAAGCAAGACAAATTCATCCCCGCCCAAACGGCCAGCCACATCCATCCGGCGGATATCAGCGGCCAGCGTCGATGCCACCAGCTTCAGCGCGGCATCACCGGCAGGATGGCCATAAATATCATTGATAGGCTTAAAATTATCGAGATCAATCAGAATCACGAGGCCACCTTCGCTCATGCCGCGATTGACGCGGTCAAGTTCCCGCTCAAAGGCTTCCATGAACCCGCGGCGATTTTTGATCTGGGTTAGTTCATCTGTCGTCGCCACATTTTCAAGAGCCGTGATACGCGATTCCTGACGTGCGATCGTTTCTTCGGAACGGCGGATGATCTGTGAGGCGGATTTAAGCAATTCTAAAATAGCGGCATGATCAAGGGTGTTTCTCTGATCGAAATTTTGTGGTTCTTTCTGACCCTGAAAATAGGCGAAGACTTCGTCGGCCGCGTTAAGCCATTTACCGCCGGGTGCCGTCCGGGCATTCTGCGTGGTCAACCCGGGTAGGCCGGATGCTAAAACCGAAGCCGTATCGTTGATGTTATCTGTTCTCATGATCAAACCCTTTATCCCTAGTAAACTCCTGTTCATGACCTTGCGAACCCTATGCCAAAGGCGGATATGTGTAATAATCCTTTAAAAACAGATAGTTATAAAAATAAAGAATACGGAAAATTTTACCCAGTATGAGGGGCTTTCTGGGTACTGGCCTTGAAAAGGGAAAGCTTTGCCTAGTCTTTTTGACCTCTAGCTATGCCGCGAAAGCGTTGGCTCTCACGGGTAATATTTTGTATGATGGTGAGATACTCTTGGCTCTCTAACGGGTGTAAAAACATTCATGAAGGATTTCCTGAAAACGCTTTTGGCGTGCGTGCTGGTTGTGTGCCCTGTAAACGGGGCACAGGCGGCAGGGGCGGCCATGTCCGAAGTGCTGGCACCGCACAAGGCACTCTATGATGTGAAACTGGTGGCCACACGAAGCGGCTCTCAGGTCATCAACATCAGTGGCAAGATGTTTTATGAATGGCAACCCACCTGCGAGGCGTGGGTGACGGATCATCGATTTAATTTATTCTATGAATATGCCGATAGTCCGGGCATGACCGTGACATCTGATTTTTCGACCTATGAACCGTTTGATGGGAAAAGTTTTGATTTTGCGTCCCGCCGTAAACGGGATGGTGAATTGTATGAAGAATTGCGGGGACACGCCGCGATGGATGGCAAGGAGAAAAAAGGCGGCGGCGTCGCGCGTTATTCCCTACCTTCGGATTTATCGTTTGATTTAAAGCCCGGCATGTATTTCCCGATGAAACATACGGTGGAAATGGTGCGCCGTGCCAAGGCCGGGGATAAGATTTTTTCTGCGCATATTTTTGATGGAAGTGATGAAGAAGGCCCTGTTGAAATCAATACCTTTATTGGTAAGTCGGTTAATCCGCTCAAAACAATTACGCCTTCAGATAAGCTCAGCATGGAATTACTCAACACCCCCGCGTGGAATATCCGGATGGCTGTTTTTCCCGATGCTCAGGATGAAGACCAGTCTGACTATGAAATGTCGATGGTCTTTCATGAAAATGGCGTGATATCTGATATGTTGATTGAATACGAAGATTTCTCTGTTTCTCAAAAACTGGTGGCATTAGAAAAACTGCCCGCTGTGAAATGTCCTAACCCATGACATCTGATACACTGATTACCAAAACGGTTATGATTGTCGAAGATAACGAACTGAACATGAAACTATTTCATGATCTGCTCGAAGCACACGGATATGCTACCTTGCAATGCCGTAATGGTATGGATGTCATGGATATGGCACGCCAGAAAAAACCGGATCTGATTTTGATGGATATCCAATTGCCCGAAGTCTCAGGTCTGGATGTCACCAAATGGATCAAGAATGACCCAGAACTTAAATCCATCCCCGTGATTGCGGTCACGGCCTTTGCCATGAAGGGGGATGAACAGAAAATACGTGAAGGGGGCTGTGAAGACTATATTTCCAAACCAATTTCCGTTTTACAGTTTCTAGATACGGTTAAAAAATATCTATCGCCTGTGTCCGCCCCCACGCCCGAATTAGCCCCTGCCAAAGCCGAGTAGCCCCATGTCAGCCCGAGTCCTTGTTGTCGATGATATCCTGCCGAACGTAAAACTGCTCGAAGCCAAGTTGACGCAGGAATATTACGAGGTCGTGACAGCCTTAAACGGTCCCGAAGCCTTGATCAAGATTGAGGCTAGTCCGCCGGATATTGTTCTGCTGGATGTTATGATGCCGGGTATGGATGGGTTTGAGGTCTGCCGGCGTATCAAAACAAATCCCCTTACGGCGCATATCCCGGTGGTGATGGTCACGGCATTGACGGACCCGACTGACCGTGTGCGGGGGCTCGAAGTGGGCGCGGATGATTTCCTGAGTAAGCCGATTAATGATACCGCGTTGATGTCACGTGTGCGGTCACTGGTGCGTTATAAGATGACGGTGGATGAATGGCGCGCCCGTGAAAACACGGCCTCATCACTGGGCATGGTAGAAAAAGCGGCCAACGCCATGCAGGAGCCGGCTGAACAAGCACGCATTCTGGTTGTAGAAGATCAATATTTCGATAGTGAAAAGTTTATTGATGCCTTGAAAGTGGATAATGATGTTGTGATCGTGGTTGAAACTGGAGCACAGGCCATGACTAAAATCCTTCAGGTTGATTTTGATCTGATGGCGATTTCATTGAATTTAACCAATGAAGACGGCCTGAGATTATGTTCTCATTTGCGGTCATCGGAGCGGACACGGTCTATTCCTATTTTAATGATTGCCACCGAAGACGATATGCCCCGTGTGGTACATGGCCTTGAAATTGGCGCACATGATTATATTATGCGCCCCGTTGACCGGAATGAATTATTGGCGCGGGTTAGAACGCAAGTCAGGCGCAAAAGATTTCAGGAAAGATTACGTTCGACCTATGAAGTTTCTCTCTCGCTGGCGTTGATCGATTCCCTGACAGGTTTGTATAATCGCCGTTATCTTGAGGCGCACTTACAAAAATTATTGGTGAAAAACGAGGAAAATAAAAGATCCCTGGGTGTCTTGGTGATGGACATTGATCACTTTAAAAAGATTAACGATACCTATGGACACGGTGTGGGGGATGAAATCCTCAAGATTTTTGCCGAGCGATTGAAGCGCAATATCCGGGGTATTGATATGGTGGCGCGTTTGGGCGGCGAAGAATTTGTGGTATTGCTTCCGGATATTCCGGTCGAGCGTGCCTATATTGTGGCGGAACGTTTGCGCCGATCGATCGCAGAAGAAACATTCCCCTGCAGTGCCCCGGAAGGTGCCATCAGTGTCACGACATCGATCGGCGGGGCAATGATTAACAGCCAGCCTCACGGCGTTCAAGAAGTGATCGACCGCGCCGACAAGCAATTATATATCGCCAAGGAGCATGGCCGGAATGTCTGTGTGTTTGAAGATAAAGGGGCGTTGAACCCTGCCGAAATCCAGATTGAAGATCGGCGTACCATTTAATGAGTGGACAGCTATAAAAAAAGGCACCTTACGGTGCCTTTTTGTGTGAACCCAAAATTTAATTCTTTATGCCTTAGTTCTTTTTGGAAGGCGGCATTTTCTTTTCTTCAAAGACAACATGCATGCCTTTTTTGCCCGTGGCCGGGTTATCTGCCCAAGGGTCATATTTTTTCAATTTCAATTTTTCCTGTGATTTGGCACTTTTCGTTTTGTAGTAACGAAAACCTGTTCCGGCGGAGCTTTCCATCCGCACCAACATGCCAACGCCTTTTTTCGCCATGGTATAAACCTTTCAAATGAATTCAGGCCGTGAATGTACGGATTTTCCCCATAATGTCAAGAAATTACGCCCTTTGGCGTATCCCTTCAATTGCTTATCGGCGACGCCCCTTCTTTCCCTTTGATTTAAAACGGTTTTTACCTTGTTTGCCGTTCTTCCGGGGGTCGGGTCGGTTCAGGTTGGTTTTTTTGAAACTGACCCCCGGTATATCCGCGCTGGCGTCATTGGCCAAGGCAAAAACGGATGATCCTGTCATACCATCGGCCTCTCGCAGATACACCTGAACCTGTGCCCCCAGCCGGTAGAGCCGCCCGGATTTCCGCCCGACCAACGCATGTTGTTTTTCATCATGGACATAAAAATCCTGCGGCAGACTTCGAATGGGAATTAACCCATCGGCGCCGTTTTCATCCAGTGAGATAAAAAGCCCAAACCGGGTCACGCCTGAAATGCGTGCCGAAAACTCTGCGCCGATTCGTTGAGAGAGCCAGGTAGCGGTAAAACGATCTACGGCAGAACGTTCAGCAGATGCGCTGGTGCGCTCCGTTTCAGAAATATGCGCGGATTTTTCTTCCAGCTTGACCTTTTCTTCGTCCGTCAGACCGCCCGGTCCCAAACCATAAGCGGCAATTAGCGATCGATGCACGAGTAAATCGGCATAACGGCGAATGGGGGAGGTGAAATGGGCATATTTAGACAGAGCCAGGCCGAAATGTCCGATATTGTCCGGTGCATACACGGCCTGTGCCTGTGTGCGTAAAATCACCTCGCTGATGAGATGAGAGTAGGGGAGTTTTTTGGCGAGTTCCAACAAATGATTGATCTGGCGCGGCTGGGTGACATTTCCTTTGGGCAGAGATAAACCAAACGCCGTCACAAATTCCCGCGCGCTATCCAGTTTCTGCATCGAAGGGCGGTCATGCACCCGGTACACACAGGGGGCCCGGCGTGCCTCAAGCGCTTGAGCCGCGGCCACATTGGCCAAAATCATGAATTCTTCGATTAATTTGTGACTATCAAACCTTAGTCTATTTTTAACCCCTGTCATCGTGCCGTGGGCATCGATGATGATCTGGCGTTCAGGTAAATCCAGCTCCAGCGCGCCGCGTTTCAGGCGTGCCGCATTTAAAATATCATACCCCGCATATAACGGCAGGATCACGGGTTCCATGAGCGGGCGCGTGACATCGTCAACCACACCATCCTTGGCGGCTTGTACCTGTTCATAAGTCAAGCGAGCAACCGATTTCATTAATCCGCGCACAATATGGTATTTTTCCAGATGTCCTGTTGGATCGATGTATAAATGAAAAGCCATGCAGGCACGGTCTTCGTTGGGGCGAAGGGAGCAAAGGTCATTCGATAAAGCTTCGGGAAGCATCGGCACGACCCGGTCGGGGAAATAGGTTGAATTGCCGCGTCGATACGCTTCTTTATCCAATTCAGATCCCGGGCGCACATAATAGGAAACGTCGGCAATCGCGACAATCAGATGAAACCCGGCATCTGTCTTTTCGGCAAAAACAGCATCGTCAAAATCCCGGGCATCAGCACCGTCAATGGTGACCAAGGGAATATGCCGTAAATCTTCGCGCCCTTTGATATCGGGCACTTTCATGCCTTTTGTTTCTTCAATGACACGCGGCAGGAAATCTTCATGCATCCCCGCTTCGCTGAGTGCGATCAGGGAAATCGCCTTGGGATCGTCCCGCCGTCCGATGACTTTTGTAATCCGGACTTTTTTGTTGTGACTTCCACGGGCAGGCTGAATTTCGCCCATGGCAATATCATCTTCGCGGGCACCGTTTAAATCTTCCTGTGCGACGTCAAAATCAAACCGCGCTTTTTTATCTGTCGGTGCCAGAATAAATCCGCGTTTGGTTTTTTGAATAACGCCCAGCACGCGCCCGCGGGGGTCATCGAGACGCCGAATAACGCGGGCTTCGTATTTCTTATCCGATAGCCGGTGTAATTTGGCCAGCACGCGGTCATGCTCCCGCAAGGCTGGATGGCCTTTATCCCCGGGCGTGACCTCAATACGCGGGGGTGCCCCTAGCAAGGATTCATTCCAGTCCACCGGACGGGCAAACACATCGCCATCAATATCAATATGGGTGACTTCAATAATGCTCACCGCCGGAAGTCCGCTGGGGACAGCATAGGTTTGTCCCGGGAGCTTGACGAGCGCCCCCTCGCTTTCGAGTTCCTTTAGAATGCGCTTGATCTCTATCCGGTCATCGCCCTTGACGCCAAAGGCTTCCACGATGTCTCGTTTGGTCAAGGGGGTTGGAGATTCCGAGATAAACCTGAGAATATTAACTTTGTCGGGTGGGTGCATGAATGATTAAATACTTCCTTATGATTGATTGTAGGGCAGGGGTTTGGTAAAGCTCAAGGTCTATATAGGGATATTTAGAATTATGCAGAAAATAATGGTTACAGGTGCGGCCGGATTTATCGGGTTTCATTTATCTAAAAGGCTGTTGGATGAAGGTAAGACGGTGATCGGGATTGATAACCTTAATGCCTATTATGACGTCACCTTGAAAGATAACCGTCTGAAGCAATTAATATCCCATCCTCACTTCACCTTTGTGAAAATGGATCTAGAAGATAAAGACCGGATGAACCAACTCTTTTCTGATGTTGCGCCGGATGCGGTAGTCAATCTGGCGGCGCAGGCCGGTGTGCGCTATTCGATTGAAAATCCTCATGCCTATATCTCCAGTAACATTAATGGGTTCATGAATATTCTTGAATCCTGTCGACATCACCGGGTGAAACATCTGGTCTATGCGTCATCCTCTTCGGTATATGGATCAAACGAAAAACTGCCCTTTTCCGTCAGTGATAATGTGGATCATCCGATCAGCTTGTATGCCGCTACCAAGAAATCTAATGAATTAATGGCGCATACCTATGCCCATCTGTATGGATTACCTGTGACGGGTTTACGGTTTTTCACCGTATATGGCCCATGGGGTCGCCCCGACATGGCGATGTTCAAATTTACCAAAGCAATTTATGAAGGCAAACCGATAGATGTGTATAATAACGGCGATATGAAACGTGATTTCACCTATGTTGATGATATCATCGAAAGTGTCACGCGGCTGATTGAAAAGCCAGCCACACCTGACCCGGCCTGGCAACCCCAATCCCCTGATCCCGCCACCAGTAACGCGCCCTACAGGCTTTATAATATTGGAAATCATTCCCCGGTGATGTTGATGGATATGATCCGGATTCTGGAGAAAGAAGTGGGCTTAACGGCCACACTCAATTTTCTGCCGATGCAGGCGGGGGATGTTTATGCTACGTATGCCGATGTGGCGGCGCTTGAAAATGCTGTCGGGTTCAAACCATCCACCCCCCTTGATAAAGGCATTTCTGCATTTGTCCGGTGGTATCGTGACTATCATGGTTTGGGCAATGGTCCTGCACGTGTATCAGCAGGTGGATGATTTTATGTCTCGTCATATCGGTCTGGTGATTTCGGATATGGGGGCGGGCGGCGCCCAACGCGTTGTGTCCGAATTGTCATCAGGATGGGTTCAGCAGGGTCATCGCGTCACGATTTTTACATTTGATACCCCAGATGCGACATCATTTTTCCCGCTCTCTTCTGCTGTTACCCTGATCAATTTATCCGGACACGGCAGAGCCGCTGGGTTTATATCAGCCATCAAGGCGAATATAGGCCGCATTATAAAATTGCGTCGTGCACTTAAAAATTCTGCGCCGGATATTCTTTTAGCTTTTTTGCCAGACATGGTTTTTACCGCCGTCATGGCCAATGGATTTTCCCGGCCTGTCATCGCGTGTGAACGCACCAACCCGGCCATGTATCCCACGGGTCTGTGGCGGTTGGTTCGGGATATCACCTACAGGCTTTCTGACCTGATTATCTGCCAAACACAAACAGCGGCAGATTATTTTAACATGCCGCATAAAACACGGGTGATTCCAAACCCTGTGCCTATCCCAAATATCACGGGGCACAGCGATATCCCCGTGCCTGAGCGGCGATTTATCGCGTCGCTTGGACGTCTCAGTTTTGAAAAAGGGCATGATATCTTGATTAGGGCGTTTGACCTGATCGCCCCTGACTTTCCGGATATAGATTTGATGATCATCGGCGAGGGTGCGGAAAAAGACAGGCTTCAGGCGATGTGCCGTTATCCAGAGCGTGTCCTGTTTGCGGGGGTATCTCAACATCCGTTTCCCGTTTTATCCAAGGCCGACATTTTTGTTCTGCCTTCGCGCTATGAAGGTTTCCCCAATGCATTGGCCGAAGCCATGATTTTGGGTCTGCCTTGTGTGGTGAGTGAGGGTGCCGATGGGGGATTGATAGCAGATGAGCAAAATGGCCGGATTGTGCCTGTAGAAGATTCTGAATTTCTCTCAACGGTGTTGCGCTCGTTACTTGAAAACCCGGTGCAGGCCAAAAATTTGGGAGATCGGGCGCGCGCGATATCATCGCGGGTTGATCCGGCGCATGTCTCTCGTCTTTGGGATCAGGTTATTTCTTCTTAGCCGTTGTTTTCTTAACAGCCGTTTTTTTCTTTTTCGGCGCAGATTTTTTGGCGTTGGCTTTGGCGGCTTTTTCTTCGGCTTTCTTGGCGGCTAGCTCTTCTTTTTTCTTGGTGCGCCAATTGGGCTTGGTTGGTTGCGCCAATAATTCAACGGCGCGGTTCATGCCGATAATTAATACATCATCATCCTTAGGAATTGATTTAAACTTTCCATCATGTTTCAGATAGGGTCCAAACCGTCCGATCCCGGCCTGAATCATTTTTCCACTTTCTGGATGTGTTCCCACATCACGCGGCAGAGCCAGAAGTTTGAGGGCGGATTCAAGGGTGACATCATCTAGCGGCGTTCCCTTGGGTACGCCCTGCCGTTTGGGTTTGTCGTTTTTATCTTTGGAATCAGCGGGGGTATCGATTTGTACATAAGGCCCATAAGGTCCACGGCGCAGGGAAACACTTCGTCCTGTGGCAGGATCTGTGCCCAGCATTTTAGGTTCGTTGGCCAGCGCCGCGCCCTTATCCCCTTCACCGCCCTCGGCGTCTTCTTCCGACAGGATCAAGGGGCGGGTGAAGCGGCAATCCGGATAGGCCGAACATCCGATAAAGGCGCCGAATTTCCCCAGCTTAAGAGAGAGGATGCCGGGCGTACACGCCGGACATTGACGCGGGTTTGACCCGTCATCCTTGGGCGGGAAAAAATGGATGCCCAATTCTTCGTTCAAATGATCAATCACATTGGTGATCGTCAGTTTTTTGGCGTCTTCCACCGATTTGGAAAAATCAATCCAGAACTGTTTTAACGCTTCTTTCCACGCGACATGTCCGGAAGCGATAGCATCCAGTTCTTCTTCCAGATTGGCCGTGAAATCATAATCAACATATTTTTTGAAAAAACTGGTGAGGAAACTGGTGACCAAACGCCCCCGGTCTTCCGGGATAAAGCGTTTTGATTCCATCGTGACATATTTCCGGTCACGCAGAACCTGAAGGATAGAGGCATAGGTTGAGGGTCTGCCAATACCAAGTTCTTCAAGCTTTTTCACCAGCGAGGCTTCGGAATAACGGGGCGGCGGCTGGGTGAAATGTTGGTTTTCACGTACATCCATCAATTTTGCCGGATCCTGTTCCGAGAGCGGGGGCAGGCGTCTATCCTGTTCATCCACCCCGTCATCATCATCCCGGTCTTCGTGATAAAGTGTCAGAAATCCATCAAATGTCACGACCGAACCGGTCGCACGCAAGACCACATCATCGGTGCCGTCTGAAATATCAGCGGCCACTTGATCCATCACAGCACTTTCCATCTGTGAGGCCATAGTGCGTTTCCAGATCAAATCATATAACCGCCGCTGACCGTCATCGTCACCGGCCTGCGCCCGCGTCAGATCCGTAGGGCGAATGGCTTCGTGCGCTTCTTGGGCGTTTTTGGCCTTGGATTTATAGAGGCGCGGGGAGTCAGGTAAATATTTCGCGCCGTAATCTTTTTGAATCACGTCCCGTGCCTGAAGGACGGCATCCATCGACAGGTTGGTGCCGTCCGTACGCATATAGGTGATGAGACCTGATTCATAGAGTTGTTGCGCCAGACGCATGGTCTGTGCGGCGGAATATCCCAGTTTGCGTGAGGCTTCCATCTGCAGGGATGAGGTAATGAAAGGCGGGTAAGGGTTGCGGCGTGTTTGTTTCTTTTCAATTTTTTGAATGCGCAGGGATTTTGATTTAATTCGTGTCGCGGCCTGATGCGCGGCATCGGCGGAACCGATATCCAGCTTATCCAGCTTATTACCCGCTAGCGTCGTCAGACGCGCGGTAAAAGGCGCGCCATCCTTGGTATGAAGCAGGGCTTCAATGCTCCAATATTCCTGCGCACGGAATTTTTCAATCTCCAGTTCGCGCTCGCAAATTAACCGAAGCGCGACAGACTGAACCCGTCCCGCAGAACGTGACCCCGGCAGTTTACGCCACAGCACGGGTGAAATGTTAAACCCGACCAGATAATCCAGTGCCCGCCGTGCCATGTAGGCATCGATTAAATCACCGTCCAGATCACGGGCATGGTCAAAGGCATTCTTGACGGCGTTTTTGGTAATTTCATTAAACGTGACCCGGCGCAGATGTTTTCCGGCCAGCAAGTTGGCATCTGTCAGGATTTCCTTGATATGCCAGGAAATGGCCTCTCCTTCCCTGTCCGGGTCAGACGCCAGATAAATGGTATCGGCTTTTTTAACGGCACGCTTGATATCGCTCACGGCTTTGCCAGCGCGATCCCCCAGTGCCCATGTCATGGCAAAATCTTGGTCTGGCTGAACCGACCCTTCTTTACCCACGAGGTCGCGGACATGGCCATAGGACGCGATGACCTCAAAGTCGGCGCCCAGATATTTGTGGATCGTTTTGGCCTTGGCGGGCGATTCAACGATGACAAGATTATGCGCGGTCAAAAGTTAAAAATCCTTTTTATATCAATGCCTAAGATACTAATACGACCCGGTTGCCCGGAAGGCGTTGTATCCGTCCGGCCAGCTCCAGTTCCAACAAAAGGGACTGAAGCACCGGTATGCTGACATGACATGTGCGGAGCAATTCGTCAACTCCAAGGGGGATTTGCGATAAATTCTCAAGCAGGCGAGCCCTTGCCGTATCCTCGTCAAGATCTGGCAGATTGGGTAGATCCGGCAGAGGATCGGGGTCTTTGTTGATCCAGGCAAAGGTCTTGGGTTCGCTCAGGCCATGGCCGGAAAAACTGGTGATATTTTTTAAAATATCCTGTGCGCTGGTGACCAGAATGGCACCATCCTGAAGAAGTTTGTTGGGACCTTCGGCTCTAGGGTCGAGGGGAGAACCGGGCACGGCATACACATCGCGCCCTTGTTCGGCGGCGGTACGTGCGGTGATTAACGATCCTGATTTCAACGTGGCTTCGACCACCACGACCCCGGATGATAACCCCGAAATAATGCGGTTTCGACGGGGAAAGTGCCGCGCCAGCGGTTCCATACCCCATGGGCTTTCGGCGACAATCGCGCCCATTTCCTTGATCTGGGCATATAAAGTGGCATTTTCAGGCGGATAAATCACATCAATACCGCCTGCGACAACGGCAATAGTGCCGGTCATCAACGCACCCTGATGCACGGCGGTATCAATGCCGCGCGCCAGGCCTGAGACCACCACTTGTCCGGACTGTCCCAGTTCGCGCGCCAGTTTCTCCGCGAGCTTTCGCCCATTGAGCGACGCATTACGTGCCCCGACCATTCCAATGCAATTCCCCCGTAGGTAACGTCGGTGCCCCAAGAGAGAGAGGACAGGGGGCGCATCCTCACACGCACCCAGCGGGATCGGATAATCAGCTTCGCTGGCGAAGATAAAATCGCCCCCGGCCTTTTTGAGCGTTTCCCATTCCTGTTCGCATGCATCCATCGGGGCAGGCGTTAAATTTTTTTGACGTCCGCCCTTGCGTGAGAGCGAGGGCAAAGCATTCAGTGCCTCCCCAGCAGACCCAAAGCGAGAAAGCAATTGATAGAACGTTACCGGGCCGACATTTTCGGTGCGGATCAATCGAATCCAGTTCAATTTTTCCGCATCAGATAAACAAGACGGCGTATGTTCCGTATATGTCTTCTGGGGGAACAGGGTCATTTTTTCTGGCCTATTTTGGGTTCTTCCCCGGCCATCAGCCGTTTGATATTGGCGCGGTGCTTGATCCAGATCAGGACTGAAATGGCCGCGCATAATCCGGAGAGGTTTGCATCTTGATACAAAAGATGGGCGATGATTGGCGTGGCGATCACCGCCGTTAAGGCCGCCAGCGAGGAATATCGGAACACAGCCGCCATCCCAAGCCATATAGCGCACGCGACCAAACCCACGTAAGGCGCAAGGGCAAGAAGTGTCCCCAGCGTGGTTGCAACGCCTTTTCCCCCCTTGAATTTAAGCCATACCGGATAGAGATGTCCGATCAAGGCCAAAAACCCCGCGATAATCGCTGATTCACCGCCAAAAAAATAATGGGCGATCAGCACCGCCGCCGCCCCTTTGCCGCTATCGAGTATTAAGGTGGCCAATGCCAATAATTTATTACCTGTCCGAAGAACATTCGTGGCGCCAATATTGCCAGAACCGATGGCGCGGATATCGCCATATCCAAACATAAAGCACAGCACCAACCCAAATGGGATTGATCCCAGAATATATCCCCCCAGTGCCGATACGATAAAATCCATCATTTTTTTAACAGGATATCCATCACGGCCATACGGGTTGGGACGCCGTTGCGTACCTGTTCCAAAATCAGACTGCGTGCCGGGTCATCGGCGACATCGCCAGCAATTTCAACCTCACGGTTCATCGGGCCGGGGTGCATGACAAGGGCACCCGGTTTGGCAAAAGCCAGTTTTTCATACGTTAAGCCAAATTCCCGAAAAAAATCAGAGTCGGATTTGACCAATCCGGCTTGCATCCGTTCCGTCTGATTTCGAAGCATCATGACCACATCGCATCCGGCCAGTCCGTCTTTCATGTTGCCAAATGTCCGGATGCCCGGCACCGGGAATTTTTGGGGTAATAAGGCTTCAGGTGCGACCACATGCACCTGCGCGCCCAAGCGCGTCAGCAAGATCATGTTAGACGTGGCCACACGGGAATGCGCCACGTCGCCGCATATGGCGATGGTCAAACCATCGATTTTCTTAAAACGCCGACGAAGCGTGAGCGCATCAAGCAAAGCCTGCGTGGGGTGTTCGTGCCAGCTATCGCCCGCGTTGATCACGGGGCAGTCCACCAAGGTGGATACAAATTTGGGGGCACCGAATTCATTATGCCGAAGAATAATGGCATCCGGCCGTAACATCGCATGCAGGGTTTGTATGGTGTCTAAAAGACTCTCTCCTTTATTCACCGACGATGTCCGCACATCCATATTCACCACATCCGCCCCCAAACGTTTAGCGGCCATTTCAAATGACGTGCGCGTTCGCGTTGAATCTTCGAAGAAAAGGGTCAGGATAATCGCCCCGCGTAAGATATCCGGCTTGAATTCCCTCTCATCCAAATGGTCAGCGTAATAATCAGCTAGATCCAAAATGATGTTGATTTCATCGACCGATAAATCCTCGATACCGATCAGGTGTTTTTGTGTAAACAGGCGGCGATTCACTTTTTGAGGAGAAGACTGCATAAATGGCATATAAACCCGGCTTTACCCCGGGCGCAAGGGGTTACACGATCCCTTTGTTTTTTAACGCCGTGATATCCCCTGATTTCATGCCTAGAAGACGTTCCAGAACGCTGTGTGTATCTGCGCCCAAGGTCGGCGGGGGGTGACGATAGCTGACCGGCGTTTCAGAGAGTTTTAAGGGACTGCCGACCAAATCTATAGGATGATCGGTTTGAGGGTGGGGCAGGGATATTTTCATCTCGCGCGCTACAATCTGCGGCAGGGCGAACACCTCATCAATCCGGTTGATGGCACTGGCCGGAACATCCACATCCTGAAACATGCGCACCCATTCATCGGTGGGGCGTGTTTTCAAGACATCTGACAAAAGGGGAATCAAGACATCGCGGTGCATGACGCGGGATTTATTATCGGCAAAACGGGGGTCTTGCGCCCATGCCGGATGATTTAAGGCCTGACAGAGATGTTGAAATTGCCTGTCATTTCCGACGGCAATCACAATATGAGAGTCTGATGTCTCAAAGCTTTGATATGGCACGATGGTGGCGTGTGCATTACCCTGACGCGGAGCCGGGGCACCCGAGGTGAGATAATATTGCGCGAGGTTGGTCATGCTGGCCAAAGTGACATCCAACAAGGCCACATCCACCATTTGTCCCTGTCCGGTCGTGTTCCGGTGGTTCAAGGCGGCCAGAATACCAATCGCTGTATATAATCCGGTCATGATATCGCTGATGGCGACGCCAGATTTCATAGGGGTGTCGTGGGGTTCACCGGTACTGGCCATTAATCCCCCCATGGCCTGTATCATGAAATCATATCCCGGTTCTGACGATAGCGGCCCGTTCTGTCCAAACCCGGAAATGGCGGCATAAATTAATCTGGGAAAATCGGCTTTGACCTGTTCATACCCCAATCCGTATTTTTCAAGGCTTCCGACCTTATAATTTTCAATCACAACATCAGATACAGCCATGAGATCACGGATGATCTTTTGCCCCTCTGGGGTGGATATATCGACGGTAACGGATTTTTTATTTCGGTTGCAGGATAGATAGTACGCGCTTTCTTGCGTGTCGTTGCCGCGTGAGTCTTTTAAAAACGGCGGCCCCCATTGTCGTGTATCATCTCCTTGGCCGGGTCGCTCGATCTTGATGATTTCAGCCCCCAAATCCCCCAGAATTTGGGTGCAGACAGGCCCCGCCAGCACGCGCGAGAGATCCAGCACGCGTATGTTATGAAGAGAAGACGTCATGAAACACACGTATCACGATGGGATGAAAATACCATATACCCACCCCCGCAATCCCGAGCGCAAAGCCAGGGCCTGCGGGAATAGAGAGATGGGAAAGACGAAGGGGTGCTTTGCGAACGGCCTTTGAATATATCGCATAGGAAAGGCCATGGATAACACCTGCCATCGCCCCCAGCGTCAGAGCTATCAAAATGCCTTCAACACCCAGCCAGAGGCCGCCTGCGCCCATGAGCTTAACATCCCCTAGACCCAGCGTATCCTGACCGTAATAATGGTTACCGGCCAAGCGCAGTAAAAACAGAATCATAAATCCGGTGATCCCCCCGATGACCATGTCATGGGGAGACGATAGTAAATCAAACGATGTCGTGAGATGAAAGACAACGCCTAGAAGTGCGAACGGTAGAACATATATATTGGGGAGCAAGCGCACCCGTAAATCGATCACCGATAAAATCACCAGCAACAAACCCGCAAGGATCAGACACGTGCAGGCGGCAAGATCGAGGAACATGTTTTCCGTAAGGTGCATTTTAGATGTGGATGAAAATAAGTCAGATCAATATTTTACGGGAAATTGCGGGATTGCCAAGCCATAATGATTACTGTATT
Organism: Alphaproteobacteria bacterium; assembly: GCA_017302165.1. Lineage (GTDB taxonomy): Bacteria > Pseudomonadota > Alphaproteobacteria > Micavibrionales > Micavibrionaceae > UWPOB-MICAV1. The sequence goes on from JAFLCW010000001.1 coordinate 725,665, forward strand.
TTTTTAACTCACAGCCGTTCGGCACTTCTTTTTTATGACTATGAATACCGCACTCACGATGGAAAACACGCACATACTGGTGGTTGAAGACAATGATTTTGTGCGCATGCAGATCGTGCGTTATCTTCAGGCACTGGGGGCGATTGTGACCGAAGCGTCAGAAGGAAACGCCGCGTTAAAGGCGGTTCAGGAAACAGAATTTGATCTGTGTATCGTTGATGTGCGGATGGAACCCATGGATGGTTTCGGGTTTATCAAAGCCATCCGGGGTAAGGATATGGACACCCCCGTTATTCTGGTAACGGGTGACAATAATCCCGATTTGCTGGATAATGCCCGAACATGGGGAGTCGGCGCTGTCTTGATTAAACCTGTCCAAAAAGACAGACTGGTCAAAGCGGTGGAAAAAACGATTCAGGCCTACCGGAAGAGGATGACGTAAACCTATGGGTACAGTTTCCCGTTTTTCTTATAGACCTGTGCTAGCGGCCATGATGTCGCTGATGTTGTTTGCGTGCGCGGATGCCGATGTGCCTGAGGCACGCAATGTTGATATTCCTGCGCCGGTATCGGCTGAAAAACGCAAGGCGGCTACCAATGAACGCCCGGATAGCGTGCTCTATTTGCCGCTGGGTGAAGATATTCTTTTGCCGGAAACGTTGGGCGGAGATCAATTCCCGAATGAACAGGTGGGGCCTTTTGAACTGCGCGGGGAAACGCTGGGCGGCGCACTTCAACTTATTCTGGCGGAATATGATATTTCCATCGCCTTTGAATCCGAGGAAGGATTAAGCCGCACGATTACCGTGGCGAACCTCAAAGGCGAATTGGGGGATGTCGTTCAGCGCGTCTGTTCTCTGGCGAACTTATATTGCGCTTATGAACGGGGCACCATTACGGTCAAAGATACGCAGACCTTCAGTGTCACCATGCCGCCCATCGGTCAGGGTGAAACGCCGACGGCGTTCATGAATGATATCGCCACGGGTCTCGGGGCGATATTGGGGAACAACGGGGGCACCCCGATTGTTGATCCGTCGACCCGTACTATTGTGTACACAGCAACGGCACGTTCGGCTGAACTGGCGTCGCGCTACTTTCAGCGTCTTCGTGCCAATACGGCCATGATTGTGTTTGAAACCTATATCTGGGAAGTCTCGCTGAATGCCGGAAACTCGACCGGGATTGATTGGGATTTGATCGATTCCTTTGATAAATTCAACGCCAGTATTTCCTTGGCCGGAAGTGTGGCCAATGATTTTACCAACCCAGTGAGTATCGGTCTTCCGACAACTCGGGCGATTGGGGCAACACCCACGGATCTGATCGAATTCCTTTCACAATTTGGGGCGGTCAAAACGATCTCTCAACCTCAGATTACGGTTTTATCGGGTTCGTCGGCTGAATTACGGGTGGCCGATACACAAAACTACGTGTCCCAGATTTCGACAACATTGACTGACTCTCAATCCACCACGTCCGCTACCACAGATTCTGTTGATTCAGGCTTTACCCTGTCGATCGACAGCTCATGGGATAAATCCACGGTCTATGCCAATATCAATATTGATCTCACGAACGTACTCAGTATTGATGACTTTACCTTCTCGGATGGCGGGGCAGGCGGGACAAGTACATCTATTCAGCTCCCCCAGACCAGCCAGCGTGAACTCACCACGCAAGTGCGCGTGCGCCCGGGTGATTCTATCTTGATTGCCGGGTTGGTTCAGGAAAATGATAAATTCAACAGCCGCGGCCCCGGTTTGATGGAACCTGTCCTGCCTGATAGCCGTACCGCCGAAACAGAAAACCTTGAACTGGTTTTCTTGCTTCGTCCCCGGGTGGTCGTGTATTCAACCCCAGAGGTGGCACATGCCCACGCGCACAAGACCAAAGTGCATAATATGGTCTCTCAAGCGCCCATGTTAAGTGCGCCTGTACCCGCACCCGCGCCGATGGTTGAACCGGTTTCGGCGCCGATGCCCATGGTTGAAACCCAAGCCGTCCTGCCACCTGTGGCGCCTGCGCCGATGCCCGCGCCGCAACCACAACCGGTTTATGCTCCTCAGGAAACGGCTGTGCCGTCTCCGTTGCCTGTTTCTCGCGCGGGTGACAACAATATGCGGTCGTCTTATGTGCCGTTGTCCTCTGACGTGCGCACCTCTGTGGCGCCAGCATCTGTTCAAGATATTCAGATTCCCGAGCCTGCACCTGTTGTTCAAGAACAAGTGACTGTTCCCTCGAGTGCTGAGCGCACATACCGGAGCGAGCGGCCTAAAATTTCATCACGAGCATATGCCGGGTCAAACGCCCCGGTAACATCCTACGCAAGCCGTCTGTCTCGTGCGCCATTGCCTTCGCTAGGGACATCAGAGACTCCGGCTACGTCTGATGCTGTTGAGATCTATGATATTTCGGGTGATGGGTCTTCTGGTTTAGGTTCAGGGTTAAGTGGGTCTTCATCTTCTTCCGGGTACTCTACGTATGGAGCCAGCGGGAGAAATACTCCTTCGCTGTATGACACAACGGAGTATCAAAACTGATGCGTTTTTACCCAGCGATATCGTTACTGACGGCTTTGGCTCTAATCTATGTCTGCGTTGCAGATTCTGCGCGTGCCCAAGGTTTTGATGATCCGGGTGCTGGCGGTGGCAAGGCCGGGGATGTGGTGGCGGTTGAACCTAAGGTTGATGGCGGGGCGGTGGCTCTTGGATCTGCCTCCCAAGTGGTGGTCTTGTTTCGAAATGACGATATCAAACCGCTAAACCTGACGGAGATTAGCTTATACCCTTCCTCGAACGTATCAGCCAGCGTGGGAGAAAACCAATGTGCGCTGGAAGGTCTGGCACCGGCGTCTGTCTGTGCTGTCGCGATTAACGTCAAAGGGCTTCGCCCCGGCAAGTACCGCATTGAAATGCTGGTCAAACATGACGGGCGCTCTAAGTTATTGACGGCCACGGTGACAGGCGATATTGAAAGCTCTGAAGGCGTTCAGGAACTCATTAGTGATATTGAAACCATCCCGGCCGAAATAGATTTTGGAACATTGAATGCCAGCAGTCAGCAGGTTAAATCGGTGATCCTGCGTAATACCACCTCAGGGTCGATTGATATTTCCGAGGTGGTCGTTCAATCCGTGTCCCAATCGGGTTTCAGCATGGAATCCGACTGCACGAAACTGGAAACAGGTCAGGCCTGTTTGGCCAGTATCACGTGGGCACCTAGCCAGAAAGGCCCCGCGACAGGAACCTTGCTGGTACGTCATTCCGGGCCGACGGGCATTGCGAGTGTGCCGTTAAAGGGAAGCTACGAACCTGCCGCTTCGGTGGCGGCTGAAATTTACCCCGAAGCCGTGCCGGGGCGCGGGCTTCTGGTGTCTTCTCTTGATACAGTTGATTTCGGGGCTACGGTTGATTCAACGGCCTCGATTACCGTGTCTTTGGTCAATGTCGGGGACTCTCCGTTGACCATCAAGGGCACAAAACTGGCGAATAAAGAAAACGGCGTCGAAGTGGCCGGCGGCGGGTGTAAGCCCGGCACGGTTTTAGATCCCATTGCCGCCTGTCCTTTGACCTTGACGTGGCAACCATCCCGTGAAGGCGCAATTGTTGATGATGTGCAGGTCTTTCATGATGGGGCACGGGGTGTGCTTGTGATCCCGGTGCGCGGCACCGCCACCGAAACAGTCAATAAAGACAGTAAGTCCATGTTGCTGGGGGCGGACGGCAATGCCATTCTGCGGACGATCCCGGCTTTGTCTTCGGCTGATGTAGGTGATGACGGAGATTCTGTATCTTCGGATAGTAAGTCTTCCAAATCAAAACAGACGTCTGCCCGCAAGGTGGTGGATGTTGATGGTATTCTGGATCCTTATACAATCACCTCGAAAGGCCCCGGCCGTGCGGTGATTTCGGGACCGGGCGGAAGCCGCGTGGTCTTTGATGGGGATGAAACCGTGATAGGCGGGGTTCTTTGGACAGTTGTCATGCGCCAAAGTGCCATTGAATTTACCCATGAAGGCCAGAAAGTGCTGATGCTGTTTGATCGGTCGCTGACGGGGTCTTCATCTTCTGTTAACCAATCTGGGTCACAATCAAGTGGTACGAGTAGTACTTCAGGGGGAGAGAATTCTGCCGCCCCTGTTACAGGCGGTACAACAACCAATTAATTGATGGGTGACATGACAGATCCAACGCCCCCGCAAGACCCGTTAAGCGAGTTTGATCGTACCTTCGCGGTTATGGAAGAAAAGCGCGGTGGGCGTGATCGTCGCCGTATGCAGGGTAAGTCACCTACAGGCGTAGATCGCCGTAAATCAGATCGTCGTCAATCCCGCCAGGCCGAGGGGAGAGAACGTTATCTTGACATGGTCAAGCGCGAACGAACCCTGTTTTTAGAACAAGGTGTTTCCCGTTCGACGGAACAATTGCTCGATATGGCAGGCGCGGTATCAGAATCCGAACAGGGTGAAGAAGGGGTGAGAGACCGCGCAACAGGTGACCAGTTGCGCTCCGTTCTTCCGGTTCAAACATGGCTTCCGATAGGTATTCACTTAATTGGTCTGGCAGATGGCATTTTAAAGATTGCCTCGCTCAATGATCTCAACGATCGTCAGCTTGAGACCCTTAAATCGGCTGTTCTTCGAAGCCGTTTTCGCATCGACAAAATCATGGTCGAAATGTGGGATCGCGGCGAATTGCTCGAGACCCTAAGATCCGTTCACGATCTTTCGGCGGATCGCTGTGAAAAAACACTTTCGCTATGGTTAGGAGATACCGATAACGGACTTCTTTTAAACCAGTTCCAACGGGACATGCTGGCCGAAGCCCTGCAAATGCGTGCATCCGATATTCATTTGGTGCAGGATTCTATTGCTGACTCTCCCAACTGGATCAAATACCGGATTGATGGTGATTTGATCCCGATGCATTTGCTCCCATCTGAAGCCATGGCACGTTTGACCACCTTGCTAAAACGCGATGCGGGATTGAACTTCGGGGATCGGGTGACCCCCAAAGACGGGCGGTTTGGATTTATGTGGCAGGGACGTTCGATTGACGTCCGGGTGGCCGCAGGCCCTCAAGGTCAGGATGGTGAAAAACTCACCTTGCGTTTGCTTGACCGCGCGGCCTTAAAAGGATTCGATGAATTATTCCGCCGACATCCGGATGTAGCTGACCATCTAGCCAGTCTTCTGGCACCGGAAATCAAAGGCGGCGGGGGGTTGATTTTGCTCTCAGGTCCCACAGGTTCTGGTAAAACAACAACACTATATGCCTGCGTTCAGCAAATTGACCGCCGCCGCAAACATGTTTTATCCATCGAAGACCCGATCGAATATGAACTTCGGTATGCTACCCAATGGCAGGTTCGCCCAGGTATGAAGGGCGGGGAGTTTCCCGACCTGATCCGCGCCGCGATGCGTCATGATCCTGACTATATCATCATCGGGGAAATGCGGGATGCCGATACAGTGGAAACATCACTTCGAGCGGCTGAATCAGGTCATACCGTGATTTCAACTGTTCACGCGGATACAGCTCTTCAAACATTTGAGCGATTGCGATCCCTCATGCCCGTCGCGCGGGAGAGATCTTCAACCTTTACATTATCTCAACAGGTTCGGGCGATTTTGAACCAACGTCTTGTGAGAACGCTGTGTCAGGGATGTGCGCATCACACAATAGCCGGAGATTTTTTGAAGCCAGAAGAATTAGCGGAATTTGGTTTCAGCGGGGAAGAAAAAATCAGAACACATAACAGTGCCGGGTGCGATTTGTGCAACCGTACCGGCATTACCGGCAGAACGTTGCTGCTGGATGCGATCTTGATTACGCTGGGGCCTGGTCAACGTAATGCCATTTACGAAGCCTTGCTGGATAATGTTCACAAGATGGCGCACGAAGAAGGCGTCATTGTGCATACCCGAAAAGAAGGTTTGATTGATCTGGTGCTCAGCGGTCTTGTGGATCCTAAATCTGCGCTGTCTTATATGGAATCATAACGAAGGTCTAACCCATGCAACAATGGATTGCTGAAGTGGCCTATGATACGACCTCGGGCCCCAAGAAGAAAATCGAATCGTTTTATCTTCCGACCCAGGAAGATGTCCGTCATGCTGTGTTTAAAAAAGGGGGGTTTCCTTTATCCATCCGCCCGCATGATAGGTCGCCCCTCGAACGGCTTTTGGCGCGCTCCGGGTGGTGGCAGGTTCAATTATTGCGCGGTATTCAGTTTCGTTCCACATCCACATCTCCGGGTGTGGCCATGTGGAAAATTATTCAGGCAGAAACCAATCCCATGCGCCAGAATATTTTGGCGCCTGCCCGCGAGGCACTGGCGCGGGGGCTAGGTGTTATTGATGCCCTGAAATCATTGCAGGTTTTTGATGCTGGAACGCTTGCGATTTTATCGGCTAGCGAGAAAGCCAATAAATTGGAAGAAGGTATTCCCCATGCCATACATTCCATCACGCAGAAAAAGAAAAACACCCGGGCGATCATGGGAACCATGGGCTGGCTGGGGTTTGACGTGATTACAATCGTGCAATCACTGTTCTTTGGTAAGGACATGGTGCTGGGCTGGTTTAAAGGTAACGCCCCGACAGACCCTGTCGAAAAGGCTAAATTTGAAGTGGTTGTCGGTAATCTTGAACTAACCTGGGATATTCTGATCTATTCGGCGTTTGCGATGGGGGCGTTCATGATCTGGACGATTATCTCCTTTTTTATGAATAGGGGTAAAAAAGACTGGCCAACGGCACGGATTGTTAGAAGCATTCCGTTGATAGGGGCGTATCTGCGGGATTTGGGCTTTGCTGATTCCATGCTGGCCTGTTGCCGGATGCTGAAAGGGCTGGTACCGATCAACGTGGCTTTGAAACAGGCTTCTGAGGCCACGACTTTCCCGGAAGTGACGGAATATTGGCTAAATACGAACAGCGATCTGGAGCGCGGGATTACTTTGGGGGCAGCTCTTGACCGGGAACCGCTTAAGCATAATGAACGAATGGAATTAGCCACCTTGTCTGATCTAGGACAAGTTGCTACCATCATGGAGACGATTGCCGAAATGCGGGCGCAATCTGCTAAAACGAAACACTCGCTCATTGTCTGGTTGGCGTTCGCCTTGACGGGTGTGTATCTGGTTATCGCTTTTGGGAGCGCAATCTTTGCGCTGACGGTCATGAATATGAGCATGGACAGTATGATGGGCGGTTTAATGGGCGGGGCGTTGTAATATGGCGATTACTGACAAAAAATCGCCGTTTTCAGACAAAGGCAAGCCCTCTGATACCCTCAAGCAAACCGGAGGTATCGCCAGACGTGGGCCCGGCGTGGCCGAAAAACTGGCGGGCGAAGCTCAGGCTTTCAAGTCTAATTTACACCCATATCTGCCTCAGGAACTCATTGGCGGTGCCGTCCCTTATATTGCGGGTACTGAAGAAGAAGCGGTGTGGAATGCCGCTTCACAGGCCTGCGGCACGGAAAAAGTCCACTATGTTTACAGTATTGATGAAGGTCGGTGCTGGTTTCTGGCAACGCCATCCTCGTCTTTTGCCTCTGATCCGGATAGCTGGTGTCCTCTGGCCTCTGCGCTGCCGGGCAATAGCGAGTTCTGGGACAAGGAAACGGTTTATTTGTATGAACAAGAGGGGATTGCCTCTGCCTTGCGCTGGGATCCGGATACTGCGCGGATGCAAGTTTTTATTGGTGCGGCGCGAACGCTTCTCCCCCGTATCCAAAGTATGGACGCGAATTTTGTGACCATCAACCCGGATATGGCAGAGCCTGTGCGTTGGAAAAACCGAGCCCTTAATACAGAATTGTTATCTCGTGCTACGGCGCGCATGCTTTTGCTGGTCGGGATAGGTGCCAATCTTTTGATTTTTGCCTTTCTGGTTTTTCAGTTCATCTTTACGAACACGATGCGGCGGGATCTGGAAACCGTGAAGCGTCAGACTGACGAAGCCGCCAGCCAGTTGACCCTACAGGCTTACAACGCTCTTCAAAGTGATACCATCCGCCATATGGTTCGGGTTCAAGAGCTCTTGGATCAGTTGATGCCCCTCGGGGGAACATTAGTAAAATATGAAGTAAATGGTTCGGAATTAAAATGGGAAGCTCTGGTGCCTCAAGCCTATACCAACAGTATCGGCGGCGTGCCTGTCGAGGTCGTCCCCCAACCGGAAAAAGACGGGCGGGCGCGTATTCGGGGTAAGAAGTAATCTTTTATTAATCAAAACAAAATCTTAATTGGCTTTTAATCCAAATACGGATAAAATTTCTATAAGGTTATCATTTCATCTAAGGGCTCACACGTGGATCTTAAGTCACTCGACTTAACTTTTCTAAAAAAATTGGCCGACCCCAAATTGTCGGGGGATCTCAATGCCTTTTTGGAAAAATTGCCACACAATGCCGGTCAAACGGTTTTGCTGGCCGCGGGTATTGCGTGGGCAATGGCGGGGGCGCTGGGGCTGTTTACAACCATACAAGTCAAGCAAATGACGGAACTGCGTGCCAAGCTCAAGGAAACGCAAGCGTTGAAGCCGACCGTACCGGTGATCAAGGATGTGGCGGTTGATTCAGCCGAGGTTGCAAATTTTTCAAAAGAACTCAAAGAAATATACAAAAATCTGGACATTACCCAAAGTGAGTCATCCATCACCATTACCTCGAACTCCACCGCCAGTTTTGGTCAATTCCGCGAAGCCGTGGGACATGTGCAAAATGGGGGTGTCGGGTGGCGTGTGACTCTGGATAAATTATGCGTCGGGCGTGAATGCGATAATAACCAAAAACTGGGGGCTGTCTTAAGGGTGAATAAGGTCTCTGTGGAAAGCCCAGGATAAGGGGATGTTTTAATATTTAAATACGCGTATATTTTTTTAAAGTTTAACCTCGGAGGAAAACTATGACGAATACATACACATATCAAAGAGAGAGCGGTAACGTCCTCTTCTTGATTTTGATTGCCGTGGCCTTATTTGCCGCGCTATCTTATGCGGTGACACAATCAACGCGTTCCGGTGCAGGATCGACGGAGCGCGAAACCAGCTTGCTGAACTCTGCCTCGTTAACACAATATCCTACGGCTCTTCGGACAGCGGTTGTGCGTATGATCCTGAATGGCGCAGATATTGACGATATCGGATTTGATGCTCCTTCGGGCTTCGGTTCTCAGTCTGCACAATTTCTTGTATTTCATCCGGATGGGGGTGGTGCGGTGTATCAGCAGGCCTCTCCGGATGCCATGTCTAGTAACGCCGCCGCAAACTGGGCGTATAATGGTAACTTCGAAGTGCCGGAAGTGGGTCAAGCCGGCGCTGGCGGGAATGAACTGATTGCTTTCTTAGTGGGCGTAACCCAGCCTATTTGTAAAAAAGTGAACGAAGAATTGGGCAACATTGTTTCTGGCACACCCACCTATCCGGGTATTCCTGATTTCAACGCCACGACAGATGCTGATTTGACCGACTCTCATATCGTGGTTGAAACATTCCCAGTGAACGATCGTCAGGACATTACAGGGACTAACAACGCCTTTACGGGCAAACCCTCTGGTTGTTTCTGGGATAGCACGATTTCTGGTGGAAGTTTTGTCTTCTACGCGGTCATTCTTGAACGCTAAATTAGGTTAATTATATGTCAGGCGACCCGGTGTTATATCCTCCACACTGGGTCGTCTGTTTTTTTAAACAGGATTAACATCATGAGACATCACGCAGAAACCGGAAGTGCGCTGGTTTATATCCTGATTGCGATTGCCCTTTTGGCCGCGCTGACAGTAACGTTCATGGAACCATCCAGCCAGCAGGCCTCGTCCCAGAATACCTTTCAGACGGTGGCTGATCTGAATTCTCAGGTGAACACCATTCGCTCCTCGGTACAGGAATGTGTTCTGAATTACCCCAGCGGTGAAACAGGTTATGTAGGAAAAACAAACTTTCCGTATCCGGCCAACCCCTCCAGTACCTATCTGGCCTCACCGGACGCCAACGATCAGGTTCGCAATATTCGCTGTCCCGGCAATCCGGGTGGTTCCAGTAATAACCATGCCGATATTTTTTCCGGGGCATCAGGTAAGTTTTTACCACCGGCACCTGATTTGTTCGGCGAATGGATTTATTCTAATACTATTGACGGTGTCTTCTTTTATTCCGCCACCGATAAAACGGATGCATTCATTCAAACCGCGCTCACAAAACTGGATGAACAATTCTCAGAATGTGAGGCGGATGTGATTGATGCCTCGGTGGCTTCGGGTGGGGCTAAGAATTTGCTATCCACCGGTGCCCCTCAATGTCCGTCTGGAAATACCTGTTTTCGGGTCTGGATTATCGCCAAGCCATCGAATGTGTATAACGGCGACACGGACGGGGACGAGGCAACTTGCCCATAACGGGTTTATGCGGTCAGTTTTTTAATATCTTCTTTGACGGCCTGAAACGCCGACCCGATCTTGGCGACCTGTTCTTTCGTTCCTTTTCCAGCTTCGGCGTCATCTTGAAGTTGCGCGGCTAAGTTACCCAAAATATTCGCACAGGCGGATCGCGCCGCACCTTTCAGGCTATGGGCGATTTCCTTGAGGTCATGTTGGTGGTTATGTTGGGCGGCATCCTGAAGTTTTTGGATTAATGGCTCCGTCATCTCAATGAACATCTGTAACATTTCAAGGGTGTTCTCATCAAAGCCCCCCATCTGGGCGATGATCGCTTCGTGATCAATAGAGCCCATCTGCGACGTGTCCGGCAAGACCGGCGAAGCCGGGGCAGGGGGCATGGCCTGTTCTTTCAACAGTCCCCAGCGAACCAGAAGCCGTCGGAAGTGCCCCAGCGATACGGGTTTCAGCAGGCATTCATCAAACCCATGAAACATATAAACTTGCCGCTGTGACATCTGGACATCGGCCGTCAACGCGATAATGGGAAAATGCCGTCCCAGCAATTCATCATCTTCGCGTATCTTTTTAACCAGCCCGTATCCGTCCATCTCTGGCATATGCAGATCGGTAAATAAAATGCCGTACGCACCGCTTCGCACGGCCTCAAGTGCCTGAAGGCCATTTTCAACAAAGGTGGCCTCTACGCCCAATGTTTTTAATTGCCGGGATAAGACATCACGCACCGCCGCCGTATCTTCGGCAATGACCAATTTTGTAGGGCCCGAAATTTCGATTTTATGGGCTTTGGTGGCAGCATCCTGAACGGCTTCGCCCAACCCCACCCGGCTTGCGGGCTTGGTGAGATAGGTCACACCCATGGATTGAAGCGAATGCTGAAGCCCTTTGTCGTCGCGCACCGTATACATGATGAGCCCCATGAAAGGACGAATTTCCATGACTTCGCGAATAAGATCCAGGCCCAGCCCATCTGGCAAACCCTGATCAATGACCGCCACATCAAACGGGCGGCGTTTAATCAGATCAAGAGCCTCGCCGTAAGTGGGAACACTCTCAATGGTGGCACCCATTGACCGAAGCGATTTGACAATTTCCTTGGCGCCTTGCGGGTGGTCTTCCACCGAAATAACAGATATTCCATCCAGCACAGGCATGTTGAGAACCTGAGCATTAATATCCACTTCCTGTGTGGGAATTTCAAACCAGAAGGTGGAGCCGATCCCGGCTTCACTCAGGACGCCAATCTGTCCCCCCATTTTCTCCACCAGTTTTTTACAAATCGATAACCCCAATCCAGTGCCGCCAAACTTTCGGGCGGTAGAATTATCGGCCTGAACGAAGGGCTGAAATAAGCGTCCGGCCACTTCGGGGCTCATGCCCAGTCCGGTATCGATAATTTCAAAGCGTAATCCCACCCCGGATTTAGGCAGGGGAATCGTCTTGATATCCCGTGTGATCCGGATGGTCACAGACCCCTCAGATGTGAATTTCATGGCGTTACCCATCAAATTCATAATGATTTGGCGCAGACGCTTGGGGTCGCCCACAATCACGAAGGGCACATCCGGCGCAATATCATCTTTCAGATCAACTTTTTTACCATGTACCTTGACGGCAAGGGCTTCGATAATCCCGCGTGCGAGTGTTCGCACGGGCACTTCGAATAAGTCCAATTCCATCTGGTCGGCATCCATTTTGGCAAAATCCAGAATATCATCCAGAATTTCCAAAAGACCACTGGCTGATCCCTTGGCCGTGCGCGCCATGGTTAGGATATCGGCTGGGGGTTTGGCGGCCTCAATCAATTCCAGCAAACCATAGACAGACTGCATAGGGGTTCTGATTTCATGGCTCATGGTGGCCAAAAAATTTGATTTTTGATGTACGGCGGCATCGGCAGAGGCGACAGCTTCTTCGAGCCGGCTTTCGGCCTCTTTACTGGCAGAGATATCGGTTGCCCATAAGGTTAGGGTGTCTTGTCCGTTATGGGTTGTTTCATCAATATTCAGTAACGCCCAGCGTTTTACATCTGTGCCGGGATGCGTGTAGGGCAGGGTGGCTGTTCGGGGTGGTACGGGCGCGCGCAATCTTTTGGCGAGATCCCCCATTTCTGTCCCCGGCCATAATTCTTCTAGCGTTTTGAATGTAGCGGTGCCCAAGGCCGATCTTAAGGCCGGGTTGGCGTATAAGACATCCAAATCCTGCCGATCCCGCTTGATGACACAAACGCCGATCGGAATATCATCATAGGGGGGGATCACCATAGACATTGCCCTTATTTTTATCACGAAGCCCGGGGGAGAGCGAAGTCTTTTTACTTAGATTTTCAAGAGACTTCGTGATAAAAAATGAGACATCAGGAGAAAATACATGGGATACAAAATTGCGGTAGTGGGGGCGACAGGAAATGTTGGCCATGAAATGTTGACGATTGTACATGATCGCCAGTTTCCGGTGAGCGATGTGATCGCGCTGGCATCTGAACGTTCGGTTGGACGGGAAGTATCGTTTGGGGATGATAACCTGAAGGTACAGGATCTCGCCAAGTTTGACTTCAAAGGGGTGGACATTGTCTTATCGTCACCGGGTGCCAAAGTATCGGCCGAATTCTCCCCCAAAGCCGCCGCCGCAGGCGCGGTGGTGATCGACAACACATCCCATTTTCGTATGGATCCGGATGTCCCGCTGGTCGTGCCCGAGGTGAACCCCCAGGACATATCCTGGCATACCAAGAAAAACATTATTGCCAACCCGAATTGTTCGACCATTCAAATGGTCGTGGCATTAAAACCGCTTCATGATCTGGCCACAATCAAACGGGTGGTGGTCTCGACCTATCAATCCGTTTCCGGTGCCGGGAAATCAGGCATGGACGAATTATTCAATCAATCTCGTAAGTTCTTCATGAATGATGATGTTGAAAAAGAAACATTCTCCAAACAGATCGCCTTTAATATCATCCCTCAGATTGATAAATTCATGGACGATGACCGTACCAAGGAAGAGTGGAAAATGACCGTGGAGACCCAGAAAATTCTGGATCCGATGATTAAGGTCTGCGCGAATTGCGTGCGGGTGCCAGTTTTTATCGGCCATTCCGAAATGGTGAATGTTGAATTTGAAAAACCCATCTCCCCCAAAGACGCGATGAAAGCGTGGAAACATGCCCCGGGTGTCACGGTCATTGATCTTGATTCTGATATGGGGTTTGTTACCCCAGCAGAAATCGCAGGTGAGGATGATGTATATATCTCGCGTGTGCGGCGAGATGATACGGTGGAACACGGCCTGAATTTCTGGTGTGTATCGGATAATTTGCGCAAAGGCGCGGCCTTGAATGCTGTTCAAATCGCCGAAGTTCTGGTGAAAGATTATATGAAGGCCGCGGCGTAACCCGTTGTCCTGATGATCTAAATGAAAAAGACAATAAATAGAAACCGGCGTATCGTATTGGCGGGGGGTGTTCTGGGCGGGGTGGCTCTGCTCGCCCCCGATTTGGCACGCGCCGAAAAATGGATCACGTCAAATGTGATTAAAGATAAAAAAACGTCCTTTCCCTTTGTCTTGTCTGATGAAGAATGGAAGAAGCGTCTTTCACCCGAAGCGTATCGAATTCTGCGGGAACATGGAACGGAACGTGCCGGATCGTCTTCATTAAATCATGAAAAACGTAACGGTGTGTATCATTGTGCGGGATGTGATGCGCCGGTATTTTCGTCCAAAACCAAATTCGAAAGCGGCACAGGCTGGCCTTCTTTTTATGCCCCAATCGACCCGGCGGCCGTGGGCACCTCGACGGATTTCAAATTGATTGTCCCGCGCACGGAAGTGCACTGTGCCCGGTGCGGGGGGCATCTGGGGCATGTGTTTCGCGATGGCCCCCCGCAAACAGGAAAACGATATTGCCTGAACGGGGCGGCGCTCACCTTCAAGCCCGCTTCCTGACCAGATAATTATATTCATGCATTTGAATTCTTTGGGTATTTTTCTTTTGAAAAATGTCGGGTTCGGACTATATTAACGCCTATGAACACGAATCCTGATCGTCCGCTATCTCCCCATCTCCAGATATATAATCTCCCGTTATCGGCACGGTTGTCGATAACCCACCGGATCACGGGGGTTATTCTTGCCGCGGGTACGCTCTTAATCACGGCTTTATTAATTGCCGCGGCCATGGGCGAGGTTTGGTATAACTACGTCATGGATCTTTTTATGACGGATATCGGGCGCATCATCATGTTCGGCTGGTCGGCGGCACTTTATTATCATCTGCTGTCAGGCATTCGGCATATGCTAATGGATACAGGGCGTCTAATTTCCCATACCGGGGCGATGGTGTCTGGATGGGTTATCATTCTGGGGTCGATCGGCCTGACGGCCGCCACATGGTATTGCGTTTTAATATATAGATAGGATTTATTATGACGGATCATCGTATTTTAACGCCTATGAAACGCGCCAAAGGTTTGGGCGGGGGGCATAGCGGCGTTCCGCACTGGATGAATCAACGCATCACAGCTCTGGCAAATATTCCGCTCGTGATCTGGTTGATATATTCCGTGATGAAACTGGCTGGGGCAAATTATCTTGAGTTCACCACATGGCTGTCGCATCCGCTTCATGCCGGTTTGATGATTTTGCTTATTGTATCGATATTTTATCACGCGACGCTGGGGCTTCAGGTGATTTATGAAGATTACATTTCTTGCAAATGCCTCAAGCTGACCAAAATTATTGGGGCGAAACTGTTTTTCATTGCGCTTGGCGTGGCCTGTATTTTCTCTACTCTTAAGGTGGCTTTGTCATGACATGTTCTTCTGATGGGTTAAAAAATATCTTTAAAGGGGCTGTTCTAACATTTGGAGTCTTTCCTTATCTTTTGACACAATCTGCTAAAATAGCCATGGAACAACCAGAGGCCTTGAACTGGATAACTGTTGGGGGATTTGCTGTCCTCAATACCTATGCCGCGCTTGGAACGATCTATGAAGTTAAACAGTATTTAACCCGAAACAGAAACGGTAGCCATGACCTCAAGCTATAAAATTGTTGACCATGAATATGATGTTGTCGTGGTGGGTGCGGGGGGCGCAGGTCTTCGGGCGGGGTTTGGTTGTGCGGAAAAAGGACTTCGAACCGCGTTAATCTCCAAGGTATTCCCGACACGCTCGCATACCGTCGCGGCGCAAGGGGGCATATCGGCCGCGCTGGCCAATATGGGTGAAGATGACTGGCGGTTTCATTTTTATGACACGATCAAGGGATCGGATTGGCTGGGGGATCAGGACGCCATTGAATATATGTGCCGCGAAGCCATCCCCGCCGTGATTGAACTGGAACATTACGGGGTGCCGTTTTCGCGCACCGCCGAAGGGAAAATTTATCAACGCGCCTTTGGCGGCATGACCACCCATTACGGCAAGGGCACGGCACAACGCACCTGCGCGGCGGCAGATCGCACGGGACATGCTATTTTGCACACGCTCTATCAACAGGCTCTCAAGCACAAGGCTGAGTTTTTCATTGAATATTTTGCCCTTGATCTGATCATGGATGACGAAGGTGCCTGCCGCGGGGTGATGGCGTGGAATCTGGATGACGGCACCTTGCATCGTTTTCGAGCTCATCAAACCATACTGGCGACGGGCGGATATGGCCGCGCCTATTTTTCCTGCACGTCCGCGCACACGTGCACGGGGGATGGCGGGGGGATGGTGCTTCGGGCGGGCTTACCGCTTCAGGATATGGAATTCGTTCAATTCCATCCCACAGGTATATATGGTGCGGGGTGTTTGATCACCGAAGGCGTGCGGGGTGAAGGGGGATATCTGACGAACGCTGAAGGCGAGCGTTTCATGGAACGGTATGCGCCGAGCGCCAAGGATCTGGCCTCGCGCGATGTGGTGTCGCGTTCGATGACGATCGAAATACGCGAAGGGCGTGGGGTTGGTCCTAAAAAAGACCATATCCATTTGAACTTGATGCACCTGGACCCGAAAATCATTCATCAACGTTTGCCGGGTATCGCCGAAAGTGCTCGCATTTTCGCAGGCGTTGATGTCACCAAGGAACCAATCCCTGTATTGCCGACCGTGCATTACAATATGGGCGGTATCCCGACCAATTTTAGAACCGAAGTGATTAACCCCACAGCACAAGACCCTAACCGCATTGTTCCCGGCCTGATGGCCATTGGTGAAGCGGCATGTGTGTCTGTTCATGGGGCTAATCGTTTAGGGTCAAACTCCCTGCTGGATCTGGTGGTGTTTGGGCGAGCGGCGGCCATTCGGGCGGCGGAAACTGTTTATCCCGGCGCGCCGCATAAAACACTGAAGACTGCGGGCGATCAGGCAGTGGCACGCCTTGATCATTATCGTCACGCGAAAGGGGATCTGCGTCCTTCGAAATTGCGTGCGGATATGCAAGACACCATGCAAAAGGACGCGGCTGTGTTCCGCACCGGGGAAACGCTGGCCGAAGGCGTGAAACTGATTGATCAATCTTATTCTGCGCGGTCTGATCTGGGGATTACGGATCGTTCCATGATCTTCAATACCGATCTGGTGGAAACGCTGGAACTTGATAATTTGCTGGGGCAGGCGGTGGCGACACTGCATTCTGCCGCCAACCGGACTGAATCCCGTGGCGCGCACGCCCGCGAAGATTTCAAGGAACGTGATGATACCAAATGGCTCAAACACTCAACGTGCTGGGTGGATGACGCCGGAAACGTTCGCATGGGCGATCGGCCTGTCATTTTGACAACCTTGACCACAGATGTTGAGGCCGTTCCGCCCAAGGCACGGGTGTATTAAAAAACTCTATTTGCAGGGCATGGAAAAGTGAGGTCATGACCCAATGTTTGTTTTTTTGCGGTAAGGGTGCCACCGAGCAAGAAGCCTTACGCTCGGCAATTCTTCAGTGCGCGGATATTTTACTGACCTTTCCCTCGCTAGTGGTAGAATTGATAGAATTATCACCCGATGGCCATCATTACGATGCCCATATCCGGGTTATGGCACTTGCCAAAGAGGAGGCGTCGTCAAGCGGGGGTGCCAAACAAAAAGCCCCCAGTAAGGACTATATCCCCAAAAGCCCGGAACATATCAAATCCGGAAACCCGAATGATTGGCGTCCGATTGGCATGACCCATGAGAATTTTTTGATGCCGTTGAATTTTGGTGAAATGGCCAATGCGGGGGTGCTTCCTGACATCCCAACCCAGGATTTTCACCAAGCGCAGAAACTTCATTTAACCCCGGATGAAGCCCGGGATTACTATATCGCCCAGCATGATGCCAAAACCATGCGGGATCTGATGAAGCCCAGCCCAGACGAAACTTGAAAAACGCCCCCTTCACACCCATGTCTTTTAACGGTATCCTGTAATCGTCACGAGAGAAAAAAATGGCCGAATTTACCCTTCCTAAAAACTCTAAAATCAAGCCTGGCCGAAAGGTGGATGCCGCCAAGGGGGCGAAGCGTAAAAAAACCTTCAAGGTGTATCGTTACGACCCCGAAGATAAACAAAATCCGCGTCTGGATGAATTCACTATTGATCTGGATCAATGTGGACCGATGGTGCTGGATGCCATTATTCACATTAAGAATGATATTGATTCAACCCTGACGTTCCGCCGTTCCTGCCGAGAAGGTATTTGCGGTTCCTGTGCGATGAATATTGATGGCCGTAATACGCTGGCCTGTCTGAAACCGATTGCCGAAGTTTCCGGCGATGTCAAAATTACACCTTTGCCGCATATGCCGGTGGTCAAGGATCTGGTGCCGGATTTAAACCATGCTTATGCCCAATATGCCTCGGTTGAACCGTGGATGAAAACGGAAACGCCTGCGCCCACACGCGAACGCCTGCAAAGCCCCGAAGATGCTGACCGCTTGAACGGAACGGATGGTAAAGGCCCTTCAGGGTGTATTTTATGTTTTTGTTGTTCGACATCCTGCCCTAGCTATTGGTGGAACCCGGACAAGTTTTTGGGGCCAGCTATTCTTTTGAATGCGTGGCGATGGATTACGGATACGCGGGACGAAGCCACGGGCGAGCGTTTAGATCAACTGGACGATGCGTTCAAACTATATCGTTGTCACACGATCATGAATTGTACCAATGCCTGCCCGAAAGATTTAAATCCGGCAAAATCCATCGCTGAGATCAAGAAATTAATGGTAGAGCGTCAAACATAACCTGTTTTATGAACAAGGGGGAACTATGCTTAATCTTGAGATCAATTTCTTTGCATTTTTTGCGTCGGGTATTGTGGCATTTTTGCTAGGAATTCTTTGGTACCATCCAAAAATTATGGGCGCGCGCTGGCTGGCCGTACGGGGTAAAAAGCGCGAAGATATGGACACTAGCCCGCTTCCTTTCGTCGCGTCCTTTTTTTTGTGGGTGCTGACGGCCTGCTTCTTCTCATTTCTGGCACAGTTTTTGGGTATTAATACGGCCGCGGGTTATTTTGCTTTGTCGTGCTTGTTGTGGGTGGCTTTTGCGATGCCACCGGCCTTGATGGGCGCGCTTTACACTGGATACCCGTTCGAAGCGGTGGCGATTGATACCGCCTATCAACTCGGCGGATATTACCTGATTGCCATTGTGCATATTATCTTTTTATATATTTGATAGGGCTTTATTCAATAAATCCAATGCGGGATTCGCAGTCGGCTTGTGATAGAATCAGCTCTCCTTGAACCATATACAACTTTTGCTTACATACAGTCGTGCCTTCGAAAGGCATAAAATCTGTTGGGCTCACGGGCATCTGTCCCCGCTCATTGGTGATGGTTTCAATGTCGGCTGATTGACCATCTGGCCGGATACTATGGGCATATAACTTAACGCTAGAGGTATAATCCCTCATTTGTTTTCTGCCCGAAATCACATTAGAAATGAATTGCTCCTTATTTAGCAAGATATCCTTGGGTGTCGGGGGATGACCCGGAACTTCATATAGAACAGAGCTGGCAAATCGGCCTGTATCACTCAAATGTTTGGTGAGATAAGAAGAAATATCTTGATCTGTCAGAGTGCTGGTTTGATGTGTCAAAGCTGTTGTTTCATCTAGAAACTTTTGAAGGGCGACCGGGGTGATGCGGTCATTCGCCAATGCCTCGGCCGGCAGGAACATCATTGCGGCGAGTGCCAGCTTGAAAAAACGCATTCTTTTGACCCCCTCGTTCGAATGAAACCCTGTTCTTAATGATACCTGATTTTCTTTTGCTAGAAAGTAAATGGAATAGAAAAAAAGAGTAAACGCACGATTAAATTTTTAAGGCGATGATTAAAAAATTAAGACGTTTTTTACCATTAATGTGGCCGGTATTTATACATCGATATCAAGGCCAATATCTAGCGAACGGGGCGAATGGGTTAAGGCACCCACGGAAATTAAATCAACCCCTGTTTCCGCAACCGCGCGAACGGTATCGGCATTGATATTCCCTGAAGCTTCGGTTTGACAGGATCCCTTGACGAGGGTGATCGCTTTTTTCAAGGTTGGAATGTCCATGTTATCGAGTAAAACAGCATCAACCCCTAAGCTTAAGACTTCGGTGAGTTGATCTAACGTGTCCACTTCAACTTCAATTCGAACCATATGCCCGATGCGCCGGCGAACACGCTCCACCGCATCCCGAATGCTGCCGGCCACGGCGATATGATTATCTTTAATTAAAACGCCATCATCCAAACCAAAGCGATGATTGATCCCCCCGCCAGAGCGCACCGCGCGTTTTTCAAGAACCCGCAAATTGGGCGTTGTTTTTCGTGTACAGCAAATTTTTGCCGGCGTGCCTTTGACGGCCACAACCATGCTATGGGTGAGGGTGGCAATCCCGGAAAGCCGCTGAACAAGATTAAGAGCGACGCGCTCAGCCATTAAAATGGCTCTGGCAGAGCCTTCGATGGTCATCAGAGTCTGTCCTGATTCCGCTAGACTGCCTTCGGCAACAGCCGTGATCGTGAGAGATGGATCTGTGAGCTTAAATGCCATCATGGCCGGATCAATCCCGGAAATGATCCCGCCTTTACGGGCACGCATAACGGCCTTGGCTTTTTGCGTGGGAGGAATAATGCTTTCGGTGGTGATATCGCCGCGATGTCCTAAGTCTTCTAACAAGGCGGCTTTGACGATGGGTTCAATGACAAGCGGATGAAGGGATGATTCAGCCATGATTATTTGCTCAACTCCAGCATACGCTCAACCGCCACCCGGGCGCGAACGGCAATCGCTGGGTCAACCAAGATTTCTGGTGTTTCATGGCGCAAGCATTCCAAAATCTTGGGGAGCGTAATGCGTTTCATGTGTGGGCATAACTGACAGGAACGCACAAATTCTGTGCTCGGCGTGGTGGCGGCAACGTTATCACTCATCGAACATTCGGTGATGAGCACCACTTTGGCTGGTTTATGTGTTTCCAGATGTTCGATCATCTGCTGAGTAGATCCCGTATAATCAGAGGCCGTTAAAACTTCGGGTGGACATTCCGGATGCGCCAAAACCTGCACGCCCGGATATTGTGCGCGGAACCGCGTGATGTCATTGGCGGTAAAGCGTTCGTGTACCATACAGCTTCCGGCCCAGTAATGAATTTTCTTTTTTGTTTTCGTCTGAACATACTGCGCCAGATATTGATCCGGGATCATGAGAACTTCATCAGCATCCAACGCATTGACGATTTTGACGGCATTACCAGATGTACAGCATACATCGCTCTCGGCCTTGACCTCAGCCGATGTATTGACATACGTGACAATCGGCACGCCGGGATAGCGCTCACGGAGCAAACGCACATCATTGGCCGTAATGCTTTCGGCCAGAGAACATCCAGCCTTCAGATCCGGAAGTAGCACTTTTTTATCCATGCATAATACTTTGGATGTTTCGGCCATGAAATGAACGCCGCACTGAACGATGATATCCCCCGTAGTTTTGGCGGCCTCACGGGCGAGGGCGAGAGAGTCCCCCACAATATCGGCGATGCCATGAAAAATATCCGGCGTCATGTAATTATGCGCCAGAATCACGGCGTTTTTCTCGTGCTTTAAACGGTTAATCTCCGCGATATACGGTGCCAGCGTTTCCCAATGATCGGCCGTGTATTGATCCTTCAGCAAGGCATACACAGACGCGGTATCACGCGCCACATCAGCAGTATAAGAAAGGTTCGTCATAATGCCCCTTTTGTAATGGAATTGGGGCGTGAATGCAAAGAAATCAAGGGGCAGGCGGCGAAGGCTTTATTCTTCGCTCGCCCATTTGCGGCGCATGATCGACATGTTGATATGAGGAATACCGCGTTTTTCTTCAAATTTCTCATAATATTGCTGATGATAATCCTCGGCGACCCAGACCTGTGTTAACGGCTCCAGAGTCGTGACGATCGGGTCTTTCCAGATTTTTTCGTCCGTGGCGGCCTTGATAGCGGCTTGTGCATCTGATTTTTCCTGCTCATTGGCGTAAAAGATGGCTGACCGATATTGCGGCCCCACGTCCGGCCCCTGACGGTTTAACTGGGTGGGGTCATGCGCCCGCCGTAACAGATGATCTACCAGATCACGGTAAGAAATGATCTTGGGATCATAATAAATTTCCGTGATCTCGGCATGGATGGTGCCGTCTTTTCCGGGCTTGCTGTAATTATCATAGGTGGGGTTCGGCAGACTGCCGCCTGCATAGCCGACTTGCGTAAAGACAACCCCGTTCAACCGTCTGAATTCAGATTCCACACACCAAAAACATCCGGCCGCAAACACGGCACGGGGTAAATTATCGGGCGGTGTATTTTGAAGGGTCGGGCTCATGGTATCCTTGGCATTAGAGGTGGCACTGTATAAAAAATATAGACCCACGGTCAGCGCGATCAAGGCGGTCATGCCGATGATAGAAAATTTCATGATATCTGCCTTTGTTTGCCAGTTATTCAGGGGTTGTTATAAAACTATATTCGTCCGCTGATAGGTTTTTGTTACTAGCGCGGGTGTATAATCCGTTATCTCCATGACATATAACGGTTTTTTGACTAAAATAACGGGCATGACTGATTCCGTCCCTGAAAAATTGTCTCCCCATCACAGCAAACGATCCATCACGAGCTGGTGCCTGTATGACTGGGCGAATTCGGCCTTTTCAACGGTCATTATCACCTTTGTCTTCAGTGTGTTTTTTACCCGCGGTATTGTGGGGGATGAAACCTATGGTGCCGTCCTCTGGAGTTATGCCATCGGTCTGTCGGGATTGTTTATTGCGCTTCTGGCGCCGCTGATGGGCGCGGTGGCGGATCATTCCGGACATCGCAAGACATGGATTTTTTGTTTGTCGTGGCTGTGTATTGTGGCCACATCGCTTTTGTGGTTTGCCCAGCCACATTCTTCGTTCGCCAACATTATGTTTGTACTGACGCTGGTCATTCTGGCGAATATCGGGTTTGAACTGGCACAGGTTTTTTACAATGCCATGCTGGCACATATTGCCCCGTCGCATCTGATGGGGCGTATTTCCGGATGGGGATGGGCGGCGGGATATATCGGGGGCTTGTGCGCGCTGGCCTTGGCGCTTTTTGGGCTGGTGGGGTTTGGGGATGTAGAACCCTTCTTGCCTATTTCCGGGGCTGACTCTGCCAATCTGCGTGCTACGGGTCCGATGACGGCTCTGTGGTTCTTGATCTTCATGCTCCCGCTGTTGTGGTTTACGCGGGATATGGAACATGCCCCGCTTCCTTTTGCCAAGGCGTTTAAAACAGGTGCCACGCAAATTTGGCACATGCTCCGCGATATTAAATCTCATAAGAATATCGCCCTGTTTTTGGTGGCCAGTGCCATCTATCGGGATGGTCTGGTCACGTTATTTGCCATTGGCGGTGTATATGCCGCGGGACAATATGGGATGGATTTTGCGGAAATTCTGATCTTTGCCATTGGCCTGAATGTTTTTTCCGGGTTGGGTGCGTTTGTCTTTGGCTGGCTGGATGATTACCTAGGATCAAAGCCAACCATTATGATCTCATTGATGGGATTGATTGCGTTCGGGGTATCGGTGCTGTTTGTGCATGATCAATCTATGTTTACGATGCTGGCCTTTGGCATGGGATTTTTTATTGGTCCCGTTCAGGCGGCTTCGCGCACGCTGGCGGGGCGTCTGGCACCGCATGGCATGATCACTCAGACCTATGGGCTTTATGCGTTTACGGGGAAATCAATCGCCTTTATGGGGCCCGTGGCATATGGGCTGGCGACACAGGCTTTCGGTACCCAGCAGGCCGGTATGATGTCGATTGTCCTGTTCTGGGTGGTGGGCTTGGCCTTGCTTGCGTGGGTGCGCGAGGGCGCAGATGATTGATCTGCCGTCACCGAATTACAACTCCCGTCAGGGTCAAAAACCACAATATATCATTTTGCATTACACCGGTATGACTAACGCGAAGCAAGCGCTGGACCGGTTGACTGATCCCGCCTCTCAGGTCAGTGCACATTATACCGTGGATGAACGCGGTGAAATTTATTGCCACGTGAGCGAAGAAGATCGTGCTTGGCATGCCGGGCAATCTTTCTGGCGCGGGGTAACGGGGTTGAATGCTCATTCCATCGGGATTGAAATCGTCAACCCGGGACATGAATTTGGCTATCGCCCATTCCCCGACATTCAAATATCGGCGGTGATTGATCTATGCCGGGATATTATGCCGCGGTATGATATAGACCCTGAAGATGTATTAGGTCATTCGGATATCGCCCCGGCGCGAAAACAAGACCCGGGGGAGTTATTTCCATGGGAGCGATTGGCACGTGAAGGCGTGGCGGTTTGGCCGGATGTGGCGGATGAAGACACGGTGTTATCGATGGGGATGAATATCCCGCGTGCCCTGTGTGACTATGGGTATGATCCCCGGGTAAAATATGCCGAACGTCTGATGGCCTTCCAACGCCGCTTTGTCCCTGAAATATTTACCCCTGGTTATACGCCCGGCACGGAAACATCTTTAACCCGGGCGCGGCTTTATGCGCTTTTGGCGGGTCATTTGACGTCCCCGCAAGGGACATGGTAAGACACGGGCTCTCTGCCAAGTCGTTGGATCGTCGCTGATATTTTATCAGAGGAAAGTCCGGGCTTCACGGAAGCAGGATGCCGGGTAACGCCCGGACAGTGCCGCAAGGTATTGATGGAAAGTGCCACAGAAAACAAACTACCTGAAGATGCGTGCATTTTCAGGAAAAGGTGAAAAGGTGCGGTAAGAGCGCACCGCGCACGTGGTAACACGGACGGCAGGGCAAACCCCATCCGAAGCAAGACCAAATAGGGGTGGCACAGGGCGATGTTTCCGCGCCGCCGCCCGGGTAGGTTGCTCGAGGGATATGGCAACATATCTCCCAGATGAATGACGGTACACCGCCCGTTAAACGGCGGGGACAGAACCCGGCTTATAGGCGACTTGGCAGAGAGCTTATCAGACGAGACCTGTGCGGCTTCATCTATCACCCCAATCCAAGAATTATGTATTATAAATCGTCATTACAGCTTGACGAATAGCCCGATAATGTCAAAGAATCGTTTTGAGTTATACAGGTTCCTGCCTAGGAGAGTTTTTATTATCCACATACTTATACACAGAAATTCACTCGGTCTCCTGATCGCGCTTTGCCTTGGCGCGGGTTTATCGGGCGCTCACTCTGCGTGGGCACAAACGCCGGAGTTGCCGGTGAGCAATTCTCTCCCGCTGTTTCCGGATCAAGGTGAAAAATCTCCTGTCGATTTTGCCGCGGATGATGTGGCCTATGATGAAACCGGGCGCATCGTGACGGCAACGGGTAATGTGGAACTCATTCAAAATGGCCGCATCCTCAAGGCTGATAAAATTATTTACAATCTGGGCGCAGACTCCGTGATGGCCATGGGCAATGTGGTGCTGAATGAAACCACGGGGGATACGTATTTTGGCGATAGCGTTCAATTAAATGACAGTATGAAACGCGGGGTTGTTCAGGGACTACGCGGATTATTGGTGGACGGATCACGCTTTACCGCCCTTCAGGGAGACCGCGTCGCGGGTGAATATATGGTTCTGCGTCAGGCGACCTATACCCCGTGCGAGCCCTGCAAAGCAGATCCATCTGCAGATCCGCTGTGGCAACTGGTGGCGCAAGATGTCACGCATGACGAAGTTGATAAAACCATTTCATATAAAAATGCCCGGCTTGAAATTCTGGGGGTTCCGGTGGCCTATACCCCTTATTTTTCGCACCCCGATGGCACGGTGAAGCGCAAAAGCGGTTTTTTAACCCCCAGCTTCGGGATGGATGATCAATTGGGGGCGCGGTACGCACAGGAATATTACTGGGACATCGCCCCCGATAAGGATGCCACCATCGGCCTCATGGCCATGACCGAAGAAGCCCCCGTTCTCTTGGGGGAATATCGTCAACGTTTTGATAAAGCTAATCTCAAGGTGGCCGGGAGTTCAACTTATTCCACCCGTATCGATCAAGTCGGGAATCGAGACGAAGATGTGAGCGAAGATGTGCGGGGTCATTTGTTTGGCGAAGCCAGATGGGACATGTCGGATACATGGCGTTCCGGGGCACGGGTTCAAGTGACATCAGATGAACAATATTTAAACCAGTACGATATCAGTAGCGATGACGTGCTGGAAAATGAACTCTATGCCGAACGGTTTGAGGGGCGGAATTATGGGGTCGTCCGTGCCTTATCGTTTCAGGATTTACGCATCAGTCAACGAAATCTGGATCAACCCCATGTCGTGCCAGAAGTCAAAGCGAGTTTCGTGGGTACGCCGAATGCCACGCTGGGCGGGAGATGGAATGCTGAATTATCGGCATTAGGTTTATATCGTGACGGGAGTGGTCAGGACATCGCACGCACCAGTGTTCAAGGCGGGTGGGAACGTAAATTCACCACCGGTTTTGGTCTGGTGACAGTGGCGGATATTCTCTCCCGCGCCGATCTATACCAAATTGAAGACCGGGATATCACGGTGCCCGGATCGGCATCGAGTGATTCCGGTGCCCAAGCGCGCGGGTTTATGCAAGGTAATATCATGACGTCTTATCCTTTGGTGAACCGTTTTGATTCCCTTCAATGGACGGTAGAACCACTGGTCGCTGTCACGTTGGCATCAGATGTCAATGAAACGGGACGTATTCCCAACGAAGACAGCCGGGATGTGTATCTGGACTCACTGAAAATTTTCAATTCTAACCGCTTTCCCGGCTATGACCGGATCGAAGACCAAAGCCGGGTGACCTATGGTCTTCGTACCGGATTATTTGGGTATGAAGGCTATCGCGGTGAAATTTTTCTGGGACAAAGTCGGCGTTTTGAAGACCGGGTGACATCGTTTCCCGAAGGATCTGGATTATCTGAACGTGAATCAGATTATGTGGGGATGATCACCAGTTCTATCGGTGACTATTTGGATTTGGATTATCGTTTCCAGGTGGATAGTGAAGAATTAAAATCACGCCGTCATGAATTGGGATCATTGCTCAATTTGGGGCCCTTATCCTTGTATAATCAGTATTTCTTTGCGGATTCTCTTTTGGGCTCTGACATTGCCGAATCCCGGGAGCAAATATATTCCAGCGCACAACTCAGGATTTCTGAAAACTGGGCTTTACGGAGTGGTGCCCGTTATGATCTAGGTGAAGATGAAGGCCTGCGCGAAGCATTCTATGGCATAGATTATCTGGGTCAGTGTATGACATTTTCCGTGACCGGAACACGCACGCTCACCCGTGATTCATCGGGGGATAGCGGCACGGAAATTATGTTTCGTATTGGCCTTAAAAATCTGGGTGAATTTGAAACATCAGGCTTTAGCGTGGGCGGCGATGATGATAGTTCTAACACATCAGATGATAACGATACGAATTTATCCACGACCACTGTGACTCCGCGTACTGTTACAAACTAAGATTATATATACCTTGTGCTGACGATATTAGAATTGTAGAAAATATAGCAATATTTAATGAAATTAACCCCATGTCACTGAACGATTATAACCCATCCTATCGATATCGTGCTCGCAATCGTCAAAAAATGACGAACGCGATGTCGATGGTGATTGTTATTCTGTTTTCGGCGGCCGTTGGCTTTTGGATGGGACGCCAATTTGGTGCGGGGAATGTCATCAACCTGACCGAACAACTCAAAACACTGACGACCCAAAATACGTTGCTTCAGGATACCGTAACGGAGCTAAGAGCCGAAGCTCAGGTTGCCAATACACGATATGAACAGATCAAACAGGAATATAACGCGGCCATCCCGGAAGGTCCTGTTCAAGACTTAATCAAAATTGTCCGTGAGCAACTGGATCAAGGGATGGACCCTCAACGTCTATCTTTTTTTATTAAATCGGCGCGTCCCCCCACTGGATGTACGGAACCTGAAATTAAACGGTTTGTGGTCACAACTCCTGCCTATAAAGGCGGCGATAGTACCGTGAGTGTTGCCGACGGCGCGATTGTGATTACAGGAACCGGAACGTCCGCCAGAAATGCAAAAGGGGAACCCGAAGCGTGGTTTGATCCGGCACAGAAAGTTAAAATAACATTTTCACATGACCAAAAATCAGAAGTCAAAGAATCTAATTTACCGATACGACATTCCGTTGTCGCCGGAAATCGGGAATACCGCTTTACGATCGAAGAAGGGTCTCGCTCCTTTGTGAAAGTCGCCTTTGATTCTTGTGCCTACCCTTAATCAGAAGGTGACATCCATCCTTTTAAATCTTGATCCAGACGTAAAAAATCGGATCCGACTTTTTGGGGGGATAGTTGTATCCATGTGGCGAGATCCTGAATGGTCTCTTCATCGCCCTGCGCTGTCCCTCTTAAGGTAAGATCATTGTGGTAAAGAAGTATATTTCCACGTAGTTTATCGTTTGCGCCTGCTGATAGTCTCATCTCAAAGGGCAAGGGACCCCCCTGAAAACGACGCTCAGGCTGAAGCCCAACAAACAACGTGACATCTTTCATCCCCTTGAGAGAGGCGGGAGGCATGATGAAGCTCCGGCCTTCTTTTTTATAGACAGTTTCGACATGGGAAAAAAAGGATTCTGCCTCGGGGATCTTCAGAACTATATGTGACATTTCATGTTCGGGGGGCGATAGATCCCCATCCAGAGATAGATAAGCATTTTCCAGCGCGGTTAAACGAGCCCGGGTGATCCATTGTATGTTGTCACGTCCATGGGAAAAAATGACCCGAATGTCCTGCAAAGGGATATCAAATATTTTTCCACTTCCAGACTCAATATCGGTCTGAATTTCCGGATAATGTGATCCTGCCGGCAAAACGATATTTATCCATCCTGTCGCCCGGTTCATCTGCGCGGGACCTGCCTTGACGTGACCCCCCTGAATATCCCCGTTTAGACGGATCACACCTTCCGGGGATATAATGCCTTCCCATAGGGACTCAAAGCCGATTTCATATTGTGCGGTTTCAACAGTTGCGGTTATTTTTTGCAGGCCGTCTGAATCTGGTGCCGATAAAGTTGCCTCTATCGATACCCGGTAAATCCCCACTGGCGTTGAAAGATCCACATGGGAATTCCGGATAACCCAAGGTATGTTTCGCGGGGCAGAGGGCGATAATTTTTTGGATAACATGAAAAGATCGAGCGGGTTCTGCACTAAAACGGCTATCTCTCCACCATCAATCTGAACACGCCGCGCCTGCAGGGAGAGCCAGTCCATGTCGATCCATAATTTTTGAATCCGGTCAATTCCCTGTTCATGAAACCGGATATTTTCGGCTTTAATCCCGGCAGGTGAGAGTGAAAAATTGCCAATCGATACATGGGTTAACCCATGATCATTCAAGGCGTGAATAACCTGTTTTTTGATATGAGCCGGCACCGTGACAAACAGAGCCAAAAGCCCGATCAAAAAAAGGTTAGAATAAAAAAGACCCAGCGGCCGCGTGTCATGAGACGTCCCTAGAAAAACCAGAGCGATTAGATATCAATATCCTTGGCAAAGGCGGCGTTATCCTGAATGAATTGAAAGCGTGCTTCGGCATGACGTCCCATTAATTGTTCAACCAGATCATCAACCGACACGCCGAGTGTTTCTTGGGCGATCCCTTCCATCGTACCGAGTGCCGCATGCGCCGCGGGCAAGGTAACACGTAACAAAGTCCGTGACGCCGGGTTCATGGTAGTTTCCTTGAGCAAAATGGCTGGCATTTCTCCCAGACCTTTAAAACGGCTGATATCTACCTTTTTCTTCGATGCAAAAGTCGTTTTCATTAGTTCTTCTTTATGGGCGTCATCCTGTGCATAGGCACTGAGATTGCCTGCCGTCAGGCGATAAAGCGGTGGCTGGGCAAGATAGAGATGCCCTTTTTCAATCAACGGCTTCATTTGGGTATAAAAGAAGGTCACAAGCAAAGAGGCAATATGCGCGCCGTCCACATCGGCATCCGTCATGATGATGATGCGTTCATACCGAAGTTTTGAGATATCAAAATCTTTACCTGCCCCACATCCCATCGCCAGGATCAGGTCTTGAATTTCCTGATTGGCGCGGATCTTATCACCGGTGGCACTGACCACATTCAAAATTTTGCCGCGCAGAGGTAAGATCGCCTGTGTTTCCCGGTTTCTGCCTTGCTTGGCGGAACCGCCAGCGGAATCCCCTTCGACCAAAAATAATTCGGTATCTTCGGCTTCTTGACGGGCGCAATCGGCCAATTTTCCGGGCAAGCGCAATTTGCGTGTCGCGGTTTTTCTGGCCATGGCCTTGTCGTCACGACGCCGGACGCGTTCTTCGGCCTTTAAGATTAATTCATCCAGCAAGATGCGGCTGGCGGCGGTATCGGCGGAAAGCCAATGATCAAAACGATCCTTGATCACGGTCTCTACCCATTTGGTCGCCTCGGGGGACGTCAACTTTTCTTTTGTCTGGCCTTGAAATTGCGGATCCCGAATGAAAACCGATAACATCGCGCCCATGCCCCCGGTGATATCATCTGGCGTTACCATCGAAATTTTCTTAAGACCGATCATTTCCCCATATGATTTGATGGAGCGTGACAAGGCGGAGCGCAAACCTTGTTCATGTGTTCCGCCTTGCGGTGTGGGGATGGTATTACAGTAAGAATGAATAAACCCATCTTCACGTTCAATCCAGGTCAGAGCAAATTCTACGCGGCCTGATTTATCCGGCAGATCGGCCAGCCCGTGAAAGGGTTTGGGCACCAGTACATCACTGTCCTTCAGGGTTGTTTCTAGATAATCCAGAAGCCCGTTCGGGAAGTGAAAAACAGCCTCGGCCGGGACAGCGCCATCCTTGACCCATTCCGGATCACATGACCATCTAATTTCAACGCCGCGAAATAAATAAGCTTTGGAACGCGCGAGTTGCAACAGCCACGCTGGCTTGAATTTTGGCTTGGCACCAAAAATTTCCGGGTCGGGATGAAAACAGACCACCGTGCCGCGCCGATTATGTACTGCGCCCAGTTTCTGAAGTCTGGAAGTGGGGATGCCCCGCGAAAAACTTTGTTTATAAAGTTGTTTGTCCCGGGCAACCTCGACCCACATCATATCGGATAGCGCGTTAACGACGGAACTACCGACTCCATGAAGACCGCCCGACGTTTCATAGGCTTTGCCGCTGAATTTTCCCCCGGAATGAAGGGTGGTCAAAATAACTTCGAGCGCGGATTTGCCTGGAAACTTTGGATGTTCATCGACAGGAATGCCCCGGCCATTATCCCCGATTTCAACAGATCCGTCCCCCAAGAGACGTAAGGTAATTTTATCGGCATGGCCGGCGACGGCCTCGTCCATCGCGTTGTCCAGAATTTCAGACGCCAAATGATGCATGGCACGTTCATCTGTACCCCCGATATACATGCCGGGGCGTTTACGGACAGGTTCCAGCCCTTCCAAAACCTCAATATCCTGCGCGCCATAACTTTCTGGCTTCATGGCGGTGTTTCCTTTGCTGATGCTCTCGGGCATGGGATGACTTTTTTATTTCAAGATTGTGGCCAAAACAGGGTACAATTCATAGCCAATGTTTGGCCATTTGAAAACCGCAAAAAACCTTTATTTCTGTGTTTTCCTACCTCTGACCTAGGTAAATTTCCCTTAAGCGCGTATTTTTTATACAATAAGGATCTGATGATGAAAGTTTGTTTTTCTCTGCTGTGGATGATCGGCCTGCTCTGCGGGATGCCGGCTCTGGCCAAGGGGATTGATTTGAAGGGGATCGAGCCACTTCAGCCCGTCGAGTATATGCCCGAAGCAGAGTTTTTGGATAAAACCAAAAAGACAGATGAAACGCCGTTTGGTGATCTCTATTTAGAATATAAAATGCAGTTGCCACGGGACTGGACGCGTACCGTCGACCCCCCTAAATCTACGCCGGACGCCACCATGAAACGGATGAGCGACCGTGTGCTGGGGATCATCGGTGAATATATTAGCCCCCCTACCTTTGAAAGCCGGAGTTACATTTCTATCGAAGCGCTTGAGCTGGATCATGAAATTAATGCCCGAAACTGGTTCGTCAATTTTATTTTGGCCGAAGGGTACGCCCCCACGGCTATGACAGAAGTGTCAGAACAGGAAGTCCAGGCTATTTATGTTGATGTTCAAGGCGATACTAGTTTTATTGTCAGGTTAAAAGCCATCGTCAATGGACCGCGTGTTGTGTTGTTCCGGTATTATATGCCTCAAGAGAATGTGGCCACGGAACGCGTGATGCAGGCGCAAGTGGTGAAATCCTTTCAATTGGTCAATCCGGAAACCGCCACCATCGAAAGCCGTAAGACCTTTGCCTTTCTTGATCAGTCTTTCTTTGATTATCCGGCCTCATGGACGGCGGAATCTCCTCGGCTTCGGTCGATTGATCGCATGCGCGCCCAACTTTATACGGGCGTGCGGCGCAATGCGCCGGATGGTCAGGTGACGATACACACCATTTCAAGATTGCTAGATACCACGCTGGCCGACGAGGTGAAAGCCTACCGTCAGAAATTGAAAATACCCGGGTTTACGTTGGGGGCAATGATTGAAAAAATCCAATATAGCAACGCCGATCCAGCCATGGAGTTCACGGCAACCGAAGTCTATCGTTTGGTACCCGAAGATACTAAAATGCGCGGATATGAATTGGCCATTTCTGTGATGAAGGGATCAGAGTATTTTTACATCATGACGTTGATCACGCATGCCCGGGAAGAAGATTTTTATCAATGGGCACGTAATATGCGCGCATTCCGGATCATGGCGGAAACCATGCGCCGGTTTAATGATGGCGGTGATGATGACCGCCCCGAAGCGCCGGACATGCCGCCCCCGGCCGCGACGCGCGTTACACCATAAAAAACCAGCTATAAAAAAACCGGCCATCAAGCCGGTTTTTAATGCATTCAAGCCTCATTAACCTGAGTAATACATCTGGAATTCCAAAGGGTGCGGCATGGTTTCAAAGGCTTCGACTTCTTCCATCTTGAGGTCGATATACGCTTCCAGCATCTCACGCGAGAAGACATTGCCTTTAAGCAGGAAGTCATGATCCCGGCTTAAGTTTTCTAATGCTTCGCGTAAGCTTCCACACACGGTCGGTACTTTGGCCAGTTCTTCAGGCGGCAATTCATACAGGTTCTTATCCATCGCTTCACCGGGGTGGATTTTATTTTGAACCCCATCCAGACCCGCCATCAACATGGCCGAGAAGGCCAGATAGGGGTTAGCCAGAGGATCTGGGAAACGCACTTCCACCCGTTTTCCTTTGGGTGATTTCACATACGGAATCCGGCAGGAAGCTGAGCGGTTACGCGATGAGTAGGCCAGCAGAACCGGTGCTTCATACCCCGGTACCAGACGTTTATAGCTGTTGGTTGTCGGGTTCGTAAACGCGTTCAAGGCCTTGGCGTGTTTAATGATCCCGCCAATGTAATGAAGTGCCATGTCGGAGAGACCGGCATAACCATCGCCCGCGAACAAAGGCTTACCGCCTTTCCAGAGCGATTGGTGACAATGCATCCCCGAACCGTTATCGCCAAAGATAGGTTTAGGCATGAAGGTGACGGTTTTGCCGTAGATATGAGCCACGTTATGCACGCCGTATTTATAAAGTTGCATATTGTCCCCGCACGCCACCAGCGTTGAAAACAGAATGCCTAATTCATGTTGGGCTGTGGCTACCTCGTGGTGATGTTTTTCAACCGGAACGCCCATCGCGGCGAGTACGGTCAACATTTCCGCCCGCAGGTCAGAGGCACTATCCACCGGGCTTTCGGGGAAATATCCCCCTTTCACGCGGGGGCGGTGTCCCATGTTACCCTCGGGGTAATCACGGTTGGTGTTGTGTGGGGCTTCGATGGAGTCCAGCTTGTAGGAGACTTCATGGCTGTCGATGCGGAATTTCACATCATCGAAAATGAAGAATTCTGCCTCAGGGCCGAAATAGGCCGTGTCGGCAATACCCAGTGATTGCATATATTTTTCAGCGGCCATGGCAATGGCGCGGGGGCAACGCTCATATGGTTTGCCCGTATCCGGCTCCACCACATAGCAAAATACTTTGAGCGTCGGTTGGGCGGCAAAAGGGTCGATAAAACAACGCGACCAATCCGGCACCAGATGCATGTCAGATTTATCAATGCTTTTCCATCCGGCGATTGACGATCCGTCAATCATGATACCTTCTTCGAACAATCCTTTGTCCAGCGTGCTGATATGTTGATCTGTGTGCTGAAGTTTTCCCTTGGTGTCGGTAAACTCAAACCCGACATACTGAAGATCATGGTCTTTTTTTACTTTTTCAAAATCGGCAAAGCTTTTAATCGAAATCAACTTATCGGACATGAGATCTCCTTAGGATCGGGTTGGGTTGACATAACCTATAACAAAACCGCATACCTGCTATGCGGCTTAAGACGGGGTAAGGAAATAGCACCAAAAAAAAAGCCCGTAAAGGCTTTTTGAGGAAGTTTTGAAAACCATACAATAAAGAACCGCCCCGATGCCAGAAACATGCGGGGCGGTTATACCGTGACAATTCCGGGGATGAGACCGGAAATGTTATATCCTGTTGTTTTAGTTGATTGAAAACGGGCGAAAGCCGACAAAAAGGTCGATCGCTTTGCTCACTTCAGCGGATTTCCAAGCCGAATAGGCAATCGTGCCCAAATACATCCCGCCATTTACCGCCAGTACCAAGATCATCAGTGTTAACATGTTCGTGTCTCCCCACACTTCGTTGTTATTCGATGGAGATATAATTACCATAAAACATGATTAGGTCAAGCAAAAAACGAAAAAAATTCAATAAAAACAATAACTTAAAAAAAATCTAAGAGAAAGTTTGTATTTTCATAAGATAATAATAAGAATCTAACCCTTAGACCCACCTTAGGCGCAACTTTATAAAGGCGAGAGCATAAAATATCGTCTAATCCCTTGATATATGATGATAATTGCGCGAGCGCGTCATTTTATATCTGATCTCCTTAATATTATATCTTGAATAAAATCAGACGGTTACAGACGGCTTCGGCTGGAACAAACGCTTCAACCCTCTGGGTTTGGCGTCAAGAGGTAAAATCACGTGCCCGGCCATTTTCCTGTGTATCAAATGATGCCCTGCGAGATGGGGTGATTGTGTCCCATATATTCCCATGCTATCCCATAAAAGACCATATTGTGCGTCTGAAACGCCCGCGTTGGTGATATCTGACCTTTTGGAAGGCACTTAGAGGGAAGAGCATAACGGCGCGTTTCGTATTGATGAGTGGGTATTGAGTAAAAAGGCAGAGAAAAAACCAGCGGGTACGATGAATATTTTTACCTCCACACATGTTGTCAAAGTTGATGCCAAAGGACGCGCCTGTGTGCCTGCGCCTTTTCGCACGGCGTTGTCATCTGACCCGTTCACCGGGTTTGTGGGGATCAGGTCGCATTATCTTCCGGCGATCGAAGGATACCCATCAGCGCGGATGGAAATGATCAGCCGGCAATTTGATTTAGGACATCAAATTTTTTCTGAAGATTATGATGATCTGGCGACGGCCATATTCGGCGGTGCGATCAGCATGCCGATGGATGAAACAGGCCGGATTGTGATTCCGCGTGAATTATTGGCGTTCGCCAATATCAAAGACAAAGCGGCCTTTATGGGGATGGGGCCCAAATTTCAGATATGGAACGCAGATGATCTTGAATCGCGTCTGATCCAGGCACGTGATATTGCCAAAAAGAAAAACCTGATGGTGCCCTGGAGTCGGTCATGACCCAGCACGCGTCCCTAGATCACACATCGTCTGCCCATTTCCCGGTTATGTTGCCGGAGGTTATCTCTGCCTTGAAACCGCAGGACGGTAAAATTTATGTGGATGGGACGTTCGGCGCGGGAGGATATACACGCGCGATACTCAAGGCCGCAGATTGTACCGTGATTGCGATTGATCGTGATCCCGGCGCGAAGCAACGTGCCGAAGATTTGAAAGCAGAATTCGGAGATCGTTTTATCTTTGTCCCCGGTCAGTTCGGGGATGTGATCCGGATTATCCAAGAGGCCGGTTTTAAAGATGTCGATGGTTTTGTCCTCGATATCGGTGTGTCATCCATGCAGATTGATGACCCGTCCCGTGGTTTTTCATTTCGTTTTGAAGGGCCGTTGGATATGCGCATGGGGAACACAGGCGAAAGTGCACAGGATATCGTCAACACGTATCGCGAGGAAGATCTGGCGAATATCATTTATCAGTATGGTGAGGAACGTCAGTCCCGGCGGATTGCCCGGCGCATCGTTGAGGCGCGTGCCAAAAGCCCGCTGACCACCACGTCGGCGCTGGCTGATGTTGTCCGTGCGGCCATCCCACGGGCGCCTCAGGACAAAATTGACCCGGCCACGCGCACATTTCAGGCTCTGCGCATCGCGGTCAATGATGAACTGGGTGAATTAACGCGCGCGCTTCAATCGTCTGAAATTATTCTTGTCCCCTCTGGCCGTCTGGTGGTGGTGTCCTTCCATTCACTGGAAGACGGCATCGTCAAATCCTTCCTGTATGAACGTTCCGGCAAAGTGCCGGCATCGTCCCGCCATGTGCCGTCTGCACATATTTCAACTCTTCCTTCTTTTACCTTGCCCTTCCGCAAACCGATCGAGGCGTCCGCCCTTGAAATCGATCGAAATCCCCGCTCTCGCTCTGCCAAACTTCGTGCCGCCATCCGCACAGAACATCCTGCCCATCATACCGGGGGTCGCGCATGAAGATATTCCGAATTTCAAGTTTTTTATCCTTAGGAATTGCGGGCGTTCTGGCGGGTCTTTTGTACTGGACGTCACAATCCGTGCAACATGAAGAGACGATCTTGTTGCAATCCCAGCAAGCCATATCGTTTGAACAAGAAACCCTTCAGGTGTTGGGCACGGAATGGGATTACCTGACGCGGCCTCAGCGGCTGGAAGAACTGGCGCGGGAGCGTTTGAATATGGTTCCTCCTCATAGCGGTGAGGATATTCTCGATACCGTATCTGAATTGCCGGATGCCCCCCTGGCAGAAACCATTTTCATCGAACAGGCACAGACTGCCAAGGCACCGTCTGTTTCTCCCACGATTTCAAATGCCGAGCGTGAAAGTTTTGGTCAATTGATTGACCAGATCGGCGGTGAAGAGGTGACGCCATGAAAACGCTCTCGCGCACAACACTTCATATGACGGGATCTAAACGCACCGCCCTTGATATGGCGCGGGGACGAATTGTGTTGATCAGCGCGATTTTTGTCATCTCGTTCATCATTGTGGCCGGACGCGCGCTGGATGTCGCTGTGATTCAAGGTACATGGGGACAAGGTCAAGAGACTCGCACATCGCTTTTGGAACATAAAAATGAAAAAACAGCAACGGTACGTCATGATATTGTGGATCGACATGGTGTTATTCTGGCGCGATCTTTGAAAACAGCCTCGCTCTATGCTGATCCTAAAATTATTACTCATCCTGAAACTGTTGCCAAAGACTTAACGGCTATCTTCAAGGACATGTCGTATGGGGATACGCTCAAGAAACTTCAAGAAGATAAACGTTTTGTCTGGATCAAGAGAAACCTTACACCGGATGAACAATATAAAATTTTATATCTGGGGCATCCGGGATTGTCGTTTCAGGAAGAAGAACGCCGTGTCTATCCGCAAGGCGAACTGGCCGCGCATGTGGTGGGTATTACAAATGTAGATGGTGGTGGCCTGTCCGGGATTGAGGCCAGTTTCAACAAATATCTAGGGCAGGGGACATCACCGCTGGCGTTGACTCTCGATATGCGGCTTCAACATGTTCTAAAACGTGAAATTTCCTATGCCATGACAAAACACCGCGCCATTGGCGGGGCAGGGTTGATTATGGATGTACGTAATGGAGAAATTCTGGCGGCGGTGTCTCTGCCGGATTTTGATCCGAATTTATCGGGTGATGTCAAAGATGTGAAGCGGTTTAACCGACTGACGCTGGGTGTGTATGAACCGGGTTCAACATTCAAGCTGTTTACCACTGCCGCCTATTTGGAAAAAAACAAAAATGGGCTGGGTGACAAGTTTGATGCCACCCAGCCATTGGTATTCGGGCGATTTAAAATTAACGATTATCATGCCGAAGACCGGCTTATGAATGTCGCCGAAATTTTCATGCATTCATCCAATATCGGGTCTGCTTTAATGGGGCATAAAGTCGGGACTAAAGACTTCAAGGATTTATTATCCGATCTGGGATTGATGACCGCGCCGGATATTGAAATCGCGGAAATCAGTGCCCCGTTGATCCCACAGAATTGGGGGGATATTAACACGGCCACTGCGGCCTTTGGACATGGGATTGCGGTATCCCCGGTTCAATTGGTGTCGGCGGCGGCGTCGGTGATGAATGGCGGGATCAAGGTCAAACCAACATTCATCTTAAATCGTGACATTGAAAATAAGCGCGGCATTCGTGTGGTCTCCCCGGAAACAGCGCATCATATCCGGCAACTCATGCGGCTGGTGGTGACGGATGGTACAGGGTCCAAGGCTGATGTGGTTGGATATCATGTAGGGGGCAAAACAGGTACGGCCGAAAAAAATACGCGCGGCGGATATGATAAAAACCGTCTGGTGTCATCCTTCTTGGGCGTGTTTCCGTCTGAATCTCCGCAATATGCGCTGTATATCATGATCGATGAGCCCAAGCCAACCAAGGATACCTATGGGTATGCGACGGGGGGATGGGTGGCGGCACCCGCCGTTCGCAAGACAATTGAATCCATGGTCGCTATTTTGGGCATGGAACCTCAAGAACCCAAAGATGACTTAAAAGGATCGTTGGCGCGTTATGTGCCGCCCAAGGAAAAAATAAACATGCAGAAGGTGTCTCATGAAACTGAGTAACCTGATCCCCGGTGCCTCTCCCGATATTACCATCACGGGTTTGACGGCTGATAGCAGGGAAGTGCGGGCGGGATATCTGTTTGCGGCTCTGCCTGGAAATAAGGAAGACGGTGATAAATATATTGATGATGCCATTGCGCATGGCGCGGCGGCGATTTTGGCACGCCCCGGCACACCCTGCCGAGACGGTGTAGTCATGATCACGGACGAACAGGTGCGACAAAGTTTTGCGCGCGCCTGCGCCGCTTTTTATCAACTTCAACCGGCGCATGTGGCGGCTGTGACCGGCACCAGTGGCAAGACATCGGTGGTGTCGTTTACACAACAGCTCTGGCATTTATCAGGGATTACGTCCTGTGCTTCGTTGGGCACGCTGGGGCTTCGGGGGCCGGGGATGATCCGTGCTGGGTCGCTCACCACGCCGTCTTCAGAAAAACTGATGGCAGAACTGGCGGACTTATCATCGGCCGGGATTACGCATCTGGCGATGGAAGCCTCAAGCCATGGGCTCGACCAATATCGGCTGGATGGGGTGCGCCTTCAAGTCGTGGCGTTTACGAATCTGTCTCGTGACCATCTGGATTATCATCCCACCATGGATGATTATTTTAACGCTAAAACCCGTCTGTTCACTGAACTTTTGATGACGGGCGGCACTGCGGTGATTGCGGTGGATGATGAGTATGGTCAGCGTCTGGCGCGCCTGTGCGCCGAACGCAAGATCAAGACGATCACCGTGGGGTACAAAGGAAAAGATATTCAAATCCTCACCCGTACCTCCAGCCCCCATGGCCAGCGGATCGAGATCGCGGTTCAGGGCCGAAAAATACCCGTTACCTTACCGCTAGTGGGGGAATTTCAGGTCATGAACGTGCTCACCGCGCTCGGCATTCTGATGGCGGGCGGGGCAGATCCGCTGAAGATGGTACCCTATATGGAACAACTCCGGGGTGTGGCCGGGCGGCTTCAATTGGTGCCGGGGCATCCGCACCGGGCGGCGGTGTATGTGGATTACGCGCATAAGCCGGCCGCGCTTCAATCTGTTCTGCAGACACTTCGTCCCCACACGACCGGAAAATTATTCTGCGTGATTGGATGTGGCGGCGATAGAGACCCAGGTAAACGGGCGATGATGGGCAAGATTGCGAGCGATCTGGCCGATATAACGGTCATCACAGACGATAATCCCCGTACCGAAGATCCTGCGAAAATTAGATCCGCGATGTTATCCGGTGTCACACAGCCCGGAAAAGCCAAAGAAATTCCGTCCCGTCAGGATGCCATTATCTGGTCAGTTGGTCAGATCAAGGCCGGAGATGTGCTGGTGATTGCCGGCAAGGGACACGAACAAGGACAGACCATCGGGGAAAAAGTTTTTCCGTTTGATGATGTGACCGAAGCCAAAAAAGCCATGGAGAACCTAAACGTATGAACCTCTCGATTAATCTTCCTCTCTGGACACAGGCCGACGCGATCAAGGCCACTGGCGGCGTGTGTTCTGGCACATGGCAAGCCTATGGCGTGTCGATCGATAGCCGGACGGTCAAGCCAGGTGATGTGTTTATTGCCATACGGGGTGATAAATCAGATGGACATGCCTATGTGCAGGATGCCTTGAACAAAGGTGCCGTGTGTGCGGTTGTGGATCAGGATATACCGCAGGTAGATGCCCAGAAAATTTTGAAGGTAACAGATACGTTGAAAGCC
This sequence comes from Alphaproteobacteria bacterium, assembly GCA_017302165.1. Taxonomy (GTDB): domain Bacteria; phylum Pseudomonadota; class Alphaproteobacteria; order Micavibrionales; family Micavibrionaceae; genus UWPOB-MICAV1. The sequence goes on from JAFLCW010000001.1 coordinate 766,194, forward strand.
CTTCAGGATATGGGGCGATACGCGCGGGGGAGAACGGGTGCCAAGATTATTGGTATCACGGGCAGTGTTGGAAAAACCGGCACCAAAGAAATGCTGGCGGCCGCGTTTTCATCCTATGCACAAACCCATGCGTCGAAGAAAAGTTATAATAATCATTGGGGGGTGCCCTTATCATTATCCCTGATGCATCCGGGGTCAGATATCGCCGTCTTTGAAATGGGCATGAACCACGCCGATGAAATCACCCCGCTGACGCAGATGGTCAAACCTGATATCGCCATCATCACAAAAATTGCGGCGGTACATGTGGAGAATTTCAGCGACGGCATCACCGGTGTCGCCAAAGCCAAGGCCGAAATTTTTAACGGCCTACCGGCGCAGGGCGGCGTCGCGATTATACCCCGTGATAGTGACTGGTTTGATTTTTTGAAAACCGAAGCCGAAGCTAGAGGGGCAAGGGTCTATAGTTTTGGTGAACAGGCCGATTCCCATGCGCGGTTAGTGGAATGTCTGCTGGCCGCGAACGGCACCCGCGTCAAGGCACAGATTATGGGGCAGGACATTACCTTTAATCTTCAAATGGTGGGCGCACATCTGGCGATGAATGCGGTGCTGGTATTGCTGGCGGTGAAATTGGCCGGCGGGGATATCACACAGGCCGCGCAAGCGCTCTCCCGGCTGGAACCGCCCGAAGGACGCGGCAAGCAGGAATTTTTAGATATCGGAGATACACAAAATCCGGTGGTGTTGATTGATGAAAGTTATAACGCGTCACCGGAATCCATGAAGGCCGCCTTTCGCGTGCTGGCCTTGATTGACCCAGGGCGGGGCGGTCGGCGTATTGCCATTTTGGGGGATATGTATGAACAGGGCGTCAATGCCGCCAAAATTCATGAAGAACTGGCCATGCCGTTGATGGCGGCCAATGTTCAATTGGTTTATACCAGTGGTCCGTTGATGAAAAATCTGTATCAGGCTTTGCCTGAATCAAAACGCGGGGCACACCGGGACGATAGCGCGGAACTGGCCAAGATTGTGCCAGATGTGTTGGTGCCGGGCGATGTGGTCATGGTCAAAGGATCACGCGGCGGCGGGGAAAAACCCCGTATGCAGTTAGTGGTCGAGGCGCTTCGGGCGCTTCCGGCGAAATTAAAGGGGGGACATCATCATGCTGTATAACTTACTGGCACCATTGGCGGATGAATATATTTTCTTCAATTTGTTCCGGTATCTGACCTTTCGCACCGGATGTGCCGTCATGACGGCATTGGTGATTGCGTTTTTAATTGGTCCTGCACTCATTCGTTGGTTGAAGAACAAACAAAAAGAAGGCCAGCCCATCCGTGAAGACGGGCCTGAAACCCATTTCAAAAAAGCAGGTACTCCCACGATGGGGGGCTTAATGATTTTGATCGCTGGCGGGATATCGACTTTGTTATGGGCGGATATTACCAACCCGTATGTGCTGATCGTCAGCTTCGTCATTATTTCATTTGGATTGATCGGCATGGCGGATGATTTTGCCAAATTGACAAAACGCTCGCACAAGGGTGTATCGGGAAAAATCAGGTTACTGCTTGAAGGAACGATCGCGTTATTAGCCGCTGGTGCGTATGTATATTTTACCACTGATATGCCGGATCATGTGAACACTACGTTTGATGCGACAGGGTTAGCGATCCCCTTTTTGAAAGATTACTTGGTGCCGCTGGGTCTTTTATTTTTCCCATTTGCCGCGTTGGTGATTGTCGGCGCGTCGAATGCCGTGAATTTAACAGACGGCCTGGATGGTCTGGCAATAGTTCCGGTCATGATTGCGGCGGCCTGTTTTGGGTTGATTGCTTATCTGGCAGGGAATGCCGTTTTTTCTGAATATTTGGGCATTCATTTTGTACCGGGCACGGGCGAGCTGGCGGTGATATGCGGCGCGTTGATCGGTGCCGGGATGGGATTTTTATGGTTCAATGCCCCGCCCGCGATGGTCTTCATGGGGGATACGGGGTCGTTATCCATGGGGGCGGGTCTGGGTGCGATTGCCGTCATGGTCAAACATGAATTGGTGCTGGTGATTATCGGTGGCTTGTTTGTGCTGGAAACTGTTTCGGTGATTGTGCAGGTCGTATCATTTAAACTTACCGGTAAGCGTGTGTTTAAAATGGCACCGATCCATCACCATTTTGAAAAAATGGGTTGGTCGGAACCGACTGTGGTGATCCGGTTCTGGATTATTGCCGTCATCTTGGCACTGATCGGCCTATCGACGTTGAAATTGAGATAGTATGAAATTATTTTCTCGCACAGACCAATCAATTATTTCCAGATGGTGGTGGACGGTGGATCGCCGGTTACTGGCGACGTTGATTCTGCTGATGGTGATTGGTGTCTTTCTGGTGATGGCGGCGTCTCCGTCTGTGGCGCAACGTATTGGTCTGGATCAATTTCATTTTGTCATACGCCATAGCATTGTTTTGGTGCCGGCGATTGGTATCATGTTGTGTGTGTCTTTGCTCAGTCTCCAAAATGTTCGGCGGCTGTCATTTTTAATGCTGGCCGGAAGCATTGTTCTGATGATTTTGGTTTTACTGGTGGGTGAAGAAATCAAAGGGGCGCAACGCTGGATACATCTACCCGGATTCTCCCTTCAGCCCAGCGAGATCGTGAAGCCAGCCTTTATCGTGGTGGCCGCGTGGTTTATCGCCCAGCAAAAAGAAAACCCGAACTTACCCGGTATGCGTATTGCCGTGGGGCTATATGGGCTGGTGGCGGCGTTGTTATTGCTTCAGCCTGATATGGGGATGACGTTCGTCACGACCTGCTGTTTCATGGTGATTGTGTTTCTGGCCGGGATGCCGCTTCGGTATGTATGTTTGCTGGGGGGAATCGGTGCGGGCGGGGCGGTCGCGGTTTATCATACCTTTTCCCACGTCAAAAGCCGGGTTGACCGATTTCTAGACCCGGAAAGCGGTGATACCTATCAGATTGATAAATCGCTGGCGGCGTTTCAAAATGGCGGTCTGTTCGGGACGGGGCCCGGGTTGGGCGAAGTGAAAGCCACCATCCCAGATGCGCATGCGGATTTTATCTTCTCCGTGGCGGGGGAAGAACTGGGCGTGGTGTTTATTCTTATTCTCATTGCCATGTATGCCTATGTTGTTCTTCGGGGGTTGAACCGGGTGATGGATAGCGAGGATATGTTTGTCGTTTTGGGAACGGGCGGGCTCTTGAGTATGTTCGGGCTTCAGGCCTTGGTGCATATGGGAAGCGCGCTCAGCCTGCTTCCGACCAAGGGCATGACCTTGCCCTTCATCAGTTATGGGGGATCATCACTGTTGGGGATTTCACTGGCGATGGGGATGGTGCTGGCGCTCACCCGAAAACAGGCGAAAAGCGGTGTTGCGCGCGGAGGGCTTTCTATTCGTCCCATTGGCGGGTAAAAAGGGGATCATGACTAAACGAATTTTATTATGTGCGGGCGGCACGGGTGGGCATATGTTTCCGGCGGATGCGCTGGCGCGAGAACTGATCGCCCGGGGATATCATGTCGAACTGGCAACCGATGTGCGGGGTCAGCGGTTTGAACCGTTTGCGGGCGGCATTCATCTTCATATCCTGTCCTCGGGGGCGATGATCGGCGGTCTGCGCGGCAAATTATCGGCCGTGTGGGCGTTGCTCAAAGGATTTGTGCAGTCTGTTGTTCTGATACGGGCGTATCGCCCCGATATCGTCGTAGGGTTTGGGGGATACCCAACCTTCCCCCCGGTGAGAATGGCGCAGATGTTGGGCGTGCCAACAGTTATTCATGAATCCAATGCGGTGATGGGGGTGGCCAATCTCTGGCTGGCGCGGGGGGCGCGTGCGATTGCCACTCCGACTGAGCATATGTATGGGCTTCGCCCGGCAGACCAGACAAAAATCAAGGTGACGGGGAATCCCGTGCGTCCCGATATTGCCGCCATTTCGCGCACCGCTTATCCTGATTTTCTGCCCGGACGGGGCATCCGGATGTTTGTGACGGGTGGATCACAAGGCGCCAGAATTTTATCAGATGTCCTACCACAGGCGATGGTCCAATTGCCCCCCGAAGACCGCGCCCGGATACAGATTGTCCAGCAGGTATCGGCAGACCTGATACCCGCGTTAGAACAAACCTACCGCTCGGCCGGGGTGACCTGCACATTGGCACCGTTTTTCCGGGATATGGCAGACCAACTATCGGCGGCGCATGTGTTTATCGGGCGTTCAGGGGCAAGCACTGTGGCCGAAATGGCCGCCGCCGGGCGTCCGGCCGTGTTTGTGCCGTATCCTCACCATAAGGATCAACAGCAAAAACGTAACGCCGAAACACTGGTCAAGGCTGGGGCGGCCTGGATCATCGAACAAAAAGACTTCACACCTGCTTCTGTTGTTGCACAAATGCAGGTTTTTCTGCAAAATCCGGATGTTTTAAAAATCGCTGGCGCCAAGGCACTATCCTGCGGGGAACCTCAGGCGGCATCGCGGCTGGCGGATGTGGTGGAACTGGAACTCAGGTAGTTTTTTAGTATGCGTGTTATGCCCAAGGATATTGGTGTGCTTCATTTCGTCGGGATCGGCGGGATTGGCATGTCGGGTATTGCCGAAGTGCTCCATGGTCTGGGGTATCAAGTGCGCGGCTCAGACGTGGCGGATGGATATAACACCGAACGCCTCAAGAAAAAAAATATCCCTGTCATGATCGGGCATGACGCGCGTCATGTGGACGGGGCGCATATCATTGTGGTGTCGTCGGCCATAAAACCGGATAACCCAGAATTGCTGGCGGCACGTGCCCAGAAAATTCCGGTTGTGCGCCGGGCGGAAATGCTGGCCGAACTCATGCGCCTGAAATGGGCGGTGGCGATTGCAGGCACGCATGGCAAAACAACCACGACATCCATGGTGGGGGCGTTGCTTGAAGAAGGGGGATTAGATCCCACCGTGATTAATGGCGGGATTGTGCATAAATACGGCACCAATACGCGGCTGGGGTCAGGGCAATGGATGGTCGTCGAAGCCGATGAAAGCGACGGCACCTTTACCAAATTACCGGCCACGGTGGGGATTATCACCAATATAGACCCCGAACACATGGATCATTACGGGTCGTTCGACGAGGTCAAGCGGGCGTTTTTCCGCTTTGCGGATAATTTGCCGTTTTACGGGTTTGCCGTGTTATGCACGGATCACCCAGAAGTACAGGCGCTGGTGGGACAACTCGAGGGACGGCGCGTCGTGACATATGGGTTTAACCCGCAGGCCGATGTCCGCGCCTTTAACATTCGCCCAGATCAGAATGGATTTAAATTTGATGTCAGTTTTGCCGACTGGATGCCCCACAGTCCTGAGCGTCAATTACGCGATGTGTTCTTACCGATGTTCGGCGAACATAATGTTCAAAACGCGCTCGCGGCACTGGCGGTTGCGCATGAAATGGGCATCAGCGGCGCACATATGATATCGGCCTTAAGCCATTTTTCAGGGGTGAAACGCCGCTTTACCAAAACAGGCATGGTCGGCGGTGTGACATTCATTGATGATTACGGGCATCATCCCGTGGAAATAAGGGCGGTATTAAAGGCCGCGCGTCAGGCGGTATCATCATCGGGCGGGCGTGTGATCGCGGTAATGCAACCTCATCGTTATACGCGTCTTCAGGCGTTGTTTGATGATTTCTCCACCTGTTTCAATGATGCCGATACGGTGTTGATTTCAGATGTATATTCCGCTGGTGAGCCTGCCCTTGAGGGCGTGAGTGGGGAAAAACTAGCCGCCCAAGTTTCGGCACGCGGCCACAAGGATGCGCGGTATCTGTCTTCTTCAGGTGCGCTTGCGCCGTTGATGGTTGACATGGCTGAACCCGGTGACTTTGTTGTGTGTCTGGGTGCAGGGGATATCACGAAATGGGCCTATGCCTTGCCCGCAGACATATCGACCTTACACGACTCCCAGCAGAAAAAAAGTGCGTAACGCGCCCCCCCATATGGCATTACCCGAGAGTGCCTTGGGTCAGATACGCGGGAAGATAACCCACGATGCGCCTTTGGGGGCGTCCGGTTGGTTTAAATGCGGCGGGACAGCGGATGTGTTGTTCAAACCTGAAGATGAAGAAGACCTGTCCGTTTTTTTTAAAACTTATACCGGAGACGTTCAGGTGTTCGGGGCATTATCGAACACCATCATCCGGGATGGCGGCGTGCGCGGCGCGGTCATCCGGCTGGGGCGTTCGTTTGGGCAAATCATGACAGATCATCAGATGGTAATGGCAGGCGCACTCGCACTTGATGCGAATATTGCGCAAGTGGCGTCTGATTCCGGGATTGGCGGCCTTGAATTTTTTTCCGGTATTCCCGGAACGATTGGCGGTGCCCTTCGGATGAATGCAGGATGTTACGGCCGCGAAACCAAAGATGTATTGGTATCCTGCCGGGCGATGGACCGGGCCGGGGTCATTCATGTTCTTACTCCGGATGACATGCATATGACGTATCGGCATGTGGGCGTGCCGGATGATTTTATTTTTCTGTCGGCGGTGTTTAAAGGCGTGCCCGAAGATCCGTCTGTGGTGTCTGCCCGCATGACAGAGATCAAGCAAAGGCGCGAAGCCGCCCAACCCATACGCGAGAAAACGGGGGGATCGACATTTGCCAATCCCGGGGTGGATGATTTAACCCGCGCCGGACTTCCGCCTGAGACCAAGGTCTGGCAATTGATTGAGGCTGTGGGCGGCCGTGGATTGGCCGTGGGCGGCGCAATGATGAGCGAAAAACACTGTAATTTCATGATTAATACGGGAACAGCCAGCGCATCAGATTTGGAAAAACTGGGTGAGATGCTCATCACCCGCGTTTACGAACGCTTTGGAATCACGCTACGCTGGGAAATCAAACGCGTAGGAGATCCGGTATGAGAAAAAATATTGCCTTATTGGTGGGGGGATGGTCGGCGGAACGGGATGTTTCGTTGAACAAGGGCAAAGCCGTCGAAAAAGCCCTTCGGGACGGCGGCTATCAGGTCAAGGTGATTGATGTCACCAAAGACCTTGCCAAACTGGTGGCGGATTTAACGCCCCGCCCGGATGCGGTGTTTAATAATTTACATGGGCGTGGCGGCGAAGACGGGATCATTCAGGGTGTGCTGGAGATGCTGGAAATTCCGTATACGCATTCGGGCGTTCTGGCCTCGGCGATCGGGATGAATAAACCCGCCGCCAAACGCATGGCGGCTAGTGTGGGGGTGCCCAGTGCCGAAGGACAGGTTTATACCAAAAAGCAGGTTTTGGCCGGGCATGTGATGTCGCCGCCTTATGTGGTGAAACCCCCGTGCGAGGGGTCAAGCGTGGGGGTTCGGCTTATTCTGGATAAGGATAACCATGAACCGCTGGATGCCGATACATGGACATTCGGCGAAGAAGTGCTGGTGGAGCGGTATATTCCCGGTAAGGAACTGACCGTGGCGGTGCTGGACGGTCAGGCGCAGGCCGTGACTGAGATTATTTCCCACACCCGTTTTTTTGATTATGAGGCCAAATATCAGGATACGCGCACCGAACTGGTGCTTCCGGCAAAATTGCCCCCGGACGTCTATCAGACGGCTCTGGATTATGCTCAGCGGGTCTATAACGCGCTGGGATGCAGCGGTTTGGCGCGGTGCGATTTCCGATATGATGATTCCCAAAACAGTCCAAAGGGGTTATACTTCTTGGAAATCAATACCCAGCCGGGACTAACGGCGGAATCCATCGGTCCCTCGCAGGTTGTCTATAACGGCTCCACCTTCATTAAACTTTGTTCGCATCTGGTAGAAACAGCAACATGTCACGGCTCTCTCACGGCACAAGACGATCTCAGTTCACACGGCGTTCAGCGCAAGCGGAACGTCTGATCTTTTGGGCGCGGCGGGGGTTGGTCTGGGGCGGGGCAGGGGTGTTTGTCCTGTGGGTGGCCTCTTGGCTTTATCTCTCCGGCATCAGTGCCAAAATTTCAAACTGGAGTCATGATCAAACCTTGGCAAAAACCGCCGAAGCCGGTTTTGCTATTCAAAATATTCTGGTCGAAGGACGTGTGCATACCGACCCGGATGTGATCCGCGCCATCTTGAATGTCACCGAAGGCGATTCTGTTTTTGCGGTGACACCGGAGAAAGTTAAAGCCGATCTGGAAAAAATATCATGGATTAAATCCGCGCAGGTCGAACGCCGGTTGCCGGATACGATTTATGTGGGGCTAACGGAACGCACGCCGATTGCGCTGTGGCAGAAAGACCAAAAAATAAGTGTCGTGGATGCCGAAGGCGTTGTACTGACGGATCAAAATCTGGAACAGTTCCAGCATTTAATGATGGTGGTGGGGACTGGTGCTCCACAGAAAACAAAAGAATTGATGATCTATCTGGCGGCTGAACCCACCATCGCCCGTCAGGTCGAAGCGGCGGTGCGTGTTGCCGATCGACGCTGGGATATTGTCATGAAAAACCGGGTGAAGGTTAATTTACCTGAAAACGATATGGGTCTTGCGCTTCGGCAGTTGGCGCAAGCACAGGAACAAGATGCTATTTTGGATAAGAATATCGAAAGCATTGATATGCGCGAAGGCGGACGGCTGACGGTCAAAACCGCGCCCGGGGGCGCTGAAGATTTAAAGGCCAGTTTCAAGGGGGGGAGCCCGATCTAGCATGAAACAAAAAATCAAACCCCGCGGCACCTTGCTGGCGGCGCTAGATATTGGCTCTCATAAAATTGCCTGCTTCATTGGCCGTGTGACGGATGATGAAGGCAGTATTGAAATTCTGGGGGTTGGGTATCAGGCCGCCAAGGGGATCAAGGGGGGCACGGTCGTGGATCTGGAACTGGCCGAGAGTTCCATTCGTCAAACCGTCCATGCGGCCGAGAATATGGCCGCTGACGTCATGAAAGGGTATCCACTTCGCGATGTGATTATTAATGTGCCGGGTGTGTTTGCGCTGTCTCATATCATGTCGGCAGAAATTCAGGTACATGGCCATGATATCACGGATAACGATGTGCGCCGCGCGCTGGCCAAGGCTCAAGATCAGGTTTTAAGTGCCGAATATGAACTCATTCACACCATTCCGATTGGCTACCGGATTGACGGGCGCGAAGGCATACGCGACCCACGTGGGATGGTGGGTAAAATGCTTGAGGTCGGCATTCATATGGTCACCGCCGAGGTCAGCCCACTTCAGAATATGGCGTCGTGTATTGAACGCTCGCATCTAGATATATCGGCGGTATGTTCGGCGCCCTATGCGGCGGGGCTAGCCTGCATGGTCGAAGATGAAATGGATTTGGGATGCACCGTCATTGATATGGGTGCGGGTATGACATCCATGGCCGTCTTTCAGAATGGTGGCATGATTTATTCCGATTGCGTGCCTGCAGGTGGGTGGCATGTGACCAACGATATTGCACGGGGTTTGACCTGTGCCAGTGTAGATGCGGAGCGCATTAAAACTCTTTACGGGAATGCCATTGCCTCAGGCACGGATGATAGTGAATTAATCGATGTCCCGCAGATGGGTGACGCGGATCGCCACAGCCCCAATCACATCCCCCGGTCCTTGCTGGTGGGGATCATCCAGCCCCGCATTGAAGAGATTTTAGAAATGGTCAATGCCAAACTGACCGATAGCGGTCTGGGGGCACAGGTGGGCAAGCGGGTGATTTTAACGGGCGGCGCTTCGCAATTACCGGGCGTGCGTGAACTGGCGCAACGTGTGCTCAATAAACAAGTTCGGCAGGGTCGTCCTATTCGGCTGGGGTCGTTGCCGGACGGTGTTTCCGGCTCTGCCTTTGCGACCACCGCCGGGCTTCTTCATTACATGACCGAACGATCCCATGAAATGCCCGCCGACATCATGGCCACCGTAGAACCGGGATCATTATGGGAGCGGGTCAAAGGCTGGTGGAAAGAAAACTGGTAAGAAAAACCCCGCCTGAAGCGGGGTTTGTTTTACGATAGGCGTAACTTTTTCTCTTTATCGCTTAAACCGGTTTTAAGACCATGCCCGGGACATTGGCCTCCTTGACCTTGGGATGGTTGATAACCCAAGTACCTGGGTGAACGCCCTTATTAAACTCTGTATTCAGATAGCTACGCCCGGCGGAGGTGAGGGAGACTTTATCGCCTTCTTGCTTAATCAGGCCGATATTTTCAATCGCCTTATAAGACAGTTTGTGGCTGCTGATTCCATCGGCCAGTTTCACCCCCGCCGCGGCCGCGTAGATGATTGAATAAAGATAGGGCGACGAAATGCCGATCCCATGCGCTTTGTCTTCGATGGTTTTATGTGGACTTAGGTTATGTCCCATGCCTGCTTGTGAAGCCGTCGCCGTATGAACATTATTTGAAACCATTATTACCCCTCCTAATTATTTATGAAAAGTAAAAATATCAAAAAACGAACTGCAGCGCAACAATATTTATGTATTATCCACAAGGTTGTTATTTTATTACGCAATTGAGGATAAATCGTGTTTAAGTCCCGTATAACCCCCGGTTTTGGCCGTTTTTAAATTTTTTTCTGGACATTTCAGGTGCTGGAATGAATGGTCTTACCTTGTGATTATGTGTTTTGAAAGCGTTGGGAGCAGGTCTTTATGCGTATCAATAATGAGTATGATGTGGCGATTGTCGGGGCGGGCGTTACGGGTCTCACGGCGGCAATCCGTCTGGTCGAGATTGCTCAGCAACAGCAAAAACCTATTCCGCGTGTTGTGGTGCTTGAGGCGGATCAAGAACCGGGGGGACGCATGCGTTCTCAGACACTATCCAACGGCCTTTCTATTAACATCGGTGCCCATTGGGGACACGGCGGATTGAATAACCAATTTTTTCGATGGGCGATTAATCGTTATGATCTCACGGCCTGCCCTCTGGATACGGCAGAAACACGGATGACTTTTTCAGATCATTCCTGCCTTGATAAGGGCTTTATGGATCATGCCATGACCAGAATAACAACTGCATGGGAGTGTTTTAAACGCCGTCAGGCCGATCAAGGAGATAGATCTGATCTGAGTTTGACATCGTTAGTGAGAAAAATAGACGATCTGTCCACGTCATTATTTGCCCAATATAAGTCCGCAGTCTGGATGGGAGTGCATGACCCGGCCGAGGTATCCATGCGGGAATTCATCGAAGATCCCAATGGTTCTGGTGGTCTGGTGATTGACGGGGGAAATGATGTAATCATCCGGTCGATGATCGGTGAATTGGCGCAACGTAATATATCCGTTGTCATGGGTTCCACCGTTCTGTCGGCTCTGCATGAGCCGGATGGATCCTCTGTACATCTGCGCGTTCGGGATGAAGAATATAGTGATTACAAGGCATCTCAATGCCTCATCACCACGTCGGTGGGCGTGTTAAAAGCCAGCGCGATTGATTTTGATCCCCCTGTCTTTTCAGCCCTTCGACCTGTGCTGGCCGATCTATCCATGGCACAATTCAATAAGGTTATTGTGCCGTTAAAGACCGACTTCATGAAGGCGTCTGGGGTTGAGGTAGATACACATATAGCTGTTCTATATAGCGATCATCCAAACCCGTATCTGGTTCATATGAACCCGAGCGGTAAACCGATCGCCACTCTTTTTGTCTCGGACAAGGAATCGAGATATGTGGAACGCCTGAACCAATCTGATCTCCTGCATTGGACACGGTCAGTTTTAACCCGTGTCACACCCCTTCAGGATTTTGAATCACATCTGGATGGTGACATTGTCGCCACAAAATGGGGGGAAAACCCCCTTGTTCGCGGCGGGTATTCAATCCTGCGTCCAGGCGGTCTACGTCACGACCCCATTTCTAGCGGGCGTATCACGTTTGCCGGCGAGGCCTTTTGTGCCAGCCAAGAACATAGTCCCAGTCAGGTTGAGGGTGCCTATCATTCCGGGCGTATGGCCGCAGAGAGCATATTCCCAAAACTAGGATAAAAGCCGCGTAATATAGTTCTGGAAGGATAGCCGTAAGGCTTCGGTTTGTAATTGTTTGCGCACCTGAAGCGCCAGAAGTTCGGCACCTGTTTCCTTTTCATCCCCAATGACCAGATCACGCGCGCCATCCTCATGTACTTGGATGGTATCCTGCGTGAAATTAAGCCGGATGGAAATAATGCTCATATCCACCGACAGGCTGGCAAGATAACTGCGCAGGGTTTGACGTGCCGAAAACACGTCATCTTGGGCGAGGGTGAGTTTACTGAGTGTTAGAAAATCACGAGTCATCAACCCCAAACCTTGGGATGTGGCTGTGATCCCTTCGGTTGTCAGGGAACTGGTATGTTCCGGGTTGAAAAATGTTTTGACGCTTTCACCGATTAACAGACCGACACCCCGGAACTGAGAATCTTTGGCGATTTGGTCAATCTGTTCCAGAATGAGGGCATATTCCCGGGCATAGCTCTCCGCCCGCGCAACTAGCGCGGGGTCAGCCGCCGATACAAACAGGCTTGAATCCCACTCGATCAAATAATTAAACGATGTGCCGCCATTTTGATCGTTCCACCGTCCATCAGCGCGCAAATGGACATGATCTTCGTTGCCGCCGGAATTGTTAGGTTCGCCACCGCCCCAATTCGCATAGGAACCGCTGACGGTTGTTCCGCCTGCTCCCCCCTGCCAGAATTGCTGGCCGCTTTCAGGCCCGGATGTCCATCGCCATTCACCCTCGACGGCGGTGTCGCTTCCCCCGATCCATGTGCTTGAGGCCGTCAGCGCATCCAGAAAATCATTTTCCTGCTGTGACGTGATATTGGCCAGATGCCCTGTCACCCCGGCGACGCCCGTGACCCCTGGCGGTTCGATGAGCGCAGAACTCTGGGCAATCGCGTTGGCTGTCGCCCAATTCGCCGGTCCGCCCAGCCGATAAAAACTTTGTGTGACGGGGGAGTACGTCACGCCCGGGTTCGCCGCGAGGATGGCTGTAATATCGTCATTGCTTAAGGACGTCACGAGCGAGGTGAGGGTGCCGGCATAAAGCTCGGCTCTGGCTTCATCGAGTAGGGCATCTGCTTGATCAATCAGTTTTAAAATCGCGGTGATCCCCGTGTTGGCAGTATTCACCGCGCCAACCCCTAAAGAGATCCCGTCCAAAATTCGGGTCAGGTCACTGGCCTTCTGCGAGAGAGCACGCGATAAAAAAAAGTTGGACGGGTTATCAAGTGCCGAGTTGACGTCTTTCCCCGAGGCCAATTTCAACTGCACCCGGTCAATCAGCGTGCTGGTTTTTTTAATCGACTGAACAACGGACAGTTGAACACCCGATAACAGGCTTCCGATTTTGCCCACCATGTGATGCGCCCTAATGACTGATTATGTCCTCGCCCGCCGGACTCACGCCGTGCGGGAAAAAACGTCAGCCACGGCAGTGCAAACCCTGTGCCATGAACGCATCGGGGACAGGGGGTAATAGATGTTTGATTTTTAATGGAAAAAATGGTGGCGGTGGAGGGACTTGAACCCCCGACACAAGGATTATGATTCCTCTGCTCTACCGGCTGAGCTACACCGCCGCACGTCTTGAAAAGACCCGCGCTATATCGCGTGATCCGGTCTATCTTGTCAAGCGATCAAAGGCGCGCCCGCGAAATTTGTGTCCGTTTCGTCGCGGATGGTAAGGTAAAGAAGGGGGGTATAGGGGGGGAACGGGGGTGTCTAACCTCCTATAATAAAAAAATGTGAGAATAGCCCCTAAACGTCAAAATGCAATATGTTATTGAAATATATAGATAATCCAGACTGATTTGAATCTCCCCCCTGTTTTCCAGTAAACTTTTATTAACTCGAAAGAGATATGTTTGTTCCCATAATTTGGGAGTTAGGAGTGGAAGATGAAAAAACTGCTTGGATTAGGGGGTGTTATTGGCGGAGCCATTGCTGGTTTTACTGCAGGAGCTACTAGTTTTCTCAAAGACTCAATGTCTATTTTTGGAGGTTATAGCGGTCCTAACTCCCCAGCTGGCCGTGTTTCTGAAAACGTCAAGCAGACTGAACTTTTTACTTCCATTACCACTGGCGTAAGAGGGTTTTTTGTTGGTATCGCGGAGTTTTTTAAAATTGTTAGCGATCTTATGTCGGGTAAAATTGATTTCCGCGGCATGATGAATGGTACAGTCGATATTAAAGGTGCCTTGGCCTCCGCAGATAACCGCGCACCTGATGCCAGACCGACCACTCCCGATCAAGTGTTAAGAAATATTCCTAGTGCTTTGTCAGGGTTAGCGGCAGAAAACCCTGCAACTGGCACTGTTGCAACAACTTCTATCGCTGCATCCCTCTTAAGTCGTGTTACTAACGGTTCTTGGAACCCCCTGAATGTATTTAGAGGTGTCGCCCCTGCAGGTCTTGTGGCACAGACAGCTGACGATGCTGGACGTGGTTTGGGTGGTGTTTTGAAAAGCGTTTTGGGTAAACTTCCTTGGTACGGTAAGGCAGGTGTTCTTGTAGGTGTCGGTGTAGGTGCTAACAGCATTTTATCCAGTGATGCTTTGGCCGCGCCTTCTACACCTGTTGCTCCACTTAATCGTACGCCTTCGGGTGTTCCGGCGATTGCACCTGTTGTGTCTGAAACGGCACCAACCGGGCGGTCACTCGCTATTAATGCCATCAATGGTGCCTACAGCGGTGCTTTAAATGGAGTGGCTACGTTTGCGGGTGCCCCTGTGGATGGCGCGACATGGCTGATCAATAAAACGGTTGGTCGTGGTCTTGGCTTTCAAATTGATCGCCCGTTTTTAGGAAGCGAGAGCATCAATAATGGATTAACAGGTCTCCGTGGTGCGTATCACCGTGCCACTGGCAATGATCTGGATCGTGTCCAGCCTGCAAATACCGCGGAACGTGTGGCCTATGAAGGTGCTTCATTCGCTGGTAACTTGGCGGCCTCTGGCGGTGCCTTGGGATTGTTGAGAGGAGCTTGGGCAAAAGTAGCTTCGGGTGTATTTACACCAACGGCTCCTGTATCTCATGCGGCTCCCATATCTCGTCCTGCGCTTGCTGGTGGAACGATGGACGGGTTCCACATGAACTAATCTAAATTGAGTTCTTTAAAAACCGCCCCGACCCGGGCGGTTTTTTATTTTTTTAAGAAAAGAACGAGAGAGTTTTTTTCAGGAAAAAAGGTCAAAAAAACCAACCCATTGATATAAAACAATAAAAATTTTGTAATGCGCGTTCCCAAATTTGCATTTCTTAACCCCGATTCAGTAGAATTAAAGCAAGAGTTGAGAAGAAAAGGGTTTAAAGCATGAGCGGCGGCATTTTAAGTTGGATTTTTGGTGTTAGCACAGGTTCAGCACTGGACAGGGTTGCAAATATGGCCAATCATAATCTGGCGTTTAATGCGATGGTTCCTTATGCCCCGTCCTTGAAAGCTTTCGCCAATAATGATGAATTCAAAAGAGACCTTCACGCCGCATTAAAAAAACCAGAGTTCCGTAATTTTGTTCAAACAACTTTGGATCAAGGCGGGGCTGGCAAGCTAGGTGCCATGTTCAATGACCCTCAGGCACAAAGATTCGCCCCGGCACTGGTGAAGCTGGCCGCGCATGACCCAACTTTTGATACCAAAAAACTCACGAAACTGACCAATGATTTGGCCGCACATGCCGACCTTGCCAAAATTGAAAAAGAAAAAGGGGTATTAACCCCCGAGCAGATCCAGCAAAGACAGGTCTTGCGCAAGAGCATGGCCAATGGTTTGACAGAGATGGGCGTCAATGTGGGTCTGGGTGCCAATGCGATGGACCCCAAAATTCTGTTGAACTTTATCAAGGATGTTTTTGAAAAAGGCCCCGCACAAGCCGTACAGGGGTTAATGAGTTCCTTGAAAGAGGGAGGTGCTTCTCCGCAAGCCTTGGCCGGCGTTGAAAAATTTGGCACGTTTTTTGGGAATACACTCCAAACGTTCGGTCAGCCCTATGCAGATTTCTTTGGACATTATGGCCCTCGGATTAGCGCGAATATATCTAACTTGACCAAGGATGCCTCAGCGATGGCCGGCGGCGGATTAACGGATCAAGCACTAGCCCGCATCGGAAGTTCTGCTAATCCTGCTGGAGACAGAGGTCAGACAAGTCAAAGTTTTAATCCGAACGCCACAGGAGCGCGCACGGATGGATACAGACCCGAAATACCTGCGGTTACTGGACCTCTCCCGGCTATGCCTCAAGGTCAAGGTCCCAGCATGTTTATTGGAGCGCCCTAATTCGGCCTATTTATATAGTGCACTAAAAAAGCCGGCATGTGCCGGCTTTTTTGTGTCTTAATGTTGGGATAATGATTACGGGCAGATCACGCGCATGATGGTGCCCATGGCATCGATTTCGACCACATTCTTGGCACCCGCGGCGGCAACTTCGCCGGGTTTCAGAACGGTCATCCCTTTCAGATCAATACCTTCAGCTTTGGAGCCGATGACATTCCCCAGACCGCACTGATCGGCGGCTTTTGGTGCCGCGATTGCGGGCATTTCAGGTGTTGTCATGGCAGAGGTGTCGGCTGGCGCGGCCGGTGGTGTTGGCGCGTTCAGCACTTCTGGTGTAGTAGGTACGCCCGCCGGAACATTTGTTGTCGGCGTAACAGGTGTAGGATCTGCTGGGACTTCTGCCGGAGCCATAGGCGCGACAGGTGCCGCAGGATCCATGATGGGATCCGCAGCAGGCATACCTGCTGGATCAGTGGCCGGTGCGGTCTCTGTGGTTTCTGTGATGGCCGGAGCGGCATCACCTGTTGTGGCTTCGGTACCTTCAGCCGTGCCTTCTTCGGTGGTGTCCTCAGTCATGCCGGCCTGAGGGGCGGCGGCAGACGGATCGGCAGTTGTGCTGTCAACGGCGCCTTCAACCTGTGCCATGCCATCGGGGGTGGCGGGGGTGGTTTTGGGTTTCAGAACAAAAAATCCCACGGCCGCGAGTACAACCAGTACAGCCAGCGCAATGAGAAGGCCTTTCATATTTTTTCCGTTTTCCTGTGTCATGGCTACTCCTTTGAAAAAAGCCGGTGATTCGTATGGGCGGATCATATCCCAAAGCCTATCGCCCCTCAATCCCTTATAACACGGGCGAAAAGGGGTATTTGGCATGGCTACGCTTGCTTTCCGGCGCAAAATCCTTATGTTCCCGAGGCTATGAGCCAAAGCCCGACCAAACCGCTGTCCCAGATCCGCAATTTCGCGATTATCGCGCACATCGACCATGGTAAATCCACGCTGGCTGACCGGTTGATCCAGACGTGCGGCGGGCTTGAGGCGCGGGAGATGAAAGCGCAGGTTCTGGATAACATGGAACTGGAGCGGGAGCGCGGCATCACCATCAAGGCACAGACCGTGCGCCTGGCCTATACCGCCCAAGACGGGGTGGAATATCAACTCAACCTCATGGATACACCAGGGCACGTGGATTTCGCGTATGAGGTCTCGCGGTCGCTGGCGTCATGCGAGGGGTCATTGCTGGTGGTGGACGCCTCACAAGGGGTTGAAGCTCAGACACTGGCCAACGTGTATCAGGCCATTGATAACAACCACGAGATCATCCCCGTCATTAACAAGATTGACCTGCCCGCCGCGGATATTGACCGTGCGAAACAGCAGATCGAAGATGTGATTGGCCTTGATGCCTCCGAAGCCGTGTGTGTCTCCGGCAAATCAGGTTTGAATATCGATCAACTGCTCGAGGCGATTGTCACGCGCCTGCCATCCCCCAAGGGACGCCCCGATGCCCCCACCAAGGCATTACTAGTCGATAGCTGGTATGACAGTTATCTAGGCGTGGTCATTCTGGTACGGGTGATTGACGGATATTTACGCAAAGGCCAGAAAATCAGATTCATGAAGGCGGGCGCGGTACGGGAAATTGACCGCGTGGGGATGTTCACGCCCAAACATGTATTGTTGGATGTGCTGGGCCCGGGGGAAATGGGGTTCATCACGGCATCGATCAAGGAAATCACGGAAACAAAAATCGGCGATACCATCACGGATGACCGCACCCCGGCCACAGAATCGCTCCCCGGGTTTAAACCGTCCATCCCGATGGTGTTCTGCTCGCTCTTTCCGGTTGACGCGGGGGAGTTTGAAAAACTGCGTGATTCATTGGGCAAGCTCGCGCTCAACGATTCATCGCTTCATTACGAAATGGAAACCTCTCAGGCATTGGGGCTGGGGTTCCGGTGCGGGTTTTTGGGTCTGCTTCATATGGAGATTATCCAAGAACGCCTCTCGCGTGAATTTGATCTGGACTTGATCCCCACCGCGCCCAGCGTGGTGTATAAAATCACCGATAACAAAGGCGTGGTCACGGAATTATATAACCCCGTCGATATGCCAGACCCCGTCTATATCACGAAAATCGAAGAACCGTGGATCAAGGCCACCATTTTGGTGCCGGATGAATATCTGGGCGGGCTTCTTCAATTATGTCAGGAACGCCGGGGCGTTCAGGTGGAATTAACCTATGTCGGCAATCGGGCGATGCTGGTGTACCGGCTTCCGCTCAACGAGGTCGTGTTTGATTTCTATGACCGGCTGAAATCCATTTCACGCGGGTATGCATCGTTTGATTACGCACTTGACGGGTACACCGAAGGCGATTTGGTGAAAATGGAAATCCGCGTGAATGACGAAGGCGTGGACGCGCTGGCGATGGTCATCCACCGGTCGCAGGCCGAACGCCGAGGACGCGCACTATGTGAACGGTTAAAAGATTTGATCCCGCGGCAGATGTTCAAAATCGCCATTCAGGCCGCCATTGGCGCGCGCGTAATTGCGCGGGAAACCCTCTCCGCGCTCCGCAAGGATGTAACCGCCAAATGTTACGGCGGCGACGTGTCGCGTAAGCGCAAGCTTCTGGAGAAACAGAAGGAAGGCAAGAAAAAGATGCGCCAATACGGCAATGTCGAAATCCCGCAAAGCGCGTTCATCAATGCGCTGAAGATGGGGGATAATCAGTAATTCATACGACTGAAACAGATGATGTAATGAAAGTCTTAATTCTGGGCGGGACAGGTTTTTTTGGTAAGCAACTTGCTGACTATTGGCCTGATGCTGTGATTGCTTCACGTCATAAGCCTGAATCAAACCATCTATACGTCAAAATAGATCGAACCCAAGCGTCTAGTTTATCCGTACTAGCAGAACAGAAGTGGGACATCATTTACGATCAAATATGTTTTAATGCTCATGATGCAAAAATTTCTACTGAGATGTTCTCTCAAAGATGTGGTCATTACATCATGACGTCAACAATGGGTGTTTATGGTTCTGTTTGTTCCAACGCCATAGAATATGATTTTAGTGCAGAAAATCACACTATTTCTGATGAAATTGATTATGCAACGGGTAAGCGCGATGCTGAGCATATTTTATCCCAAAGCACCATAAAAAATGCACGTGTTAGATTCCCTGTTGTCTTGGGAAAGGCAGATCCTACACATAGATTTAATCATTTTATTCATCAGGTTTTAAAAGGATCGGCTCCAATAAAACAAAATAAAATAAGTATTATTTCTTCTGATTGTGCCGCAAATACTTTGTATGAAATAGGTCTTAATTCTCGTGAAGGTGCCTTTAATGCCTGCTCAGAAGGTGATCTGACGGCACGTCAAATTATCGAATATTTAAAAGATAATAGGCACATAGACATTCCAGAGTTTATGAATGCTGAGCCTGATATAAAATCCCTTTTCAATCGGCCGGGGGAGTGGACAATAGATAACTCAAAATTGAAGGACATCGGTATCAATTTTGATAAAACAGCAGATTGGATAAATAACCTTATAGATTTTGCCGTGTCGAATGCGCCCAAGACGACCTCTGCGTGATTGCGTTTATGATTGAACTATAAATTTAATCACTTCACCGCAGTTGCGGCCGAGGTGGACGCAAGGGCAGGGGAGTCAGCGCGCATATAAAGCCCGCGTTTGTCCGGCACGGCCTTGAAGGTTTCGGTAATGCCCATCACGGTTTCCGCGCCGCCCAGCAATAACATGCCATCTGGTGCCATTTGTTTGGCTATGCGTCCCAGAATTTCGCCTTTGGTTTCCTTGTCGAAATAAATCAGCACGTTGCGGCAGAACACGATATCAAACCGCCCGAGCGCCGCCATGTTATCCAGCAGGTTGAAATATTGGTATTTCACCATTTTCTTGATGTCGTCTTTGATGATCCAGCGTTCGCCCTTTTGTTCAAAATATTTCATGAGCATGGTAATGGGCAAGCCGCGTTGCACTTCGAATTGTGAATACTCCCCCCGCTTGGCGGTTTCCAGGATATCGGTGGAAATATCGGTGCCGAGGATATCGATCTGCCAGTTGGCGAGCGCCGCCCCTTTTTCCTTGAGCAACATCGCAAGCGAATAAGGTTCCTGACCCGACGACGCGGCGGCGCACCATATTCTTATTTTGCGCGCGCTGGCGCGGTCTTTCATCATGGCGGGGAGAATATGGTCACGGAACAAATCAAACGGTTTGGTATCCCGGAAAAAAGACGTTTCGTTGGTGGTCATCGCCTCGACGATGTCTTTGATCAGGTTCGGGTCGGGCACACCGCGAAGTGCCATGCACATGTTATCAAGGCTGGTGTACCCCCATTTTTTGGCAATAGGCATCAGACGTGATTCAATCAAATAAGCCTTGTCCGGGGTCAGGGTGAGACCCGATTTTTCCTTGAGCAGGTCACGGTAAAGATCAAAATTGCTGATATGCATGGGGGACCTGTGGGTTATCCTTTGGTGACACTCTGTTTAATCCAAGGGCCGATGTCTTTCAAGGGCAGGACAGCCGAGCAGACCCCCGCCGTGGCCACCGCGCCGGGCATGCCCCATACCACGCTGGTGGCTTCGTCCTGGGCAATGACGCGCCCGCCGCCGTCGGTGAGCTGTTTGCAGGCCTCGACCCCGTCGGCGCCCATGCCGGTCAGGATCACGGCCAATGTGCGGCTTCCGTAGATCGGCAAAAGGCTTCGGATCATCGGGTTGACGGATGGACGGCAGAAATGTTCAGGCGGGTCAGTGGACAGGGTGATCGACGGCACGCCCGATTCATTCTTTTTGATCAGCATATGAAAGCCGCCGGGTGCCACATGCACCCGTCCGGGGACGAGCGGCATGCCTTCGGCACCTTCCACGGTGTCGATACCTGTTTGCTTACTGATGTGTTGCGCCAGAATGGCGGTAAAGGTGGCGGGCATATGTTGGGTCAGGACAATCGGGATTCGAAAGCCGGCCAGATGGGGGATAACCTCAAACAGCGCATTGGGCCCGCCCGTGGATGACCCAATGGCAATGACGGCGGGCGCACCTTTATAGGTGGTGGGCGAGGTGTTGAGCGTAAACGTCCCGGACATCGTACTGGGGCGTGCCGCGGGTTTAGCCACCGCCGTGGTCACGTAATTTTCGGATGTTCCCGAAGGCTTGATCCGACCCAGATGTTTAACAATCCGGAGTAAATCATCCTTGAAAGACAGGCTTCCTTGAATATCCACAACGCTGGAGGGTTTACCGATACATTCCGTTGCCCCGAGCGAGAGCGCTTTGATCGTGATTTCTGCGTTACGCACCGTCAGCGTGGAACACATGATAACCCGCGTGCCGGGTGACGCCTGAAGAATCTGGGGCAGGGCGGTTATCCCGTCCATGACCGGCATTTCCACGTCCAGCACGACAATATCGGGTTTGACGCTGGCCACCGCGCCCACGGCCTGAAGTCCGTTGGAATAAGACCCCACAATCTTGATTCCGGCAGGTTCCAAAATACGTGCCAGCAATGACCGGATGACAGCAGAGTCATCCACCAGCATGACGCGTATGTCAGAAGATAAGGCGGTATCAATACTCAAGACAGGAACCCGTTATAGTGAGAGGTGAGACCGGGTTATCCCTCGATCAGGCCGATTTGTGAAAATTTGGATTTAATAATATCTGAATCAAACGGTTTCATGATGTATTCATTGGCACCGGCCGTCATGGCACGTTGAATATGCGCCATATCATTTTCAGTGGTGCAGAACACTACTTTGGGGGTTTGACCGCCCGGCAGAGCCCGCAATTTTTCCAGGAAATCAATACCGCTCATGACCGGCATGTTCCAGTCGAGTAAAATGGCGTCCGGCATGGCTTGAAGGCAGGCCTCATAGGCTTTTTGTCCATCCTCGGCTTCATCACAGGCAAACCCCAGATCTTCCACAATCCGGCGAGCCACTTTGCGAACAACCCGGCTATCATCTACGACCAGACACTTCATACACGCCCCTTTTTCTATATATCAGGATACTCAATAATGGTTAAGAATTTACACTTTCAAGCAATTTCGGCACATCCAGAACCACCAGTAACTGTTTGTCCAGACGGTAAATTCCGTGAGATATGCCCTTCCACAGCGGATCTAGTGTGGCCGGATTGGGTTCAAAATCCACGTCCTTGAGCGGGATGACATCCCCGACATGATCGATAATCAGGCTATAGAGTTCATGGTTATGTTCGACCACTACGCTCATTGCCTTGGGCGGGGTATCAGATGTCAGATTAAGGCAACGTTTGACATCAATCGCCGTCACAATACGCCCCCGAAGATTGAGCGCCCCTGCCACAGAAGGCGGTGCCAGCGGCACCCGCGTGACTTTTTGCGGACCTAGCACATCTTGAACCTGAAGTACGGGAATGCCGAATATCTGGTTTGAAATGGTGATGGTTAAAAAGTTTTTGGTCTGGGAAAATTCGCCGGTATCAGCAGACGCTAAGGCAGAAGCAGGACTGGTCATGCGTAGTAATCCCCCCGTTCATTCAAAGTTTGCGAGAGCGTCGTGAGCAAGGTTTCACGGTCAAATTTCGCGACATATTTGTTAAAACCCACTTCCGCACCCCGGGCGATATCGCGCTGGGTGTTGTGAGAGGTCAGCGCGACCATCGGTACGGATTTCCATGACGTTGATCCGGCGCGGATTTTTTCGGCGAATTCAAAACCATCCATGCCCGGCATTTCGATGTCGGACACAATCAAGTCAAAATGATCCCCGCGATCACATAATTTTAACGCATCTGCTGGATTCTCGAGCGCAGTGACATCATATCCCGCCATGCGCAGAAGTGGCTCCAGCATGTTGCGGAAAAAAGGACTGTCATCCACCAGAAGAATGCGGGTATTTTTCGATCCGGTCTGAACGCCGGCGTGTAAGGCCGCGCGCGGATCCGAAGGCTTGGCGTAATCTTCAGATCCGTGATTTTTGAACCAGTCTTTTTTGTTGTTCATTAAAAAATATGAAATATCGACCACATCTGTGGCTTCACCGCGGATGATAGCACTCCCCAGCAGTTCAGGCGTTTTTCCAGCCACTTGAATATCCACATACTCTTCGGTGATATCGATAATCTGGTCGATCACCAACCCCATAGAGCTTCGGGTTTCATCAATAAACACCAACACCGGGGCACGTTTACGGCGGGCGGGATCCATATCCGTTTGATACGGGATCAAGGGCATCAATTCACCGCGATATTGAATGACTTTCTGGTCTCCGGCGGATTCGATATCGGATAGGGTGATTTCTTCTAAACGGGCAACAAGAGCCAGCGGCACGGCTTTGGGAGCCCCTGTTCCAGAACGGAAGAGAAGAAGAGATGTTTTATCTCGGCCGTCCGAGGCCATGTCGGCCGCCTGTTCTGTTTTGGCGTTAGAGGTCTCGATTTCACCTGTTGCCTTGGCGATGCCAGTGGGATCAAGGATCATGATGACGCTTCCGTCCCCCAGGATTGTATTCCCAGAGAACATATCGATATTTTTCAAAATCTGTGCAACGGGCTTGACCACGATTTCTTCGGTATCAAAAACCTTGTCCACGATAATTCCAAAGGTGTAATTGCCGATTTGGGTGACGACGATAAACTGAGTACCGGTACGTTTATCATCTGTCATGTCCAGCTTTAGAAGTTTTTTCAAGGACACGAGCGGCAAAAGCATATTTCGCAGACGAAAAACGGGTGCGCCTTTAATCTCTTCGATTTTAGATTCAGATTTATCATTGATGATGACAAGTTCGCGTACCGCCAGTTGCGGAATGGCAAAGCGTTCACGTCCCGATTCCACAATCAACGCCGATACAATCGCCAAGGTGAGGGGGATTTTAATCAGGAATTTTGATCCCTGACCTTCAATCGAGCGCAGTTCAATGGCGCCGCCAATACGTTCAATATTGGTGCGTACCACATCCATGCCCACCCCGCGTCCCGACACGGACGTGACTTTTTCCGCCGTAGAAAATCCGGCCTTGAAAATATATTGTTGAATTTGTTGATCCGACATCGCGGCGATTTCAGATTCGCTCGCGAGGCCATTTTTCAGGATTTTTTCCTTGATCTTGGCCATCGGCAGACCTTTGCCGTCATCCTTAATTTCGATGATGATATGGCCGCCCTCGTGATAGGCATCCAGAATGACTTTGCCGGTTTCGGGTTTACCGGCACGCACGCGGTCTTCGGGTTTTTCAATACCGTGATCTGCGGAATTACGCACCATGTGGGTCAAAGGATCCTTGATCATTTCAAGAACCTGACGATCCAGTTCTGTTTCGGCACCGCGCATATCCAGGTCAATTTTCTTGCCCAGTTCCATAGATAAATCGCGGATAATGCGGGGGAGTTTCGACCACGCATTGCCGATGGGTTGCATGCGGGTTTTCATCACGCCTTCCTGAAGATCAGAGACCACATGATTCAATCGTTGTAGTGGCGCGGCAAAATCATGATCTTTTTGTGCCCGGGAAATTTGTAGTAATTGATTTCGGGTCAGCACCAGCTCGCTCACCATCGTCATCAGATTTTCGAGCACATCCACATTCACGCGCAGGGTTTGCGCGGAGACAGCGGATTCTTTTGCTTCACCTTTAGGTTCATCGGGCGTTGCCGAGACAGGCACAGCAGTAGTTTCAGGAGCTGAAGCAGGCGTCGGGGCAGACGGAGGTGTGGCCAGATATTTTTGCGGGGCTCTCACCGGGACAAATCCGTGTTCGTCGGCCTCGGGTTCGGGGAGAGATGACACCGGCAAGGTTATCGGCGTACTATCCGGCATTACAGATGCCACCGGAGAGAGGGCGCGCCCTTCATATACCGCGTCAAGTTTTTCGATGAGAACGCTGTCATCCCCTTGGGGTTCAGATCCGGTTTCTTCAATGCCGGATAAAATCATTTTAATCCGGTCAATAGATTCAAAAATCAATGTCATATAATCCGGCGTGACCTGAAGATCGCCATCGCGAAAACGACCCATGATATTTTCGGCGTGGTGAGCGACCTTTTCAAGACGGGACAGCCCCAAGAAACCGCACGTGCCCTTAACGGTATGCATCATGCGAAAGATATTAGATAACAGCCCTTTGTCATTGGGGGTTTGTTCCAGTTTGACCAGATCCAGATCCAGTGCCGCCATATTTTCATTGGTTTCAGTCAAGAATTCGGCGATGAGATCATCCATCGGGTGATACCTTTTTAAGGGTCTAGCGGGCGCGAAGCCTTTAGCCTGCCAGAAGAGGGTTAAGAAGCGGTTACCAGAAAAAACCCAGAGAAAAACACAGAAAAAAACAAGCGTATTTTTAAAATATGAAAATGGCGTTGGCGCCTAAGAAAAAGATAAACAAGTGTAAACGGCGACACGGACTCGCGCAACGGGAAACCGCCGGGGCGGGCGCGGATGTATGCAGGGGAAATATATGGCTGATAAACCGGGTTAGACCGAGGGCGGTGTCGTGGGCACCGGGCAATCGAGCGTGAAGGTAATTTTACCTGCCGCCTGTTCCGTGATCTGAAGGGTGTATCCATAAGATCTGGCGAGGACGCCAATCGCATAGGGGTGAACCAAACGCGGATCAAGGGTGTGGGGTTCCGCTGTTCCAGCCATCGCAGAGGCCACCATATCCCGAACAGTCGCCCCGTCGCCTTCGGCAAAAATAAGGGTTTGTGCCCCGATCCCCGGCCTTAAGGACACGGTACCGCCCTTGGGCAGGCATTCCATTGCCAGCATCATACTGCACATCAACATCTTACAGAAGCCGCGGGGATAAGGCTTGGCGGGGCCGAGCGGACCAAAAGGATCCCACATCTGGGAGATTTTGCCATCCCCCGATGTGAGGGCGGAAAAGGCTTTTTGTACATCTTCGGGTTTTAAATTCGGGTCACGTCCGCCCGCCCCATAGGCCATGCGAAACGCCGCCAGTTTGGCCGCCGCCTGAGACGCGCTAAAAGACACCAGACCCACAGCTTCATCCATCGCGGATTTATCGCCGCCGGCTTCTTGCATGAATTCAAGGCCGTTATTGATCGCGCCGACGGGTGAGATCAGGTCGTGGCAGATTCGTGAGGCCAGCAGTTCCAGCACAGCGGCGGTGTGATCGGCTATATCAACGGCGACGGGAGATTCGGGTGTGGGGGCGGTTAAGGTCATGTCTCAACTGTAAGCGTGTACCCGGTTTTGGCAACTTCTTTTGCAAGATGATCCAGCAGTTTTTTAAGTCCGGCCTCGGAACCGGACTCTGCCCGGCATACCAAAACATTTTGCGTATTCGAAGCCCGGATCAGGTACCAGCCTTCGGGCGTGGTAATCCGGACGCCGTCTGTTTCATTGATATCTGTCCCGGCGGGGGCAGAATTCTTCAAATTGGCGGCAATTGTCCGGACGGTTTCAAATTTGGTGGCTTCGTCCACATCCACCCGAAGTTCAGGGGTGCTGAACAAAGTGGGCAGATGCGCCGTCAATGCTGACAACGCCTGATCCTGACCGCCGATAATATTCATCAACCGCACCGCGCAATAGAGCGCATCATCATAACCATAATATCTGTCGGCAAAGAAAATATGCCCCGATAATTCCCCGGCCAGCGGGGATTTTTCTTCGGCCATTTTGGCTTTGACCAGTGAATGACCCGTTTTCCACATAATCGGTTTTCCGCCCAGCCGGGCAATTTCTTCGAACATCATTTGTGAACATTTAACATCGCCGATGATTGAGGCGCCGGGGTGGTTTTCCAGCACATCACGCGCATACAGTGTCATCAGGGAATCACATCGCAGGATGCCTGCTTTTTCATTCACCGCCCCGATACGGTCACCATCTCCGTCAAAGGCAATGCCGAGATCCGCGTGATGGGTGAGTACAGCTGACCGGAGATCTGCCAGATTTTTATCGACCGTTGGGTCGGGGTGGTGGTTGGGGAAATTTCCGTCAATATCGGCATATAGCAGGATATGTTCACCCGGCAGTTGAGCCACAAGACGTTTGAGAATATCCCCGGCCGCCCCATTGCCATTATCCCAGACAATTTTGAGTGGACGACCGCCATCATAATCTTTTATCAAACGGGCGGTGTAGGCGTCCCGAATGTCAATTTCATTCAAAACGCCTTGTCCCGTTTCGTAATTCCCGGCGGCCGCAATCCGGCCAATTTCCTGAATCATATCCCCATAGACAGACCCTGTCCGCCGCATCATCTTAAACCCGTTATAGGTGGGGGGGTTGTGAGACCCGGTCACCATGACCCCGCCATCTGTCTGGCGATCTTTGACGGCAAAATAGAGCATGGGCGAGGGTCCCATGCCGATAAAATCAACCGACAGGCCGCAATCCATAAATCCCCGTGCCACTGCCCGGGCATAGAAGGGAGAGGACAGTCTGCCGTCATAGCCGACGCTGGCGCGGGTACCCCCATCCCGCCGGAGTAAGGTGCCAAACCCCCGGCCAATGGCATAGGCATCGGCTTCGGATAGGGTTTGGTCCACCAGACCGCGGATATCATATTCCCTGAGGATACTGGGGTCGAAATAATGGGTTAGCGGCGCGGTATCAGCAGACACAGGTAAAGCCATTTTTATTTTCCGATCAGTTTTTTGACATCTTCCCCGATATCGGGGTCATTCATGCCATAGGCCAAATTGGCGGCAATAAAGCCGAGGCGGGAGCCGCAATCAAAATGCTGTCCGTCAAACCGAAGGCCATGAAATGCCTGCCGTCCTAGTAATTTGGCCATAGCATCGGTTAATTGAATTTCATTCCCGGCGCCGGTTTCAAAAGCATCCAAATATTCAAAGACTTCGGGCTGAAGGATGTAGCGTCCGATGATGCAGAGCGTTGAAGGTGCCGTCTCGGGTGAAGGTTTTTCAACAAGCCCCTTCACGGAAACGGTTTTTCCATTATCTGAGGCGACATCCAGAATGCCGTATTTATGTGTCTGGTTCCGGGGTATATCTTTGGTGGCCACCACATTGCCCCCGCGTTCGCGGTATACATCCATCATCTGTGACAGGCATCCTTGCGGGTGCTGGATGATATCATCGGGCAATAACACGGCAAAAGGTTCATCCCCCACCAGTTTTTTGGCGCACCAGACCGCGTGGCCTAACCCTAAAGCCTTGGGTTGGCGGGTGGTAAATAATTTTCCGGCGGGCATTTCACTGTCGCGGACTTTTTGTACCAGATCGGCTTTGCCGCGGGATTCGAGTACGCCCATCAATTCCGGCTGATAGTCAAAATGTTCGATCAACATGTCCTTGTAACGACCTGTGATGAAAATAAATTCTTCGATCCCGGCTGAGCGCGCTTCTTCGAATACATGCTGAATTAAGGGGCGGTCATTGATGGGTAACATTTCCTTGGGCATGACCTTGGTCGCGGGCAAAAAGCGCGTGCCCAGACCCGCCACGGGAAAAACGGCCTTACGGACGGGACGTATAGATGCAGGTGTTTTCATGCCCTTCTTGTGGCATGAAATCCCGGCTGATTCAATTGTTTATGCGGGTTCCGATATCTTGTGTCCCAAGGCAACAGCACCCTCTTCGGTGATAAACAACGTAAAGCCCCCGTCGTTTTTCACAATTTTGACAGCGGGCTTGATTCCGGCCTCGCGCCGATAGGCGACCAGCATGTCCATCATCCCGTCATAAATTCCGGCGCCTTTGGCATCGCAGGCATCTTTGATCATCCCTTGGATATCGGCCATGCGATGTTGAACCGCCAGAGACGGCTGAGAGCCTGTGACTTCGCGCCCCGGCAGAAAACCGACGACCCGGGCATTTTGTAATTTTTTCGGCAAGGAATCCATAAACTCACTGATGGATTTAAGCGTATCCTGACGCCATTGATCTTTCAAAGAGACGCCGTCCAAAGTTTTCGGAAAGGTAAAAACATTATCGTTGATTTGGATTAAATGCGCAGCCTGTTCGGCCAGTCGTTGAAGCCCCGATATGCCCCCGATGGTCTTCAGTAGATCAGAACGGGCGTAGGCCGGGAGTTCCGGTGGGGACTGAGGCGTTAATTTGCCTGTTGCGCTTTCTATCACATGTTTAACCCCAAGAGTTGCGGCAGAAATCGTTTGACGCGTGCTGGGGAGTTTAATCCCTTGAGCCTGAAGGGCGGCGCGTGCTTTTTTCATGCCGTCCGGGCGTTCAATAGACGGGACATAGTCCATAGGTTCAGAGAGTTTCAATTCTGCCAAAGCCTTTTTCACCAACGCGGGATTAACGCCGTCCGGCACGCGGCCATGTTTACCCGCCAAGTAATTGGCTATGCCGGGATAAAGGCTGTGGTATTTATCCCGCCCTTCTAGTTTATGCCACAGGCTAATGGCGGCCTGTCCCGTGGTATTGGCGGCATAGGGGGTGACTTGGGTCGGGTTGCCGACATCCTCTAAAATTTCGGCCTGCATTTTATAAATGGCGATCTGGATTTTGTCCCAGTCATCTGTTTTTAAAAGACGTCCCAGATTTTTCACTAATCCAGGTGTTGCTATCAAGGTCGCCGAAGCTCCGCCTGGGGTGCGCGCCTTGCGCATGGCGGAGAATAATTCACGGTTATAACGGGATTCATACTCCCGGTAACGAAAACGCAATTCATAGAGCGATTTCATATCGTCTTTGATGGCGTCCCGGTTCAACACAGGGGCGTTGGCGCGAACAAGGGGATCAGGATTGTTTTCAATCAGGCTCAGCATTTTCAGCATGCTGGGATGGGCGGTGAGACCTGCCAATGCGGGATGTTGAACATCCATCGTCAGGGGGACGCCGCGGCGCACAGCCTCTTCGGCGGCGGCCATATAACAGGCGGGGGCTTTGCCATAGGTGGAATGGGCGTGAATGGTGATGGGTTGATTTGGAAATGCCTCGCATAGACCCGCCACCAACTCACGGACGAAATCAGGCGAGAGCCAGCCGCTCGCGGACTTCAGGTAAAACCCGTCATGTCCGGAATCGTACAGTTCATGCGCAAAAGCCAGACAGTCTTCTAGGGTGACGTTGGGATTGTCTTCGATGCAGATCGTGCCTTGAGCAATGATGTCATACCCGTGAGAATTTCTCACCTCATCTACGGCACGGGCAACGCCTTTCAGTACCCGAATATCATTGAGACCATGGAAATTCTGAAGGATATTCATGCCCATCTTGGCATATTCCAGCACCATGGCATGGACAACATCATAGGGTTGCGGTTCATAGCCGAAGAGAAAATCCCCCCGGATGAGCGCGGATTGACGCACGCCCTTTTTTTCGAAGGCATACAGAATTTTTTCTACTTCTTCCCATTCCTTACGGCCTTTTTTAGCAAACAGGTCAAAAAATGTGCCGCCGCCGGTCTGGATGGAATCTGTGCCGATAAAATGCGCATTCGGGTGAGCGCGGATAATCTCATCCGCAGACGTGTTGGTGCCGAACAGGGATTGGATGGCATCCCGGTACACTTCTTGAAACCCGATCAAGGGCTTGGCATTCGGGGCAGGGGTCGCGTCTTGGGTCATAAAAAATCCTGTTTAGGCCGCTTTTGATGATGAAGGCTAAACCTTAAAATTTGGTAATTTTTATGGCAAGTATAAATTATGGTGCGGTGCGGGATAATACGTCCCGCGCCACATTAATCTGCCGGGCAATCCATTCGGTGCCTTCGCGGTCAGGATGAAATTTTTTCATCAGGTTTTTATAGGCTTTGTCGATTTCGGCCTCGCTGGCGCCCGGTTTGAGCCCCAGAATATCCAACGCGTCCGAGGGTGTCATTTGCGGAGAGGCTTTTTTCAGGTTTTCAAAGATATTTTCTTCGAATTTGACCTGTTGATGGGATTTCCACACGGAATATAACAGCGGCCAGAGTGCGGCCACCGCGCCAATGACTGCCGGCAGACGACCCGTCACCGCCAGTAAAAAGACCAGTGCTGTGATGGTCAGCGTCCCTGCCACCACAATGAACGTGCCGATTTGCTTGGTTGAGGCTCCCGATAGGAAACGATAGAGCGCATAGCCCCCCATCATCACGCCCAGCGCCAGTAAAAAAATACTCATCCCGTTTGATTTCCCTTGAGATTATCCTACACTGAATGGCTATGATGTCCAAGACAGCTTCACCCCCCCCATCCCCTTATGCCCAGCGATTAGAGGCTCTGCGCCGTGCCATGGCCGATGCGAAGGTAGACGGGTTTTTGGTTCCCCGTACGGATGCGCATTTGGGGGAATATGTCCCCGCATCGGGGGAACGTCTGGCGTGGCTGACCGGGTTTACTGGATCTGCGGGCTTGGGCGTTGTGCTGGCGGATACGGCGTGCGTGTTCAGTGACGGACGATACACCATTCAGTTAAAGCAACAGGTGGATGAACGCCTGTATCAATGCGCCAATAGCACCGAGGTGAAATGGCCGCAATGGATAATCGATCAGGTGGGTGTTGGACGCACGATTGGGTATGATCCGCATCTACATACCCACGCCGATATCTTGAATGCCGAAAAAGCGGGTCTGATATTAAAACCTCTCTCTCAGAATTTAATCGACCCGTTATGGACGGATCGTCCGGCCATCCCGGCCACGCCGGTAACGATATTTGATTTAAAATATGCCGGTGTTTCACATACAGATAAAATCCAGCAGGTGGCCGATATTTTATCCGCGGAGAATATCGATGTCTTTATTTTAACCCAGCCGGATTCAATTGCGTGGCTTTTGAATATCCGGGCGCAGGATATCTCCCATATTCCGGTTGCGTTATCGTATGTTCTTGTTGGCAAGGATCAACAGGTGCGCTGGTATATTGATTCCGCCCGCGTTTCCTTAGAGATTCGTCAGGCATTGGGAAAAAATATTCACGTGATTGACACGGGGATGATGCGTCAGGATATGGCCACAGATATTCAGGCCGGCCATATATTCGGGCTTGATGTCAAACGCAGTGCCGTTTTTTTTAAACAACATATTGAACATCAGGGTAGGCAGGTCATGGATATGAAAGACCCGTGTGTTTTGCCCAAAGCGTTAAAACATCCAGCAGAACAAAACGCCATGAGAGAAGCGCATATTCGTGATGGCGTCGCGATGGTGAATTTTTTACATTGGGCGCAAACCGCGTTGACGATGCCGGAACACTGGACAGAAATCACGATCGCCGAAAAACTAAAATTCTTTCGGGCGCAGTCACCTTTATATCGTGGGGATAGTTTTGATACGATTGCCGGGATCGGCGCGAACGGCGCGATTGTCCATTATCGTGCCACGCCGGAACATCACGCCCAGTTGCATCCAGACACATTTTTATTATTGGATAGCGGCGCGCAATATCAAGACGGCACCACGGATATTACCCGTACGATCACGGTTGGAAATATCTCGGCGGAGATGCGAGAGAATTTTACGCTTGTCTTAAAAGGTCATATTGCGGTGGCGTGTGCGACTTTTCCTCAAGGTACTCCGGGTGCCGATATTGACGCACTGGCACGGGCACCCTTGAAAGCACGAGGACTGGATTATGCCCACGGCACAGGCCATGGGGTCGGATGTTATTTATCGGTGCATGAAGAAGCGGCGTCACTGAGTACACGAGGAGGTGACCCCGTTTTGCCCGGGATGATCATTTCCAATGAACCCGGATATTATCAAGAAGGAGCATACGGAATCCGAATTGAAAATTTGGTGCTGGCACAGGAAAAGGGCGTGTGTCCCAAGACAGGTCAGAAGATGATCGGGTTTGATACAATCACCTTATGTCCGATAGACCGCACAGCCATTATGCCGGAATTGATGACCCCGGATGAACGGCAATGGATCAACACCTATCATCAGAATGTCCGGGAAACATTAAGCCCGTTTTTATCTCCGGACGTTGATAAATTTCTGAACGAAGTCACTTCCCCCATATAAAAAAACCGCCCTTCATCAAGGCGGTTTTAAAATATGATCAAAAGGGAGATCGATTAACGTTCGTTTTTCTTGCGCTGAAGTTTACGGAAGCGACGCACAGATTCTTCTTTCTCGCGTTTTTTACGTTCACACGGCTTCTCATAGTTCGTGCGAATTTTCATCTCACGGAACAAGCCTTCACGCTGCATTTTCTTTTTCAGAACTTTAAGCGCCTGATCGACGTTATTGTCCCGAACGGAAACGGTTACCAATTAAAATCACCCCTTTCGGAATTGGTTTTTGCGGTTAAAACCGCTATAACTGCCAAGCTTTCTATGCTTTAGGATAACCGAAAGCAAGGGGAAATTGCCATTTTGACGCGCTGGACATGATTTTTTATCGTCTTTTCATCATCTTAGGGGTCTTTTGCCTGTTTGGGACGGGGGCGTCTGCCCCTTCTTATTCCCGTGAGCCTACCCCGGCTCGGGAATCTTCTGACCAGATCGCCCCGGAATCCGCGACGGGTATCCAAGAAACCAAAGCCGTTCAGGGCAAGCAGTTCATGGTGGCCACGGCACATCCGCTCGCGACGCAGGCCGGATTTGATATTTTATCGCGCGGGGGGACGGCCGCCGATGCGGCGATTGCCGTTCAATTGGTTTTGGGATTGGTCGAGCCACAATCTTCCGGGATTGGCGGCGGTGGATTTGTTTTATATTACGATGCCAAGACGGGAAAACTGACTTCTTTTGACGGCCGCGAAACCGCGCCGCGTCTGGCGGGGCGTCATATGTTTATCGGTGAGGATGGCAAACCACTTCCTTTTTATAAGGCCGCTGTGGGCGCGCGCGCGGTGGGGGTGCCGGGCATTCCCGCCTTGATGGAAACACTTCATAAATCCCATGGCAGGTTACCGTGGCGGGATTTATTTTCCCCCGCCATCACCTTGGCGGAAACGGGTTTTGCCGTGAGCCCGCGCCTGTCCGCACTGGCGCAGGCAGATCGCCAGAGATTAAAACATCATGTAGATACTCAGCTTTATTTTATGCCAGATTCATCCACGCCGCTCCCCGAAGGTCACTGGCTTCAGAATGGTCTGTATGCTCAGACATTGCGCGATATGGCGTTGAATGGCACGCAGTCATTTTATAAAGGTGAGATCGCCCAAAAAATTTCCCGCATCGTGCAGGATGATACACGCAATCCCGGATTGATTACCCCCGAAGACATGGCCGCGTACCGTGTTAAAGAACGCGCGCCCGTATGCGGGGCATACCGTGCCTATAAAATCTGTTCCATGGGGGAACCGTCATCGGGCGGGTTGACCCTGTTATCGGCATTGGGGATTTTGAACCATTTTGATCTGCCGTCATGGGGCCCCGACAATGTGATGAGTTGGCATGTCATCGGCGAAGCCTCAAGGCTGGCCTTTGCTGACCGCAATTATTACATGGCGGATTCTGATTTTGTAAAAACACCGGGAATTAACCTGATTGATCCGGCGTATCTGGCGGCACGTGCCAAATTAATTTCAGGCGACAAAGTCATTTCGGATGTATTGCCTGGGACACCGCCCGGATGGGTAGAAGAGACGCCAACATCGGCCGATCGTTCGGTGACCCCACCCGGTACCACGCATATCAGTATTGTCGATGGGTATGGCAACATCGTGTCCATGACATCCAGTATTGAAAACGCGTTTGGATCACGGTTGATGGTGGATGGGTTTTTGCTGAACAACCAGTTGACGGATTTCTCCTTTGAACCTGATCATCAAGGCAAGCGGGTGGCCAATCATGTACAGGGGGGGAAACGTCCCCGGTCATCTATGACCCCGGTGATTGTGTTTGATTCTGCGAATAAACCCATATTAGTGATTGGATCGGCCGGGGGGAGTGCGATTATCGGATATGTGTTATCTCGTATTATCTCGATTTTAGATTGGCATATGGATGTGAATACAGCCTTGCGGGTATCGAATGTTATTCACCGGGGGACGGGATTTGAAATGGAAGACACAGCGTCGGCCATGGGGGATCAATTAAATGCCAAGGGGCACCCGGTCGAATATAAAGATTTGAACTCAGGGTTAACGGCGATTGATTTACGGTCAGGCCTCTATACCGGCGCAGTTGATCCTCGGCGCGAAGGCACGGCGAAAGGCTATTAAATGTTGAAAACAGGAATTTATACGCCAGATCAAACGCCGTCTTTTTCCGGGCGTCCCCGTGCGTTTATTGCCCTTGATTTATACGATCAATTTTCTGGGAATCCAGAGTTAGAGATGTTATTCCAAGAACAAGCCATTGGCCGCGTGGCCGTGGCAAACGGGTCGTTCAAAAAAACACATCTCAATCGGTTTGATGAATTTGATGAGATCTGCCGCGGTATCATCATCCGGCATGTACCGGTTCAAAACAGCGTGAGCGTGCATGATATGGCGGTGTCGGATGGCCGCACATCCGTCCCATTTTTTGAATTTTTATCCGGTCACTACGGGCAATCACTCTCGTTTCTCGCGAGTGACTATTCCCCCGGTTTCAAGGCAGTTTATGATCCCGCCGATTCAAATAAGCGATTAATCTTAGATCACCAAAACCGGTTGATCCAAATCGTGGCGCCGCCTTTTGTATTTCAAGTTGTGTGTCCCGAAAGCGGGCTGTTTTATCCGGTTAACCGGCTGTACCGTCACTACATTCAAAAAAAATGGGCGCAGAATCTCTATCAATCCTATCTTCGGTCACCATCTTTATTTCAAACCAAAGACATCCTGATCTTGTGCCGGGCATGCCAGAATTTAACGCACGATTCACGTTTTTCCTTTGACACCTATGATGTGCTCTCGGGCATTAGGGGGACACAGCAAATTATCCGTGCCATGAATATTCTGAATATTTCTTATTTTGCTCCGGATCAGATGGCACAGGCGGTGTCTCATATCTGCGGCGCGCTCGCACCGGGTGGCTTATTGATTACCGGGTCAAACGGCGATGGGGGCACAGATGTCAGGGGCGGCGTTTATAAAAAAACGGAAAGTGGCATGATTAAAATCCACGATTTTTCCGGCGGATCGCCGGCAGAATCCCTAATCCTTCAAGCATAATGTTGCGCCGCACAGTCCCGGCATGGACGCCCTTGTTATTATATGAGATTCTTAATCTGCAGTAGATTCCTGCTGGTTATTTCATTTCACAACTTTCACGGGGGAAAACACATGGGATTAAAAAGAGAAGTCGCCGAATTTATCGGTACATTTACCTTGGTTCTATTTGGATGTGGCGCGGCGGTGATCGCAGGGTCTTCGGTGGGGGGTCTGGGTATTTCCTTTGCGTTTGGTCTGGCGTTAATTGCCATGGCGTATGGTATTGGTGCCATTTCAGGATGCCATATCAACCCGGCGGTTTCGCTAGGGATGCTGGTGGCCGGGCGCATGTCATTTGGTGATTTTGTGCGCTATGTGGTGGCCCAATCTCTGGGCGGTATCGCCGGGGCGTTTGTGTTGCTGATGATTGTGTCGGGTCAATTGAATGGTTTTGATACCGCCACCGGTCTGGGACAAAACGGATGGGGTACAGGATATCTGGGTGAATATTCCATGAATTCTGCCTTTTTGTTTGAAGTCGTGGGGACGTTCTTGTTTGTGCTCGTGATCTTGGGGGCGACGGGTGCCGGCGCACCGGCGGCCGTTGCGGGTCTGGCGATTGGTTTAACATTGGTCGTCATTCACATTGTTGGCATTAATGTAACGGGTGTTTCCGTCAATCCGGCACGAAGCTTGGGCCCGGCTGTCTGGGTGGGCGGGCAAGCGATGTCCCAACTCTGGCTGTTTATCGTCGCGCCGATGGTGGGGGCTGTGCTGGCCGGTGCCGTCAGCAGATATGTTCTCTGCAGTAACAAAACCTGCTGTGGCGGTGGATGCAGTTAAGAAGCCCCAATAAAATATTTTGTAAAAAAGGCGGTCTTCATGAGATCGCCTTTTTTATGTTAGCTTATATGGCATTCAAGGCCGGGGAGGCGTGCCGATGCCTCAGGGGATGGGTTGGAAATTTCTGATATTTTTTTCTGATATAAATTGGAATAAATTTCTAGAAGTGTACATTCCATTGAAAAAGCTTCTTCCATGATTCCACGAAGAATGTCAGTAGTCTCCATACTCTCTGGTTTGCCATCTTGTGACCTTAAGTAAATTTCATTTCTATAAGGTGTTTGTGAATCATAAAATCGGCGTCGTAAGAGAAGAGATATGCTTTGATCCATATCTGGATTATTTTTGTCTAGATCGTTAATCCGTTGTGCTACGCGTTCAATATCTCCACAGTGAAAGGTAACTTGATCGTTAAATTGTTCGAGGGTATGCAGATTAACGACATTGATATGAACAGCAAAACGTTCCTTGAGCGCGGCAAAGAATGCTTCATTATTTTCGAGAGTTGTTTTTGTTTCCTGCGCTGACGCTGAGGCAAATGTTCCGGCGGCGCAAAGACCGACAGCGATCATGGGTAGTAAATTTCGACGAGAAGGGTTCATCCCCTTGCTTATGCCCTTAAATTAGCATTATGTCAATAAAAAGATTATGCGGCTTTGCGGGTTTTCAGGTTAAGGGCGGCATCCATCAGCGTGCGGGTATAATCCGTCTGGGGATGGGCAAAGATATGATCCGCGGTGCCGGATTCAACGACTTTACCGTTTTTCATGACCATGACGTGATGGGACATCGCCCGCACCACGCGCAAATCATGGCTGATGAACAGATAGGCAAGGGCGTGTTTGTCCTGAAGCTCGCGGAGCAGATCCACGATTTGTGCCTGAACGGAAACATCGAGTGCCGAGGTGGGTTCATCCAGCACCACAAAGGACGGCTTCAACACCATCGCCCGGGCAATCGCAATGCGCTGACGCTGGCCACCCGAAAATTCATGCGGGTAACGGTGGCGCGTATCGGCATCGAGTTTTACATCCCGAAGCGCTTGAACCACGCGATCTTCACGATCTGACGCCGAGAGATTTTTTTCATGAACCTTTAATCCTTCGCCGATAATATCTGTTACTGGCAAACGCGGAGACAATGCCCCATAGGGATCTTGAAATACGATTTGCATGTCCCGGTGCAGGGGTGTCATGTCGGTTCGGCCGAAATTGGAAATATCCCGTCCTTTGAATTCCAGTTTGCCCTGGCCATTCAACAGTCTGAGAATGGCATAGCCGAGCGTTGATTTACCCGAACCGCTTTCACCCACCACGCCCAGCGTGTGTCCGGCCTGTATCGTGAGATCAATACCATCCACGGCCTTAACCCAATCCGTCGCGATGCCGAAAAAGTTTTTATTTTTCGGAAAGTGAACTTTGATATCCGTCCCCCGGAGAATAACCTGGGACTCCGTTTGGGCTGGCCGCGCCGCGCCGCGGGGCTGGGCACTTAAAAGCATCTTGGTATAATCATGTCCGGGGGCGGAAAACAACCGGGCGGTATCCCCTTGTTCCTCAATACGCCCGTTCTTCATGACACAGACATGATCAGCGAATTTTTCAACAACGGATAAGTCATGTGTGATCATCAGGATCGACATGCCAAGCGATTCCTGAAGCGTTTCCAGCAGTTCCAGAATTTCGGCCTGAACGGTGACATCAAGAGCGGTGGTGGGTTCATCGGCGATCAAGAGTTCAGGGTTGTTCGCCAGTGCCATCGCAATCATCACACGTTGGCGTTGTCCCCCGGAGAGTTCGTGCGGATAAGCCCTCAGACGGTCTTTCATCATGGGGAGTTGTACCATGTCGAGTAATTCTAAAACCCGGGACTTGGTGTGCGCGGCATTCATTTTCTGATGAAGCTTGAGGACTTCGCCGATTTGCCGCTCAATCGTGTGAAGCGGATTAAGGGCGCTTTGCGGTTCCTGAAAAATCATGCCGATCTGGGAACCACGAATAGTGCGCATAAACGCCTCGGGCTTGGCCATTAACTCGTGTCCGTTAAACAAAATCGAGCCCGCCGGATGGGACGCCACGGGGTAGGGGAGTAATTGCATGATAGATAAAGCTGTGACCGATTTCCCGGAGCCGCTTTCGCCAACCAAGGCCACGGTTTTACCTTTGGGGACATCAAACGACACCCCTTTGACGGCCTGAAACACGCCTTCGGTGGTTTTGAAATCAACACACAGGTCTTTGACGGAAAGAAGCCGAGATGAATCTGCCATATTCCATTTGTCCCACAGTCTTCTAAGCCATGCAAGTCAGGTAGAAGAGTTATGCTGTCTTTGTCAGCATATTCACCGCCAGGACGATCAAAATAGATATCCCGAGACCAAGCATCATCTTTAAGAAGTCTTTCCCGATAATCGGAAAAACATATTTAAATTTATACTCATGGCGATGAACGGTGGCAATTGCGAGTTCGCGGCCAGTCAACAGACCCACAAACACCCATGTTGTGGACATGGGCAGGTTATTCAGATCCTTAAAATAAAGAAGAATAAGGGCATATACAAAATCAATAATTGTCGCAGAACGTACGAAACGTGACCCCGTTTTCTGAAGGATGACTTTTTGAATTTCGCCGCCGCGTTGGTAGAAAATAAATGCCAGCCATCCGCATAATAAAAGGGTAACACCCAAAAACAATTCCCATGATAATTGCCGGGGCAAATAGACGGCAATATTGGCCATGTCATGTGCCAGCCATGAAAACCATAAGAAACCCGTGGAGCACCATTGTAATATCTGCCAGATAAGGCGATGTTCACGTTTTACCTTATTTCTTTTTTCATTGATGAAATGCGCCATCACCATCCAGAAAATATAGGCCACAACAGCGGCCACAACATATCCGACGGCACTTTTCATCAGCATGCCTTGAAGCACAACTGTTGAGGCAAAAGCCGAAAGAACTAGAAATGTTGTCGAAACAGGAATCCCAAACCGCGTGAGGATAACAAGAATAAGCGGGGCAACAGCATGATACCATTGCACTTGGACGTATGGGATCGATTCAAGCCTGCCGTACGAAATATCGCCATCATACATGACCCAGCTATAGGTAAGAGTTGCCACCATGACAAAAGCGGCGGCGAGCCAAAGCCAGTACCATTTGAAGATACGATTATTTGAGGCGATGAAAGTGCCGAGTGTTTGAACAGAATCGTTTCCGATAACGGAGTAAGCCGCCAGCATGAAACCGATGAAAGCATACAGAATATGAATATCCATGAAGGAGAAAACCTATATTTTTGTTCGTCTGAAGGCCGGGTTTTGACACAATCTTACAGGGAATACAAGCCCGCCATGGGAGGCATAATTGATTTTATCCAAATACTTATTTAAGTCTGATAACAGAATAGACATCGATGGAAATACGTTTTTCAATCGATTGCAATTCATCCAGCGAAAGTTCGTCAAGGCGGCAAGCCTTACTTTCCGCCAGTTTGACAATCCGTCCTGTGACGTGGTGGGCATCACGGAAGGGCATGTGAAGGGTCATGACTAGCCAGTCAGCCAGCGCGGTGGCGGTGGCGTATCCGGTTTCGGCGGCTTTTCGCATGGTGTCCTTATGCCATGTGGCGGTCGCCATCATACCGTTCATCGCACACAAGCAGAGTACCAACGTGTCAAAACTCTCAAACACACAGGCTTTATCTTCCTGCATGTCTTTATTATAGGTCAGGGGAAGCGCCTTGAGCACGGTCATGAGTTGAATAAGATTACCATTCAGGCGGCCCGTTTTAGCACGTATCAATTCCGCCGCATCCGGATTTTTTTTCTGGGGCATGATCGATGATCCTGTTGACCATTGATCGGCCAGACGCAGAAAACCGAATTGCGGGGTCGTCCATAAGATAATTTCTTCGGCCAAGCGTGAGAGATGAAGCCCGGCCTGTGCGCAGACAAATAAAAATTCAGTCGCAAAGTCACGCGCGGAGACAGCATCCATGGTGTTCGGCATGGGGCGGTCAAACCCTAATTCCTGGGCGGTCATCACGCGGTTAATAGGATACGGCGTTCCAGCCAGTGCCGCCGCCCCCAGCGGGCATTCATTGAGCCGTTTGCGGCAATCATCAAGCCGGGACAGATCACGCGTGAGCATCTGGACATACGCATCCAGATGACGCCC
Source organism: Alphaproteobacteria bacterium (assembly GCA_017302165.1). Classification (GTDB taxonomy): domain Bacteria; phylum Pseudomonadota; class Alphaproteobacteria; order Micavibrionales; family Micavibrionaceae; genus UWPOB-MICAV1. The sequence goes on from JAFLCW010000001.1 coordinate 807,450, forward strand.
CAATGTCACGGGCTGTGCTACCTGAAGATGGGTGAAGCCCGGCATCACCGTATGTTCATGTTCACCGGATAAACGCGCAAGCGTATCCATCAAGCCGTTCATATGTGTTTTCAGAACCTCGCAGGCCTCACGTACCCATAGCCTGAAATCCGTGGCAACCTGATCATTTCGTGACCGCGCGGTATGCAGACGACCAGCCGCCTCGCCGATCAAATCTTTTAGCCGTGTTTCGATATTCATATGAATATCTTCCAGATCACGCCGGAAGGTAAATTGCCCGGACGTGATCTCCCCCAGAATTTGATCAAGCCCGGATTGAATGGCCTGCTCATCCGGCGTGGAGAGGATACCGCAGGCACAGAGCATTCGGGCATGGGCTTTAGATCCGGCGATATCCTGTGCATATAAACGGCGGTCGATATCAATCGACGCGTTGATCTGCTCCATCAGATCGTCCGGACGGGCATCAAACCGCCCGCCCCAGATGGTGGAGGATTTTTGGGTCATGCGGCTTTCTTTTTATCTTGTGACGACTTGCGTTTAACCCGCGTGTGGTTTTTAAGCCGCACAGCATTGATACGGATAAATCCGGCGGCGTCCTGTTGGTCATACCCGCCAGATTCGTCCATCGATGATTGCTTGGGATCATAGAGCGCAACCGGAGATGTCCGGGCGATGGGATAGGCGCGGCCTTTGAATAATTGCACCTCTACCGTGCCATCCATACCCACCTGAGAGGCATCAATACACTGCATCAGGAATTCAAATTCAGGCGAGAACCAGAAGCCGTTGTAAATCAGTTCTGCAACCTTGAGCGAGAGCATGTCCCGGATTTTCATGACTTCGCGGTCCATCACCAGACCTTCCAGATCCCGGTGCGCCTGAAGCAGGATTTCGCCGCCGGGTGTTTCATACACGCCGCGCGATTTAATACCAACAAAGCGGTTTTCAACCATATCGAGACGCCCAATTCCGTGCTTGCTTCCCAGTTCATTCAAATACATGAAGAGCGGCAGAGGGCTGGTTTCGGTGCGTTCCGTGGCAGAATTGGCAACTTTCACCGGGATACCATTTTCGAATGTCAGGGAAATGATATCGGGGCTGTTGGGTGTGTCCAAAAGCGGCGTTGTCCGGGAATATACATCCTCGGCACAGGCAGAGCCGGGATCTTCAAGAATGCCAGCTTCGTGGGAGATATGAAGCAAATTATCATCTTCGGAATAAGGTTTTGCCCGCGACGCTTTGATCGGGATGCCATATTGTTCAGCATATTGGATCATATCCGTCCGTCCGCGAAAGCGCGCCAAAAATTCAGGCGATTTCCACGGTGCAATCACCTTGATGTCCGGCTTTAGCGCATAATAGGACAGTTCAAACCGAACTTGGTCATTGCCCTTTCCGGTGGCGCCATGAGAAACAAACTGCGCTTTTTCTTTTTCGGCAATTTCAATCTGGCGTTTGGCGATGATTGGCCGTGCGACAGATGTCCCCAACAGATAGCGACCTTCATAGAGCGCGTTGGCTTTAAAGGCCGGGAAAATATAATCTGTGACGAATTCTTCTTTTAAGTCTTCAACGTAAACTTTTGATGCGCCAACCTTGATGGCTTTTTCCTGGGCGGCCGCGAAATCTTCGTCCTGTCCGACATCGGCAATATAGGCAATCACCTCATATCCCTCTTCGATCAACCATTTTAAAATAACGGATGTATCAAGACCGCCTGAATAAGCCAGGACAACTTTGCCTTTAGAGGGGGACATAGGTGTGTTCCTTTCGTGGGTTAGATGATGATATTTTTTACACAGGTTATGGGTCGGCGCAAGAACAGATGCACCGTTTGAGAGGGCATCGTTAAGATATTAGGGTGTACGTCGATTGAGCGTGACGCCGCTTTGTTCAAAGCACCACGCCAGAATGGCTTTTTGGGCATGAAGGCGGTTTTCTGCCTCGTCATAAATGACGCAGGCTGGGGATTTTAAAACGTCTTCGGTGACTTCTTCTCCCCGGTGGATAGGCATGCAATGCATGAACAAGGCGCCGGGTTTGGCTTTTGACATCAATTCAGAGGTGACCTGATACGGCCAGAATTTCTCAATATCCTTGCCTTCCTGTCCCATGGATACCCATGTGTCGGTGACAACGGCATCGGCATCTTTGACGGCCTCTGCCGGGCTATGGGTTGATTTTTGCGGGGTCGCGATGGCCAGTTCAAACCCAAAAATAGGCGCCGCCTGAACATAGGTATGGGCGACGTTATTATAATCCCCCAGCCACGCAATTTTTTTGCCCGCAATAGACCCTCGTTTTTCTTCGATGGTCATGAGATCTGCCATGATCTGGCAGGGATGGGAATGATCCGTCAGTCCATTAATGACAGGGATGGTGCTGTACTGCGCCAGACCGGTAAGCAAGTCATGGCGGGATGCACGTATCATCACCCCATCGACAAAACGGGAGAGGATATGCGCGGTGTCCTCAATGCTCTCTGCGCCGCTGATCTGCATGTCATCCAGTGTCATGACGGTGGTATGGCCGCCCAGTTGTTTCATAGCGACTTCGAATGACAAACGCGTGCGCGTCGATTTTTTATCAAAGATCATGGCCAGCGACAGCCCATCAAAAATTTGCGGCGGCGAAAATTTTTGACGTTTCAAATCATGAGCGTTTTTTAAAATCGCGTGCAACGTGTCTCTAGAGATATCCTCCAGATCAATAAAATGACGGGTCATGGGAATTAGAGGTCTCCTTTGCGAATGACGTGACCGATTTTATCCAATGCTTCGTTCACGTGATCGGGGGTGAAAATAAGCGGCGGCGTTAATCGTAGGGATCGATCCCCCGCCTGAGTGGCGATTAACCCTGTATCCAGCAACGCCGGAAGCAGTTTTTTAATATCATAGACAGTATCCACGCCGATCATCAGACCTTTGCCGCGTATATCTTCTATGGAGTTAGTATCGGATTTCAATTTTTTAAGGCCGTCCATAAAACACGCTCCTGTTTCTTTGACCTGCGCCAGAAATTCAGGCTTGGCGACTTCAGATGACACGGCAAGTGTCACCGCACACGCAAGCGGGTTGCCGCCATAGGTGGTGCCGTGCGTCCCGGGTTTAATATATTTCCCGAATTTTTCCATGGCCAGAAACGCCCCCACAGGGAATCCTCCCCCCATGCCTTTGGCCAGCGTCATGATATCCGGTTTGATACCGTAATTTTGATGGCAGAACATTTTGCCCGTCCGGCCAATGCCGGTCTGGATTTCATCCACGATCAGACAGATATTATGTTCGTCGCAAATCTGGCGAAGACCAACGATAAAATCGGGCGTGCCGGGGAGAACGCCGCCTTCGCCCTGAATGGTTTCTACGATAATCGCGCATACGTTGTCTGATAAAAGAGGCCGCACGGAATCCAGGTTGTTGTACTCCGCAAAATGCACGCCCGGGATATAGGGCCCGAATTCAGGATAGGTGCGTGCTTTTTCCGTGACACTGACCGCGCCATAAGTTCTGCCATGAAAGGCATTTTTAAAGGTGATGAATTCCTTACACTGCGCCCCTTTTTCATGATGCGCCCATAGCCGGGCTGTTTTCAGGGCACCTTCCACGGCTTCGGCGCCGGAATTGCACAAGAAAGCGCGATCCATATGGGCGCTTTGGGTTAAAAAATCAGACACAGCCACTTTTTCAGAGGTCACAAACGACCCCGTACACATCGCCAGTTTATCCATTTGGGTTTGAACCGCGTGTTTGAACACGCGGTGCCCATGTCCTAAGGCCAACACGGCGATGCCGGCGGCGCAGTCCAGATATTTTTTACCATCGGTGCCATAGAGATAAACACCTTCCCCCCGATCCAGAACCACATTCTGAAGCGTATAGACATTCATATAGTTATGACGGGCACGGTCGATCAGGATTTTGTCGGAATCTGTGGTCATGGATTCTCCTTGGCCTAAGGGGTTTACCTTAAGGTTATTATACTACAGATGGGGGCTATGGTGATACAGGCACCGCAACAAAACCCATTGATTTTGTTAACGAAAAGTAAAAATAATGCGCCGCATAATTTTCGCCCGGTGCGGTATAGGTAATGCCGTTCGTGAAATAATTGGCGTCAAAAAAATCAATGCCCTTGCTATTCCGGCTATGGGTTTTGGCCAAAAGCCCCTCATACCCATTCTTCCGGGCATAATTCACAATAGCCGTCATCATCATGTTGCCGTGTTTTAAGCCCGCCAGTGAGGAGATAATGAGCGTCTTGCCATGTTTATGATCTGCCGGATAGTGCGCAAATTCTGATTTTTCCATGTTGTCGCCTTGTGTGAGCAGACATTGCGCCAGTAGGTTTCCTGTGGCGGATTTCATTTGAACCATGACATCAGATTTTTGCACGGCCTCTACCGATAGCGGCTTTAAGAATCCCGGTGCCTTTTCCTGAGCGAACTGATGAAAAGCTAAAAACGCCGTCAGGTCGTCAGGGTTCACCTGCGCCATGGGCGTGATCCGAACATAGGTTGTTCCTTCGGCGGCAATAACATAGGGATTGGATAGGGTAGTATATAGGCAAGCAGACATTTTAAACACTCTCTTCGGGGTACCAGGGGTTAAACATGCGCAGATCAGCGGCCTTTTTGTTCGAAGGGCTTGGGTCGATCGCGTCTTTGTTTTGGAGAGGTTTATGTCAGGAAACTTAAGACATACTCATCCGCACGCGCGATCAGCGCGTACGTCGGCGGAGAGATATTAACGTCATAAGAGTTGCCATAGACAGAAAAGTACGGTTAAAAATTTGATCTGTCAAGAAAAATTTATTGACATATTAATTGAAGGGGTTGTATTAACATTTAATCATAAAAAAAATAGGGTGTGTGTGATGAGTATAGGTGTTTTGGGTACGGATATTTTACGGGATTTTGAAACAGTCGCCTCGATGTATGCGAGCAAGTACCGTGGTAAAACCATTTTGGTGAAATTCGGGGGAGAGATTGTTCTCAATCAACCCGCATTAACGGAATTGCTGAAAGAAGCCATCACGCTCAAAAACTTTGGGGCAAATATTATCTTGCTTCACGGGGGCGGAACACAGATTACCCAAAAATTAAAGGAAGCCAATTTATATCAAGATCTTGTGAATGGCGTGCGCCCCACCAGTATGGAGGCGCTCAAGATCACGCATGAATGTTTGTCGGCAATTAATTTAACGATTGTCAATGAACTGCACCGGATTGCCTCCGGCTTAGGGTCAGATATACGGGCGGTCGGTTTAAGCGGGAATGATGGTGGTCTGATGATTGCGCGGCCTCACCATAAAATGCCGAATAGCCGCACAGGTGAAGTGTTTCAGGTTAATCCTAAATATCTCAAGGGGATTTTATCGGCGGGATTAATACCTGTTATTCATCCGATTTGTTTGGGTCTGGATGGAGCGAATTTCAATGTGAATGCGGATGATGCGGCCGCGGCTTTGGGGGCGGCTTTGAAAGTGGCACGTCTTATTTTTATGTCGGATACTTATGTTTATGACGCAGACAAAAAACGGATCACCCAGATATATATCGAAGATATACCCAGTTTAATTTCAGACGGTGTTATCAAGGGGGGCATGATTGCCAAGCTTGAGGCGGCGGCGCGGGTGATTAAACAAGGTGTGGGCGGCGTGGCCATTTTGGACGGTAAAGATTTGACGGCGTTACGGACAGAAATCTTGACCGATGAAGGGGCTGGAACTTTGATCTTAAAGCGGCCACCTTCTTTGATCTTACCCAAACAACATAACAACTTGGGTTAGACAATATTTTTCCGAGGATCAAAGGCGTCCCGCACGGCTTCGCCGACAAAGGTCAACAGGGAGAGCATGAGCGCGAGCGATACAAACGCCGTGATCCCCAGCCAAGGGGCTTGAAGATTATTTTTTCCCTGCGCCAGTAATTCACCCAGCGAGGGTGACCCGGGGGGTAATCCCAACCCTAGAAAATCAAGCGACGTCAGTGCGGTAATAGAGCCTGTCAGAATAAACGGCATCAGAGTCAGCGTGGCCACCATGGCATTGGGCAGGACGTGCCGCCACATGATGGTGAGGTTGGAAACCCCGAGTGCCCCCGCCGCACGTACATAATCAAAATTGCGGGTGCGGAAAAATTCCGCGCGGACCACATCCACCAAAGAGACCCATGAAAACAAAAGCAGGATTAGGAGCAAAGTCCAAAAACCGGGAACAAACATCGCCGAAAAAATGATCAAGATATAAAGCGAGGGCAGGGATGACCATATCTCGATCATACGTTGCAGGATCAGGTCTGTTTTCCCGCCATAATACCCTTGAAATGCCCCGGCGGTAATACCGATGACCGAGGAAATAAGGGTCAGGATGAGCCCGAAAATAACAGACAGGCGAAAACCATAAATCACCCGCGCGGCGACATCTCGTCCTTGGTCATCCGTGCCCAATATATTTTCAGCCGTTGGTGCCGAAGGCGCCGGAGTAGGGAGATCATAATTGATCGTGTCATGTGAAAAACGGATCGGCGGCCAGATCATCCAGCCTTTCGATTCGATCAATTCCCTGACAAAAGGATCACGGTAATCCGTTTCGGTTTCAAAGTCCCCGCCAAAAGCCGTTTCAGGATAAACCGTGAAAACAGGGGTATAAAAATTGCCATCATAACGAACAAGAATAGGCTTATCGTTGGCAATGAATTCCGCCAACAGGCAAACCCCCAGCAAACACAGAAAAATCCAGAAAGAATAAAAGCCGCGTTTATTGGCCTTGAATTGTGCGAGCCGCCGGCGGGATAGGGGGGAGAGAGTCATGCCACAAATATTAAACGCAGATGGGCTGTCTGGCGAGCGCGTTTTTTTAAAAAGCGGTCGTGGCTGTTAGTGGATGGAAGAACTACCGGTGCCGGTTTTTTCAACGATCTTCAAACGTTTAATCTGATCGTCGTTTAAAGGGACATTCTGGTTGGCGGCCTTAATGGAGCCAATCCCGGTCTGGAGTGCCGAAGGGGACGTCACGCTTTGTTCCAGCAAATCATAAAGCTCCGCCTGAATTTCAGGGGAGACATAACCTTCGGCGCGAATACGGTCACGCAAGGTGGAGAGTTTTTTATGAAGAAACTTGGTATTCACGTGTGCCGATCTCTCGTTAAAACTGGGCGGAACATAGACCGATTCTAATCATTCTGTCAAATGATATATGGGGCGTTGACAATGACCTCACACCGTTCGGCTGTTAAAGTCGATCCGCGGATCGACCAGCACATAAATCACATCCCGGAGCAAGGTGGTCAAAAGTCCCATCAGTGAGAAGATATATAATGTCCCCAGCACGACCGGATAGTCACGGTTAATCACGCTTTCATACCCCAAAAGCCCTAGCCCATCGAGCGAGAAAATAACCTCTATCAATAAGGAGCCCGTAAAAAAGATCGACAGGAAGGCCGACGGAAACCCGGCAATCACAATCAACATCGCGTTTCTAAAGATATGGCCATAGAGCACCTGTTTTTGTTCCAGCCCCTTGGCACGCGCCGTGAGAACATATTGTTTGTTGATCTCATCCAGAAAGGAATTCTTGGTGAGCATCGTCAACCCGGCAAAGCCGCTAATGACCATGGCCGCGATGGGCAAGGCCATATGCCAGAAATAATCGGCAATCTGTGCCAGCGTATTCATATCCACCCAATCATCCGAGACGATCCCGCGCAAGGGGAAGATATCAAAATACCGTCCACCCGCGAACAGGATGATCAACAAAATGGCGAACATAAAGGACGGGATAGCATAGCCGATGAAGATAGCCGCCGATGTCCAGATATCAAAAGGTTGCCCGTCCTTGACGGCCTTGCGAATACCCAAGGGAATGGAAATCAGGTAGATGATCAAGGTTGACCAGAGTCCGAGCGAAATAGACACCGGCATTTTTTCGAGCACGAGATCGATGACGGAGACATCGCGGTAATAACTTTGTCCCAGATCGAATTGAAGATAATTCACGACCATCTGAAAAAAACGTTCATGGGCGGGCTTGTCGAACCCGTACATTTTTTCAAGCTCAGCCACGAATTCAGGATCTAGCCCCTGTGCCCCGCGATATTGGCTCGATTCCCCGGTGCCTTGGGCGGTCGCGCCTACGGATGTGTCGGCAGACCCACCCCCGCCGCCAAAACGCGCTGTGGCATCTACACTGTGTCCTTGTAACTGGGCGATCATGCGTTCCACGGGGCCACCCGGAACGAACTGCACGATCAAAAAAGACACCAGCATAATCCCCAGCAGAGTGGGTATCATTAGCAACAGGCGTCTTAAGATGTAGTTGATCATCGTGATATCAGGGTATGTGCCTTAGCCGAGCGGGGCAAGCAGGAAGTGAAAACCGTTCACATCAGGGGCGATTATTCCACGACACCACATGCCACAACCCATATTCAAAGGTAAAGACCGAGACGGCTCCCGTGGCCATCTTGATCCCGTGCGTTTTGGCAAATCCGTCAAAATCCCCTGTGATATGGGGCGCAAAACGGGCAATCCCGTTTGACGTGACGACCATGACACATTCTTGTTCATCGGCGACAATGTGGGCGGCAAAATCCCGCCAGCCGGTAATGGTGGCGGCTGGATCAAAGTTCCATCCGGGCGGCACTACGGCGCGTTCATCCCACGCCGCGAGAGCATCTACCCCCAGACGTGCCTGAACCACATCTTCGGGTTGGTTTTCGTCCGCTCCATAGTCAATTTCATTAAAGAGTTTAAGTGCAAAGGTGGTTGGTGATAGGCCAGCATTTTTAAGGGCAATCTGCGCCGTTTCAATTGTTCGGGTTAATTCTGACGTATAGGTCATTTGGGGTTTAAGGTTTTGACCCGTGAGCCACGCGCCGATTTTTTCAGCCTGTACCCGCCCTGAATCCGAGAGCGGAAGATCCGTTCGCATCCCCACGCGGCGCGGCGTTTCCCCCGGGGCGAATGTATTTCCGTGGCGGCATATAATCAGGGTGGTCATGCACGTGCCAAAAGAGCTTCGGCCCGGGCGACATCTTCCGGTGAATCAATCCCGGCCTGTGCCAACCCGGCATCCACGTCAATCGTGACGGTGTGAACAGCGATCCCGTTCTCAAGCAAACGAAGTTGTTCGAGACCTTCCAGCGTTTCATAGATACCGGCCTTCAGCGTGACAAATGTTTTAAGAATATCGTACCTAAACCCATAGAGCCCAATATGTTGAAAGACAGGTGAAAAATCGCTGGTCGACCGAAGGTCTTGTTCGCGGCGAATGGCGGGAAGAATTTGTTTTGAAAACCACATCGCCCGTCCCGATGAATCAACCACGCAGGTGGTGCCACTAAAAGGGGTGGTTTTTTTCTGATCCCGTAACGCATCCAGCTCCGTCCACCGAAGTTTCACAACAGGGGTCACCACAGAGAGATCCGGATTTGCTTCAAACGCGGATAAAATCGCCAACGGTGCCTTGACCGGGGTAAAGGGAGCATCCCCCTGAAGCCCCAAGACCACATCAAACCCCCCACCCAGAATATCGCAGGCGGCCAGAACCCGGTCTGACCCCGTGGGGCAATCATCCGGCGTCATGACGCAATCCACGCCAATATCCCGGCAATGGGATTCAATACGCGTATCTTCCGTTGCGACCGCTACGATTAAGTGGGGATAGGTGTGTTGTACCTGACGGGAAATATCCACAACACGCGAGAGCATGGATTGTCCCCCCCATGAAACGAGCGGTTTTCCCGGGAAGCGGGTAGAGCCATAACGCGCGGGGATGATCAGGGCAGAGCGCATGGGTGTTATTGTTTCACCCACCATGTATCCGTGACACCGGGGGTGAGGCCAGAGAGCGTGTCAGGCCGCCCAAGTTTTTTCCAATAGGCGACACGCCAATGATCGATATGCCAATGCGGCACCACATAATCTCCCGACAGTAATATGCGGTCGAGTGCCTGACACAAGGCCACCAGTTCCTCGCGGGTTTGCGCCGTAATAATTTTTTCAACCAAATCATCGACAACTGGATTCTTGATCCCGATGTAATTGCGGGAACCCGGCATATCGGCCTTCACGCTTGACCAGAAATCGCGTTGTTCATTGCCAGGGCTGTCGGATTGCGCAATGGTGCCCACGGTCATATCAAAATCAAAATCATTCATGCGGTTTTGATATTGCGCGGGGTCGAGAACTCGAAAGTTAGCCTCGATCCCGATCCGTTTTAAATTGGCGATAAACGGAAGCACCCAGCGTTCAAACATCGGGTTGGCATCGACAATTTCAAACGATAGTTTCTGCCCTGCCGCATTGACCCGAATGCCGTCTTTTCCCAGTTTATATCCGGCTTGCTCCAGAAGATCAGACGCCTTTTTAAGATTAGCACGGTTATTCCCAGATCCATCACTTTGAGGTGGGGCAAACCGGGCGGTGAATACATCATCCGGTATTTTGCCGCGGTAGGATTCTAAAATTTCGAGTACGCGGCCTGTGGGCGCGCCTTCCGGGGCGGACAGGTCAGAATTTTCAAAGTAACTATCGGTACGTTTATATTCCCCATACGCAAATTGTTTGTTTGACCATTCAAAATCAAAGGCATAGGAAATGGCCTTGCGTACGGCTTGATCCTGAAAGACGGGGCGGCGGATATTAAACAGAAAACCTTGCATACCTTGAGGCCGGGTATGTGCGATTGTCTCCTTGATGATCCGTCCATCCTTAACGGCGGGGGCATCATAGGCCGTCGCCCAGAGCTTGGCGACATTTTCACTTCGGAAATCAAATTCACCGGCAAAAAACGCCTCAAGGGCGACATTGTCATCCTTATAGTAATCATAGGTGATCGTGCCAAAATTAAACCGACCCTTATTGATCCCGAGATCTTTCCCCCAGTAATCAGGATTTCGTTCATAGACAATCTGCCGACCTGCATCAACCTTGCTGATTTTATATGGGCCAGAACCCAAAGGAATGTCCAGCGACGTCTGGGAAATATCCCGGCCATCTTGTGTCCAGAAATGTTCAGGCAGAACGGTCATCTGGGATAAGATCAGGGGAAGTTCTTTATTCTCGCCGTTCTTAAATTTGAATATAACCCGGCGATCTGATGTTTTTTCAACCGAAACAACATCGCCATAATACGCCTTGAAGAAGGGTGCGCCCACTTTCATCAACGTATTGAATGTCCAGATCACATCACCTGCCGTTACGGGTTTGCCGTCCGCCCATGTGGCCTCAGGCCTTAAATTAAACGCAACCCATGTGTTGTCTTCTGGATGTTCAATCGTTTCGGCCAAAAGACCATACATGGAAAACGGCTCGTCATGGGATTGTTCCATCAAGCTGTCATACACAAAACTTTGTCCCAAAAACGCGAGGCCAGCGGCAGGCGATCCCTTGATGATAAAGGGGTTGAGGGAGTCAAAAGACCCAATCGCGTTTAATGTGAGATCGCCGCCCTTAGGGGCATCGGGGCGTGTGTAATCCATATGGGTGAAGCCGGGCGCATATTTAGCTGTTCCGTGCATGGCGATGGATGGCTTGGGGTCGGCGGTTTGTGCGCATACGGGAGACACCATCGCCATAAGTAAAACAACGAAAAAAACAGGGTTCATGCAGATTTCCTTTGTGTTTTCGGATCGATCAGAGAGAGATAAGGTTGAGCTTCGGCGAATAAATGACCCTGACCGTAATTGACATCAAAATCCAACACCTCCAGCACATCATCTTCCCGTTCGATGCGGTCAAAGATAAGTGAAACGGCATGATGTTCCAGTTGATCTTTTAAATTACGAATGCGGGACAGACCCACAGGCTTGACGATTTCACGCAGGACGCTCTGGACATCCATTTTCATGAAGGCAAAAGGCGCGAGGTTGAGTACAGAGGGCGAAAAGCGGTCGGCTGTCAGATGATCCAAAGAAAAACGGCACCCGAGTTTAGCCAGACCGGCAATGACTTTTTGCGGACGTGCACCCAGATCAGGCACTTGAAGGGCGGAAAATTCAAACACCAAACGCGGCGCGAGGGTAGGGTGCCTTTCGATAAAGGCCAAAAGATCACTGACAAACTTCGTATCAGACAATGTAGCTGATGAGACATTCAGAAAAAACCCATGTGCAGTATGTGTACCTTGGGATTCTTGTTCGCGGAGAATTTTAAGGGTATGAAGCAGGAGTACATTATCAAGCGCAGGGAGCAGATTTTCCTTTTGTGCCATCATCAGGTACCGATCTGCCGAAACCATGTTTCCCGCACCAGCACGAAGCCGGGTAAATAATTCATAAAAAGCAGGCTTTCGTTGCGGCAGGCGCAAGATAGGCTGGGCGAATAATTCGATCCGGTCATTTTCGATGGCATGAACCAGCAATTCTCGAATGACTGTATCGCTTAAGCCGGCCGCCATATTATTCTGGCGGATGGGTTTGGCGGATAACCCAGCAGGCGCGGGATCAATCTTGATATTCTGGATAATTTTTTCAAATTTGGCCGCTTCTTCGCTGATGCGCTCTTCTTCGGCGGGTGTGCGTTTAGCCGGAGTTTTAGGGGACGTCCTCAGGCTCAGCGTCTCCAAGTCTTCGCGCAGGATAGAATTCTCACGTTGAAGTTTTTGCGCTGTTGTTTCAAGTGATGTGATTTTTGAGACGGCTTTTTCTAAACGCACCGTGCCGCGGCGCATGTCATGCCAGATAATTCCAGCAATCCCGATCGAAAAGCAAAAGGGGGCGAGTATCGGCAGATACGCGGCACTTAAGAATGTCAGCCCCAGCGTCAGGGTACCGATACCGATTTGTTCATACAGGTGTTTTGCCGATTTACCCGCCATGTGACACCTTTTTGGCCAAGGGAAGTGACGCAGAATGATCCGCCCCGATGGCTTGAGACAAGGACGTGAATCCATCGCGGGCGAGAGATTTAATCAAATCATCCTTAATCCGTTTAACCAATGCGGGGCCTTGAAACACGAGGGCGGAATAAAGCTGTACCAGCGAGGCACCAGCGCGAATTCTGGAATAGGCATCCGCGCCCGACGAAATGCCGCCAACGCCAATCAACGGAATTTTTCCGCGTGTCAGGCGGTAAAATGATTTCAGTGTCTCCGTGGCAGTTTCTGTGAGGGGCGCACCGCTGAGGCCGCCCGGTTGTTCACGAAACGGATAGGGCAGATGATCCGGCCGTGCCAGTGTGGTGTTGGTGAGCACAATGCCATCAATACCCGATTCCACCAGAGCGTCTGCAATCGTTTCCCGCTGGCTTTCTTCGATGTCGGGGGAGAGTTTGACAAGAATGGGTGGCGGGGCTTCGCTTCCGCAGGATTTTTTACGCTCCGCCATGATCTGGGCGAGTAAGGGGAGCAGGTTCTCCCGATTTTGAAGATTCCGAAGGCCGGGCGTATTGGGGGATGAAATATTGACCGTGAAATAGTCCGCGTACGCCCCCAATGCCCGTATCAGATAACAATAATCCTTGGCCGGGTCGGTTTGCGTTTTATTCATGCCGATATTAATCCCCACGATTCCGGCCGGGCGGGGTTTGACGTCCAAAAACGTCTCCATGTTCTTCTTAAAAACATCGGCTCCGGTATTCGGAAAGCCCATACGATTGATCACGGCCTGAGAGTCCGGGTGCCGAAAAACGCGGGGTTTAGGATTGCCTCCTTGGGCTTTGGGGGTCACTGTGCCGGCTTCAACAAATCCGAACCCGAGTTTCAGCATGGGGCTGACCACTTCGGCATTCTTGTCAAACCCGGCGGCGAGCCCGACGGGGTTCGTGAATTGCCGCCCCCATAGCGTAAGTTTTAAGGACGGATCATCCGCCGAAGATTCAAGCGGGAGCCATCCGGATTTCAGTGCCGCGAGCGTCAGCGTGTGCGCGGTTTCAGCATCCATCGCATGCAGAAACGGTTTCCCGAGGCGAAAAAAACGATCCATCATCATGATGATCTACCTGACATCAAGCCGTTACGGAAAGCAAGGGATTTTGGGGGTGTTTTCCACGCAGATTCAGGTGCGTTTATCCTGATCCGTGATATGGAGAATACCGGCCTTAAGATATGACCAACCTGTGTAAAGGGTGATGAGAGCGGCGGCGGCCAGTCCCCATTGCCCGATCGCCAGCGTGCCCGGCACCAGCACGTCCCCGTAATCCCCAATCACCAGAAAACCCAGGGCGGTCATTTGAATGGCCGTTTTCCATTTCGCCAACCGCGAGACGGGGATTTGAATATTGTAAGGCCCCAGATATTCCCTCAGCCCGGAGACCATGAACTCACGCGATAAAATCACAATGGCCGGAATGATCCAGAGATCCGGCAGGCGGTCAAACGCGACCAGCGCGACCAACAAAGCCGCGACAAAAATTTTATCGGAAATCGGATCCAGAAAACGTCCGAGTGCCGACGTGGCATTCATGGAGCGCGCCAGATATCCATCCAGAAAATCCGTCACCGCCGAGATGATATATAACCCCAATGCCGTCCACGCGGCCACCGCACCGGGCACGAAAAAAAGCCCGATCAACACCGGCAACATCACCATCCGGGATAATGTCAATATATTCGGAAGATTCATAAGGATAGTTATAAATCCTTAAGGCGCGCAGACAAGATAAATTTATAAAAACGCCTTATTTCGCGGCAGATTTTATGTTTGTCACCGCGGCGGGCTTTTTAACCTCTTGCGGGTCACGAAGCACATAGCCGCGACCCCAGACGGTTTCGATATAGTTTTCACCATCGGATAGATCTTCGATTTTTTTACGCAGTTTGCAGATAAAAACATCAATGATTTTGACCTCAGGTTCATCCATCCCGCCATAGAGGTGGTTCAGGAACATTTCCTTGGTCAGGGTTGTGCCTTTGCGCAGGGACAAAAGTTCCAAGATTCCGTATTCCTTGCCCGTTAGATGAAGCGGCTTGCCCGACACTTCGACCGTGCGGCTATCAAGGTTGACGGCCAGTTTGCCCGTGATGATCTGGCTTTGGGCATGGCCTTGTGAGCGGCGCACGATGGCCTGAACCCGGGCAATCAATTCACGTTTATCAAAAGGTTTCGTCAGGTAATCATCCGCGCCAAAGCCCAGCCCCTTGATCTTGTTATCCATTTCCGTGAGACCGGAGAGAATGAGAATAGGGGTTTCCACCTTGGATTGACGTAGGCGTTTGAGCACGTCATATCCATCCATATCCGGCAACATCAGATCCAGAATGATGATATCAAAATCATACAGCTTACCGAGATCAAGGCCATCTTCCCCCAGATCGGTGGAATCAACCACATAACCTTCGGATTTCAGCATGAGTTCAATGGATTTGGCTGTGGAACTGTCGTCCTCGACTAATAACACGCGCATGGTGGTCTCCCCTTCTGGAATGTTAAACTTCGTTAATCTTAACACATTTTAAGGAAGGTTAACAAAAAAAATGATCATCTTCAGGTGGGGGATCATATTTTTTTACGGATGAAAAGCCTTTGCCTTTCTTAAAAACGTTAATTAAATCATAGATATGACACAAAACCCGCTTTTAACAGATTTTGACCTGCCCCATGGCGTCCCACCTTTTGACCGGATTGTAGAGGATCATTACCTGCCCGCGATCGAATCTGCGATTGCCGAAGCCAAAGCGCATATCGAGGCTTTGAAAAGTAATCCGGCGCCTGCAGATTTCAGCAATACCATTGTGGCACTGGAAACCGCCTCTGACCGTTTAGGTATGGTCAGCGGTATTTTTTACAATCAGTTATCCGCCGCCAGCACAGACGGGCTCGAGGCTTTGGCCGAAAAAATAGGCCCTTTAAGTGCGGCTTTCTCCAGCGATGTCGCGATGGATGAGGCCATCTTTGCCCGCGTCAAAGCAGTGTATGACCAGAAGGACAGCTTAACGCTCACAGCTGAAGAACGCACGTTGTTAGAAGATACTTATAAGGGGTTTGTGCGCGGTGGGGCATTATTGCCACCCGATCAAAAAGCACGGCTCAAGCAAATCAATGAGCAACTTTCGGTCATTGGGCCTGCTTTTAACAACAATACTAAAAAATATGCAGATTCCTTTCTGCTTCATGTGACGGATGAAAAAGACTTGGCAGGGCTTCCCGAGAGTGCCAGAGCCGGTGCCCGTCAAGCCGCCGAAGACAAAGGCATGGACGGATGGCTGATGACACTGGATTATCCCAGTTATCTTCCTTTTATCACCTATGCGGATCATCGCGGGCTTCGTGAAAAAATCTGGCGTGCCATGGGTATGAAATGTTATGGCGGCGAGTTTGATAATGCCCCGCATATCAAAAATTTAATCGCGCTGAAGGATGAACGCGCGAAAATTCTGGGATATCGCCATCATGCGGATTTTGTGCTGGAACGGCGTATGGCCAAGTCTCCGGAATCTGTGATGGATTTTTTAAATAAATTATTGGGCACATATAAACCTGCCGCGCTCAAGGATCTGGAAGCTCTAAAATCCTTTGCCCGTGCCCAAGGACATGAAGAGGATATCAAGCCTTGGGATGTGGCGTATTACTCTGAAAAATTGAAAGAGGCGGAGTTCCAATTCTCTGAAGAAGACTTAAGGCCTTATTTTTCGTTAGAGCCTGTGTTGACCGGGGTCTTCGAACATTTCAGTCGTTTATTTGGCTTAAACTTTGTGCCCACAAAAGCCTATCCTGTGTGGCACGCAGATGTCGTGGCGTATGATGTCTTTCAAAAAGATACCGGACGTTTCATGGGCGTTTTTTATGGAGATTTTTTTCCGCGTCAGGGTAAAAAAGCCGGAGCCTGGAAAACCGCCTATCGTGCGCAAGGCTTATTCCAAGGGCAGGTTGCCCGTCCGATTATTGCGATTGTGTGCAATTTTACCAAACCTACCAAAGATACGCCGTCCTTGTTGACCCATGACGAAGTTCTGACCTTGTTCCATGAAATGGGGCATGCCACGCACGCACTTTTGTCCGATGTGACGTATGCGTCGCATGCGGGGACATCGGTACTGTGGGATTTTGTCGAACTGCCCTCACAGGTTCAGGAAAACTGGGCGTATGAAAAAGAAACCCTGGATCTGTTTGCCCGGCATTATAAAACCGGCGATACCATCCCGGCGGATTTAATTAAAAAGGTCAATGCGTCCAAAAATTTCATGCGGGGCTGGATGGGACTTCGTCAGGTCAATTTGGGGTTGCTGGATATGGCGTGGCATACGGCAAACCCGAGTGAAATTGACGATGTCGCGGCATTCGAAGATAACGCCACGCGTCATTCCACCTTGTTCCCGCGCTTGGCGGGGCCAACCTCAACTTCCTTTAGCCATATTTTCGGCGGGGGATATTCCGCCGGGTATTATAGTTACAAATGGGCAGAAGTATTGGACGCCGATACGTTTGAGGCGTTTTCACAAGCCGGGTTATACAACCCGGCAACTGCCAAAGCTTATCAGACTGAAGTTCTCTCCAAGGGGGGGAGCGAAGACCCGGCTCTGCTGTATCGGCGGTTTAGAGGGCGGGATGCCGACCCGGAGGCTCTACTTCGACGGGAAGGGCTGGCGGCCTAGGCTAACCGTTTGATTATAAATAAAAAAAACGAGGTGGCGGATATTGTTCGGCCACCTCGTTTTCACACACACTCTTTATTTTATCCGTTAGCAGATTATATCTGGATCAGGATGGGGAGATCACATAACCCTAGTTCTCTTGCTAACTTATGATAAATTAAAGCTTATGATAGACATTTAATAAGTTTTGTGGTGAAGTCAATAAGAATTATGAAGAAAAAGTTACTTTTTTAGTTGCAGTGAGTATTAATATATTATAGAAAACCTAGACGACAAGAAACGGTATCCCCCGTCTGATGTCTTGAGGTACAGTAAAAAAGCATGAGTATCACTATTGCCCAGATACGCGGTGCCCGCGGCATATTGAACTGGAGTCAGCAAGACCTGTCCCAGCGTACGGGTATTTCTGCGACCTCAATCGGTAGTATTGAAAATGGCCTGACCACACCGCGCGCGTCAACACTGGAGACGATACGTTCAACGTTTGAGCGAAACGAAATTGAGTTCATCGGTCTGGATGGGGTTCGCACACGAAATAATTTTACGCGTACTTTGAATGGTTCACAGGGATTTAGTGATTTCCTGGATGATGTATTCGAAACAGCAATTGAGTTTGGAACATCCCAAAAGCCGACACAGGTTTTTCTATCTAATGTTGTTCATGATAACTGGATTAAGTGGATGGGTAAGGAAAGATGGGCTAATCATGTCAAGCGTATGACGGATCATCAGAACGTTATGGATGTGCGTATTATTGTTCAGCACGGAGATCTAAGTTTTCCGGCAAAAGGGTATTCTAAATACAAATGGTTCCCAAAAGAGTATTTTAACGATAAATCATTTTATTCATATCATGATCGCCTTGCGTTTTTAAATTTCAAGGAAGACGATGTTCAAATAATCATCATGCAACAGCCCGACTTTGCTGATGGATATCGCCGTTTGTTTCTGGCGGCATGGGAGCATATTTGTGTAGATCCAGATGAAAAATTATTGCAAAAGGTAAAATCTGTATGAGTACCGCTCTAGCCACTAGTTCTTCTGCTCCCCCCCCTGCTGTTCCTAAGCGTGCGGGATCCTCGGCCGTGGCGAGTGCGCCTGTAAAGGGAGGTGAGCTTGATTTCTGGAGCAAAAGATATTCAGAAGAAGGTCATATCTGGGGTGATGAGCCTAGTGAAACAGCTTTACAGCTTTTAAATCGCTTAGACCCGGTTTCGAAGGTACTCGAAATTGGGTTTGGCTATGGGCGCGACCTAAATGAGATTATTAAGCATGGGCACTTTATTACCGGGATAGAGCTTGCCGCTGTAGGTCTTACAATGGCCAATAGCGAGCTTCGTCAACATGTGGAAGCAGGAAAAGCTAATCTTATTTTGGGAGATTTTAGCCGTATTGATTTGAACAAGGATTCTATGGATGGTGTGCTGAGTCATCGTACGCTTCATCTGCTTGGTAACAATGGGTTGGTGCGGGCTTTTACATCACATGCGGCTCGGGTCTTAAAACCCAATGGACTTCTGGTTGTCAGTGCCCGGGATCAACGGGATTTTAACGAAGACCAAATGTTCAAGCGTGAGGACGGGTTCGTAGAATATAAAAACCGTCCCGGTCACGTCATCAGTTTGTGGGATAAAGAACGGTTTAAATCTACTTTTTCACGTGACTTTGATATCGTTGGTTTTAAAGAGGGAGAGGAAATCGAATCCCAAAAAAACCCCGTCCCTAGTTATTTTACGATTATGGTGGCGAAGCGTAAATCGTCCGATTTGTCTTTAGATTTAGGCTAATTTTTATCATCAACCTCTCTTTTTTCTAAAACTTCAGGTACACTCTGTGTCATGGACAGAGTGGCAGAAAAAGCGGTCGTTGCCATAGACCGGGTTCCCCCGTTTGAAGTATATGGCCGCGTGACAAAAATCCTAGGGTTGCTGGTGGAGATGACTGGTTTTGGCGAAAACCTGTCGATCGGATCGATGGTTCATTTACGCCCCCCCAAAACAGGCCGGGACATACCCTGTGAAGTGGTAGGTTTCCGGGACTCTCAGGCATTGTTACTGCCTTTTGGAACCCTCGAAGGCGTGGGCTTGGGGTGTCCGGCCATCATTCAACAATCGGCGCCCGTAATTTTCCCGGATGAACGATGGCTGGGGCGCGTGATCAACGCGCTGGCGGAACCAATAGACGGCAAAGGCCCGCTGTCACGTGGCGGCCATCCCATGCCCTTACGAAATAAAGCACCTGAGCCGCATGCGCGCCAACGTATGGGGGGGAAACTGGATCTGGGCGTGCGTGCCGTGAACACATTTTTGTCCACCTGCCAGGGACAGCGTATGGGCATTTTTTCAGGATCTGGTGTGGGGAAATCTGTCTTGCTGTCCATGATGGCGCGGTATACGCAGGCTGATGTCACCGTCATTGGTCTGGTGGGGGAGCGTGGCCGAGAGGTACAGGAATTTTTAGAAGATGATCTGGGGCCAGATGGTTTGGCGCGGTCAGTTGTGATTGTGGCAACGGGGGATGAACCCGCTTTGATGCGCCGTCAGGCGGCGTACACGACGTTATCTACGGCAGAATATTTCAGGGCACAGGGAAAAAATGTGCTGTGTTTGATTGATTCCGTAACGCGCTTTGCGATGGCGCAACGTGAAATTGGTCTATCAGCCGGCGAGCCGCCGACGTCAAAAGGATATCCGCCCACCACATTCGGTGAATTGGCGCGGCTTTTGGAACGGGCGGGTCCCGGTGTTCAGGGCGAAGGAAGTATCACAGGAATCTTTACGGTGTTGGTGGAAGGCGATGATACGAACGAGCCCATTTCAGATTCTGTGCGCGGTATTGTCGATGGGCATATCGTGATGGAGCGCAAGATTGCGGAGCGTGGACGTTTTCCGGCGATTAATGTTCTGAAATCGATTTCCCGGGCGATGCCAAGATGTTTAAGCCCAGAGCAGAATATGCTGGTGACCAAGGCCAAACAATTATTGGGTCGATATGAAGATATGGCAGAACTCATCCGGCTGGGGGCTTACCGAAAAGGCACGGACCGGGAGGTGGATGAAGCCATCGCCCGGTATCCGAAACTGGAGGCATTTTTATCCCAGTACAAGGAAGACACAGACACGATCAACGATTCTTTTGCCAAACTGGCCGCGTGCCTTGATCTGCCTTATACCCCCCAATAACGCCTTATAAACACTGCCATTGTTTTTCCTTTTTTTGCCCTTGAAATAGTACTATTTAGGTACTAAATCAAAACGATCCTTCACAGGATCATGTTCAACCGTTTAAAAAAAGGAATGAAATATGCCACTTTTGACGTCACCAATCAGCGGCGAGCCCATGCGCCAAGTCATCCGGAATGGGATTGAAATTGATGTCTGTCCCACCACCGGTGGCATTTGGCTGGATAAGGGTGAACTGGAAAAACTAATGGCCTTGATGCAACAATCCGTTGCCCAGGAACAGGATATGTATTCCCGTCAGGCGTCTCGCCGCCGCGACCATGATGATGACGACGACCATGATGACGATGATCACCGCCGCGGTGGACGGGGTATGTTTGGTTTTGGCAATGATGAAAGCCACGACAACGACAGACATCGCGGTTCCGATGGACGTCGCGGCGCGCGCCGTGAAGGCCCGCTTCAAAATTTCATGGATATGTTCGAATTTTAATCCGGACAGCATTCGTTTTTAAATCACAGAACCTCTGGCGTATGATAGTCTTATCGCCAGAGGTTTTTTTATGGCGACACTTTCGTCTTTGATACGTCTTAGAAAACATACGATCGATGAAAAACAAAAGGCACTGGCGGAGTTATACCGTCAGGTCGAGGCGTTTGAAGCCAGAAAAAAATTCTATCAGGATGAAATCAAAAAAGAGCGCGAAGTCTTAAACCAGAACCCGATTGTCGAAATGCTGGCCTATTTTGGGTTGTTTCAAAAAGCGGCGGAGCGTGACATTATGCGGATCAATGTCCAGCTTCAGAAATTAGAAGCCCGCGTCCGGATTGCACAAGATGATATCCGCGAGGCGTTTGCCAATATGAAACGTGTTGAGATTGTTCAGGAAACACGCACAGCGCAGGAAAAAGCCGAGTCCGAAGCCAAAGAAACCCGGGAGATGGATGATATCGGGATTGATGGATTTCGCCGCCGTGATCAGGAATAATTCAAACGATGCGCACGTTTTGGTATAAAGGAAAAACGATGATTTGGACGTTTTTGGCGGTATATGCCGGGGTTCTGGCGTTTTTGTATGTCTTTCAACGAAGCATGATTTATCATCCTGATTTCAGATCAGGCGCACCGTATCAAGGCCCGGTCAATTATGAACCGGTATCAGCCACGACATCGGATGGATTAAGCCTTCGTGGTTTTTTATCCCTGCCCAAAACGGGATATAACTGTCTTTTTATCTGGTTTCAGGGTAATGCGGGTACGCCAGACATGCGGCAGGAATTTGCCGAATCTTATGCCACTGGCGGATGCGGTGTCTTGATCACGTCCTACCGTGGATATGCGGGAAATAAAGGCTCCCCCTCTGAAGAAGGAATTTATGATGATGCACGGGGCTGGATTGATTTTGCTCATCAAAAAGGTTTTTCGGATGACCAGATCATTCTGATCGGGGAGTCTTTAGGCACGGGTGTTGCTGTCCAGATGGCCACAGAATATCCCGGCATAAAAGGCCTTATTTTGAATGCACCCTATACATCGCTGGTTGATGTGGCGCAGGGGCGTTTTTTCTTTGTGCCTGTCAAATATCTGATGAAAGATGTTTTTGATTCCTTGTCTAAAATCAGCCAGATAACGATACCCGTTCTGATTGCGCAGGGTGATCGGGATCGTGTCATCCCGCCGCGTTTGGGGAAAATATTATATGCGGCCGCGCCAGAGCCTAAGAAATTAAGAGTTTTCCAAGGCTATGGTCACAACGATATGCCGCAAGCAGAGATTGCGCGGGATACGTATGATTTTTTTGCTCTAACCCGTTAAATATCAACGCCGATATTCTCCGTACGTTTGATCACATGTACCCAGCTTCGGGGGTCGCCCTGAAAGGTGATGTCTCCATGCAAGGATGTATCTTCGAGTGCCATCGCATAGGCCGAACGCATGGCCGATTGCATGGTAAAACTAAAGGGGTGTTCACTTCGGACAACCATGTCAAAACGTTCCCCCCGTACCAGGCCATCAATCTGAATATTCCCCATATGGGATAATGACAGATCAAAAATAAATCGTGTATGCCCGCCGTCTTCTGTTTGGTCGGATGTGTGGGAGTTATCCTGATGGGTATAGAGCATGGTTTTATGCACTTCCCCCTGCCAATGGATCGGGATCATCATCCCCCGCCAATCCCCCGTTATACTCTCGGCACTGGCACGAGAGAGTGTAAAACCATCCTGAGTCAATTGTGTGACAAGGTTTGATTTTCCGGCACGAACCAGCGCGTCTATTTTTTTATCACTGAGCCATCCTGATAAATCCCCTGAACGTACCGCCGCCATGAATAACATTAGGGCAGGACCCATCTGCGCCGGATTGCCGGGGGAAGGGATTGCCCGAAGCAAAGAATTGGCCGACGCGGGCGATAGGTGCGCGAGTGTTTGAATGAGATCATCCATGACCGGCCACGATAACGTGTTCACCAACGTCGGAAGGGTTGAGGGTAAAGGGGCGGGTGTCCCTGAATGAGTAGACATCAAGGGGGTCATCAATAATTGTGTGCCGACCTGCAGAGACGGTGCCGAAAATTGCATGACAAAATATTGTGGTATGGACGGTGTCATGCCCGTAGGCGATAGACCCGTCAGTGCCATAACCGGAAGATGTTGCGGAGTCATGCCCACGATCTGTGCCGCGATCGTGCCTGATTGCGCAGGAAAAAGGTTGGGCGATGTCGGGGAAGAAAGAACCGGTGCAGATACAGGCCGCGTTCCATCGGGCATCAGCAAGCTAACGGGCGTGGGCATAATATGGGCGATACGGACATCCATGCCACCCGAACGAACGGCGGGTGCAGGCGAAGCCGGTGTTGTCAGGGTGAATAATAAAGAGCCCGGTTTTTCAGAGAACAGGGATAGGCCTTGTGATATCCCCGGCGTCAATAAAGTCGCGGTCTGCGCCAAAGTCTGCGCGCCTGCATTCGGTAGAGACGCGGCCGGAGAGGAAAATAACGAGGCGGGCTGAGACGTCGCAAGAGGAACCGAAGGCGTGGACGCTGGGGCTTGAATCGAGAGGAGCTGGCGCGTCATGGCCGACTGTGTATTTTGGATCGTGATGAAAGCCGAGAGTTGCGCCCGCGCTAATGTATGGGTCGTACCCGATAGCGGGGCAATATATCCAGCCAATATCTGTTGAATTTGGGCGGGCGTCGCCGGGATTAAACGTACCGGGGTTTGCGGGGCAAGGGGGGCTTGTTGCCCTGGCACCGGAGTAGAAGAAACCGGCGGCGCATAAGAGGGCGCGAGCGCCGGGGGTGCCGGACGCGCGGGTACGCCAGACGCATTGACCGTCGATGGTGTAGAAACATTCGGTAGTGTTGGCGGCTGAACATTGGGTGCCGGTGTGTTCTGAACGGGCACCGGATTGTTGGCAGGACGTGTCACCGGTGTTTGAATAGGAAGCGAAGCTGGCGGGGCAGACGGCACAGTCACAGGCGGGGTTGATGTCACCGTTGCCGGACGGATCAATACTTGACGCGGCGGCCTTCCGGCGGGGATGTCCACTTCGATTTTTTGACCGGGTTGGGGTTGACGGCCACGAACTGATAAATCCACGTCACCTTCGGGGGTGCGCACCCGAACAGACCCGTCGGGATTTTGTTTAATAACCTCACCTTCGATCCGCCGGGCGCGGACTACATCCTGAAGGGCATCTGGCAGGCGAATGATTTTGGCCGCCTGTTCATTGCCGGTGGGCTGAATCACGGCGGGACGTCCGACATTCGAAGGCGGTATCGTACCGTTGGTCATGACTTACATGATATCAAAAATATCATCCGCCCAGAGCAGATTTTTTAACATCCGCCAGATCAGAAATCATAACCTGCGCAATTTTGGCGACATCCTGCGCCGCATCGGCACCGGGGGATCGTGTTAAAATCGGGGTTTGATGGCGGATGGTTTCTTTCACCCGAGGATCATGGCGTACCATCCCCACCAACGGGGGTTTGAGCCGCAGGAAATTCTCACAGGCTTTGAGCAGTGTTTTATAAGTTTTTTCGCCTTCGAGCGAAGAACTGGCCTGATTGATAACAATCCCGATATTTTTAGATAAACCAGCGGTCGATCCCAGTTTGATAAAGGCATAGGCATCTGTCAGAGAAGTTGGTTCATCGGTTGTCACCAGTAAAGTGCGCGTCGACGAGGCCGATAACATACGCACCGTACGATCAACGCCAGCCCCTAAATCCAGAATGACGGCATCATATTCATCTGCCACATCAATCAATTGATCGCGCAGTAACGCAAGGCGTTGCGAAGGCAGGGCGGAGAGAGAAGCTTGACCCGAACGTCCGGCCACAATATCAAATCCGCCATCTTCATAACGTTGGATCACTTTATCCATGCCCAGACGTCCCCGGATAACGTCATTCAAATCCCGTTTCGGCATCAGACCTAATTGCACATCAATATTGGCTAACCCCAAATCCCCATCAAACAGCAGAACTTTTTTTCCGGCCTGCGCCATGGCCTGCGCCAGTGTGATGGAAAACCATGTTTTCCCCACGCCCCCTTTGCCGCTGGCGACGGCAATCAAATTCGTCCCACGCCGAAAAACGGGCGGGGCGGTTTGAAGGTCATCCAGAGAATTTTGGCCGGGGGTGGTCATTACAGTCATAGTCTATCCTGCTTTTCGAATATTGTGTACCCTTGCCTCATGGGGGCGGGGCAATAAAAGTTGCGTGAGCCGGGCAGGGGACAGCGCAGACAGGCCGTCCGCCACCCGGGCGGTATCACTCATTTCTGCAAAACTCAGGCCACCTTGATGCGCGGCGGAGAGTACCCCCCCCAGACGCCGGGCGACATCCACCCGTGTGGCCAGAAGGCTATGGGCGCCGATGGTGGCAAAAATCCGGGCAATTTCACCAGATTCATCGGAATCCCCCCCCGCCGAGAGGGAGAGGATGGGGGTCACATCTGCCGCACCAATCATCCGGGCGAGGGATTTGACCTGTTCCACATCGAACGGGTTGATCCCGGCGGTATCAATAATCACATGATCGGCATGTTTAACATTGTCGATGGCGGCAAAAAGTTCTGCCGGGGTGGCGGCTTTTTTCAAGTCAATATCCATCAGGCGGGTAAAGGCCGATAATTGCTCGATGCCCCCGGCACGCTGGGAATCCGTGGTGATAACAGCCACATTTAACCCGGCCAGCGAAGACCGCGCCGCAAGCTTTGCTACCGCCAATGTTTTTCCGGCGCCGGGCATACCCACCAACATCAATGGTTTCGGATGAGGAACCGATAGTATCGGATTGAAAGTAAAAAGATTTTCAAGCGCCGCCAAAAGAGCAATACGCGGTTCTTCAAGCCCCATGACCGACACATGGGAAATAACCTGATCCAGCACATCTTCGGGCACGGCATGACGAAGCATGGTTTCCGTGATCTCTTCGACCACAGTTGCGGTATCGTCATCATCCGCATACAGCCAGTTATCATCAGAGGGCGTATCGTCTTCCGACCCCGAAACAGACACGCGGTCAGATTCTACGGCGGCCGTGACGCGCACAGATTTGCCGCCATTTTCTTCGCGCGTGGCGATGATGATGGCCTCTTCCCCCAGGGCGTCCCGCACCAATTTCATTGCTTCTGTCATGGTTCTGGCCGTAAATGACTTGAGCCGCATAAAATTAAACTCTGATTCTAAAGTGAATTATACGTTTTTAGGAATCCTCACTCTAGAGGATAATGCACGCCAATACACGGAAAATTAATGCGTATGACCTAAGGCGCCGGGGCAAAAAGGGATACGCCTTGCGCCTGAGCAGGAGCAGGGGCTTTTTCTTCTTGTTGGGGCGGGAGTTTATCGAGTGTTGTCCATGCCCCGGTAATTGCCCGGTGGGTTCGCCAGACATCCGCCGCGGCCTTGAAGGCCATTGCGCCCACCCATGGGATCAAAAATTTTCCGGAATTTGTCAGGACAGGAATTGCCAAAGCCACAGGTAGAGTGACAGTCGGAATTAGCATATGTTCCTTATTCATCTGATGCCAGCGATTCAGCCAGTAACGGGTATCTTCCTTTAAAGGCGCGGATTGTGGTGCGCGCCGGTCAAGATAGAGGTCGAGCGGAGGTCGGCCATGCGTGAGCGCAGAGGCGGCCAGACTGGATCCTAGAAAACACATGATCCCTAAAGCACCGTCTTGCATGATTTCAAGTCCAGCTTCCGGGTTAACGCCTATTGTTGCGGCCACGCCTGTGAAAATAATGGCAAGTCCGGGAATGGCAAATTCAGGGGCGGTGATCTCTCGGACGAGGCGCGAGGCGGCATAGGTATCACGCCCCATTAAATCCATCACAGGAAAAGGAGAGGTAATCCGGTCTGCGGCGCGGGCAAATGCGCCTTTGAGGTTGATCCATAATGACATGACAGATAATTAACATAAATAAAAATTATGTCAACAAAATTAAAAGAGGTTATGGCTTCCAGAGATCAGGTTTTTGCGCCCCCCATCCGGCGCGGCCACCTATTTCACGGGAACCTTTAGCACCAAAGCGTGCGGACTCTTCGGCAAAAACAGACCTGATGTCGGAAACTTCCCGGATTGAATCCGGGTCAATGGGTGTTGCCATGATTTTGGACGTATCGGGGCAATAAACAGCGCGCAGACCATCGATTATCTTGTCAAATGTTTCGTGAAATTGATCTATCATAAACCGTTGAAATAATCCCGGCATAGCATGAGCATTATATTCTTTGGCAAAGTAATTATTCAATCGCCAGAAAAAATCGATAGGCTTATTTATATCTCTTGATTCTAAAACTACCTGACTCAGGATAGTGTCTATTCGGGTAATGGGCTCTAAAGACCGCGCGCTTGCAAATAAACTAGGATGATGAAGGATAAATAAAAATAATTTTTTGGGAAAAAACTGACTGCTTATCACAACTCTCCCGCGTCCATGTCCTAGTTTTGAGGGTGCAATCCGATATTCTGATTCCAATTCACACAAACGTGTAAAAACATCATCCTTTATTGCCAAAATATCGGCGATCAATTTTTCTAAAGCCTGTCGTTGGCACCTGGCCATTTCTTCTTTTTGTGCATCTGACGCATGGCGGAAAAACGTCGCGGCATTGATGTCTGCCTGCGTCCGTGTATTCGACTGGATATTTATCGGGCTGGGGGGCACTTGGCTCCAGAAGGCCAGGTTGTAATAGTCTATGGGATCAGAGGATGTCGCTTGATAGACAGGAATACCCATCAGATGCGTCTGAGCATACGCATAGACTGCCTTCAGCCAGTTATCGAATGCCGAATCCTTCATAGGCCGCACTATAGGCTAGGAATTTTAATTATGTCAATATAAATTAGACCTGCCCCAGCGTGCGCATTTTATCCAAGATGATTTTTAGCCAGATTTTTCAAACGATTAGGATGTTGATCAAAAAAATGTGTTTCTTCTGGAATGGTTACGAGCTTTAGGTTGGCTAAAGAAAAAGCTTTCTCTGCTACTTCGAGATGTTCATCTAAGATTAAAGAGTCCTTTTGGGCAGTTACAAGAGTTACTTTTCCTGACATGGGAATTCTTTCACCTATACTGTCAGCTCTCAACCACTCATCCCAGCATCTATAGGGAGCATTAAAATCAATTCCTGTATCATTTTTAAAGCCTATGCTTTCTTTGTCTTTCCAAAAATCCATAATGCCCGGTGCGCTGGCTTCCATCCCTTGGCGAAAAAAGATCCCAGAAAAAATAGGAGCAACCAATAAAGCCGAGCGAAAGTTTTCTTTCAGTTTCAAAAGGGTCGTTACACTATAACCGCCTAATGAATACCCACAAAGGTGAAAGGGTATGTGCTTATCGCCTTCTGTCACTAGCCAGTTATAAACATCTTCCAAATTTTCAGCATGTTCCTGAAACGTAAAGTGCGTAATGTCCCCTCCACTTTGATTCAGAGAATTTCTGGTGTCAGGAACAACTGTAGACATTCCCGCGCTCAGGAAAACTTCTCTCAACCGAGTTATTACAGGCGATTGGCTCGAACCACCATATCCATGATGTATCAAGGCAACGCCAGACAAATCCCCTTGAGGTTCATAGACATTTACAAGGATACGCTCGCTTTGTCGGCTATTAATCCAATGCTGTGTTAAATTTATTTTATCAAGCATCACACATTCACACATATTTTAAGTCATAGATCATATAACCTTAGAAGGATCAGAGATCAAAGAAAAAAACTAAACCTGCCCCAGCGTGCGGATTTTGGCTTTGGGGTGGATTTCGTTCTGGGACATGACGATGGTTTGAGGGCGGAACCGTTCAATGACCGAGCGGACATAGGGACGCACCGTTGGCGAGGTGAGCAGGACGGGCGTTTCCCCAACGGCAGCAAATTTTTCAAATTCACTGCGTACGGCCGAAATAAAATCCTGAAGCCGTGAAGGCGCCATGGCCAGTTGCCGTTCTTCGCCATCACCGACCAAGGCCTCACCAAACGCCTGTTCCCATTCGGGAGAGAGCGTGAGCAGGGGAACGAAACCATTCATGTTGGTATTCTTGTCACAAATCTGACGTGCCAGACGGGCGCGCACATGTTCGTTAATATAGGCAATATTCTTGGTGTAGGCGGTAGCTTCGGCGATCCCTTCGAGGATGGTGGGCAGGTCGCGTACGGATACGCGTTCCGAAACCAGATTTTGTAAGATACGTTGAAGACCGCCAATCGATACCTGCCCCGGAATGACATCGGCCACCAGTTTCTGGTATTCCTTGGGCAATTCATCCAGCAGTTTTTGAGTCTCCGCGTAAGACAGCAGATCCGACATGTTATCTTTAACGATTTCGGTTAAGTGTGTGGTAACCACAGTTGACGCATCAACAACGGTGTAACCTTTGAAATGGGCTTCTTCGCGATATTGTTCGTCAATCCACATGGCGGGTAAACCAAAAGTGGGTTCCATTGTGCTTTCGCCGGGCAGGGCAATGGGCTGGCCGCTGGGGTCCATGCACATCAACATGCCCGGGCGCACATCGCCCCGGCCAGATTCAATTTCCTTGATACGGACGATATAGGTGTTGGCCGGAAGTTGAAGATTATCTTGAATACGCACGGCCGGTAGAACATACCCCATATCTTCGGCCAATTGCCGGCGTAATCCCTTGATCTGATCGGTGAGTTTGTTGGAACCTTCGCCTTGTACCAGTGGCAAAAGCCCATAGCCCAGTTCAAGGCGGATGATATCCATCGCCAGTGCCTTGGAGATCGGTTCTTCGGCAGGCTTGGCACCCGGCAACATCAATTTTCCGTCTTTGCCAACGACTTGTGATTTTTTGAAATTGTCTTCGGCCACTTGACGTTGCCACGATACATAAGCCATCCCGCCAAATACCACAGCCACAAGGGCGAAGGGACCAAAGGGAATACCGGGGGTCAACGCCAGTACCAGCATTAACCCAGACGTAATCGCCATGGCCTTGGGGTGGGCGGTGAATTGATCCAGCAAGGCTTTGTCGGCGGTGCCTTCGACCCCGGCCTTGGAAACCAGAAGACCCGCGGCGATAGACACAATCAAGGCCGGAATTTGGGAGACGAGACCATCACCAATGGTCAGAACCGTATAGGTTTCAGCCGATTCAGAAAGTGTCAGACCCTGTTGTGCCACCCCAATGATGATACCGCCGATGACATTGATGAAAACAATGAGCAACCCGGCAATTGCATCCCCGCGAACGAATTTTGACGCCCCGTCCATCGCGCCGAAAAAATTACTTTCCTGTTCCAGATTTTTACGGCGTTCCTTGGCTTCGTCCTCGGTCAAAAGGCCGGATGACAAATCAGAATCAATCGCCATTTGTTTACCCGGCATCGCATCCAATGAAAAGCGGGCGGCCACTTCGGCGATACGTCCAGATCCCTTGGTGATGACCACAAAATTGACAATCACCAGAATGGCAAAGACAATCCCGCCCACCACATAGCTATCTTGGATGATTAATCCGCCAAAGGCGGAAATGACGGCACCCGCGCTATCGTGTCCATTATGGCCTTCGGATAAAATCAAGCGCGTTGAAGCCACATTCAACCCCAGCCGCAAGGCGGTGGAGATCAAAAGAATAGTGGGGAAGGTTGAAAACTCCAGCGGCCGTGAAATCGACAGCGTCAGCATCAGGATAAACACAGAAAACAAAATAGAAATCGTCAGTCCAATATCCAAAAGCCATGTGGGGATCGGCAGTAACATAAAGGTCAGGATGGCAATAATCCCGGCCGCCAACGCGACATCCCCACGCAGAACGCCGCCCAGCGCACTTTGTGCGGAACCGGCAGTCGGGGGGGTATAATTTTGTGGTACGGCCATGATTCGAGTGGGTGTCTTTAATGTTGGCGTGGGTGTGAATGGTGGCGGAATTAATGTTCTTATTCATTTTACCGTTAGAGCCCTGATTTTGTAAATCATTCAAACGGGTTAAGGGCGATAGATTTTTCGTTGGATAGTTGGCGGTAAAGCCTTGTCGGGTGCATAATAAACGTCAGAGAATATAAACTATTGAGATTTGGTCACTCTTTGTATATATTATAGAAAATAATTTGCCGTTTTTATTAACCAATATGAAAGGTCGCCTGATGGTTTCACGTTTCCGCTTTGGTATGTTGGCAATATCGCTGAGCTGTTTGTCGGCGTGTTCCCATTACAGTGCAGATCTGGCCGCATTGGAATCCAAAATTGACAGTGCGCCTCAACCTCCGGTTCAAGTAGCGATGAATGACGCCCAGTTATCACAGATGGCACCTGCCGCTGGGGGTGACATGGGCGTGACATCTCCGGCCGTATCTTTTCAGGAATTATTAGCGCGTGAATATCTGCGTTTGGCGCAGGTCAATGAAGACGCCATGGATTATAAAACGGCCCGTTACTACACGATGAAGGCCAAATCCTCTGCCACAGGCCAACCCACCCCACCCGGCACCCCGGCACAATTTGGATTAACCGGCAAGGCAACCCCGGCTTTGCAATCGGCGCGTGCTGAACTGACGGCGGCTTTGACACATAACATGGTGCCTGCCAACTTTGCCTCGTTGGTGAGTGCGCAAACCCAGTTCGATGCCTGGATGGATGATATTCAGGATGGCCGGGCCGGGGCGGCGGAAGGATTCAAGAGCGCGAGCGAGGTTTCTTTCCGCAACGCGTTGTCTCAGGTTGTGGCGTCTTCGCTTGAGGCTGTACCCCCAGCTTCATGGTTGCCTTCGGCCACGAACCCCCAAGATATACCGCCCCCGGCTCAGCAGGCTGTTGTACCTGCGCCAGCACAGGGCATGACGCCGATTTCTCCACGGCCTCAAAACGCGCCATATCAACCCCCGGCACCTTTGCCGCCAGCCAATGCCCCGCGTCAGGTCAATAATTAAAGCGTGAGAGGGGTCTTAAACCTAACCTTATGACCCGGTCAGTGAGGCCGGAATATCGCGGCCTTCTATTTTATATTCGTTTAATTTATTTCGAAGCGTGCGGATCGATATCCCCAGAATGGTGGCCGCATGCGTGCGGTTACCCAGACAATGTTCAAGGGTATTTAGAATCATATCCCGTTCAACATCGGCGATGGTTCGGCCAATTAACGATTCAACGGCGCCCGGATTTTTTATCGAGGCATTAGATACCCCGGCACCTGATACACCCGCCGGGTCAGGTGCTTTCATCGAAACACCCGAAGCGCTGGTTGAGGTAAAACCGGATACTTCAATCGCCAAGGCATCCGCCTCAATTTCATTCTCCAGCGACATCAGGATGGCGCGGTGAAGCGTGTTTTCCAGTTCCCGGATATTCCCGCGCCAGTGATAGGATTTTAATTTTTTTTGCGCATCCCCTGAGATTTTCTTTTTGCCGATCCCGTTGGCTTCGGCATATTTATCGGCGAAAAATTGAGCCAATGGCACAATATCCGCGGGGCGTTCCCGAAGCGAGGGCAAGCGCACATTTACGACATTCAAGCGGAAATAAAGATCTTCCCGGAATTCGCCCTTACTGACGCTTTCTTCAAGATTGCGGTTTGATGTCGCGATAATCCGGACATCGACTTTAACAGGATCATTGCTTCCGATACGTGTGATTTCACGTTCCTGAAGGGCGCGCAATAATTTAGCCTGAAGCATGGGGTGCATTTCTGACACCTCATCCAGAAGAAGCGTGCCAGTATGGGCTTCTTCAAATTTACCGACGCGCCGGGATGTGGCCCCCGTAAAGGCACCTTTTTCGTGACCGAATAATTCTGATTCAAGCAGGTTTTCAGGAATGGCCGCGCAATTGACGGCAATGAAAGGGCCTCCCCCACGTTTTGATTTGTTGTGCATGTACCGGGACATGACTTCTTTGCCGGTGCCGGATTCTCCCGTGATCAGAACAGTGGCTTCGGAGGGGGCAATTTTATCGGCGAGTTTCATGACATTGACCATCGAGGGGTCATTCGCGATCATGGTACTGTCTTCTTCAGTCACCGCCCGCAAAATGGCGGCAATCAATTCAGCATCCGGGGGCAGGGGGACATATTCTTTTGCACCATCCTGAATGGCTTTCACCGCGGCTCTGGAATCTGTCCCGATCCCGCAAGCGACAACGGGAACGCAGATACGCTCTGCTTCAAGTTGTGCAATCAGGCTTCCGATCTTCTGCTTGACGTCACACATGACAACATCGGCGCCCTTACCATTCCTGAGCGCGCCTAAGGCTTCGTCAATATCTTCACAGTGAATAACCTTGGCGCCTTTTTGCAGGGCGATTTTGCCTGCCGCACTGATATAGCCTTCGAGTTGCCCCACAATCATCAGGCGCATGGTATTTTACTCCTCTAATCTTTTAGTCAAAATATTTGATACGCTCGTCTGGCGGTAATTCGCTGTTCAACAGCATCTCCAGTCGCCGCGGGCTTTCCTGACGCGCCATCGATGACATGGCTGTTAAAATTAGCGTTCTGATTTTGGCTTCGTCATTTGAATTCCGCTCCAGTTTTGCGGCGAGCGGCGTTAAGACCACTGTCCCCAAAAGTGCCCCGTAAAAGGTGGTGAGCAACGCCACCGCCATCGCGGGACCAATACTATCTGGGTTGGATAGATCCGCCAGCATCTGTACGAGCCCCACCAACGTGCCGATCAAACCCATAGCAGGCGCCACTTCGGCACCCCGGCGGGCGATACTGGCCGAACGCCGATGACGTTCCACCAGCGCGTCAATATCCTGCGAGAGCACACGTTCAACATCTTCGCCGCTATACCCATCCGTGACAATCTGAAGGGCGTCGGCCAGAACCTTGTCTTTGCTGATTTCCCGTTCAAGATAGCTGAAGGCCAGAAACCCTTTTTTCCGCGAAATGACGGCCATATCCATTAATTGACGTGCCATCACAGATAATTTTGTCTGCCGTTTGAAGAGGGACTGCCCGAATATTTTTCCGGCTTTGGAGAGTTCATCCCACGTGTAAGACGTACTGGTCACAAAGATGGTGCCGAACACCACAATAAACAGAGAGGGTACATCAAAAAAACTGGCGTTGCTTTGGCTAATCAGGATAGCGATGACAATCACGAGTAAAGATAAAACCAAACCCGCTATTGTCACATAATCCGGCGTGATCTCAGGACGCGCGATGGTCAAAGTTACTTCGCCGGAATTATCCAGCGGGTCAGACATCAGAGGAGGGGAGGATATGTCATTCATTCAAAATTCGAATTTTTTTTTAGGTTTTATCGGATTTGACGATTTCGGTCATGGTGATGCCCAGCTTATCTTCGACGACCACCACTTCTCCCCGGGCGACCAGACGGTTATTCACATAGATATCGATGGCTTCGCCGACCTTACGGTCAAGTTCTACCACCGCGCCGCGTCCCAGTTTCAATAATTGGTTTACTGGCATGCTGGCTCGCCCTAAAACCGCAGAGATTTGAACGGGGATATCGTAAATCGCTGTGACATCGTTGGCCATGGGTTCGCCAACTTTCCATTGTTTTTCATCCTTGGGGACTTCGCTGTCGTCCATTTCCTGAAGGTTCATGCCTTTACCGTCGTTGCTCATGTTCTGTCTCCCGCCTCTAAGGGGTTGATGCTTTCAGTTATATCATGTTTTTCTGGGGACAAACCACCCGGAATATCCGTTATTTCAAGAGGGATGGCTTCTGCTGGAAGCAGTGCCAATATCTGTTCTTTCATTTTTTCCGCCATAAGCGGGGGGTTGCGGACGGCGCCGCCATCTGCCCACGCCATGCGGCAGGCACCGGATTTAAGTTCTGCCCGGCCTTTGACGATATAGGCGGGGCCTTTTTCTCCTTCGGGCCAACGCCGGGCGAGCAGGGCTCTGATCTCCTCGGCGCAGTCTTCGGCGACCTCAATTTCAATGACGCCATGCCCGGCTGATTCCTGAAGAATATCCAGAATAACTTTTTTGAGTTCATCAGTGCCAACGCGTTCATTCAGGACGGGGAAAATTTTGTGGAGAATAACAAGCGCGAGCCGAACCGATTCCTGTTCATATTCTTTTTCCCGCATATGTTCGGCAGCGAATAATGTTTCGAAATGTGCGGATATGTTTTCCAGCAAGCGCGAGATAAATTGTTCCCGGCTGGCGGTAGCTTCGGCGATCCCTTCTTTTTTGCCGTGGGCAAAGCTGTCTGATCTAGCCTGAGAAAGTTCGCTTTCGGAAAAACTTGGTGGCGGCGGTATGTCGGGCACCGCGTTGAGGTCTTTTCCTTCTTCATCAAAAACATGAATATCAAAGAGAAATTTTTTTGAAGAGGACGAGGTAGGGTCTTTGCGAGATTCATCCATATCAGTAAATCAACTCATCTTCTTCGCTACCGCTGGAGATGGTGATTTCCCCGCGTGATTCCAGATCCTTGGCAACGCTCACAATATATTGCTGAGATTCCTCAACATCCTTCAGGCGGACAGGCCCCATCGCGGCCATGTCTTCTTTCATGATTTTGGCCGCCCGTTCAGACATATTCGAGAAGAATAGATCGCGGATTGTTTCTGTTGCACCTTTGAGTGCCGCCGGTAATTTTTCCTTATCACACGCACGAATAAGCGTTTGTACCGCCGCTGGATCCAGTTTTTGCAGATCTTCGAAGGTGAACATGAGTGAGCGAATTTTATCCGCAGATTCAGGAACAGTTTTTTCCAGTTGTTCCATGAATTTTTGCTCAGCCGTACGGTCAAGGCTGTTAAAGATTTCGGCCATCATTTCATGACTATCCCGGCGCGAGGTTCGGGACAGATTGGCCATGAATTCGGTTCTCAATGTTTTTTCAACGTCTTCTAACACTTCTTTTTGAACCACTTCCATTCGGAGCATGCGGTGTATCACTTCCATCGCAAAACTTTCGGGCAGGGCGGCCAAGACACGCGCCGCGTGATCATTCGTAATTTTTGACATCACCACCGCAACGGTTTGCGGATATTCTTTTTGAAGAAAGCTGGCCAAAACATCTTCGTTCACATTGGCCAGTTTTTCCCACATCGTGCGGCCAGCAGGCCCCCGGATTTCTTCCATGATGGAATTAATTTTATCCTGTTTCATCCCGGCCTTAAGGAGCAGGCGTTCCGTGCTGTCCTGCGTGCCCAACAGGGAATTGGCCGACGTCATCTGTTCGGCAAAATCAACAAACAGGCGTTCCACCACGTTTGAGTTTACCTTGCCCAAGGATGCCATGGTCTGGGAAATTTCTAAGATTTCCTCATCATCCATATGTTCAAAAATCTTGGCGGTATGGTCTTCCCCCAAGGCCAGCATGAAGATGGCCGCTTTTTCAGGGCCGGTCAGCGTTCGATAGTCTTCGCGGACACGCATGATGTTCTTACTCCTGTGTCATCCAGCTACGGATCACGGAAACCGTTTCCTGCGGATAGGCATTGACGATGTCTTCTACTTTTTTAACAGCCGATGCCTTGACCTTGCCTTCCACGCTTCGCACGTTGATCAGACTGTCTTCCTGTGTTCCGGCACTTGATCCTGAACTGAAATCAATGTTATCCCCGCCCATCGAAGGCCCGGTGAGGGCAGGGCTGGGCGGTCGTGCCATGAGCAAGTCAGCCTCCATATCCGGGTCTGTTTTGTTCCCACTTGAGGCCAGCAACCTGCCCACCATAGGCTGGAGCACCAGCAGGACAACCAGAATAATCATGACAGCAACGGTCAAGATTTCCGCGGCATCCAGAAGGCGGTTTTTATCAAACCCAAATAGACTATCACTCAGTAGCGAGTCATCTGTGGTCTCGATTTCCGCAAATTTCATGTTGATGACTTCGAGGGTATCGCCGCGTTCTGCATCAAACCCGATGGCGGAACGCACGAGTGCAGCAATCTGATCAAGTTCCTTATCACTTCGGGCTTCATATACTTTTTCGCCCTGTTCATTTGTGGTGTAGGTGCCATCGACCAACACAGCGACCGATAGGCGCTGAACCTCGCCCGTTTCGCGTACGGTGCTGGTTACTTTTTTACTGACTTCAAAATTGGTTGTTTCTTCAACCCGGTTGCCTTCGGCGGTGGGTTTTTCATCCAAAAACAACTCGTTTGTTTGCGCCGGCAGATTATTTTCTGCACTGACATTATTAGCGACGCCATCCCGTTCCGTGTTGCGTTCTTCCACGGTTTGGGTGGATCTGGCGACCTGACCTTCGGGGTCAAATTTTTCTTCGCTGGTGGATACCCGGTCAAAATTCAATTCAGCCGTCACATTGGCCCGCACGCGCCCATACCCGACGCTCCGCCCCACCAGATCCTCGATGGATTGTGTTACCCGGCGTTCATAGTTCAGGCGCATCTCATCTGCTTTGATCGAAGCCAGTGTTGTATTTTCACCCCCGCCGCGCGCGAGAAGATTACCGTTCTGGTCGATGATAGAAACGCTTTCCATCTTCATTTCCGGTACCGCCGAGGCGATCAAGGATTGAATGGCCGCAATTTGTTCGGATTCCAGACGCTTGCCCGGTTTTAAACCCAGCGCAACGCTGGCGCTTGAGCTTCGTGTTTCCCGGCTGAATAATTCACGCTGAGGCAAAACTAAATGGACACGGGCACTTCGGACAGGATCAAGAGTGGAGATGGTGCGCGATAACTCGCCTTCAAGCGCCCGTACCTGATTGAGATTTTGAACCGCATTGGTGGTGCCAAATCCGGTTTCCTTGTCAAAAATTTCATAGCCCATGGAGCCCCCATTGGGCAAGCCGGCTTCAGCAAGAAGCATCCGCGCGCGACCCACTTCATCATCGGGAACGTTGACGCGTGTGCCATCGGGGGAGATTTGATATTTGATCTGCGCTTCTTCCAGCTTGGCGGCAACCGCACTGGAATCCAGCGACGAGAGATCGTTGTAAAGAAGGCTCATCGAGGGAGCGGCCAAACGTGTCGAGACAAAGATAAAAAATACCAAGAGCGCGAGCATAATGCCGCCCATGATCCCCAGACGCGCCGCGCCCAATTGTTTCAAGGTATCCAGAAAGCTATTCACGTGTTCGCCCGATCCCTTTTTCGTTTATATTCATGCAAAAACCTTTCCACGGAGATCCCTTTTTGGGGTGGGAAAGGCCTGTCGTTATGTTATGACGAATCAGTATCGCCATACATTAACGATTATAAACGTTTTTTAACGCTTTTTCCATGATGTATGGGCGCTATCGGCATAAAGTCTTAAAAAATTTATCTTTTTAAGAGCTAAAAGTGCCCGAGGTGGCGGGCACAGCGTCCTGGCGATACCGACGCAGATGTGTCGATCTCAGGGCATCCGGGCCGAATTTCTGAAGCATGGTTTTCCAAGATGCGAGCTCTTCTGCACTCAGCCCATAATACTGGCAGGCCGATTCATCGGTCATGATTCCCGTTTCGATGGCCTTGACGACCGCCATTTTGCGCGATTTGACCCACCGCGCCGTATTAGCGGGGGGGAGTGGCAACCCATTGTCATTATTAGATAAAATTATTTTTTTCATAGCATACTCATGATGGTTACGCGGCAAAGATATCCCCGGTATTGCACGGGACATATTCATTATCCTGATAATCTTTTAACATAGTCCTAACGGGTGAGACCCGGGGTAGAAAAAGGTCAAAACGACTCAAGGGGAGAGCGGAGGACTATATGTGTTACGGGCTGGGAGTACCCTCTTTTTTAACGAAGTCTTTACGATTGAAGTCCATGTTTTTAAAGGGAAAAATACCGGTGAAGTCAGGATAAAAAAGTTGACTTTTTCATTCGGGGTTGATATGATGATAGTAGGGTATTGTCGCTATAGTTCTATCTTAGGGGATATAAACGGCGACAATTTAGGTTAGGAACATGATTGAAGGAGTGAACTCATCAATTGCCGCTTCCAATGTTGTTCGTGCTGTGGCCGAACAAGCTAGTGTCGCGCGTTCTAACACCTTGACATCCCAAAGCGTTCAACAAATTGCCAAGGCACCTTATGTCAGCCCTTATATTCGCGTAGATGTGAATTTTGATAAGGCTGTTTTGCAAATTCGTGATGGCGATACGGGGGATGTGGTGCGTCAGTTCCCCTCCGAAAGCCAGCTTCAGGCGTATCGCCGGGCTCAATCGGCGCAAGCGAATTCAAAAGCACTGGCTGAAACCCGTGTGGTCACAGAATCATCAACGCCGGATGTCCCTCAGGTTGATGTGCCGGATGTACCTACCAGAGAAGCCTCTGTCCCCGTGACCGCTTCGACACAGGAGCGTGTTGCGCCCACCCCGACGAGTGGTTTGTCCACGGCTACCACGATTGATACACAGGCATAATTTTATTTTAAGCGGAAGTTTGCGTGCCGCCCGAGGGCGGTTTTTTTACGTCCTGTTCGCTGGTGGCTTTTTGGGCGTTCTTGGCACCTTCCATCAAACCCGCGGCGATATCCCGGTTAATACTGATCAGGATATCCAGTTTCTTCTTTTCGGGCTGGCTCATGATCTCAACCTCTCGCTTAAAAACAAAATTGGCGAGATTGAAGATGTTAGACCGTAGATCATTCGGCCGGCTGCCTTCAGGGTTTTGTACGGCGGTATCGTAAAACATCATCCAGATTTGCCGGTTATAACGGAGCGTTTCTTCGAGCACGTCTGGCGTGATGTTGTCCCAATCATTTTGGATATCCTGAAGAAATCGTGCGGATTTCAGCAAAACTTGGGCTTCGAGTTCACGGGGGTCAGCCGTACTTTTTTGATTATTGTTCCCATAGGCTCCGGCGGCCGAAGCATGAGCAGAGTTTGGAATTTTGGGGCGGTTATCGGAGGGCATTTTTGATCATCTCTTCTTCGGTTTTAATCAGGTCTCGGGCTTCTTTCATGGCCTTGTAATACGTGTCATTTAATATTTTCTCGTTAATCGAGAGCAATTTTCCGGCCAGGCTGGGCGCGGCGTGTTGAACCTCACGGATTTTTTCAAAATATTTGGCGTGATAAATTTTGGGATCTTTGGCGATATACATGCATTGGATCAGGAAATAAATTTTCTTGCACGGCGTATCGGCCTGATCTTCTTGCATGACATCTTTTTCGCGCAGAATAGGGGCTTCGCCGGAGATGTGCAGGCGCGTGCGCTGGTTATCGTTGGTAATCACCGCAGAGCCAATCAGTATTTTTTCGCCGGGTTTAAGGTCAATGACCAGTGCCATGGAGTTCTTCCTTTGCAAAAGAGAATCAGGATTTCTTCCTTATAGTTTTATCATACTCTGAAATGATAGAGAAAGCGTTAAGGTAATGTGGAAAATATCATGGCCTTCTCTACAAAAAAAACCGGCGGATTCTTCCGCCGGTTTTTGTCTTTAAATTTTTTGTTTTCCGCTTTCCGCCCCGTGGGTACCGGGCGGTTGTTACCGTGATTAGAACAACCGCAAGACGGACTGCTGAGCCTGAGATGCCAGCGAGAGGGATGTAACACCCAACTGCTGTCTGGTCTGCAAGGCCAGAAGGTTCGCACCTTCTTCGTTTTCATCCGCTTTGGTCAGATCTGACGCACCCGCATCAAGCGTGTTGATCAAGCCTTCCGTGAAGTCACGGCGGGTCTGAATGATCGACAGGTTGTTGGCCAGTGTTGAACCGAACGCACGGACTGTTTCCAGAGCCGCACTTGTTTGGGTGATTGACGTTTGAGCGGCCGCAGTGCTCGCGAAGGTAGCCACCGTCAAGCCCAGACCATCGGCGGTAAATGTACCACCTGTGGTTACGAGTCTGCTGGAGTTATCTTCGTTGAAGAACGTCGTCAGGTTGTCACCTTGCAACAGGTTCACCCCGCGATACTGGGCATCTTTCACCAGATCATTGATCTGTGTTCTGAGCGAGTTGTAATCTTTCGCCAGATTGTCCAGTTTTGCCGTACTGCTGTTGAACGAAATAACCCGTTCGTTGATACCGGCCTGTGTGATGTTGTACGGATCCAACGTCTGAGTTGGTGACGTATCGCCAAGACCGATGTTGAGGGTTTTCAAGCCCGCCGCAACGGACTGGAATGTAAAGGACACGTTTTCCACGGCATCCGAGAGGGATGTCAGGGTAATTTGCCCCGTCAGGCTGTCGAAGCCCAATCTGATCTGGGTGTTGACGGTCGCGTTTTCGTTCACGGTATCAATCAGATCCTGATAGGTCGTACCCGCGGCAAGAGTAAGCGTTACAGCCGCGCCGTTGTTGACCTGGAAGGAGAATTTATCCGTTGCCAACAAGCCTGTGACAACCGCCGTACCAGCGGCGTTGTTCAGTGTTGTACCGACAATGGTATCCCCCGCATCAAGCAACGAACCGTTTGAGGCTTCGTACAAGGAAATCGTTTTAATGGTGTTCCCTGCAACAATAGATGCCCCGGCCACGTTGGTAGCTACCGCGCCGTTCTGTCTGTTTTGATCTTCCACATAACGTCCCAGACCCAAGGCTGTATAACCTGCCGTTGTCACTGGAACAGCCGTTGCCGGGTTGTCCCCGAAACGGAAGGTACGGCCACCCTTACTTTCGATTTCAAGGAAACCGGTGGTTGAGTTGATCGAAGCCTTGATTTCG
Source organism: Alphaproteobacteria bacterium (assembly GCA_017302165.1). Lineage (GTDB taxonomy): Bacteria > Pseudomonadota > Alphaproteobacteria > Micavibrionales > Micavibrionaceae > UWPOB-MICAV1. Next base: position 849,193 of record JAFLCW010000001.1, read on the forward strand.
CCAGCGCGGTTATCCGCGAAAGCATCTGTGATTTTAGCGGCCAGCGTATAAGCCGAGTCACCGGTCGTGATGGTGATAATCTCGGCGATCTGTGCCCCCGCATCGTTGGTTGTAACGAACTGAATCGTGTCGTTGTTCGCGATACCGGCTGTGGCAAAAGCACCCGCGGTGATATCGGTGACGTTACGAAGATCCACGTTACCGACGGCACGGGCCGTACCGGATGTAGCGGCCAGTTCGTCACGGGCAGATTGAGCTACTGAGTTCGCCTGTGTGACCAGGTTTGTCAGGGCTGAGATCCCTTTATCCGCGGCTTCGATCGTCCGAATCGACTGACCGATACCGTCCAGAAGACGGGTCAGGTCTGACGAACGGTTCGACAGAGCTTGGGAGGTGAAGAAGTTTTGTGGGTTATCCAGAGCTGAAGAGACTTTCAAACCCGTCGCCAATCTTTGCTGGGTTGAGTCAATCAGACGCTGAGTTGATTGGAGAGAGAGTAGGTTTGCCCGCAATGCGGACGAGAGTACGACATCAGACATGTGTGTTTTCCTTTCCTAGGGTTACACGTTTATAAAAATAACGCTCCTACTGGAACGTATCTTCAATACTATAACATAAATATGAACGAAGTGTTAATGGGAAAAATGACGCCGAATCAAACAGTTGTTTATGGAATCAGGCGAGAGTCTTAGTTATACATAATATTTTAGAGATAAAACGAGGCGAAATACACGCGCATGATTCGGCGTTTCTCCCCCTCGGGAAAGGGCACGTGTGCCGGCGGATCAGCCGACGAGTAGTTTTTTAGCGCAAAGGGATTCCAGCACGAGATCAGAGCCGAGTGCCTCTCGTGGGGTTGTGCCATCCAGTTGGCGCAAGATGGCGACTTCGTCCGCCGAAACAGCCGTGACTTTATTGTCCAAAGACGTCACCCAAGTGCAATCCGCCTGAGAGGCTTGATGTCTTGCCAGATCAAAGGCTTTTGGCTTTTGGCTTACCTCGGTTGTAAAGCAAGATGGTGCGATATGCACATCGAGTACTGCATGAAAGCAAAGCAGTAACACCGTGTTGGGAAACAAAGACATCGCATGATCATCAAACCCGCAGGTGGAGACAATGTCGCGTATGTCGCTGAGGCTCAGGGCTCGTTTTTTTGCCGCAATCAAGGTCTCAATGATCGCCGTCATGACGGGTGTCAGGGACGTGTAATCAATCCCGACGCCCGGCAAGGCGTAAACAAAAACGCCTTTTTCAGGATCTGATTTGGCCTCAACGCGTTCAATATGGGTGCTGAAATAAAGTGACCCGAGCGAATCTGTGTCAATGACCCCGGGTTTTTGCCCCCCCTGTTTGCCAACCAGTGCCCAGCGAAATTGACGGTTGCTGATGAAATCCACGTATTGTTCGCGTTTGATCGGGTCTTTGATCTGCGAGAGCAGGCCATCGGCTTCCGCCCCCAGATTTCCGGTAAACATTTTATCCAGAACACTATCGCCTAGATACTGAAGGTTATGTTGGGTCAGCGCATCATTAAATTCTTCGAAAAAGAACGGCTTGTTATTGTGTTCCAGATATTCATGCAAGATGTATGAATCACTATTTGGTCTGTTGAAACTTTCCATGGCCTGTACGACGGCACTGCGAATATTGGCTTTCTCAGGGACAAATTTATACAAAAGCGATAATAAGGATTTGGCCTGAGCGATTTTCTTGGCGTTATCCTGACTCTGGCGGGTATGTCTCATCATCATGTCGCGCACCGCCCCTAAACTCGCCCAGCCGGGTAGGGTATTGAATGTGATCATGGCAATCCCGCGCGGGGACAGGTTTTTTTCGCAGATCTCCAAGATTCGTTCCCGAACAAAATCAGGTACCCATGAAAAAACGCCATGACAGATGATATAATCAAACGTGCCATAGGATGAATCCAGATCCATGATATCGAGGGCTTCGAATTTGATATTACCAAGCTTCATCGCAGAGGTGTGTTGCTCGGCCTCACGAATTTGTACGGGTGATAAATCAATCCCAAGACATGTGCTCTGTGGGTATTTAATCGCCGTGGGGAATAAATTTCCACCGCCCGCACAGCCCAGTTCAAGCACGCGTGCTTTCTCAAGCGGTACAGGTTTCAGCTTCAGGAGCGTGGCGATCGCCGCCACGTGTTCAGCCTGTGACAGAGGATAAGGATAACTGGGGTAGGGTTTATCATCATAGCTTTCCTGTGTCGCGGTATCGCGAGCCGGGCTAGCGGATGCGTTCTTTTGTTTATCGGGGCGGGGAGATTTTGACATGAGTTATTCTTTCAGGGCTTCGATCAACGGGGCGAGGTGCTTTTCGTATTTTTTCCATCGGCCAACAGACCGGTCATAGATGGGTTGTCTGACTTGATCCACGCTGGCCGTAGAAACGGATTTCTCGGCCTTATAAAACTCCAGACACCGATCATCCCAAGGCAGATTCAGGAAACCAAGAATACGGCGTGCCTGAGTTTCTGTATCTTTGACAATGTCTTCATACCGTACATTCAGTATGCGTCCAGGAAGAACATCGTTCCAATGGGCGATGAGCCGGGTATGCGTTTTATAATGTGTCCCTAATTCGGCGAGATCATATGTGTATCCCTGTGCCGCGCCGGTAAAATTAGTGGCAAAGCAAGACAGGCACATATCCATGGGGTCGCGGTGAATGTGAATATATCGTGCCCCGGGGAATATCAGCGAAGACATCCCCGCCCATAAACGGTGCGCAATTGATTTGCTCACGATACGCTTGGCGCTATTGCCGGTTTTGTTCATGAAATGCATATATTCACGCCCGATGGCCTGCGGGGGTAAATAGGCCCCACTTCGTGAGCGTCGTAACGGATAGGGTTTGCCGTCATATTCGGGCAGGCTGGAAAATTCTGTTATCAGTTCGGATAGCCTGCGTTCTTCGCCGATCCCTGATATATCCGGATGGGCATGGAGTATTTGTTCCAACAATGTCGTGCCGCTTCGGGGCATGCCCAAAATAAAGACAGGCTGTTCGGTGTCATAACCTTGGATATGCTGATTTTCAAAAAAGTCAGCCGAGAAGTAGGTGCGTATGTCGTCCATCCAGCGTTCCAGATGCCCGGATTGATGATGAATGGCCTTGCGCTTAGCGTGTGCACCCACCTGAAGGGATTCAAAGGCCCGGTCATAATCCCCGATATCTTGAAACGCCTTGAACAGTGCATAGTGAAGATAGGCCGAATTCATGTCTGTGGGGGATTCAGAGATTAACTTGTGTAATCTCGCAAAATGGGGATCGTTCGTCTCTGTTACCTGATACAGATAGGACAAATACATATATATGTGTTCGGCCTTGTCCGGTGTGATTGCCATCGCGCGGCGCAGGGATTCTTCAGCCTTGGGTTTTTGTCCCAAATAAAAATAGGCGCGGGAGAGGGCAGAAAAACCTTCGTCATACGGTTGTTTGGCCAAGGCAGGTTCCAACGTTGTGACGGCCTCGGGATATTGTTCGGCTTTAACAAGGATACGACCAATTAAAATATCAACGCCCGGATAGAGGGGCTGGAGTTTTTTAATTTCACGGGCAATATAAAGAGCCGTTTCTGTATCCCCAAATGTATAGGCACTGATGGCTTTTAATTCCATAGCACCAATATGCGTGGGGTGAAGCGTCAGGATATTCTCGATGATCGGGTTTGCCGTTTTATATTCTTCACGGTCGATGTGCCCTTTGGCGATATCATAAAGTCTGCCCGCTTCAGCTTTGGCGTGCGCGTCCTGATCCATCATGTGTTGGGTCGGGGTTTGCCCGGAAAGATTTAAATACGTCATATCGTTCTGCCAATCGAAAAGAATTTACAGGCATCAATCTGGGCGAACCCCTCGCTCGGGGTGTTTTCTTCCTCGCGCCGGCAACAGACAAATTGATACATATTCGCAAAGGTCAGCGGAAAAGCCTGTTCAAATTTCTCCCAGTTATCCAAATTTGTCATGCGGGGATCATCGGGATAAAGGGATATGTATTTTTCCTGAAGGGCTTTGGCCTGTTCCCTGAATCCAAGAAAGGTGAGGTTATGTCGGTTCAACAGGTTTTTTAAATCCTCAATCGTGTATCGTGTCTCCTGAATATGAAACACTAGGTCACGACATTCGGAGAGCGAAAAGAAATCCCGCCGCATGGCAATTTGCTTTAAGGGGTCTTCATCAGGGAGCGATATAATATCGGCGCGGAACTGGCGCATCCCTTCAGGGGTGATAGAGAAGCCTTTTTCAGCGATCAGCTTCCGGCACTCTACGATAGATTGGCGCCCCAGCTCGCTGTACAGTGCGATAAACATGCGTCCACCGGGTTTTAAACGACCCACAACCTGTTTAAAACCGGCATCAGGATCTTTCATGTGATGAAGAACGCCGGAACTTTCGATGAGATCAAATTGCTTATCCATTTGATCGAGTTTCAGGATGTCGCCTTGTGCAAAATAGGTGTTAAAGGCACCCACCTGACGCGCCGAACGTACGCCATAGGCAATTGAGCTTCGGCTTAAATCAATTCCCGTGATGTGCACGTTCGGAAATGTCATGGCTGTCTGAACCACCCATTTTGAGGTGCCGCAGCCAGCCACCAGAATTTCTGATCTGGGCACGGGATATAAAACAGGGGGCAGATCAAAGCCGCGCCAGCGGGGATAGGGGTTATCTTCATACATATCCGCGACATTCTTGGATATAGCGTCATCAATCGTGGTAAGGGCAGGGATGTTCTTTTTAATGTCTGCTTCTTCGTTACGGTCAATAACATGAAAAGACAAAAGCGTTTTAATATCGCCTGACAGATTTTTGTCTAAAGCACGTTTCTGAGCTTGAGGGTAGGGATGAAGCAGGCGATAGCACCCTAAAACGGCCAAAGATATGTCATCACTCTTTTCAGATATTCCAGAGATCAAATCTGTTTCCGAAGGTGTTTCGATGGCGGCGTATTCATGTTCATAGAAATATTCTGACAGGGCACATAAAAAAGGAAGATCATCTGCGGTGAGTATACTTCCCGTTTTATGGGCGGTGAGGACAAACCGGCGCAGGCGGGTCAGCAATAATTCAAAAGGAATATCCGCCACCATTAGTTTTCGAATACCCAGTTGAAAGAAAGGATCCATCACGCAGGGGCGTATGGTTTTCCAATCTATCTTTCTATCGAAATCATTCTCATCTTCTGCATCCATCAAGTTCATCAGCGGACGATGAAGGGGATCGAACGTCATTAAGGCCAACCACGCAAACATAAAATGCCGGTGTTCAATGGTGAGTGCCTGAAAGCAATGAACAATGGCCTGTTTATACAGGGGGTGGAACCCGCGCATTTCTATTTTTTGAACCGCAAGTGCGGCGCGCTTGGCGGCATATTCCAAGGCAGGATAGCGCATGACTTCGGCGCAGGCGACATCAAAGGCGGGTTCGAATTGGGATCTGCTGAACAGGTCGTTAAATCGCCGGACAAGTTCATTACCGGGTAAGTCCTGAAGCGATGCCATGGCCAGCGGTGAAATAGTCTGTGTTAACATGCCCACATGATACACGCGTTTAACCCAAGGTAAATATCCCCCGAACGCCTTTATCCCTTAAAAAAGCGTAACCCCCGGACGTGCCGGGGGTTACTACTGCTATTTAAGACCTTATCAGGCGGTCTTCTACCGCAGTCTTAAGCAGATTCTTTAAAGACTTGGCTTAAGAGATTATCTCAATCTCAGCAAATCTTCCGTCATCTGATCGACGGTTGTAATCACCTTGGTGTTCGCAGAATAAGCACGCTGGGTGATGATCAATTTGGCAAATTCATCGGCCAGATCAACGTTAGAAATTTCTAACGTAGCGGGTTCAATAAACCCGGCGCCGCCTGTACCGGCTTCGCGCAGGTTTTCTTCGCCTGAATCTCCGGATTCAACATAGGCCGTTCCAGATACTTCCTGCAGACCGTTTGCATTCGCAAAGGTCACCAAGGGCAGTTTGTACAAAGGAGAGGTTGCGCCGTTAGAGAACCGGGCAATCACAAACCCGTCACGGTCGATTTCCACGCCCGTTCTTAATCCCAGTTCTGCCCCATCCTGATCAGAGAACAGAACGGAATAGTCGCTTGAAAACTGGCTGAAGCGCGAGATATCGACATTAATCGACTGAAGTTCCGAGCCGTTACCCCAGTTGATGTTGTTGAGTTCGATATCCGTATTTCCACTTCCGTCCGGACGAGCATTGATAGTGCCGTCCCCGTTAAAGTTGATTAAGCCTCGTGTCAGTTGGTTACTGTTCGGATCAAGGATAGTCACTTGCCACCAGCCGCGGTTGTTATACAGCGGATCGCCGGGCAGGTTTTGAGGTGAGGGGAATTCCTCAGAGCTATAGGCCGGCGAGTCTGCGGGCGTACCGTTGTCATACGTTGCGTTGTTCAAGTTGTTAGACGTAAATGTCCCTGCCGTCAGACCCATGCTGGCCAGCGCTGTGCCTAAACCCACGTTACCAATCGTGACGGCTTCGGTACCGGCCGTGAAGGAATCACGCTGGATGACCAATTCGCCATTGCTTCCGATAAAGGCAGAGATACCTGCCAAAGCGTTCACGGCGGTCACAACATCCCCGATCGTTTGCACTTGGTTCACGCCGGGGGCACCCGCGACAACCGTCAGGGTCAATAAGGGCGCGCCGCCTGATTCATCGTCGATGGTAAACTGGTGACCGGCCGTTAAGCCCAGGTCATTAACAAGACCAGTGGTTGCACTCAAACTTCCGATTGTCCCGCCCGCCGTGCCCATCGGGCCATATGTTTTGGTGAACTGGAAGGTCATGGGTTGCGGATTACCCAGCGTGTCATAGACGGTCAGGCTTCGCTGGAAATCGGTAGGCGAGGTCAACGAGGCTGTCAGGCCGTTGTCAATTTCTGCGGCATCCAGGTTGACCGAAAGCGTGGCTGATGTTGTCGGACGGGTCAACCCGCCTAAAAACGCCACATCAACGGGCACCAGTGACGTTAAATCTCCCTGGTTGGCGGGCAGATTTCCGGTGGCATCAATTGGCCATCCATAAAGATAGAAACCGGCAGAATTACGAAGCAGACCTTGCTGATCTTCGCTGAACTGCCCGTTACGTGTGTACAGGAATTCGGTCAACGCGGTATCATCGGCATCACGTTTAACGGCAAAGAAACCGTTACCTGAAATAGAGGTATCTGTTGAAGAGACCGAAGATTGAATAGGGCCTTGTTGATCTACCCGCTGGATCCGGTTCACGGAAACTGTCCCGGGGGAGTAGCGCGAGGCTCTGCCCTCGGTGGTCACCAGTGAATAGAACGCGGCTTCGGAACGTTTAAAACCGACCGTATTCACGTTGGCGATGTTGTTCGAAATCATGGCGGTTGCCTGCGCCTGAGAACTCAGACCTGACACGCCGGTATAAAGTGATCCAAATAAGCTCATGTAAAGTTACCTCCTGTTAAAAAATAATGAAAAGAATGGTTGTCATCTTGTTAAGCTCCCGTCCCGGTGGGGGCAGGTGTATTCGGTACGCGTGCCTGAAGAATGGATGAAATCGCAACAGCGCGGTCACCGACCAGCACATATACAATGCCGTTCTGGGATTCGATCCCCTTGACATGACCCGACACAGCCGTGCTGGCCTGAATGGGTTTCTGATCTTTATCCACGGCATCAATTTTTACGCTATAGGTGCCGGGTGGGACTGTCTGCCCCGCATTATTCAGACCGTTCCACGAAAATTCGTTACGGCCTGCATCTTTAGGGACGTCGCCAGAGAAAACTAACTGGCCGGCTTCATCACGGACGTTGATTTTGGCAGTCTGTCCCGGCGTGGCTAATGAATAATTGATCTTGACGGGGTTGGTGCCATCGAAGTTCATTTCGGCGCTTAAATATGAAATATCCATGCCGACATATCCCAATGCGACAGATGAAATGCTGGAAAGTTGCAGCGCGAGAAGATCATCTATTTTCTGGTTCAGGTTGATTTGTTGTTCAACCTGTGAGAATTGAACCAGCTGATTGGTGAATTCACTTGAATCCATGGGAGCCAGCGGGTCCTGGTTCTGAAGCTGTGTTGTCAGCAGGGTCAGGAACTGATCAAAATCTTCGGCCAGCGTGGTTCTGGATGTCGTTGTATTCTGGGCATTATTGGCCAGACCTGTGGTGGTTACGGATTGCGCTGTGTTCATCTGCTTTATCTTTCTGTGTTAAGCCAAAATATTGTACCGAATAAAACCTGTCTCACTATCCACGTTCCATGTCATGGTCGATTGAATGACATCTGTATCGTCGCCGCGACCTGATTTCCCAGACCCACCTTGACCATCATCCTTGGTAAACTGGTCAAAGCCGCCGGAGTCAGTGGCAAGCTGGAAATCTATGCCGCCGTCCGTTACGGTTAACCCTGCGCTATGCAAAGCGCGTTCCAGAAATGCCGCATCACGTTGCAACATAAAATGTGTTTCAGGTTTTTCACTGGTGAGAACGGCTTTAACGGATTGATCACTGCCGAATTCTAACTTGACTTCAACGCGCCCTAATTCCGGCGGATCGAGTTCAAGGGTGATAACGTTAGGCCTACCTTCTTTCGCCGATTTTGTTAATTGTGCCGCGACCATGTGTGTCGCATGATGGGCTTGGCCGGCATGAACACTGCCTGTCGTGCTATGTGCCGCCTGAGAAGCTTGGGTCATGGGAATGCCGCTATGAATATCAATTCCCAAAGATTCCATGGCCTCTGTGAATGCGTCAGACCATCCGGCGGGCAGAGTCACAAATCCTTGTTTGTTTAAACTTGTTCCTTGTGCAGAAGACATGTTGCCCCCCGCGGGTATGGCCAAAGAGAGTAATTTAGCGGAGGCATTATCTGCCCCCACATTCTGAGCGGTTGGCGTATTGCCTTGATATTTCAAAAGCGTATTCAGAATGTTTTCTGAACGTCGATCTGGGGTTAATGGCGCTGGTTCCTCAAAAGTGCCTGCGCCCACCGATAGACCGTTTAACTGTTCGGCAAGATCATCTGTGGGTTCACTTGCGGAATCAATTTGGTTGATGACATCTTGATTTTTTTGAGGTGTTTGTCCCAGCCCACCAACACCTGCCATAATATCTTCGGCCGTGATTTCACGTCCCAGTTTGTTTTCAAGATCATCAATGCGTTTAAGCGCTGTGGTTATTTGCGCAGGGGAAAGTCCTATGGCAATCAAAGCCTGTAAGTGACCGGAACTGCCATCTTGAAGTTCATCAAGCCGAGCTTCTAGTGCGGTAATTTTACCCTCAAGGCGCGTAATAAAAAATTCAACAAAGGGCTTGCCCTTGTATTCTTCTGGCAGACCTTGGGTCAGGCGATCCAAAAGTGTTTCTGCCGCTGTTATTTTCTTTTGAATACGTTCAATTCGAAAGGCCTCTAACTGAACCGGGATTTTTTCATCCTGAGCTTTTAACAGCAGGGCGAGTTCCTGAAGATTGAGAGGCTTACCAGAGGCGAGGGGGTCGGCCGCGATCACTTCTGTATTATCGATCGGCGTGAGGCTGGCGAGTAATAATTCACCTTCCGCCAGAATATCATCTTCGTTTTCCCCGGGCACAGGTGTTGAGACAGGCACCAGAGAGGCAAGCAAGGTATCGGCAGAACCCTCTTTTTTTGTTTTTTGATCATCGCCCGTAACCGTCAGGGATAAAATGAAATCCAGAAAATTAAGACCGCCGCCTGACAGCACACCTGTTTTCGACCCCTGAAGTGCCTGAGGCGCCGAAGGGGATGCGATCGTTGTACCGATGGGGTTTGTCTGTGTCATATCATCACTTTCGCTAAAGAGATCAATTAAACCTTATGCTTTTTCATTGATGCCGATACTGCCTTTGGCACCTTGTTGCATTTGCCCGCTGGCACCATAGGCAAATTGCGTTTCTTTTTTGACGGTTTCACGGGCAACGGACATGATACGTTCCCCTATCCGGGAAAAACTTTTCCGCATCCGGTCAAGCCGCTCGCGGTTCAGTTCAACCGTGTCATGAAATTCAGCTTGCTGGATGGACAGACGCGCCTTAGCCGCAGGATCAGCCAGAAGGCGGATTTCATCTTTGCGTGACAGAAGCTGGGATATGCCTGATTGATATTCACGTGCCAAAGAAACCTTGTGTTCCTGCAGAAGCATAAAGCTTTCATTGTCGGCGTTATCGAGGGCCTGAGTTTCCCGAACGAGAACGCCGCGTAAGGCATCAATTGTCACCATCATCTCCTGCAGAGCTTTCGTGGCATCCCGGGATAAAATTTTGTCGGCAGGTATATTTTGTTCTGAATTATTCAGGTTTTTCTTGAACATTTTTTGTCTCCTGTAATTTGATCAGTTCCTGTTTAATAGAATCGGCAATACCGATCTGGCCGGTCTGGGACATGATTTTTCCGTATTCATCCAGCATCATGCCGAAAAAGACTTCCTCGCCTTTGCCACCCCCGAACATGGGGTCTGGCTTTAATTCTTCAAACATGGGTTTCATCATCTCGGTGATGAACATGGCTTCGAAATCACGCGCGGCTTCTGTCAATGCTTCGTCGTTTTTAAGACGGGCCGACTCTTTTAAATTTTGTACTTTTTCTGCCGTCTGCGCCTGTGAGGACTGAAGCGCCGCGAGAGAGGAAGTCTGGTCAATGATGTTTGTCATCCGTTCATCCTGCCTTATAGAGTCTCAATATCTGCATGAAGGGCGCCCGCGGCCTTGATGGCTTGAAGGATCGAAATCACATCACGTGGCGGTACGCCCAGTCTGTTTAATCCGGTCACCAGATCTTGTAGCGTGACCCCTGTTTCGACGACCGCCAGTTTGGCATCGGGTCCTGTATTCACTTCTATGTCCGTGCGGGGGACAACCGTTGTGGTGCCCTGTTCAGAGAATGGGTTGGGTTGCGATACCTGCGGTGTTTCCGTGATCTTGACGGTCAAGTTGGCTTGAGAGATCGCCACCGTTGAAATCTTCACTTCTGAGCCCATGACAATGACGCCAGACCGTTCATCTATGACAACGCGGGCAATCTGATCAGGTTGAACAGGTAATTGTTCAATATCGGTAATGAGATCCGTGATACTTCCAGTGTAATCCTGTGGACGTCTCAACACGACGCTTGAGGGGTTTTCGGCTTTGGCCATTGTCGTTGAAGCATAGCCGTTGATGGCTTCGGCAATACGCCGTGCTGTCGTGAAATCGGGGTTGCGCAGGGCAAGGCGCACTTCCTGAAGGTCGTCCAGACGGAAATCAATTTCACGTTCGACAATGGCGCCGCCTGGGATACGCCCAGCGGTGGGAATATTTTGGGTGACGCTGGCGGCTTCGCCCGTTGCCGAAAAGCCAGCAATATTGATCGATCCTTGTGCCACGGCATAGACTTCACCGTCTGCCGCCATCAGGGGCGTGACAAGCAATGTGCCGCCCTGAAGCGACTGGGCATCCCCTAACGAGGAGATATTCACGTCAATGTTACTGCCTTGATTGGTAAAAGGGGGCAGGGTGGCTGTAACCATGACGGCGGCGACGTTACCCGTGTTCAAATTTTCACCGCGGACATTCACGCCCAGCCGTTCCAGCATCGCCAGCATACTCTGGCGTGTGAATGGAGAATTGTTGAGAGAGTCGCCCGTGCCATTCAACCCCACCACAAGACCGTATCCGACCAGCTGGTTATCTCGAACGCCTTCAAAGGCCACGATATCTTTAATACGTGTGTTTTTGGCCAGCGCGTCTGCCGGTGCCATCATAGCAAAGCCCGCCGCCATCAACACGAAGGTGATGGTCAGGGTCAGGGCAGAGGATATAAATTTTGTCATATTTTTTATCACGGGATCTATGTCTCCGGTGAGTACCCTTGCGAAGTTCATGCCACGATCTGTGCATAGAAAATACAAATGAAAACAAAGGCTTAAGGTTCATAATTCGATGTCCATCCTCCGGAAATGACGGCAAAAAAAGAATTGATAACAAGGGGATAGGCAAAACTTTCCTTCTATCCAGACCCGTGGCTGGGATATACTAATTAGAATATGAAGATAGAAGGTCCCTCTAAAACATCGGCGACATCCAAGACAGGCAAAACCGAACGCGCGGCGGATGGCGGTGTGGGTTTTGATGATTATATGGCCGCGGGTACCAAGGCTACGTCGGCACCGGCGACGTCGTCGGCGATTGCGCGGGTGGATGCCTTACTGGCGGCTCAAGCCGTGGAAGACCCGGCCGAACGTTCGGCTCGGAAACGAATGCATGCGCGTGCTGAAGGCGTGCTGGGGGAACTGGATCGTTTGAAAATAGCGTTACTGACGGGGCAATTGACGTTGGGGCATGTGATTGATATTGCGGATGTCGTGGCATCGCACCGGGAAAAAATAAATGACCCCAGATTAACGGCCATTCTGGATGAGGTTGATTTGCGCGCCCAAATTGAAATTGCCAAGGCACGGAAAGCCATGGAAAGCCGGGGATGAAACATCGCTGCGGCTTGCACCAGGGTTAGGTTGACACTATTATTTTTGAATAGTTTTCGTAAAAGACGTAGGTAAGAGGATCCATGAAAGCCCAAACAGATAAAACCGTTGTTATTCCGCCCAAATATTCCCCGTTGAAAGATAAGGGGAAATATATGAACCCGGTCATGCTGGCTTATTTCCGGCAGAAGCTGGTGTCTTGGCGGTCGGAATTATTGCGCGAGTCCTCGGACACAATTCAAAACACGCTTCGGGAAACCGAACTTCAGCAACCTGATCTCGCGGATCGTGCGACAGCCGAAACTGATCATGCGCTGGAACTTCGTACCCGGGATCGTGAACGCAAGTTGATTTCAAAAATCAACGAGGCATTGATGCGTATTGATGACGGCGAGTATGGTTATTGCGAGGAAACGGGTGAGCCTATTGGCGTGGCACGCCTCGAAGCCCGTCCTGTTGCGACCTTGAGTCTTGAAGCACAAGAACGTCACGAGAAAATGGAAAAAACCCACCGGGACGAATAATATCCTGATGACAGCAGATTAAAAAAACCGGCCAAAAGGCCGGTTTTTTGCATCAGAGGAGGAAAATGGGTTTTTTTAGAAAGGAAACAGAACGTCAAACACCTGCTGGCCATAGCGAGGTTGCTGAACGTCTGTGATCTGGCCTTTGCCGCCGTAAGAGATACGGGCTTCGGCAATTTTGTCGTATGAAATGGTGTTGCCAATGGTGATATCCTGAGGACGGATAACCCCGGCCAGTTCCAGAATACGTTTTTCAAAATTCACCCGCACTTCCTGACGACCTTGGATAACCATGTTACCGTTCGGAAGAACCTGTGTGATCATTGCGGCCAGTTTCAGGTCAATTTTTTCTTCGCGGTCAATCGAACCTTCACCGGTATGGTTGGATGTGGCCTGTGCATCCGCCAGACTGGCGTTATTGATGGCTTCGGGCAGAACTTTATCCAGAGCCTGTTCATATCCCAAAAACGCATCGAGACCTGCTGATTCATTTGAATTCCGGCGGCGTTCGGTTTCGTTGTCCAGTTCGGCTTTATCCTGAATATCAATCATGACGGTTAACACATCACCGACATCGGCGGCACGTTGATCTTTGAAAAAAGCTTGGCGGTCACTTCCCCACAAGGAATTCTTTTCGCGCGTCACAATTTTGGGGGCAGGCATCGGCATGGAAACAGGGCGGTAACCTTCGGTAGCGGTGGGGTTTTCAATGGGTGCCATCTCGGGCGCTTTGCCCACGCTGGCCAAACGATCTGCCGCAGTACAGCCCGATAAAACCATCAGAGAAGCGGATAGAAGCAAAGCATAAGATGTTTTCATGTGTGATCTCCTGATTAAACGTATAATTCAACTTAGCGTACGGTGACTTCTTGCGCTCCGGTGATAATTCCATCCACGGATTTACTGCTGTTTAAATTTGTGACCTGAACCAGATCACCTTTGGCACCGCCATGAAGGGCTTTGCCTTTGGTGGTCAGCACCAAGGGACCATCGTTAAAAATAAGGGTGACAGTTTGCCCGCGTCCAACGATTTGCGGGTGTTCCATATCATGACCAGAGAGCGGCTTTCCGCCATAGGCAATGCGACGCGGGGTCATGCCGACCAATGTCTCTGGTTTCAAAATGACATCCTTGCCTACCTGAACGAGCGGCATCTCTATCATGTCAATATCCCCGGCACCAATGACATCGCCATTTTGCAGGGTGGTCTTGAGCACGGGAACAGATATCTTACGTTCGATTTGTCCCATCACTGAAATTTTTCGGATCGGTTTCTCCAGCGACGGCGCTACCAGATTGGCTTCGAAATAATCATTTTGGGGATTGAACCGAATATTGGATACCGCCAGTGTCTGGGGCAGGGTATCCGGCAGGATAATGTCTTTGGCTCCTGAGACTTTGATGTCAAAAATGCCTGTCACACCTTCTTGTGTTAAAGCGGTGCGCAGGGCGTGTTGGACTTTGCTTTCGGGGATAATGGTCGCCGCACGCCGAACGGTAATTTGTTCTGCAGATGTTGCCGGACGCCAATCCAAATCCATCGCACTGGCGATCCGGTATAATGTCCGCGCATTCAAGACCATTTCTTGGCCTGGTTGAGGCGCAGGGCCAATCACGTAATCGGCGTTATGTTTTAGTCCATCAAAAAGATCACCCAGTTTCAACGTATCCCGGTCAATGATGGATATTTCTTTTAAATTGGCCGCCGTGGCTTTTTGTGCGCCGACAATTAAGATGCAGACACTTAAGGATAAGACAAGTGTGAACAGAACAATTTTAAGGGTCAGTTCGGTTTTTGGCCAGATATCAGAAAAATTCATCTATGTCTCCCGCGTGTCTATCCGGTTATCGTAACTGCGTGATGGTCTGAAGCATTTCATCGCTGGTTGAAATGACGTTCGAGTTCATTTCATACGCGCGTTGAGCCGCTATCAGGTTGGTAATTTCTTCGACGATATTCACGTTGGAATTTTCCAGCGCGCCTTGGCGTATTTCGCCGAAATCATCTGAATCCGGATTGCCTGTGACAGGGGTTCCTGAGGCATCCGTTTCTAAAAACAAGGTGTCTCCGATGGCGTTTAATCCGGCGGGATTGATAAAGGCCGCCAATTGAATTTGCCCAATATTCTGTGTGGCCACCTGTCCGGGGAGGGTGACCAGCACTTCCCCAGATTGGTTGACGGTGATGCTGGTGGCATCTTGTGGTACGGTCAAACCGGGTTGAAGTTCATATCCCTGCGCATTCACAATTTGTCCATTGTCATTTGTTTGAAAGACCCCGGAGCGTGTATAGGCCGTTGAACCGTCGGGCAGGGTGATCTGGTAATACCCCTTGCCGGTGATGGCCAAATCCAGTGGATTTTCCGTCATTTTGATCGTGCCTTGTTCATGCAGGCGGTAAATGGAACCCAAGGACACACCCAAACCAAACTGCATGCCCGAGGGGACAATTGTGCCGACATCAGACGATGTACTGCCCGGGCGTTGTTTGTTTTGGTAGATCAGGTCATGGAATTCAGCACGCTGGCGTTTGAAGCCGGATGTGGTGACGTTGGCGATGTTGTTGGATATAACATCCACATTCATCTGTTGTGCCAACATCCCTGTGGCGCCGATGTCTAAAGAACGTGTAACCATGTAACTTTCTCCTTAAAATCTTAAATGTTAGGCACCAGCGCGCGATAAACGTTGAATAGCGGTTCTCATCCGGTCATGTTCGGACTGCACAATCCGTTGCATGGATTGATAGTCACGAAGCACATCAATCATGCGGGTCATTTCAACTACAGCCTGAACATTTGATCCTTCGATCTTACCTTGAATGACGGTTGTTTTTTCGGCAGGAACGCCGGGCTCATCCGTGACATACAACCCGTTTCCGGCGGGGTTTATTTTTTGAAGATCGGTGAATTCCTTGATCATTAACTGTCCCACCTGACCTTCGTCCGTGGACACAACGCCTTTTTTGTCTATATATACATTTTGAGCCGTGCTGGGGATGGTAATGGTGCCACCACCTGCAGAGGCAACGGGCATCCCCCGCGCATTGACCAAGACACCTTCGGCTGTTTTAGAGAGATTACCGGCGCGGGTATATTGAATGCCGGACGGCGTTGATATCCCCATAAATCCGGGGCCGATTAATGCCACATCCAAAGGGTTGCCCGTGGTTTTAACCGGACCCGGATCTGTGACCTGATATTGACCGTAATCCAAAACCATCGACATGGATTCTTTCATCCCGCGCGGTTTCGAGAGATATTCATCAAAGACCATATTCTGTGCCCGGAAACCTGGTGTGCCGAGGTTAGCCACGTTGTTGGACACGATGCTCATCTTTTCCTGAAGCGCGATCTGGCTTGAAAGACTGATATAAAGTGAATTTTCCATCGCATGTACCCTTGTTGTTCAGGTTTAACAATGCGAAGCCCGTGCCACAGAAAAAACCAAGGGAAATCAAGCTGTTCAGACTCAAGAGGGGCTGTGACCCGCTTTCGACTTACGGTAAAGCCTGCAGGGTGTCCCCGAGTCGGGGGGAAAAAAATGCCGCCCTGTTTTTTCGTGTCAATATAATGTGTTGGCCTGAAGATGCACCTTGGTCATTGACGTTAAATTCCTTATGATTAAATGAGGTAATTGAATCAGGATCAATTTTTAATATCGGGATATAGCCATGGCCGCCAAAAAAGAAACGCCAAAACCTAAAGACGATCAAGATGTCAGTGCGTCTCTGGACGCGCCAGCCACCGAGGGAGACCCTCTGGGAGAAGAGGGGAAATCAAAATTCGATGCCAAAAAGATTATCCTGTTTGTCGTTCTCCCGATTTTATTATTGGGCGGGGGCGGTGCCGGACTTTATTTTTCTGGCATGTTGGATTCAGTGTTAGGTAAGGGGGAAGCGGCCGATGCCTCTGGCGAGGCGGGGGCACACGGGGAAAAAGCCAAAGGCGACGGGCATGGCGGCGAAGCTGGCGTCGCCTCTGGGCCTGCGTTCATCAAAATCCCGGACATGGTTGTCAATTTAAGTGGTAATGATGCTCAGCCCCGCTATTTAAGATTATCCGTTCAGCTTGAGTTGAAAGACCCGGGGGATACCGCCTCTATCGAAGCGGTCATGCCACGGGTAGTGGATCAATTCCAAACCTATTTACGTGAATTGCGGGTCAAGGATTTACGAGGGTCAGCGGGCATATACCGTCTTCAGATGGAATTATTGGCGAGGGTGAATGCCGCCGCCTATCCAGTTGAGGTCAAAGATGTGCTGTTTCAGGAAATTTTGATACAATAAGCGGGTCATCCTCCATATGACCCGACTTGTGGTATAATAAAGGATATTTTTTGTAAAAAACCGTCCGGTACGGCATGGTTCTTGCGAAATAGGATGTATCAGAATCTAACGGTTTGAACGATCGCGTTTGAACAACAAGATAGGATCAGGGCAGTGAACGACACGAAAACCGATGATCTCGCCGGGATGAGCGAAGAAGAAAAGGCCATGATGGCCGAATGGGAGAAAATGTCGGGCGATGCGCCGGCTGGGGATCCCATGTCTGGTGCCGCAGATGTGGAAGATGATGGTGCCGCCCGTATTCTGAATCAGGATGAAATTGATTCTCTGCTCGGTTTTGATGACAGCGGGTTAGGCCGGGGTGAAACCTCCGGCGTGATGGCACTGATTAATTCGGCCATGGTGAACTATGAACGTTTGCCGATGCTGGATATTGTCTTTGATCGTCTGGTGCGGTTGATGTCCACATCGCTTCGAAATCTGACATCTGATAACGTTGAAGTGTCTTTGGATCAAGTATCCACGGTTCGTTTTGGTGATTACCTGAATTCTATTCCGCTTCCGGCGTTGTTGTCTGTCTATAAGGCCGAAGAATGGGACAATAGCGGCTTGATGGTCACAGATAGCGCGCTTATTTACTCGATCGTCGATGTCTTGCTCGGGGGGCGCAAAGGAACACCTGCCATTCGGGTAGAGGGTAGACCTTACACCACGATTGAAACCAAATTGGTTGAACGGATGGTTGGCGTTTCGTTAAGTGACTTGTCATCGGCGTTTGACCCGCTGTCCCCCGTCAGTTTTACGTTGGAGCGGATGGAAACCAATCCCCGTTTTGCCACGATTACTCAATCGGGAAACGCGTGTGTTCTGGCGCGCCTTCGGGTGGATATGGGTGACCGGGGCGGCCGGATTGAAATTCTAATTCCGTATGCGACCCTTGAGCCGATCCGTGAATTGTTGCTTCAGATGTTCATGGGGGAAAAATTTGGTCGTGATTCCATCTGGGAAACCCACCTGACACAGGAATTGTACCAAACAGATGTGTCCCTTCAGGCGATCTTGGGTGAAATTACGGTGCCCTTGAGAGATTTGATTCACTGGAAAAAGGGAACGCAGATTATTTTGAACACGTATGTGGGGGATGAACTGGAACTTCGGTGTGGCCACGTCCCGATGTTTAAAGGGCCTGTAGGCCAGAGGTTGGAAAATCTGGCCGTCAAAATTGAAAAATATATTCCGCCGGAGGAAGAAAGCCGCGAGAGATGAGTATTAATCTGAGTTTTATTCTGGACCTTGTTATTCTGCTTTTGCTTGCCGCTACAGTATTTTACACGGCGCGCCTGTCTTATTTCATGAGCCAATTCCGCCAAGGTCGTCAAGAGATGGGGAAATTACTCGCTGATCTCTCCCGTCAGGTGACTCAGGCAGAAACGGCTATGTCAGGTATGCGGCAGGTGGCCGAAAAATCAGGAGCCGAACTTCAGGAAATTATCAATGAATCCAAATTTTTGTCTGATGAACTCCGTTTTATGAATGAATCCGGAGATAATCTGGCCAACCGTCTTGAAAAACTGGCAGATCGTCATCGTGAACTGGTGGGTATTATCGACGGTGTGGGAGGCGATAAATCTGTCCCGCGTCCGCGCGCCGTCTCGGTGCCGCCGCCGTCTTTTTTGGTACCAGAAGAATTCACCCGGACGGAAAAGCCCATACCCCAAAAAGTGAAGGAATCTGTTGGGGTGACCGGCGCTGAAAGCCGGGGTGGATTTGCCATCCGGGATCCTGACTTCGATGCCGAGGAACAGGATGATCTATATGCCTTTGAGCGTGAGAGTGATCCCTTTATAAAAGACACGTTTCCTGACGATCAAGGGGCGGGTTTATTATCTCAAGCTGAAAAAGATCTGTATGATGCGCTTCAGCGCGGTCGGCAACCCAAAAAATCTGGATATTCACGATAGAAAGTCTTTAGTCGATGCCATCTCTTGTCAGCAGATTCAGTCTTTTGCCCGTTCTAGTGGTTGTGGCGGCACTGGCTTTTGGTGTTCGGTTTGGTGAGATTGTCTCCGGTAAGTCTTACTATGCGGGCGCGTTGGCTCAAACGCCGCCCACGCCGTCTGAAGAATCTTTATCTGCCCCGTCATCGTCCGTTCAGCCGGCCTCAACACCCCCCGTCACCCAAACAGCGAAGGATGTTGCCAAAACAACCGAGGATGGGACGAAAGCCCAACCCCCAGCCGAACCCGCCGAAGACAACAAAAAAACGGCCGATACGCCCGAAGCGCCCGCCTCTTCTGCGACATCTCAGACAGAAGAATCTGCAGACCCGTCATGGAAAGATTCTGGTGATAGTGATTTGGAATTTTCAGATGCGCGCATGGCGTTGTTCAAAGATTTATCGGCGCGTCGTCAGGATATTGAAAGCCGGGAAAAAGAAGTGGCCCTGCGTGAGGCTCTGCTAAAAGCCGGGGAGCAGGAGATAGACCAGAAATACAAGGAACTCAGCGCGCTTAAGGCTGAAATTCAGAATCTACTGAAGCAACAATCGGCGGAAGAAGAAAAGCGGGCGGCCAGTCTGGTTAAGATATACGAAGGTATGAAGGCCAAAGATGCCGCGCGAATTTTCGATACGCTGGATATGGATGTTCTTATTCAGGTGCTGGGTCGTATGTCAGAACGAAAATCTGCCCCGATTATCGCCGCGATGAGTGCGGAGCGTGCCCGGTCTCTCACCGTGATGTTGGCCGAACAAAAACGTCTGCCTGGACTCGCGGATGATGTTCAGGGTGAAGAACCCGCCACTCCTTAGATTTTCTTTTATTTGGGGAAGAATACAATGGTCACCCGCATGGTTTCCCGCCGTGACAGGCTATTTGTGTCATGATAATATGCAGATATACTGCGTTAATATTTTTTAAACCAGTTTTATTGCATACTTTACTTTCGGTTTGAATTTTCCACTCATTTCTTCAAAAAAGGTTCTTTTCCGTGTCCGTCAATAAAAATATGAATGTATTGGTTGTCGATGATTACCAGACGATGGTGCGTATCATTAAAAACCTTCTGAAACAAATTGGCTTTAATAATGTGGACGAAGCCAGTGACGGCACCATGGCACTTGGTATGATTAAGAAAAAACAATATGGTTTGGTGATTTCAGATTGGAATATGGAGCCGATGAGCGGGCTGGAGCTTTTAAAACAAGTGCGTGGCGCCGGGGAGCATTTCAGTGACGTTCCTTTTATTATGGTCACCGCTGAAAGCAAGACAGAGAACGTTATTGCCGCCCGTCAGGCCGGGGTCAATAATTACATCGTGAAACCGTTTAATGCGGATACCCTTAAAACTAAGATTTCTGCTGTCCTTGGGGATTTAGGCTAGGTTATGACTGAAAAATCCTATGAGCGCGGCAAAGTTGTCGAAATCATCCAGTCGGTCATTCACAAGATGGAAGGCTCTGGGGCTTCGGATCATGAAATACATGCCGAGCTTGCTGATTTATCGCATACCATTGATCTTTTGCGCCACGACATCGCCCAAAGCCATACAGGGAATTTGAAGCATACCGATATTCCGGGGGCTACGGATGAACTGGATGCCGTTGTTTTGGCTACCGCTGAAGCCACAAACACCATCATGGCCGCGTGTGAGGCGATTGAAAAACGCGCGAACACCACAGGGGATAATGCCCTCATTGACGAAGTTACACGTATTTACGAAGCTTGCGGATTTCAAGACATTACGGGTCAGCGTATTTCAAAAGTTGTGGCCACCTTGCGGCAGATTGAAACCAAAATTGATCATTTGCTATCGGCGTTGGATCGCCGGATGGGGCCTATCGATCATGCGGTTCCTGTACCTGATCAACGCCAAGGGGATAAAGCCTTACTCAATGGTCCCCAAATGCCCGCTAAGGCGGTCTCTCAGGATGATATTGACCGGCTTCTGGCTGAATTTGATAACTAGTTCTTGGGCATAGCGCCGCCGTCCTTTATAATCAGGATATGAAACGATTTCGCCGCCGGCGTATCCGCCCGTTGGATCATCATGTGCCCAGTGACCTGATGAGCTTGTCGCTCTTTATCATGTTGCTGGCCTTTTTTATTGTGCTGAATGCCATTTCTTCGTTTGAAGAAAAAAAAGCAAAGCCCGTGATGGAGAGCGTGGAACGCACCTTTTCCAAACAGGCGATTCAAACCGATGTCAAACCCTCGCCGGTACCTTCACCCGAAAAATCCATTCGAGAGGGAGAAACAACGGAACGGCTGGATGCGTTGTTTAATGCCCAGATTTCAGATTTTAAGGTTCAGAAAACAACCCCCGCTCTCCCGGGTGTGATGACGGTTGTCTTACCGCTAGACGCATTTTCGTCTGCGATTATGACGCTGGGGCAGGAAGATTTATCCCGGGCAAGCCTGTTGCCAAAAGATCAGGTTTTCTTTCTGCCCACATTAGTGTCGATTTTAAAAACAGACCGTCAAAAAACACCTTACCGAATGGATATGGTATTCCATCTTAAAGGTAATCCGGCTTGGGTTCAAAATCAGGCGCCGGAAAAAATACGGCCCCTCATGAATCAGGCCAGCGTGATATCAGAAAAAATTCAGGCCGCCGGCATGCCGGAAAAATTATTATCCATTGGCATCGAGCAAGGCGCAGAAGACACCGTGACCCTTTATTTCAGACCGCATGTGCCTTTTACTTTGGAATCTACTGCGTCGCCCAAGGTTCAACCATGACTATCGCTCGCCGCCGAAAAATATCAAATACATCCGTCAGACGGCGAAGATTCTTTCGACGATCTGGGGATGGTTTGCCGCCAGTGAACACATGGATTTTATCGTTTACGGACGTGATGGCATTAATGCTCACCTTTTTTGTCATGATGTTTGCCATGTCACATCCCAAAGAAGAAGCATGGGAAGATTTTACCGATACGATCAAATCTAACTTCAGCAAATTCGACGGGCCTTCGGCATTTCGGGGGCCTGAAGAAGACATTCAGATTGACCAGATCAATTTCAATCAGGCACTTGATCTTTCTTACCTTAAGGCAATCATGGGTGTTTTATTGAAAGAAGAACCGAGTTTGTCTCGCGTGCAGATGATCGAACAGCCGGGGGCTCTTATTCTCTCTCTGCCAGATGACGTCTTGTTTGAACCGGGGCAGGCGGATGTCAAGGCAGGGTCAGACAAAGCGCTTTATGCGCTCGCGGGGTCGCTATCGCGTATCCAAAACCGAATCGAAGTGGTGGGGCATGCCGATCCCCGGCCTGTGACAGGCGGCACCTTTACCTCAAATTGGGATTTATCCTTAGCGCGCGCCGCCCATGTGGCGGCTGTCTTGGAAAATGTCGGATATGACAGACCTGTCACGATCCGTGGTGCATCAAGTGGACGATACCGTGATTTATCACCACAATTATCCGAGGAGACGCGGCTATCCTTGTCCCGGCGGGTAGATATCGTCATTATGGAAGATGATGGCGCGACGATAAAACTTTTTGATATCCAGTAGATATCTCCTGTCCCCTGCTTGTGGGGTTTTGCGTGCTATGGCAAGGTTTTAACCATGTTTTTTAAACGCTGGACAGCCGCCTTCGTCTTGGGTGCCGTTATCTTGTCCCTCTGGCCTTCGGGCGCTGGAGCGCAACAGGATGTCACGGTGCGTTCCGGCGTGCATCCTTCTTATAGCCGCCTAGTGTTTGACTGGCCGGGTATTCCAGATTACGTCGTGGCTCAACAGGGTCAGACATTGACCATTACATTTACCCAACCCGCCAATGCCGATATCGCGGCTGTGTCGGATCGTGATTTGCCAAACATCAAAAATTTTAAAATTACGTCATCGTCTCCCCTGACTTTAATGCTGGAGATCCCCGCCGAAAGCCGCGTTCGCCATTTTTCGGCGGGCGACCGCATGGTGCTTGATGTTTACGGTGCTGGACAGGAAAACACAAAATTATCTGCCGTCAAAGAAGACACAAAAAAAGCATCGCCAGTTAAACCTGTTCCTGATCAGAAAGCACCGGAAAAAAAGCTACCTCCTGAAAAGACACAAGCTGAAGC
Organism: Alphaproteobacteria bacterium; assembly: GCA_017302165.1. Classification (GTDB taxonomy): domain Bacteria; phylum Pseudomonadota; class Alphaproteobacteria; order Micavibrionales; family Micavibrionaceae; genus UWPOB-MICAV1. Next base: position 872,566 of record JAFLCW010000001.1, read on the forward strand.
TCCCAAAACGGAGATGAAAAAACCGGATCAAGCGTTACCGGTTGCGCCCGCACCTGCCGTTCAAGTTCCAGCCAAAGGGGATACGGTCGAAGTCGCACAGCCCGTGACACCTGTTCAAAACGAAGCCGTAGCCTCAGCGTTGACCGAACCGCAGGTCATTACCTTGACCTCAACCGAAGCTATGGGACTTGCGGTGTTTGACCGAGGTGGGTTTGCCTGGATTGTCACCGATCAACCCGGCATGACATCTGAGCCCAGTATCGCCGGCTCACAAAAAAACCTGTTAGGTACAATTGATCGCACTGACATTACAGGTGGCACCGCTTTCCGCGTGGCACTGCCAAAAGTGGCGCATATTCATGCTGAAGGTGGGGGATTGGTGTGGCGGGTGATCATTTCTCCCAAGATGCCTTCGTCAAAACCTGTTTCAGTGACGCGCGAGACGACGCCCGTGCCCAGTCTGCGTTGGCCAATGACGGGAACTCGCAAACTCCTGACAGTCATGGATCCGGTGTTCGAAGATCAGATCCGGGTTGTGACCGTAGAGACGCCGGATCAATTTTCAGGAAATCCCCTTGATTTTATTCCCGTCAGAACCCTGCGCTCTGCGGTGGGGTTGGCCGCGGTTGCCAAGGCAGATGATCTTGAGATTAAAGTCAACCGCGATGGGATTATGATGACCCGTCCGCAGGATATGCCGCTGGCTCGGCCTGAAGATGTTAAATTATCTTCCTTGAGTCAGGCTGGAGCGCCCACCCTCACGAAACAAGACACCCAACAAGCGCCCGCATTACCCTCTGGTGAGACTGCGTCCGTACCGGCGGTAACGAGTGCCGTGGATATGTCCCGCATATATCATTTTGATCGCTGGGAAATGGGGGGTACGCGCGCGCTAGATGAAAATGAACGACTATTGATGAAATCGCTTTCTCAAAAACCTCAGGATCAGCAAACGGAAGAACTTGTTACGCTGGCCAAATTATCGTTGGCCAATGACAGGGGGGTTGAATCGCTGGGCTATTTGCGCGTGGCCTTGATGGAAACACCTGAGCTGGAAGATAATAATGAATTTGTCGCCCTGCGTGGGGCGGCGTCACTGGCGGCGGGACGTCCAGACGAAGCCATCATTGATCTATCACGAGATTCATTAAAAGATATTGGCGAATTGGCCTATTGGCGATCTGCCACACTAGGGGCGCTCGAAGATTGGGCGCAGGCACTCTCTGTGCTTCCGGGGTCGTTTGATGTTCTGGCGCAATATCCTGACCATGTGCGGGATCCGATGGCGATACGCTTGGCCGAGGTGGCCTTGCGTGGGGGAAAGCCTGAGATCGCCAAAGGTCTTTTGGGCATGATGGAAAAGAATAAAGATATCCTGCCCCCGGCACAAAAGGCCGCATGGGCATATTTAATGGGGGAGACCCAGCGGCAAATGGGACAAACAGCCAAGGCCGAAGAATTATGGACCCCGTTGGTGACGGGGCCGGATGATTATCACCGGGCGAAGGCCGGTTTGTCGCTCACGAAACTTCAGCTAGACAATAATAAACTGACCCCGGCGCAGGCGATTGACCGGCTGGAGGGGCTTCGGTATCTCTGGCGCGGGGATGAACTGGAAACACTGATCAATTACAGATTGGGACAGGTATATATTCAAAATGGCGATTACTTAAAAGGCCTCTCGGTGCTTCGCAATGCCGCTTCGCTATTTCCTGAATCGCCGATGGGAAAAGAAGTCACCGCTTATATGACCAAAACATTTCGTGACCTGTTCATGCAGGGCGGGGCGGATAAAATCAAACCGCTGGATGCCGTGACGGTATATGATGAGTTCAAGGAATTAACCCCGGCAGGCGCAGAAGGGGATGCGTTTATTGAACGTTTGGCCGAACGTCTGGTGGATGTCGATTTATTGGGACGCGCCGGGACACTTCTTGAAAACCAAGTCACACATAGATTGGAAGGTGAGGATAAAGCGCGGGTCGCGCTTCGGCTCGCGGCGATCAAACTTCTTGATAGCAAGCCCGAAGGGGCTTTGCGAGCCCTTGATCTGGCACAAAGTATCTATGAGGCAAAACCCGAAGGTATGAGCGAAGCGCAAGATAAGGATATCCGGCTTTTGCGAGCGCGGGCTCTGGCGAAGATGAAAAAAGTGGATGAGGCGTTTGAGGTGCTGGGGGGGTTAAAGGTTGATCCGAACTTAACGCGCCTCAAGGTCGATACCGCCTGGTCTGCCGGGAAATGGGATGATGCCGCCGATGCCTTGAATGATTTGATTATCGAAGAAGATATATCACTGACCCGTCCGTTGACGCCTTATCAGGTGGATTTGATTTTAAACCGGGCGATTGCCCTTAATCTGGGGGGGAACCGCGTGGCCTTGGGGAGCATGCGGGAGCGTTTTGTCGATGCAATGAAACAAACAGATAAGGCACAGCTTTTTGATGTGGTCACACGTCCGCGCCAGATGGGGTTGATCGGGACACGCGAAAACATTACGTCGTTGATGTCCGAAGTGGATATGTTCAAAGACTTTCTGGAAAGCTATCGGAAGATTAAGCCGGAATAAATCTATCCCGTGGGTAATACAGGGGTGCCATCAAAGCTTTGGATCAAGGATCCACAGATAAGATACCATCCATCGACCAGCACAAAAAACACAATCTTGAACGGCAGAGAGATGGTGACCGGCGGCAACATCATCATCCCCATCGACATCAGGATAGACGCCGTCACCATATCAATAATCAAAAACGGCAAAAAGAGCATAAAGCCGATTTCAAACGCCCGTTTGAGTTCAGAAATCATGAAGGCTGGGACGATCACTTGAATGGGGGTATCGATCACCTGTTCAGGCGGCTCTGTTTTGCTTAAATCCATGAATAATTGCAAATCCTGTTCACGGACATGTTTTAACATGAATTCCTTGAACGGCGTGATGCCGCGTTCGAACGCGGTCACTTCATCAATTTCTTCGTTGATCATCGGTTTGAGGGCGTTGTTATACGCAGACTCAAACGTAGGCGCCATGATGAAAAAAGTCAGAAACATCGCCAAAGACACCATGACCGTGTTCGGCGGTGTCTGTTGAATACCGATGGCCGTTCTTAAAAAAGAGAGTACGACCACAATACGCGTGAACGAGGTCATCATAATCAGGATAGAGGGCGCGAGCGACAAAACCGTGAGTAGGAGTACCAGTTGAATCACACGCCCGGAAACAGTACCACTTCCTTCTTCCCCGCCGCCCAGATCAACGGTAAAGGCCTGCGCTAGCGCAGGTGAACTGCCCAGAATCAGACCTGCCAGAATCGTAAGCCCGGCCAGCAGACATAATTTGGGGTTAAACAGCGGCATGTTCCTGACCCTTTTCGTGACCCTTAATATTGGTTTCCACCACAGTTTCGCCTGAGGATGATAAAATAACAAGATGTTGAACATCGTCCCGTTCAATCATCATCAACTTTCTGCGAGAGTCGAGGGGAAGGACTTCCAGGATTTTTAAGCGCCGCTTGCCCCCGGCGAGCGTGGACATACCTTGCCCCATGCCCAGACGTTTCATGACATAAGCCAGCCCCCCCATGAGAGAGAGAACAAACACAAGAGCCACGACAAATTTCAGATAATCATAAGCTTCCATCGGTATTTACTTTTTTTGTTGGATTAAATGGGCTTTTAACTCTTCAAGACTTTTCCCCAGATCCTCAAGATGCCCGATCATGTTGGCGATCAGGGGTTGCATTTCCATCGCCTCTGCAGGGGGGAGTTTAATTGTGTCATTACATACTTGGCTGACCTTGGCATCAAGCCCGATCAAGTTCACATTTTGACCCTGACGCACCTGATGTTGAGCGTCTATGATAAAATCAGTGAGAGCCCTCATTCTGTCCTGAAGAGAATAAAGATCATTCATGGTGTCAGGAGGTTCCTTTGTCTTCCTTCTTCTTATCATCAGTCAAAAGCGCATCAAAGGGATTTGGTTGCCCATTGGCGCGATACACATAAGACATGATTTCGGCCACGGCTGAAAAAGCTTCGGGCGGGATGGGGCTATCGATTTCAATGGCCGCCAGCATTTCGGCCAGCGCGCTATCTTCCCGGATACGGATGTCATTGTCATAAGCCAGTTGCAGGATTTGCTCGGCAATTTTTCCCCGTCCGGCCGCTACCACCTGAGGCACCTTGCGTTCCAGCGTGCGGTCTTTAAGCGCGACAGCGGTCTGGCGCTTTGATTTTTCCTTTATATTCAAAGGCTTTAGCGGATCATCCGCCGCAGGGTTCAGGGGGTCGGGGTCATGGGTGGTCATTGGCACGGTTTCTGCAAATTTTGATCCAGAAGGTTCGCCTATTTTAAGGGGTATATGATGACATTACAAAACATTCCTTTGATGAAAGCCATGAGCGCGAAGATGAATTATCTCGAAAAGCGTCAGGGCGTCCTATCGGAAAATATTGCGAATGCCGATACACCGAATTACCGCGCACGTGATCTTACCAAGGTGGATTTTGGCAGTGTCCTGAAAGATGTCGTGAAAACAGACCGCGTGCGTCTGGCCACCACCCAGCCCGGCCATATGCCGCCGCCGGGGGAGATTGAAACCGCCAAGGATGCCAAACAAAAGATCACCTACGAAGTGGCACCTGCCGGGAATGCCGTGATTATCGAAGAGCAGATGGTCAAAGCCAACGAAACCAACATGGAATACACGTTGTTGACGAATTTAATGCGCAAGCAATCTGGCATGATCCGCACAGCCTTAGGCCGCGGTCAGTAATTATATATATTTATCAGGGAGTAAATGATTATGGCGGAAGATAGTATATTCGGGGCAATGACAACATCGGCATACGGAATGCGGGCGCAAGGTGAACGCACCCGGGTCATATCTGAAAACATCGCCAATGCGAACACGGCCGCGAATACCCCGGACAGCGAGCCGTATAACCGTAAAATCATTACGTTTAAAAATGAAATGGATCGCCAACAAGGCCAGCGTCTGGTCAAGGTGGATGATATCCGTGATGACAAGGAAAAAGATTTCCCCTTAAAATATATGCCAGACCATCCCGGGGCGAACGCCGAAGGATATGTCAAAATGCCGAACGTCAATAGCTTGATTGAGCTGACCGATATGCGGGAAGCACAACGTTCCTATGAAGCCAATCTGGGGATGATGGAACAAAGCCGAACCATGGCCCAACGAACGATTGATATGTTGAGATAAGGTAAAATAGAGTATCTTTAACCGTAAAGGAATCATCGATGGTTGATAAAATTGCCAATCCCGCCGTTGCCGCCAGTGCGTATGCCAACACGGCCAAAGGTGGATCGTTGCCCGGCATCGGACAGGAACAGGACGCTTCGTTCGGGGATGTCTTAAAAAACATGGCCGTTTCGACCATCCAGACCCTTAGAGCCGGGGAAACGGCGTCAGCTCGTGCGGTGACGGGTTCGGCCAGTCTGCCGGAAGTTGTCCAAGCCGTGAATGCCGCCGAATTGACCCTTCAAACCGTGGTGGCCGTGCGTGACCGGTTGATCGGTGCGTATCAGGAAATCATGCGGATGCCTATTTAAGGCTGAGTGTTTTTATACGTAAAAAATCGGGGACAGGGCATTTTTTTGTTTATCTGACCTGTCTCTCATCTGATAGGTTATATCCATGAACCAGACAGAAATTATCGAACTGGCACGCGAGGCCGTGATACTCACGTTACAGATTGGTGCACCGGTGATGATTGTGGGGCTGATTGTCGGTGTTTTGATTGCATTGGTTCAAGCTCTGACTCAGATTCAGGAAATGACCTTAGTGTTCGTTCCCAAAATTATTGCCATTTTTGCCGCCATCTTTTTTCTGTTTCCGGCCTTTGTATCCGTCATGACCGCGTATATGCAAAGCCTTGCAGAACGCATCATCGGCATGGGATAGAGGGTACAGGCAGTCATGCTCACGCTCGAAACATTCCTGAGCGATATGGTCTTCGGGTTTTTCCTGATTTTCGTTCGGCTGGGCACGGCATTGATGATTATGCCGGGTCTTGGCGATTCTTTTGTTCCGCAAAATATACGTTTATTCATGGCACTCGGGTTGTCCTTTGTGATGTTACCCTTGACCTTGCCATTTGTGCCATCGCCCGTGCCGGGTATGAATATGATGTTATCCCTTATTTTCATGGAATTCGTCATTGGCTTATTGATCGGAACCGTAGCGCGTATATTAATGACCGCACTGGACACGGCGGGGATGATTATTGCCAGTACATCAGGGTTGGCGAACGCGCAGGTGTTTAACCCGTCCATGGCCGCTCAAGGGTCTGTGGTGGGGGCGTTTTTATCGGTGACAGGGGTGCTGTTCATCTTTGCCACTAATCTTCACCACATGTTGATTTATGGATTGGTGGAAAGTTACCAGATGTTTCCTATTGGCGGCATCCCGGATTCAGGAAGCATGGCTGACCTGATGGCGCGCACTGTATCGGTCAGTTTTATGACCGGGCTTCAGATGGCCATTCCCTTTATTGTTCTGACATTGATGGTGAATATTCTGATGGGGGTGCTCTCGCGCCTGATGCCCCAGCTTCAGGTTTTCATTCTGGTACTCCCGGTTCAGATTATCCTGACCTTGCTGGTTCTTTCCCTCACGCTATCATCCATGTATTTATTCTGGGCAACCCAGTTTCAAGACGGCATCACGTTTTTTTATCAATCGGCGGGAAAATAACCCATGGCCGAAAGTGATAACGAAGCCGACGATTCCCAGAAAACCGAAGACCCCACACCCAAAAAACTGGAAGATGCACGAAATAAGGGACAGGTGGCTCTGTCCCGTGAGATTAATAACTGGGTGATCCTGTTTATGGGGACTCTGGTCATTTTGGCCGTGGGCCCCGGCATGATGATGTCATTGGCGAAATATCTTCAAACCTATATTGAACAGGCACATGCGCTACCGCCTCCGCCAGGGGGGATGGGTGTTGTTGTCGCTGACTCGTTTATCGAGATTTTAAAGATTCTGGCTGTGCCGTTTATACTCATGATGGTGGCGGCTTTTTTGGGAACGTTTGTTCAAATTGGCGCGCTGTTTTCATTTGAGACCATCAAGCCGGATATCAGCAAGATATCGCTGATCCAGGGGTTCACGCGGCTTTTTTCCGGACGGGCGATTGTTGAGTTCATTAAGGGGATATTGAAACTGGTGGTAATTGGGGTGGTGGGGGCGATGTTGCTCTTCCCATTTTTAGGCAATCTGGATCACATGGTGGGGCTTCCTTTACGTGAGACCCTGTTTGAAATTTCGGACATGACACGCCGGCTCATGATTGGGGTACTGGTGGCACTCTTGATCATTGCCGTTCTGGATTTGGTGTATCAACGTACCGAGCATTACAAAAAAATGCGGATGACCAAGCAGGAGTTAAAGGACGAATATAAACAATCCGAAGGTGATCCGCATGTAAAGGCAAAGTTGCGCCAGTTACGGCAGGAAAAAGCCCGCGCCCGGATGATGCAGGCTGTTCCAACCGCCGATGTCATTATCACGAACCCAACCCATTTTTCGATTGCCTTGAAATACGATCCAGATGAAATGGCCGCCCCGACACTGGTCGCCAAGGGGGTTGATGATCTGGCGCTACGTATTCGGGAAGTCGCCAAGGAACATGATGTGCCGTTGGTGCAAAACCCCCCGTTGGCGCGTGTTCTTTTCGATAAGGTTGAGGTGGATGAGGCGATCCCGCCTGAACATTACAAGGCGGTGGCCGAGGTCATCTCCTATGTCTTCCGTTTAAAGGGAAAACTTAAGGTTTAGGCTACCTGTGCACTGGTCAATATCCTCTGAAAATGGCATTCTGGCACTCTGATGCCGTTAGATCACAGCGATTTTATCAAAAAATACCATACGCCGCCCGATCAGGCGGCAATCACGCATAAAAGAATCCGTAAAATTCTTATCTCCACACTGATCCTCATTGTCTATGTCGTGGGGTGCGTCATTCTGGCGGCGGTGCTGGGGATTGATCAATCGACTATGCTCGCGGCGGCGTTACTTTTTTTGTTGGCGGCTTTTGTTGGCTTTACGGTTCAGGATTTTCTGGGACGTCAGGCCGATAAAGAAAAAGAACGCCTTGTCATTCGTGAGGTACTAGAGGGATCGAGAGGGGCACGCTTGATCACCGATGGCGCGGATAATACGTTTTTCGCTAATCAGCGTTTTTTTGAATTATGCGGTAAAAAATCGCTCCCCGGGCTTCCGGCTTTGGCGGCTCTGTTCGAAGATAATGCCGAAGCGTTTAATCACTTCCGGCTTTTGTCTGAACAGGCACATCGGGGGTTAACGGATTCCATTGAACTTCGTACAGGTCACGAAGAACGGGAACGCTGGTTCCTGGTCACGGCACAACCTATCGCCGGATGGGCGGGATATGTGCATTGGCGGGTGGATGATATTACCCGCCAGCGTGATTTGGATCGGTCGGTGCGCGAGGAGCGGGAAAAACTGATTGATTTCACGGATAATGCCCCCGTTGGATTTTATTCGACCGATGAAACAGGCCGGTTTGTATTTGTGAATGCAACGCTGGCGCGATGGCTGGGGACGGATATTCAAACATTACTATCAGATGGACGTCTTCATACCTATATGGTGACACCCCCGATGGGGGCACTTCCCCATGATATTACAGAGAAAGGCGGCGTTCGGCAGGTGGCCGAAATCACGATGAAGGGGCCCTATGGCACCAGCTTTCAGGCGCAGATTTCGCAGGCCGTTCACCAAGAAGCCGAAGGTCTGGTGCGTACCCGCGGCGTGGTACACGACTTGACGTCTGAGCGCGAAATGCGCCGCGCGCTCGAAGCGTCAGAAGACAGGTTCCAGCGTTTCTTTGAAGAAGCCCCGCTTGGGATTGTGCTGATTGATTCAGCCGGGAAGATTAAAGATTGTAATGTCGAACTGGCGGAGATGCTGGGTCAAACGATTGAGCAGATCGAGGGAAAATCCTTCCGCGACATCATGTCCGAAGATGACCGCGATACGGTCTTCATGGCGATGAGCCGGATCGGACAGGGGGAGCAGATGTCGGCACCCATGGAAATTACCCTTCGAGGACACAAGGATGTATCTGTGCAGATGCATGCCCGCCGTTTCAAAGGAAGCGATCATATTGTGCTTCACTTTATCGACCTGACGGATCAAAAACTGCTCGAGGCGCAATTTATCCAGTCACAAAAAATGCAGGCCGTGGGGCAACTGGCGGGTGGTGTGGCACATGACTTTAACAATTTGCTGACAGCTATTATCGGTTTTTGTGATCTGTTATTGTTGAGGCACAAGCCAGGAGATCCTTCCTTTGGCGATATCATGCAGGTGAAACAGAATTCCAATCGTGCCGCCAATCTGGTGCGTCAATTATTGGCGTTCTCCCGGCAACAGACTTTGCGCCCGAAGGTTCAGGATATGACTGATATTCTGGTCGAAGTCTCCCATCTAATCCGCCGGTTGATTGGTGCGAATATCGAGCTCGATCTCGTGCATGGACAATCGCTGGGTCTGGTCAAGGTCGATGTAGGGCAAATGGAACAGGTGCTGGTTAATCTGGCTGTGAATGCCCGTGATGCGATTGGGGACAAAGGCGGTAAACTGACGATTGCAACGTCTAATTTTGAAAATGATAAACCCCTGAAACGTGCCAGTGAATCTATGCCCCCGGGCGCATGGGTCAAGATTGAATTTTCAGATACCGGATGCGGCATCCCCGAAGAGAATATGGTTCGCATTTTTGAACCGTTTTTCACGACCAAGGATGTGGGGCAGGGCACCGGGTTGGGGCTGGCCACTGTCTTTGGGATCATCCGCCAGACTGGGGGCTATGTTCATGTCGAAAGCACGGTTAATGTCGGGACAACATTTTCGATTTATCTCCCCCGTCTTTCGGAAAGCGAAATCAAGGAAAGTGCCGAAGACCGTAAACAGGAAGACGAACCACAGGGTGACTTGACCGGCACCGCACGTATCTTGCTGGTTGAAGATGAAGATGCTGTGCGTACGTTCTCGACCCGGGCGCTCACCAACAAAGGATACGAAGTGCTGTCTGCCGAAAGTGGTGAGGCAGGGCTTTCCCTGATGGAACAAAGCGAAGGTAAAAAAATAGATCTTCTGATTACCGATGTCATGATGCCCGGTATGGATGGCCCCACGATGGCCAAACAAATCCGGGCGCGTTATCCGGATTTAAAAATTATTTTTATTTCAGGGTATACCGAAGACAAACTGAAAGACCATATGGGGGATAATATTTTCTTCCTGCCGAAGCCCTTTACACTCAAGCAATTAGCCGCGAAGGTCAAAGAGGTCATGGGCTAGATTGATTATTGTATCAGTTTCTGAAAGATGGACGTCTTTTGTATTTCTTTTGCCGCTAATTCATGTGCCAGTCCATTCCAGTGGGCATCTGACGGAAATTCAAACTTCTGCTTGTTTTTTTGGTAATGCGCCGCCATGACAGGTTCCATGTCAATCACGTGATATCCTTTTTGTCTGGCCTGCGTGATCACATAACGGCGCATCACATCAAAATAATATCCACGTTCTGATTCTGGCTTGCCGATATAAATATCCCCCCGACTGGCATCCATGATCAAAATGATATCTTTGGGCTTTAAACCGCTATTCTGTGGAAGTTGCGCTAAAAAAAGATCAACGGCCATTTTTGAATCTGCCATCCGCTGTGAATCTGTATCTGCCGACGTGTTCCCGGCATAAACGGCTTCTGGCATATCCTGCCGCATCAGGAATTGTTTTATTTTTGCCCATGTCTGCCACGCGGAGAGGTTAAAAAAGATATAACGCGCCAAGGCAGAACGCTTGATGATATCCCGCTTCCAGTTGGGATGATATTCCTGAATCAGGCGCGGTACCATACGGCCTTGCTCATCCGGGGCGAATTGATGAAACACTTGCTTTAAATCATAGGCTGGCAGGCTTTCGTCAAAATCATTTCCCACAATCAAAATGGTCAAGGCCTGAGGGCGATATGTATCATGGGCATATCGTGCCCATACCAGATATTGGCTTAAAGGCGCGCCGCTGGCCGCGAAACTATAGATGCGGGCGTGGTTTTCTGACTCTTGGGCGAGACGACCCTGAAGCGTCTGTGCATAAGGCACCATGAGGGATTCAATATATGAATCACCAATCACGGCCATCAGAGGACGTGTGTCTGCCGGGTCATAATCCTGATCATTCACAAAACCGTCGTTATTGACTCGTCCCTGATTGACGATTTGAAAATTCCATTCATCCGACCAGGTAAAATTCTGATTTGGGGTGAAGCGGGCAATGGGTTGATCCTGTGTCACCGCCTGTGTGGAGAGGCCTGTCCCGACGGGCAGGAAACGCAAGGTAATTTCCAGCAGGCCGACCACCATTAAAACAGGAAGGATCAAGGCAATGGCGATAAAGAGTTTTTCACGAGAGGGTGCGTGGGTCATGACTGTGTCATGACAGGCAGAGAAGGGGATCGTCAACCCATTCCCCCCAGAAGAACACATTATGCCAAAATGTTCTTTTTTTGTTCTTTTTTCTTGATCATGGGAACAAAAAGAGTACAATCAATATCAGAATCGCCTGTGGGTCACTTATTCGGCCTCTGCCGGCTTCATTGAAACCCTGTACCGACTATGCCAGAAAGGACATATTCCCATGACCGTCACCCCCTTTAAGAAAGAGAGCAATAGCATGATGGAAGGTAAAAACCCCGTGGAGCGTCAAAAAGCCCTCGAAGCGGCACTCACCCAGATTGAACGCGCCTTTGGTAAAGGCTCTGTCATGAAATTGAATGCCGAACATAACCCGATGGAAATCGAAGCGGTGTCGACAGGATCGCTGGGTCTTGATATCGGTCTTGGCATTGGTGGCTTACCCCGGGGACGGATCACGGAAATTTATGGTCCCGAAAGCTCAGGTAAAACAACCCTTGCCCTTCATGTGATTGCCGAAGCACAGAAAGCAGGTGGCACCTGTGCGGTCGTGGACGCGGAACATGCGCTGGATCCATCCTATGCGAAAAAATTAGGAGTGGATGTCGATAATTTGCTCATCTCTCAACCAGATACGGGTGAGCAAGCTCTTGAAATTGCCGATACGCTCGTACGATCCGGTGCGATAGATGTTTTGGTCATCGATTCAGTGGCGGCCTTGGTGCCCCGTGCCGAACTGGAAGGTGAAATGGGTGATAGCCATGTGGGACTTCAGGCGCGCCTGATGTCACAGGCTTTGCGTAAAATTACCGGATCTATTTCTCGTTCCCGGTGTGTGGTGATTTTCATCAACCAGATTCGCATGAAAATTGGCGTGATGTTTGGTTCACCTGAAACGACAACGGGTGGAAACGCCTTGAAATTCTATGCCTCAGTGCGTCTTGATATTCGCCGCATTGGTTCGATTAAAGAGCGCGAAACGGCGGTGGGTAACCAGACGCGGGTCAAGGTGGTCAAAAATAAAATGGCACCGCCCTTCCGTCAGGTCGAATTTGACATCATGTACGGGGAAGGTATCTCCAAAACAGGTGAAATCATTGATCTGGGCGTACAGGCCGGGGTTGTTGAAAAATCGGGTGCGTGGTTTGCCGCCGAGGGTGAGCGCATTGGGCAAGGCCGTGAAAACGCCAAGCAATATCTGCGGGATCATCCAGACATGATGGCGACTCTTGAGCACAAGATCCGGGAAAAATCAGGAGTCATGTCCGAAGCCATGCTGGCGGGTCCTGAATCAGACTCTGATCCGGCGTCTGAAGATGAAGCACCCGCACCAAAATCTAAAAAATCCGCAGGATAACGCGGCAGGTTTTGACAACAAGCTTGGGTTCAAGTTTGGATTGTAATAAAAAGGCCGGATCTCCTCCCGGCCTTTTTTCTGTTTTTTAATGTTGTGGCTTAATTTTTAGGGGGCGCGCTACCCGCGTTCTCTTAACATACGGCCTTTTTGGCGTTTCCAATCACGGGATTTCTCAGTATCCCGTTTATCATGTTCTTTTTTCCCTTTGCCTAGGGCAATTTGAAGTTTAGCTAACCCTTTGCCGTTAAAATAAAGGCTTAACGGGACAATTGTATATCCTTCCCGTGTGACAGAGCCCATGAGCTTGTCCAGTTCTTTTTGTGACACCAGTAATTTTCGAAGACGCCGGGGCGCGTGATTCAGGTGCTTACCGGCCTGTTGGTATTCGGGAATATGGGCGTTGAATAAATAAAGTTCACCCTCTTTGGGGGAGACATGGGCTTCGTTGAGCGAACATTGTCCATGACGCAGAGATTTTACCTCAGTGCCGGTCAAAACAAGGCCGGCTTCAATTTTATCTTCGAGATGATAATCAAACCGCGCACGTCTGTTTTCCGCCACGGTGACGTTGACGGAGAGAAGCCCTGTTTTTTTATCTTTTTTCTTGGCCATCTGGTGATATTCGTTTTCAGGCCTTTCTTGCCATATCCTGAAGCACTTGTAACGCCAAATCTGCGCGATCTTCAGGAACAAACAGATGGTCGTGATAATAGGCCGATATGGGATTGACGCTGATGCCGGACGCCCCTAATGCCTGTGTGATAGCCGCCATAAAGCCTATGGCATCAAGGGCAGAGTGAATTGAAAGCGTCAAACACCGGCATGGATAAATATAGGGAATCTGGTGTTTTTCCGCGGTTGATTTCAAAAGAATAAGGGTAACACCCTCGGCTTCCCTGAACATGCTGATGGATTCTGAGATATAAGGTTGTGCTTGATCTTCAGGCAAGGTGCTGAACACAAACACATCTTTCCCCAGATGGGGGGTCATATTTTTTAAAAGAAGTGAGAGATCGGTCTGTCCAGTCACGCTAACATGCCTAGGCCGCTTGGGATCGGGACATCGCCAGCCCCACTTTCCCCATGGCTTGATCCATCTGCGCACGTGCCGAGGCCGAAGCTGGAACCAGAGGCAGACGCACATCATCTGTGCCAAAGCCAAGACGTGAGGCCGCATATTTGACAGGTGCCGGAGACGTTTCACAAAACAGGGCGCGGTGAAGACAGGAAAGTTGATCCCGGATACGCGACATCGTCCCCAAATCACCCTTTTGCCAAGCAGAATGCATATCTGCGCAGAGCCGAGGCGCAATGTTTGAGGTCACGGAAATGCATCCATGTCCCCCCTGTGCCAGAAAAGCCGTGGCGGTGGCATCCTCGCCGGAAAGCTGACAAAAGCCATTTCCGAGCCGTTCACGCAAAACCAAGGGCCGCGCTAGATCAGCGGTGGCATCTTTGACTCCAACAATATTTTTTATTTCGGCCAATCGGCACATCGTATCAACGGACATATCCACGACAGATCTTCCGGGGATATTGTAAATGATGATCGGTATGTTCACAGATTGAGCCAAGGTTTTGAAATGGGCGAACAAACCTTCTTGTGTCGGTTTGTTGTAATAGGGTGTCACGACCAATGCCGCATCTGCCCCGGCGGATTTGGCTTGATGGGTGAAATCCAGTGCTTCGGCCGTGCTATTAGACCCGGTACCGGCGATCACAGGGATACGTTGGGCGACAATCTGTACGCATCTCTCGACGATTTTTTTATGTTCATCATGGCTGAGTGTGGGCGACTCTCCGGTTGTGCCACAGGGGACAACCCCGCTTGATCCCTCAGCGACTTGCCATTCCACAAATTGGTCAAACGTTTTCCAATCAATATCACCGTTTTTAAACGGGGTGATCAAGGCCGTGATGGAACCTGTAAACATGGGACGCTCCTGTCGCGATACGTGTTTCTGTTTGTGGAAAACGCCAAAAAATATCTGATTTATAGTGATATTATCCAAAGAAACATGACAATAGCAAGTCATGATCAAACATATCTTTGTTTTTCTGGTGATGGGGCTTTGGCTGGGTACGTATCCTGTTCTGGCGGGGCAGAATTTTAACACATCATCTTCTGTGTCTTCCCCGGTATCCTCTAAAGCGTCGGTTACGCCAGTATCTGGCGGGGGTATTGTTACGGCCTTGAAACTGGCGGATAAAGGGCAGTGGTCTGAGGCACGCCGCATTGCCCGAAATCTTCCCGAAGCCGAACGCAATACCTTTCGCTGGAAGGAATATCGCGATGGGGCACCCGGCATAGATTTTCAAGATATTTCTGCCTTTGTTCGGGCACGCAATGATTGGCCGCTCATGGATATCATCCGTCTTGAAGCCGAAAAAGTCATTCCGCAAAATTTGCCGGCGCAACAGATCGTTGACTGGTTTAGTGCCAATAGCCCGCAAACCGCCAAGGGCATGAGGCTTTATGTTCAGGCGTTGACAAAGTCGGGGCAGGGATCGGATCTGGAAAAACTACTTAATACTTGGTGGGAAGATGCCGATTTAACCCGGGATCAACAGCGTCAATTTTACGCGGATTATGGCCGTTATCTTGATAAAGCCAGTCATAAAAAGCGTCTGGATACCTTGCTGGATCGGGGAGATTATTCCCAATCCTACGGCATTGCCGATGTTCTGGGGGCAGGTTATACCGCGCTGACGCAGGCACGCGTGGCGCTCGCCAACGGTGAAGGCAATGTGAATGGATATTTGAATAATGTCCCGTCCCAACTGCAGAATGATGAAGGTCTGTTGTATGAGCGACTTCGGTGGCGTCGCCGTAACGACATGGATTCAGGGGCAATTGAAATTCTGTCACAAGAACCCCCCTATGGTGCCAAACACGACCCTGCGGGCTGGTGGCAGGAACGTCAGATCATTGCCCGGCGTCTGCTCGAGAAAAAGAATTATAAACAGGCTTATCAGATGGCGCGTAACCATCGGCAGAAAGAAGGTCTGCCGTTCGCTGAGGCAGAATGGCTGGCGGGCTGGCTTGCGCTAGAGCGTTTAAATAAACCTTGGGAAGCATTCGAGCATTTTGAACGCATGTACCACAAAGTCGAAACCCCGATCAGCCGTGGACGGGGTGCCTATTGGGCAGGCCGCGCCAGCGAGAGATTGGGGCATCGTGAGATTGCTGAAAAATGGTACCGTGCCGCCGCAAAAGAAACAGGCACGTTTTACGGACAGATGGCATCTGCCGCCTTGGGGCTTGAACCCTCACTGCCACAATCTTTTTCCCAATCACCTCAAACTGCCCTGACATCGATGTCAGGATTGGTACAAAGTGCGAAATGGTTTGATCAGGCGGGGATTAGATCTGATGCATCGGCTTTTCTTTATCGCATGGGTAAATTATCTGAAACGCCCGAGCAGTTTTCGGCCGCGGCTAACTTGGCTGAAAATCTCGGCTTTCGCCATGTGGCGATTAAAATCGCTCAGGATGCGCAGGCCAATCATGGTGTTTTGCTACGAGAGAGCGCTTATCCGTCACTGACCCAATATCTGGGCGGCGTCAAAGATGTGGAATGGGCACTTATTCATGCCTTGATTCGTCAAGAATCGCGGTTCGACCATCAGGCTGTATCCAGCGCCGGGGCACGGGGATTGATGCAGGTCATGCCGGCGACGGCCAAACAAGTCGCGGGCAAGATGGGCATTTCCCATCAGACGGATTGGTTGGTGGCCAGACCCGACCATAATATCAAATTAGGGTCGCGATATATCGCCCAGATGTTGGATCGTTACGATAATAACTATGCCATGGCGTTGGCGGCGTATAATGCAGGGCCAGGGCGTGTGGATAAATGGATCAACATATATGGTGACCCGCGCACGGGACAAATTGATCTGATTGATTGGATTGAATCCATCCCCTTCACGGAAACACGGAATTACGTTCAACGCGTGATGGAAGGGGCGTATGTGTATCGTGTCTTACTTAAGGGCAAGCAACGGGAATGCACGATACCGCTTCATGTGGCAGAAGTTAAAAAAGAGAAGGATATTCTCAAAAAGAATTAGCATTTTGCAAATATTTTTAATCTGCAAAGACGGTTTTGAAACAAGCCCATCTCTATCCCATTGATATAGCAACTAATTGGTTAGCGCGTGCGTTGGTATAAAACTTGCGATGGCAAGGGACAACAGCAGGAGTGCCCGTATGTCCCGAGTTTTAATAATAGACCCTCAAATTTTATTTGCCACAGCCATCCAATATTATCTGACGCATATAATAACTCAGGTCACGGTGGATATTGCATCCTCATGGCCGGATATCAATGTTGAAACTCGTTATGATCTGGTGATTTTTTCAGATGAAATAATCAATCAAGAAGATTTGCTCTTATTATCCCAAATAAAAAGCCGTTTCGCGCAAGCGCGGCTGGCGCCATGTTTTGGGGTTTATCAAAAAGCCGACATGATGTTTTGCCAGACACATCAATGCGCCGGGTATTTTACCAAAACCATGTCGGGACGACTGTTTCGTCAGGGTATTAGTACCTTGTTATCGGGACAGAATTTTTATCCTGTCATGGATGTGCCTGTGGTCATTGATTCAAATGAACGACCCTTGCCAGAGCTGACCGGCCGGGAGCACGAGGTGCTTCGATATTTGGGGCGAGGACTATCTAATAAAGATATTGCCCATCGTTTAGGGATTCAGGTGGTTACCGTTAAACTTCATATTCGCGGAATCTGCCGCAAAATGGGTGTGTCAAACCGCACCCAAGCCGCGCTACAGGGCAAGGCATGGCGTTTAATTTAAGATATTAATGTTTTCCGGTGCCCGGACTATGCGATAAGATATCATTCGCATGTTTTATATTGATTATGAGGGGGAGTGGTATCACGAGGGAGAGGTCATTCGCCGCCATGCCCTGAAGAAATTATTTTCGGACAGAGCTTTATCCATAGATCATGAGGGGCGTTACTGGCTCAGTTCCCCTGAGGCACGATACCCCGTACAGGTTGAAGATGTCCCTTTTGTCGTGATTGACTTTGATATTCATGTGACGGGCACACACAGCCAAGAAATTATATTACTGACGAATATGGGCGATAAAATTATTCTGACATCTGAACAAAAGCTTTTTTTAAGGCCTGAAGCGCGCCGTCAACAGATCGTTCCGTATGTTGAGGTGCGGTGCGGATTATTGGCGCGCCTGGGTCGGTCTGTTTGGATGAATCTGGTCAATCGAGCATTAGAGCAAATACAAGATAACTCATCGAATATTTTAACAATTTACAGTGGAGGTGATGTTCATCCACTTGGGGAAATGCAGGACGCATGAAACATACGCTGACCATACCTTTGCCCCCTGAGTTGACCGACCACAACACTTGCCGGCTGATGAATCTTTTGGGCGGGGATAAATCAGAACCTGACACACTGTTTGTCGGCGGCGTTGTGCGTAATATGGTGCTGGGGGTGCCTGTGGGGGATGTGGATATGGCCACCCGGTACACGCCGGATGAGGTTATGTCGCGCCTAGCCCACAATAACATCACCGTTATTCCCACGGGATTTGATCATGGGACGGTGACAGCCGTGATGGACAATCGTCCCTATGAAATAACGACCCTGAGACGTGATGTGACGACCGATGGACGGCGGGCAGATGTGGCGTTTACGGATAGTTGGGCGCAGGATTCTGCCCGGCGCGATTTTACGATGAACGCGCTCTATGCGGACATGCAAGGACGCGTATATGACCCAACGGGTCAAGGTATATCTGACATAAAGAATCAACGTGTTCGTTTTGTCGGGTCTGCACAGGCCCGCGTGGCCGAAGATTATTTACGAATTCTCCGTTATTTTCGGTTTCATCTTTTTTATGGAGCCGAGGAACCTGACCCTGAGGCGCTTCAGGCCTGTCGGGAAGGTGCTAGGAACGTGATGTCGTTATCCCGTGAACGCATCACACAGGAATGCAAGAAAATACTCGCTCACCCGCAACCGTCGGCTGTTTTATCCCGGATGTTTGATCTGGGGGTGTTATCAGATCTTCCGGATCATGCCTATGACCCTCACATCATGTCTCTTTATCGCGGCGACGATGTGATCCTGCGCCTTTTTATATTGAACGCTATGAGGAACAGGGACATGTCACCGTGGTTATTATTGTCTGGTGCCGATAAAAAAGCACTTACGATTCTGACCCAAGCCTATGATTTCGTCACGTCATACGGCATGACGGAAGATAAAGTTCGCGAAATGATGTACCGTTTTGGAAGAGATACTGCCCAGCGTGCCTGTCTGGTGGCCAGTTTTCAGGCCGGCAGGAACGTCCCGGAAGTCCCTGTGCAGGATATTCTCACGGATTGGATCATCCCGGTTTTCCCGGTGCGCGGGGATGATTTGATCCGTCAGGGGATGAAACCCGGCCCCGAGATGGGTAACCGATTGAAAGAGTTAGAAGAAAAATGGATTGCGAATGGGTTTAATTAAACTGACGCCAATTTAGGCTTTTATTTAGGTGAGAAGAGATAGGAACCATCATGAGCGTATACACGACCACGCTCAACTTCTGCAACAGTAACAACTACAGCGGCACCATTAGCACGATTTTTTTCCCAGAAAGCCCAATCCATTTCGGTCACTTCTGGTAAGGGTAGTTCGTCACCACATGACAGGACATTGGAGCCTGCCTCAAATTCATCTTGTAATCTGCCAACAACATCAGATTGTGAAGGATTATGTTTTTTTGTGTCAGACATTTCATACCTCTAAAGTTAATTTGGGACAAATTTAAACGCATATAAAAACAAAGTCAACTATAATTATGTTAATAATTTAGGGCCATTTGACCTCGGGGGGTAGTGACATCAGGATGGCATCTGTATTGCCCCCGGATTTTAGGCCGAACTGCGTCCCCCGATCATATAAAAGATTATATTCCACATATCGCCCGCGTTTGATGAGTTGATGTTCACGTTGTTCGGCGGTCCAGTTTTTGTTCATATGGCGGCGGACGATCTGGGGGTAGATATCTAAAAAAGTCTTACCCACATCCTGAGTAAAGGCAAAGTCTGTCTCCCATTCCCCGGTGTCATGATAATCATAAAAGATACCGCCAATCCCGCGGGGTTCTTGACGATGGGGCAAGAAGAAATACTCATCGCACCATTGCTTGAATTTGGGATAAAAGCCCGTGTCATATCGATCGCAGGTCTGTTTAAAGGCGAAATGAAAATCAGCCGTATCAGATTCGTCTGGATACATGGGGGTTAAATCGGCTCCGCCGCCAAACCATCCTTTTGATGTGACAATCATGCGGGTATTCATGTGAACGGCGGGCACCAGCGGAGAGCGCATATGCGCCACCAATGAAATGCCAGAGGCCCAAAATTGGCCGTCTTTTTCCGCGCCCGGGATTTGCGCCCGGAAGGCTGGCGAAAAAATGCCGTGAACGGTTGAAATATTCACGCCGACTTTTTCAAACACTCTGCCCTTCATGAGAGAGACTTCGCCCCCCCCTTTCAGAACAGACCCGGATGTATTTTCTGTTTGATCGGCACGAACCCATGGTTTGCGCTCAAACCGTCCGGCGGGCATGTCCTGTGTGTTGCCGCCTGTTAAAGAATCCTCCAGCGACTCGAAGGCGGTACATATCTCATCCCGTAGGGACTTAAACCATGCGGCCGCCGTGTCTTTATGAGAGTCCCATATGGCCACATCTGATAAAACCGGAGAGGATGAGAATGAGGTCATGACTTAAGACTCCGTCAGTGTGTGTGAGGGGATGCGGGTTTGTCTTAACGCTTCGCCCACCACCATGGCACAGGCATTAATGACATTCAAAGACCTAAGGCTTCCGGCCATGGGAATAGTGATTTTGTAGGGAGCGGATTGATGCACGGCCGGAGGGACGCCGGCACTCTCCCGCCCCGCCATCAGAATATCCCCCGGCTGAAAGGCAAAATCCCAATAGGGCAGGGTGGTTTTGGTCGTCATCAGGATAACGCGGTGCGCCTTAGTCTTGGTTTGAAAGGCAGACCAAGACTCGTGCCGGGTTAGGTTCACGTGATCCCGATAATCCAAGGCCGCCGTCCTGATTTTCCGTTCATCCCAGGGAAAGCCGCAGGGTTCGATGATATGCAAAGGAATGCCCAAACCTGCACCCAGCCGTATGGCAGAACCGACATTACCGGGGATATCCGGCTGATATAGGGCAAGTGAAATCATAACCAAGGCCTTATCGCATAGGGATAATTTAAAAGAAACCCTAGAAATACCCCCTTGTTTTGGGTAGGTATAGAGTGTTATTTCATATTCGGCCATTTTCATGGCCATGTATCTTTAACCCTTAAGGGACATGTTTTTAACCATGACTGCAGATAACGCCCATTCTCCCTCTGAAGACGGTAGCACCCGCCGCGATTTCCTTTATTTAACGGCGGCCGCGTTCGGCGCAGTTGGCGCCGGATCCGTGGCGTGGCCGTTTATCAACCAGATGAATCCGGCCGCAGACACGCTGGCGATGTCCACGACTGAAGTGGATTTGGGACCTATCGAAGTGGGTCAGTCCATTACGGTGATGTGGCGGGGTAAACCTGTTTTTATTCGTCACCGGACGCCCGAAGAAATCGCCGAAGCCGAAGCTGTGGACGTGTCCAGCCTTCGCGATAAAGAAACAGACAAACAACGTGCCGAAAAACCGGCATGGTTGGTCACGGTCGGCGTGTGTACCCATCTGGGATGCGTGCCGCTGGGGCAAAAGACTGGGGATGCCAAGGGGGAATATGGCGGATGGTTCTGCCCGTGCCATGGGTCACATTACGATACATCCGGCAGAATTCGCAAAGGCCCAGCGCCTAAAAATTTGGCCGTACCGCCGTATACCTTTACCACTGATACAACCATTAAAATTGGGTAGGAGCATTTCCCATGGCCTCAGGTCCGCGTCAAAAATTTGATAATCCAGTAATTGAATGGGTGGATAGCCGTCTGCCGATCTTTACACTGATGAATAAAGAATATGGTGTTTTTCCAACACCTCGTAATTTCAACTATTTTTGGAATTTCGGCGCGATTGCGATGGTGATGCTGGTGACGATGATTGTCACGGGGATTACGCTCGCGATGCACTACAATACCTCGACAGCGGGCGCATTTGACTCCGTGGAACGCATTATGCGGGATGTCAATAGCGGCTGGCTCATTCGTTACCTTCATATGAATGGCGCGTCTTTCTTTTTTATTGCTGTCTATATCCATATTTTCCGCGGCATGTATTACGGGTCTTACAAAAAACCCCGTGAACTTTTGTGGATGCTGGGTGTTTTGATCTTCTTATTGATGATGGCCACCGCGTTCATGGGGTATGTGCTTCCGTGGGGACAAATGTCTTTCTGGGGGGCTACGGTTATTACCAATCTTTTCTCGGCTATTCCATTGGTGGGAGATTCGATTGTGACATTCCTGTGGGGTGGTTTCTCGGTGGATAATCCGACATTGACGCGGTTTTTTGCCCTTCATTACCTGCTTCCGTTTGTGATTGTAGGGGTCGTATTCCTTCACGTCTGGGCGTTACATGTGACGGGTTCTAATAATCCGCTGGGGATTGATGTGAAAGGGCCGCAGGATACTTTGCCCTTCCATCCGTATTACACCATGAAGGATATGTTCGGGATTCTGGTTTTCCTGATCGTTTATGTGGCTTTTGTGTTCTTCATGCCGAATGCGTTAGGACACCCGGACAATTATATTCCGGCCAACCCGATGGTGACACCTGCCCATATTGTGCCGGAATGGTATTTTCTGCCGTTCTACGCCATCTTGCGCGCCATTACCTTTGATATCGGCATACCGTTTACGGATATCGTCTTCATCGAGGCTAAATTAGGCGGCGTTCTGGCGATGTTTGGGTCGATTGCCATGCTCTTTATCCTGCCGTTTTTGGATACGCATCCCATCCGGAGTGCAACTTTCCGTCCATGGTATCGGATCGCGCTCTTTGGTTTTGTCGTGGTGTTCCTCATTCTCGGGGTATGCGGTTCCAAACCCGCCGAAGGGTTCTGGGTGCCGCTGTCTCAATTATGCACATTACTTTATTTTGCATTTTTCGTGGTGGCGATTCCGTTTTTCAACAAAAAAGAACCTGTGGCTGAATTGCCGCCGAGCATTCATCAAGCCGTGTTAACATCTCAACCCGTGGCCGCCGAATAAAGGATATTTGATATGAGAACAAAAATACTTGCCGCGGCGTTGTTGCTTTCCATGGTTGGCTTTTCGTCTGCTCATGCGGCCGGGGAGCATATCGAATATCCGGATGTGAAATGGTCATTCGAAGGCCCATTTGGGACTTTTGACCGTGCCGCCCTTCAGCGCGGATTTCAGGTGTACAAGCAGGTATGCTCGGCGTGTCATGGGATGAAAAAAGTCCATTACCGCAACCTGTCGGCACTCGGCTATAACGAAGACGAAATCAAGACCATCGCGGCTGAATACCAGATCACAGATGGCCCCAATGACGAAGGCGATATGTTTGATCGTCCCGGCCGTCCATCAGACCGGTTTAAATCTCCGTATCCAAATGATAATGCCGGAAAATTTGCGAATAATGGAGCCCTGCCGCCAGATTTATCGCTGATGATCAAGGCGCGCAAAGACGGGGCTGATTATGTGCATGCCTTGTTGACGGGGTATGAGACACCGCCCGAAGGCGAGGAATTGTTGAACGGTCAGCATTGGAACAAATATTTCGCTGGGCATAAAATTGCCATGGCGGCGCCTTTGGCAGACGGCGCTGTGTCATATGAAGATGGGACAGAGGGGACTGTAGAGCAATATGCGCTCGATGTAACACATTTCCTGGCATGGGCGGCAGAGCCCGAAATGGAAAAACGCAAACAAACCGGCATCAAGGTTATTTTATTCTTGGTCGTTTTCGCCGGATTGATGTACGCCGTGAAACGCAAAATCTGGAGCAAGGTGCATTAATATGGCGGTATCTTCAACTTCTTCCGTATCTCGGGAAAAGCTACGGGAGATGTTGATCCGGTCGAAATTCTATCGGCTGGCGGCCAGCGTTTTTGCCCTTGTCGGGATCGGGTTGCTGATGGTCTTGATGTCCCAATATATCCAAGGGGACATGTTCTCGGCACTCAAAGACCCCTTCATCCTGCTTATTCTGGTCATCCCTTTCCTGCCGGCGGTCGTTTTGTCGTGGCTGGCCACCAAAGCAGAAAAGAAATTCAATGATGCGCTTGAATCCCTTGAGAAGTCGTCTTAAATTTGACGTATGAACGATTCACAGGATGATGTCCTGACCTTCTGGTTTGAAGAAACACAGCCCGCGCAGTGGTTTCAGGTCAATCCTGATTTTGATCAAGCGGTTCGGGATCGTTTTGCAGATACGTATGATAAGGGTCAACGCGGCATTCTGGATGATTGGCGCCGGGATGCGGATGGGTGTCTGGCGCTCTGTCTGGTTCTGGATCAATTTCCCCGAAATATGTTTCGCGGCACATCTCAGGCATTTGCCACGGATGCTAAGGCGCTGGTGATCTCAAAATATGCAGTGGCCAAAGGGTTTGATCAGGTATTGCCGCCCTTGAAGCGTCGTTTTCTTTATCTACCCTATGAGCATAGCGAGCATCTGGGCGATCAGCGAAAATGTGTCGAATTATTCGAAAAAATGAAAAAAGACGATCCGCTGGGGCATGAATACGCGCTCAAGCACCTCAAGGTGATTGAACGCTATGGCCGATTTCCGCACCGTAACAAAATTTTAGGCCGGATGAATACCCCGGAAGAAGAGACCTATCTTGCGCAGGCGGGCGCAGGCTTTTAGAATCATATGAACTTTAAGGAGTCTCTGAGCTGATGACACCCACCATAGTGCTCATACATATTATTGCTGGCGTGTGCCTTTTGCTTTGGGGGGTCATGCTCCTGCGCTCTGGGGTGACCAAGGGGTTTGGGGCGTTGTTGCGCCGGGTACTCTCTGCCAGTACCAGTAATCGATATAAATCTTTCCTGTCTGGCTTGGTGATCACGACGTTTCTGCAGAGCTCTATGGCGACGACGTTAATTGTGTCGTCTTTTGCGGGGCAGGGGATGATCACGGCCGGGATGGGGATTGCGGTTGTGCTGGGCGCAGATGTCGGGACAACCCTTGTGGCGCAGGCACTGTCACTCAACATGGGGCTTCTCTCTCCCATTCTTATGATTGTTGGGTATGTTTTGTATTCATTTGAATCAAACGGTAAGTTGAAGAATCTTGGCCGCATAGCAGTCGGTTTATCCCTGATGATTATGGCGCTGGCTTTGATCCGCGAGGGGGCAGAACCCTTGAAAGATTCAGAAACATTGCCACTTATTCTGGCACCTTTGGAGAGTGATCCATTTTTTGCTGTGCTTGTCGCGGCACTACTGACATGGATTGCGCACTCATCTCTCGCGATTGTCTTATTACTTATGTCGCTGGTGGCGGGCGGGGCTTTGCCGATGATGCTGGGGCTCTATATGGTGCTGGGCGCGAATGTCGGGGGAACAATTGCCCCCTTAATCGCGACACTTCGGGATAATCCCAATGCCCTTCGTATCCCGCTGGGAAATATGTTGATACGGGTGATCGGCGTGTGTGCCGCCATTCCGTTTTTACATTATATCCATCCGCTTTTGTTTGAAATCGACCCGACCCCGGAGCGAGAAATCGTCAATTTTCATACGGCCTTTAACTTGGCTTTGGCGATTGTATTTCTGCCTTTTGTCAACATCATCAGTGAATTGTTAAAACGAGCCTTACCGGATCGGCTTCAACCTGAAGATCCGGGCAAATCAAAATATCTGAACGATAAAGATCTGGATACACCTTCGGTGGCCTTGTCCTCGGCGATGCGGGAGACGTTGCGCATGGCCGACCTGATGGAAAAGATGCTTCAGGATACCATGACAGTCTTCAAGACCAATGACGAACGCCTGCTGGATAAAATCAAGGAAGAAGATAACACGCTAGATCAGATTTATGGACAGATCAAAAATTACATGGCGCGTTTGACCCAAGGGTCCATGGATAAAAAAGAAGCCGCGCGGTATTTTCAGATTTTAATGTTTTCGACGAATTTGGAGCATGCTGGCGATGTCATTGATAAAAACCTGATGCCGCTCGCGCAGAAGAAAATTAAAAATCAGTTTAATTTCTCGCCAGAGGGATTAAAGGAAATTGAGCATATGCACGGCTTGATTGTCGAAAGCGTGAGACTGGCACAATCTGTTTTTGTCTCGCAGGACGTCAACATGGCGCGCAAAATGCTTGAGGACAAAGATATCATCCGCAAAGCAGAAACGGATGGTATGTCTACGCATATTGAAAGACTTCGCGGCGGGGTGCCGGAAACAATTGCGACCAGCTCGCTCCATTTAGATATCATCCGGGATTACCGCAGAATTAACACGTATATGTGTACGGTCGCGTATCCGATCCTTGAGGAAAAAGGACAAATCAACCCCAGTCGTCTGCGTCCTCAGGAAATAAAAATGACCTTGGATGATGAGGTAAAATTATGATTCCCGCCTATCAGGACATTTTATCGGTGAATGGTGTTGATGGATTTAAGACAGGTGATCTGGTTGTTCGTACACCCATAGATGGAACGGTGCTGGCCAGACTTTCGGCTCAAACCCCGGCTCAGGTCATGTCGGCGGTCAAAAAATCCCAATCCGCCTTTTTATCGTGGCGCGTCATTCCGGCACCCGTGCGCGGGGAATTGATACGGTTATGGGGCGAAGAATTACGGCAGGAAAAAGAAAATCTGGGAAAACTGATCACGCTTGAATGCGGAAAAATCCTCTCCGAAGGACGCGGTGAAGTTCAGGAAATGATTGATATCTGTGATTTTGCTGTAGGACTGTCGCGTCAGTTATATGGTTTGACCATTGCGTCGGAACGTCCTGGGCATCATATGCGCGAAACATGGCAACCGTTAGGAACGGTTGGCGTGATCACGGCTTTTAATTTTCCGGCCGCCGTGTGGGCGTGGAATACGGCGCTCGCGATTATTTGTGGAAATCCCGTAATTTGGAAGCCGTCCGAAAAAACACCACTGACCGCTCTATCCTGTGCACGTATTTTTGATCGTGCCATCAAACGGTTTCGTGAAAATGGGCACGCGGTTCCTGATCATCTCTCTCAGGTTATTATCGGTGGTGCAGATGCTGGTCAGGTACTTGTAGATCATCCAAATGTTCCCCTCATAAGCGCGACGGGAAGTACCCGCATGGGACGCATCGTGGGAGAATGTGTGGCGAGACGTTTGGGTAAGTCTCTGTTGGAATTAGGGGGGAATAACGCCATGGTGGTGACGCCGACGGCGGATCTGGATATGGCGGTTCGCGCTATTTTATTTGGGGCTGTTGGTACGGCGGGGCAACGGTGTACGACGTTACGCCGGTTGATTGTACATCGTTCGATAAAAACAAAACTTATATCGGCGTTGAAAAAAGCCTATAGGTCTATCCGGGTTGGTTCCCCTTTAAACCCTCAAACACTGGTGGGGCCGTTGATTGACGCGGGATCATATAAGAATATGCAAGGAGCCTTGAAAAAGGCCACTCAGTCAGGGGGAAAAATTCTATCTGGAGGTGACCCGGTTATCGTCAAGGGATGCGAAAAGGGCGCCTATGTTCGCCCCGCCTTGGTGGATATGCCGCATCAGGCCGATATTGTTTGCCATGAAACCTTTGCCCCGATTTTGTATATCTTGACGTATGACACGCTGGATCAGGCCATCGAGATTCAAAATGATGTTCCGCAAGGCCTGTCTTCGTGTATCTTTACCCGCGATATTAGAGAGGCTGAGTTTTTCCTGTCATCTGCCGGAAGCGATTGTGGCATTGCGAATGTGAATATTGGCCCCAGTGGTGCCGAAATTGGCGGTGCTTTTGGCGGTGAAAAAGATACGGGCGGGGGAAGGGAAAGCGGATCTGATTCCTGGAAGGCCTATATGCGCCGGCAGACCCAGACAGTCAATTATTCATCTGCCCTGCCGTTGGCGCAGGGGGTTGTTTTTGACCTTTAGGCACACCGATTCGTGTCATTTTTCATGATTTTTTAAGATATTGAATGACATAATAGTCATTGTGTCTTGGATCTTCCTTATATTTCAGAGTGGCGGGCTTTCACCTTAACATGTTGGAAGATCGGTTAGATTCTTCATATCAGTTTTTTCTGACATAAGATCCCGATTCTCAACCTTTGCAGGTACCCCCGCTCTTGAGGTATAGTGATAGTCATTAAGCAAAAATAAACCAATATGAACGAAAGGGAATTTTCACATGAGTGATCGTCACGTTTCCTCTGCTTTGCCTGCCCGCGTTGAAGCTTTACGCGCCCGCCATTCCGCACTTTCACGAAAAATAGAAACAGAACAGACAAGACCATCGAGCAGTGACTGGTATCTGAAGGATCTCAAACGCCAAAAGCTGAAAATTAAAGAAGAACTTGAAGTACTGAAAGACGGCACGCGTTCACATTAATAAAAAGCCTTAACCCATTAAAAAAACGACCCCTTTTGAGGGTCGTTTTGCGTTGTGGCCCCCTGTGCAGAGCCAAAAGACTAGTTATTCCCAGACCCTGATTTGTTATTGGACAGGAAGTTCGAGAAATCGAACCCGGCAAATAATTTTTTATTATCATCTGCCTGTTCCTGAGGTTGGTTCTGGGCTTCCAGTTCCTTTTGACGTTGTGCCTTGACGGTCTCTGGATCCTTACCTTGAGCTTTCAATCCTTTAATAGACGAAGCTTCTAGTTCCTTATAGCTACAGAGACCCAGTTCTGCCGGGTTACGGGGGCGTAAATTGGCAGAATTAGGATGACTGCGATCCCGTACAGCCGCAATCGTGGGCTTCGTCGTGCCGACCAATTTAACGATCTGGGCATCCGAAATTTCTGGATGATGCTTGATGATCCACGCAATGGCGTCGGGTTTATCGCTTCGTTTGGACACAGGGGTATATTTGGGTCCCTTGGCACGTGTTTTGATGATAGGCATGTCACGAGAGGCGCGTTTCATGACCATGCGGTAATCCGGATCTGCATTGGCTTTATCCAGTTCTTCCGCTTCGATTTCATGATGCATGACAGGGTCACGACCGACTAATCCCCGGCTGACATCCTCATCCGCCAAGGCTTGAACCTCAATGGCATGAAGGCCTGTGAAATCGGCGATCTGGCCAAAGGTCAGGCCGGTATTATCAATCAACCATACGGCTGTGGCCTTGGGCATCAGCAGTTTGGGGGCATCCATGGGTTTGCTCATCGGCAATAGCTCCTGTTAAATTTTTAAATCACCCCAAGCAGACATAGGTCTTCGGGGTCGATCCGTTCCCTAACCGGATCAACTGTTTCGACGATATTCATGTCGGGGGAATGACGGAAATATACCTATTTCTATCTTGATTGCAAGCTTTTCAAGACAAAACCATGTGATTTTGATAGAATTTTCGCCATGTTCGATGAAGATTTTGACCCAAAAAAGAAGAAACCAGCCTTAAAAAATCTAGAGCCGATGTCTTTGGATGAACTTGCGGCTTATATCCAATCCATGGAAACCGAAATTACGCGCGTTAAAGCAGAAATTGAACGTAAAAAGGCGCATTTGAACGCCGCCGCTACTTTTTTCAAATCCTGATCTTGTATGCCTTGGCGCGGTGATTGCTGACTTGCAGTCATAAGGTGAACGTCGTATGCTCTGGCCTTATTCCATTTTTATATAACTAATCAAAGGATTGTCCCGATGGATGAGATTGAACAAAGATTACGCACATCATCCGAAACCTGCATCAAGAATTACGAGGCCTGGCGCAAAGACCAGAAAAACATTCCAGCGCGCGAAATGCTTCAAGAAGCTGTCCATGAATTGCGCAAGGTCGCATCGCGTCTGGAAATTGAAATGGCGGTCAGCGAGCGTGACCAGATGTCAGACCGTCCTCTTTTAATTCCGCCGCACAGATCATCTCAACGTCCTCGCCGTCCTGAAGGGGCGGGTGATGATATGCCGGGCGATGATGCCGGTAATCACGGCGGGGGCAACCCCGGTAATGGGGGCGGTTCATCTCAAGGGGGGGGGCAAAGCCGCCCGCCTTTTAGCCGGAATAATAACAATGCTGGCCGTGGGCGTCGTCCGATGTCTGGGGGCGGTGGAAACCGTCCACCCCAAGGCGAATAATTCACCCGGAATATGTTCTGCTAAAGTGTATCTTTTTCTGCCCGGAGCTTGGCAAACTCTGTGGCATCTTTAGCCCTAAGAAAAACATTGGTCTTCTTTTCCTGTCCTATCGTTGTTGGAAGGGTCGGCAGACCTAACGCTCTTAAGTCTCGCGCTGTTTCCACACGTTCTCTCAAGGCCAAATTATCTGGCTCTACCGTCAGGCTGAATTCACCATTGGAGAGAGTATATTCATGACCGCAATATACATCTGTTTCATTAGGCAGTTGGCCTAGTTTACAAAGTGATTGCCACATTTCATCCGGCGTCCCTTCTAAAATCCGGCCACAGCCCATGGAAAACAACGTGTCACCACAAAAAAGAACATGGCGTGTGCGGCTATAAAAACAGATATGCCCGCGTGTATGGCCGGGGGTTTCTATCACCTGAAAAACACTCTCGCCGAGTGTGATGTGATCTCCCTGACGCACACCTACATCTATATTCGGGATTCGGTTTTTCTCAGATGCCGGGGCAAAAATACGGGCGCCGTATCGTGACGTTAATTCGGCATTCCCCCCAATATGGTCATCATGATGATGCGTATTAAAAATATGCGTCGGCGTCAATTTCAAGAACTCAAGTTGTTTGATCACCGGCAAGGCTTCGCCCGGATCAATGACCACACACTGTGTTCCAGAGATAAATATATAGGCATAGTTATCGTCAAGGGTGGGAATGATATGCACAGCATGTGTCATGGGAGGGCTTTTTCTCCGGCACCAATTTCACTCGTATTCAAGGCATCCGCAAGACGTTTTTGCGCACTCCCCGGACGAAGGGGTTTTTGCTGGCTATCGTGTGCCTGCCAGCCACAGGCATAGAGAATATCAAATGTGGCAGGTATTCTGCCATCGTCTTCGGAAAACTGAGTACGGTAGACATTTTGAGCATGTTGCCAAACCGTCCGTGATAGCTTAGGACGTGCCGAGGGCGAGAAGGGGTTCCCTTCACCCATGCCCCGCA
Source organism: Alphaproteobacteria bacterium (assembly GCA_017302165.1). Lineage (GTDB taxonomy): Bacteria > Pseudomonadota > Alphaproteobacteria > Micavibrionales > Micavibrionaceae > UWPOB-MICAV1. Next base: position 903,624 of record JAFLCW010000001.1, read on the forward strand.
AATCATGGATCAGTTTTAAAGGATCAGCATAGGTCACAGTGATTTTTTCATGATCTACAACGGGTAAGGTAAATTGTGCCCGTTGCATGAGGGCGGATATGTCCTGAAGCGAGATCAGGGGGGCAAGACGGCGCGCCAGCCCGCCCCCTTGTTCCATATCAGCTTGGGAAAGTGCCGTTCGCAATTCCCAAAGCGTTTCCCCCCCCATAAGTGCTGTCATAAAAAACCCATCTGGTTTTAGACTCTGCCGGAGTTGCCAGAACGCCCCCGGTACATCATTTAAGATATGCAGAGAGAGCGGGCATAGAATCAGATCAAATCGCCCCGCTCCAAAGGGTAGGTAATCAGGTGTACCGATCACCGTAGAGCGAGGAGACAGATCCAGCACCGTCACGGGGCAATCAAATTTAGATTCTATCTGTGGTGCCAGATCTGGCATACCCACCATCAGGATATGTTCGAAAGAACGTTTGACCATATCCAGACGCGACAGCATTTCATTGAGTACCCGGCGATGAAGAAAATCATATTGGCAAAAGCGAGATTCTGCCCGAATTTTATTCTGACGCAGTGCAGAGAGGGAAAAAAGAGGGGTCATTATCGGCCGGGTGGGCTGTTTTCGAAGGGGCGATGAAATGTGTCAACTTCTGATGCCTTAAGCGCTACAGGCTGACTAAGCGCTTGGACACGCGAATAAGTAAAATCAGACCGAGGGCTGTGTTCACTGTTCAGCCCAAGTCCCGAGCGATAGGCGAGGGCAACCACACGCATAAAGCTGTAATAATTATCCAGATATAAAAGTTCATTTAAGTGATAGAGGGGGCAGTATTTCGTAGGCCCATGTGTGCGCCCTATCTTCCGCCAGCCAGTTGATCCGGCCGTACTGACGGCAAAGGGATAAATTCGCCGGGGTGTTACACCTGCATGACAGAAATAGCTTTCACCCATTTTTGATACACAGTCGATCTGAACTTCGAATTTTTCGGCAATATATTTCCGCGCCAGTTCCATATTGGTGATGTCTTTAGGCAATGCCAGCGACGGACAGGTTAGAATATATCCGTTACCTTTATATCGTTGGGGAACAGGTAAAAACTGTTCAATCACGCCCGCCATCACCTCGCCATTGATTTTTTTGGTCAGTGGAAGGACGACCGCCACATTCAGGCTTTCTTGTTGTGGGATCACAAAACTCATATCCTTTGAGGCAAGTCCTGTAATGCCGCCACTTTGCGTTTGGCCTTCGTCCACAAAGACGGATTGTATGGTTTTCAATTGTCCGGCATTGCCGCGTACTTCCTTAAACCGATGATCCTTCATTGCAAGATTACGGACAATTTCATCCAGTTTTGTTGTCTCTTCGATCTGCTCTTCTTGAAGAATAAGCGGTGTTTCTGTCCAGGATTGATAGGGGATATTCATTTTTTGATACAGTGCCAGTATCTGTATTTCAAGGCGGCTGGACGGGATTAATCCCACACCTATGGCGTTCAGAATGATTTGTGCATCAATTTCTTTTAAATGGCCGCGTGTCGAAAATCCCTGTAGGTCATCAATGACAGGCGGTGGCGAATGACTTCGGCTGTGGGCATCAATGCGCAGATATTTGGTTTCAATACGCTCATCAATACTATCAGGCGCAGGATAAAAGCCGGGACCGTCTTCAAGGGATGTTCCCATGTCAGGCTTAAGTCCCAAATAATCCTGACAAAAATGAAGCAAAGATCTCATGTCCCCTGGCTTCATGTCATGCAGTATGTGTTGCGGTACAGCCAAGGCTTCGATCATATGACCTGACCATCTTTTACCGTCCAGATTGGGGACGCCCCGGGGCACAGCATTTGTAATGCACCGTGGGATGCCTTCATGCACAAACACATTTAAGGTGCCTGTGTCTGTCACCCGGTAAGGTAGAATTTCAGTCGTTTCGACGCCACGGAAGACAACATCCAGCAAGCGTCCGGTGACGTCATCGCGCATGGCCGAAATTCTAAAACTGGATTGGGATTTTTTGGAAGGCTTGCGTTCCTGAAGCACCAGAGATTGACGCTCAGGATTCTTTGTCGCGAGAGCCATAAAGCTGGTAGGAGGGGGGCCTAGCGGTGTTCCTTCTTCAGAGAGAAGTTTAAATTTTTTATCAAATCTGTTTTTGATAATTTGTGGATCCCAATGTGGTGCTGTATACAGCACCCGCATACCAAGGCCATTTAACGTACGGCGGAATTCTTGACCAGTGAAAAAAGCATATTCTTTTTGAAGTTCTGTTTCCCACGCATCGCGGTTGTTTTTACGTAGGACAAATTCATGTGCCCATTTTGCTGGAAGGCGGAATAAACGTGTGCGCGGGAAGCGTGCCGGAAGTTCTTCGAGATAAAAACCACGGCAATTTTCATCATCCCGGGGGCGTGCCTGTTCTGAATAACGTATCAATAAGTCCGATTCCGACATATCGGCAATGGTTTGGCCGCCGGGTTTATCGGGCATTTCAATCAAAACCAGATCTTCGGATTGACGGGCATGGTCACGAATCAATAACTGTCCCCCCTGACGGAGCATGTCATATTGACGTTCCAACAGCATATGAACCGTTTTTTCACTGCATCCCGAAGATGAGTAGACTTCATACAAGGTAAAATTATTGACGATGGCATCCAGAGAGTTTTTAGGAACGAAACTATCGTGAATATCCCCGCAGATAAATTGAAGATTGGGAAGCGTAAAGAGATCCTGTGCCTTGCGGATGGCTTTTTTATCCCGGTCAATGCCGATAAATTTCATCTGGGGGTTCATGACCGCCATGGCATAGGTCAGCATGCCTTCGTGACAGCCAGCATCCAGAATACGCGAGCCGTTTTCCAACACCAAGTGTGCCATGATGAACCACGCACTGCGCGCCACAGAATTTGGAATATCCACAGCCGGGAGCGGCGATGAGGTAGAAGGGGAGAGAGAGGAAATATCCGCCGCAGGATCGTCAACAGAAGAGATATCCGCGGAGCCCGGTGCCACGCGTTCCATTTTTTCGCGAATGGTTTTCACCTTGATCATGTTCGCGTCTGATCACCCCTTATGACCGTTTTTTTGACGATGCTTATTAATTTTTTTATGTCTTTTTATATAAGGAGAGTAAGGTCAAAAAGTAAATCTGAATCTGAATATGTATGTGGGCTTTACATGATATGATTTTTTCTAAAGCCAAAATGATATAAATATTTAATATTATGAAAATAAATGCCCTGATTGATATAGTTCTGCCCCCCAGATGCCCGTTATCGGGGGAATGCGTGGATTCGCCCGGGATGTTGTCGCCGTCTGTCTGGAAAAAATTATCTTTCATCAGCGACCCTGTCTGTTCGGCCTGTGGTGTGCCTTTCGATTTTACGATCGACGCACAAGGCATGTTATGTGCGGCGTGCTTGACGGATCGTCCACCCTATGACCACGCCCGTTCGGCACTAGTGTATGAAGATACGTCACGTGATCTGATTTTGGGGTTCAAACATGGGGATCAGACACAGAATGTTCATGCGTTTGTCCCGTGGCTGAAAATGGCGGGCGCACCTTTTTGGGCACAGGCGGATATATTAATCCCGGTGCCGCTTCATTGGACCCGCTTGCTTCGGCGTAGATATAATCAATCCGCCCTGATGACACAGGCCTTGGGTAAAGACATGAATATTCCGGTTCATCTGTCGGCGCTGGCACGGCAGAGAGCCACCCCCACTCAAGGTCATTTGAAAGCCAAAGACCGCGCCCGTAACGTGAGGGCGGCCTTTATCGTCCGGCCTCAATTTCAAGAATATATTAAAGGTAAAAATATTGTTTTAATTGATGATGTCTATACCACGGGATCAACGGTCAAGGAATGTGCGCAGGCCTTGAGGGCCGCCGGGGCAGGGCAGGTGAATGTGTTAACCTTGGCGCGTGTCATTAAACCCCAAACACTGGATGTGTAAGAGCAGAGATTATAAAGCACTCTCCTGCATGAGCCGGATGTGCCCGGTGAGGGGTGATAGACCTTCTTTCATCATCACCTGACGCAAGGTTGGAAAACGCGCCAGCGTTTTTAACCCTGTGCGCCGTAACCCCCGCAGGAATTCGGTATCATTGCTCACCATACGGTTGAGATTGTTGACCCCCCATGTTCGGGTCTGGATATCCGTTTGACGCCGGGATTGATACCGGGAAAGAACGAGTAAATCCCCGATATCTTCGCCAAGGCGTGCTGAATCCGTCAAGATTTCTGCCAGTACTGCGACGTCACGTAACGACAGGTTCAATCCTTGCGCGCCAATCGGTGAAAAGGCATGAGCGGCTTCACCGGCCAGAGCTATTCTGGGGGCGATGAGTTTTTGCGCCGTGAGCGTGACCAAAGGCCATGATTGTGGATCGGTCATCAAGGTGACACGCCCCAGCGCATCCAAACTTCTGTCTTGGATCGCGCGCTCCAAATCCTGCTTTTTCAAGCTAAGATAGGCAGGGATATCCTCGTCCTTTTCAACCCACACAATGCTTGAGATATTTCCCGGCAACGGCACATAGGTGAAAGGCCCCCCGGGGCGGTGATGTTCGGCCGAGGTGTTATGATGGGGGCGTGTATGGCGAATGAGACAGGTCATGGCCGTCTGGCCATAGGATTTTTTATCTAATTCAATCTGCGCCGCCTGACGTACGATTGATTTTTTACCATCCGTTCCAATCACCAGACGCGCCGTGAAAATCCCGTTATCTGTTGTCAACGTGACACGGGCGGGCGATACGGCAATATGTGACACGCTGGTTTTAGGAAGATAAGAGATATTCCCCATAGCCTTGAGGCGCTGGATCAACGCAGGTTTCAAGACATGGTGCGGTATATTATACCCAAAAGAAGATCGGCCGATATCCTCAGGCTTAAAATCAATCCGAAGCGGCGAAACATGCCCGGCACTATCATCAATAATCCGAAGCACATCTAAAGGGCAGATGTCATTGATAATATTTGGCCAAATTCCCGTTGCCTTGATGATATCGATTGATCCCCCCATTAACGCCACGGTTCGCCCGCTGGGGATCGCAAAATGCCGCGGGTCTTCGGCATCCGCGACGCATACTGAAAAACCAGACTGTCCCAGAAGACAGGCCAGCACCAGCCCCGCCATGCCCCCCCCGACAATGGCCACGTCGAAATTGTTTTTTTGTTCTGGCTCTTTTGTTTTCATGGTGACGATCTATATGGATTTGAGTATCTTAAAAGAAAAGGGATATTCATGCCAAATATTGAAATGTACACCACCAAAATATGCCCCTATTGTGTTCGGGCAAAGGCTTTATTTGAGAGCAAAGGGGTTAAAGTCACAGAAATAGATGTGTCTGATGATGAAGACTTAAGAAACAAAATGATGCAACGCGCCGCCGGACGTCGTTCTGTACCGCAGATTTTTATCGGAGATCGCCATATTGGCGGATGCGATGATTTATATGCGCTGAACGCCAAAGGTGAGCTAGATTCTTTGCTCAAGGGATAATGTGATTAAAGCCGCCTGTATCCAAACCAATGCGAAACCCTCACTGGCCGAAAGCCGAGAGGAGGCGGAACATTTGATACGCACAGCCGCTGGCCAGGGGGCAGGTTTTATTGTCACGCCTGAAAATACCTGCCGCATGCGGGCGGACAAGGCCGGTAAATTTGCCGAGGCGTTTGTTCAGGATGAACATCCCTGCGTTTATTTTTATGCGGCGCTGGCCGAAGAATTATCGGTCTATTTATGCATCGGTTCCTTGTCTTCCATCTGGGTGGGTCAAGATAAACTGGCTAATCGGTCATTTTTGTTTTCACCGCGCGGGCATATTATTTCGACCTACGATAAAATTCATATGTTCGATGTTGTTTTGCCAAATGGCGATATATACCGGGAAAGTGATACGCATCAACGCGGGACTGAGGCCGTCATCGCGAATATCGGTGAGGCCTTGGTGGGGATGAGCATATGTTATGACGTTCGATTCCCTGCCTTGTATCGCACCCTCGCTCAAAAAGGCGCGCAAATTTTAACCGTGCCCGCCGCCTTTACGGTTCCTACCGGGCAAGCACACTGGAAAACCTTATTGCGTGCCCGCGCTATCGAAAACGGGGCGTATGTTCTGGCACCTGCCCAATGCGGTGTGCATGAGGGCGGGCGCGGCACATGGGGACATTCGATGATCATATCACCATGGGGCGATATATTGGCGCAGGCCGAAAACCAGCCGACTTTTATTATGGCGGATTTAGATATGGATCAGGTCGCCAAGGCACGCTCTGCTATTCCTTCATTGCGGCACGATCAGGAATATGCTTTTTAATAAGGCATGACACAAAATTTTTCTAACATCTATATGGGTTCCGTCACGGGCAATCCGGATCAAAAACAGTTTCTTGACCTGAAGTGGGCTAATCGGCATGGACTCATTGCCGGGGCAACGGGGACAGGGAAAACCGTCACGCTTCAGGTGTTGGCCGAGGGCTTTTCGAATGCAGGTGTACCTGTTTTTATGGCTGATGTGAAGGGTGATTTATCAGGGATATGTGAGCCGTCAACCCTGCCTGATTTTCTGGTCAAGCGGGCTGAGACTATCAAGCTCACGGATTATCGTCCTAAGGCATTTCCTGTCACGTTCTGGGATGTGTTTGGCAAAAAAGGCCACGCGGTTCGAACAACGATTTCTGAAATCGGCCCACTTTTGCTCTCCCGCATGTTGGAATTAAATGATACGCAGGAAGGGGTTTTGAATATCGCCTTTCGTTATGCCGACGAACAGGGTTTGATGTTACTGGATCTTAAGGATCTTCGGGCGTTGCTGAATGCGGTGCATGATCACGCCGCCGAGATATCCAAGGAATATGGTCAGGTGAGCAAGCCGTCCATTGCCACCATCCAGCGAGCCTTGCTTCGGCTGGAAGATCAGGGTGCAGATCAATTTTTTGGCGAACCCGCCATTGATCTGAATGACTTTATTCGCACTGATGCCGATGGTAGGGGGTATATCAATATCCTGTCAGCCGAACAGTTAATGGCGTCGCCGCGGCTGTATGCCACGTTTTTGTTGTGGTTGCTCGCAGAACTTTTTGAAAACCTGCCCGAAGCCGGGGATAGCGAAAAACCCAAGTTGGTTTTCTTTTTCGACGAAGCCCATTTATTATTTGATGATACCCCCAAGGCCTTAAGTGATAAAATTGAGCAAGTTGTTCGGTTAATCCGGTCAAAAGGGGTGGGTATTTATTTTGTGACACAAAACCCACAAGACATACCAGACTCTGTTTTGGGACAGTTGGGAAACAGAGTGCAACATGCATTACGTGCTTTTACGCCCCAGCAACAAAAATTTATAAAAAATGCCGCTGTGACCTATCGGGCGAACCCGGATTTTGCCGTGGAAACGGCGATCACGGATCTGGCGGTGGGAGAGGCATTGGTATCCACCCTTGAAGACAAGGGTAATCCATCGATCGTTCAGCGGATCTTGATCCGTCCGCCGGCGTCTAAATTAGGCGTCGCCAGCGCACAAGCACACCGACTGACCATGATGTCGGACGGGATGGGGGATAAATATGCCGCCGTTCAGGATCGGGAAAGCGCGTATGAAGTGTTAAAAGCCAAGGCCGAACATGCCGCCAGCCAAGCCGAAAAGGCGCAAACCAGCGCCAAAACATCCGCTCCTAAATCAGGAGGCCGCACACGCGAGACCATGGGCGAAGCCGCCGTTAAATCCATGGTACGGGCGGCCACATCATCTATCGGGCGCACCATTGCGCGGGAATTGATCCGCGGGGTGCTGGGCGGATTAAAACGCTAGACCAGCAATTCCATGGAAACGCCCAGGGCATTGGCGATGGATTTCAGAGCACGGATGGACCCTTCTTTCCGGCCTGTTTCGATTTCGGTGATGTAAGGACGTGAGAGTCCCGTCGCACTGGCCAGTTCATCTTGCGTCAGGCCTCGGAATTTACGCAGAATCTTGAGCGGTGTTTTTTGCCTTAGGGTCAGTTCATCCCGCACATCCGCCGGAAGATGCGCGCCTTCGGTGCCGTTCTTCATGACAGTAAAATCATGTAGGGGCACCAGAACATGGGGTTTACCGGCAATGTGAATAATGTCGTATTGCATTTGTAAACTATAAGCAACATAGTGTAGAAAAACTAGTAAATTGGAAATACAATATGACAAAAAAAGAAAAATGGTATTCAGTACCAACTCTTATAACTCTCTTGACAACAAACTGGCCGTTTGTAGTGAGTACAATTCTAGCGTTTATAGTGAGTTTTTGGTCTTTTGCCGTAGATATTTTTAGCCGTAATGATGTTCAAGCAGGTTTAATAGTTTTCTTTGTCTCTTTATGGACTTTAATAGGCATTATTATTATTAAAAATTTAAACAAACCAAGACCAGTTAAGATTGTGCATGATTGTGCCTATTCTTTAGCCATTACTTCGGTTGCTTTAAGTATTTTTAAGTTTCCTAATAATCATATTAGTCATCAAAATAAATCAGGAATTGCACTTCTTTTGGGTATACAAAATTTAAGTAATTCACCTCTGAAGGTTAGGGTTAAGAATATCAATCTTGTGTTAAGTGGGAGGGCAATAGTTGGTGCGCCAAATGATGTTAACTTATACATTCCAATGGGTACTTTGAAGTCAATCAGGAGCGGATTAGTTGAGTATATTCCTACGCAACGTGAACTCAATGGTTATTTTAGTTGTGAGGTAGATTACGGCCCATGGGATAAAGAGTATCAAAGGACGTACACATGTAGATCAGACATCTTTGCGAATATTGTTAATTCCAATGATGATTCTTATGAGATAACTACTTCTACCGAGTCAATTCAGGATGATGATCGGGAGTTTCGTTGATTTTACTCTGCTGCAGCATTGTCCGTAGCATATAAGCGGTGGCGGAAATAGTTAAAGATAATCCATCCCGCGGGCACCACCAAAAGCCCTGCCGTCATCAGGTTGCCGATGAATTCGCCGGGTTCAAAAGGCTCTGTCAGATTGTGCCAATAGAAATTGTCAATGAAAGGCACGGCGTTGACTTCGGTTAATTCGTGGAAGCCGTACATAAACAGGTGGACACAGAACAACATCAAGAAAATACCTGTCACCTGCATGAACACTTTCAGGTTGATAGATGCGCTTTGCTTGACCCACAAATATCCAATCACCCCAACCGAGGCAAAACCCATAATTGCCCCAAACAGCATATCCCCGGCATTAATAGTGCCGGAGAGTGAGCCCAGCATCATGGCGGTTTCCATCCCCTCGCGCGCGATCATCAGGACGGTAAAGATAAAAACCCCCACAAATGCCCCTTTTCCGGCGCGCTCGGCCTGACGGTCAATACCGGCCGTGATATGCTGACGGATATTTTTGGCATTCTTCATCATCATCCATGTGAATGACGCCACCATAATGCCGGCCGCAATCGCTAAACCGCCTTCCATGTATGGATCTTCCGCCAATTCGGCGATATGCCATCCTGTTGTCAGGCTAATCAGCACGGCCGCGGCGACCCCCCAATACACTGGCGAAAAAAGATGCGCCCGGCCTGTCTTGGCCAAATACGCCAGCATGATCGCAATGATCAAAAACATTTCTAAACCTTCGCGGAAGGTGATCAGTGTGGTTTCGAACATGGGGGAACTCCTGACGTTATTGGATCGTTAGTTAAGAATGATTATCATCTACTACGCCCCCTGACGTCAAAAGGCAAGCCTCAAAAAGAGATTGGGCAGGGCAGGTGTCTGTGCTACGCAAAAGTATGAGCCATTTGAAAACCTATACACATACACCCAGTTCTGGTGAAAAACCGACCAGCCTTGTGGTGTTACTCCATGGTTTGGGGTCAAACGGGCAGGATTTGATTGGTCTGGCGCGATACTGGGAACGGGCATTACCGCGTGCCGTCTTTGTGTCCCCGGATGCCCCGTTTCCGTGCGATATGTCCCCGCCTTGGATGGAAAATTCGTATCAGTGGTTTTCGCTACAGACGCGCGATCCTTCCGCGATGCTTCGGGGGGCTGAAACGGCATTTCCGATATTGAATGAATATATCAATAAAATGCGCGATCTTTATGAATTAGAAGATAAAAACATTGTTTTGGGCGGGTTTTCGCAAGGCGCAATGATGAGTCTTTATACCGCCCCGCGCCGTGCCCAAAAAATCGCCGGGGTTATCGGATATTCAGGTGCTTTGATCGGGGGAGATCAGCTTTCTGACCCCGATAAGCATAAATTACCTGTTTTATTGGTGCATGGTGAGGCCGATTCGGTCGTGCCAGTCTCTGCCTATCATCAGGCGCGCGACATTTTGACTCAAAAGGGCTGGGATGTTGCGGGGCACACAGCCCCCGGTCTTGATCACACCATTGACGATCGCGGCATTGAGTCCGCCGCAGAGTTTTTGATCAAAAATTTGTCTTAAAATTATAATTTTCAAAAATTTGTGCAGTGTTCCTAAAGCAGTTGCACAAGATATCATGTGTCATAACCATATGTGGTATATGACATATTTTGGCCTAATCCTACACGCGCCGCACTGCAATAAAAACGTGGGACGAACCCTTAAAAATCAAGGGTTTTTGTGGTATGATGAAGTTACAAGCGCGAGGCCTTCACGACCTTGTTTATCCCCCTCAAAAGGCCTCCCCCGGGAGCCTCTCGGGTATGAACAAAGGAGCGATGAATGGAAGGAACAATGCCCTTGGAACAATGTAACGCCCTGGTGTTAAATGCCGATTACCGGCCCTTGAGCTACTACCCCTTGTCGGTATGGTCTTGGCAGGATGCGGTGCGCGCCTTGTTCCGCGATTCAGTAACTGTTCTTCATGAATATGACCGTGTGGTCAGATCCCCCGGATACGAATTTAAACTGCCCAGTGTTCTGGTGCTGAAGGAATACATACCTTCGGCACGAAGACCGGCCTTTACCCGATTTAACGTGTTTTTACGGGATGAATGGAACTGCCAATATTGCGGCGACCATTTCAAAACCCCCGACCTGACATTCGACCACGTGGTGCCCAAATCACGTGGCGGCAAGACTTCCTGGACAAATATTGTCACGGCCTGCCGAACGTGCAACACCCAAAAGGGACATCGCCTACCGCATGAATGCGGCATGTACCCCAGGGTAGAGCCGGTCGCGCCGAGCGTATTTGCACTCCAGGATAAAGGACGAAAATTCCCCCCGAACTTTCTGCACACAAGTTGGGGGGATTTTCTTTACTGGGATAGCGAACTGGATTCAGAAGAGGAAGGCTCGCCCCGGTAATTTGGTACCAAATGAACGCACAACAAAGGAGGTTGCACATGTTTGGTAAAATACTTGATGTTGGTTCGCACAGAACGGTCAGTGAAGCCATTTGGTTTTACATCCTATCCCTTGTCCTGCTTGTCGGTCTTTCGACAACGCTGGTACATTTTCTGGGGATGGTTGGTGTGGTCGATGGCACAGTCGGCGGTTTCTTCAGCGGGGGTGAAGTTCACACGCTGATTGGTTCGATCTTTGTCATGATGGTCTCAGGACTGATCCTGACCAGCCGTAATCTGACCAGCGATATTTTCTCGGTTCTGGTAGCGGGCGTGGCCATCTATCTGGCCTACACGACCAGCGTGATGATCGGGTTAATCCCGGTTGCCTTGCTGACAACCCTGAAGAAGTAACATTCTTCATCACAGACGATTTACGACCGGGCGGCGCGATCCGCCCGGTTCTTTTTTGATCACGACTACATCCAGCCTTTTCTTCTAAAATATAAAAAAGGAATAAGGGCTGACACGAACATAAGGCACAGGGCGAATGGGTATCCCCATGTCCAGTCCAGTTCTGGCATGTGATGAAAATTCATCCCATAGAGAGAGCCAACCAATGTGGGCGGTAAAAAGAACACAGCCACAATAGAAAACATTTTGATGATGATGTTCTGTTCAATATTGATCATGCCTAACGTCGCATCCAGTTGAAAGGTGATTTTATCTGATAAAAAGGCACTTTGTGTTGTTAATGCCGAAGCGTCCATAATTAAGATATCAATATCGGCGATCAGTTCTGAATCTGATCCAGAAAGCTTTTTGAAATAAACCATCAGGCGGCTGAGACTGTGCAGGCTTTCATGTATTTTTGAATTCAGGTCTGCGGTTTCCCCCAAGGATCTGAGCACATGTTTCATTTGCTTGGACATGTTCTTCGTCTTACCCACCTGTTCAGACGGGGTATGATTAAAGATGCTTCGCGAAAGATTATCCAGCGATGTTACGACAGATTCAGCATTATACGCGACACGGGTGATAATCTCTTCTAATAGTCCTTCTAGAAGATGAGCCGTTGTCGGGAAACGTTCATTGGCCTTACACAACCTATCTTCAAAGTTTTTGAATGACGTCGGATCAATTTCATGCAACGTGAGTAAAAACCGGGGGGAAAGTATGAAGGTGACCGCACTGGTTCGAGGATGTTTGCTGGATGCTTTGCTGATCAGGGCGGCCGTCATAAAAGCCACCCCATCCTCGACATAGAGACGGTTCATGACATGGTTCTTCCATCGTTCCGTCTTGTTTGGAATTTCAATACCGAATTGTTTTTGAACAGTTTGCAATTCTTCCGGGGTAGGAGATCTGAGGTCAATCCACACAATACCTTGCGGGAGTGGGGCGTCAGCAGGCAGGGTTTCGGTAGTGCATCCCTGTTCGTGACGGGTATGGACGATGATCATGGAAAAAAAGCCTCTGTAATATCAAGACCTCTCATTCTACTTGAAATCCAGAATGTCAGGCACACAAAAAGGTATGAAAAACACCTAAAAACATTGACTTTTTTGCATATTATCTCTAGGGATATTCCAGATTTCAAAAAAATAGATGAAAAAGGAACGCCCTATGTTTAAAGAACCCTTCAATTTTGCCAAGCAACGTACCCTCAAAGAGTCGATTGGATTCTATTTGTTTTATGCCTGTTTGTTTATGGGGATCAGCGGGATTGCAAGCTTGCTCGGCGCATAATCAGCCGGGCTGAATAGATCGCCGCCAGAGAAGCCGCCAGACAGAACGCCACATTATAATTCGCCATGGATAAACCCAAAATGGGGTCTGCCCAAGGAATTTCATCGCACCTGACAACAGGTGCGGCTTCTATTTTGGCGAGGACATCCGTAATGCTTCCTTCCATCTCAGGTACGGCGCACCCTTCGAACAGGGATCGCCACCAATGACGTTCTACCCCGGTATGGTAAAATGCAATGAAGCTATTGATCAGAAAACTGAATGATATCCCCCCCATCATCCATCCGGTCACATAGGGAGAACGCCGAGAGATGAGGGCACCCAAAATCCCTAAGCCGATGACCACGGCATAAGGAACCCGCTGATAAAGACAGAGAATACAAGGAGCCAGACCAAACACATATTCCGCCGTATAAGCCATCGCCAAAGCCAGCGCGGCCACAAGCGTGAAAGATAGTGCGGCGCGTTCCGGACGGGATAACACATTGTGAATGAAAGCGATCATTCTTTTAAAATAAGGTTCTAAAAGAGAGAAGTCAAAGCCTGATGCAACAGGCTAAGCCCTTCCATACCAAAGAACGCAATCAGGCCAAAGATCATCAAGCTCCAAACCCCGCCAATAATCGTACCCAAAAGGATGGCGAGCCCGTCCCGCATCAATAAGCCGATGGCGATGACCGCCAGACACAGTGCCGGAAGTGTGTTGGAAAACGGAAACGGCACGGTGATACAGATGGCCATCAGAATACCCATGACCCCCACGATATTCGACCCCGGGTGTGATGTCATAAAGGCAAGACGGGGTTTCGTGATGTTTTCAAACCGTTTAACCCACGGCATGGCGTGAGAGATCAACTTAAGAAACAACTTTGTTTCCATTTGATATAACTTGAATTTGTCCGGGAGCCAGAGTGTATGGTTCCCCACCATCATTTGCCAAGACAGTACCACGAGCGGGATACCGGCAATCTGGTGGAGCCCCAGCCCCGGGAACGGCCAAGCCGCCGGAAGGGAGATTAAAAACAGAAAAAAACCAAATCCGCGCTCATGAAAGGCCTCAAGCAATTCGGCAATCGTCATATGGGTTTGCGTCGAAAAACGCCCATGAATTTCCTGTAACAGGGCGCTTAACGGCCGGGGGGGGCTGGTATCCGAAGAAGGGGCAGAATCGGGGCTATAATTTTCCATGGATTTTTATACGCTGATGGACTAGAAAGTAAACCTGTCTTAACGACCATATCATATGCGGGTGTGGTGAAATTGGTAGACGCGCCAGACTCAAAATCTGGTATCGCAAGATGTGTCGGTTCGAGTCCGACCACCCGCACCATCTTTTCTTATCCCGTCTTATCTTACCCCGCCTTACGTTTTGTGTCGGTCTTGAGCAACGGCTTGAGATATTGGCCGGTATAACTGGCGGGCACCTTCAAAATATCTTCGGGGGTGCCGATGGCCACAATCTGACCGCCTTTGTTACCGCCTTCGGGGCCGATATCAATCATCCAATCTGCGGTTTTAATCACCTCAAGATTATGTTCGATCACCACAACAGTGTTGCCTTGATCGACTAGTTTATGAATCACCTCAAGCAATTTGCGCACATCTTCAAAATGCAGACCCGTCGTCGGTTCATCTAAAATGTAAAGGGTCTTCCCGGTTGAGCGTTTGGAGAGTTCCTTGGAAAGCTTAACCCGCTGAGCTTCGCCGCCGGACAAGGTAGTGGCCGGTTGTCCCACCTTGATATACGTCAAGCCAACATCAATCAGTGTTTGCATCTTTTCACGGATAGACGGCACCGCCTTGAAAAATTCTGCCGCTTCTTCAACGGTCATATCCAAAACATCGGAGATGGATTTATCCTTAAACTTCACCTCAAGCGTTTCACGATTATATCTTTTGCCACCGCAACTCTCGCATGTGACATAGACATCCGGTAGGAAGTGCATTTCAATTTTAATGACCCCGTCGCCTTCACACGCTTCGCACCGCCCGCCTTTGACGTTGAACGAAAAACGTCCGGGGCCGTATCCTCTGGCTTTGGCTTCAGGTAATCCGGCAAACCATTCCCGGATGGGGGTGAAGGCACCTGTATAGGTGGCCGGGTTGGAACGGGGTGTTCGCCCAATCGGGGATTGGTCGATATCAATGACCTTGTCCAAAAATTCCAGTCCCTTGATATCCTTGAAGGGCAGGGGCTGTTCCCGCGACCCCATCAGACGCGAGGAGACGGCACGAAAAAGCGTATCAATCGTAAAGGTCGATTTACCCGAACCCGATACCCCCGTGACGCAGGTCAGCGTCCCTAAGGGGATGTCAGCCGAAATGTTCTTTAAATTATTGCCGCTGGCCCCTGTGATTTTCAGAGACTGTCCTTTTTTACCTTTTCGCCGGGCGGCAGGTACCGGGATATGTTTGCGCCCGGTCAGGTAATCCGCCGTGATGGAATGCCTGGATTTCATCACCTGTTCGGGGGTGCCTTCGGCGACAATCGTTCCGCCATGAACACCCGCCCCGGGTCCCATATCAATTAAATAATCGGCTGTGCGGATGGCATCTTCATCATGTTCAACCACCAAAACCGTATTGCCGATATCGCGCAAATGCCGAAGCGTATCCAAAAGTCGGTTATTGTCACGTTGATGAAGTCCGATGGAGGGTTCATCCAGCACATACAAAACCCCCGTCAAGCCCGACCCGATTTGTGAGGCGAGACGAATACGTTGTGATTCCCCGCCCGACAGCGTGCCAGAAGAACGTGATAAGGTGAGGTATTCAAGGCCGACATTCATCAAAAAATTAAGACGTTCATTAATTTCTTTGAGGATTTTTTCTGCAATCTGAAATTGTTGTTTTTTAAGTTTTTTATGAAGCGTGGCAAACCATGCTTGAGCATCTTCGATACTCATCTCGGAAATTTCGGAGATATGCTTTCCGTCAATTTTGACAGCCAGTGCTTCGGGTTTTAACCGCGCCCCGTGGCATGAATCGCATTCACTGAAGTTTAAATATTCCTCCAGTTTTTCCCGCTGGGAATTACTATCGGTTTCCAGCAGACGCCGCTCTAAATTCTTAATGACACCTTCGAATGGTTTATTGCTTTTCCACGTGCTGTCATTTTTACTTTGGTAAGTGGTGGAAATCACCTGATCGCCCGTGCCATATAAAATCAAATTCTGATGTTCTTTTTTCAGGCGTGACCAGGGCGTAGTGATTTTAAACCCATAGTGTTTGGCCACCGATTCCATTGCCTGAAGATAATATGTCCCAAAAGCACCGCCCCACGGCACAATCGCGCCCTCTTCAAGGGATAAAGACGGGTCAGGGACAATCAATGCCGGATCAAAATACCGTTTCATCCCCAACCCATCACAGGTCGGGCATGCTCCGTGGGGGGAGTTAAACGAAAAAAGGCGGGGTTCAATTTCGGCGATTGTGAATCCTGAAACAGGACACGCGAATTTTTCGCTAAAAATTGTTTGAACGCTGGTATCGGCATTTTCGGCAATGCATAAACCGTCTGCAAGGCGCAAAGCTGTTTCAACTGAATCGGCCAAACGGTTGCCCAAATCATTCCGGATCACCAGTCGGTCAACTACCACTTCGATGTCATGTTTCAATTTTTTATTGAGTTCAGGCACGGCATCAATATCATGCAAGGTGCCATCCACTTTGACGCGCTGAAAACCCTTGGCCTGAAGTTCCTTAAACTCTTTTTTATATTCCCCTTTACGTCCCCGGACGATGGGGGCGAGGATATAAAGCTTGGTGCCGTCTTTCATCTCCATGATCCGATCCACCATCTGAGAGACCGTCTGGCTTTCGATTGGCAGACCCGTTGCCGGGGAGTAGGGCACCCCCACACGTGCCCATAAAAGACGCATATAGTCATGAATCTCTGTGACGGTTCCTACGGTAGAACGTGGATTTTTAGAGGTTGTTTTCTGCTCAATCGATATCGCTGGCGACAAGCCCTCGATGGAATCCACATCCGGCTTTTGCATCATTTCCAGAAACTGACGAGCATAGGACGAGAGGGATTCAACGTACCGCCTTTGTCCTTCGGCATAAATGGTATCAAACGCCAGTGATGATTTTCCTGACCCGGATAATCCCGTGAGGACAACCAG
Organism: Alphaproteobacteria bacterium; assembly: GCA_017302165.1. Taxonomy (GTDB): domain Bacteria; phylum Pseudomonadota; class Alphaproteobacteria; order Micavibrionales; family Micavibrionaceae; genus UWPOB-MICAV1. The sequence continues at coordinate 920,772 of JAFLCW010000001.1, forward strand.
TTTATCCCGGGGGATATCGACGGATATATTTTTCAGGTTATGTTCACGCGCGCCGCGGATGGACAGGGTTTTCAGCATGTCCTGTTATATGGTGCCAAGAAGCCAAAAGTCCAGAAGTTATGGAGAAGGTACCGAGCCCCCCGGAGCAGGGGATGACGACAATTTCAAAACTCGGCGGGCTTCTCCTTTGGCGTCTTTGGCTTCATATAGCTTGCTATCCGCGCTTTTGAAAATATCCTCAACCGTATCACCCGGACGGGCATAGTGAACCCCGGCACTAATGCCAATGGATAGATAATCCCCCCGTCCGGTTGGAATGAAGGTTTTTTGTCGTTTGACTTCAATACGGTCAAGAATGGATTTGATGGCCACTTCAGGCGGTACATCGCCAATCGCCGGGACGATGATGGCGAATTCTTCGCCCCCGATACGCGCCAAAAAGTCACTGGGTCGGATGGATTTGCCTAAAATAAGTTTTGCCACACCCTTTAAGACGCGGTCTCCAAAGTCGTGGCCGAATGTATCGTTCACGACTTTGAACCCATCCAGGTCCATCAGGATCAAGGCAAAATCCTTAATCGGGGTTTGACGGGGGGCTTGGCCGCGTGTCCGGCGATCATCTTGACGCATTTCCTGATTTATTTCATCTGTCATACGCTGAAGGGTTTTATTAAAAACCCGGCGGTTATTAAGCCCTGTCAGGGCGTCAGTATTCGCTAATTTTTCAAGTTCATCTTTTTGTTTCTGGAGTTTTTTGATTTCTCTCAATAGTTTGGCGATATCTTCTGTTGAAAAAACTTTTCCTACGGCCAGCGCACGAAGGTGACGAGCGTTCGTCTGCTTGAAATCGGGAAAATCTTTGGTTGGCAGACCGCCAGCATGACGAAAAGGGTCTTTAACAGCGAGCGGCGATTTTTTCATGACACATATTATAAATTATTTTCATAATAAATTAAATAGTTTTCTGACAAACTAAGGTGTCATCAAATAATTTGATAAGTTATTGTATTAATTATATAAATTACAATATGGAGATATCCCCCTTGTTATCCTATAGCGAATGGCTACATGGTTAAGGCAATCATGCTTCAATGTGAAAGGAACAGATGATGTATCAACTTTATTACTCCCCCGGCGCATGTTCTATGGCGGTTCATGTGGTGCTCAATGAAATGAACCAGCCTGTAGAACTAATTAAATCTGCGATTGGCGTGCCGAATGCTGACCCCAAATTACATCAGGTTAATCCGCGTAATCAGGTGCCAGTGCTGGTCGTGGACGGTAAGCCACTTTTGGAAGGTGGGGCGATTATCACTTATTTGTGCGACACGCACGCGTCTTCACTCATGCCTGCTTCGGGATGGGATCGGGCTATGGCGCTTCAATGGTTGATGTATGCCAACGCCTCACTTCACGTCGGGTATAGCAAGGCTTCTTTTGTGAAAAAGAACGGTGGCGCACCAGAATTATTTGAAAAAGCCTGCCAGCAGATTCAGGCTATGTGGGATCAAATTGAAGACCATCTGGCAAAATCCGGCAAGCCTTACCTGTGTGGGGATACGATGACCGCGGGTGATATTTTGGTGACGGTTATCGCGAACTGGGGCTTTTTGGGCTATCCGTTCACGATGGGTGCCAAAACCAAAGCCTTGCTGAAAGCCGTTAGTACCCGCCCGGCCTATCAAAAGGCTTTGGCCGCCGAACAGGTTGAATATAAAGCTGCGGCTTAGTTGTCATAGAAAACATAAGAATTGTTCCCTTGAAACAACAAGGGGACAATTTTTTTTGGGCGCGTGACAGAGTTTTATGAACCCGTTATAACGGCTTTATTCATGATCATTTAGCGCATAAGGAAAATCACATGGCAGGTAGCGTCAATAAAGTCATTCTGGTCGGTAATGTAGGTCAAGACCCGGAAATTCGTTCCATGCAATCGGGCGATAAAGTCGCTTCTTTTTCTGTGGCGACATCCGAAAGTTGGAAAGACAAAACGTCCGGCGAGAAAAAAGAAAAGACAGAGTGGCACCGTGTTTCGGTTTGGAATCAAGGGTTGGTCAAAATAATCGAAAGCTATGTGAAAAAAGGTTCAAAAGTATATTTGGAAGGCGCGCTTGAAACCCGTAAATGGCAAGATAAAGACGGTCAGGACAAGTATACAACCGAGGTTGTGTTGCGAGCCTATCGCGGTGAATTAACGCTTCTGGACTCTCGAGGCGGTGGCCAAGGGGGCGGGTATAGCAATAATAATGGCGGACCAGATTATGAGGCACCGATGTCTTCTGGATCTTCCGGTGGCTCCTCCAAACGTCCGGCACCTGTGGACGAACTTGAAGACGAAATCCCTTTTTAGATATACTGGTATCATGAAAAAACTTGCGCTCGTCCTTTTGCTCTCGTGCTTAACCCTGCCTGTGGCGGCGCAGGAAAAGCCCGCAGAACCTGCGCTTGCCGAAACCCCGGCAGGTTCGCCGGATATGGATCAGCGTGTGGCCTTGGCCGAAAAAATGCACGATATCTGGCCTGTGAGACCTAAAGTTGAAGAAGCGTTGGATGTTGCCGCTCAAAGCTTCCCCGAAGAAGAACGCGCCGCGTTTAAGGCCGGGATGCGCAAGGCGATTAAGTACGATCAATTAGAAGAAGAATCCATCGCGGCCATGGCTAAGATTTTTACCGTGCCTGAACTTCAAAAAATGGTTGATTTTTATGGCTCCCCCGAAGGTCGTGCCGTTTCGGCCAAGACAGGGGATTACGCCGAAATGCTTCAACCTGTCATGACCAAAATGCTGGATCAGGCCTTGATTCAGGTGCGTACCGGGCGTTAATCTTTTTAGTCGTTTTATCCCTTGAAAACACAGGCTGAATGGCCGCTATTTCCTTGTGATAACGGGGTGATTTTGCTAGTTTCAGGCATAGATTCACTAAAGGGAATATGATGACCGATATGGCCGCCTCTACACCGTCACAACCGACGGTGACCATCGAAGATGAAATGAAGCAATCCTATCTCGATTACGCGATGAGCGTGATTGTCAGCCGGGCGCTTCCGGATGTCCGTGATGGGCTAAAACCTGTTCACCGCCGCATTTTTTATGCGATGCGCGAAGGCGGATATACGTCCGATAAAGCCTACCGCAAGTCGGCGCGCATCGTCGGGGATGTCATGGGTAAATACCACCCCCATGGTGATCAGGCGATCTATGACGCGCTTGTGCGGATGGCGCAGGATTTCTCACTTCGTTTGCCGTTGATTGACGGGCAGGGAAATTTTGGATCAATGGACGGCGATCCGCCTGCCGCGATGCGTTACACAGAATCGCGTTTGAACAAAGCGGCCGAAGCGCTACTTGATGATATCGACAAGGATACTGTCAATTTTCACCCCAACTACGACGAGAGCACAAAGGAACCCGAAGTCATTCCCGCCCGTATCCCCAATTTGCTGGTGAACGGCGCCGGGGGTATTGCTGTCGGGATGGCCACCAATATCCCCCCGCATAATCTGGGGGAGGTCATTGACGGGTGCCTTGCCTATATCGACAATCCGGATATTTCAACGGATGAACTGAACGACATTATCCCCGGGCCTGATTTCCCGACGGGGGGTCAGATTTTGGGCAAGATGGGTATCCGAAGTGCGTACCACACAGGTCACGGGTCAGTGATGATGCGTGCCAAAACATCTGTTGAGGAAAAAGCCGGCGGACGTGAGTCATTGATCGTCCATGAGGTACCGTATCAGGTCAATAAAGGCAAATTGCTGGAACGTTTGGGGGAGGTTGCCCGCGAGAAAATTGTCGAAGGTATTTCTGAAATCCGCGACGAGTCAGACCGTGAAGGTGTTCGGATTGTTATTGATTTGAAAAAAGACGCCGTGGCCGATGTGGTCTTGAACCAGTTGTTCAAACATACCGCACTTCAAACTTCTTTCGGATGCAACATGGTCGCGCTCGACCATGGCCGTCCTAAAATGTTTTTGCTGAAAGATTTTATTTCGGCCTTCATTAAATTCCGCGAAGAAGTCATCACCCGCAGAACGGTGTTTGAATTGGGCAAAGCGCGGGAACGTGCCCATATCTTGGCTGGGCTTGCTGTGGCGGTCGCGAATATTGATGAAATTATTGCCTTGATCCGCTCAGCCAAAGACCCCCAAGAAGCCCGCGAATCCATGTTGGCCAAAAAATGGCCAGCCAAGGATATTTCACCCTTAATTGCCTTGATTGATGATCCTGAATATTTTGTGGATGAGCAGGGTTTCTATCAAATGTCCGAAATTCAGGCCAAGGCCATTTTGGATTTACGTCTGCATCGTTTGACCGGTCTTGAGCGTGATAAGATTGGCGATGAATTGCGCGAGATTACGGATGCGATTGCCGAATATCTGGCAATTCTGGCCTCTCGTGAAAAAATGCAAGAGGTTATGCGCACGGAACTTCGCGATGTTAAAGAGAAATTCAATACCCCGCGCCGGACAGCCTTGGTTGATTCCGAATTCGAAATGGACATCGAAGAATTGATTCAGCGCGAAGACATGGTTGTCACCGTCACCAATGGCGGATATATCAAACGGGTTCCGTTATCGACCTACCGTGCCCAAAAACGAGGGGGTAAAGGCCGAACCGGTACGGCACTGAAGGATGAAGATTTTGTCTCTGACTTGTTTGTGGCCTCAACCCATACGCCCATTATCTTTTTCACCTCACGTGGGATCGCTCACAAGATCAAGGTCTGGCAATTACCGCTGGCCTCTCCCCAATCGCGGGGCAAGGCACTCGTAAATTTACTTCCCTTGGCCGAAGGAGAGAATATATCCGTGTATCTTCGGGTGCCGGAAAACGAGGATGTCTGGGATAATTTGGACATTATGTTTGCAACCTCCATGGGTACGGTGCGCCGGAATAAACTGACAGACTTCCAGAGCATACGCAAAGGCGGTTTGATCGCCATGAAACTTGAGGAAGGTGAAAAACTGGTCTCGGTGAAGATTGCCGCGCCAGACGAGGATATCATCCTGTCGTCAAAACTGGGTAAGGCCATTCGGTTCCCCGTCGATGAAATCCGTGTATTTTCTGGACGGACATCAACCGGTGTGCGCGGGATTAAGCTTACCAAAGGGGATGAACTGATTTCCATGTCTGTTTTGAAACATGTGGATGCCACCCCCGAAGAACGCAACGCCTTTTTGAAAATGGCCAATAAACTCCGTGGCGCGGATGACGAAGGCGTTGAAATGGAAGAGGGGGGTGAAGTCACCCTGACGCCGGAACGCCTGCGGGAGCTTCAGTCCAAGGAACAATTCATCCTGACGGCGACCAATGGCGGTTTTGGCAAGCGCACTTCCGCGTATGAATACCGGATTACAGGTCGGGGCGGCCAAGGCGTCACCAGCATGGGATTAACGGCGAAAAATGGGGGTGAGGTTGTGGCCTCGTTCCCGGTCACGGACTCCCATCAGGTGATGTTGATCTCCTCAGCGGGGCAGATGATCCGGATGCCGGTATCCGGCGTTCGTTTCACCGGCCGAAGCGCACAGGGCGTCACGTTGTTTAAAGTGGCCGAAGGCGAAAAAGTGGTGTCAGTGGCTTGGCTTATTCAAGATGAAGAGGATGTCAACGAAGCGGACGGCACTGAAGGATTGGAAGAATAATCGATGCCGATTGCTTCGACAGCACCGCGCGTGTTTCCGGATACCGCAGAGGCAATGTACCGGACGGATCTGGTTGACGTACGCGAGTCACCCGTTTCCGGTACGGGGGCTTTTGCCGCCGGGGATGTGCCGGCGGGAACGCGCCTGATGCCCCTGACCGGAACTGTCCTGCGCCGGGATCAGGTGGATATGGACACGATCGAGGTGGGAATTCTTCAAATCGGTGATGATAAATTTTTGATCGCCGCCGGCGGCCCTGATGATTACATCAATCATGCCTGTGACCCCAATGTGGCCTTTACCCCGGACGGCATGGGGTATTATGCCTTGCGTGATATTCAGGCTGGCGAAGAATTCCTGATTGATTACGCCACCAGCGAATATGATTCAGGATGGAAGGTCACCTGCCTGTGCGGCAGTTCTGTCTGCCGCGGAGTTGTCACGGGTTTTGCCGATCTCGACGACGTAACCCAGCAACGACTTCTTCCTATGGCGCTTCCGTATATCCGGGTGAAGTTTTGAAAAGGATCGATGTCATGACCCAACGCATTGGTATATATCCCGGCACGTTTGACCCGATCACCAAGGGGCATTTGCACCTGATACGCCGTGCCAGCCATTTGGTGGATAAATTAATCGTGAGCGTGGCCGATAGTTCGCGTAAAAGACCCATGTTCACCCAGCACGAGCGTCTGGCACTCGTTCAAACCGACATCGATAATCTTCACGACAAAGCCTGTGAGGTGGTGGTGCAGGGGTTTGATAACCTTCTGGTTCACTATGCACGGGAAATGGGGGCGGCCTGTATTTTCCGGGGACTTCGGGCGGTGTCGGATTTTGACTATGAATTCCAGATGACGGGGATGAATTTAAGGATTGCCCCGGATATTGAAACGGTCTTTTTGATGGCGTCAGATAAGTGGCAGTTTGTCTCGGCCTCTTTCGTCAAGGAAATCCATGGATTAGGGGGGGATGTCAGCGAATTCGTCACGCCGTCCGTTTTGGCCGCCCTTCAGGATAAAATTGATAAAATCGCATAGAAAAACTTGACGGGGGGGGCGGATATCCATATGTTCGCCCGAGGTTTAGGCCTGTTTTAAGGTTTTGACCGCGTAGCTCAGCTGGTAGAGCAACTGACTTTTAATCAGTAGGTCGTGGGTTCGAATCCCACCGCGGTCACCATTTTATCCTCCCTTTTTAAGACGTCTGCGATAAGGCCGGGTTCGGTACCTTGACCGTCTTAAACAAACCCCCTATAGATACCGCATTCCATAAACAAAAGGACGAAAACGATGCGTCTGCTCATTCTAACCTGTCTGATGATGATATCCGCCGTCACACTCGCCATGGCCAATGCCGATGAGGGGCTGTATCCGCCGCCCGTCCCCAAAGACGCGGCGGTTGTGCGTTTCATGAATTTGACCTCCGGCGATATGGCGGTCAAGGCAGGTTCGAAATCCTATGGCACCGTCAAAACAGGAACGGCCTCGCCTTATTACGTACAAAAGGCCGGAAAGATATCGCTTGATCTCAATAAATCGGCCTCCGCTCATACGCTCGCCGGAGGTCAACGTTATACCGCCGTGCGTACGGCAGATGGCAAGACGGTTCTGCTCAAAGACCCCGCAGGCGATAACCGTGCCAAAGCTACGGTCGTTGTCTATAATTTTTCATCCCAGCCGATCACGTTAAAGGCCAAAGCCGGGAGTGTTGCGGTCATTGAAAATGTGCCTGCTAATAGTAATGGCACGCGTGATATTAACGGGGTGAAGGCAGACTTTTCCGTGCATGGGGCAGATGGTAAAGAGCTGACGAAAATAACACCAGTCATTCTAGAACGCGGCATTACCTATGGGATTATTTATCATGGCAACAAGGCTGTGATGTCTTCGGCGACGACCGACACCCGTAAATAATTACCTTAATCGGTATGGTTTTTTCGTCGAATATTTTCCTGTTCCTTTTTTTGCCGGCTTTTCTGGCAATTTATTATCTGACGCCTTTTTCGAAAAGGTCCATCCCCATTCTCGTGGGGTCATTTCTTTTTTATGCGTGGTGGCGGATAGATTTTATGGGGCTTTTTGCGGGCACCATCCTTTGGAATTACGCTATTTATAAGATGATGCGCCGGGTACCTGCGCAGGAACGACGTTGGATGCAGGCCGGAGTTGCTGGCAATCTTTTTATTTTAGGCGTATTTAAATATTTCAATTTCGGGGTCGATAGTTTAAATGCCGCGCTGATGGCCTCGGGCATGCCGCCGTTTGATGTGCTCAAGATTATATTACCCATCGGTATATCTTTTTATATTTTTCAATCCATCAGCTTTTTGATTGATATTTATCGTAAGGACGCACCTGACCCTAAAAACATATGGGATTTTGCCGCGTTTATCTCTCTTTTCCCTCAACTGATTGCAGGGCCTATCCTTCGGTATAAGGATGTGGCCAATCAATTTTCTGACCGGGTTCATAGCTGGGATTATTTTTCCGAAGGGGCATACCGGTTTATGATAGGGTTCGCCCAGAAGATTTTAATTGCGGATAGTGTTGCCCCGCTGGTGGATATGATGTTTGGATTAGAAAACCCAACCTTCCTTGAGTCATGGGTTGGGGCGCTCGCCTATACGCTCCAACTCTATTTCGATTTTATGGGATATTCTTCCATGGCCATTGGCCTTGGGTTGATGATGGGGTTCCGGTTCATGGAGAATTTCAATCATCCTTATATCAGTCGGTCTATCACTGAGTTCTGGCGGCGTTGGCATATATCGCTGTCTACATGGCTTCGTGACTATCTCTATATCCCGCTGGGGGGAAATCGTCAGGGTGAGGCTAAAACCTACCGCAATTTGTTTCTGACTATGTTGCTGGGTGGGGCATGGCATGGGGCAAACTGGACGTTTGTTATCTGGGGGGCGTGGCATGGGTTTTGGCTCGCACTGGAACGCAAAACTGGGTTCAAAGGCGGGTGGGCTGTGACGGGGTTTTTGGTTGTTCTAGGTTGGGTTATGTTCCGTGCCGAACATGTATCAGACGCCCTTCAGTTTTATCAAGGCATGGCTGGATTGAACGGCTGGGGCTTTAGCGAGATGACACGCTGGCAGGTCTGGGGTATGCCGATGGGTGTTCTGATTTTGGGATGGATGCTTGTTTTTCTTCACGCTCGGTTTTTTGAATTTAGAACAGAAATTCAAGGTACCCCGGACATGAAGACAGATGGGCAGACAAGGCCTGCAGTAGTGATCATCACGTGTGTATTATTCTTGATGGCGATTACTAAACTCTCGGCGGAGAGTTACTCCCCATTCTTATATTTTCAATTCTAAACGATTAAATCACACCGGCCATCATGCCGATAAGAATAATGAAAACAAGCAGAGATAGCGTGTGAAGCGTAGCCGACATAAACCCATTGAGTTTCTGATCCAACGCACTTTGCCCCGATACTAATTTTGTTTTTTGCCGTGTCCAGCTCTGGCGATCCAGCCTAAAAAATACATAGGTTTTAATAAATGATCCGTAAATCTGATTGTAATAAAGCAGAAAAGGATACATCCAACTTGTCTGGGTGCGTGTTGTTAATAACATAAAGGTCATAATCAGCCGTGTAAAACCAATCCACACCAGATAGACCCATAAAAATGAAAGAGAGTATTTAAGGCATAACATCGTCACAAAAACAGGGCCTGAAAGTGACGTCCACATAGAGATGCGTTGATCCAGAAGACACCACCATGTAAAAAAGCCGGTAATATGCGGGGGTACATCTAGCGCTCGCTCATTCGTCCGAAGCATATTCCCAAACCAGCGAAACATTAGCTGAGTAGACGCCTTTAAGAAATTATCAGAGGGCGGATGTTCAACCGTATGAATTTTAACATCCGGCACATACAACATTTGCCAGCCATTCTTTAAAACCCAGTACCAGCTTGATTTGTCATCCCCGGTCAGGAATTTTAAATGCCCAAACCGCCAATGTTCCAGATAATCATTCTCAACCTGGGCGATGAAGTCAGGATGGGTAATGATTTCGCCCCGGAACATAGACATGCGTCCGGTCAATGTTAAAACACGCTTGGATAACCCCATTGAGGACATAAGCATCTGACGTTGAGCAAAGCGCAGGTCATGCCATTCCCGGATAATACGCGATCCTTTGACGTCGCATTCTTCATCGGTCGTGAGGGCGCCGATATCCGGCATCATTTTAAAAAAACAAGCTGTGCGACGTATCAGCCCTTCTTCGACAATCGAATCACCATCGATGACCGCCACTACGGCATCTGCGGGCGGTAGGTCACGGGAAATAGCCCGAAACCCCTGTGCTAATCCATCACGTTTACCAGTGCCCGGAATACGCACCAGATTAAGTTTGACATGCTCTGGTGGATTTAATTCTCGGAAAATTTCTTTGATTAAAAACTCATCCGCCAGTTCAACAATCGATGCAACGATGGTGGCGGGAATGTCGCAGGCTATGGCTTCGCGTATCGTTGCCCGGAAAACTTCTAAGGATGTTTGGCCGTCAATTCTAAAAGATGTAATCAGCAGGTAGATATGGGAGGGCATGACATCTGCCCCCAGATGATCTGCAATCCGGCGATATTTGGGAAAGACCCAATTTTTGTAAATCATCGCCCGTATAAAGTGAACGGCACCCCATGAATATCGCCATGCGGCCAGCGCGCCAATAACAAAGATGAATTGTTTGGAACTGGCATCCAGTGCCACAGGCGGCAGAGAAAAAATCGCTGTCACAAGTGCCAGCGTAAAAATACCTAAGCCCAGAGATCCTTTAGGGAGTAGAGAGGGGCTACCAGCAGATTCCATCATATCCAGCTCTTTTCTCAAGGTCAGGATTGAGCCGAACCAGATCAATCACGGGCGTATTGTCATTTGTGAGTGTCATCACGATCGTTGCAAAATCCTTGGTCGGATTACCGATGACAAAAACATCCGATCCCTTCATATCATCTGACTTTTCAACCAGACAGGATGAAATATGGGATAATTTTTCTTTGATATATTTTTGGTTTGCGCCTTCTTGCTCACGGGCATGCCAGATATTGGGATCATAAATTTTTAGATCATATCCTTTATTCAAGAGATGATTGGCGAGTGTGACCAGCGGGCTTTCTCTTAAGTCATCTGTTCCAGCTTTAAATGACAAACCCAGAAGTGCAATTTTCTTTGATCCGATTTTATCGATCATAGACACGGCACGGTTAACTTGAAGTTCATTCGCTTCCAGCAAGGCATCAAAAATAGGGGTTTTGATGTTTTTTGAGTTAGCGGCGGCTCTAATGGCTCTCACATCTTTGGGTAAACATGAGCCGCCAAAGGCAAAACCCGGCTTCAGATAGGCTTTGGAGATATTTAGCTTTGTATCGAGACAAAAAATATCCATGACCTGGTGAGAATCAACGCCATGTGCCTTTAGAATATTGCCCATTTCATTGGCAAACCCAACTTTCATGGCATGCCAGGCATTATCGGCATATTTAACCCCCTCGGCGATGGCGATTTCCGTGGTCACGCGGGGGGCGTCGATGCCGTCATATATAGACATGATGAGCGAAGCTGTTTTATCGTCATCAGCTCCGACAACAATCTTCGGAGGGTGGTAATAATCAAAAATAGCCGAGCTTTCGCGCAGGAATTCAGGATTGTTCCCAAAGCCAAAGCCTTCACCTGCTTTCTTACCTGAACTTTTTTCCAAGGCGGGTTTGCATACGCCATGAGCAGAACCGGGTACCATGGTGGAGCGCAGAACAATCGTATGGTAAGCAGATTTTGATTTCAGCAAAGTCCCAATCTCACGGCAGACGGCTTCAACATAAGACAGATCCAGCGACCCATCGGCGCGGCTGGGGGTGCCCACGCAAATGAGTGACATATCAGAATTTTCAATCGCTTCGGCGGCGGAGAGCGTGGCCTTGATACGGCCAGCTTTTACACCCTCGGCCAGATAATCACCCAGATCTTTTTCCACAATGGGGGATCGTCCTTTGGCCAGACACATCACTTTGACTGGGTCTGTATCGACGGCAATGACGTGATGGCCATCCTTCGCGAGACAGGCCGCTGTCACAGCACCCACATATCCAATGCCGAAAATAGATGTTTTCATAAAAAATTACCCTTACTCAAATAAAAATAGATTGCGCCTATTTCTATACATAAGAGTAGAAGGGAGCAACGTGAAAAAGGGATGTTTTTTGTAAAAAAACATGCTTTTATGCGCGCCTATGTATGTCTCTCGACTTTGCGCATTTCTTTTGATGGCCATCATCATGCTAGGGGCCGTTTTTGCCATACTGGCTTTTCAAAAGGCTTTGCCTAATGTCCCTCAGGCTGGGTCGGCGTTTGATTATTTCAACGGCGTTCAGGTCTCTACGTTTGAAAAGGAATTCGATCAATCCTTAGGATTTAAGGACGCCAGTATTACTTTTTGGGGCATGCTCAACCTTGCCTTATTTCAAGCCGGAAAGCCGGGGGTGGTCATTGGTCAGGAAGGCTGGCTTTTTACGCGCGAGGAATTTGAATTTCCTCAAGGATATGACGGTCATGTAAGTCAGAATCTATCCTTCATACGCACTGTTCATTCAGATCTGAAAAGCAAAAATATTGACCTGATCATTGTCCCCGTTCCTGCTAAGGCACGTGTGGCATCGGCTTATTTAGGACGGCATACGTTTCCTGACTACCGTGATAAAATTTACGCTGACTTTGAGCGTTTTTTGACAGCCCATAATATCACGCATGTTGATACGTCATCTGTTTTTGATAAAACCAAGTCGCGCGCTCTTTACCTTAAAACCGACACGCATTGGACCCCAGAAGGTGCGAGGTACGCCGCGCACACAGTTGCACAAGTATTGGCATCTGCTTTTCCTTATTTAACCTATCCGGTGACCTCATATGACCTAAAAATAGATGAGCCAAAACCTTATCGCGGAGATTTGCTTCGGTATGTTAGGGCGGAACCGATTGAGTCATTCTGGGGAATTTCTCCGGATCAAATTCGGTCATACCAAGCCGTGTCTCAGGATATTTCAGATGATTTATTTTCCGATCAAACGCCAGAGATTGTTCTGGTTGGCACCAGCTATAGTGCCAATCCCACATGGCCTTTTATTGATTTCTTAAAAGAATCTATACGTACGGATATTTTAAACATGTCTGACGAAGGTAAAGGGCCGTTCGAGGTCATGTCATCTTATCTTGAAAGTGATTCGTACCATAATGACTCCCCTAAGTTAATTATCTGGGAAATCCCCGAACGTTACTTGCCTATGCCGTCCAACCCCATCAAGAATGCATCTCCATAACATGAAATATCTTATCTTTATTTTATCTGTTTTTTTGTCTTTTCCAGGATATGCCGGAAATTACGATTGTCCAGCCTTGCTTGAAGATAAAACTTACAAGGATCAAAAAGATTTAAGATATACATTTGAAGAAGCTGATGGATGGCTTTTTAGAACGAACGACTTTAAAGAAACATTGAGTTTTAATGATCTGGCTAAGAATCATTACACGGAACTCAATCAAGTTCTAAAATCAAAAAATATTGATCTCGTGGTTGTGCCCATTCCGCCTCGGGCTATGACCCATGAGGCCATGCAAAATCGCAACGGATATGACCGGACAAAAGCGATTGCGGCCTATTATGATTTGATTTCAAAGATACGCCAGACGGGCATCAAGGTTGCTGAAATTGGCGACTTTAAGGGTAAGACAGATTTCTTCTATAAACGTGATCACCATTGGACGGCATTCGGTGCCAAATATATGGCCGAAATGACGGCTCGGCAGATTAAATCCTTGCCCATTTATGCGTCCTTGCCTAAAAAGACGTTCAAGACAGAAAAAACAGGAGAAGAAGAACAAAAACGGAAAATAGCTACTTTTGTTGAAGATGTATGCGGTAAAGAAATACCCCCGGAAATGGCGGCCGTATATTCCACCTATGCTGATGGCGCCGACGATCTCTTGGGGGATGAATCCGTGCCCGATGTTCTTTTGGTTGGCACCAGCCATTCGGTAAATGATGTCTCTAAAGGTAATTTTGATGGATTTTTAAAAGAAGCCACAGGTCTAGATATTGAAAATCGTGCCATTTCCGGGGGCGGCGTGGACAGTGCGTTGCTCAGCTGGCTTGCCTCACCGGATTATCAGGTGCGACAGCCAAAAATTCTCATTTGGGAATTTCCTGTCCATCAGAATTACAGCTCACCTAAACTTTTTCATCAACTCATCCCTGCCATTTACGGGGATTGTGTGGATAAGCCCTATCTGAGCGCAGACGGCACGTTTGATAAACGTACCGTGCAGATATTTAGTCATATATCAGAAAAAAAAATTAATGCAGAAAACACGCATCTGGTTTTCAAGGTGCCGGAAACCAAGAAACGTAAATTCAAAGCTTTTTTTGAATTTGAAGATGGATCTGTGAAGGAATTCGAATTCAGACGAAGCAAAGTTGATGAAAGACATGGCACTTATTTTTATCGTTTTACCAAAGAAGATATGGTCGTCCCTGTCAAAAATTTAAAAATTGAAATGCAGGAAGATGTCACAGGCTCTGCCACGGTGCGTGTCTGCCGTCGATAATAACAGCCTTGTAAGGCCAGGGGCATGGCACGATGTCACCTAACGATGACCCGGTGCCTTTACGTCCTGAACCCGGCTCCGCGAATACGCGCCCGGAACGTGCCCCTGGTATTTATAATATAACAAATAAAGCTTACAGGATCAACTTCGCCCGATTTAAGGTCGGAAGATATCAAACCCTGTATGAATGAGAGGGACAACCAACTGGAATTAAATCAGATGATTATTCTGCGAAATATTGCGACAGATTTCCCCCGAGCCGCCGTTGAATCATGGGGCGGAACTCATCCAGCCATTTTTTCATGCGAGGCTCATTAAATCGCGCATAGTAAGGCTCCATCCACGCGAGTTGTCCAGGCGTCAGTGTGCCATCGATATTTTGCTTTCGGTCTAATGTCTGGGTGATATAGGCTTGGTCTGTTTCCAGTTCGGTGAGAATGCGGTTGACCAAGTTTCTCAGTGCCCCTTTTCTGAATTCATAAATATTAATACCATTTTTTTCGGCTGTTTCTGCCATCATAACCAAAGGACCTGCGGCAAAAACGTGATAATTAAATGCCTTGCTCATGCGCTCCATTTCAAAAGGCAGGGTTCCATCGTCACTGATTTGGTTAATCGCAAATTTTAATTTGTCGACTGACCAATTAAACATATCCGTATCTTCAACAAGCACAGATGTAATCATCGTCGCCCAGGCCGCCCAGTACATGTGATTATTTTGGCGGGTACGATTTTCTAGCTGACGGCTATATTCATTTCGTACATTCTGAGCGATTAAATTAAGCCATGCTTTAACAATTCTGACTTGCTGGCTAGAGAGCCGATCATCTTCTGACATTTGAATAAAAGAACTACTGAAACTGGCAAGGGTCCATTTACGCACAGCCTGCCCTTGAGGATTCGCCTTACCGAGCAAGGCTTCACTTTGCGCCCACCGATAAAGCCACTCTGTTGCACACTCTGCATAGGGGAGTGCTGTATCGACATTGGAGATATATATTGATGTCCAATGCGAGATCAGAGATTCAAAACGCCGAAGGCTGGCCGTATCCTTTTTATATTTTTCCTGTGCCGCCGGATCAACGATTGAGACGCCATCCTGACGATCTGAATAAATGCTGTTAAAAACTAATTCTGCAGGTGGCGCTGGGGGCGCGGGACAGGTGAAGGTCGGATCGACCACGGGGGCAAACCGCGCCGACAGGTGCCCCGGGTCAAAAGGCGAAACAATCTGTTTTTCATTGGCTAACAAAGGCGATATAGCCGAAAAAATGCACAATATTGCTAATAAGGATGATTTTAGGATGCCGGTTTGAGAGAAATAGCTTTTCATAGGGCTCTTTTTTGCATAATAAGAATGTATTGTTATTTCGTTAGGATAAATCCCGTGAAAAACCTGATCCGGTTTCTCGTTTGTATTTTTGCTCTTGCCGCTCTTTTGGCTATCGCGAACTTTGTCTTGAAACATCCTCAAAATCAAGAGGGTGATATTTCAAGAGAGATCGCCTCAGGGGATATACCTTATAAACTTGAAACCCTTAACGTACCTGCGCAAGAGGTGAAAGCACCTGTTTTACCGGATATCTCCGGCTATACCGCTGAAGCGGTTGAGAAAAAAATACCTGATCTTCAGAAAGGGGAAATCGCGATCCAGAATCTAGAAGACAGCTATATTAAGGTGCGTCGTTTGGTCATGACCTTTGGTGACATGCAACAAAGGTTGGATCCAGCCATTATTGCTATCGTTGAAGGCGTATATGATCTAGAGACCGTTTATAAGACAATAAATGATCCCAGCTATCTGGATAAAAAAGCAGATGGCACCTTCGTGGCGTATGTCCCAATCATCGTGAAATCCACCGCGACCTTCATCATTCAAAACCAAAAATTGCTCTTATCTTCATCCAGTGGGGGGCTCATCACATCCTTTGGTAAGTTATATATAGTTAATTCAGATATTCGGGGATGGGACACACACAAAAATATTCCGGCAACGTTTAAGGATGATGAATCTTTCAGGCCGTACGTGGTGGGATGGTGTGGTTCTCAGATGTATCTCAGTGGCTCTCATTTCGGGCATTTGGGATATTTCGATTCAAAAGCATATGGCATAACGTACACATCCTGCCACGATACGGTCTATGATTTGAACTTCGGGAACCTCCCGGGTGCTACGGGCTGGGTCATAGATAACATATTTGATGACATTTACTATGGATTTTATAGCTTTGAGTCTGATGATGTTGTGGTGCTTCGGAATAAATATAAAGACAATATCGTCTATGGTATCGACCCCCATGATCGCTCAAACCGTCTGATTATCGGGCATAATCATATCTATGGCACAAAACAAAAGCACGGGATTATTATTTCTCGTGAGGTAAATGACAGTTTTTTGTTTCATAACCTGAGCGAGAATAACCAGGGTTCCGGCATGATGATTGACCGAAAGAGTGTCAATAATGTGATTGCCTATAACACGCTGAAAAATAATACAGGAGACGGACTAACTTTTTACGAAAGTGAAAATAATCTGTCCTATGCCAACATCATGTCGAGCAACCAAAAAAGCGGAATGCGCGTTAGAAATAGCTGGGGTATTACCTCACGAGACGATGTCATTAATCAAAATAAAGGCGTTGGACTTCAGGCCTATACAGACAATCTTCAAGAAAGTGGTCATGATAAACGCAATCTGAATGTTGACCCTTATTACGAGCGCGTAGAAATTGATATGGCGCATGCCGAAATGGTAGGCAACCGAGAGGCACAATTCAAGATTGAAAACATTGACGCACTCAAACTTTCAGCATTAAAGACATTTAAAAACCCGCCTTTTTTCTTTGCTGGAGACTTAAAGAAACTCGATATTCAACATACGCGTAGCCTGTATGATCCTGATAAATCCTTTTTAATTACACATAAAAATAGAAGGCCGATTTTTCATCAAGGAAAAAATCCCATAAAAAAACATGAGCTATCAACCTCTACATCTGATGCATTCAACGAAGATGATAATGAAGAATGAAAATAATTTTGTATTTTCTATGTTTCTCGTTTTTTCTGGTATGCTTGCCAGCAAGGGCTGAAAACGATCTTAAAAAAATTGGGTATGATGTTAAGATTTTTAACGTAGATCGATATGAAATGCCGGCGCCAAACCTGCCTGATATTTCAAAATATACACCCGAAACAATCAAAAATCTTATTCCCAAACTTGAGTCAGGTGATGTCAAAATAGAGTCTATGTCTAGTGTGCTGGGGACATCTAAGTTCATGGAAGGTTCGGAATCCGTCACCTACCGAAAAAAACAAAAAGAGGAACCTCAGGTTATTGTTCTATATGGGGGAACGCATACGCCACAAACGTTATCCCAGACCCCTGCGCTCAAGAGATTTATAAAGTGCCATGAGGAAAATACGCAGGAAATCTGTACACTCATAAGGCCCCTTTATATCGGAAGAAACGCGTCTTTTGTCATTAGGGAGAACACATTACTCAGGTTGGGAACATTGGGTGGTGCCTTTATTGCCGGCGCCGGAAGATTATTTTTATTTGAATCTGTTATCGAAGGATGGAATGAAAAAGAAGAAAAGCCTGACACCTATGTTGATGATAAATCATTTAGACCTTTTTTGACTTTCTGGAATGGATCAGAGGTCTATATCGCAAAGAGCACGTTGCGTCATTTAGGTTATATGTCGCCCAAGGCTTATGGACTTACGTTTTCAAACGATAAATTTATTTCTAAACACCCTGCCAGAAACCAATGGATCATTGAAAGTAACTTTGAAGGCCTGATGTATGGGTTCTATACTTTTGAGGCGAGCAATATTGTCCTGCTTCGTAATAAATATTCCGGTAATATTTACTATGGGATTGATCCGCATGATCGGTCAAAAAATCTGATTATTGGGTATAATGATGTCAGTGATACGATCAAACGTCATGGTATCATTCTCTCACGCGAAGTAGATAACAGTTGGGTTTTTAATAATAAATCATATCGTAATGGCGGTTCAGGGATCATGATTGACCGAAGTAGCCGTGGAAATGTCCTCGCCTATAATGAATCCTTTGAAAATCAGCGCGAAGGCATTTATATCGCCGAAAGCCATGGGACATTACTATATCAAAACAATCTTCACCATAATCGTAAAAATGGCCTTCGGATTCGAAATTCAACGGATATTGTCTCCTATGAAGATACACTATCTCATAATGGGGATCATGGGGTTAACGGATATTCCATTAGCCTTAAGCATTTAAAGAGAGATTTTAAACGTGATCCGTTTCAACAGAAAAATGCATTTACAGTGATTGGCAGTCAAATTAAGCAAAATGGTAAAAGCGTGATAAAGGCACAAAGATTCGACCATCTGTCTTTACACCGCCTTGAGTATGAGCTGGCACCTTCGAATTCATGGAAAGAGTTAAGCGGGGATTTGGGCTTTTTTACAGATGCTGTGAATTCTTCTTTATCAAATCCGGGGCAGGCGATTGAATTTACTAATTTTAATTTTATACCGGATTCAGGGAAAAAGACGCCTTATTTTAAAACTTTATGCGAAATTCTAACGTGCCGCGGAAAGCATATTCGTCTTCAGCCGCCCCAAACGCCTCTCCTGCTTGAAACGCCCCCAAACGAACACGTGAAGAGCTCTGAGTGAGTAGGGGCTGTGTCAGATGAAATGTCTCATCCATATCCACATTCAATTCAATATCCACCGCTTGGCCGAGGTAGCTGTCGGTGCCGTTTAATGGGGCATTAATTCCAGCACTGCGAAGGCCTGAGCTTTCTTCATCTAAATGGTAATTAAAATAGGTCAGGTTGATCTGGCTTGAGTCCAGAACAGGGATGCTAACGCCCGTTTGCAGAACATGTATGTTCGAAAGTTCCGGACGTAAAACTTCACCATAATTTCGTGAGGTAAAAGATGATTCTGCGTTAGGTCTCCGGCTGGAATTCCCTTCAAGGTCAGTTTGTCGAAAGGTATGATTGTCACCCCGGCCTGTCGTATCATCATCTCCCGAGCCAAAGGCATATCCAAAGGTTAATGAAGGCGAGAGTGGCGCATCCAAATGCAGGACTACCCCGGTATCCATCCCCCATCCCATAACATCCCGGTCAACTTGCCCGGTGATCAGCCGATTGGCTGTATTCGCGATTGCTGAACTATTGATGACGGTTTCTTCGCCTGTCACCATTAACCCATCCAAGCGATATTCCAAACCTGAAAAAAAAGTATCAGAAGTTTTGAATTGACCTTTTAATCTAATATTCCCCCATAAAAGCTGGGCATCTTCGTTGTCACGATCTTCCGGTGACACAACGCTTCCGGTATTTTCAGCATCCGAATAATCATTTTCGTATAGAAAGCGAGCCTCAAGCGTATGATCCATGCTGAGTTTTCTGGATACCTCACCCAGAAACCGCAAGCGTTCCTTTTCAGATCCCAAGAAATCATCATTATCGCCGATGCGGTAATTATCAAAGTTATGGCCTACGGCAAGAAATCCCGTTGCCAGAGTGGAGTCGAGGTTTAATCTTAAGGCATCCATATCGCGGTTCCACATCACGGCGCGTTCTTCATAAAAACGTTGACGTCCAGCTTTCATAGACAAAAGGGGATTGCCAAAAATGCGATCAAATTCAACCCAAGCCTGACGGAGTTCGCCATAGGTGCTATCGGCGCTGTCATTACTATCCTCATTATCGGATGAGGCCAGGCCCGAGTTTGTGATGGCTCTCCCCTCAAGGTAGGTTGTGATAGTCTCGGAAGGATAAAAATAAACCCCCAGACGCGCATCGGCCAAAAACGATGTTTCACTCTCGGCACTCCGAGTGCCTAAATCTAAATTATCTTCGGCCAGAAATTGCGTTTTAGCGTCGGCTACGAAACGATAGGGTTTACGCGGGGGGATAATGGGCGGCGTAAGTGCATATTTTTTGTATAGGATTTCGGCATCTTTTTTGGCCTGCTCAATATCCGCCGTTATCATTTTCGCAGAAAGTTTTTGTGCTGATAATTCTGCACTTTTGGCGCCACCCATCGCACCCAGATAATAATAAGTCAGCGCCATTTGAGGATTCTTGGAAAACCCATACCCTCTTTCATGCATCATGCCTAGATTTCGAGCAGAGCCGAAATATCCGGATTCAATAGCTTTCTGATATTGTTCTGCGGCGCGAATATAATGCGTATGATCCATAGATTGATCTGTCTGCGTAGATACCTGATCCAGATCTTTATACAAGGCGGCGCGATCACGTTCGCGCTTTGCAGGGGCTTGATGGCGTCCTTTTAAATCCGGATCATAAAAACCCGGCACCCGGATATAAGCAATCATGTCATCTGCTTGGTGCAGAGCTGTTTGATATTCATCAAGGGTTAGGTTGGATTGGAGTGATTTTGCTTTTTCCTCCGCCGCACTTGATCCCGCGCGCGCGGCTATCAGATACATGGTCAGAGCTTTTTGTGGGTTTTTGTTCACCCCCAAACCATTCTCGTACATGTGACCTAATTGTTCAGCATATCCCAATTTTCCTGATTTCAGCGCACTGAGATAATAGGATTCACTTTGGTATGACAGGGCAGGCGGTGTTCGGCCACTGGCGGGGGACAGCGTAGGATTTTTCTCATAGAGACGTCCGAGTGCGTGGCTTGCGCGGGTATATCCCCCCGCAATGGCCTGACGATATAAGTGTTCTGCTTTCAGTAGGTCTTGTCCGCCCGTGCTTGTCCCGTCTTCGTACATTTCCCCGAGTTCGAGATAAGCGCGGGGAGAGCCATTATCGGCGGATTTTTGAAACAAGGAAAAAGCTTGCCCCAAATTTTGAGCCACACCTGATCCTTTTAAATAT
This sequence comes from Alphaproteobacteria bacterium, assembly GCA_017302165.1. Classification (GTDB taxonomy): domain Bacteria; phylum Pseudomonadota; class Alphaproteobacteria; order Micavibrionales; family Micavibrionaceae; genus UWPOB-MICAV1. The sequence continues at coordinate 941,900 of JAFLCW010000001.1, forward strand.
AAAAGTCCCAGTTCTAGTTGTGCTTCGGTATATCCAAATTCGGCAAGGGGTGCCCAGTTTTCGGCGGCCTTTAGAAAATCTCCGGTCTTAGAGGCTTCTTTGGCAACGGTTAAATCGGGAAACCAAGGTTCTGCCATTGCGGGAGAGGCTTGGCACAAAATAATCGCTGTTGAGAGGCAAAGAATTTTCTTATACGCAGACATAAGTTGACAGTTCCATCGCCTCTATTTTTTGTCAATGACCCAAGGTATTTTTATACCCTTAAACAGCCATACGGCCATAGATATCGTCAAAACGCACAATATCATCTTCACCTAAATAATCCCCACATTGAACTTCGATCATCACCAGATCCTGCTGGCCGGGGTTTTCCAACCGATGATGGGCATGAAGGGGAATAAAAATATTCTCCTGAGCCTTTAAGTTTTTGATAGTGCGGTCAATCTCAACCCACGCTTCTCCGGAAATAACGGTCCAGAATTCACACCGATGATGATGCATCTGAAGGCTGAGTTTTTGCCCCGGTTTAACGATGATTTCTTTTACTTTGTATCCAGTTCCACGCGACAGAACACGAAATTGTCCCCACGGTCTTTCTTCCCGGTTGGGTTCCACCGTTTCGGGTATGTTCATTTTCTTAAGTGTATCCATCAACATACGCATCGCCCCAGCATTCTTCTTGTCGGCGACTAAAAGGCTGTCTCCATCTTCAATAATGACTACGTCTTGCAATCCTGCTGTCGCTATGCGTAAAGACCCGGCGCGAATGAACGAATTGGACGTCTCAACAGAAGTCACTTTTCCTTCATGAATGTTGCCTTCTGAATCTGGTATGCCCATTTCCCAAACACTTTCCCATGAGCCGATATCTGACCAACCCATCTGACAAGGGATCACAACGGCTTGATCGGTTTTTTCCATGATAGCTGTATCAAAAGGGATAGGGGGCAGATTTTGATATTTGTCAGGGGACAGAGATTTCATGCCAGTTTTGTACTGAACGGCGTCTTTAACATTTTCGAATAAATTTTTGGCATATTGGCCGTATGATTCCAAAATCTTTCCGGCTGAAAACACAAACATACCGCTATTCCAGAGATATTTTCCTGATTCAAAATAGGCTTGCGCCGTGATGGCGTCTGGCTTCTCAACAAAAGACAGAACAGGCGCAGGGCGACCGTTGCCTTGCGGTTGGCACTGAATATAGCCATAGCCTGTTTCTGGGCGGGTGGGTGTCATGCCAAATGTCACCAATTTTCCTTCTGATGCCGCGCGTGCCGCTGTATCAAGGGCTTTCTTCAAAGCGTGCTCATCGCTAATATAATGATCTGCGGGCAATACCCATATCACGCTGTCCCTGCCAAAATGCTCGGCGACATATAAGGCCGCGTAGGCAATAGCGGCGGCTGTATTGCGTGCGCAAGGTTCACCCAAAACATGGTTTGCCGCATCTGGATGTAGACTTGCTAAATCTAGGATTGTTTTTTTCTTAAGTGAATCGAGGGTAACACTAACGAGTTGCGAAGCCGAAGCACCTGAGCAGGCCAAAGCCCGAGTGGCTGTCTGTGTCAGTAAAGATTGATCTGATCCCAAAAGCTTTAAAAACTGCTTTGGGGATTGTTCACGCGATAGCGGCCACAAACGACTTCCTGAGCCGCCACACAGAATTACGGGGATAATAGAATAAGCACTTGGCATTTAAATACTCTTATAAATGAAATTGAACATTGACGGGACGGCCTACCTGATCAAGATTAATTGTCCCTTCAGGGGCAATCACAATGACGCTCGCCGGCTCAGGTATGTCTTTGTCTGGCATGACAATCGTTTTATCTGATATTTTGATGTCTGAAATTTTACCGGAAATTTCGTTTTCTTGTCCCGCAATCGTCAACGTCGCCGATCCGCCAAGACGCAGGCGGTGTACATCATTCGTGGGGATAAAGGCTGATACCGTCATATCGGGTTTTTGTTTAACCATGTCGGCAATGGCTGTACCGGCCGTTAAGGGTTGATTGTTGCTGACCAGCAAGCGCGTGATAAAACATGTGCAGGGACTTTTGACATCGGTGACGACAGCGGGTGTTTCACCCATAGCTGGAATGGACAAAGTGCCGATCACGTCACCTTCATTCACCCCGGTTTTTCCGGCTTGTATCTTTAATTCAAAGACACCCTGTGTTGGGGCATAGACGGTAAAAGAAGGCGTTGAGATATTGCCATGGGGCGTTGATAAAACGAGGGTGCGCTCCATGATGCTGGAGATCAAAAAGAAAGCCAGTCCCAAGCACGCCAGTGTCAACAGGCCATATATGCCATAGAGTTTAAATTTTTCGCGAGGATTTTGCTCGGCCAAGGGTTTGTGTTTACGAACACTCACAAAATTATCCCGGGCGGCAACATTCAGGATGTCGTTACCCCCGACGATATCACCCGCGATATAGGCTTTGATAACGTGGTTTAAAATCGCGACTTGCCCCGGGTTTAAATCAACAAAGCGAATGCCGATGATATTTAACTTTTTATCTTTATGCTGAATCTCGGCGGTCAGCGCGATATCGAGCGAGAAATCGGCAAAAGGAAGGATCAAGTTAAGACCTACGCGGTTCTTGACATCAATCGCGACATCAATATCCCGGACGGCCGCGCCGCCCGATGACAGATCTTTCAGGTGATATCGCTTGCCCAGTATTTCAGCCATAGCCGGAAGCTGAAGCCGGACAAATTGACGCTGGGTTTCGGATTCATGAACAATTTGCGGGGCAGTAACAGACATGGGGTGACCTTGTAATATCGAATGGAGATGTCGTCTTTTTACAGAAAACAGACGGACGTATGCAAGCTATTTTTGCTTGTATCTCAGGGCTCTATCTAAAAAAAGCACCCGGTTTTCCCCTTGGCCGTGCTAAAACCTTGTGTGGACACAGTGCGGGTCAATTCAAGGCCTTGAATATTAAGAAAAATCCCGTATCGTGACCTATTGTTAAGACATAAGGAGTATCGGGATGCAACCCGCAGAAAAACCTGAAAATAATACAGTCATTGAAAAAAACATGAAAGAAATTGTCGCCTTATGTAAGCGGCGGGGATTTATTTTTCAGGCGTCTGATATTTACGGCGGCATCAATGGTTTTTGGGATTATGGTCCTTTAGGCACGGAACTCAAAAACAACCTGCGGGATATGTGGTGGAAACGCATGGTGCTCTGTCCGCCCATCGGCCCTGATGGCCACCCGGTACAAATTGTGGGACTTGATTCTGCGATCATACAAAACCCAAAAGTGTGGGTGGCATCCGGACATGTTGGCGGCTTTTCTGACCCGATGGTGGATTGCAAGGAGACGAAGAAGCGTTATAGAGCGGATCACCTTTTTTTCTTAAGAGAAATAAATGATCTTAATAAAATTGTTTGCTTTGTTGATGGTACTGAAGAAGATGAACAAAGAAAGAAATTAAAAAAACTGGGATGGTCGCAAGATTTAACGGTTTATAAAAAAGCAACTATTTTAGACAGTGTCATTCAACATGACTTGACAACAAAAGTAGTTGGGCCTGATGCCACTAAGCCAGGAACGCTTACTGAGCCTAAAGCCTTCAATCTTCTTTTTGAAACAAAAATCGGGGCTGTTGCCTCTGATGATAACATCGCCTATCTGCGCGGGGAAACCGCCCAAGGTATTTTTGTCAATTATAAAAACGTGATGGATTCATCCCGTGTCAAAGTGCCTTTCGGCATTGCACAGGTGGGCAAGGCTTTCCGGAACGAGGTCAACCCACGGAATTTCATTTTTCGTTCACGTGAATTTGAGCAGATGGAAATGGAATTTTTCTGCCATCCGTCCGAAGCCAAGATGTGGTTTGATTTCTGGAAGGAAGAGCGTAAAAAATTCTGGCAGGATTTGGGTCTGACAACCGGTAATTTATTGATGCGGGAGCACGGAGCAGACGAGTTGGTGTTCTATTCTAAAGGTACCTTCGATATCGAATATAAATTCCCATTTACGGATCCGGGTTTTGGCGAACTGGAAGGTATCGCCTACCGGACGAATTATGATTTGAACCAGCATCAGGAACATTCTGGCCAGAAACTGGATTATATTGACCCCGAGCGTAATAATGAGCGGTATATCCCGCATGTGATTGAGCCTGCGGCGGGTTTAACGCGTGGGGTCTTAGCGTTGCTGTGCGAAGCTTTCACGCCTGATCCGGGAAGACCGTCTGGTGTTTATCTGAACTTTCATCCGAGTATGGCACCCAAAAAAGCGGCAATTCTGCCGTTAACCGCCAAGGATGGACAGCCTGAAATCGCAGAAAAATTATACATGGAACTCCGTGAGGAATTCCCGGTTGATCTGGATATAAAACAAAATATCGGCAAGCGTTATGCCCGCCAAGATGAAATCGGAACACCGTTCTGTTTCACGATTGATAACCAGACCGTGGCTGACCAGACCGTAACAGTGCGCGAACGTAACACCATGGCGCAGGAAAGAATTCATCTCTCGCAGGTGGGGGATTATCTTCGCCGCAAAATTAAAATTTAACCCAAGGGGTTCACATGTCTGACACACCTGAAATATCCCTGAGGCCGTCAATATTGGGGCATATACGCGGCTATTTTTTAACCGGGATATTGGTGACGGCGCCGATTGCCATTACGTTATATCTGACATGGTGGTTTTTAAACCTGATCGATAGCCGGGTTCGGGGCATCATTCCGTTTGAATCGTTCCTACCACCCGAATATCTGCCCTATGCCGTTCCGGGCTTGGGGATTGTGATTGCGGCGATTGCCTTTGTACTGATTGGCTGGTTTGCCCGGAATTTTATGGGGCGTATTTTTATCAATATCTATGAATATGTACTGAACCGCTTGCCGGTGGTCAATTCCCTCTATAGTGCCACGAAGCAGGTGTTTGAAACCGTGATGATGGATCAATCCCGCGCCTTTAAGGATGTGGTTATGGTTCAATTTCCATCCCCCGGCATGTGGTCATTGGGGTTTGTGACGGGGGTAACGAAAGGCGAAGTGCAACGTCTGACCGAACATGAAGTGGTGAATGTCTATGTGCCGACAACGCCCAACCCGACATCTGGCTTTTTGCTGTTCATTCCCAAGAAAGATCTGATTTATATCACCATGTCACCGGAAGACGCCATCAAGATGATTGTATCCGGGGGTATCATTACACCGATGGATAAAACTTAATCAGGCAGGCTGGCTTGAGGGCGCAACTAGGCGCGTGAGAGCCTCATCCCGCGTTGCGTTTTTATCTATATGGCCTGTCTGTTTAAGAATATCCGATATGGCATCAAACTGAGGTGGTTGTTTGATTTTAAACTTATTTTCCATTGAAATAAGCACTGATATTAAAAAATCTACACGCACTAGAGATTTATCATGACTTCCTGAGGCAACAATATACGCCGCACGTAAGGCATTCTTCATCTCAGGATGAACACCCTCAATATCATTTTCGTATCCCGGACGTGAGCTTAGGCTTTGTGATACTTGGTTAAACTCGGCCGTTAAATCAGGCTTTTCTGAATCTGTGTCCTGATCTGGTAAGGTCTTAACTTCGGCGGGAAACTCAAGTTTTTTACCATCACCGATCAACATATTAAACTGACTGATGGCACCTGTCTGTGGGTGGTTCAAAAATTTATCGAGAGAGTCCAAGTTTTGAGTGGACGAATCTAACGATAACTTAAGTCTCTCTATATATGTTTGGTCTATCGTCGCATCAGCTTTTAAGGTTTCCAGCTTTTGATCAAATTCAGTTTTTAATTGAGAGAGCCGCTCTAAAGATTCTTTATAAGCAAGGATATCTGTGCGCGTCTTGTCTGATACCTGTTGAGATAACTGTTCATCGCCGTCCAAATTTCCCCCCCAGTTGGCGATCTGTGCTGATATCTGTCCGGAATTATGTGAGAGTTTCTTTAAATCCGCAGTGAATTCACTCAGTTGTTTTTTAAGCTCCTTAACTGACTCTGGTGCAATCGTATCATAAAGGTGAGCTTCATTCTTAGGGGGTGTTGGTTGACTATTTGTGGGTGTATCTAAAGGCGCTGGGCTTTTGGCTTCATTCACCTTGTCATACACCTTGCCGATAAAATGGATGGTATCAGCCTGCATTTCGGGTGACACATTCACTGAACATGTTGCTCGAAGATTGAGTTTATCACACGCGGCTTTTAGTAAGGCTTGATCTTCAGCAGAGCCCGTCAATTTTAAAGGGTTGGTTTGCATGACCGGGTTGAGTGAAGCGAGCAACGCCATCTCAAACGCCTGTTCAGCTGTCAGCTTGCCTTTACCGGTATGCGTGACATGCGTGCGACCGACGCTATATGTGACATTCCCTGACAAGGTATTGCACACAGCATAAACAGGGTTAGCACTCTGTTTGTTGAGAAAGGGTGCTAAAGCTATCATGCCTGTTTTCCATGAGGATGACGTCCCTTCTTTAGGCTCGGCGATATGATAATGTGATCTCAGCCAATCCAAGAAAACAGCCATATCTTTTTGATATAACTCGGTGGGCGAGACAGCATACGCGCGCGCAATCATCTCGAGAAAATCGAGGTTCTGTGGCGGTGTGGGATCTGGGGATATCTTTGGCTTTATTTCTTCCGCCGGCGGCATATCCAAATCAACTACACTATGCGCAGGTGCCATCGAAATACCCTTGGTTAATAATAAATATGCAAATACAGTCAGACTTTAGCAAAAGTCATGTTAAAAATGCAAACGACAGGCTTTATCCTGCCCGAAGATAAGCAATCGCTTGATCTTGTTCCATTAAATATAACAGTGATTTCAGTGCTTTACCCCTATCTGACGTCAGTTCAGGGTCACGTGCTAAAATAAGTTTCACATCATCCCGCGCGGTGAGCAGTAAGGGGGCATGGACGGCCATATCCGCCAGTTTAAAGGCGGGCAGGCCACTTTGACGTGTGCCTAAAATCTCCCCGCCGCCGCGCAGTTCCAAATCTTTTTCCGCGATTAAAAATCCATCCTCGGTGTCGCGCATAGTTTTTAAACGTTCCTTGGCGGCTTGGCTGAGACGGTCCGCATACACCAGAAAACAAAAAGATTTTTGCCCGCCGCGACCTACGCGTCCGCGTAATTGATGGAGTTGCGCCAGACCAAAGCGCTCTGCTTGTTCAATCACCATGATTGTGGCGTTCGGGACATTGACCCCCACTTCGATCACCGTGGTAGCCACGAGAATGGAAATATCCCCCTTGATGAATTTTTCCATGACGGCGTCTTTTTCATCTGGCTTGAGACGCCCATGAATAAGTCCCACACGATCCCCGAACTTGGCTTTCAGGATATCGTATCGCGTTTCCGCCGCTTGAAGATCAATGAGTTCTGATTCTTCTACTAAAGGACACACCCAATATATCTGGGCACCTTTGTCAATTTGAGTGCCGATACGAAGACTCATCTCCTCGACCTTGTCTTGCGGGATGAGTAGGGTCTCAACAGGCTTACGCCCCGGCGGTTTTTCATCAAGCCGGCTGACCTCCATATCACCATAAGCCGTGAGCGTCAGTGTGCGGGGAATGGGTGTCGCCGTCATCACCAGCACATCCGTGCCTTTATTCTTATGTGAGAGCAAAAGACGTTGATGCACACCAAATTTATGTTGTTCATCAATCACCGCTAGCCCCAGATCATGAAAGGTAATATCGTCTTGAAATAACGCATGTGTCCCGATAATGACCTGAGCTGAGCCAGATTTGATTTGATTTAAAATAGCTTCGCGTTGTTTGCCTTTATCCCGGCCTGTCAGAACAACGTGATGAACACCAGACGCGTTTAGCCACGGCATAAAGCTCTGGGCGTGCTGTCGGGCGAGTATTTCTGTGGGTGCCATGATGGCGGCTTGTGCCCCGCATTCAATGACATTCATCATGGCCAGTGCCGCCATAATGGTTTTACCGCTTCCGACGTCACCTTGAAGCAGGCGTACCATCCGAAGCGGTGCATGCATATCGTCATCAATTTCGGCAAGCGTACGCACCTGTGCTGACGTCAAGGTAAAGGGCAGGGTGCTCAGAATTTTTTGTCTTAAATGCCCATCATTTTTCCACGCGCGGCCATTGAGTTTCTGGACGTGACGCCGAACTAACGCCAAGGCCAGCTGATTAGCCAGAAATTCATCATAGGCGAGGCGCGTTCGTGCCGGTGCCTGCGGATCTAGAGAGTCTTCAGCGGCGTTCTTGAAATGAACCTGACGCAGAGCTTCATCCCAATTGGGCCATACATTCTTTTTTTTATGGGCGGGATCTAGCCATTCATCTAACGAAGGGATCAACGGCAAGGCACCGGCCAACGCTTTTCGAACCATTTTGTTGGTAATCCCTGCCGTTAGGGGATAGACAGGTTCAAAGGGGGGGATCTCGGCACGTGCTGAAGCTTTTACCAGCGCATCTGGATGAACCATCTGAATGCCGCCATTATAATGTTCGATTTTGCCGGAAATAATCACGTCAGAATTCAAAGGAAGCATTTTGTCTAGCCAGTCTTTTTTTGCATTAAAAAAAACAAGCGTCATAGAGCCCGAGGCATCGGCACACACAACCCGGTAGGGCAGGCCGCGCCGCGCGGCCGGGACATGTTGTATCACTCGAACCGACAAGGTGCATATTTTACCATCGGGTGCCTGCGCTACGGGCGGAGAAAAACGCCGGTCAATGACGTCCACAGGCTTATGCCAGAGCAAATTAAGGATTTTCCCGCCGCCTACCAGTTTTTCCATGAGCTTTGCCCCCTTAGGGCCCACCCCAGGCAGGGTTGCCAGATTTCTAAATAACGGGTCGAGTTCGAATGGACGTGGCATGTTTTCTTGGGTATGTCTTACATCATGGAAATACCCCCTAGATTAGAAACTATTGAAAACTGGCGCAAGCGGCTCATTTTTCGTTCATGGCATCGCGGAACGCGGGAAATGGATTTGATTATGGGTTCTTTTGCCGAACAGCATGTTCCCGGCTTTGGGGAGGGGGAATTATTACAATATGAATCCCTTTTGATGGAAAATGACCCGGATGTCTATAACTGGTATATCGGCGTATCACCTGTCCCGGCGAATATCTTAACGCCTGTGATAGAAATATTTTTAAAACATAAAGTCGTTTCACGGCCATGATTCCGGTGACGCCTGCCAAAACGCTGTACGGTGCCCCCGAAGGTCAGGATGCCCGGATTCTGGCGGAGCTGGCACGGGAGTATATGCGGGAAGACCGCGTTCTGGTGCATGTGGCGCGCGATGATGTTCGTTTATCGGAACTTCAGGAATTACTCTCTTTTTTCATCCCCGAAGCGGAACAAGTTATCTTTCCCGCGTGGGATTGCCTTCCCTATGATCGCATTTCCCCCCATGCCGATATTGTCGGTAAGCGTGTGCGGGCACTGACACGTCTTTTGGGCTGGCAGAAAGACCAAAGACGATACCCCCGCATTCTCATGACCACGGTCAATGCCCTGCTTCAGCGTGTCACGCCCAAAGCATCTCTAGAAACATCTGTTTTTTCTATTCGAACCGGGGAGAAATTTAATCTATCCGATCTTCAAACCTATCTGGCGCATAACGGATATAGCCGAAGTGAAACCGTGCGCGAAGCGGGTGAATTCGCCTTGCGCGGAGGGATCATGGATATTTTCCCCACCGGGCATGAATATCCCGTTCGTCTTGATTTGTTTGGTGATGAGGTTGAATCGATTAAATCCTTTGACCCGATGACGCAGTTGACAACCGACAAGCAGGATCATTTTTCGTTAATCCCGGTATCAGAATTTTTCTTAGATCCTGACTCTATTGCCCGGTTCAGATCAGGATACCGTGAAGCATTTGGTGTCGTCACAACCCATGATCCTTTGTATACAGCCGTGAGTGAGGGACGAAAATATAACGGGATGGATCACTGGCTCCCGCTTTTCTTTGGCCGCCTTGAAACTATTTTTGATTATTTGCCTAAGGCATCCGTGACCATGGATCATCTGGCTGGACAGGCCATGGCAGAGCGTATGCTTCAAATTAACGATTTTTATTCTGCGCGTCTCACGCTTCAATCCTCGCAAAAACAAAAAAAATCCAAAGACGTCTCTCTGTCGGGGGCGGTATATCACCCCATCCCGCCAGATCGGTTATATGTATCGGCAGATGAACTTCCGCCGTTGATTGACCTGTCCCCCTTCGCTCCACCTGAGGAAAATGATGCGTTAAACGTGGCCAGGCGAAGCCGGGATTTTTCAAATATTCGCGCCCAAAGTGGCGGTGATGTGTTTGCCGAATTGAAATCCTATCTGGCGCACGTTACAGACCGGCCTGTTTTGATCGCCGGTTATTCTGAAGGGTCAATCGCGCGTCTATCGGGCATGATGACCCATGCCGGGATATCTTCCCCCAAGCCCTGCGCGGAGTATACGGCTCTTAAGAAATTAAAGCCGGGCGATGTGGGCATGGCTATTCTGCCGCTTGAACACGGGTTTATCGCGCCAGATCTTTTGGTACTGACTGAACAGGATATTTTGGGGGATCGCCTCACGCGTCAGGCGGCGAAGCTTAAGAAAGCCGACAATTTTCTGACTGAAATTTCTGCGCTATCGCCCGGTGATTTGGTGGTGCATCTGGATCATGGGGTCGGACGATTTGAAGGTTTGGAAACACTTAAAGCCGCCGGAACACTTCATGACTGCCTTAAAATTATTTATGACGGCGGTGATAAATTATTTGTTCCGGTTGAAAATATTGATGTCTTGTCTCGTTTTGGGTCAGACGAAGGCAATACACCTCTCGATCGTTTGGGTGGTGCTGGATGGCAAGCCCGAAAATCCAAGGTTAAAAAAGACCTATTAAAAATTGCCGAGCAGTTATTGGCCATTTCCGCCCAGCGTCTTTTGCGGCGGGGACAAAAATTATCCGTGGATCATGACTCATATAATCGCTTTACCGCCAAATTTCCCTATGCGGAAACCGAAGATCAGCTTCGTGCCATTTCGGATGTAATCAAGGATATCGCCGGCGAGATGCCGATGGATCGTCTGGTATGCGGGGATGTTGGTTTTGGTAAAACTGAAGTGGCCCTACGGGCGGCATATGTGTCGGCCATGTCAGGCGTTCAGGTCGCGGTCGTTGTGCCCACGACCTTGCTGGCGCGGCAACATTTCGCGAATTTCACCCAACGTTTTGAAGGCACGGGTATCAGGATCGGTCAACTCTCACGTCTGGCATCTGCCAAAGATGTCAAATTGACCAAGGACGGCCTGGCTGATGGATCAACCCAAATTGTGGTGGGAACACATGCTATTTTTGCCAAGGACATTACATTCAACAATCTAGGTCTTTTGATTGTCGATGAAGAACAGCGTTTTGGGGTTAAGCAAAAAGAACGTTTGAAAGAGATCAAGGAAGATGTCCACGTCCTGACTCTGACGGCCACACCCATCCCGCGTACATTGCAAATGTCGCTTTCGGGCGTCAAGGAAATGAGCCTTATCACCACGCCGCCTGTGGATCGTCTGGCGATACGTACCTTTATTCTGCCTTTTGATCCGATGGTGATCCGCGAGGCTTTATTGCGGGAGCATTATCGGGGCGGGCAGAGTTTTTATGTGTGTCCACGAATTGGCGATATGGCCGAGGTTGAAGAAAAACTGCGCGAGCTGGTACCAGAGGTTAAAATTATCTCTGCCCATGGACAAATGACCCCCACAGAACTCGAAGATCGTATGACAGCCTTTTATGATGGGCAATATGATGTGTTGCTTGCTACGAATATCATCGAAAGCGGGATCGATATTCCACGCGCCAATACCATGATTATTCATCGGTCTGATTTATTCGGGCTCTCGCAACTCTATCAAATCCGGGGGCGTATCGGGCGGTCGAAGGTACGTGCTTATGCCTATCTGACGTATCAACCGGATATAAAATTAACAACCACGGCACAAAAACGACTGGAGGTCATTGAAACGCTCGACACGCTCGGCTCAGGGTTTCAACTGGCCTCTCATGACATGGATATCCGGGGCGCGGGGAATCTGCTGGGCGAAGAACAATCCGGGCATATTCGCGAAGTCGGCGTTGAGCTTTATCAACAAATGCTGGAAGACGCGGTCACAGCGGCTCGTGCTGGGGTCAAGACGGTCATGGATATGGCCGACCATAATTGGTCACCCCAAATTAATATGGGGACATCCGTTCTTATTCCTGAAACCTATATTTCAGATTTAACCGTACGGATGAGTTTATATCGCCGTCTGGCAGGGCTGGAAACACGTGAAGATATAGACGGTTTCGCCGCAGAATTGATTGACCGGTTTGGGGCACTTCCCCCCGAAGTGGATAATCTGCTCGATATCGTCACCATCAAACAATATGCCCGCCGAGCAGGGATCGATAAGGTAGAGGCCGGGCCAAAGGGGGCGTTAATCGGATTTTATAAAGATGCCCCGCCCAATATTCCTAAACTCATGGGCTGGGTCGCGGATCAGCGCGGTGCCGTCAAAATCAGGCCGGATCAAAAGATATCCATTCTTCGGGGATGGGAAGATACATCGGCGCGGGTCAAGGGCATTCAGAGTATCCTCTATCAATTGGCCGAAATCGCTGGATAGGTGTATGGTTTTTTTAAGAAATCGGGTCTGTGCGCCGATATTCTATTTTGGCGCCTCGCGCGGTGAACTTTAAACCGACCCATTCACGCGTTTGGGTGTCATACCACACCTCTATCGGGTCTTCGCCTTTCTTGTTCAGGATGTATGAATCCACATCGCGGGTCTGTCCGGCGATGGCCATGGTGGCTCTGCCCTTATATTCCGTGCGGATGGGCATCAGTTCACCTGTCTGTGAATTCAACAGTTTTTTGGCGCGCAACATATCCTTATTCCAGTAACTGGTGGCCAGAACGCTGGAGGGTGTGTCGAAACTTTGTGTGTCTGTTTTAACTTTTAAGGTTGAGGCTTGCCAAGCCGCCTCAACAAAATGCGGTGTCCCATCGTCATTTGTTTCTGACTTAAGAGAGACAGGCTTGTTATGCCGCCAGATTTCCGTGTTGGTGTGGGCATAACGAAATAACGTGACGGGGCCCAGTTGATAGGCCATGTTGATTTTAATCTTCACACGTGTCGTATCGGCCTCTTGATTGAAAGCGACGCTATGCGTGCCCAGTTTTTTTCCTGAACGGAAAATATCAAACGAGATTTTGCCATCAGACGGCACCCCGGAAGCTGGAGATGACGCCATGGCCGAGAAGGGGCTTAGGGCGATGACCAGACAAAAAACCAGAAATATCTTCATGTGTAAGTATCCTTATCAATTCTCTATTGATATGGGGACATGCCGGCACAAGGCAAGGGGGGCGTCCAGCATGTTTTGAGGCAAAAAAAAACCGCCCCGAAGGGCGGTTTTAATAATAATATTTTCAAATGTTAAGGAACGAGTGAATTAAACTCAAAGCAACCAGTTTGTGGGTTACGGCATGCGCGCACTCTCCCTGATCCACCTGTTCTTGTTTCTGTCCGTGGCGCAGGTCTTGTCTCAACAGGTGCGGCTGTTGCAGGGGCACTAAACCATCCGCCAGTTGAAGCTGGGGCGCTGGGTGCAACAGGGGTTCCGCTCACAGGTGCAGATCGAACAGGCTGTCTTTCGGGACGAGCCGGAGTAATTGTCTGTTGATAGGCACCACTTTGTATGAGTTGATTATACATGATTTCCGGGCCATTATTACCCCAACCTCCAGAAACACGTGGACAACTCGCGATGGCAAATAAATCGCCCATGCGGCTACTTCCCACACGCTGAAAACGGCCTTCGGCACAGAAAGATGCCCATGAGCCACGACAATCCTTCATAGACACGCCTGCAGCATCCGCTCTGTTCGGGCCGACCATTAATCTAATTGTTTGAGACGCACCTATGAAAATCTGTTCAGGTGCTGATCTATTGACAGTTGGGTTAATATGAATGCGTGCAGAACGGCCGCCTATATTAAAAGTCTTATCTGTGTGGTTGTCAGCCGAGAAGATAGTGGACAAGCACACACCATTTTTAACTGCACGAAATTCAATTTCGGCAACAGCCGCACTTGTCATTCCAGCCAGAGCTAAACCTACACCTAATACTCGATTTGTAATACTCATTATTTCCTCCGTTACCACATGACATACGTGGGGTTTAAATATCAAGAATGTGCGCTAAAGTACACTGTGAAAAAAATTATGTCAATCAATTTTATTAAAAAAAGATGAATATGTGTGGAAAGGTCTGATTATTCGGCGGAATTCTGTTAAAATATTCGTGTTATAACCAGTCCCGACCCCGGCAAAGGAGGGCGTCATGAGTATCACCTATGTGGAACAAAAAATTCGTCAAGCCCTTGATGTATCAAGAGGAAATGAAACCAAAGCGCGTCAGCAGGTGATTGCCTGGTGCGCGGAAGACCCCAAACTGCTTTTGGGGCTCGCGGCGCCCCATCTGACGGGGATTGTGGCACATGCCTTAACCCGGGTGATGAATCATAAGGAATTACCGACCCCTCAGGCCTCGCCCAAACTGGATCTATCCAAGGGCGGGGAATTTGGGATCGAGATTTTAAAATCCATCGCTGGGGGGGATACCGCCCGATTCGGGCAGGAATCATCTGCGCCGCCGGTTAAAAAACAGGCGGCGTCCCAGCGGCATATCGATGCCATCAAACACATGGCCGGGCAGTCCAAAACGCCGAAAAAATTCTAAACCCTGATGACAAATCCGCGTGAATATTTTTCTGCGCATGTTCAGGAACGCGATTTTTTTATCGCGTCTTCGGGGGGCAATGTTCACACATTAATCTCGGTGGGCGAAGATTGGTCGTCGCGCCGATATTTCCGGGTTACCCTTCATTCCGGCAAAACGGCGATTTTAATGGAAACCTTGCCGGATCACCTGGGCGGCGGCGGGGCAGGGCATCGGCTCGCGGATTTTATCCGGTTGGCCGAGGTGCTGAGATCTGCGGGTTTGAATGCACCCGATATTTTGTCGGCTGACCCGGCGCAGGGATATGCGCTGATCGAAGATATGGGGAATGTGACCTTCCGTGAGGCCATGACCCATCCACATCACACGAAAACCGCTTACCAACTGGCGGTGGATGTTCTTATTCATCTTCGTTCACTTTCAACCTCTTCATTGAACCTGCCGGATTATTTTTCATCCCATATTCATACGGCGCGTCGGCGTGTGGTGGAATGGTACATGCCTTTGGCACGGGCGCGCGTGAATGAACCCGGATTATCTAACTCGTTTTTAACGGTCATGGATTACATCCAAAATTCTCTGCCGCCTTGTCCTACAGGCTTTGTGCACGGGGATTTTCATCCGGGCAATTTGATGTGGCGGGATCAGGCGCACGGACTGGCGCGGGCAGGGATACTAGATTTTCAAGGTGCGATGACAGGGCCAATGGCCTACGATGTGGCCAATCTATTATGGGACGCGCAAGGCGATATTCCTGCGGATATTCGTCACGATATGCTGACGGCTTATCTTCGGGATATGCGCCCTGAAGAACAAGACGTTCTGAAGGCGTGGATTGCACTTATAGCGGTTCAATTTCATAGCCGTGTCATTGGGCAGGTCATTAAACTGTCGGTGCGTGCTGATAAAACCAAGATGATGGCGCATCTTCCCCGGCTTCAAGCCTATTTAAGATCAGAGCTTAAGCAAGATATGTTTGCGCCTTTGCGGATTTGGTTTGATGATCACGGGATCACGTTTAACGAAGACATTAACGTGAATCAGCCAGAGCGTTTGATTGCGCCAGACGCCCTGTAACCGGCAAGACAATCGCCATTCCCATCATCACCCATAAAAAACGTGTGTACATGATTTCATGAAATAACGACATGCCGGCGAACGCTATCAAAATCAACAAGGCAACTTTATGATCAAGGCAGGTGTTATTTTTACCTGTGAAGATTGTTTTAAATATCAAAAGATAAAATATTAAAAACGCACCTAAACCAATCACGCCAAGTTCCGTCAAAAGCCACAGTGAGGTGTTATCGATGATGTCGATAGACGCGCCATATTTTTCTTCCTGAATGAGTAATGCTGATCCAAGGCCATGCCCGATTAACGGCTTTTGCTGAATACGCTCCAGCGCCGAAATCATGATTTTTAATCGGTTTGAATCACCCTGCATGTTCAAGGTTTCGGCGTGCTGTTCAATCCCCCCCAGCGAGAGAGAGGGTGGTTTTTCGGTTAAAAAAGACGCCCGGTTATCCTGAAGGACATTCAATTTGAACGTTTGTCCCGCATAAAAAACCGTGAGTGCCAGAAACCCGAATATCATGATGAGCACAGGGCGTATCATATGACGGCCATACAAAAAAAGACTGAGGATCAGGATAACGCCAAAAATAATAATCCCGGCGCGTGACCCGTTATACGTCCATAAAAACGGCAGAAGAAAATAAAATCCCCCTAACACCCATGTCATGATACGTGTGCGTGAAGACATCCAGAGCGATAAAGACAGGATAAAGCTGGCAACCATTAAAAAAGCAAAGGCATTCCTGTTGGCCATCAGGCCAGCAATCGGATAAGGCACCACATCGTATAGACGCGTAACATCAATATGTCCTAACCAGACCATCACACTCTGGCTCGTGGCGACGATAAGAAAAAAAATAAAAAAGAGGTGCAGAAATTTTTGTATGTGTGGCGCGGTCATATTGGCGCCAATCCACCCACCCACATAAAAAAGACAAGCCAGAACCCCAAACCCGGTCAGCTTATTCACAATCGCCCACGTACTCCAGACATCCCATATATAATAAGTATTCAGGACACCCATCATGAGAATGACGCTGAGCCCTGTCATCCAAAGTCCAACATGTGGAATCCGCCATTGCGGCCATATGGTTTTTTTATGCCATAAAGACCACATAATGATGATGCCCATGATCGGAAGCAAAAGATCCGCCAAGTTTAATCGCAAGCCTGTATGTTCGGGACTACGAAAAAGATTAATCTGAATCTGAAGCGCAAGCGGCAGGAAATAAATAAATATAAACGCGGGCAGATTGATGTTTTTGAGGCGGTTCATGGATTATTTAGGTCTGGCGGCATCACGTAGGCGTGATGTCAGTAAAACCGCCTGTGTTTTAACATGGGATATATCCATGGTGAGGATCATAGGTAGTCCTGCAAGTACGGTTGTTAACATCCCGATCAGGCCAATTTGAACAGAAATCAAAAAAGCTGTTTCCAAGGGGACGCCCAATAATCCCAGCCCAAAAATAAAAGCACCTTCACGCACGCCCCATCCCCCCACGCCAATCGGCAGGCTGGCGATCAGGGCAATCACTGGAAGAACAGCCATCATTTTCCAAAAAGAAACATCTATCCCTGTCGAAACCGCCACACAATAAACTGCGATGAAATAAGCGCTTTGTGCCAGAAGGGAGGTGATAATCGACATCGCCAGAATCTTTTTGTGTCGCAAGGCAACCTGAAGATACCGAAGCCCATACCGAATTCGGCGATCCTGACGGGTCAATCCGGGCAGGGTCTGGGACAAATATTTCACAAAAAGCGGCATGAAACCGAAAAGCAGGATCAGACTTAGTCCTACGCATAGCGCGATGGTTTGAAACAGTTCTGAATCAATTTTGGGGGCAAGCATCGGCAAGAAGATGGCCGAGAGAATAATGAGTGCCGCCAAGGTCATTACCCGGTCTATGGCGGTGGCGATAAAGGATTTCAAAAGACTGGCGCCATATTGTACCGCCAGCGCAATCCGGACAAAGATGCCGCCCACGGAGGTGATGAGCAAAAGATTGGCCAGCATACTGGCGAGCGTGACTTTAACCGAATCCTGAAACGTCAGGTGCCGCCGCCCGATATTTAATAAAATCTGCCAGCGCAGGGACAAAAGACACATCTGCGCGATAATCAAAAGAATGGCATACACCCACGCCGAAGCCGAGATATGGGTCACGATGTCCCGAACCGTCGCCATATCTAAACGAAACAGGAATATGGCGAGAATCCCCATAGAGATGATCAGTTTTATAATAAGGCTTGTCTGCTTCATGACGTCTGGATATGCCCGGTAAAATATTTAAAGACGAATAGAATGCACGATCCCCCTTGGCGCAAGCAAGAGGGTATGCTTAATTTATATCAATTCTACCGTATTTATATAAGAAAGGGTTTTCATGTCTATTCTGGCGTCACGCTTATCACGCATTAAACCTTCGGCGACGTTGGCAGTGACGTCCAAGGTCACGGCCTTAAAGGCCGAAGGCCGGGATATTCTCTCGCTGGGCGCGGGAGAGCCTGATTTCGATACGCCTGATTTTATTAAAAATGCCGCCAAGGCTGCCTTGGATGCCGGGCAAACCAAATATACGGATGTCAGCGGTACTCCCGCCCTGAAAGATGCGATTATCGCTAAATTCAAACGCGAGAATAATCTGACCTATACCCGCGATCAAATTATTGTCGGAACCGGGGGAAAACAAGTTTTATACAATGCATTAATGGCGACACTTAACCCGGGGGATGAGGTGATTATTCCTGCGCCCTATTGGGTCTCCTACCCGGATATGACCCTGTTGGCCGAAGGGGTGCCAGTGATTGTGGATTGCCCAGCAACAGCTGGGTTCAAGATGACCGCCAGTCAGCTCTCTTCGGCGATTACACCCAAAACCAAATGGGTGATTTTAAACTCTCCCTCTAATCCGACCGGGGCGGGATATACGCGAGAGGAAATAAAATCACTCACGGATGTTTTGCTAAAACACCCCCATGTCTGGGTTATGACGGATGATATTTATGAACATCTCTCCTATGACGGGTTTGCCTTTACCACCCCGGCCGAGGTCGAACCTCAATTATATGACCGCACTTTAACGGTCAACGGCATGTCCAAGGCTTATTCCATGACGGGCTGGCGCATTGGTTACGCCGGCGGGCCAAAGGAATTGATCAAGGCAATGGGGGTGATTCAAGGCCAAAGTACATCCAATGCCTCGTCTATTTCTCAAGCCGCGGCTACTGAAGCTCTCAATGGCGATCAATCATTCCTGAAAGACTGGGTGGTCAGTTTCAAAGCCCGCCGGGATTTGGTTGTCTCCATGCTCAATCAGGCGAATGGCATTTCCTGTCCCCGTCCTGAAGGGGCTTTTTATGTGTATCCGTCCTGTGCCGGATGTATCGGCAAAGTCACACCGGACGGAAAGGTCATTACCAATGACGAAGATTTTGTGACCTATTTGCTAGAGTCGGAGGGCGTGGCCTGTGTCCACGGTGCGGCCTTCGGTCTCTCCCCCCATTTCCGGATTTCCTACGCGACGTCTGAAAAGATTCTGGAAGAGGCCTGCCGCCGAATTCAGCGCGCGTGCGCCACGCTCAAAGGGAACGCCAAGGCCGCGTAAAATACGGGGCAGGAAAGGCTCACGCTCTGCAGATTGTGGTAGAGCGGCGGGCGCATCGATCTCAGGCTCAACCAATATGGGTTTATGTATCTCACACATAGATAAAACCCGAGCCCGTACAGTGCCATCCTGATCCAACGTATTATGTGCGGCATTTGCGCGGATAAAATCTGCGCCAATTTTTTGTGCCAGATATTCTGTGGTCAATGGACATGAAAACGGATCATGTGCCCCCGCAATCATTAAAATACGGCTCTGCGCATGTTCGTCAAAGGGGTGAGCCGAGGCGACGACTTTTCTGCCCGCCGCTTGAAGCTGAAGGATCTGCCCGTAAAAGGGCTCCATATATATGACACCGCGATCGGCCATCGCATGATCTTTGGGGAGTAAGAAATCAACATGACGTATGAGTTCTTTGACGGTTTGAACCGCGATCCTTAACGCTGTTACGGCTTCACGGGGAAGTGTGACACGACATGGGGCGTCCATATTGCCCTGCTTGCGGTTATATAACTCCATACCGTAATTTAAAAAAATACGTCCCCAAAATGTTTTTTGCGGCGCGCAGTCTCGGCACCAATCTGCATATAAAGAAAAAGTATAATGTGACGCGGCCGCAAAGAATTTATCTTTCAGGGTTTTGGCGGCACGGATATTTTCAACCGAAGCGTTCGCTGTGTCAAAAAACGGGGCATCCAAAATAAAAAAACGATAGAGATCATATAACCGCGCCCGCTTATCTGGATCGTTTAATGCGCCCATCAAAAGTTGTCCACCTGTCGAATGTCCTTGGGCAAATTTCACCATGCCTGAATTAAATATCTGGTGCACAGGTGAATCGGGATGGAGAAAAAAATGGTCAATGGTGGCCTGCAAGCAAGTCATTGAGAGGGATTTATGGCCGGGGTTGGGTAATTCTACCCATATCACCGACAGGCCATTTTTTAAAAAGTCATCAATCGTTTCAGCACCCATCGCATAGGGGGATTTGATCCCAGAGGATGCCGCAACAACTCCCCACGCCTTGTCGGCATGTGCCACGTAAAAATTTATGGGCACGTGGCCTTCTAAAAAGAATTGTCCTTTTTGCCAGTTATCCGGGAATCCAACCGGGCGATCCAAACTGAAGATCACTTCATCTTCCGGGGTATGACGCGCCCATTGCGCCTGCCTAAAAGGGTCACGCAGACACTCAGGTAAAGGGATCGGATCACAAGATCCTAAACGAGCTACGGTTTGAATCGCCGTCATGTCCATATGTCAGGGATAAGAAATAAGGAACACATTGTTACACCCAAAAAGTGTATCGCATATGAGCGTTTATCGCGCGGGGTAGGTGTATTGCACGTGCGAAGGGCTGTGGATAACTTTGGGTCTTAAATTTTTTCTGTAATGAAATCCAATGACTTGCGTATGGCACCGAAAAAACCATCTTTGTTTTTCTTGCGCTCATCCCGATTGCGCACCAGCAGATGGCAGACGTCATCAAATTTGCTTTGATTTTCTTCCAGAATAATATCGGCGAATTCCTTGAGCCGTTTGAGATTCTCAGGTGACCCATCGTCAATCTGCGTGCTTGGCCAGTTCGCTTTTCGGTCATTGATCAAAGATTTGTTAAACACATATAGGTTCTCTCCCATTTCTGTGGCAAACGAATCCATCAAGGCAGATTCCGCCGCATGGAAGAAAATATTAATCAGCGGTAGATCATTCACCGGATCAACAACCCCCAATGACCCAAACCTGTTCCATTCATCTTTTTTGAATGAACGGTTGGTGTACCCGGTACCCAAAACAATCATAATGACTTTTTGTCCCGGGCGAATATGGGGATGAAGCGCCCCCATATACGTGGTGCAGGGATTGTCAAAAATACTGCCGTCAATGCCAGTATAATGGTGTGTGCGCGGGTCGTCAGACCATTTCATATCAAAATGATGACAGGGAAAGTAAGTCGGTGCCGCCGTTGATGCCATCACGGCATCATACAAAGAAATATCGGGTTCTGGTTGGTGGCAATAAATGCCTTTTTGAAAAGACATTTTCTTAAGCCACAGGGCATGTCCCCCTTCGTTCATAAAATTATTGACGGTGTGAACAGGATCATTGCTGGTTTCATTTTTTTCGCGCAAGGCAGATATCTGGTCACCGTCAATATTGTATGTGGGGATCACAAGGCTTTGCAGGCTGTGTGAAAGTTTGGCATCACCAAACAAGGCTTTTAAGGACTGGCTTAAATATTGCGGATGATAGTGACCATGACGAAATAAACTGTTCAATGTCCCGATCTTCATGGTGCGGTTATTGAAATCATGAATCAATCCGCGCAGTTCCCGAAAGCGATCCGGAGGAAAGATGTTGATGCCCTCGCGTTCATAAAAACGCACCATGTGGCGCGCCTTATATTTGGGGAATTGGGGTTCGCTGGGGTGGGGGAGGTTCAAGGCCGCATTTAAAATAGATCCAGTCGAGGGGCCGCAAAACACATCCACCATTTCGGCCATGCGTAATCCTGTGGCCAATTCAATTCTGGTCATAATGTGCGCGGGGATGAGTCCACGCATCCCGCCACCATAATTAAACAGCACTATTAAAGGTTTTTCTGAGGATTCAGAAGAAGGGGAGAGACCGAACACGCGCTTTGGAACTCCTTGTTTTCACTTATAATTATACGCTCTAACCGGGGATCTCACCAAAGGTTTGATGTATTGCAGGGCAAAAAAAACCGGGCAAACCTAACGGCGCCCGGCGAGTTGAACAGGGAGGTTTCACGTCTTTTAAAAAAGACGAAGGATTTTTCAAGGAAAAACCCTGCACATGCAAGCATGGCAAGGGGATGTTTAGAGTGATTTGCTACCTTAAACTACCGTAATTAACAAATGGCAGGCATACGATTTTTGCATGGGATGGGACACTGTCAACACGCCATCTTAAAAGGTTGTTTGTTCAATACTTTCCAGCAGAAAATCCCGGAAAATGGCAATCCGTTTGGAATGCTTGCGTTCTTCAGGGTAGGCGAAATACATACCCACCGGCGCCCGTTCAATCTCCGGCATGATTTTAAGCACCCCCGGTGTTTCTTTCACCAGATAATCCGGCAGGGCGGCCAATCCTACACCTGCCTGTACAGCTTCGTATATCCCATAGAGCGAATTCATTTTAATGATATTGGGGGATGAGTCCGGATCTTGACCGGCCACACGGAACAGCCAGTTACTATCGGCGAACGGGGCAGGGACATTATCCGGGAACCCCAGCAGGACATGAGATTGAAGATCCTTGGCATTTTGCGGTGTCCCATGTTCGGCCAGATATTCTTTTGATCCGCAGATATGAAAGTGAATATCTGTCAGGTGGCGTTGAACCAGATCCGGCTGTTCGGATTTGTATAAACGCACCGCGGCGTCAGCTTCGCGCATGGCAAGGTTGAAGATACGGTCATCTAACAGGAGTGTTAGTTGCAGTTCCGGGTTCTTACGTTTGAGTTGTCCCAGTTTAGGGGCAAGCCACGTCGATCCCAAAAACGGGGCGGCCGTGATAATCAACGAACCGCTGGGTAATTGCCGGGAGTCCGCCAGGCGTCCTTCAATCAAGGCCAGTTCACCAAAAATCTTTTTGGCCGCTTTATGCAGGATTTCGCCTTCTTCAGTCAGCACGAGGCCGCGCGCATGGCGATGAAAAAGCGATAGGCCTAAACTTTCCTCAAGCGTACTGATTTGCCGTGATACGGCGGACTGACTTAGGTTCAGCGTATCACCGGCATGGGTAAAACTCCCGGCTTCGGACACGGCATGAAAAATGCGAAGTTTGTCCCAATCCATGATCTTAAGCCGCCTGTGCGTTGTGGGCGGCATGCCCGGCAAGATAACGATCTGCTTCTAGGGCGGCCATGCATCCCATTCCTGCCGCCGTCACCGCTTGGCGATATGTTTTATCTTTGACGTCACCTGCCGCAAACACGCCCGGAATATTCGTGGCGGTGCTATCAGGCGCGGTGATCAGATATCCTTCGGAATCCATCGTCAATTTGCCTTTGAACAAATCCGTGGCGGGCACATGACCAATGGCAATAAATACGCCATCTACGGGCAAGATCTCTCGTTTTTTGGTTTTGGTGTTTTCAATTTCGAGGGCGTTGACGCCCGGCATATCCCCTTCACCGACTTTCACGCCTTTTATTTCCGTGACAACACTGTCCCATATCACGTTGATTTTAGGGTTGTTGAATAACCGATCCTGGGCAATTTTTTCGGCTCGTAAACTATCCCGGCGATGGATCAAGGTCACCTTCTCACATATTTGCGCTAAATATAATGCTTCTTCAACGGCTGAATTACCTCCGCCAATCACGGCTACTTTTTTATTGCGGAAGAAAAATCCATCACAGGTCGCACAGGCAGACACACCCATGTTACGAAATGTTTTTTCAGATTCAATCCCCAGCCAGCGTGCCTTGGCACCCGTACAAATAATCAGCGTATCCCCGGTGTAAATCGTTCCGGAATCTCCTTTGGCCACAAAAGGTCTTTGGGTGAAATCAATATCCGAAATCATATCCAGAACGGTTTGCGTACCGACATGTTCGGCTTGCGCTTTCATTTGTTCCATCAACCAAGGCCCTTGAATGGCGGTGGCGAATCCCGGGTAATTTTCAACATCTGTGGTGATGGTTAATTGCCCGCCCGGTTCCATGCCCGTCACAAGCAGGGGTTTTAAATTGGCACGCGCCGCGTAAATGGCGGCGGTGTATCCTGCGGGGCCAGAACCAATAATCAATACTTTGCTATGCATCTGTGTCATGTCAGATAAGTTAATGCGGGCGGGCAGGAACGTAAAGCCCTAAACGGCGGTTAATTTCATGGGCAATGCGCCCGGCATCATCCAAAGGGGGATATGTCCAGTTTTCCAGATATCCTGCCCAAGGCCGCGTGATTCCTTTATGTTGCATATGCGCATGAAACCGCGCGAATTTTTGAGAGCCTCCCGTCATCGGCAGAACATACACAGGCTTACCTGTCGTGCCGGCATCACAGATCATGGACACACTGTCTTCGGTCACAAAAATATAATCCGCCCAAGCCAGCATACCCGCATACGGGTTCTCACCGTCTCCTGTCCAGATATAAGTGTCTTTAGGGAGTGAGCTTTTCAAATAGGCAATATGATCTGCGCGTGTTCTTCGGGATGTTGTGATCATGACTCCGGCCTGTAAGGAACCGATGACCTGTGCGATATTCTTTATATCCTGCTGGGTCATGTCATGTGTTTTGCTGTGTCCTCCTAAAAGCACGGCGATGCAGGGTGCGGGCATAGGCTCAAATACGGGCGCCCATCTTTTCTTAGCCTCTGATAAAAAAGTAGGATTCAAACGCGAGGGCGTGCCGTCGGTGACAATCACGCGGTTCCCGCGGCGTTTATCATGATGGGGCACCGCGATCATATCAACATAAGGCGCCCGGACGCGGGGATCTTGGATATGCACTGTGAAGCACTTTCCCTTGCTTTGTTTTTTTATGTACCGACTGGCGGCAAGTGCTTTTCTGCCTGATGTGATTAGGATATCCGGCCACGAATCCGGGAAGGGTGGCATAAACGTATCGGCTTGTTCACATCCCACCCAAGGCGAAAGCAACCGCCAAGGCTGACGCAGATCTATCCGGAAGATTTGCGGCGATAATCCCAAAGATTCCGCCACCCCCAGACACGGGTTTTCCGTTCCCGCCATGCCTTCGGTGACAATCCACAAAACCGGTTTTTTTTCATTGACTTGTGACATGTATGCCATATTTTACGAGCCGCTTTAGAAAATGTCTTGCACTTCCTTTAAGGCAACTTTATAACCTTTCGATCCTTCCAACAGGAACATTTTAACAAATTTTTAGCAGAAAGTTACCATGCCGTTTAGACGCATTAAACTCGATAAAATTGACCGCAAAATCCTGCGTGATTTACAGGCTGATGGGCGCATTACCAATGTCGAATTAGCCAAAAATTCCGGAATATCCGCCCCGCCGTGCCTGCGCCGTGTGCGTGCGCTTGAAGAATCAGGCTTTATCAAATCATATCATGCACGTCTGGAGCCAGCGGCCTTGGGATACGGCATTACGGTGTTTGCCCATGTCAAATTGGTCTCACAGGCCGAAGCGGACTTAAAAAAGTTCGAAGATCAATGTAAGAAATGGGATCTTGTTCGCGAATGCCATATGTTATCCGGCGAGGTTGATTATTTGCTTCGGATTGTGGCCAAGGACTGGGAGAGTTATCAGAATTTTCTAACCTCTGATCTGACCTCTGCACCGAATGTGATGTCGGTTAAAACCATGCCGCTGGTACGTTCCGCCAAAGAAGAACCCGGTGTTCCGGTAGACGTGGATTAGCTGTTTATCGGCTATTCAAAAACCACTTCGATAATTTCATACGAAGCCGACCCGCCGGGCGTTTGAATTTTGACACTGTCGCCCTTGGATTTACCAATCAATCCCCGCGCAATCGGCGAGGTGATGGAAATACGGCCTTCATCGGCATTGGATTCATATTGACCCACGATATGAATTCTACGTTCTTCGTCCGTCTCTTCATGGGCGATGATGACTTTGGCACCGAAGCGGACAATTTTGGTGCCCGTAAATTGGGACGGGTCGATAATTTCAGCTGACGCAATCACGGCCTCAAGTTCCTTGATGCGCCCTTCATTAAAGCTCTGCTTTTCTTTAGCGGCATGATATTCCGCATTTTCGGATAAATCCCCATGCGCTCTGGCCTCGGAAATCTGTTCAATAATCTGCGGACGCAAAACGTTCGTGATGTGCCGAAGTTCTTTTTCCAGTGCTTCAACACCGGCGCGGGTCATTGGTATCTTTTCCATGTCATGTATCCTTTTGCCAAAAAAGCAAAGCCCGCCACAAGGCGGACTTAAGCTATAAAATAGGATGTTAGATGCCGAACGTCAACCCACCCCGTTTTTACCCGTTGGCTTGGCGAGGCGGCGGTGCCTGATCTTCCTGCGGTTCGGCATCAGGTTTAAAATATCCCTGAAGCGGGAAGACATCCATGTTTCTGTTCTTAAGGGCACGAATGGCTTGAACGCCCGCTCTGGCCGCGGTCAAAAGCGTGTAATAAGGGATTTTATGTGCCAAAGCCTGACGCCGTATGGAGAATGAATCTGCCATGGCCTGTGGCCCCTTGGTGGTATTGATCATGAAATCAATATCACCGTTGATAATCGCATCCACAATATGCGGATGACCTTCCATGACTTTATTGATGCGTTCAACCGTTAAGCCCGCATGACGTAAGTGATCACACGTGCCGCCCGTCGAGACAATCTTGAATCCCAGATCAATCAATTCACGGGCAATCGGCACCAAGCTCTCTTTGTCGCTATCTCTCACGGATAAAAATACCTTGCCACTTGTCGGCAAAAGCGTTCCGGCCGCTATCTGAGATTTCAAAAAGGCCTGTGCCATATCGGCATCAAGCCCCATGACTTCACCAGTTGATTTCATCTCAGGACCCAAAACTGTATCGGTGCCCGGAAAACGGTTGAAGGGAAATACCGGTGCCTTGACCGCCACATGGTTCATCGACATACCCTTCAGCATCTCTTTAAAGGACGCCAGTTTTTCTCCCGCCATAATCCGTGCGGCTAGTTTGGCGACGGGAACGCCTGTGGCCTTGGCGACGAACGGCACCGTGCGTGAGGCACGAGGATTAACCTCAAGAATATAAATATCATATTCGCCCGATGTATCATTATGTTTCAAGGCAAACTGGATATTCATCAATCCTTTGATATTCAGGGCGCGGGCTAATTTTTCCGATTGTTGTTCAATTTCACGCACCTTTTTAAACGGCAGGGAATGGGGGGGGAGAACGCACGCGGAGTCGCCTGAATGAATACCAGCTTCTTCGATATGTTCCATGATCCCCGCAATATAGACATCCTTGCCGTCAGATAGCACATCGACATCTATTTCTATCGCGCCTTTCAGGTAACGATCCAGCAGGACAGGATTTTTTCCGGACACCTGTACCGCTCTACCCATGTAACGGCGAAGCTCGTCCATCGTGTGAACAATTTCCATCCCTTGACCGCCCAATACATAGGATGGGCGGATCACGAGTGGAAAGCCTAAATCTTGTCCTTTTTTAATCGCTTCGTCTTCACTGCGTGCCAGTTCATTTTCGGGCTGTTTTAATTTTAATTTGGTGATGAGTTTTTGGAAACGTTCCCGGTCTTCGGCCAAATCAATCGCATCTGGATCTGTGCCTAAAATGGGTATTCCGGCTGATTTTAAATCATGACAGAGCTTAAGCGGCGTTTGTCCGCCCAACTGGACGATCACGCCCAGCACCTTGCCGTTTTCCTGTTCTGCCCGGATGATATCAATGACCGTTTCTGCGGTCACGGGTTCAAAATATAAACGGTCAGCCGTGTCATAGTCAGTCGATACGGTTTCAGGATTACAATTAATCATTATGGTTTCATATCCAGCCTCTTTTAAGGCGTAACAGGCATGAACACAGCAATAATCAAATTCAATACCTTGACCGATCCGGTTGGGGCCGCCGCCCAGAATGATAATTTTTTCTTTATTTGTGGGGGCGCATTCACTTTCCCCGCCAGTTTCATAACAGGAGTACATATAAGGCGTATCCGACGGAATTTCACCCGCGCAAGTATCCACCCGTTTGAAGACGGGATAAACGCTGTGTTTATGGCGCGCTTTGGTAACGGCTTTTTCTTCAACACCCACCAATTTGGCCAGCCGCGCATCTGAAAATCCCAATTTCTTGACGCTCATCCATCCTTCGGTTGTAATCGGCAGGCCGTTTGCTTTGATCTGGCTTTCGGTATCCACAATATGACGAATACGTTCCAGGAACCACATATCAATCTTGCAGGCTTCGTAAATTTCCGCATTGGTGAACCCGTGACGCATGGCCTGTGCCACGTATAAAAGACGCCGGGGCGTGGGCACGGATATAGCGGCGCGGATATGGTCGCGGTGCGGCTCTGGCCTGTCGCCGATCACCTGATCATCAAATCCTGTCAGACCTTCTTCCATGGAACGCAGGGCTTTTTGCAATGATTCTTCCATGCATCGTCCCATGGACATGGCTTCACCCACAGACTTCATGGACGTCGTTAAACGTTTTTCCGTGCCCTTGAATTTATCAAAGTTAAAGCGCGGCATTTTCGTCACCACATAATCAATGGTGGGTTCAAACGCCGCGGGGGTGCGTCCACCCGTGATATCGTTTTTCAATTCGTCGAGCGTATATCCCACCGCCAATTTTGCGGCAATTTTGGCAATCGGGAACCCCGTCGCTTTTGAGGCCAAAGCCGAAGACCGCGATACACGCGGGTTCATTTCAATCACGATCATCCGGCCATCCACCGGATTGATGGCAAATTGAACATTCGATCCCCCTGTTTCCACGCCAATTGCGCGGAGTACGGCAATCGAGGCATTACGCATGATCTGGTATTCTTTGTCGGTGAGCGTGAGGGCAGGTGCCACGGTAATGGAATCACCTGTATGGACGCCCATGGGGTCAATATTTTCAATCGAGCAAATAATAATGCAGTTATCCTTTTTGTCCCGGACAACTTCCATTTCATATTCTTTCCAGCCCAAAAGCGACTCTTCGACCAGAATCTGATTGATCGGCGAGGCATCAATCCCGCTTTGGGTGATTTCTTCATATTGTTCTTTGTTATAGGCAATACCGCCGCCCGTTCCCCCTAAGGTGAAGGCTGGACGAATAACCGCCGGAAGTCCGATCAGCTCAAGCGCTTTGCGGGCTTCGTCCTGATTATGTGCCAACATGGATTTCGCGGATTCAAGGCCGATCTCATTCATGCATTCCTTGAATAAATTTCTATCTTCGGCTTTGGCGATCGCGGTTCGGTTGGCTCCGATCAACTCAATCTTCAGGCGGTCCAGCGTGCCATCTTCGGCCAAGGCCAGTGCGGTATTGAGCGCGGTTTGTCCCCCCATCGTCGGGAGTAGGGCGTCCGGGCGTTCTTTTTCAAGTATTTTGGCCACAATCGCAGGTGTAATGGGTTCAATATAGGTGGCATCGGCCAAGCCGGGGTCTGTCATGATAGTGGCAGGGTTGGAATTCACCAGAATGATCCGGTAACCTTCTTCCTTGAGTGCCTTACAGGCCTGAGTGCCGGAGTAATCAAACTCGCATGCCTGGCCAATAATAATGGGGCCAGCGCCGATAATGCAGATAGATTTTATGTCAGTACGTTTAGGCATGGACTCTCTTTTCTGTGGGTGCCGTGTGTATCAAGGATATAAATTGTGCAAGGTCTGGATTGTATTCCAGCAAGTCACCTTCGTGCATATCAAATAGCCATGGCTTGATCGTAATTCTCTTTTCATCCAAAGCGCATTGAACCGAGGGGTAGCCGCGTAAATTTTCGGCACTTTGCAGGACAATCTGTTCTTCGGCATGACGATACAAATCATCATGGGTTTCTTCCGCCGAAGCCAGTTCCTTGGCTGTATTCAGGGCGGAACGCGCCACATCCACAAAGCTGGCGATATCTTCATCCGGGATGTTATCAATCAACGCCTTGACCGCGCCACATCCGGTATGTCCCAAAATGATGATGTGTTTAACCTTATTGTATTTCAGCGCAAATTGAAGCGCGGCCGCCAGCGCGGTGCCTTTTTTATAGGGACGGACAATCGCCCCCATCGCCTTATGAGAGAAGAAAGTGCCAGGCTGGGATTGAAACACGTTGCCGGGGTTTCCGCGTGAATCAATACAGGAAATGATAAAGTAATCTGGTGATTGACCCAGCTTCATCAACGCGCGCATCGTGCCGTGCGGGCTGTCATAGGCCTGCTTTCTGAAATTCAGAAATCCATCAATCAGGTTTTGTGTCATGCGGCTTTCTTGTGCTGTTTGATGTCATCCACAAAACGGTGAAACAGATAATGGCTATCTTGAGGGCCCGGTGATGCTTCGGGGTGATATTGTACCGAGAATACGGGCTTGCCTTTCACGCGAAGCCCTTCGTTTGACCCATCAAACAGGGAAACATGGGTGACTTCGGTGCTTTCGGGCAAGGTTTCCGGCAAGACACAAAAACCATGATTCTGAGAGGTGATTTCAACAATCCCGGTCGTCAGATCTTTGACGGGGTGGTTGGCGCCGCGGTGCCCCAGATGCATTTTTTTGGTTTTACCGCCGAGCGCGAGTGCCAACATCTGGTGACCCAGACAAATGCCAAACAACGGAATATTTTTTTCTAAAATCGTTTTGATGGTGGGCACGGCATATTTCCCCGTTTCGGCCGGGTCGCCGGGGCCGTTGGATAAAAACACGCCATCGGGTTTTAAGGCCAAAATGTCGTTGGCTGAAGTGTCACCCGGCACCACGGTGACGCGGCACCCGGACGCCGCCAGACAGCGAAGGATATTTCGTTTTGCCCCAAAATCCATGGCGACGACATGAAAAGCAGGGTTATTCTGCGTGCCATAGCCCTGACCCAGTGTCCAAAGCGATTCGTTCCATTCATAACGCTGGGTGCAGGAAACATCCTTGGCCAGATCCATGCCTTCCAGTCCCGGCCAGTTCTTGGCCATGGCCAGCAGGGCAGGGAGATCAAATTTTCCCGCGTAATTCACGCATAGAACACCATTGGGTGCCCCATTATCCCGAATTCGGCGGGTCATCGCCCGTGTATCCACCCCGCAAATCGCCGGAAGGTTGTGTGATTTAAGCCAGGTGTCAAAATGCGCGACCGCACGCCAGCTGGCGGGGGAGGTGATGTTTTCCCGGAAGATCGCACCGCGCGCGACGGGGGTCAGGGTTTCGATATCGTCGTTATTCGTGCCGACATTCCCGATATGCGGAAAGGTAAAGGTAATCATTTGCCCGGCGTAGGAAGGATCGGTCAGGATTTCCTGATATCCGGTCATAGATGTGTTGAAACAGATTTCCCCGACGGTGATGGTTTCTGCGCCTAATCCCTGTCCCCACAGGGTGGTGCCATCGGCTAAGACAATGACGGCGCTTGCATTTTTGGGGGGCTTGGCAGTAGTAATATCGGCCATGACGCTTCTTTCAGTTGACGGTGTCCACTGAAAGTCGATTTAATAGATGAAATCATACGCTGTGGGAAGGAAAAAAAGTGTCCAAACGCGAAGAATTTAGTTCGGCCCTCAAAGAGGCCTTAAAAAACAAGGATAACGTGACGTTATCCACGGTTCGCCTGATCACTTCTGCCCTGAAGGATCGGGATATCAATGCCCGGTCGTCGGGGAATATGGACGGTATTTCTGAGCCCGAGATTCTCTCCCTGTTGATGTCCATGATCAAACAACGGCAGGAATCATCAAAAACATACCGGGATGCGAATCGGGCAGATCTGGCAGATCGCGAAGATCAGGAAATTCACATCATTGAAAAATTCCTGCCCCAGCAACTTTCTGAGGCTCAAACCGCCGAGGCTGTGGATAACGTGATCAAAGAAACCGGCGCCGCCGGAATCAAAGATATGGGCAAGGTGATGAATGAACTCAAAGCCCGCTTCGCTGGCCAGATGGATATGGGCAAGGTTGGGGGCGTGGTGCGCCAAAAATTAGGGGCGTAATCCTTTATCCCATAATAATCATGGCGTTCGTGGTACGAAGTCGTTAAAAATATCGGGTATGACCATCCCCCCGCGATTTCTGGATGAGCTGAGATCCCGGCTCACGCTCTCTGACGTGATCGGCAAGCGCGTGCGGCTGACCCGTGCCGGGCGGGAATTCAAAGGGTGCTGTCCCTTTCATAACGAAAAAACACCGTCCTTCTATGTGAATGACGACAAACAATTCTTTCACTGTTTTGGGTGCGGGGCGCATGGGGATGCGGTGGGGTTTGTCATGCGACATGACAATCTGTCGTTTATTGAATCGGTTGAATCTCTGGCAGGTTTGGCCGGAATGCAGGTACCCAAGGCCAGCCCGCAAGAGGTTGAAAAATCAAAACAGGAAAAAAGCCTTTATAGTTTGCTTGAAGAAGCGGCGCGGTGGATGGAAATACAACTGCGCGCCCCTGAAAACCGCACGGCTTATGATTATATGATCGGGCGGAACGTCAGCGATGAATTGCTGGCGTCCTTTCGGGTGGGGTATGCCCCCGCGGATGGACAGGCGATTCGCCAGCATTTGTTAAAACAAGGATATACAGATGCCCAGATGATCGAGGCCGGGGTCACGCGCCGCTCAGACCGCGCCAAAGACCCATATGCATTCTTTCGGGAACGTATTATGTTTCCGGTGCCGGATCGACGTGGCCGCGTCGTGGCCTTTGGCGGGCGGATATTGCCTGACCATCTGCGCCCGCCGGATCGTGGGGATTTCAAACCGCCCAAATATATCAACTCATCCGATACGCCGTTGTTTCACAAAGGCCGGATGCTGTTTGGTGAGCCACATGCCCGTCAGGCCGCCGGCGAAGGCAAGCCCTTGGTTGTCGTTGAAGGCTATCTGGATGTGATTTCGGCCTTCAAGGCGGGGTATCGTGGAGCACTTGCGCCGCTGGGCACGGCACTGACCGAAGATCAGATCATGGCACTTTGGAAGATGATCCCGGAAACGCCCAAAATGCCGATCTTATGTTTTGATGGGGATGATGCCGGGCGTAGAGCCGCCAGCCGGGCGGCGGAGCGCGTGCTTCCGCTTTTAAAGCCCGATCAAAGTGTCAAAATCGCCTTTCTCCCCCAAGGGCAAGACCCGGATACCTTGGTGAATACTCAAGGGGAAGCGGCTTTTGGGGCGGTGCTCTCATCCGCATTGTCACTCGTGGATTTTTTATGGCAAGAACAAACAACCGGGCGGGAACTCTCCTCTCCGGAAACCCGGGCAGGATTGTCACACGCGCTGGAGCAATTGGCCTTAAAGATTCCAGATCGGGACGTTCAACATTATTATCGTCAGGCATTCCGGGATAAAATCCGGTCTGCTTTTACGCCAGCCTTTACCCCTTATTCAAAAAATAACTATAAAAAACAAAAAGATAGTAATGTTTCTGCACTTAGAAAGCCAACATTTTCTAAAAACAACCTGATTGGTATGGCTATTTTATCTACCGCTATTAACTATCCCGAACTGGGGATGGATGTAGAGGAGCATTTGGCGGGTCTAGAATTTCAGGATTCCGGGCTTGACGCCGTGCGTCAGGGTGTATTATCGGTATTATCCCAAGAGAGTGACGTGACATCAGAATATCTAAAAAACCATTTAATTCAAATGGGTTGTCAGGATAAGTTGATGTATATTTTGAGCGATCAGGTATATCTGCATGCGGCGTTTGCCCGCCCCGGACGGGATATCGCCGATGTTCAGACGGCATTGAAAGGCGCGCTCGACGCCTTATCTCAAGGGAGGGCAGACGCAGATTTACAGGCCGCCCGCCGGGCATTAATGCAGGATATGACCGAAGAAAATGAGAATCGCCTGAAATACCTGCATGAGGCCGGCAGGCAGGAATAACAGGACGGCACGTATTAACGCTTTATCAAACGCTTTGATTTTGATACGTAATACGGTCACCTTCAGCGAATCGATGGGATAGGACATGGCGGCAAAGAAAGCAGTAAAAATGGCACCTAAAAAACCGGCACCTAAACCTTCGAAAGCGGCCAAGACCGCGCCGAATAAAAAATCCCTCAAACAGGCACCCGCCGATGAGCAGAACAAGGATTCTGAAGACCGCGCCGAAACCAGCGGGAGCAGTGTCAAAGGCTCACTGGCGCAGATTGTCAAAAAGCTGATCTCAAAAAGTAAAGAGCGTGGCTATGTGACGTATGATGAATTGAACAAGGCCCTTCCGGCCGAAGAATTTTCATCCGAACAAATCGAAGATGCGATGTCCACGCTTTCGGATGTCGGTATTCAGATGGTGGAAACCGATGATGCGGATGTTGAGGAAACCAAGGAAGAAAAAGGTGAATATGAATCCGGCGGTAACATCGATTCAGATGATACCGGACGCACAGATGACCCGGTGCGCATGTATTTGCGTGAAATGGGGTCTGTTGAACTTCTCTCCCGTGAAGGGGAGATTGCCATCGCCAAGCGCATTGAGGCCGGCAAGGAGTTGATGATCAGCGGGATTTGCGAAAGCCCGCTGGCGATTGAATCCATGATTGCCTGGTACGAAGCTTTGCAAAAAGGCGATATTCTACTGCGCGAAGTGATTGATCTGGACGCGATGCTGGGCGGGGATTCCGGTGTATCGGATATGTCCATGGACGCACCCGCAGAACGGGAACCGTCTGAGGGCGGCGAAGGCGGCGAAGGCGAAGATGATAGCGAAATGGACAATGTTTCGCTGGCCGCCAAGGAAGAAGAACTGAAGCCTCAGGTCTTCGAAGTGTTTGGCAAAATTAAGAAGACTTACAAAAAAATTCAAACCGTCCAAGAAGAGCGTCTATCGTTTATTACCAAAAGCAAGACACCGCCCCCGGATGTGAACAAAAAGTATGAAAAATTGAATCAGGAAATGGTTCAGTTGATGCAAGATGTTCGTCTATCGAATGCCCGTAATGCGCAGTTGATGGACTCTCTGTATAAAACGCACCGTGAGCTTATCGGTCTTGAGGGCAAATTACTTCGCATGGCGATGGAATGCAAAGTGAAACGAGAGGATTTTATTGCGAATTATTACGGTGCCGAAGTGGATACGCGCTGGACAGCCAAGGTTCAGAAACTGGGTAAGGGCTGGGAAAAATTCGTTGATAAATATGGCCCCAAAATCGAAGAATTGCGCGCCCAGATTGCGCTGGTGGCCGAAGATGCGGGCTTGCCACTGGGTGAATATCGCCGGATTGTCGGCACCGTTCAAAAGGGTGAAAAAGAAGCCGCCCGTGCCAAAAAAGAAATGGTTGAGGCCAATTTACGTCTCGTGATTTCAATTGCCAAAAAATATACAAACCGCGGCCTGCAATTTCTTGATCTTATTCAGGAAGGCAATATTGGTCTGATGAAGGCGGTGGATAAATTCGAATATCGCCGGGGCTATAAATTCTCAACCTATGCGACATGGTGGATTCGTCAGGCGATTACCCGGTCTATTGCTGATCAGGCGCGTACGATCCGTATTCCGGTGCACATGATTGAAACCATCAATAAACTGGTGCGCACCAGCCGCCAGATGATGCACGAAATTGGGCGCGAACCGACCCCCGAAGAACTGGCCGCGCGTTTGCATATGCCGCTTGATAAGGTGCGGAAGGTTTTGAAAATTGCCAAGGAGCCTGTCTCGCTTGAAACACCCGTGGGGGATGAAGAAGATTCATCGCTGGGTGATTTTATCGAAGATAAAAATGCCCTGCTTCCGGTGGAAAGCGCCATTCACTCCAACTTGCGTGAAACCACGACCCGCGTTCTGGCGTCGCTGACACCGCGTGAAGAACGTGTGCTTCGTATGCGTTTTGGGATCGGGATGAATACCGACCACACACTCGAAGAAGTAGGACAGCAATTTAACGTGACGCGTGAGCGTATCCGCCAGATTGAGGCCAAGGCTCTGCGCAAGCTGAAACATCCCTCACGCTCCCGTAAGCTCCGCAGTTTTCTGGATACATAAAAAAACCCGCTTCGGCGGGTTTTTTAAATTTTGTTACGCTCATCTTAAGGTGCCGGGAAATTATATTGCCCTAACATGTTCTGGCGAACGGTGGCACCGGTGATGTCATAGGCGGAGAAATTCCCATCCGTATCATTCACACTGCTGTAATCATTGTCGCCTTGAAAGGGGACGGGGGCTTCGGGCACGGGAAAGGCACCGGGTTTATAATCTTCTGCCGTTGCGGTGGGCAGATACCCAATCGTGCATCTGCCGTTGATACAGGCGGGGGAGAAACTCTGGCTGGCGACACAGGTGCCGTTTGATTCAGCCGTCTTACCACATTGTTTGAGATAGATATTTTCGATCGCCGGAAGCTGAGCCTTATTCACCGGCAATGTCCCGCAGGACGAGGCACAGGTATGAGGTACCATCACGCAGTCTTCGGTGGCCGCGCATCGTTGCATCGCCGCCGGGACGCGCACATCATCGGCCAGGGCAGGGACAAGCGGCATCATCGCAGAGATTAAGGCCATCCAAATCACAGGGAATTTCATGAAACGCTCCTTGGTAAAAGCTGTTCTAGACATAGACAAAATAGAGGTTTTTAAGGGTTCATACCAGCGTTTTTGAACACCCCCCGGCAAGATCTGGACACAGCCCGGGACATCAGGCATATAAAAGGTCTGGTTCGGGCCTGTAGCTCAGCGGTTCAGAGCAGTCCGCTCATAACGGATTGGTCGGGGGTTCAAATCCCTCCGGGCCCACCAGACGGCTTGATTATAACTTCAAGAGACATAGATTATAAACATGTTCATCCAAACCGAAGCCACGCCCAATCCTGCCACGTTGAAATTCCTGCCCGGTCGCCCGGTGATGACAGGGGGCGTGCGGGAATTTAAAACGCCGGAATCCGCTGTGGCGTCCCCTCTGGTGGAAAGTTTTTTTCAACTGCCCGGGGTGCGCGGTGTTTTTCTGGGGGCTGATTTTATCTCCATCACCAAGGACGATCAGACGGAATGGTCATCACTCAAAATGCCGGTTATGTCGGCGATCATGGATCATTTTATGTCGGGTATGCCACTGATCCGCGAGGGGCATGACGCGGTGGATACGGCCAGCGATCTGGATGATGACATCACCAAACAGATTAAAGAACTACTAGAGACCCGTGTGCGTCCCATGGTGGCGATGGATGGTGGGGATATTGTGTTTGACCGGTTTGATCAAGGTGTTGTGTTCTTACATATGCGCGGTGCGTGTTCGGGATGCCCTAGTTCGACCATTACCCTGAAAAACGGGATTGAAAATATGCTTCGGCACTATGTCCCTGAAGTCCTTGAAGTCAGATCAGCCGCCGAATAAAAAACGTCTATTCCTCTTGCGCGGCGATGTTTTGATCCGCGAGTGTCAACATCACCCCCAGCCAGCGCCAGCGCGGCGTATCGTCATCATCCGCCACAGATGGGCCCGGCAGGGTACAATTAATGCGCGTGCGCGGCTGGTCAATAGGTTCTGACAACCTAATCTCAACACGTCCTTTAGAGGGTATATCAAGGCGCGGTTTTCTCTGGCCGCTCACAAAGCAAGCCAAATTCTGGGTATAGGCCGCGAGATCAGGGGTGAGCGTAAACCCAATGGCGGGCAACGTGCTATCCAGACGGGATGATTCCGGCACCAGATCCGTCACCGGAAGCGGAAGCGCATTCGCCGCCATAATAAAACGGTCAATACCCCCGTATCGTTCGGTAATGTTGAACCGGGGTAATGTCATGCGGTCTGCCCGGTCATATGCCGCACCGGAGTGCTGACCAAAGGCCGCCTTAAACCCCATGCGGGAGACAATATTCCGGTATGTCACATCATATTCGCCGAACGGATAGGCGAAAAAATCAGGCATATCTCCCATCTGCTCACGATACAAACTCACGGCACTGTTCAGGTACCGTTTGATGTCGGTTTCAGGTAAATGCGTTAAACGGCCATAATACGCCGGATGAATGCCCAAAGTCACCAAACCTGTATCCTTTAACTGACGCAAATCATGCCAAGAAACATGGTTATGTGCGCCTTTATTTGTGGTGCCCGGTGCCACAAAAACAGTAAAAGGAAATTGATACGACATCAAAATCGGCGCGGCGATATCCACAATCGATGTATGTCCGCCATCAAATGTGATCACCACAGATTGATCGGGGATGTCCTGTCCTGTTTCAAAGGCCTTAATCACATCGGGCAGGGAGAGAACGTGGTATCCTCCATCTTTGAGTTCCCGCATCTGGTTTTTGAACTGCTCCACCCGGACAGACCCGTTCGGATAGGCGTCGTCCCCAATGCGGTGATAGGCAAAGATCACCGCTTTGTGCCGATCCGCCTCAAGGACGGGCGGGGCAGGGCTGTCCGCGTGCGCCGACGGCATTCCGGCGGACAGACAGGTCACGATCAAAAAGAGGTAAAAAATCCGTAACATAAGGTTTATGTGGTTACTCTATTTTTCTCCAAAAAACCAGAACAGATCAAGGGTTTTTCCGGTCACTTGATCTTTCGGCAAAAGGTCTTAAGTTAAGACAGATTAATCCTTATTTTTTTCATAGGCGAATAATATGACCCATATTCTTGATAACTCTGCGCTCGACACCCTGTTTCGTACCGCCAGAACCTATAACAACTGGCAGAAAAAAGACGTGCCAGATGATCTGTTGCATCGTGTTTTCGACCTGATGAAATGGGCACCCACCAGCGTGAATTGTTCCCCGTTTCGGGCGGTTTTTGTCAAATCTGAAGCTGAAAAAGCAAAATTGCTCCCGCTGGTAGATAAAGGAAATCTGGTGAAAACGCAGAGCGCGCCGGTCACAGCCATTTTTGCGTTTGATCATGAATTTTATACGCATTTACCCCGGTTGTTTCCGCACACAGATGCCAAAAGCTGGTTCACGGGCAATTCAGCGTTGGCAGATGAAACAGCATGGCGCAACGGAACATTGCAGGCGGCCTATTTTATGATGGCGGCGCGCGCTTTGGGGCTGGATTGTGGCCCGATGTCCGGTTTTGATAAAGATGGAGCCAAAAAAGTCTTTTTCCCAGATCAAAATGTGACGGTGAATTTTCTGTGTAATCTAGGCTACGGCGACCCGGCCAGTGTGTATCCCCGTTCGCCGCGATTTGATTTCGCGGATGTTTGCCGAATTGTGTGATGCGTATTCTGGCATTTGATACGGCTTTGGGCGGATGTGCGGTGGCGTGTTTACACGTTAATCCGAACAGTCCCGAGCCACATCAACAAGCTGTCCGCCGAGTGGAAACGGCTCGCGATCAGGCGCGTATTCTGGTGCCCCTTATTCAGGATACATTGGCTGAATTATCGTGGACGTTGGATGAGCTTGATCTGATTGTCACCACGACGGGGCCCGGATCTTTTACCGGGCTTCGTCTCGGGCTATCGACGGCACGGGCATTGTCTCTCGCTTTGAATAAACCGGTGGTGGGTGTGGAGACGCTCTCTGTTTTGGCGCATCAAGTCACGGGTTCTGACCCGGTGGCGGTGATTCTTGAAACCAAACGCACGGATTATTATTTTCAAACCTTCTTACCTGGGGGGATACCTCAATCCTCCCCCCAATCTCTGTCCACAGAGGCCATCATCGATGTGTTATCGGCTAACCCCTACCGCGTGATTGGGGATGCGCTGAATAGACTAGAAGCAGATATGGGGAAAGATAAGTTTCAACATATTTGCCTTCAGCCCTTATCGGTTACACTGCTGGATCCCTATGTCTTGGCGTATCAAGGGCGAAGTCTTTTTCAAAAGGGCATTCAAAACAACACGGAACCTTTATATCTTAGGGATGCGGATGTCAGCTTCTCAAAAAAACCGGTTCGCTATCTGGCCAGACATGAATGACGCATCCGTCGATTAATGAGAGAGTTCCCGGCTCCGCGTCTGGGCTTTGATAACACTGTCCTGAAGAATTTTTTGCCAGCGCCCATCCATCAAAACAGACAGGCCGGCTTCGGTGGTACCGCCGGGGCTGGTCACATTTTGGCGCAGAATGTCCGGGGGGGTATGAGAGTCCGCTTCGGCCAGTGCCCCTGCGCCAATCATGGTCTGCCGCGCCAAGCGGCTTGCGAGTTCATGGGGTAACCCTGCTTCAAGACCCGCCTTTACCAGACATTCAATCATGTAAAAGATATAGGCAGGACCACTGCCCGATACGGCCGTCACGGCATCCATTAACGATTCATCTTCAACCCACTCGACCGCGCCCGTCGGAGCCAGTGCCGCATGCGCCAGATGCATTTGGGTGACAAAGATATCAGGTTTTGTCACGGCAACTGTTATGCCCTTGCCGATACGCGCTGGTGTATTGGGCATGGCGCGGATCAGGGGTTGTCCGGCCGGAAAGGATTTTTGTAAGGTGCCCAGCGTCATCCCTGCGGCAATGGATACAACGGGTACAGAATCCGGTAGAAATCGCGCCAGTTGATCACACACTTTGGAAACCAAGGCGGGTTTAACGGCAATAACCACAATATCTGGTGTCATTCTCGCCTCGGCCATATCGGCGATCTGACGGAAATGGTGCATATGGGGGGAGGATATCGGGAGGTCAGAAGGCTCCACAATATCAATCCGCGACGTGAGGCGTGAATTATCCCAGGCCTCAGCCAAGGCCGCCCCCATCTTGCCGCACCCAATCAGGGCAATATGAACATTTCGAATATAACGCCACGGCATGGGCTTAAGCACTTCCTGCGCTGTCCATCAAGGCCAGAGATAAAGAGGCGGAATCCGGCATTTGATTTTGACGCGATAAGAGCGAAAATACAGGCATGTATCGTTCACACTCATTCAAGGCGATATCAACCAGATCTTCAATATGTTCAGCACCTGACCCCCCGGTCATACCGCGGAATAGGCTGGTGTGGCGAAATCTCGGGATTTTTACATCCTCGCGGATATCAAAATGACCCAGCCAGATATCCGCATTCATCGTCGCCAATGCCTTGGCGGCGTCAGACCGGGCAGAAGGGGCAATGACCACATCCATTTCACACGAAAACTGCATTGCGCTATATTCTTCCTGCCATAAAAAATGCAGACGATATTGACCGCGTTTACCTGAGACATGAACGGTCAGTTCATCTTCGCTGTGTCGGTCGAACGCCCAATCCTGAATAGAAAAGACTTCTTCCACCCAATCCAGCGGGTTGCTCACATCCTCAAAAATTTCGGTTTCTTTGGCAATCGTGCTGGTCATGCGGTGCTATTTCTTCTTGGTGGGTTTCTTTTTAGACGGGGGTTTGGTCTGACGTGTTGGGGGCGATTTTTTAGGTGCCGAAGACGATGTCTTTTTGGCACCTTCCAGTTGATCCACACGCCGTACCAAGGCGGTCACCATGGATTGCAGACGCTCAAAATCTTCTCTGGGCACGAGATCCAGACGATCCGCGACATCATCCACCCGAGCCTTGATGTCTTCTTTGATCTGTGCCCGCACGCTGGAGAGCACGCTGACAGCACCGCCGGCCATTTTGGCTACATCATCCAGAAATTTGGGATCAGGTTTAAATGTCATAGGGTGCAGTAGCCTTATAAATTGCCCCTATGTGATACACACGAATCGATCGTGTCTTCAAGGCAGAAGGGGGGGCAGACGCACAGGAATCGGTGGATAAAAAAGGGGATAGTTTTTATGCTCGCAAGGTGTATCCTTTGGGGCAGGAACAAAATTCATAACATGTGCATATAAGGGATAAAGACATATGATTATCGTAACAGGCGGTGCGGGGTTTATCGGGTCAAATCTGGTGGCCGGGCTCGAAGCCGCTGGGCACCGGGATATTGTGGTATGCGATGTTCTGGGCACCGAAGATAAATGGCGCAATATTGCGGGGCGGGAACTTCGGGACATGGTGCATCCAGACCGCTTGTTTGATTTTTTACATACGTATAAGGACAACATCACCGCTATTTTTCATCTGGGGGCGATTTCATCTACCACGGAACGCGATGCGGATCTGATTATAGATATCAATTTTGTGCTCTCGCGTCGGCTTTGGAAATGGTGTGCCAAACACGATAAACGCCTGATTTATGCGTCTTCTGCCGCAACCTATGGGGACGGAGAACAGGGGTTTGATGATACGGAAACGATTGACGCGCTCGCGCGGCTCAAACCTCTTAACGCCTATGGATGGTCAAAACATGTGTTTGATCGCCGGGTGGCGCGGGTTCTGCTGGAAAAATCCGAAGGCGTCCCCGCTCAACATGTGGGGCTTAAATTCTTTAACGTATATGGCCCCAATGAATATCATAAAGGCGAGCAGATGAGCGTGGTGTGTAAGCTCTACCCCCAGATTATGGCCGGGGCTTCGGCACGATTATTCAAATCCTATCATCCAAAATATGCTGATGGCGGACAGCTTCGGGATTTTGTCTGGGTGGAAGATTGTGTCAACGTCATGTTGTGGTTCTTAAATCACCCCCATGTGAATGGCCTCTTCAATGTGGGGTCGGGGACGGCACGGTCATTCAAGGATCTGGCGGAATCAGCTTTCAAAGCCGCCGGAAAAACGCCCAAGATCACCTATATCGACATGCCGGAAACCCTTCGGCATAAATATCAGAATTTCACACAGGCCAACATGGCCAAACTCTATGCGGCGGGATACACACGTCCTATGACGACGCTCGAAGACGGTGTCACCCAGTATATTCAAGGCTTCATGGCTAAGACCGATCCGTATCGTTAATCGTATTTTTAAAGAAAGCCGCATGAAGAAAAATATGTGACGAATTGATATTGCATATTTTTCTGGTATTTCTTCATGCAACCTTTTAACAAAGGGGTATGTTGTTCCCTGAGATAGATCCGGTCGCGTTTTCGCTGGGGCCCGTGGTGATCCGCTGGTACGCACTCGCCTATATCGCCGGTATCCTCTTGGGCTGGGTCTATGGCCTCTATTTGACCCGGCTTAACGCACCACATAGGCCGACGCGTATCGATATTGATGATTTTCTGCCGTGGAGCGTTTTGGGGATCATCGCTGGGGGGCGCATCGGCTATGTTCTTTTTTATCAACCCGCTCTGATCCTTCATGACCCACTCTCTTTCTTCAAAATCTGGGAAGGGGGCATGTCATTCCACGGCGGTGCAACAGGGGTCATATTGGCACTCATTTTTTATGCACGTCATGAAGCGATTTCGCTTTTGCGTCTGTCGGATATCTTTTGCGCCGCATGCCCGATTGGGATTGGTCTGGGTCGCTTGGCCAATTTCATCAATGGGGAATTGTTTGGCCGGGTCACGTCATCTCCTTTGGGGATGGTGTTTCCACGCGGCGGGGATCAGCCGCGTCACCCCAGTCAGCTCTATGAAGCCGTTTTGGAAGGGCTGGTCATATTTGTTATCCTGTTTGTTCTGGTGCATCGTCAAACCATTCGGGCACGTCCCGGCATGATCACAGGTCTCTTTTTAATGTTATATGCGGGCTTTCGCATTTTTGTTGAATTCTTCCGGGAGCCCGATTTTCACTTGGGTCTATTCTTAGGGGCTGTTTCCATGGGACAAATTCTCTCTGTCCCCTTATTTATTCTGGGGGCGGGGGTGATGTTTTATGCGCTCCGTCAATCGCACGGGCATGTCGCCCCTCGTTGATCTCATCCGGGCGGACATCAGGCGCGAGGGGGCGATCTCCTTATCGAGATATATGGAGATGTGTCTCGCCCACCCTCAATACGGATATTACATGACCCGCGACCCGCTGGGGCTTTCGGGTGATTTCACGACCGCCCCGGAAATATCCCAGATGTTTGGTGAACTCATCGGGATATGGCTTGCGGATACATGGATCAAGATGGGTGCGCCGGCCAAGGTTCATTTGGTGGAACTGGGCCCCGGCCGCGGCACGCTCATGCAAGATGCCCTTCGTGCGACGGGGCATGTGCCGGGTTTTCATGACGCGATATCGCTTCATCTGGTCGAAACAAGCCCGGTTTTGCGTGAAAGACAGGCCGTATCGTTATCACGATTTTTACCCGTCTGGCACGGGTCACTTGAGACGATTCCTGCAGATGCCCCGCTTTTGTGTCTGGGTAATGAGTTTCTTGATGCGCTCCCCGTGGATCAATTATGCTGGAGGCAAGACGGTTGGCAACAGATCAGGGTGACCCTGTCTGACAATACGGACGAACCGTTTTGCTTTATGTGTCATCCGGCGCCGCCTGACCTGATTGCCGAAATCCCGCCGACCTTGCTTACACCAGAACCGGGAGAGAGGATTGAGGTCTCGCTTATTCTCAATCAATACTTAAAAAATCTTTTTTTACGTCTTCAAAAACAACAAGGATCTTGTCTTTTTATTGACTACGGCTATCGGCATTTCGCAACGGGGGATAGCGTCCAAGCCCTATATCGGCACCAACCCGTATCGATATTTATGACCCCCGGCGAGGCCGATATCACCGCCCATGTGAATTTTGAAAATATTAAAAACCACGCCTTATCTGCCGGACTGACGGTTCATGATGTCCAGACTCAGGGTGAATTTTTAACCGCTATGGGGATTGACCATCGCCTGAAGGCCTTATTGGCATCGGCGACGTCAGCCCAAGCCCAAGATTTGCGTTCTGCCTATCATCGTCTTGTCTCCCCCGAACAGATGGGACGTTTGTTCAAGGTGATTGGTGTGACTTCTCATCCCGGTATGACTATGGCAGGATGGGCGGCATGATTATCTTTTCACCCGAACAGTTTTTACCG
Organism: Alphaproteobacteria bacterium; assembly: GCA_017302165.1. Taxonomy (GTDB): domain Bacteria; phylum Pseudomonadota; class Alphaproteobacteria; order Micavibrionales; family Micavibrionaceae; genus UWPOB-MICAV1. Next base: position 986,678 of record JAFLCW010000001.1, read on the forward strand.
CAACAAAAAGATGTGGTGTGCGGTTTTTTTGGCCGCCAAGGCGGGGTAAGTGCCGGGATATATGATTCCCTGAATTGCGGGCTGGCATCAGGGGATTCATTGGATTTGGTGCGTGAAAATAGACGCCGTATCGCGCAACATTTAGGGGCGGACTCTTCCCCGATCACGCTTTATCAACACCATAGTGCAGACTGTCTTGTGGCAGATATTTCTTTTGCGCAATATATCGCCGAAGGGCACGCCCCCCCCAAGGGAGACGCGCTGGTCACCGATCAACCCGGTATTCTTTTAGGGGTGCTGACCGCCGATTGTGGGCCTGTCCTGTTCCAAGGGCGTAAATCGTCAGGTGAGGCCGTGGTCGGAGCCGCCCATGCCGGGTGGGGCGGTGCCTTGAAGGGCGTGTTAGAGCAAACGGTCAATCAGATGATGGCTCTTGGCGCGGTGCCGGAAACGCTCCGGGCGGCGGTGGGGCCCTGCATCGCCCAAAAATCATACGAGGTCAGTGCCGGGTTTGAGCGTCCTTTTTTAGACCGGGATGAACAGGCAGAACAGTTTTTTAAATCCGGCACCCGGGATACTCATCTGATGTTTGATCTGTCCGGTTATATTGCCTTTCGGCTGGCGGGGGCAGGGGTTCCGGCGGTTATTTTGTCCGGGGTTGATACATATCGGTCCGAAGCGACCTGTTTTAGCTTTCGCCGGGCGACCCACCGGGGGGAGCCTTCCTATGGCCGCCAGATGTCTGCTATTATGATCCGTTCTTAACCGGGGGGCTGTTTTTATAATCCTGTTGATTTATGCGCCGGGTTTTTCTATCGTGCGGCCTAGTTCCTGATCACCTTTAACGTCTTGGCCTTACGATGAAAATTATCGCCGGAAATTCGAACCGTCTTTTGGCAGAATCTATTTCCGCGTATCTAGGTGTCCCGTTGACCAAGGCGTCCATCCGCCGCTTTTCCGATATGGAAGTTTTCGTTGAAATCATGGAAAACGTGCGCGGCCAGGATGTCTTTATCATTCAGTCCACATCTTATCCGGCCAATGACAATTTAATGGAATTGCTGATCACGATTGACGCCTTGAAACGCGGATCGGCCAAACGCATCACGACGGTACTCCCTTATTTCGGGTATGCCCGTCAGGATCGAAAGACGGGGGGGCGTACCCCCATTTCCGCCAAACTGGTGGCGAATTTGATTACCGCCGCCGGAACAGACCGCGTGTTAACCCTTGAACTCCATGCCGGGCAGATTCAGGGGTTTTTTGATATCCCGACAGATAATCTGATCGTGGGGCCTGTCTTTACCCCGCATATGGAAGAAAATTTTACCCCCAGCGAGCTGGTGATGGTGTCCCCTGATGTCGGCGGCGTCGTGCGTGCCAGAGCCATGGCTAAACGACTGGATACAGATTTGGCGATTATTGATAAACGCCGCGAAGCCGCTGGTGTCTCCGAAGTCATGAATGTGATCGGCGAGGTCGAGGGCAAAACCTGTATCCTGATCGATGACATTGTCGATTCCGCCGGAACGCTGTGTAATGCCGCGGTGGCGCTTAAAGAAAAAGGTGCCAAAGCAGTATATGCGTATGTGGTGCATGGCGTACTGTCGGGCGGCGCGGTGGCGCGCATATCGGCCTCACCGCTTGAAAAACTGATTATTACAGATTCCATTGCGGCCACGGAATCCGTTCGTCTGTCCCCGCATGTTCAACAATTATCGGTGGCCTCGCTGATGGGCGAAGCGATCAAAAGAATTTACGAAGAACGTTCAATCTCCGCCCTCTTTAAATAAGGAATACACGCATGATGATTGCTTTGATGATTATTGCCGGGTTGGTTCTGCTGGTTTTCGGTGGGGATGCGCTGGTCAAGGGGGCGTCGGCATTGGCGCGCCGGATGGGGGTGTCCGAATTAATGATCGGCCTGACGCTGGTGGGGTTTGGCACGTCTACCCCTGAACTGGTGACCAGCATTAACGCCGCGATGATAGGATCACCCGGGATTGCGGTGGGGAATGTTGTGGGTTCAAACATTGCCAATATTTTATTAATTTTAGGGGCGGCCGCTTTAATCTATCCGATTGCCATTCAGCGTGAAGCGATGAAGCGCGATGGCGTTTTCTTGATGCTGTCGGCGCTGATGTGTCTGGCGCTGGTCTATGCAGGTTTCATGGACAGAATATGGGGTGCCGCCTTTGTCCTCTTTCTTCTGGGGTATACCTATTACGTTTACACAAAAGAAAAGCAAACACACCCGGATTTAGCCTCTGCCCATGAAGAGCCGCATTCTTCTCTGGTCAAGGATATAGCATATGCCATCGGCGGTATTGCCGTGACGATTGCGGGAGCCAAATTGCTGGTTTCCGGTTCGGTTGATCTGGCGCGTATTGCCGGGATTGATGAAACCATTATCGGGCTCACGATTGTGGCGGTGGGGACATCTCTGCCGGAAATGGTCACCAGCGTTATGGCGGCGTTGAAGAAAAAATCAGATATTGCGATTGGCAATATCGTCGGGAGCAATATTTACAACATCTGGTTTATCATGGGGGCAACCGCTCTTGTACATCCCATTCCCGTGCCAGAAACGATTATCGGGTTTGATATCTGGGTGATGCTGGCCGCGACGGCCGCGCTTTTGGTGTTGACGTTCGCGCAGGGCAAAATATCCCGAATCGGCGGCGGCCTGTTTTTGGCGGGATACGCGGCCTATATATGGGCGTTAATCCCTTAAATCGTTGAAAATCAGGCGATATCTGGCGTCTTGGGGCGGTTTTGAGCATATTTCCCTTGTTTTTACATGGGTTTTGCGCTTTATTCCGCCCCAGTTGTCCCGCACCCCTGGAGGCGGGCATTCACTTTAAACATAAGGAAACTAAGCCATGACAAAACATTACACATTGTCTGCGGCAAAGCGTGAACGCGCCGGTAAGGGGGTCGCGAGGGCACTGCGCCGTGAGATGAAAGTTCCAGCCGTCATTTACGGCGATGGAAAACCACCGGTAGGCATTTCGCTTCCGGCCAAAGAAGCGACGATTGAATATCACAAAGGCCACATGTTCACGACATTGTGCGACATGACAGTGGACGGTGCCAAACATCTGGTGTTGGTACGGGATGTCCAAACACATCCGGTCACAGACCGCATCGAACATATTGATTTTATGCGTGTGACGGAAAAAACAAAAATTCGCGTGATGGTACCTGTTGAATTCATCAACCACGATGAATGCAAAGGGATTGCCACGGATAAAGGCACATTGAACGTGGTGCGCCACGAAATCGAAATGTTCTGTCAGGCACAATCTATTCCTGAACAGATCACGGTTGACCTGAAAGGGTTTGAAATCGGCGATGCCATCAAGATCAGCCATGTTAAATTGCCTAACGGTGTAGCGCCGACCATTACAAACCGTGACTTCACGATCGCCACGATCGTCGAGCCGAAGGCCTATGTCGAAGAAATTCCGACAACCGCGCCTGAAGCTACCGAAGTGCCGGCAACCGCCCAAAAAGCGCCTGATGCCGCCGCGGCCGCCGGGGGCGATAAAAAAGACGGTAAGAAATAAGGATCTCTGGATGAGAGGGGGTCTGGATGTTGAAATTTTTACAATTTCTCTCCAGATCCCCGTCTCGTTTGGACATATCAGCTCCCATGTGGCTCATCGTTGGCCTCGGCAATCCCGGACAGGACTATCAAGATCATCGGCATAATGTCGGGTTCATGGCGGTGGATGCGCTCGCAGATCGGTGTGGCCTTCCGGCCTTTCGTGCCAAGTTCAGCGGCCAGATCACCGAAGGCCGAATGGGGGATGAAAAAATTGTCTTACTCAAACCCCAGACATTCATGAATCTCTCCGGCCAAAGTGTTCAGCAGGCCGTTCGGTTCTATAAAGTCACCCCTAACCGTGTGATGGTCATTCATGATGAACTGGACTTGCCGCCTTTTAAGGTCAAGGTCAAAAAAGGCGGCGGGAATGGCGGGCATAATGGCCTTAAATCCATTGATGCGTGTTTGAATACAAATGATTACTGGCGCGTCAGGCTGGGGATTGGCCATCCCGGGGATAAAGACCGGGTGAGCGGCTATGTGCTGTCAAGTTTTTCCAAGGAAGAAAAGAAAAACCTGCCGGAGTTTCTAAGCAACGTGACGGAACATTTTCCTTTGTTGTTTCAAGGAAAAGATAATGATTACATGACCCGCCTGTCTGAATCACAGAAGGTTTTTGAACAAAAAGGATAAAGATCATGAGTTTTAATTGCGGTATCGTTGGCTTGCCGAATGTGGGTAAATCTACCTTGTTCAATGCCCTGACGGCGACGGCGGCGGCGCAGGCGGCAAACTTTCCTTTTTGTACCATCGAACCCAATGTGGGGAAGGTGGCGGTGCCGGACAAACGCCTCGCGCAGATTGCTGAGATTGCGAAATCCGCCAAATTGGTACCCGCACAACTTGAATTCGTGGATATTGCCGGGCTCGTCAAGGGCGCAAGCAAGGGCGAGGGGCTGGGCAACCAGTTTCTGGCCAACATCCGCGAAACGGATGCCATCATTCATGTACTCCGCTGTTTTGAAGATGGCGATATCACCCATGTCGAAGGATCGGTTGACCCGATACGGGATGCCGACATCATTGAAACCGAATTGATGCTGGCGGATATGGAATCGCTGGGCAAACAAATCGATAACATCGCCCGCAAAGCCAAATCCGGGGACAAGGACAGTAAGGGGCAGCATGAGGTGATGCTGGCGATCCTCAAGGCACTTGAGGCCGGAAACCCCGCCCGTACCGTGAAGCCCGCCAACGACGATGAAAAACGCTGGATCAAACTACTTCAGCTGATGACCACAAAGCCTATTTTATACGTCTGTAACGTCAAGGAATCAGAGGCCGCCACCGGCAATGACTGGACAAAAAAGGTCGAAGCCATGGCCTCAGCGCAGGGCACAACATCCGTCATTATTTCGGCCGCGATTGAATCCGAAATCGCGCAGTTGGGCTCTGAGGCCGAAAAGACAGAGTTTCTGTCCTCGCTTGACCTGCCGGAACCCGGGCTCAATAAAATCATCCGCGCCGGGTTTGGCCTGCTGGGGCTTCAAACCTATTTCACTGCCGGACCTAAAGAAGCCAGAGCCTGGACGATCCGCACCGGTGCCAAAGCCCCCGAAGCGGCCGGTGCCATCCACAGCGATTTCGAAAAAGGGTTCATCAAGGCCGAAGTCATCGCCTTTGCCGATTACGTGGCCTTAAAAGGTGAACAGGCGGCCAAGGATGCCGGAAAACTCCGCCAAGAAGGTAAGGAATATGTCGTTGCCGACGGGGATGTCATTTTATTTCGGTTTAATGTCTAACGAGTTGACAAATTTAGAATACATAAATATATTTTCGTAATATTTTTAGAAAGGCGTGTATATGTTTCAAATATTGAGAGATACAATCGGATCTTTGACAAAACACTTCAAAAATTCTCCCCGAGTTTCCTCTGACTTCGATACCAATAAAAGACACGCGTTTATTGTGGATGTATTTGCTCCTTGTAACGGTGGTGTAGCCCATTGCGGCCTTCCCCATCCTGCAGTGACACACGAAGAGATATTACCAGATGTTCTAGGGGATGATCGTCCACTTTACTATTACTTCATTGATGCCGACGGAACTGAAAGTCCAAAAACATATGTGGGATTTGCGCATGGTAAAGATGCAAAAACAGGTGCAGATGCGGCGGGTATCTTGTACGACGATGGAAGTCACTACGCTGTACTCTTGAATCCGGGAGATCGGATGCTGAATAAAGAGGGGCAGTTGATTGTTGAAATACCAGTGGTGGCTAAAGTGACGCCACCTGACCCTCCTTCGCCATCGTCAACGATATAACTTTTATAAGTTGATCGATCTTTTTTAAGCCGCCTTTGCCGATTACATGGCCTTAAAAGGTGAACAGGCCGCCTAGGACGCCGGAAAACTCCGCCAAGAAGGTAAGGAATATGTCGTTGCCGACGGGGATGTCATTTTATTTCGGTTTAATGTTTGATTTCAGTTTTAAATAATTTATCCCAAATGACAAAAATTGACGAATAATTCCCAATTATTTTTTGGTGATGAAGCATATGATATTGGCCTATAGCTAAAAAATTGGTAATTGGTTTACCGATTTTTTTGTTATGTTCTAGGGCTTCATCTGCTAAAAATACTTCATATATATAATGAAAAATAATTAAAAAATACGCGCCCCCACCTATTAAAAATGAAATGGTAAGAGCTGGTATTGTATAAAGGATAAGGACATCCCCTGTCTTTCCCCAAGAGCCAAACCAGAAGAAGAAATTTTTCCATTCTGGTAGTGTTCTTTTTCCTTCGTATTTATTTAAATGGTGATGTTTGTGAGTTTTCCAGAGAAGGTTGTTTTTAAATTTCATGTGGGAAACATAATGCAGAGTATAGCTGACTAAAGACCATATTATCAAAGCCCCTATAAATTGCAATATATATATAACAACTGTTGTCATGAGATATTATTTTTAGACCTCACTAAATCCTCATAAGTGCTACGCAGGCGGCGGGTAACATCGCCGACCGTAAAGGTGGTGTCGTCAATTTTGCCCACGGCCGTGACTTCGGCGGCGGTGCCGGTTAAGAAAATCTCATCGGCCTGTTTTAATTCATCCGGCATGATGCGTGTTTCTTCGAACGGAATTTTTAATTCATGCGCCAGTTCAATTACGGTCTGGCGGGTGAGGCCGTTCAGGAAACAATCCGGCGTCGGCGTTTTCAGGACGCCATTTTTAACCATGAAAATATTGGCGCCTGTGGCTTCGGCCACGAACCCGCGATAATCCAGCATAAGGGCGTCGGTAAACCCGGCCGCTTCGGCCGCGTGTTTGGACATGGTATGGGTGCAGTACAGGCAAGAGGCCTTGCTGGCCGTGGGGGCGGTTTCGGTCATGGGCGCGCGCCATTTGGCGGTCTGGAGGCTGATGCCTTTTTCCCGAACCTCTGGTGCGAAATAAGACGGCCATTCCCAGCAGGCAATCGCTACATGGGTGAGGGTGGCTTGCGCCGAAATCCCCATTTGCTCTGACCCCCGCCACGCCACCGGGCGTAAATACGCATCCGTCAGTTTGTTGGCCGATAAAATTTCGGCCTTGGCGGTCTCTAAATCCGCCACCGTCAGGGGCATTTTCATGTCAATCAATTCGGCCGACCGGATCAGGCGTTCGGAATGCAGGCGGGATTTGAAAATCTGGCCGCTATAGCATCGCTCTCCTTCGAACACCGCGCTGGCGTAATGCAGGCCGTGGGTCAGGATATGCACATTGGCCTCGCGCCAGGGGACGATTTTGCCATCCATCCAAATTAATCCGTCGCGGTCGTGAAAGGCCTGAGCCATGGGGAACTCCTTAAAAACGTTAAATTCATCTATATCTTTTCTAATTTTGCCTTAAAATGCAAGGCCATGGCGGAAAATAACGGATCTTGGGCGGCGCGTCCTCATATTCTGGTTGTCGATGATGATGACCGGATACGCGCGCTGGTGTGCCGATACCTGAACGACCATGGTTTTCTGGCCTTGAGCGCGGCGAACTCTGCCGAAGCACACGAGACTTTGTCGCAGACCGTTTTTGATGCATTAGTCGTGGATGTGATGATGCCGGGGCAAGATGGGCGGGCATTGACCGCCGAGATCCGTCAAACCCAAGACATTCCCATCCTTCTGCTGACGGCCTTGTCCGAAGTAGAAGACAAAATCAAAGGGTTGACGGCGGGGGCGGATGATTATCTCCCCAAGCCGTTTGATCCGCGGGAATTGGTGCTTCGGCTTCAGGCCATTTTGCGTCGGCGTCCTAAATTTAAGCCGGGGGGAGAGCATTTTAAAATCGGGGATTGGATATTTAATCCGGCAGAAAATGATCTGGTGGACGGGGCGGTAAGTGTCCGTCTGACGGATGTCGAACTCACTTTGCTTCGGGCGTTATGTGGTCATCCGAATGATATTTTGTCTCGGGAGGTGCTGGCGGAAAAATGCGGACTGGATGCGTCAGAACGCACCATTGATGTTCAGGTGGCCCGCCTTCGCCGCAAACTGGGCGAGGATAGTAAAACCCCCAAATACCTTCAGACCGTGCGGGGTAAGGGGTATATGCTGCGCGCAGAGCGGATAGAGGCCCCATGAAATTAAAACAATTCCTGCCGCGTTCCTTGCTGGGTCGATCATTACTGATCCTGATCACGCCTGTTATTTTGATACAGGTTGTGGCGACCTATATGTTTTTTACCCGTCATTGGGATGTCATGACAGAACGCCTCGCGCTGGCGGTGGCCGGTGAAGTGGCCTTGTTCGCCGATAGCGTGGAGCGCGGTGCTTCGCAAAAAGAACTTCAGCGCATGGCCAATGACATGGCGCGTTTTTTGGATCTTGAAGTCACCTATCAGGATGGAAAAGTGCTGGAGAACGTGACGCGTCATCACCGTGACTGGGGGTCTGTGGTGGCACAAACGCTCTCTTATGCCATTCAAAAACGGGTGCAGAAACCCTATGACATTCAAACTGATGTCGGGGGTAAATTCGTCAAGATTTCGCTTCAGTTAACGGATGGCGTGCTAGAGGTAATCTCGCCGCAGAACCGGTTATTTTCGGCCTCGGCGCGGATTTACATTCTGTGGGTGATTGGGTCGTCTGCGTTTTTGCTGTTGATTGCTGTGCTGTTCATGCGAAACCAGATACGTCCGATCCGGCGGCTTGCCATTGCGGCGGAAAAACTGGGTAAGGGACGGGATGTTCCTTTCTTTAAGCCGGAAGGGGCACAAGAGGTTCGCGCGGCGGCTCAGGCTTTTATTGACATGCGGGCGCGCATAGATCGTCAAATTCAGCAACGCACATCGATGCTGGCAGGGGTATCGCATGATTTACGCACGCCGTTGACCCGCATGAAACTTCAGGCGGAATTAATGGGAAATTCGCCCGATGTGCAGGATTTAAAATCGGATATCGCCGATATGGAGCGCATGATATCCGCGTATCTGGATTTTGTCCGGGGGCAGGGCGATGAAGAACCTCAACGCACCGCGCTGGAGCCACTGCTAACGCGCCTTGTGGCCTCGGCAGGACGTGAGGGAGGGGCGGTGACTTTGGACATAAGGGATGACGATATATCGCTTATGGTGCGTCCCATTGCCCTTGAACGTGCGCTGGTTAACCTTATCGGCAATGCCGCCAAATATGCCCCCCAAAGCCGTGTTACGGTCACCCGTGAAGAAGACGGTGTTCGTCTCATTTTCGATGATAACGGCCCCGGTATCCCCCCCGCGCTCCGAGACGATGTCTTTAAACCGTTTTTCCGGGTGGAAACATCGCGTAACCCGCAAACAGGGGGTGTGGGGTTAGGTCTCCCCATCGCGCAAGACATCATCCATGCCCATGGCGGGACAATTGATCTAGGCGATAGCCCCATGGGCGGTCTTCGGATCAACGTTTTTCTTCCGGCTTAAGAACGCCCGTTAATACAGACGCCCCCCCAAAGGAACGGTTTGTTCGGGTTCAATTAACACCACATGACCCGCATCGCAGGGGACGCCTAAAGTTAAAACCTCGGACATGAATTGTCCAATCTGGCGTGGCGGGAAATTGACTACCGCTAACACTTGCCGGCCGATAAGGGTTTCTTTTGTGTAATGCTGGGTGATCTGTGCCGAACTTTTTTTAACACCAATCTCGGCGCCGAAATCAATCTTCAGTTTAAAGGCAGGCTTACGAGCTTCGGGAAAGTCCTGAACGTCGATGATTTTGCCGACCCGGATATCCAGTTTTAAAAAATCGTCAAAAGTGATCGACATCAGGGTGCCTGAAATCAAACCGTCTAGGCGGCGTCTTCGGCGTTTACCATCATCCCGCGTAGATCATTCAAGGTACCCTTGACACGTTTTTGAAGCATGTCCGAAGCCTCGCGGTTCGTCTTCATCATCATGTCTGCCATGTCACGGGATGTCTCAAGGGACATTTCATAGGCGCGTTTAAACATATCGGCCTGACGCGCCATTTTATCTTCAGGGGTTCCCTCTTTCATGGACTCGCGGAAAATCTCGCTCTGTGTCTGGGCAAAGGTTGATACCATATCGGCCTGACGCTGAGCCAAGGCCTGCCAGCTGGTCATGGCCAATTTTCCGGCTTCGCTTAAGGCTTGAAAATTAAGACGCTGTGCTTCCATCATCTGGCGCATATCAGGAACACTCATCAGGGGGGGGATCATCTGTTCTGTGCTTTTTTTGGTCATAGGTATCTCCCACTAAAAATTGTCATAATTTATGCGCATAGCATCTATCAAAATATAGGTTTTCCCGTCAGCGGCGTCAATCGCCCCAATGTACGGGGGTGCAGGTGTATTCTCATAAAGGATAGCAGAGGGAACGTGCTGAAAATAATAGGAAAATATCCGTCCTTAAACCTCTGTTAACCTTGATGGGGCACAATCGGGATGGGGTATTCTATCATTCACATCACGTAGGGCATTTTTCGCCATGGCCTTTATCGGCAACGATAATTTTCGACCCGGACTTAAATCGCCTGAACCCATCCGTCAGGGCGGGTGGCTGACGTCGCACATGGCGCAGGTCATGGTGTTTTTAAATGGTTTGATACTGACCGCCACGGCCTATGCGACCCTCAATGTTTTTATTCAGGAAATCGTGAATGAGAGTCTGGCATCTTCGCATCGTCAAACGCAGACTGAAATCAAAAGTTATTTTTCCGATATCGAAGATGATATTTACACATTATCGGTACTGATCCAAACGGGTGAATGGCATTATACGGGCGACGTTATTCATCCCAATTTATTCAAGGCCATTTATTTTGTTCCTAAAGATACCAGCGCACCTCAGATTTTATGGCCGGCGGGTCAGGCTCAATCTTTACTCAAATTATGGCCTAGCCTGTCGAGCTATCCAAAAACAGGTGAGGGTGAAGCCTCGTTGATTTCAATGCCCGGCAAACATCTTCTGGCACGTTTGCCTGTTCATGTCGAAAATGGCATATCAGGGGATCTTGTCGCGCTTTTACAACCCTCTGAGATTTTTAACCAAACCTGGTTAAAAAATCATCCATCTGTGACGAACCTGACGATTGGATTCAAGGATAATCTGGGCGTAATTGTCAAACTTGAGGCCGAAGGTGGCCGCACTAACACCATCTACAAAAATGATATGGAGATATTGTTTGATGAAACCCAGACATTATTAATTTCTTCTGGATATCAGCTTGAAGCGCGAGAGAGTTTCCTCAAGAAAATACCCATTCTGATGCTGTTGTTTGGTGTAACACTGACATTGATCGGCACGCTCTATGTTCGCAACAACCAAAAACAATCCTATCGCCTTGCCCTAATGAACCGTGAACTCGCTCATAAAAATTATGAGTTAGGCCAGGAAATTACGGAGCGCGAGCGATTACATCATGCTTTGGAAAAAGCAGAAAAAGAAAATCGCGCGATTATTGATTCCGTCAGCGATATTATCTTTGAAACATCTACCGAAGGCGAAATTCTATTTTTAAGTAAGACATGGGCACAAGTGACCGGATTTAAAATGGAACATTCTCTCCACCGTAACTTGTTTGATCTGCTTTACCCCCAAGATCAAGAAGACCAGCGTCGGAATATGGATTTACTGGTGCGCGGGCATAAATCAGCCTATCGCGCGTTTACACGATTAAAAACGAGTGATGGCGGTTTTCGGGCGGTAGAGCTGGCGGTGTCGATGCTACGGGTGGATGAGAATAAAAATCTGCGCGTGGTCGGCACTATCACGGATGTCGAAGAACGGCGGCGTACGGAACGGGCACTTAGCGAGACAGAAAAAAAATATCGGACGATTGTGGAGAACGCCGCAGGCGGTATCTATCAAGTAGACCCGCAAGGGGTATTTCTAAGTGCCAATAAATCTATGGCGCGTATTTTGGGATATGACATGCCAGAAGACATATTAAGAGAAATTCGTAATGCAACAACACAGTTATATGTGGATGTGAAAGAACGCCGTGAATTCTTTGCCCAAGTCTCTCGGGAGAGAAATAATTTGAATGCTGAGTTTGAAGTGCGCAAAAAAGATGGCGCGTTGATATGGGTATCTGAAAATATGCGTCCTGTTTTTGATCAGGAAGGGGAGATTTTATATTTCGAAGGCAGTATGGAAGATATCACCCAACGAAAAAAAGCAGAAATTAACCTGCGTCAGGCGATGATCCAATCTGATTTAGCCAACCGGGCGAAATCAGAATTTTTGACGAATATGAGCCATGAGCTTCGAACACCCTTGAACTCAATTATCGGGTTTTCTGAAATCATACGAGACCAGTTATTCGGATCGATAGGCCGGAATGAATATATTGACTACGCCCGTGATATCCACGAAGGCGGCAAGCGGCTATTGAACGTGATTAATGAAATTCTGGATATATCCCGGATTGAAATGGGCGACCGCAAGTTAAACGAAGGCGTTGTGGATATTGGAAAAATTGTTAAGTCTTGTCTGGATCTGCTTGAGGGTAAAATTACATCGGCTTCTTTAACGCTTGAAAATAGTATCATGGCGGATACACCTAAATTGGTGGGTGAAGCGCAGGCGATCAAACAAATTTTGATGAACCTGCTCTCGAATGCGGTAAAATTTACCCCAGCCCAAGGACGCATTACGATCTCCCATGAAATAGATGCTCGGGGTGAGTTCAGGTTATCCGTTTCGGATACGGGAATTGGATTGTCTGAAGATGAAATCGCCAAAGCTATGGCGCCTTTTGCCCAAATTGATACGGATCTGGATCGCGATAATTCGGGGGCAGGTCTGGGGCTGACGATTGTCAATTCACTCATGGCGTTGCATGGGGGGCGTTTAGAAATGTTTTCGCAAAAAGGCCTTGGAACAACTGCATCGGTCGTGTTTCCTGCGTCTCGCCTGTATCAGGGGAGCCGGGGATAAAAATAGGTTTTGGCCTATCCGAATTCTTTCAGGATAGATTCTGCTTCATCTAAATCCATGTCTAGGGCGACGCGTGCCATATCAAACCCATAGCCCTGACGCGCCAGCGAGGCCAATTCCTTATCGGGATTTTTGGGCTCGCGCGTACGAAACGCGCCCAGACGTTTGCGTGCGCAATACCGGATGGCGGCACGAAGTTCGGCATTGATCGTATCGTCAAGCGATTGCGCGTGGTCAGACAAAGCTGTTTTGATATCATCTGGTACTAATCCCTGTGCGCTTAGTCGCAAGGTGATGAGGCTTGACGATAATCCCCGCCGCCTTAAGGATGACACCATACCCTTGAGATATCCGGGGTCATTCAAAAGTCCCATCTGGGTCAATTTTTGAACGAGCGCGTCCAGCATATCCCGGCAGGCTTCGCGCGAGAGGTCAGTATGATGACGGCAGGAACGATCAATCTTACGGTTCATCACTTGCCGGAACCGATGGGTACTGGCAGGGAAACGCTGAAGATAGACCAACGCAGAATTATATAGATATGTTTCCGTGATCTTTTTCGGGGGGCGTCGTTCTTTTTGCCCGTTTCTGGACTTGATCTTTGTACCGGCAGGGATATCTTGTGTGTCTATCATTTAATAATAAGGCTTAACTTTAAACAATCATGTCAGACTCTCCCCCCCTCTGCCAAGACTTAACACCTCGAAAAATTGGGCTCGTGAACTGGATTGGCCTTCAGACCTTAGTCCGTAAGGAAGTGGGGCGGTTTTTGAATGTCTATAGCCAGACCATCATCGCCCCGATGGTCACCACCCTGCTTTTTTACGCCGTATTTTCATTGGCACTCGGTGGTGAGAGCCGTATGATTGGCGACATTCATTACATGACCTTTTTGGCACCGGGTCTTTTGATGATGACCATGGTGCAGAATGCCTTTGCGAATACATCGTCTTCCATGGTGATCGCCAAGGTTCAGGGCAATATTGTCGATATCTTGATGCCGCCTTTGTCACCACTTGAATTCTTTTTAGGCTTTGTCGTCGGCGGTTTGCTTCGCGGGTTGATGGTGGGTATCGCCACAGGATTGGTGATTTATCTGGTTGTGGGCCTATCCGTTCATGCGTGGGGATATGTTCTAGCTTTTGCTATTTTAGGCAATCTTTTATTATCGACTATTGGGCTTTGTGCCGGGATATGGTCTGAGAAATTTGACCATATCGCGGCCGTGACGAATTTTTTGGTAACACCACTTACCTTTTTGTCAGGAACATTTTATTCTGTCTCACAACTTCCGCCAGCGTGGGATTTTGTGGCGCATCTCAACCCGTTTTTTTACATGATTGACGGGTTTCGATATGGTTTCACGGGACATGCCGATGGCAACGTCCTGATTGGGATTTATTTGCTCGTGGCCGTGAATGTCATCCTGGGTCTGGGGGCATATCTCATGATCCGCCAGGGATATAAAATCAAAGGCTAGATTATTGTCGTGTCTGTTTGATATACTTAAAACCAGATGGACACACATGACCCTGACCAGCCGCCCCTCACAGACCTGATTATCCCGTTTCAGCTGGAAAGTTCCGGCCTGAGGGGGCGCATTGTCTCCTTAAGCTCTGTCATCAACCAGATACTGGCGCCTCATGGCTATCCGGCGGTCGTCAATCAATTATTGGGGGAAACGGTGACGCTCTGCGCGCTTTTATCCTCTATGCTGAAATACGAAGGCATTTTCACCCTTCAGACCTCGGGCGATGGGCCCATCCCCATGTTGATATCCGATATGACGTATGAGGGGCATGTCCGGGGGTGCGCCAGTTTTCATGAGGACAGGTTACAGGCATTGACAGCAGAGATATCCTCAAGCCCCGGCGGCCTGTCTGGGGCATCTTTATCGTCATGGCTGGGGAAGGGGTATATCGCTTTTACCGTCGATCAGGGGCAACATGCGGAGCGTTATCAGGGGATCGTCGAACTTCAGGGACAGTCACTGGTGTCCTGTGTTCAGCATTACTTTACGCAGTCCGAACAGATTGGAAGCGGGATCGTGCTGGCCGTCGGGCAGGGGCAAGATGGCATATGGTATGCACAGGGTATTATGCTCCAGCAAATGCCCGAAGACCGAAACAAAAATCACCTGAGCCATACCGAAGAAGATGATTGGCGCCGGGCGATGATGTTGCTTCAGACCTGCACAGAGTCCGAGCTTTTGGATCCTTCCCTCTCCCCCTATGATGTCTTGCACCGTTTGTTCCATGAAGAGGGCGTGCGCGTTTACACCCCCATGCCGATCACCAAGGGGTGCCGGTGTAATCGTGCTAAGGTTGAAGGTATTTTGGCCATGATGTCAGAAGACGATAAACAGGAAATGCGCGTGAACGGAGAAATCCGCATGACGTGTGAATTTTGTAATCAGGATTTTGTGTTTTAAAAAAGAAAAAAAGATCGACTTTCAATTGTATTATTTTTTGAGAGCAATCGTGATACCTACGGCGGCAATGGCTAATCCCACAACATAACGCCAAGATAAAGGTTCTTGCAGGATGAGAAAGGCTAGAAGCCCGCCAATAAGGGGGGTTACTACTGCCATAATCTGATATTCAGCAACGGGCAATCGAGCTAAAACCCATAAATGAACTGAAAAAGCAATAAAGTTGGTAACAGCAAATAAAACAACCCATCCCCATGTACTGGGCGTTAAAGATGACATCTGAAAATTTTTGTCATACATGAAGGCCGCAATCCCAGAGAGTGTGGTCAGCATAAACATTGTGATTGCAATAAAAGAAAAGCCGGGAATATCGGCAAAAACGCGTTTGGCCAACACACCTAAAGATGCGTAGAGCGCAATGGCTGAGCCCGCGGCTAAATATATAAACAATGAATGCATTGGCTTTATTCTGTGACTTAAGTATGAGGTAGGCTTTGATACCATGTCAATCTTATGATGTGAAAGATGTCCTGCTCGCTTGTTTTGTTAAAATAATGAATCCATAAAAAAACCCGGCGCGAGGCCGGGTTTTTTGTGACGTCATATATTTTACTCGAACGAGATCTGGGCTCTGCGGTTGGCGGGTTCACGCACGCCATCGGCGGTTTGAACCATCAACTCGTTTTCGCCTCGGCCATCCACCTGAAGCAGGCTGGCATTAACGCCGCGCTGGATCAAGGCTTCACGAACGGCATTCGCGCGTTTCATCGCCAGTTTGTCGTTATAGGCGTTAGAACCCGATGTATCGGCGTGTCCAACGATACGAACGGCATTCACCGTGCGTCCGCTGACTTCGCTCGCCACTGAGTCAAGCACGCTGGCAGCACCGGGGCCTAAGGTTGATTCATCAAAGTCAAAGAAGACTAGATACATGGAGTTCTCAGGCTTCATGGGCTGAGAGGCATCCACATCAAACGGCGCCGGCTCAGGCGCGGGTTCCGGCGCTTTGGCGGGCATGGCCGCTTCCAGTTGGTTCAGCGCATCCATAAATTGATTTTTACAGGCGGCAATGTCATCAGACTGCCATCCTTCTTCCTGCTGTTCGATCCAGCAGTCAAAGCGGGCTTGCGCGACGGCTGACAGATCCGGGTTCGTTTCGCGGGCACCCAGATCAAACACATTGATCAAACGGGCACGTGCCGCCGATAATTCCTGAACGGCACCGGCTTGAAGGTTCCAGTCCGCAATCTGTTCGGGCATTACCACATCCCCTCTAGCGGCGGAGAGGCCTTTACGGGCGAAATGAAGGCCATCAGCATGGTCGTGCATCTGATCAACTTCGTAATTCACGAAGGTCTTGTATTCGGACACCAGTTTTTGGGTGAACGGGCTTCCTGAGCCTGAAGCGGCATTCAGTGCTTTGACCTCATCAAAATCCTTGAAGTTGGCCGAGCAGGCACCCAGTGCCGCGACCGAGGCCAAAAGAACCAAGTTACGTGTCATATTCATGTAAAAAAACTCCCGGATAAATGAAACCAAAGGCTTAACGTGTTATAGCCTGACTAGATTCTTATACGCTAGTCCCTTTAAAAGTAAAGCCATTTTCAGATAATCTCCCCCCGTTATAAACCTGAAATCACCCTTGCCATTGGCTTAAGTCTTGGATAGACACATGGTAACAATATCGTCTTCGGAGCGCGGGCGTAGCTCAGTGGTAGAGCATCAGCTTCCCAAGCTGAGGGCCGCGGGTTCGACCCCCGTCGCCCGCTCCAAATTTAAAGAAATATCCGTCATCAATAAATTTTCCACGCCTCTTTTGATTAACCCTCCGATCAAAAGCTTGACTTTTTTATCGCACTGCGACATCTTCTCGCGCACCTTGCGCCTGTTTTCATAAATATAAAAAACTGACAGGTTGTCCGATAACCGAATAGAGGAATTAAAATTCACATGAATAAACCAATGGTAGGCACAAAAGTGGCCATTCTTGTTGCGAATGGCTTTGATCAAAAACAAATGACCGCCGTTCAGCGCGCTATGGTGGCCCAAGGTGCCAGTGTCAAAATCATCAGCACGGATAATGGTCTGGTAAATGGCTGGGATGGGGAAGGCTGGGGGCATAATTTTGCCGTGGATGCGCCCTTAAATACCGCATTGGGTGTGGATTATGCTTGTCTGGTGGTTGTGGGGGGACAGCGTAGCCTGGACAAATTAAAACTGACGGCACATACCAAACGCTTCATCGGAAGTTTTATGTCTGCGCAAAAACCTGTCGCCATCATGGGCGATGCGCCGATGTTGATGGCGCATGTCGAACACGCCTCGGGACGTCATATGACAGGTGCAGAAACCAGCAAGATGATGGCCACCAAGGCTGGCGCGCTCTGGTCAGATGACGCGATCTGTTTTGATGGAAATATGATTTCATGTGCCTGCGCGGCAGAACATATGGAAGAGTTTATCAAAACCATGGTTTCCCATTTTCAGCAAAACGCCCAAATCCCTCAAGCGGCCTAGTCAAGATCGCCCCGAAAGTATAAATTAAGACACCATGAAAGCCGAAACAGAGCAGGTCATCAGCGATATCAAGGCGGCGCTTAGCTTGCTCAGGAGGCATCTTTGACTGGGATCAAGCTCTAGCGCAACTGGATGAATTCAACCGTCAGGCCGAAGACCCTAGCCTGTGGGAAGATTCTCAAAAAGCACAGAATGTGATGAAAGAACGCACGCGTCTTCAGGCGCAGGTTGAGGGTGTGCGTCACATCGAAACCACATTGAATGATAATATTGGTTTTATTGAACTGGGTGAAGAAGAGGGCGATGACAGTATTATTGCCGAAGCTGAATCGGCGTTGGCGTCGTTAAAAATTCTGGCACGAAAAAAACAGCTCGAAAGTCTGCTTTCGGGCGAAGCCGATGGCAATGATGCGTTCCTTGAAGTCAATGCGGGTGCTGGCGGCACCGAAGCACAGGACTGGGGGCAGATTTTATTACGCATGTACACACGCTGGGCGGAACAACATGGATATAGTGTGTCCTTGCTGGACATGAGTCAGGGTGAAGAAGCGGGCATTAAATCGGCCACGATTCGAATTTCCGGCGCTCAGGCTTATGGCTGGCTTAAAACCGAAACGGGCGTACATCGTTTGGTGCGCATTTCCCCGTTTGATTCCAACGCGCGCCGCCACACCAGCTTTGCTTCGGTGTCTGTGTCGCCTGTGGTGGATGATAATATCGATATCGAAATTCTGGATAAGGATTTAAAGGTGGATACCTACCGGTCATCCGGCGCGGGCGGACAGCACGTCAACACGACCGACAGTGCGGTGCGCATTACCCACATCCCCACCGGTATTATCGTGGCCTGTCAGGGGGAACGGTCTCAACATAAAAACCGCGCGGCCGCGATGTCGATGCTCAAAGCCCGTCTGTATGAAGCCGAGATTAGAAAGCGCGAAGAAGCCACCTTGGCCGCCCATAGTGAAAAAAGCGATATTGGCTGGGGGCACCAGATTAGATCCTATGTGCTTCAACCCTATCAAATGGTCAAAGATGCTCGGACAGGGGTTGAAAACACCAATTCTTCTGCGGTGTTGGACGGGGATTTGGATTTGTTTTTGGAAACATCGCTCTCCCACCGCGTGGGCGGCGCGACCTAAGGGAAAAATCACCAAACAGACTTGCGAAACAGGGCGGGGATGCGTATTGTCCCTCTCATCTCAAATGATAATGTTTTTGGATAGGGGTTTCGCCGTGAGACAGATTTTTATCAGGTCTTTAGTTCTTCTGATGTTGGGGTCGGCGTCGCCGGCACTGGCGCAAGGCGTTATGGCCGGTTCCGGTATGCCTGAATTCATGATGTCTTCGGACTGGAAAATTGGCCCCTCGGGGATCGAAGCGGTGCGGGGTATGCGCGGTACCAAGCTCCCCTGTGTGATGGCGGGGGAATATAATAATGGCTTTGTGGTGCGCTTTTCCGGCGGGAATAACGAGATGCTGGCGATGGCGGTTGACTTCCGTCAGGATATTTTCCGCCAAGGGGCACGCTACGGGGCACAGTTATCTGTGGATGGCGCGGCTTCGGCAAATATAACGGGGTCTGCTTTCACACCATCCATTCTGGTCTTTAACTTGCGTCAGGCGGGTAACATTTATGGTGCGCTGGCGGGGGCGCGAACAATGGAACTCTCGGTGGGGAATAACCCCATGCGCTTTTTCCTCAGCAATTTTAATGACGGTCTGCAAAAACTTGAAGCCTGTTTTCATGGCGGACTTCAGTCTGGTTCCGCGCCGGTTGAATCCGCATCGGCCTCTGACAGCTTCAAGATGCCAAATGTGAATACCCCGCCCACATCGCTGGCCGAAATTCAAACCCAAGCACCGCGTCAGGAGACACCGGATTGGGAAGATGGCCTGAAAAACACCCCCAGTGGACAGGAAGTTTATATTCCCCGTAATACCAAGGCGTCGGCACCTGTGAAACAACAGCCTGACTCACCTGCCATGACGACAGACAGCACACTGACCCAGCCTTACGAGGGCGTATCATCTTCTCCGCGTTACTCTGCTGGTATGAATGCCTCTTATGCACCGGTGTCCTTAACGGATCAGGCCGGGGCAACCTCCGGTGGCCGGATGGGCGGGGCTATGTCGTCTGGCGGGGGGCTCTCTGCCGCGACGGGCACGTCTTTAAAAACCGCGCTGGAGCAATGGAGTGCCCAGAACGGCGTCACTTTAATCTGGAACGGGGTCTATAATTACCCGCTTAAATCCGCCATATCCGGGGCTGGAAGCTATGAATCCGCGGTGGAATCGGCCTTGTCCCAATATCAAAACGATCCCCAAAGACCCGTGGGACGCCTGAACACAGACCCTGATACAGGGGCTAGACTTCTGGTAATAGATACGGATTTTTCGCTCTAGTTTTACGAAAAATAACTTGGCGTTTCCCTGATTTTCTGTGTATTCTACCCCCCGTAATGGCAGGTTAAGGCCTTTTGGGCAAAACCTGTATTGTCTTGGGAATACAGCGTAACAACTTGGGCACAACTGGGATTAATCATATGGCTTCTTCTAAAAGACTCTCTCTTACCTGTCTGATGGCTTTACTGGGCGGGGTGTCGCCTGCTTATTCTGCCGCCACACAGGACCTGAAGCCCACATCCGACTGGTCAATTACCAAAATCGAAGCTTCCCAAAACAATTCCGGTGCTTATTGCACCTTATCCCGCCAATATGCCAATGGGCTGGTGCTCACGCTGGGGCGTAACATGACAGAAGAATATTCTCTGGCGGTTGATTTTCGCAAAGAACGCTTTGATGTTGATAATCCTTATACCATCACGCTTCAACCGGGGCCGGGGCAGATCCGTTCCTTTGAAATGATGCCCGTATCGCCCAGTGCGATGGTCGTTCGGCTGGGATGGGACGACACATTTTTTGCGGCACTCAAGAAATCTAAAAATTTGAAAATGGGGATTTCGGGCGAAGAATATAATTTCGCCCTGTCGGATATTGATTCTGGCCAGTCTGACCTGACATCGTGTCTTAAGGGCTTAAAAACCGCCTCGGCGGATACAGTGGCGGATATTGCACCAGCCTCAGGCGGGACGGATGTGCTCTCCGCCGAAGCCGGGCAAAAGGATGAATCTTTTGCGGCACGTAAAGTGAAAGACGAAACACCGAAAGCCCAAGCCCCCGTGGTGGCACAAGCTCCGGTGAAAGCGGCGCCTGTGGCGGTGCCTTCTGAACCTGCGGTGGCAAAAACGCCAGCGCTCGATGTGTCACAACAGAACAAAATGGCTGAACTGGAAAAGACCATACAGTCTCTTAACCAAAGAAACACAATGTTAACTCAGGATCTTAAGGCTAAACAATCCGCGCTTGAGTCTGCACAAAAAGAATTATCTTCGGCCAAGGCACCTGCCTCTGCGCCTTCTGTCTCTCCAGCAGAAATCGATCAACTACGTCAAAAACTGACGGTGGCTGAACAGGACCTGAAAGCCAAAACAACAGCGTTTGAAACGGCTCAGGCAACTATTTCTGCACAAAAGACGGAAATTGACAGTCTTAAATCCAAACCTGCCCCGCAACCTCAGACAGTTTCGAAAATTCCGCCAGCCGTCGAAAAGGAATTGGCAGATCTGAAAAAGACCTTGGCAGATATCACCCGTCAAAAAGAACAATTGGCGCAGGATCTCACCGCCAAACAATCTGCACTTGAATCTGCACAAAAGGCTTTGGCCGCGCCGAAGGTGTCCACAGCCCCCGCCGCTGGATCGGTTGACGCGGGCAAAATCGCTGAACTTGAAAAAACCATGACCCGGCTGACTCAGGATGTGGCGGCCAAACAATCCGCGCTGGATGCCGCCTTGAAAGCAAATGCCGAAAAAGACGCGGCACTGTCTTCTGCCTTGAAACAGGTAGAACAAATCAGCGCACAACAAAAAGATCAATCGAGCAAGACTGTTTCCTCGGCGCAACATGACGCGGCGGCACTTCAGAAAACCAAACAGGATCTTGAGGCACTTCAGGCGGAAAAGACAGCCCTAGAGCAAAAAGTATCAGCCTATAAAGCCGAGGCTGACCGGGCACGACTGGAACTTAATAACCAGCAAGCGTCGGTCACGACCCGGGCGGATCAAACGGCCTCTATTCAACTGCAACTCGAAAAACTTAAAAACCAACTTTCCTTAAAAGAAACCGAAGCGCGCACCTACCGCAATCAACTGATGACCATGCAACAAAACATGGCTTCTGCGGATACGGTATCGGCTGGGGCGTTGAACGAGATGACCCCGGCGGCAGGGGCGGCGACGATTGTGCCCAAGCCTCAAGTCCCCGCGCCGTCTCCGGCCAAGCCGCCCGTGACCAAAACATCCTTGGCACCTTCTGCACCTGTTCAGCCCTCGTATCAATATGAACTGGCGAACACGCTGAAGAAGGCGGGAATAAGCTTAAATGATCAGGTGAGACAGGGTGCGTCATCTGCGGGGATCGATGTGTATAGCTGGAAAGCCAATCATCTGCATGGCAGAGCCGAAGTGGCCGCGGCATCCGCGGGCGGAGACTTAAAGCGTTTCATGGCGCGTCACATTGACGCCGCCAAGTCACGTTGTGCGGGAGATTTTGCCGCCATGCCGTCGGCGCAAAATGCCGGTAAAACTTTCTACGAAGTGGCCTGCGTTACGCCATCCGGCAATACGGCGGCATCCGTTGTCTTTTTTGAGCAAAAGGGCCGTTATGTGGCCGTTTCACATGAAACCAGCGCCGAAGACATGGATACAGCCATGGAAATGCGGGATCGGTTCGCCGGAAGCCTGAATTAGTCTGAAAGACATTAAAAAACCCTGCGGCTGGCGGGGTTTTCTTTATCTTATCAAATATCGGAAAAAGACTATTTCGGGTCGCCGCCTTTGCCGAACGGGGTGAACATCCGCATCGCGTTTTCAAACATTTCCATGTTCTTTTTGTTCAGTTCTTCCAGATTGGAGAGTGGGAAAATCCCCTCAATCGATTTATTGATCTGGGATCTCAATTCTTCCTGATTTTTGGAAAAATTACCGATTGTGTGTTCCAGATAATTCGGCACTAACGCGCCCAAATTGTCACCATAAAACCCGATGATTTGTTTCAGGAAGTTAACGGGGAGCAAGCTTTGGCCGCCATTGGATTCCTGATCCACGATAATTTGTGTTAAAACCTGACGGGTCAGGTCTTCCCCGGATTTCGCATCATACACAACGAAGTCATGGCCTTCTTTGACCATGTCGCACAAATCACTGAGTGTCACATATGAACTGCGGCCTGTGTCGTAAAGACGGCGGTTCGCATATTTTTTGATGACGGTGGGTTCATCGCGTCTGTTTTTCGGGCTGGCCATAGGCTCTCCTTACGTCTTGTTTATTGCAATTTGAATTTAACTATTATGCATCAAATTGACGCGCCGCGAAAGATAAAAATTAACCTTTTTTAACGCCGGATGATTTGTTGCGCCAGAAACAGGTCTTTTCCGCTATAGTGCAGGTCATGAACAGAACGGGTCCTACGCCGCTGGCGCTTCACCTGTCTTTGGCGGCTATGTCTGCCGGGGGGGATGATGCTCGGCTTGAATCCTATATGGCCGGGGTGCGGAAATATCAACTCAGTTCGTATCAGCGTGATCTTACGCCCCTGCCAGAAATCTGGCGATTGGGGACGGTTACACTCTCTCGTATTCAAGGGGCGGCGGCACCAGAACTTCCCCCTTTGCTGGTGATCCCCTCGATGATCAACCGGTCTTATATTCTGGATCTTATGTCCGGGTTTTCTTGTGTGCGGTGGCTGGCCGGGCAGGGACGGGATGTCATTCTACTGGATTGGGGAAATAGTCCCCAAGACCCAGGTCAGGCAACATTGGATCAGGTTGTGATGGAACGTTTGATCCCGGCTATCGCCTATGTCCATGAACAGTATCAAACGCCCGTGGATATGATGGGATATTGCATGGGGGGCACCTTATTAGTGTCCGCCGCCTGTCATGCGCCCGAGGTCATGCGCCGGCTTGTTTTTCTGGCAACGCCTTGGGATTTTGATGCGGGGGATCGTGCCTTGCAGGCGCAGGTTCTGGCATGGGCGATTTCGGGACAATCCCTGATGGCGACCACCGGGGTGCTTCCGGCATCATGGGCGCAGACGGTTTTTGCCTGCGTCGATCCGGCGCAGGTTTTGAATAAATTTTCGGCTTTTGCTGATAAACCGGATGAGGATCCTGATATTGCCCGGTTTGTGGCGGTCGAAGATTGGCTGAATGATGCGGCGGATCTGCCGGCGGGGGTGGCGCGCGCCTGCATTCACGATTGGTACACGCATAACCAGACGCAACATCAAAAATGGCGGTTGGGGGGTAAGGTTATTTTGCCGCAACATATCTCACATGAAACGCTGGTGGTGTCCGCTCAAAATGACCGGCTGGTGCCGCCTCAATCTTCCCAATCTCTGGCTCGGTCTTTGTTGCGGTTCCAAGAATTATCTGTGGCTACCGGACATATTGGTCTTTTGGCTGGACGCAAGGCCGTGGCGCAGGTGTGGAAACCAATCTCTGATTTTTTGCAGACAGAATCATAAAGTTTACGTCATACATTGGCCTGATCCGGCTTGAACCTGTGGGGGTTTCGTTCTATCTTTTTTTAGGTCACTCACCCTCGGAGATATTCTATGTCCTCATCTGCTTCTGATCCTGTTGTCATTGTCTCGGCCAAACGCACGGCAATTGGGTCGTTTAATGGTGTTTTTTCGAACACATCCGCTGTGGAACTCGGCAAGGCGGTCATCACCGCCCTGCTTCAGGAAACGGGTATCAAGCCCGAGGCGGTAGATGATGTCATATTAGGTCAGGTGCTCACCGCTGGCGCGGGACAGAACCCCGCCCGCCAAAGTGCGATGGCGGCAGGTATCCCCTTCGATAAAACAGCGATCACGATTAATCAGGTCTGTGGCTCTGGTCTTCGGGCGGTGGCGATGGGGGCTCAGGCGATTGCGCTGGGGGATGCCGATATTGTGGTGGCCGGCGGTCAGGAAAATATGACGCTCTCACCTCATGCCATGGCACTTCGGGCGGGGACAAAAATGGGGCATGCCGAAATGGTGGATACCATGATCCGTGATGGGTTGTGGGACATTTTTAACGGGTATCATATGGGTATCACGGCAGAAAATGTGGCGGCGGCCTACGATATCACCCGCGCCCAGCAGGATGAATTTGCGGCGCAGTCCCAAAACAAGGCCGAGGCCGCCATTAAGGCTGGATATTTTGAGGGGCAGATTGTTCCCGTCATGGTCAAGGTGAAGCGTGAAGACGTGCAGGTGACGCGGGATGAATTTCCGCGCGACGGGGTCACGGCAGATGCGCTGGCGAAATTGAAACCCGCCTTTAAACCGGATGGGTCTGTGACGGCGGGTAACGCGTCTGGGATTAATGATGGGGCGGCGTGCACCTTACTTATGCGCCGAAGTCTGGCGGAAAAACGGGGGCTTAAAATATTAGGGCAGATCACCAGCTGGGCGACGGCTGGGGTTGCCCCCTCTGTGATGGGGACGGGGCCTATTCCGGCCGCGCAGAAAGCCCTGGCCAAGGCGGGATGGCAAGCCGGAGATCTGGATTTAGTCGAATCAAACGAAGCGTTCGCGGCGCAGGCCTGTGCGGTCATGAAATCACTGGCGTTACCGCAGGAAAAGGTCAATGTGAATGGCGGGGCGATTGCGCTGGGGCACCCGATTGGGGCGTCCGGGTGCCGCGTTCTGGTTACCTTGTTGCATGAAATGAACCGCCGGGATGTTAAAAAAGGTCTGGCGACCTTGTGCATTGGTGGCGGGATGGGTATAGCCATGTGTATTGAACGATAAACGGATAACATAGGGTTTAAAAATGTCTGCACAAAAATTGGCGATTGTGACCGGGGGAACCCGCGGGATTGGCCTGGAGATTACCCGTCAATTACGCGCCGAAGGCTATCAGGTGGCGGCTACGTATCATGGGAACGAAGACGCGGCCAGAGCTTGCAGCGAACAGACTGGCGCACAGGTTTTTAAATTTGATGTCTCCGATTTTGCGGCCACACAGGCTGGGGTCAAGGACATTGAAACCCGTATGGGAGCCGTATCCGTCTTGGTGAATAATGCAGGCATTACCCAAGATTCAACCCTGCACAAAATGACCGAGGCGGCCTGGGATACCGTGATCCGTACCAACCTATCGTCTTGTTTTTATATGTGCCGTGCCGTCATTAATGGCATGCGGGATCGAAGCTATGGCCGGATCATCAATATTTCATCGATCAACGGCCAGAAAGGCCAATTCGGCCAAGCGAATTATGCCGCGGCCAAGGCAGGCCTGTTGGGGTTCACGAAGGCCTTGGCACTCGAGAGTGCGGCCAAGGGGATCACCGTCAACGCCATTTGCCCTGGATATATTGCCACCGATATGACGGCGTCGATGAAGCAGGAAGTGCTGGAATCCATCATTCGTCAAATTCCCACGGCACGGATGGGAACCCCTCAGGAAATTGCCGATCTGGTTGTTTTTCTGGCCAGTGATAAGGCCGGTTTCATCACCGGGTCAACGCTCACCGCCAATGGCGGCCAGTACATGGTTTAATATTTACATAATATTAATATTTTTAAGGCAGTTTACAATCTATGCGTGTTCGAAAAAATAATATTATTCTGGAACGCCAGTTTATTGCCAAAGGTACCGTGGTGATTGCGGAAGGGGAATATGGCTCTAACGCGTTTCTGATTCAGTCAGGGTCGGTGCGCGTCTATACACGCCATGATGGACGCGAAGTGGAACTGGCACAACTGGGCACGGGTCAGATATTTGGGGAAATGGCCATGGTGTTTGATGGCCCCCGGACGGCCAGCGTGCAGGCGACAGAAGATTGCAATCTCATTGTGATATCGCGGCATCAGTTTATCAAAAAACTTGAGGAGTCAGATGCCACGGTGCGTGCGATTGTTCATATGTTGACCCAGCGCATTATTGATTCCAATAATACCCTGATTAATAAAAAATCTGATTTTCAGGATCTCAAGGAGACGGCGCAAACTATCTATCAGAATATTGCCTTTGGGTTATCGCCGCAGGAGAAAATCAGTTTTCAGAATAAAGTCCTGCCACATCTTGAGTCTCTTCTTCACGCGCTTGATCAATTTCGCGCCTCTTAAGCCTGACAGCATCTTCTATCATTTGCCTTTGAGATTTATGGTCGTTGGGCTTATATAGCCCTCATATCCTGTTTTGATGTCTAACCCGAAGGTGATCTGAATGATAAGGCTGATTGGTGTGGTATTGTCTGTGGTGGTTCTGGCGTTGGCGGGGCTATTGATCGCACCGGCCTTTATGGACTGGAACGCCTATAAACCCCAGATTATTTCACAGATAAAATCGGCCACAGGCTATTCCGTTCAAATTGGCGGGGATATCAAACTGGCCTTATTGCCGTCGCCCACGGTGGATATTGCCGATGTCCAGATCGAAGCCCCCTTAAAGGTTAAATCCGAACATCTGGCAGTGATGAAACGGGCGAAAGTCTCGCTGGATTTATGGCCGTTGCTGGAGCGTCAAGTGTCGGTCAACACGGTTCGCTTGGTTGAACCCACCATTCGGCTAGAAATCCTGAAAGACGGACGCCAAGGCTGGATGAGCCCAGAAATGCAGACCGTGTCAGACGCCGTCCCCGCCGATGTCAAAAACGAGGCCGCAAAAGCGGTCTCAAAAGGGGCTTCAAATATCGCCCTTCAAAGTATCGAAATTGAAAATGGCCGTTTCGAATTTTCAGATTACACAAAGAATACCTCATACCTTGTTGAAAAAATTAACATCGATCTCTCGGCTAATACGTTAAATGGCCCCTTCACGGTAGCGGGGGATGTTGTGTATCTGGGGCAAAAAATAGGTCTGGATGCCAATACGAAACAGATCAACCCGGAATCGCGTGACCTTGAACTCTCGGCGCAGATAGACATGCCGGGTCTGAATACCGCCCTTCGGTATGACGGGGTGGTGGGATTACGTTCCACGGATGCACAGGGTACAATCGATATCCGGTCTGGTAATCTGGCCAAAGCTATCGCGACGTTTAATGGTGGAAAACCCATCGCGGCCTTATCGGATAAGGTCGCGATCAAAGGGATACTGACCAAAACAAAAGACGCGATATCCTTGACAGATTCTGAACTGGAACTCTTTAAAACCAAGGGGTCTGGCCGTATCGAAATATCAAATCTCATCTCCCGTGATCCCGTCAAGGCGATGATTGATTTGGATGTGAAAGGGGTGTTGGATCTTGAGGCGTTAACTTCAGCCCCCCCGGCACAAAAAACATCATCTCTAATTTCTCCCGCTTATGCGGCGGCCGCTCAGGCTAAGGCTGGGACGGTGGTGCCAGATGTCCTGACCCTGCCGATGGCCGTGGACGGAACGCTCCGTTTGACCGCTGAGGGGGTTAAAGTATCCGGTCAAAGCCTGAAAGGCGTTGTGCTCGAAAGCACAAAACTCGGCGGACGGTTCAATACGGCTTTTAAACTGCTGGAGGTGCCGGGCGGCGGTAAACTGGACGGCAAGGTCAATATTGCCTACGGAGCGTCTTCTGTGTCTGAAAAGACGGGGGCGATTACCTATAGTCAGCCCATGACCGGCTTTACGCTCACGGGGGCGTCAGATCAACTGCCCACCCTTCTGGCGTCATTGGGACAAAAGGGGGATAACACCAAATTGTTCAACACCGCCCAATTCAATATCAACGGGGATATGGGGGCAGACCGTATCAACGTTAAGAATGCCAATATTAAACTGGATGACATGACGGGCACCCTCAGCGGGTCATACCGTCCTGCCGGGCAGGGCGCCAAGCCCGATGTCACGCTCAACCTCTCCATGGATTCGCTTAATCTGGATGCCTTAAAGGCGCGTATGGGGGGCAAACCCACCCCGAAGCCAGCATCTTCTGGGGATTCTCAAAGCGCAGAAACGTCGGCGAGCCAGAAAGTAGATATGCGCTCCGCCGTGAAGCCGCTTCAGGATTTCTCGCTCCCGGTTAACCTGACGTTTGATATTTCGCTGGGTCAACTCAGAAGTAATAATATGGATATTTCTGGCGTGCGCCTCAGTGGGGTCAGCAAAGGGTCATCCTTGATCCTGAACTCGGTCTCTGCCGATAACCTGATGGGGGCGAGCGTCATCCTGAAGGGTCAGGTGGCAAACCTGACAGACCTCTCCGGGATTGACATGGATTTCTATGGTAAGACATCAGATGCGCAAGCGTTGATGACCTCGCTCAAGGTGCCCACCGACAAGCTACCTGCCAAAATAGGCCCTGCCGAAGCCAAGGTGAACCTGACAGGAAATCCAGATAATCTCCACTTTGTCGCCAATATTGACGCCTTGTCGGGTCAAGTGAGTGCGCAGGGGAATCTGCGCGATGCATTGGGCGCACGCACCTTTGGGGATATGACTTTCGGGTTGAAGCACCCGAACTTTGTTCAGGCGATGAAATTGGTGTCACCGGGGTTCAGCGGGTCACCTTCTCTCGCACGTCCATTCGATTTTTACACTAAAACCAAGCGTATCGAAAATGGCTATGACCTGTCCGATATCAAGGGCAATTTCGGGTCAACATCACTGTCGGGTGCCCTGCGGGTGATCACCGGTGGGGCGCGTCCTGACATCTCAGGGACGCTAATCGTAGGTCAGTTGCCCCTTGATACCTATCTAGCGAATAAGGGGGGGGCGGGCACATCGTCCTCTGGTTCAGGTTCGGCTTCGGCCGGATCAGCACAAAAGACCGGGGGCTCGGGTGCGTGGTCGTCGGCACCCCTGGATATGGGCTGGATTCGGGCGGCGGATATGAATCTGGATCTATCGGCGCAGACCATTACCTATGGCGGCTGGAAATTCGATCAACCAAAAACCAACATTCTGACGCAAAATGGCGTTCTAAAGGTACAGGACATGACGGCCGGCCTTTTTGGCGGGCAGGCGGGCTTGAACGCCGAGGTGAAGGCGGGTGCCGCTCCGGGTGATGCCGTTAGCTTAAGCGTGAAGACCGACATGAAAAACGTATCCATTGAACCTTTGGTCTTTGCGATGAGCGGCTCTCGCCGGGTCAGGGCACAAGGGGATATCTCGATGGATATGTCTGTGGCTGGCGTGGGGGGCTCGGCGCAGGCCTTGGTGAGTGCGTTGGACGGCAACGCGCGTGTCCGGGGGCAAGATGTAGTGTTTGACGGGTTCGATTTTGCGGCCATCTCCCAAGCTATTATGGATAGCGCCAAGCCGCTCGACCGTATTTCCCAGATTGTTTCAGCCTCATCCAGCGGCGGGCAAACCCGTTTTGATACGATTGTCGGGGATTATAATATCGATAATGGTCTTGTGGCCATCCAGACCATGAAAATGGATGGTCAATCGGCGAACATAGTCTCGCAAGGGACGGTCAGCTTGCCGCAAAAATATATTGATACTACGCATATGATTACCCTGCCTCAGGCGAAAAAAATGCAGCCCTTCAAGGTCGAAATCAAAGGCCCGCTCAGTAACCCGGTCAATACCTTCGGAAGCGGTATCTTTGATACGATATTGCGCGAAAAAGTGCAGGACAAGGTGATCGAAAAACTGCCTGATCTTTTGGGGGATAAAACAACCGACAAGCTTCGGAAGTTTGGCATTCTCCCCCCGCAGCAAAATACGGCAGAATTACCGGAATCTGAGCCTTCTGCTCCGGCTGAAGGGCAAAGCGGCTGGTCTGATCCGGCGCAGGCGCCTGCCCCTGAAACGGCGCCCGAGCCCGCACAACAAGCTCCCGCGCCAGCCAAAGACCCACTCTCGCAAATCCTGCAAAATCCGGACAAACCGGAAGAAGCCCTTAAAGGTGTATTAGATGGATTGTTGCGCTAATGGGGCTTGTTATTGTGCGTATCCTGAAGGGCGCCCAGGATAAATAACCGCACAGCACTCGAGAGGGTGTTTTGTCCCCGTGTCCGGTCAACCTGATTGATTAGGGTGGTGACGGTTACGCCCTTTTTTTGTGCAAGAGATTTTAACGCCGCCCAGAACGGATCTTCCAGTGTGATGCTGGTGGCATGGCCGCTCAAGATCACAGATCTTTTTCGGGCAGGGGCACTGATATCTACGGACATTATTGCTGGGGTCCGATCATATCCTCGGGCTTCACCCACGCATCAAATTGCTCTGACGTGAGCAGACCCAGCGCAATCCCCGCTTCACGCAAGGATGTGCCCTCAACGTTAGCTTTTTTGGCAATCTTGGCGGCATTGTCATATCCGATATGAGGGTTGAGTGCCGTCACCAGCATCAGGGAATTTTCCATGAGCAATGTAATGCGTTTGCGATCCGGCTCAATCCCGTCTACACAACGCGCCGCAAAACTGCGGCATCCCCCAGCGATCAGCCGGATCGATTGAAGCACGTTGTGAATGATCACCGGCTTAAATACGTTCAATTCAAAATGCCCGTTGCTACCGGCCACCGTGACCGCCACATGATTGCCCATAATTTGAGCGCAGACCATGGTCAACGCTTCACACTGGGTTGGGTTGACCTTACCCGGCATGATGGACGACCCGGGTTCATTGGCGGGAAGCACAATTTCCCCAATCCCTGACCGGGGGCCAGAGGCCATTAAACGAATGTCATTGGCAATCTTCATCAAGGACACGGCCAGTACATTCAATGCGCCGGACAGCTCCACCAGCGCATCATGCGCGGCCAAGGCTTCAAATTTGTTGGGGGCGGTTACAAAAGGCAGGCCGGTCATGTTGGCCACTTCCTGGGCAAATCCTTCGGCAAACCCGACCTTACAGTTGATCCCGGTGCCCACGGCTGTGCCACCCTGCGCCAGTTCCATCACCCGCGGCAGAGCCGATTTTACGCGGGCAATCCCATATTTGACCTGCGCCGCATAGCCGGAAAACTCCTGCCCCAGCGTGAGCGGCGTAGCATCCTGAAGATGGGTTCGGCCGTTTTTCACCAACGGGGCGAATTCTTTGGATTTAGCGTCAAGCGACTTCATGAGTTGTTCAAGCGCCGGAATCAGGTCACGGGTCGTGGCTTCGGCGGCCGCGATATGCATCACCGTCGGGAAACTATCATTCGACGATTGACCCATATTGACATGGTCATTGGGGTGCACCGGGGTTTTGCCGCCGCGGGTGCCCGACAGCATCTCATTGGCACGACCTGCGATGACCTCATTTGCGTTCATATTGCTCTGGGTACCTGACCCGGTCTGCCACACAGACAGGGGGAATTGTTGCGCCAGAACGCCGTTGATGATTTCATCGGCGGCCGAGGCGATAGCACCGCCGATTTTGGCGTCCAGAACCCCCAATTTCATATTGGTCAGCGCGGCGGATTTCTTTTGAATCCCAAAGGCACGAACGAGTTCAGCCGGCATTTTTTCCGTGCCAATATCAAAGTTCTGGATTGATCTTTGTGTCTGCGCGCCCCAATACGCATCAGCCGGAACATCGACTGCACCCAGCGAGTCAGTTTCACTTCGGGTCAGGGCGTGACGGGCAGGAGCAGAGGATGTCATAAGAGAGCCTTTCGTAGTAAGTTGGGTGAGGTGAAATGAGGATAAAATACGCCAAAAATGATTAGAAATAACCGTATCGAAATTAGGATATTTTGAACCCCATGATCCGAAAAAGATGATAGTCTTGCCTTCATGAAACGATTCGCCTTAACGGTTCAACAGGGTCACATGCCCCATCTTGCGCCCAGGCTTGACGTCTTGTTTCCCATACAGATGGACGCAGGCATTGGGCATCTCCAGGTAACGGGGCAGGTTTTTGACGTCCTCCCCGATCAAATTAATCATGGTGGCCGGCGAGTGCATGTCTGGCATGCCCACCGGAAGTCCGCAGACGGTGCGGATATGTTGTTCAAACTGGCTGACGGCGCAGGCATCAATCGTCCAATGGCCAGAATTGTGGGTACGTGGCGCGATTTCATTGGCCAAAATCTGTTCATCCCGGGTCACAAACAGCTCGAGCGCCATAACCCCAATCAAATCAACGGCTTCAGCCAAATTATGCGCCATATCGGACGCTTTTATTGCCAATTTCTTGGAAATAGGGGCAGGCGCATGGGTTTTTGACAGGATATGGTTCTGATGTTCGTTCAGCACAGCTGGGTAGGCCGCCGTTTGACCTAATCTATCTCGGCCGACGATCACAGACACTTCGCAAGCAAAATCGACTATGCCTTCAATAACAGCGGATTGGGTATTAAGTTTTGACCATGTTTCTTCAATAGAGCTGTTAGCTTTATGATAAACCTGACCTTTGCCGTCATATCCGAAACGTGCCGTCTTAACGATACATTCTGACATATTCCAGTCAGCCAAAGTTTTACGTATGTCGTCTGCCTGAGTGCAGGGTACCCACGGGGCGGTCGGGATGCCGATATCGTTTAAAAACTTTTTTTCTTTCAGCCGATCTTGAGAAACCTCGAGCAGGCGATCGTCAGGATAAACCGGTTTGAATTTTTGAAGAAAGCGAACGGTTTCAAGGGGAATATTCTCAAATTCATACGTAATAACATCGACTTGGCGGGCAAAAGCTTCGAGTGCGGAGGTATCCTCATAGGCGGAACAGGTGAATAAATCCGTTACCTGAGAGGCCGGACAGTCTTTTTCCGGACAATATATATGTGCCCGAAACCCGAGGCGTGCCGCGGCCAGTGCACTCATGCGCCCCAGTTGACCCCCACCGAGAATACCTATTATTTTTGATTCTAAAATCATGATAATCTACTGAAACATATTAATAAATATCTAGACTGGATGTTCTGTGACGGCATCGGTCTGTTTGGCGCGATACGCTTCAAGACGGGTCATTATCGCGTCATTTGAGGTTCCTAAAATAGCCGCTGACAGCAGAGCGGCGTTTTTGGCACCAGCTTCGCCAATCGCCAGTGTCCCGACGGGAATGCCGCCGGGCATTTGGGCAATGGAGAGCAAGCTATCCATACCTTTTAGCGCCTGACTTTTAACGGGAACCCCCAATACCGGAAGCGGCGTCATAGAAGCGACCATCCCCGGCAGATGTGCCGCACCGCCCGCCCCGGCGATGATAACTTTGAGACCCCGGGATTTCGCAGTTTTGGCATAGGCCACCATACGGTCTGGCGTGCGGTGCGCCGAGACGATTTTGACTTCATGCGGGATATCAAGTTCGTGAAGTATCTCATGGGCTTTGATCAAAGTATCCCAATCAGATTGTGAACCCATAATGACCCCGACGAGCGGGTGTGGATCGGCGTGCGTCATGGGGGATAAGATGACTTATCCACAAGGGGACGTCAAGCAATGATGTCGGGGAGGATGGCGCTTTTTATCTTTTGAATCTGATCTTTGAGTGCCAGTTTCTTTTTTTTGTAACGTTGAAGTTGCATAAAATCAACTTGAGTCATGCGGGTGAGTTGCTCGATCGTGGCATCAAGTTCCCTGTGCTCCGCCTCAAGTTCGGCGAGCTTTTCTTTTAAATCTTCAATTTCTTCCATGGAGCCTGTGGAATATCTATTCTTTCAACTGAAGGCAATAGAATATCACAAAAAATGAGATTTTGTAACAAAAAGAAGGGGCTGGCGTGGAAATTCATTTGGTTTTGGGCGGGCTTTCATATAAAAAAAGTGAAGGTCTTTTTTTATATTTTATTCAGGCGGTCTATCATGAAAATCGGAATTCTTACGAGCGGCGGCGATTGTGCGGGCCTGAATGCGGCCATTGGCGCGGTCACGGTTAACGCGGCCTTAAAAGGATATCAGGTGCTGGGGCTCCGCGGGGGGACGCGCGGTTTGATGGGGACGGAGCCAAATTTTGAAGTGCTTCAGCCTGCCCATTTTACCAGCGATGTCATGCGTTCTCCCTCGACGTTCCTGGGAACAACAAACCGCGGGAACCCGTTTGCCTATCCCATGGATGACGGCACGGTGGTTGATCGTTCCGATGAAATCATTGGCAATATCAAAAAACTGGGTATTGAAACTTTGATCGGGATAGGTGGGGATGGGTCTTTGGACATTCTCAATCAACTAACCCGCAAGGGCGGCATTAATTTGATGTGGATGCCCAAGACCATCGATAATGATGTTTGTGAAACCGAGGTCGCCATTGGGTTTTATTCCGCTGTTGCCACCGCCTTCCGTTTTTTGAACGATCTGCACGCCACCGCGCAGACGCATGACATGATTATGGTCACCGAAATCATGGGGCGGGATGCCGGGCACCTAGCGCTTCATTCCGGTGTGGCGGCGCATGTGGATATTATTCTGATCCCTGAGATTGAGTATGCGTTTGAGAATCTTGTGAAAAAATATGAACAGGTTCGCGCTTCGGGTCGGTCATATATGCAGGTATTGGTATCCGAGGCGGTGAAAACGCCCGATGGCGAAGCAGTCACGGTGGCGCATAACACAGGCTCTGTCCGGTATGGGGGTATCGGCCAGCATTTGAAACGCAAACTTCAAGAGGCGCTTAAGGTTGAAGTGCGGGTGCAAAGCCCCGGCCACACGCTTCGTGGATGCTCCCCCACGGCTGGTGACATTATTTTGGCTCAACAATTTGGGGTGAAGGTGATTGATCTGATCTCTCAGAAAAAATTTGGCCGCATGGCCGCCATGCAGTACGGAAGCATTGTCGATGTCCCAGTTGAAAAAGTGGCTGGCCGAAGCAGACCCGTCACGGCGTCTGATGCGATGGTGCATACGGCGCGGGGACTTAATATTTCACTCGGGGATCAATAGCCATGCAATATATTCAACAATCCTTGGCCGAGGGTGAAGAGCTGGTGCATGTCGGGCATTTTCACTGGATGTATAGCGTCAGCGCGATCATCAATATTATCTTCGGGTTTGTCCTGGCGATCGGCGTGATTGTATTGGCGATCAAATTTGAACCCGTATTGTTTGGCGTTCCGGCCGGATATGACATGATGTCATGGATTGATAAGGTCAGAAATCTGCATGCGGGGGTTAAAATTGTCGCTTTCTTCATGATCTTGATGGGTCTGTTGCGATTTGCACGGATGATGATCGATAAGGCTACCACCGAAATTGGGATTACGAATAAGCGTCTGGTGTTTAAACGGGGTCTGATCGCCCGGTATGTAGGTGAAATGAATATTGACCGGATCGAAGGCGTGAATGTGCTTCAGGGTGTTTTTGGCCGCATCTTTGGTTACGGAAGCATTATGGTTCGCGGGATGGGTGTTGGCGAGGTGATTTTGCCCCCCATCGCTGACCCGATCAAATTTCGCCGCGCCATTGAAAAGGCACGTAACGTATAAGGGTTTTAGGTTATGATTGATCGGCGTGCGCTGTTATTATCTTTTGCCGGATCAATGATGGCACCTCGGGTCGTCAGGGCAGATCAACCGTCATCTTCCTTGCCGCGTTCTCAAAAATTTTTAATCGGGTCTGAAGTTCCGGGGCAGTTTTCCCATTCTGTGACCGCCCATTTTTTCACGGCGTATGCGGGACATTCGTTTGAAAAATTGGCGGTGGTCATGCCCGGACGAAATGGCCATACACAGGCACCCCATATGACCCCCATCATCGACGCTTTGTTGGCGCAAGGTTTTTCGGTGATATCCGTTGATCCCCATCATTCCGAAAAACCCGCCGAAAAATCAAAAACGCATGATTTCACGATGACCGCGCATATTGATGATTTGCGCCGTGCGTTGATGTGGGTCTTTGCGAATAAAACGCAGATCGGATGGCGGGGCGAAACGCTTTTTCTCTCCGGGCATAGCATGGGCGGGTATGCCGCTTTGTCTTTGGCGGCCACGGAATTTAAAGGACGTATCCGCCATGTGCTGGCCGTTAACCCCGTTATACGCGGACAAAACCAGATTGACCGATTCACGAATCCAGAACATTTGAAAAACTATTTGGCCGAAGTGCCGTCTGCGCTCCGTGATTATCCGCGTCATGACATGTATCATCATGTGGGCAGTCTTGATGTCCCGGTGTCGATCGTCACGGCCGAGCAGGATACCGTGACCCCGCCACAGCCATTAAGACAATTTTTTAAGGCATTACCTGTCCCGAGTGATCTGTCTATTTTGCCGGGCGAGGGACATTGCATGATTAGTCCGGCTTACCGGGAAGCACTCACAAAGGCCATCAAGGTTTCGCCCGGATATTACCCGGTATATGCCAGCCATCTGGATTACAAATAAAGCTAACCTTGAACTAGCTCAGGCGGTTTCCCGTGGATGATCTTGGCTTTAGCCGTTACGACAGGCTTTCCTTCTTCAAGATAGCCAATCTCTGTTTTTCCCACTGGTTCTGTTGGGCTAGGGCTTTGCTCTCTGACAAACAGTCCATTGGGTGCGATGTGATAGGGCACGCCTGATTTTCCGCCATCGAGATGCTTTGTGCACCATTTGGGGAATCCTTTAATGGCCTCGACGGCTTCTATGAAACTTTTGGAACAAGAAATACTCGCGACGATTCCGCGCACGTCGTCTGTGGCTGTTATATTCATTTTTACACCCTCTTAAGTTTGTTTTTTCATAAAGTTACTTATTTTTGAGGTTTCTGGCAATAAAAATATGCATTTGCCAAGTCAAAAATTTTTCTGTTAACTGCCAGCATCAATTTTTTAAAAGGGAATCAATGCGCTATGGCCAAATGGGATAAATCCAAACTCGTCAGTCGTTACACCACACAAGGGCCGAAATCCGCTCCGCATCGCGCCATGTTATACGCGATGGGATTGACGGAAGATGAAATTAACCAGCCCTTGGTGGGGGTGGCCACCTGCTGGAACGAGGCCGCGCCGTGTAACATTGCCCTGTCGCGTCAGGCACAATCCGTGAAAAAAGGCGTGAAGGAATGTTTCGGCACGCCACGCGAATTCACCACCATCACCGTAACCGACGGTATTGCCATGGGGCATGACGGGATGCGGTCATCCCTGCCGAGCCGGGATGCGATTACCGATACCGTAGAACTGACGATGCGCGGACATTGTTATGATGCCATGGTGGGGCTGGCGGGATGTGATAAATCCCTGCCGGGCATGATGATGTCGATGATCCGGCTGAATGTCCCGTCTATCTTCATGTATGGTGGGTCGATTTTGCCCGGAAAATTCCGGGGTCAGGATGTCACCATCATTGATGTGTTCGAAGGCGTGGGCAAACATGCCAGCGGTGAATTTTCGGATGCTGACCTCAAGGAAATGGAATGTTGTGCGTGTCCCGGTTCCGGGGCATGCGGGGGGCAATTTACCGCCAATACCATGGCCTGCGTGTCCGAAGCCATAGGCCTGGCACTTCCGGGGTCTGCCGGGGCACCTGCGCCATATGAATCACGCGATGAATATGCCTATCAATCGGGTCGCGCGGTGATGAACCTGATCGAAAAAAATATTCGTCCACGCGATATTGTCACCCTGAAGGCACTGGAAAATGCGGCGGCGATTGTATCGGCCACTGGGGGATCAACGAATGCCGCCTTGCATTTACCCGCCATGGCACATGAAGCTGGGATTGATTTTGATCTTTTTGCCGTGGCCGAAATTTTCAAACGCACACCCTTGATCGCTGATTTAAAACCCGGCGGCAAATATGTCGCGCGCGATATGTTCGAAGCTGGCGGGGTGCAGGTGGTGATCCGCGAATTGTTAAAGGGCGGTTATATCCACGGGGATTGCCTGACGGTAACGGGCAAAACGATCGAAGAAAACTGCCGGGATGCGGTGCTACGCCCCGATCAAAAGGTGATCTATCCGCTCTCCAACCCTATTTCAACCACAGGCGGGGTGGTAGGTTTACAAGGCAATCTGGCCACGGATGGCGCGATTGTTAAAATTGCGGGATTAAAGGAACTGGTCTTCGAAGGTCCCGCCCGGTGTTTTGATTCCGAAGAAGAATGCCTGAAAGCCGTGCTGGACATGAAGTACAAAGAAGGCGATGTGCTGGTGGTTCGATATGAAGGCCCCAAAGGCGGACCCGGGATGCGGGAAATGCTCTCGACGACAGGCGCGCTCTATGGGCAGGGGATGGGCGGAAAGGTGGCCTTAATTACGGATGGCCGTTTTTCCGGGGGCACAAGGGGTTTTTGTATCGGCCATGTCGGGCCCGAAGCCGCCGTGGGCGGGGTGATTGGTCTGCTGAAGGATGGGGACATCATCCGGATCGACGCCGAAGCCGGGACTCTGGATGTCAAACTGACGGATCAGGAATTGGCCGAACGCCGCAAACATTGGAAACCACGCCCCCATAATTATAATGCGGGTGCTATCTGGAAATTCGCCCAGTTGGTCGGGTCTGCCCGATATGGCGCCGTGACCCATCCAGGCGCCAAAGGCGAAACACATACGTTCGTGGATTTATAATTTATTGACATATTGCTAGTATTCGTATAATTTCCTCAAGCTAAAGTTGAGGAAAAACATGAATCAGCACGGAAACTTAATTGAAACGCCAGAAATTATCCGGGTATTTTCAAGGCAAAAAAGTGTATGGAGCTTTGAAGGGAATAGC
This sequence comes from Alphaproteobacteria bacterium, assembly GCA_017302165.1. Lineage (GTDB taxonomy): Bacteria > Pseudomonadota > Alphaproteobacteria > Micavibrionales > Micavibrionaceae > UWPOB-MICAV1. Next base: position 1,026,133 of record JAFLCW010000001.1, read on the forward strand.
GGAGAAAAAACCTTTTTGTTTCCAAAGGGTTCGGACAGGCATACAAGAATTAATCTTGCTAAAGACTTCGCCGCGGCCGCGAATATTAAGACAGTAGGCTACGGACGTTTTTTTGGTGTTAGTTTTGATCGGGAAAGCTATCATTCCTCATTTGGAGATAAAAGTATCTTTAAGTATTTCGGCCAAGTAAGTTTTGATCCTAAGATATTCGAAGCTGTAGAAGAAAAATTAGGGGTTCTTCCAAAAGCTATTTTTGCCATTCCGGAAGACTATCTATATCCTAATCATCCTGCGCCATGTCATATTGGCATTATTCTCCCAGTTGAAGGTTTGGGTGCTTTTTATGATCGTGTTTTCAAATTTATTCCAGGTCCTCCTGATGGCCCTTACTGGAAAAAAGAAACTTTGTTCCCAGATAGAGTTATTAATCAAAGATTGGATCAACATTTTAATCTAATCATCAATGTGTTGAATACTAGTAACGATTTTGGAATGGTTAAAAAACCAATATTTAACGAAAATGCTAGGGCTCATTTACCAGAAAAAACCGCTATGGTTACAATCTGTCCTATACTCTTTGATAGACTGTTTTCGATCCCTAACAACCAGAGTTTACAGCAACAGCTTTTAGATTTTTTTCAATCCAAACCTGAAACTGAAAGAAGTCTCTCTTTAGCTTAAAAAAAGAGACATCGTAATTTTACAAAAACAGATGAATCGGGGTAGTATCTGCTCTAAGCTCGGCATTCTGCTGGGCTCATAGGATTATCATGCCTGCCCGCCGATCTTTTTTTACCCGGTTGCGTTTTATCCTGCCCCTGACGGCTCTTCTGCTAGGGCTGTGGGGTGTTTTTTCTGTTATATCGCCGGGTTCTGCCATTTCTTACGCCTTTGCAGGTCAACAAGGGGCAGAATCGGGTCTTGAGGCCGTCTTGACCCGGGGCAAGGCCATAGGGGCGGAGTTATCCAATCTTTCAACATTACGGTCTTTTTATCAGGAAAACGGGTATCAAACGCTCTGGGTCACGGCGTGGGGTAAGGGGTATCAAAGAAAGGTCAGTGATATCTTATCCGTGCTAGAAGATAGCTGGTCTCACGGGTTAAATCCCATTGATTATCATGTGGTTGAAATACGTTCTGCACTTGATGATAAAGATGGGTCATTGAACCGAAATGAGCTTGAAGTGATCCTTTCAGATGCAGTCATTCAATATGGCCGCGATTTATCTGGCGACCGAATTCACCGTCTTACCGGGATTAAGAAAAAAGACCGTTATTGGCGCCAGCCGGTTCATCCGCTGGATATTTTGGAACATGTGGCAGGTTCATCGAATATTAAAAACGCCCTGAAGGGGCTAGAGCCGGAAGGTAAATTATATGCAGAGTTACGCGAGGCGCTACGCGAAGAAGTGGCGCAATCCCGTCCTGAAACCGTGCGGATACCCTCTGGCGGGTTGATCCGTCCCGGGGATAGTAGTCCCCGAATTCCGAAGGTTCGGGAAAGGCTGAAAACCGGGGGTCAGGGGACGTTATATGATGAGGATCTGGCACGGCGGGTCATGGATTTTCAGGAGGATCACGGACTGGCACCGGATGGCGTGATTGGCGGTCAGACGCTTCAGTTATTGAATGCCACGCAGGCCGACCGGATCGACCAGATTCTGGTCAATCTGGAGCGTTTAAAATGGATCGATCAAAATAAACCCGAGCGATATGTGCTGGTGAATATCCCGTCTGCCACCTTATGGGCGGTCGAAAGTGGGCGAAGCGTCCTTCAGATGCCCGTTATTGTGGGCAAGGAAAAACGGCAGACAGTGGCCTTTCGAACGGATATTACGGGGGTTCGGTTTAACCCCAACTGGACGGTGCCCCCCACCATCAAAGAAGAGGATTTCCTGCCTGAACTTCAAAATGACCCGCTTTATCTCTCTAAGCGCGGGATCGAACTTCAGACCGGCTATGGCCGGGATGCTCAAACCCTTGATCCCACCACGGTGGACTGGACAACGGTGACCCCTGAAGATTTAGGCGGCATTACCATGGTTCAAAGCCCGGGCGCGAGTAACCCGCTGGGGCGCGTGCGGGTGATTATGCCTAACGGGTACAATATTTATCTGCATGATACCAATACGCCGTCTTATTTTGGCCGGAGCAACCGAACCTTAAGTTCCGGGTGCATTCGGGTGGCAGAGCCGATCAAACTGGCGGATTTTATTTTGAAAAATAAAAGTGGCTGGACGCAGGCGGATACGGATAAATATCTGGCCAAGGGGCGCATGGCCGATATCATGGTGGATCAAGCCTTGCCTGTATATTTGATGTACCAAACCATCTGGCAGGGGGAAAATGGCCGGATTATCTTTGGCCCCGATGTGTATGGCGAAGATGCGATGCTGGCGCGGCAACTGAGGGCGATGAAGGCCGTTCACATCCCTTCATTTTCAATAAAAAATACATCAAATGCCGGATATTCTATCCTTGCGCCGGGGCGCGTAAATTCATAAAATAGGGATAGATTGTCGTGCGGGGTTTCAGTCCCCCGTCTTTTTTGGTATTTCTTTATCCCACAGAGCGAATCCTTAAATTTACCTAACGTTAGAGGTTACATGTCAGAGTCATCGTCTTTGGTTTCTTCTCGCCGAAATTTTTTAGGCCTGATTGGATCGGCAACGTTGGGCGCGTTAATGGTGCCCGGATTATCATCCGACGCGTTGGCAGGTGTCGCCGGGAATGCCCGGATTGAACGAGGTGTTCGCCGTATTTCATTTCGCAATCAACACACAGGCGAAATTTTCTCGGGTGTTTACCGGGTGGGGGATAAATATCTGCCGGACGCGTTTGACAAGATCAATGTGGTGCTTCGTGATTTCCGGTCGGATGAAATTTTTCCGATTGATCCCCGTGTGATTGACATTATTTATTCCGTCCACCAGATGACCGGACGCTCAGACCCGTATGAAGTTTTATCCGGGTATCGTTGTCCCAAAACCAACAAACAACTTCGGAGCAATTCCGAAGGCGTTGCCAAAAATTCTCTGCATATGACGGGTCAGGCGATTGATCTGCGGATGCCGGGTTATTCATCCTACAACATACGGTCTCTCGCCGTCAGCCTGAAGGCCGGCGGTGTGGGGTATTACCCCAAGAGCGACTTTGTCCATATGGACTCCGGCATTGTTCGGGAGTGGTAGTTTTTAAACGATTAGCGCGCGGAGTTATATATGGACATGCTGGCACAAAGTCTGGCGGTTTTGACCGCGCCGGCCAGCCTGTTTTTCATTCTGGGTTTTTTCGCCGCGTATTTCCGGTCTGACTTAAGTTTCCCTGAATCAATCGGCAAGGCCATGGCCATTTTCCTGATGGTGTCGATTGGTCTTAAGGGCGGGGTCTCGCTCTCGCAATCCTTGGAACAGGTCAATGCCGTGATGATTTATGCCTGCCTGATGGGGCTGGCGTTAAGTTTCCTGATCCCGGTGTTGGCGTATGGATTTTTGAATCTGACAACGCGGATTGAGATGCCGGATAAAGTGGCGGTCGCCGCTCATTATGGTTCCGTGAGTGTGGTGACATTTGTGACCGCCATGGCCGTACTTGAGGAAATGGGCATTGATTTTAGCGGTTACATGCTGGCGGTGATGGCCTTGATGGAAGCGCCGGCCATTTTAAGCGCGCTGTATTTATATCGCCGAGCCTTGGCGCGCGCGGGTGAAACAGAACGTGCCGCGGATCAAGGCCATCTTTTGCGGGAAATTTTCTTTAACGGCAGTATCGTGTTGATTGTCGGGTCATTTTTAATTGGCGTGTTTATCGGTCAGGAAGGGTTAGAGCCGATCAAACCCTTTTTCATGGACCCTTTCCGGGGGGTGTTGTGCCTGTTCTTGCTCGATATTGGTCTTCAGGCGGCGCGGCGTCTGCGCGAATCTAAAGGCGCGATGAAAGCCCCGCTGGTGGCGTTTGGGATATATATGCCCATCTTCAGTGCCGTTATCGGCGCGTTGGCGGGGGCATGGATTGGTTTGTCGGCGGGGGATATTGCTTTGCTCGCGACGTTATCCGCGAGTGCGTCCTATATCGTGGTGCCCGCGGCCATGCGCCTGGCGGTACCCGAAAGTAACCCGGCTATTTACATGACCTTGTCTTTGGCGATTACTTTTCCGTTTAACATTATTGTCGGAATTCCTTTATACATCAATTTGGCGGAATATGTTTCCGGCTGGATACAATAAAGGATTATTCGCGTGATTTATGTGGCTTTGGGGGCGAACTTGCCCTCACGCTTTGGTGAACCGGTGCAGACGCTGACACAGGCACTTCAGGACATGGCGGATCACGGCATCCACGTGATGGCGAGGTCGCGTCTGTGGGGGACAGCACCCGTGCCGCTTGATCCGGCACAACCTGATTTTATCAATGCCGTGGTGGCGGTGGATACCGCCTTACATCCAGACGATTTGATGAATGCCTTGCTGTCGGTGGAACAAAAATATGGGCGGGTGCGTTCTGTGCCGAATGCCGCGCGGCTTTTGGATCTGGATATGATTGCCTATCATGATCTTCAGATGGCGACGCCATTGGTTACCCTGCCGCATCCGCGACTAAAGGATCGGGCGTTTGTGTTAAAACCGATGGCGGATATTGCCCCAGCATGGTGCCATCCGGTCACGGGCGAAAGCTTATCTGTCTTAATATCCCGCCTGCCGCCTGAACAAATGGCGGTACCGCTGGGGCACGGGTGGTCAGATGATTAAAATAAATCTGCGCGCCGCCCCAATGATCATGGGGGTTTTGAATGTCACCCCCGATAGTTTTTCGGATGGGGGGCAGTTTTTATCCCCCAACGCGGCCATCCATCAAGGTATATTGATGGCGGAAGACGGCGCGCAGATTATTGATGTCGGCGGGGAGTCAACCCGTCCCGGTGCCGCCCCCATCACGCCAGAAGAAGAACGCGCGCGCATTTTACCCGTGGTCAAAGCACTTTCGGGACAGGGTATCTGTGTGTCCGTAGATACGCGTCATGCGACGACGATGGCAGAGGCGCTTGAGCACGGCGCCTCGATGATCAATGACATCACGGCCTTGACGCATGACCCGTCAGCGATTGAGGTCATCCGCACCTATCGCCCGATGGTGTGTTTGATGCATATGCAGGGGACTCCCCAGACTATGCAGAAAAATCCCCTCTATACGGATGTGGTAACGGAGGTTTTTCAGTATTTAAACGACCGTGTTGCGGCGTGTCTATTGACCGGGATTGAACCGGATATGATCTTGGCTGACCCGGGGATTGGGTTTGGCAAGACATTAGAACATAATTTGATGTTGTTGAATCAGATTGAAAAATTCCATGCGCTGGGTGTGCCTCTCCTGATGGGGGTATCCCGAAAAAGTTTCATCGATAAAATATGTCCCGGCACGCCTCCCGACGCGCGATTGCCGGGGTCGCTGGCATCCGTCATCTGGGGGTATCAAAAGGGGGTTCAGGTGTTCCGGGTGCACGATGTGCGTGAAACCCGTCAGGCACTGGCGGTCTTTAAGGGGATATCCAGCGTCACGTGATCTTGGCCATCTTGTCCATGGCGTAAAATTTGCCATGGGAAAGGGGCATCAATGGGCGTAAATTGATACAACACACAATTATCAATCCGGTGAAACCGAAGCCCATATAAATCCCCCAGTCCCCGGAACACACCGCCATGACAGACAATCAAGACTGGGTCATCTGAATGCGCTATCGCATGGGTAATGCCGCGTTTGACCCGGTTTCGAAAGGTCACATGACTTTCACCGCCCGGCGGGTCGATCCGTTGATCTAGAAGTGGTCTCGTGATGTCCCATGGCTGACCTTCCCATTCCCCGACATTATGTTCGGCCACATCCGGGATTTCATGCAGGGGCAGATGTAAGGTCTCGTTGATGATCCGCGCTGTATCCCGTGCCCGGATCAGGTGGGAGTGAATAATCACAGATGGCTTGATGGCCAGATTTTGAAATATCGACTGCGTGTCTTTTGCCTGCTGGCGGCCTAGATCCGTCAGTTCGGCATCCCAGCCGCCGCCCGCCAATAATTCCTGCGCGTTGGCCGTGCTCTGGCCATGACGGATCATGTAAAAAGGCCGGGCAGGGAGCATTTAGACGAGGCCAAGTTCAACGCGCATACGGGCATATATGGTCATCGCCGTTTCGGCAACGCCTTGATAGGGATTACCCGCGAGCGGTGCGACACCACTTCGCGAATCTTGAGATATTTTTTGTTCCTTGGGCACTAAAACGCTCTGGCCATCTTGCGTAATACGGATCAAGCCATGCCGTTCTTCGGCTTCGGCAAAGGCGGCGGCCAAAACAGGGTCTTTTTCTTTGGGGTCAAGCATCACACACCTCTTATTATTATGTCAAAATACGGTAACGGATTGGTTGAGCTTTTTCAAGCAGGAAATAAGGGAATATCCCGCCAATAAAGAGCTTTTGGGGTTGGCCGGGTCGGGCGTGTTATCCACCCGCAGATGAAGCGTGCTGTGTTTACCTTTGACCGTCATCTCGTGTGAATTGCCGGGCGCGGCGGGGTCTGCCCACACTTCGACCTTGGTTTTATCAGGGCCAATCCCCGCGAGGCTTAAGGTGGCGGCCACATTCACGTTGGCCGGAAAGGCCAAGGCGGCTTCACGGGCAGATCCGGCAAAGATCAATGTTTTTTCGGTGATCAGATTCAATTCAATTTTATGCTGAACCACCCACGGCGCGCCGGTAAATCCTTTGGGGGGTTTGGTCGACGCGATTAGCGCGGTTTCGATCCCATGAACGCCTAATGCCATGATCCCGTCCAGTCCGGCAATGGCACCGGAGGGGATCAAGATGCGTCCTTTGGAGGCTTGAGCCATATCAAAAATCTCGGGGTAGATCATCAACGCCGCCGAGGATATGGCCATCAGGATTTTCCCGCGCGAGAGGACTTCAGAGGCCAGTGCCGGAACCGCCGCCGCCGGTAAACATTCAATCACGATATCCGAGGCTTCGGCCAATTCGGCAAAAGACATCATCGGCACATTGAAAGGGGCCGGTGTGAGGTCAGAGATGCCGATCAATCGATACCCGTCCAGACCCTGTGTCAGGGATTTGGCGACAATCCGCCCTAAGGCACCACATCCGGCAATCCCGATTTTTTTTGTCATGGTTTTTATTAACGCGAAGAAACCCGTCTGCGAAGCGTTTTTTGCTATGGTATAAAAAACAGATGGAATCATTCACCGATCACGGGATTGTGTTAAGCGCGCGGGCACATGGTGAAGGCGGGGCGATTGTGGCCTTGCTGACCCAGGAAAATGGCCGCCATGCCGGATATGTGCATGGGGCGCATTCGTCGCGCAAGCGCGGGATGTTAGAGCCGGGATCGGCCGTCAAGGTGGAATGGCGCGCGCGGGTTTCTGATTCGCTAGGGACGTATACGATGGAAGCGGATCGGGGTCTTCCGCCCGGTGTGCTCGAAGATCCCTTAAAACTCTCGGCGTTGATGTCGGCCTGTGCGTTATGCGATTCGGCGTTGCCGGAACGCGAAGGCCATGCCGGGTTATATTATGGGCTTCAGGCTTTAATGACGGCACTGGGGGAAGAGCATTGGGAGCCTGTGTATGTCATGTGGGAAATTGCCTTGCTGAAGGAATTGGGATTCGGTCTTGATCTCACACGGTGTGCGGGGGGCGGAGATCCCCGCGATTTAACCCATGTGTCCCCCAAATCCGGCCGGGCAATCAGTGCCGGGATGGCAGAGCCATATCTGGCGCGCCTGCTTCCGTTGCCCCAATTCTTGATGCCGGGGGGGGGCGGGGGTGACCGGGCGGATATGGTCACAGGACTTAAGCTCACGGCGCATTTTCTAGAACATTGGGTTTTTGCCCATCATACCAAAGGCGTCCCCGAAGCCCGTATCCGGTTTCAAGAACGTGCCGAAAAATCCGTGATCTCCAATAAATCTCTTGGCGTTGAGGCCCTATAAACGCTACAAAATATGCCATGGCCAAGAAACCCGTCATTATTGAACATAAAGTCATCGAACAGGGGATCAGCGAGATTCTCTCGGAACGATATTTGTCCTATGCCCTGTCGACCATCATGTCGCGTTCGCTCCCGGATGTTCGGGATGGCATGAAACCGGTTCATCGCCGGTTGTTGTTTGCGATGTCCCAGCTTCAGTTGAAACATGATACGCCGCCCAAAAAATCAGCGCGGGTCGTGGGGGATGTGATTGGTAAATACCATCCGCATGGTGACTCATCGGTTTATGACGCGCTGGTGCGTTTGGCACAGGATTTTTCCGTGCGCTATCCACTGGTCGATGGTCAGGGCAATTTTGGAAATATTGACGGCGATAATGCGGCCGCCATGCGGTACACCGAGGCACGTTTGACCCGCGTTGCGCAATTATTACTGGACGGCATTGATGAAGACGCGGTTGATTTCCGTCCCACCTATGACGGCAGTGAAAATGAACCTATTGTTCTTCCGGCTGGCTTCCCCAATTTGCTGGCGAATGGCGCGAGCGGGATTGCCGTCGGTATGGCCACCAATATTCCGCCGTTCAATGTGGCTGAATTATGCGCTGCGATGCTGGCGATGCTGGAGGGCGATATTGATTCCAAAACCCTTCATAAATTAATCCCGGGGCCGGATTTCCCCACGGGCGGCGTGTTGGTGGAACCCAAGGAAAATATTATATCCGCGTACGAAACCGGGCGCGGGTCTTTCCGCATGCGGGCAAAATGGAACGTCGAAGAATTAAAGGGCGGCGGGTACCAGATTATTGTGACCGAAATCCCGTATCAGGTGCAGAAATCAAAACTCATCGAAAAAATTGCCGACCTGATTAATAACAAAAAAATCCCCCTGCTGGATGATGTGCGCGACGAGAGCGCAGAAGATATTCGCTTGGTGCTGGTGCCAAAGTCTCGGAATGTTGAGGCGGAATTATTAATGGAAGCCCTGTTCCGGAATACGGATTTGGAAACACGGTTTTCGCTCAACATGAATGTGCTGGATGGCGGCGTGACCCCCAAGGTCATGGGGATTAAAGACGTGCTTCAGTGCTGGCTTAACCATCAACAGGAAGTGCTGGTGCGGCGTTCATCCCACCGCCTTGAAAAGGTCAAACACCGGATTGAGGTACTCGAAGGGTATCTGATTGTTTACCTGAACATCGACAAGGTGATCAAAATCATCCGCGAAAAAGATGATCCAAAAGCCGAGTTGATGAAGGTGTTTAAATTGACCGAAATTCAGGCCGAAGCGATCTTGAACATGCGGCTTCGCTCCCTACGCAAGCTGGAAGAAATGGAAATCAAGGGTGAGCATGACAGTTTATCCAAAGAACGGGATGAACTCGAAAAACTCATCGGTTCCGAAGCGCGTCAATGGACACGGATTAAAAAACAGGTGGCTGACCTTCAGAAAATGTTTGGCGCCGATACCGATCTAGGCAAACGCAGAACCCGTATCGGTAAAGTGCCGGGCCCGGTCGCGATTGAGGCACTGGAAGAAGCGTTGAGCGTGAAAGAGCCGATTACCGTCATCCTGTCCACCAAAGGATGGATACGTGCGATGAAAGGCCATGGGCATGATCCCAAGGAATTCAAATATAAAGAAGGTGACCGGGGTGGATTTGTGATCGAATCCCAAAGTACGGATAAAATATTGATTTTCGGAAGCAACGGGCGTTTTTACACCATAGCGGGCGATAAATTACCACCCGGGCGCGGCTTTGGGGAACCTGTGCGATTAATGGTGGATCTGCCCAATGATGCCGATGTCGTGGATGTCGAAGTGTATGACCCGAATGTCCGGTTGATTGTGGCCGCGGATGACGGGCGCGGGTTTATCGTCAAGATGACAGATGTATTGGCGCAAACCAAAAACGGCAAGCAGGTCTTGAACGTTGAAGGCAAAACCGAAGCGCGTTTATGCCGTCCTGTCGCCGAAGGGCACGACCATGTCGCGATTATTGGGACGAACCGGAAAATGCTGGCCTTCAAGCTTGAGGAAATTCCCGAAATGGCCAAGGGCAGGGGCGTTATTCTTCAGAAATATAAAGATGCGGGTGTGGCGGATATAAAAACCTTTAATCTTAAGGAAGGTTTGTCCTTTAAATATGGTGCCGGTGAAACGCAGGTGCCAGATATCAAGCCATGGATTGGCACCCGCGCCGATGCCGGCAAATTACCGCCCAATGGCTTTCCGAAGAGTAACCGATTTTTTTAATCAGAATTAAGGTTGGTTAGGTTCAGGTAATACTTGTCTAGGGCCGTAACGATCAGGCGTTCCATGATTAGAACCAATTGCTCGAAAGAATCCCTCGGTTATCGGATCTTTGAAAGACATTCTGAGTGATCCATCCTTCTCCCAGGATGTATGGACAGCATCATCACCAATACCGCTGGCTCTCCCGAGCGCTGCTGCCTTTTTAAGCCATTCCTGAGGAGTCTGGGCAAGTTCCTCTCCAATCTGGTAAGGGGGTGGGTAATCGAATTTTCGAATGCTCTGAAACGAAAAATGAGGTTCTCGACCGCTCCAGCGATTGAATATCTGCTCAAGCTTAGACACTATGCGTGTTGAAAGGTAAAGTATCCCGTCCATGTGGTGATTTTATGTCAAATCCCTTAATAAAAGGTTAGGGGAAATCAACGCTTCCGGATGATTTCTGATACAGGCGTTTTTCCTGAACCGTCTGGGATTTGACAGCCTGCGTGCTTCGGTTCGCGCCTTCTTGAACGGTCAATTCTTTGCGCAGAAGAATAATGGACACACGCCGGTTTTTGGCATCGCCCGGTTTGTCACCCACCAGATGGTCGGTATCGGCCTTGCCCACGACGTTGTTAATCCGCTTGGCAGGAAGTCCGGCAGATTGCACCACGCGGCGCGACGCATTGGCGCGGTCTGAGGATAATTCCCAGTTCGTATAATTCGCCCCGGCATTATAGGGAGATGAATCCGTGTGCCCGCGAATGGAAATTTCATTCGGCATGGGGATAATAACCTTGGCGACCTGCGCCATCAGGTTTTTCGTGCGGTCATACATTTCCGCACTTCCCGACGGGAACATGGGTTTGCCTTCTTGATCCACGATTTGAATCCGAAGCCCTTCAGGGGTCATGTCCATCATCACGTTCTTAGCCAGATCCTGCAATTCAGGCGTGGCCTGCATGGCGGATTTAATCTCGGCTTCGGCCTGTTTAAAACTTTCTTCCTCACGCGCCCGCAATTCTTCGCGGAGTTTTTCTTCTTCCATCTGTGAGGGATCTGCGCCGGGTCTCAAGGCGGGGTCAGTTTCCGCGGGGGTGGATATGGGCTGTGTGTCACGTACCATCGCGCCGTCTGGCGAAATCGTCAGTCCCCCCATCACGCCGCCCGCACCGCTTTTGCTTTCGGCAATTTTGGGGTTGGGGTCAAAATAATCAGCGATCCCCATTTTTTGTTCATCTGTCGTGACATTCAACAGCCAAAGCAAAAGAAAGAACGCCATCATCGCCGTCACGAAATCGGCATACGCCACTTTCCACGCGCCGCCATGGTGGCCGCCGCCGCCCTTTTTGACTTTCTTGACGATGATCGGTTGAAGTTCGTCCTGTTTTTTATCGGCTTTGTCGGCCATGGCGTCATCTTCCCCTTAAGGGTGTCTTAGAAGGGTTATCCGGGCGCGGGCAGGGAGTTGAGTTTTTCTTCGAGTTCCGCAAACGTTGGCTGAACTTCATGGGGAAGTAACTTACGTGAAAATTCAACCGCGACCTGCGGCGCGGCGCCATTTAAAAAGGCCACCACCCCCGCCTTCATGACGCGGTAATACATGACTTCAGTGGCGGCTCTGGATGTCATCGCACCCGCGATCGGGGCCACAAATCCATACGCCAGCCAGACCCCCAAGAATGTTCCCACTAACGCTCCGCCGATCATTTTTCCCAAGACTTCCGGGGGCTCAGAGATGGACGCCATGGTTTTAATAACGCCCAAAACCGCCGCGACAATCCCCAGGGCTGGAATACCATCGGCCATGGTCTGGACGGCGTGGCCGGGATGTCCTTCGTGATGTGCGATCACTTCGATTTCTTCATCCATCAAGGCTTCGATATGATGGGGGTTATCATTCCCCAACGAAATGATACGCAAGTAATCGCATAAAAATGTCGTGGCATGATGATTGTGATGAAAAATCGGGAATTGTTGGAATAACGTGCTTTCCTCGGGCTTTTCGATATGCTGTTCCATCGCCAGCCATCCCTTTGTCCGGGCGAGTTTGAACACAGAAAAAAGCATCGAGAGCAGATCGACGTAATCTTCCTTGGAATAGGCAGAAGGCTGTTTCAACGCCTTGAAATATTTCATCGTGTATTTCACGACTTCGGGCGGGTTGGCGATCAAAAAGGCCGCGACCGCGCACCCGAAAATAATGACGAATTCTCCGGGCGCCGCCGGCAAAATGGCGTGGAGGATGAGGCCAATCGCCTTGTCCACACCTGCGGCCATCATCAACCCGCCGACGGTACAGACAAAGACGAGGGCAATACCGATAAATTTCATGGGATTAAGCGAGCCTTAAAAAGTCAGGGGCGTGAAGACGATTCATATAAAGGTTAATATCGCCTGATTTTACCCGCTAATCAAGGTATTCAGGCGAGACGTGTCTGAATTTTTTAAACGGACAGTTTATTGACATATGGACTTAGGTGTTATTCTTGATCCACCCGGCGGCATCCTGTGCGCCATAGGTCAAAATCAGGTCGGCGCCGGCGCGTTTAAAGGCCAGAAGGCTTTCCATCATCGCTTGTTCGTAATTCAAGGCACCCGCGGCGGCGGCAAATTTCATCATCGCATATTCCCCGCTGACCTGATAGACGGCGAGCGGCAAACGCGTTTCCCGGCGCAGATTGGCCAGCACATCCAGATACGGCATGCCGGGTTTAATCATCAACATGTCGGCACCTTCGGCTTCGTCCAGAGCGGCCTCACGCAGGGCTTCTCTCGCATTGGCCGGATCCATCTGATAGGTTTTGCGGTCGGTGCGTACCTTATGCGTGGATTTGCCGAGCGCACATCCGGCGGCATCCCGGAAGGGGCCATAAAAGACAGATGCAAATTTCGCGGCATAGGCCATGATGGGAATATGGTTGAACCCGGTGACATCCAGCGCATGGCGAATGGCGGCAACCTGACCATCCATCATCCCGGACGGGGCAATGATATCCGCGCCGGCTTCGGCGGCGATCACGGATTGCATGGCGATATTTTCGACCGTGCGGTCATTATCAACATCGCCTTTGTCATTGAGCGGGCCGCAATGACCATGGTCGGTATATTCACAAAAACAGGCATCGGCGATGACCACCATATCCGGCGCGGCCTGCTTGGCGCGGTCAATCATCCGTGCCAACAGCCCGTTGGGGTCACAGGAATCAGATCCTGTATGATCTTTGTGATGCGATACCCCGAACAGCATGATGGATTTAAGCCCCGCGGCGGCGGCGTTTTTAACCGCGATCTCAAGTGATTTTTCCGTTTCGCGGAACACACCGGGCATGGACGCAATCGGCAGACGCTCACTCACATCTTCTTCGACAAACAAGGGATAAACCAGATCTTCCACCCGGACATGATGTTCACGTACCATATCGCGAAGCGCATCCATCCCGCGCAGACGGCGCATCCGCACGTGGGGATAGGCAGAACTGCTTAAGGCTTTGACTGGGGCATCACCGCGCCCGTGAACATGGCTGTGTCCGTGCGGGTGGTCATGTGTGTGGTCATGAGCAGGTGCAGACATCACGGAAGCGGCGTTTTTGGTTTTCATGGTCATCCAGTCTTTTTCAGTCCAATCTGATAATGGGTTATGCCAACAATGGGCAAAAGTAAACGGTTTTTGCAAAAAAATACCTGACTTTGGTCAAGTCTCAGTCCCCGGAAATCTGCGGGATTGCCGAAAAACATAGAATTCGTTAATATTTTGATCTTACAATGGTATTTGTCCCTTTTTATGCCAAGGGATCCTTAAGTCTATGTACACTTCAAGTCTATGTGAGATTCCCTGAGATTAACCGGAGAGACAGATCGTGACCACAACACCATATTTCGAATCGATTCAGCTGATTGAACGTCTTCACCGTTATTTTCTGGATGTGGTGAAGGTCGAACTTGACCGGAAATCCATTCAGGACATCAACAACGTTCAGGCCATGATCCTCTATAACATCGGTCATGATGATATGACGGTGGGTGAATTGACGCTTCGCGGATATTATCTGGGGTCTAACGTATCCTATAACGTCAAAAAAATGTCTGAAAACGGGTATATCGAACAGGAACGGTCTGTTCATGATAAACGTTCTATCCGCGTCAAGCTGTCGTCCAAGGGCAAGGATTTATACAAGATGCTGGAAGACATGTTTATCCGGCACGAGACCAAATTAAAAGGCGGGGAACTTAGCCCCGAGCGCATGACCGAGGTCAACAAGACCTTGAAAATGTTTGAGCGTTTCTGGACATCCCAGTCCCAGTTCACCGGGCTGGCGTCTTTGGATGATGAAGACTAGGCCAAAAGATAATCATAACTAGGTGTGCCCTGCTTTTTTGATTATCTGGCGTATATTTTTTGGGTAGAAAAAATGCTCACGTCTATCAATAAAAAGAAACTTCTACTCATTTTTTTGGGTTTAATCTTTATTGTAACGATAGATATCATTCGTCCACGATTTGATCCAATACCTCAAAAATACTGTCAGCCTGCCGGCGGTGATACATATTGTATACCTGTCGAATATTTCAGCTTGCCGCCCATCGACCCGACTGGGTTTGGTATTACCATTAACTATCCGGCCATGACCCCAGGAGATAAAGCACCCAGAATGCTTATCACGGTCGGCGATGCTGACTCATATGGCCGGAACGATGATGTAGTCGAACTTCTGCGTGCTCAGAATCCGGTTACCGACACCGTTAGATATGGTCTACGTGAAGCCCCCTCGCGTCTTAAGCCTGGTATTAGGGATATTTTTTACGAACCGAATACCGATCCGTTTGGATCTCAGCCCTCTGCAATCAGTTGTGGAATTGAAGACAGCACATTGCCGCCATCTCAGAACATTATATGCACACATCATTTCATCAATAGAGGTATAGCCATTACCATTGCGTATCGTAAGGAGAACCTTGCCAACTGGGCCACGATCAAGGCCGATGTGCTGACATTCATTGAAAGTTTTAAACAGTAATCATTGCGTACATTGTTTTCATGTTCTGTGATACAAACATCGCATGAGTGAAACCATGACGATCACCGATATCGGGCAGGGGGGCGACGGGATTGCCCGCCGCCCCGATGGCGCGGTTGTGTTTATCCCGCTGACGGTGCCGGGGGATGTGGTGCGTGCATCGGTACGCATGCATCCAGATGGGCAGAACCGGGGACAGATTCAGGAGATTGTAACACCCGGCGTAGATCGTGTGACACCGCCTTGTTCCCATTTTGGGGTATGCGGGGGGTGCACACTCCAACATTTCTCGCCGCCCGCCTATCTTGATGTGAAAACCAGATGGCTTCGGGAGGTGTTGTCCCGCGCCCAGATATCCTGCCCCGATATCCGCCCTATGATGGCCATTCCTGCGCACACGCGCCGAAGATCAAGTTTTTCCGTCTGCCGGACGGCAAAAGACGTGATCATCGGGTTTAATAAACGCCTGTCAGATGAGGTGGTGAATATTTCCGCCTGCCAGATTTTGCACCCGGACATCATGACCCTGCGTGAAAGATTAAAACCCTATCTCATGTCCCTGATGACCCCGCGTCAGACAGTTGATCTGATGATTCAAAAGGTGGATCATCAGGTCGAAATGTCTGTGACCGGGCGTTTGACCATCAATCTCACATCTCAGGAAATTTTGGCTGATATGGCGCATACCTTAAAAATTTCGCGTATCAATTTGCGGGCGCGTGACCGGGATATGTTTGAGCCGCTTTTGTCTCTGACACCGTTTCAAAAAAGATTCGGGGATTTAACTGTCGATCTACCCCCGGGAACGTTCCTTCAGGCTAGCGATGAAGCCGAGCAGATTCTAGCAGAGCAGGTGACCCGGTTTGCCATAGGGGCGCGTCATGTGGCCGACCTGTTTTCAGGAAGCGGTCTTTTTACCGGGCATTTGATGTCGCAGGTGCAATCCATTACGGCGGTGGATGTGGATGCCCCGGCGATATCTGCGCTCACCTCTCGCGGGATCAAGGCGCAGGTACGCAATTTATTTAAAGACCCGTTATCTCCCGCCGAACTTAAACGATTTGATACCGTGATATTAGACCCGCCGCGTGCCGG
Organism: Alphaproteobacteria bacterium; assembly: GCA_017302165.1. Classification (GTDB taxonomy): domain Bacteria; phylum Pseudomonadota; class Alphaproteobacteria; order Micavibrionales; family Micavibrionaceae; genus UWPOB-MICAV1. The sequence continues at coordinate 1,042,470 of JAFLCW010000001.1, forward strand.
AGCTAGTGCCCAGTCTTCCGCGTTGGCTTTATCGAGTGTGTCTAAGGTCATTTATGTGTCGTGTTCCCCAACGTCTTTTGCGCGGGATGCACGGGTGCTGACGGCCGGAGGATATGCGTTAAAAACGATTCAGCCGTTAGACCCATTCATCTGGTCAGCGCATACAGAACTGGTCAGCGTTTTTGAAAAAAAACAGGCGTAATCCTTATCGCGCCGCTTCGTCTGCTGGGCGGTTAAACCGTCCCAGATTCCCCATGAGCTGTTGCATAACCGTGACTTCGTTTCCGCCGGTGGGGGTCTTGCGCCGGGCGATGGGCACGTTGATCTGGCTGGCGTCAATCGGTTCCACCAGTTCGACGGTACCTTCCGGGGTAAAGGCAACAACGACAACTTTTTGTTCGATAACCTCGGGGTCTAACACGCCGCGCTGTTCTGTTTTCTGACCGATATAATACCAAATCGTATCGTCAAAAGGCGCAACGGTCGTGGGGGAGCCTAAGGTCTGAAGAACGTTCTGACGCGTGCTAATGCCCGGCACCAGTTCGGCCATGCGGTCCGGATCCACCATGTTGCCGCGCGTGGCTTGTGTGGGGGTGCAGGCCGCCATCATCAGACCCAAGACCAAAAATAAACCCACCTGTTTCATCAATATTTTTCCTTTATCGTTCAAGATATAAACGCTTGCTAGATTTAAGACATCTAACCCTGATTTTCAATCATGTCTATTTTGAGGTGACTTAAGGTTTGTTTTTTTGAATTTTACTTATATATTGCCGAGTATGTTCTGGATTTTTGACCCCAAACGGCGTGCCCGGCGGCTAGAGGCCGACCGTCTTTATACCCGTATTGCCAAAACAGCACTGAACCCTGTTTTGTTTCAGGATTTTGGTGTTCCGGATACGCTGGATGGACGTTTTGATATCACCAGCCTGTTCATGATTCTGGCTATGCAGAATATGGATAAAAAAGACTCTCAGGCGTTGTTTGACCGTTTTTTTGTCGGCGTGGATCGATCCCTGCGTGAAATGGGGATTGGGGATTTAAGTGTGCCGCGTCACATGAAACGGATGATGACGGCGTTTAATGGCCGAAGAGAGGCTTATGCATCTGCGCTGGCTTCGGGGAATGCGTTAATGCTGGCAGAAGCCATCCGCCGAAACGTGTATGGAACGGTACCGGGTGTATCACCTGAAACAGTGCGCAAGCTGACGGACTATGTACAAGGTCAAGTTGTGGGGGCGATATCTGATATCGTCCGAAAGGCGGCGTGACATGGCACGAAGCCGTAAACCTGCACCCAATATTCAATCAGAATGGCCGTATCTATTGGATATCGAAGATTTAGCTTCAACGACACTCGAGGTTACATTTTCTGCAAACCAAGAGGAGTGCCGTGCCCTGTCTCGCCGTTTTGCGGTGGAAGGCTTAAGCCACGTGACCGCGAATCTTGAGGTTTCCCCCGTTCAAGCCGGATTGATACGGATCACGGGTTCCGTCACGGCACGTGTCCATCAGTTATGTGTGGTCACCCAAGAGCCCGTGGAAACGGATATTGAGGAACCTGTCGAAGGCTGTTTTGCCGAAGAGGTCAAGGCTGTGTCCTTCGCCAAGGCACGAAAAGAGCGTGATATGGCCAAAGGCCACGCTGAGCAGGAAATTTTGAATGAAGTGGATGACCCGGAGCCGGTGGTAAACGGGCAGATTGATCTGGGGGAGTTGGCCGCCCAGCATCTTTCCTTGGGGATCCCCGCATTCCCGCGCCGCCCGGGGGTGACTTCCCCCCTGACGGATGAGGATTTAAAGCAAGGTAAGCCCTTGCCGGGGCGTAAAAATCCCTTCGAAGCCCTGAAGGATTGGAAAATTCAGGTTAAAGGTAAGCCCACGGATACGGACCCGGCCTGATAATTTACTTGCTTTCCCCCTGTTTTTTGTTTAATTAAGCCCCAGAATTTGACCGAATAAGGAATATAACCATGGCCGTTCCCAAGAGAAAAACATCGAAAGCTCGCAGAGATAAGCGTCGTTCTCACCATGCGCTGACCGCCACGAACTGGGTTGAAGATGCCCAAACCGGCGAAGCCGTGCGCCCGCACCATATCGACCTGAAAAGTGGCACCTATAAAGGTCGTCAGGTTCTGAAAGCGCGGGGCTAATCCCCTTTACCGTTTAAAATAATTTGCACTCCGGCGATTTTGTACTAAAGTCGCCGGATATTTTTCGTTAACCAGACGGTTTCCCCACCCCTTATCATGACACCCGTTCAAACTATTGCGATTGATGCCATGGGGGGTGATTTTGGCCCATCCGTATTCGTGCCTGCCGCGGCGGCGGCGTTTCAGAAAACATCCTCGCTTCGGTTTATCTTCTTCGGGGATCAGACCTTGATTGCCGAACAGATGGCACAGTATCCGAGTTTGTCTGCGGCCTCGCGTGTCGTGCATACGGATAAAAAAATATCGAGTGATGATAAAGCCTCAAGTGCTATCCGCAAAAGCAAAGACAGCAGTATGCGTCTGGCGATTGAATCCGTGGCCGAAGGTCAGGCCGATGGGGTGATATCGGCGGGGAATACGGGCGCATTGATGGCACTGTCGAAAATGATTTTAAAATGCCTGCCCGGCATTTCGCGTCCGGCCATCGCTAGCACGTTTCCAACCCTGACAGGCCGTACCTTGATGCTGGATCTGGGGGCCAATCTGGAATGTGATGCCGAGGTGTTAACCCAGTTTGCGGTTTTAGGTGCGATTTATGCGCGTGTGGTGATGGGGGTGGATTCGCCCTCTGTGGGATTGCTGAATGTCGGCACCGAAGAGATGAAAGGGCACGAAGAAGTGCGCTCTGCCGCGGCGATATTGTCCACGGGACAATTCCCTGGACGGTATCACGGGTTCATCGAAGGCACCGATATCACCAAAGGGACGGTCGATGTGGTGGTCACAGACGGGTTTACGGGCAATGTCGCGCTGAAGACTGCCGAAGGGGTGGGCAAGCTAACCTCCCAGTTTTTAAAGGACGCCTTTAAATCATCGCCCTTGGCCATGTTGGGATATTTTCTGGCATCCGGAGCCATGAAACGCATGAAAGACCGCGTTGACCCGCGCAAATATAATGGGGGCATGTTTTTGGGTTTGAACGGCATTTGTGTCAAAAGTCACGGCGGCAGTGATGTGATCGCCACTGAAAATGCCATTCACGTATCCGCGCATTTGGTCAGCGGCGGGTTTAATAAAAAAGTTGCCGAAGAAATGGATCGTCTGATCGCCCAGAACGTTATCTCCGCCGCGCCTGTCCCCGAAACGGCTCAAGCTTGAAAGGGTGATGTCAGAACATGTCGATCAAAAGCATCATCACAGGTACCGGGTCATACCTGCCGGAAAAAATACTGACCAACGCTGATCTTGAAAAAATGGTCGATACCACCGATGAGTGGATCGTTCAGCGAAGCGGGATCCAGCAACGCCACATCGCGTCGCCCGATCAAACCACGGGCGACATGGCGATCAACGCCGGACGCATGGCTGTTCAATCTGCGGGCATAGACCCATCGCATATTGATGGGGTGATTGTGGCCACGACAACACCCGATAATACCTTTCCGTCGGTGGCGGTGAAGGTTCAGGCGGCACTGGGTATTCCCCCCGGACTGGCGTTCGATATTCAGGCCGTATGTACGGGGTTTGTCTATGCGCTGTCGGTTGCTGACAATTTCATTAAGGCTGGACAGGCCAAACGTATTCTCGTGATCGGCGCCGAAAAAATGTCCTCTATCGTCAACTGGCAAGATCGTACGACTTGCGTGCTTTTTGCCGATGGGGCAGGCGCGGTTATTTTAGAATCTCACGATGAACCCACACCTGGCGTGGCCGGGAGAGGCATTCACTCCACGCATCTTTATGCGAATGGTCATCACCGGGATATTCTGATGACCAGTGGAGGGCCTTCCAGCACCGGCAAGGCCGGACATATCCTGATGGAAGGCAAGGAAGTTTTTAAATATGCCGTGAATTATATGGCGGATATCGTGGATGAAACGTTGGCGTATCACGGCATTACCTCTGCGGATATTGATTGGCTGGTGCCGCATCAGGCCAATATCCGGATTATCGAATCAACGGCCAAAAAACTGGATATGCCCATGGAACGGGTAATTGTGACGATTGATCATCATGGGAATACGTCGGCGGCCTCGATCCCGCTGGCGCTGGATGAAGGTGTACGGGCGGGAAAAATCAAGCGCGGCGACCTGTTGCTGTTCGAGGCCTTAGGCGGCGGCCTGACCTGGGGGTCAGCACTTCTTCGGTTTTAAGGCGAAATCCACGTCTTTTTTGTATCTAACCCATTTGATTTATTGACATTTTGGCTTATGTGGGGTACCCTTTATATGTATTTGAAAGGGGATTTCCATGACTGAACGCACCTTAACGCGCGCTGACCTTGCCGAAGCGGTCTATGAACAGGTCGGGCTTTCCCGCAACGAATCCTCAGATTTGGTCGAACAGACCCTCGATGAAATCATGAACGCTCTCATTTCGGGGGATCACGTTAAATTATCCTCTTTCGGGAGCTTTGCGATCCGGGAAAAGGGAGAGCGCATCGGCCGCAATCCAAAAACCGGTGTAGAAGTTCCGATTAGTCCCCGTAAGGTACTTGTCTTCCGCGCCTCGCACGTCTTAAAAGACAGAATAGCCAAAGGGAAATAGATTCGCATTTACGGCGCGTCCGTTTTTCCTTCGGGTCTGTAATATCCCTGTCGTGAGAAAAAGGACATGTCGATGACTTCATTTGCGCATACATCATTCCAAGGAATGCCCGTTTCAGAAGATCCGGCCTTAGATCAAGATCGCCCCAAAGTTCAAAAATCGGCCAGTGCCTTTCGCACCATCAGCGAAGTGGCCGATGACATGGACATCCCCCAACATGTGCTTCGTTTCTGGGAAACAAAATTTACACAGGTGCGTCCGCTCAAACGCGGCGGCGGCAGACGTTATTACCGCCCCGAAGATGTGGCGACGTTAAAACGTATCCATCATCTGCTCTATACCGAAGGATACACCATCAAGGGTGTTCAAAAACTCCTGAAGGGGCAGGGCAGACAGCAAATCGTGAATGCGCAGGTGGCCAGCGTCGCGCCGGTCTTTGCGACGGAATCAAAAATTCAACCTCCGGCCGATCAGGCAGACAATACGGCTGTTACCTCTGCGCCCGGCCTTAAACGTGACCTGTCAGATACCCAGCGCGTGATGCTCGAACTGATGCTCGATGATCTTAAATCCCTGCGTCAACTGGTCGATATGGCCGCCTAAGGGCAACACCTATCTTTAAGGGGGGGGGTATGCCGCATATCGTGGCTGAATATTCTGCCAATCTGGTGGGGCGAGTGGATATCCCGGATCTTGTCCGTGGCCTTCACGCGGCACTGGCCGGGGCTGGGGTGGATGAAACGCGCATCAAGACAAGGGCAGTTCGGATTGACGACTATGTTCTTGGCGGGGGCAAGACGGCAATGATTCATGTTACCTTGTCCTTATTGACCGGTCGGGATGAAGCGACCCGGGTGGCCTATGGCACGGCTCTGCATACGTGCCTGAAGGCCAAGGCGGCCGCGTTGGGGGATATATGCGCCCTGACCCTTGAGGTGCGTGAAATGACCCGGGAAACCTATTTCCTATAGCCTGCAGGCAGATTTTAATTGAAAGAGTTGCCTTTTCCCCCAAAGTCCATTAACACATTCTCACCAGTCGTCCGGTCGGGGTGTAGCGCAGCCTGGTAGCGCACTTGCATGGGGTGCAAGGGGTCGCAAGTTCAAATCTTGTCACCCCGACCAATTTTTCCTAAATCCTTCACGTCTTGGGCGGTGTTTCCAACTTTCGGTACAAGGTGGATTTCGCCACGCCTAATTCATCTGCCGCCCGGGAAACATTGCCGCCGCAATAATCAATCGCATGGCGTATGGCTTCGATTTCAATAACCTCGAGTGTTTTTAACTTTTGGTTCTGCGTCAAAAATTGAGACGTTCCCTTGGTATCGGATGTGCGCATAGACCCGATGGATCCAGACAGCGATGCTGGCGAAAAATCATCAATTTGTAATTCAGGATGGTCTGATAACACCATGGCGCGGTGAATTTTATTTTCCAGTTCTCGGACGTTTCCGGTCCAAGGTTGCTGTTGTAAATGTGCCATGGCTTCATCGGAAATACGTCTTAAATGCCGTTTTTCCTGCGCGGCAAAGCGGCGGATGAAATGATAAGCCAGTGCCGGAATATCTTGAGCCCGATCACGAAGCGCAGGCATGTGAATCTGAAGAACGTTCAACCGGAAAAAAAGATCCTCACGAAAACGCCCGGCCTTGACGTCTGCGGACAGATCCCTGTGTGTGGCGGCGATAATGCGTACATCCACCGGAAGGGTTTGTCCGGCGCCAACAGGCTCAACCTCTTTTTCTTGAAGAACACGAAGTAATTTCACTTGAGCGTCTGCGGGTAATTCTCCCACTTCATCCAGAAAAATAGTGCCCCCGTCGGCTTCACGGAATTTACCCATAGCCTTGGTCACCGCCCCCGTGAAAGCTCCTTTTTCATGGCCAAACAGTGTGCTTTCAACCAATTGTTCGGGGATCGCCCCGCAGTTAATAGCCACAAAAGGTTGATGATTGCGCGTGCTTTCACCATGGATCGCCCGAGCCAGAATTTCTTTGCCCGTACCGGTTTCGCCACTGATCAAAACAGGGATGTGGGTGGTCGCCGCTTTTCGCGCTACGGTGACGACGTTAGACAAACCGCCCTCATAACCCACCATATCTTCAAATCGTTGCGTCCCGTGTGTTTGCCGTGTCAGGCGCTGAACTTCGTGCTCAAGATTCTGGCGTTTAAGTGCATTTGTCACACTGACGATAAATCGTTCGGGTTCAATTGGTTTTGAAATAAAATCGGCGGCGCCGCGTTTCATGGCCTCAACGGCGTCCTGCGTTTTTTGTGAAGCCGTGATCATGATGACGGGGATATCAGGGCGGATGTCCTGAAGGGCGTCCATGAATTCAAACCCCGACATTTTCGGCATGTGCAAGTCAAGTATGACGGCGGCAATGGAACGCGCCTGATCCTGACGGATCAGGTCAAGCGCGTCTGGACCATTACTGGATTCCATGACCTTAAGCGGAAGCCGTTTCAAAGCCAGCATCGAAAGGCTTTTTCGTTGTGAGGAATCGTCATCAATGATCAGAAGGGTTTGAGCCATGAAGAATGCCACCAGCGCGGAATAGAGGGGTAGAAAAACACAGACGCCATAAGATGTTAGACGCTCTTTGCGACCACGCCAAGGGCAGGCGTTCGAAATTGCGACACATCTCATCAGTTTATTTTGAATTTGATCTAAATTTCTTGCAGTGCCGTCATCTTAAATTATTGAAAAACAATAATAAATTATGGCACACCATTTGCTATAACTATAATGGACAAGAGAGGCACAGATCATGCAATACCAGAATATACCGGTTGTCAGTCGATCCGATGAAGCGCTGTATGCCTTGTTAAAGGAGTTAAAGGAAACAGCCCCATCCACACGTTGCATTGTGCTTCTGTGTTCGCAGATGACCGATCGTCCCGCGGATTGGCTCATGCGTATAGATCGCGCGGTGAACGAACGGATGGATGAACCGTCAGTTAAGATCCTACAGAGTAGTGATCAGGATGTTTTTATCTTTTCCAAACACGCGACGCATAAAGTTTTTACGAGTCTCCTCTCCCACCCCACTCTAGACTGGCTGGCTTCCCACGAAGGGAAGCCAGCCGCTTTTTTTGAAGTCGGGTATGACGGTGACTGGATAGCAGGTCTGATCAAAAACAAAATTTCCGCCCAGCGTGATAGGCTTAGCGAACTTCAGATGCGCGAGCTTGAGGCTCAGTTACGCCGTCGTGAGCTGGCACTGAATGCTCCCATTCGGATTGATCTTGTTCGTTCCATTGATACGCGCCGAGATAGCCGCGCAGAGCCACATATTCTTGTTGTCGATGACGATCTTTTCACCCAAAAAGTTGTCCGAAAGGCGATCCCCTCTACACTTGAGGCATCATTCGCGGACTGCGCGGCAAGTGCCTTCATGACGTATGTTCGTCATGCGCCTGACGTGGTCTTTCTTGATATTGGTTTGCCGGATGTGGATGGCCATAACGTCCTTAATAAAATATTTGAAATGGATCCTCATGCATACGTCATTATGCTCAGCGCGAACGGCCACCGTGATAATGTTATGAAGGCGATACAAAAGGGCGCCAAGGGCTTTGTTGGGAAGCCCTTTAATACCAGTAAGCTTATCGAATATATCGAAAAATCTCCCCATATCAGATCAAAACAAAAGAAAGAAGGTCGTGCATGACTGTAACCTTTGATAAAAACTTGACCGTGGAGCAGTTAGAAAAAATCTTACCCAAAGTCCTTTTGATCGAAGACGAACCTTCGACGCGCTGGATTGTGAGAACGGCATTAAAAGATCATTGCTTTTTAGCCACCGCAACAGGTGTTATGGATGGTATCCGCCGCATAGAAGAATATGTACCGGACGTCATTTTTCTGGATATCAATTTAATAGATGGATCTGGATTTACAATATTGGAATGGGTTGTTCAAAAATTTCCGCATATGATTGTCGTCATGTTTAGCGGGAATAATGATGTGACGAACATGTCCAGAGCGTTATTGGCTGGGGCTTATGGTTTTGTTTCCAAGCCTTTTCAAAAAGAAGAGTTGCTGGAATATCTTCATACCTAATCTAGATGAGGTTTAGGCGTGTAGTTCGCCTAAAAACGCCTGAACCTTGGACAGTTCATTTAGAATATTCTCGTGCATCACGGCTTTATTCTCGGCGGTTGCATCTGCAAGATTCTCTGCTTCCTTGCATAAATTAGACAAGGTATTGGCTCCTAAATTGGCCGCAGATCCCTTTAACTTATGTGCTGTCCGTTTCCATTCTTCGTTATACTCATCCGTAATATGGCGCGATAAGTGAGTTACGCCTTCTTCGGCTTGGGTTAAGAAGATGTCAAAAAATTCCTTTTCTTCCTCAGGATTTCCATCTGTAAACTGCCGAAGATGGGTTAAATCCACCGGGGCTTGATCCATCAACGATGTGTGTGTATGTGCCTTTACCTGCTGGATCCATTGATCAGAAGGATTGGCGTGTGAATCAGAATTCTTTGTCTTGATAAACAGGGATATGGCATCCCGTACTTGTGCAATAGAAATAGGCTTTGTGACATAGTAATCCATACCGGATTCAAGGCATTTCTGCTGTGTGCCCTTCATGGCATCGGCGGTAACCGCAATAATGGGTGTATGAGCGCGCGAAGTGGCAGACTCAAGTTCACGAATCCGCCGTGTCGCTAAAAATCCATCGACCCCCGGCATCTGGCAATCCATCAGAATGATGCTGTAGGTGTTGTTTTGATAACGGGATATGGCTTCTTCCCCGTCGTTTGCGGCGTGAATCACTGAAAATCCAAGTTTCATTAAAAGTTTGCGCATAAAAAGAATATTGGTAGGGTGGTCATCCACGATCAGTGCATGGTGGTTTCTGAAATAATGTTCGGATGAACCGCCTTCTGTTGTCTCTGCACTATCTTCCTGATAATTCTCTAAGGATTCAAAGGGAACATCAAACCAAAAAGTAGACCCTAAGCCCACAACACTCTCGACGCCAATACGGCCACCCATCATTTCTACCAACTGTTTGGTGATGGTAAGCCCTAGGCCTGTGCCGCCAAATTTTCGTGCTGTCGACACATCTCCTTGCGTAAATTTTTCAAAAATGACATCCAGAAACTCAGGAGATATACCGACGCCGGTGTCTTCGATACGAAAGCGTACCGTTGCTTCTCCATTCTCTCTGATGACAGAAACATCTATATGCACTGAGCCTTTTTCCGTGAATTTGACGGCATTGCCGATCAGGTTATAAAAAATCTGACGGATACGGTTATGATCTCCGATCACCCATGTGGGGACGAGGGGGCTAATAGTGGTCGAAAGGGAAACCATTTTTTTGGCGGCCATCGGCCGGAGCATATTGGTCACCTGCATAATAGATCGCGGCACATTCATGGGCACCATTTCGAGCGTTAATTCGCCAGCTTCGATCTTAGAAAAATCAAGCAAGTCATTAAGCAAGGCCAACAAACCTTCGGCTGAATGGTGGATAGAATACAGGGATTCTTTATCCTCATGCGACATGGGTGTATCAAGCAATAATCCGGATAATCCGATAATTCCGTTCATCGGGGTTCTTAGCTCATGGCTCATGTTCGCCAAGAAATTTCCTTTAGCGCGCGAGGCTACTTCGGCGGCTTCACGGGTGATCATTAATTCTTTCTCGAATGCTTTTTGCTGGGTGATATCACGCTCAATCGCGGCAAAATGGGTGATTTCCCCGCGTTCATTTTTAACAGGCATAATGCTGATATCCAGCCAATAGGCCTTGCCACTTTTTGTATAGTTTTTTAGCTGACCTTGAAACGGCTTTCCTTCCCGAAGATTATTTCCTAATTGTGCCGTTACTTTTTTGTCGATATCGCGGCCTTGTAATATTTTGGGTGTTTTTCCGACTACTTCCGCCAGCGTGTATTCTGTCAGGCGCGTAAAGGCTTCGTTCACGTAAATAATATGAGGACCCGTTTCAAGATTGGCGTCCGTGATGAGAACGGCATCTTTTGCGTTTTCAATGGCGGCTTGCATTAACCTGGAACGTTCTTGTTCTTTTTTAATACTCGTGATGTCATAAGCATAAATGACAAGTGTTTTTTTACCTTCCACCACGACAGGCATAATCGTTTGATAATAGGGGGTTTCATTATATAACCATTCTCTGGTCAATGTGTTCATGTGTCTTTGAGAATATTCTAAGGCATATGACTCGAGACCTGCCAGGGCTGGATGTCGAAACCCTAGAATTTCTATATCCTGATATCTTTCTCTGGCTGAGGGGTTAGCGAATAAGACCTCTCCGGATACAGAAATCTGTATGGTTGGGCTCGGGTTATTAATAGGTATTTGGGCAATTTTCTCGGCGGCCTGTTGTGCGGCGTGAAGGCGTTCTTCTGAGTCTTTGAGTTCAGCATAGGGTTTAATCAAAATCTTTCGTCCGACATAGCCCATGATGGCAAACGCTACTGTTAAGCCTAAGGACAATGACCCTAGAATTTTGATCGAGAGTTGTTTTAGATATTGACTTTGTATGGCTTCGTTTTGCGTCAGATTGAGATTATAGAGATGCCGTAATGTTTGTTCCGTACTTGGCAGAACGAAGAGGGATGTCATGCCCAGGCAAATGAAAAACGCCACTAAAAATACAATTAAAAAAAGCCGAGTGACCGAGGCTTTGTTGGATGTTCGCTGACTTAAAGCGTTGTTCACATCACCCTCATTCTCAAAGAATACCTATTAATTTTATAAAAAACGGGTGAATTTCAGGTTAATACAACACATGTGTATGCATCCTATTAAAGGCTTTGTGTGTCAAAGGGTTATTCTATGCGGCAGGAGCCTCAGTTGCAGGAGAAGGCGGAGGCGTGATAGCTTCCTGTGCGGCCATCGCGGCGGCTTGTTCGGCCAGTTGTTTTCGGATGATGGCGGCTTCTTTGGCTTCGTTGATTAAGCTTTGTGCGGCGGCATTCGATTCCTGTGTGAGTTTTTCGCCCGCCAACATACGGGATACTTCTTCGATCCGCTGATCCATTGTGAGTTCGCGTACCTGAGATGTTGTGCTGGCGCCGTCTGTTTTTTTGCTAATGTATAAATGTTGATGTCCACGAGAGGCAACCTGCGGGCTGTGGGTGATAACCAGAACCTGCGTGTTATCCGCCAAAAGGGCAATGCGGTCACCCACCGCGGCCGCGGCGGCACCGCCGATCCCCGTATCAATTTCGTCGAAGACTAATGTTGGGGTTGCCTGAACGCGTTGAAGAACGACTTTAAGTGCCAAGATAAGACGTGCCAATTCCCCCCCTGAAGCCGTTTCTGAAATAGGGCTAAAGGGCATCCCCGGGTTCATGCGGGCGGTAAAGGTTACTTCGTTAAGACCCCGTTCTGTCCAAGGCATATTGACGTTTTCAACGACATCCACCACAAATTCCGCCTTGAGCAATTTGATCGGCGCCAATTCTTTGGTGATGGCTTTGCTGAGGGCTTTGCCAGCTACTTTACGTTTTTCAGACAGGATATGCGCATGGTGGCGGTAATTATTTTTGGCCTGTATCAGGCTTTCCTGCAGGCGTTTGATGGTTTCCTGCCCGCGGGCGACCCGTTCCAGTTTTCCGGTCACCTCTTCGTAAAAATCTGAGAGATCCTCAAAAGGAATTTTATTGTCCTTACAAATTTTATTCATCGTGTTCAGGATGTCCTGAAACCGGTAAATCGGCGCGGTGTCGATCTCGTATTCAGGAGATACTAACCCCATTTCCGTGACCGCATCCCGCGCATTGGCCAGAGAGGATTCAAGTAATTGCCCCAGCCGCGCCACTTTTTCCTTATCCACATTTTGCTGACGCGCCAGAATTTTATTGGCTGTTGATAATGACACTACCACGCCGTTGGCTGAAACCAGTTGACCCAAAATAGATTGAAAAGCCTCCATCGTTTCTTTGGCGGTGAGAAGCCGTGCATATTCTTCTTTGGCTTCGATATGAAAGTTTTTCTTCATCCCGATTTTATCGAATTCCTTGCCAATCCCCTGAAGCCGGATTAACTCCCGGCCTTTATGCCGCGCCAGAAAGACGTTTTCGTCTTCAAGTTCTTGCGTGTAACGATTGACATCACGAAGGGCATCAATAACGTTGGTAAAAACTTCTTTCGGGAAGGCCCCGGAAAGATCGAGCCATGTGAGCTGGTTCTGAGGGTCCATAATGCTCTGGTTGGCGAACTGCCCATGAATTTCAACAATCGTGACGCCGATTTTTTTCAACGTCTCATCATCAATCGGTTTACCGTTTAAACGGATTTCCCCGCCGCCGCCTGATTTCAGCGTGCGGTATACCATGAATTCACCGCCGGGTTTTGATACCAAACCGTTTTGCATCAAAATAGACCAGACCGGATGTGTCGGGATCGGATTAAATGTCGCTTCGAAAATTGATTCTGTGGCACCGGCGCGAATGGAATCAGGATTGGCGTCCTCGCCTAGAATATATCCCAGCGCATCCAGCAGGATTGATTTACCCGCGCCCGTTTCCCCGGTCAGGATGGTGAGGCCGGATTGAAAATCCAGCTCCAGCTTGTCGATGATAACGAATTGTTCAATCTTGAATTTTTTAAGCATCGGGCGTTTGGCGTTTGAAGGACAGGGAAGAATGACTCTCTCTTCAGGATATGATATTCTTTGTTTCTTTACAAAGTCTTAAGCATGTTTAGGATGAGGGATAATAAAAATCCTGTGAAAATCCTCGTGTTTAGCCCGTTCCAAGGAGCCTATATGTCCCGCCTTCATATGATCGCCCTTTCGTTAAGCGTCACGTTATTCTGTGCCGGGTGCCAGACTTCGGCTACAACCGGGGTGAATGCCACCCGTAGCGCGATTGATACGCTCTTTGGGGTTAATTTTGACTTTGGTCAGACGGCGATGTCGTCTTTAAGCGCGGGAGAGATATCGGATGCTTTCCGTCAGGCCTTGCAGATCGGGAGTGGTGCGGTCACCCAGAAACTAGGGCAGAAAGATGGATTCAGACTGGATCAGTTCGTGCGCATTCCGCTTCCCCCTCAACTGGCCTCGGCGCAGGCGCAGTTTAAAAAACTGGGTATATCGGCACCGCTCGATGATTTGGAAACGAAACTTAACCGCGCGGCCGAAGCGGCCATGCCGCACGCCAAGGATGTTTTCGTGAAGGCCGTTTCTGATCTGACCTTTCAAGACGTCATGGATATTTATAAAGGGCCGCCCGATTCAGCGACAGCCTATTTCAAAAAAAGCACATCAGGTCTATTGGCCGAAAAAATCAAACCCATCGCGCGTGATACGATTGCGACGGCCGGCGCATTTCAGGCCTATGATTCCCTTGCCGGGCGATATCCGGTGATGGCCGTGCTACCGGATCCAAAAAATTCACTAACGGATTACGTCACGCAAAAAAGTCTGGACGGTGTTTTTTATTATTTGGCGCAAGAAGAAGCCGCCATCCGGCAAGACCCGATCCGTCACACGACTGCGCTGTTGAAAAAAGTATTTGGGGCGTATCGCGCCGGGCAGGGGACTTAAGACTTACAATTTAAATCTTGCGCGGGCAGAAAATTGTTAGGTCTACCATAGGCGGCCAGAAACAAGTTTTTAATGGCGTTGCCATCGGCATTTCTGACGCCCCTGAATTTTTCAGGCGTACCTAGGGTCGGCTGGCTATTCGTATCCATGACGACTGGAAATCGTAATCCCCACCAGCCAAAGATGGTTTCGCCCGGTGTGCCGTATCGGGCATCCAGAAGGGTGATTTCCGTTTTATCTGCGTTGTACCGGGCGGTGACTTCGTTCCCGGCAAACCACGATAAGGTCTGCCCCTCTGGCGTTGCTAAGGCTTTGTTGATTAAATCATCATGGGGCAACCTGCCACATGTCCAGATAATTTTCTGCGGGGCAAAGGTAGAGACAAACCCGACACGGATATCGTGATCTAGTTCCCGCACCACGATGCGCCGCAAGAAAGGCTGAAAGATCGTTGTGTAAACTTTGACCTGTTCGGCCGTGATGTTTTGTTCTGCTAATTGTTTTTCGGCGATATCTTCGGCGCGCATATTCTGTGCCCAGCCAAAAAATAAATAGAGCGTCGTAATCGCCAGCAACACGGTTGCGATTTTTTGCGCATGTCGGCGTGCGCCTTTGAAAAACAATGATACAATCCCCGCGAGCAAGGGCAGGGTGTAAACCGGGTCAATAATGCTAATGCCCGGGATTTCAAAACGTTTGTTTGAAAACGGTGCCAATAATTGTGTGCCATAGATCGTGAATAAATCCAAAAGCGGATGGGTAAAAAGCGCGAGCACGCACACCGCCATAAATGTTTGTAAGGGCATGCCCGGTTTTGACCACCATCGCCAGGCCGCCCACCCCATCACCATCCCCATCAGGGGCGTGATGATAAGCGAATGCGTGATATGGCGATGATATTTCCATGTGCCCAGATCCCCCAGAAACGGGGTGTAAAGCACGTCCAGATCTGGGATTAATCCGCCCAGTGCCCCCAGAATAACGGCTTTGCCGCCTAGTTTTTTATATCCCACCGCCTGACCGACGGCGGCACCTAGAATGATTTGCGTGAGCGTATCCATGATGCACTCACCTATCTTTTTGGACGAAAAAGTCCATGGGTTTAAAGGGATAACAAGCGATTTATTCGTTTTTTATGAATGAAATCAAGGGGTAGGGGGTATATAAGGTATTATAATACCTTTTATATATCCTTCTGTAATTCCTGACTTTTTTCTTGACGATAGCCTAAAATATCTATTTAAAGACGTCAGTTTAAAACATACGTAAGGGTATAAACACATGAAAACATATTCAGCCAAACCCGCTGAGATTGACAAGAAATGGGTGCTCATCGATGCAGAGGGCGTTGTCCTCGGTCGTCTGGCCTCGGTGATTGCTAATCGTCTGCGCGGCAAACACAAACCCACTTACACACCGCACATGGATGATGGTGACAATGTGGTGGTTATCAATGCCGACAAGGTGCGCATCACGGGTAAAAAAGCCCAAGGCGATGTATTTTACTGGCACACGGGTTATCCCGGCGGGATTAAGGGTAAAACCAAGGGTGAAATCCTGAAAGGTGAACACCCTGAGCGTGTTCTGGAGAAAGCCGTGGAGCGCATGATCACCGCAGGTCCCCTGCGTAATAAGATCATGACGAATCTGCGTATTTTTGCCGGTTCTACCCACACCCACGAAGCCCAACAGCCTGAAGTGCTGAATGTGGCCGCCATGAACCCCAAGAACAAGAGAGCGTAAGTCATGTCCGAAGCAAAATTGAAAGATCTCAAATCTCTGACGGCGTCTGCGGAACCTAAAAAACGTGAAGCTAAAATTGACGCCCAAGGCCGCGCCTACGCCACCGGCCGCCGTAAGGATGCGGTGGCTCGTGTCTGGCTGAAACGTGGACGGGGTCAGGTTGTCGTGAACGGCAAACCCCAAGACCAATATTTCGGTCGTCAAACACATCTTCTGGTGTTGAATCAGCCGTTCCTGATTGTGGGACGCGTGAATGAATTTGACGTGATGTGCACGGTCAAGGGCGGCGGATTATCCGGTCAGGCCGGGGCGGTTCGCCATGGTATTTCCCGCGCATTGGAAAATTTTGACCCAGAACTTCGCGCCCCCTTGAAAAAGGCCGGCATGATGACCCGGGATGCCCGTATGGTTGAACGTAAAAAAGTCGGCAAGCACAAAGCCCGCCGTTCGAAACAATGGGTCAAACGTTAATCGTTTTTATATTTACCTTTTTCAAAAAGCCCCGGGAAACCGGGGTTTTTTATAGGTCAAATATATTGACATAAGAATAGATTATCGATAAGTTCCGGGCATGGATAAACGCCCGCATATTTCGTGGTCAGAAAGCGAAAAAGCGCGCCTGCGCGGCTGGCTTTCGGGTGCGTTCGCGGCGGCTCAGCGTTTTGATGGATCCGAAGCGGCGATGAATGCGCTGTTGATGCCGCTGGCAGAACTTGATTCTGCGGTACGCGCAAAAAATAATGGCCAGAGTTCTGAAGACATAGAACAAAGCCTCGCCCGGGAGTTAGTACCGGACATGGCGGCCGATTTTACGGTTGCCCATTTCATGGTTCAAACATCGCGTGCGTTTTTTGCGCGGCTTCAATCTGAAACGCCGGATGATGTGTTAAGCACGTTGTCTCAGGGCGGGGCAGTGGTCATGGATAAGCCCCGCATGTTTGTGAAAACGGATTCCCAGTCGCCCGGTTTTGGCATGGGGGATGGGCATGAACCATATAGGATTAAAACCTCCCCCCGCCTTGCCATTTTGTGTGAGCGTCTGGGCACGATGGGGGTGTATCTGGATGACCTGATTATTCATCCCGGCACGGTTGACCCGAACATCTTAAGGGAACTTCCCTATACCCTTGTCCAGATCCCCAAGATGAACGCGGAAATTTCGATCTGTGATCAGGTCGGGCAGGTGACCTTCATCAGCACAAAAATTCTGGGTCCCACACTCTGGGAAAATCTCAGTAAGGATGAACTGAAAGCCCGCCCTGACATCGTCGATATTCCGTGGCGAAGTGATGCGGCTTGGTGGGACGATATCTCATCCATTCTCAGCACCCAGACTATTTCACCGGAGATCAGAGCCCGGAGTTTCGCCAAAAAACCCGAACCGCTTGATCTTGAACTCATCCGCCGTACCATTCTGGCAACACGCCTTGAAACGGGAAAATGGCCAACACAGAAAGCAGGCTTAGTTCAATACGGTCCTTATGCGGATGGAAAAACTAAATTTACTACTTTATTAGCAGCTCTTCGTAATGGCAGAAGAGGCTTACTAGGAAGTTCATCTCTGTCAGAGCAATGTGCTATCCTATCTGAAAAACATGGACTGGATTATATCAATCATTTGAATCAGCATGATTTTGACTTGGGAACAATCAGGGAAACGATCCTAAAGACCCGTCAGCAGACAGGAAGATGGCCAACGCAAAAATCAGGTTTGGTCAAACATGGTCCTTACGCTAATGGACGTATAACATTTTTGGCTCTTGGAAAAGCACTTAGCGTCGGATCAAGAGGTCTTACGGGCGGATCATCTTTACCGCAAGAATGCGAATATGTATCAAACCAGTTCAAACTCAACTATGTGAACGTCCTAAAGCAATCAAATTATGATTTGAATAAAATAAGGGAAACGATCTTTGAGACTCGACGGCAAACAGGGAAATGGCCGTCTATGGAGCGGGGCTTGGTTAAGTATGGACCTTATGCGGATGGTAAAACCAAATTTCATGCTCTTAATGCCGCTCTCAAAAATGGCTTGAGAGGTCTTCCAGGTGGTTCATCTATTGCGGATCAATGCAGTATTGTGTCTGAGCAGTTTGGTCTGGACTATTTTAATATTTTTAAACAGCCAAATTATGATCTGGAGAAGATCCGTGAGATTCTTTTGAAAGCTCGAATGGAAACAGGAAGATGGCCTACAAGAAGTTCGGGCTTGGTTCAATACGAGCCTTATGCAGATGGTAAAACGAAATATGCAACTTTTGATGCCGCCCTTAGAAAAGGTCGAAGAGGACTATCTGGTAGATCATCTTTGTCTCAAGAATGTGCGTTTGTGTCAAAAAGATATGGATTGGATTACATCAACCTAAAGGCACAGCCAAGTTACAATTTAGAGATTATCCATGAAACAATTTTGAAAACGCGACAGGCAACCGGGCAATGGCCAAAAATGGAATGGGGCTTGATACAGCATGGGCTTTATGCAGATGGGAAAACAACATTTATCAGTATAGATTCTGCTCTTAGATTGGGTATAAGAGGCTTAAAGGGCGGATCATCTCTGGCGCGAGAATGTCTGATCGTTTCTGATAAAAACAATCTTGATTACAGACTTACCCATGCATTTGTTATGTTGACACGAGGCAGAAAGTTTAAAACGCCATGTGACCCGTCATCGCCCGGCCCAAAATAAGGGCGTGGATGTCGTGGGTACCCTCGTACGTGTTCACGGCCTCTAGGTTCATCATATGACGAATGACGTTATATTCATCCGAAATGCCGTTGCCGCCCAGCATGTCGCGGGCGGTGCGGGCAATTTCAAGGGCTTTGCCGCAATTATTACGTTTCAGGATAGAAATGGCTTCGGGCGCGAGTTTGTTTTGATCGCGGAGCGTCCCCATCCGGTGTGCGGCGATGAGGCCAAGGGTAATTTCCGTCTGCATATCTGCCAGTTTCTTTTGGATGAGTTGCTGGGCGGCCAAGGGCTTGCCGAAAATCACACGGTCCATCACGTAATCCCGTGCCCGGTGCCAGCATTCTTCGGCAGAACCCATCACCCCCCAGCTAATGCCATAGCGGGCAGAATTCAGGCACATAAAGGGGCATTTGATCCCGGCGGCCTTGGGCAGGATGTGGTCATCGGTGATAAAAACCTCATCCATCATGATTCCGCCGGTGACGGACGCCCGCAGGGACATTTTCCCCTCAATCTTGGGGGTGTCTAATCCCTTCATGCCGCGTTCTAAAATAACGCCCCTGATCTCGCCGTCGTCATCTTTCGCCCAGACAACGCACAGATCGGCAATCGGGCTGTTCGTGATCCATTGTTTGCTCCCCGAGACGTGATAGCCGCCCGGCACTTTTTTGATCCGTGTTTTCATGGATGACGGGTCAGACCCGCCATCCGGTTCTGTTAATCCAAAACATCCAATAAACTCGCCAGAAGCTAGTTTTGGAAGGAATTTTTGTTTTTGTGTGTCTGATCCAAACAGATAGATGGGATACATCACTAGTGAACTTTGAACCGATACGGCAGACCGGTATCCGCTATCGACCCGTTCCATTTCCCGGGCAATCAACCCATAGGCGACCTGAGACACGCCTGGACATCCATATCCTTCGATCGTTGCCCCCAATAGGCCGATTTTCCCCATTTCCCGCATCAAGCCGGGGTCAAAGTTTTCGTGCCGGTTGGCCATGACAATGCCAGGCAATAATTCATTCTGGGCGAAATCCCGGGCGGAATCCCTCACCAGGCGTTCGTCATCCGACAACATATCGTTTAATAACAGGGGGTCTTGCCAATCAAAGGTGATTTTCTGTGTCATGGGAATAGTATAGCGTATTTTTGGTTAATTTTGATTTGGTTTTACGATGCACAATATTCTTCCCGGCCGGGAAATCATCTTCGAAGTTCTGCCGATGGGTGCCATCCTGCGCGTTAACGCCATGGATGTGGTCACCGCCGTGGAAATCACGATCCAAGCCCCCCTCGGCACCGCGGAGGTGATATGGCAACGCAACGCGGCCAAACGGCTGGCCTATGTTCTTCGGAAAAAAGGATTGATTGAATAAGGCCAAAATCCTATATGTTTCCCATGTCCTTGACGGTTGCCATTGCCAGTGATCACGCGGGTTTCGCGTTAAAAGAATATATCCGGGAAAAATTTGCATATATGCCCGTCACTTGGCTGGATCTGGGCACCTATTCGCCGGATCGGGTGGATTACCCGGATTTTGGTCATAAACTGGCGCAGGCCGTGGCCAGCGGCCAGGTATCTTGGGGCGTGGCCATCTGCGGAAGCGGGATTGGTATTTCGATTGCCTGTAATCGCCATGCGGGGGTGCGTGCCGCCCTGTGTACAGATGCGCGTATGGCCGAACTGGCGCGCGCGCATAATGATGCCAATGTGTTATGTCTGGGGGAGAGATTAACCCCGCCGGAACAGGCACTGGACATGATCAAGGTTTTTTTAACATCGGCATTTGAGGGCGGCCGACATATCGCCCGTATTGAAAAATTGGGATAACAACTGGAAAGGCATACCCCATGAACATGACACAGAGAGCGGAGACACACATGACAGGCGATAACAGCTTTTTTCAAGCGGACTTAAAGACAGTTGATCCGGATGTGTTCAATGTCATCCAAAAAGAAGCTGAGCGTCAGCAATACCAGATTGAATTGATTGCCTCTGAAAACATTGTCTCCAAAGCCGTGCTAGAAGCTCAAGGGTCTGTCCTGACCAATAAATACGCCGAAGGGTATCCGGGTAAGCGTTATTATCAGGGGTGCGAGTTTGTGGATATGACCGAACAACTGGCGATTGATCGTCTGTGTAAATTGTTCGGGTGTAAATTTTCCAACGTTCAGCCGCATTCCGGCGCGAACGCCAACCAGGCGGTTTATCTGGCCTTGATGAATCCGGGGGATACATTTTTGGGTATGGATCTGGCGCATGGTGGCCATTTGACACATGGATGCCCGGTCAACCAATCCGGCAAGTGGTTTAAGGCCGTGACATACGGCATCAATGATCAAGGGTTGATCGATTATGACGTGGTTGAAAAACTGGCGATGGAACATAAACCGAAAATGATCATCGCCGGCGCGTCAGCTTATGCCCGGGTGATTGATTTCAAACGCTTCCGCGAAATTGCCGATAAGGTCGGTGCGGTGTTATTCGCCGATGTCGCGCATTATGCCGGGTTAATTGTGGGCGGCGTGTATCCCAGCCCATTCCCCCATGCCCATGTGGTCACCACCACCACGCATAAAACCCTTCGCGGGCCCCGGGGCGGTGTCATCATGACAAACGATGAAGACATGGCGAAAAAAATAAACTCGGCTGTTTTCCCGGGTCTTCAAGGGGGGCCTTTGGAGCATGTCATTGCGGCCAAGGCGGTGGCGTTTGGCGAAGCACTTAAGCCTGATTTTAAAATCTATGCCCAGAATGTACTGGCGAATGCACGGGTGCTGGCCGATACACTCAAGGCCGGGGGGTTGGATATCGTATCTGGCGGGACGGACTGTCATATGATGCTGGTGGATTTACGTCCCAAGAAAATCACAGGCAAGGCGGCTGACCTTGCGCTGGAACATGCCGGGATAACCTGTAACAAAAACTCTGTCCCGAATGATCCGGAAAAACCGTTTGTCACATCGGGTATTCGTCTCGGGACACCTGCCGGCACCACGCGCGGTTTTGGCCCGGCGGAATGGAAAGATATCGGTGCGATGATTCTGGAGGTGCTGGACGGTCTGGCCAAGAACGGCGCCGAAGGTAACGCCGCAGTTGAAAAAGCCGTGCGCGCCAAAGTCAAAGCCTTGTGTGAACGTTTCCCCATCTACCGCTAATGCGTTGCCCGTTCTGCGGTCATGAAGAAACTCAAGTCAAGGATAGCCGTCCATCGGATGATGGGACGTCTATCCGGCGGCGTCGGTCATGCCCGTCTTGTGGTGGCCGGTTCACAACGCATGAACGTATTCAGCTTCGTGAGATTATGGTGACCAAATCCGATGGCACCACGCAGGCCTTTGATCGTGATAAAATTCATCGTTCCATGCGGGTGGCCTTACGTAAGCGTCCCGTGACACTGGATCAGATCGAAAAAGCGGTGACCGGAATCGTCCGGCAGGTCGAAAGTAGTGGCGAGACCGAAACCACGACTCAGGATATCGGGCATATCGTGATGAACGCGCTGGTGGAACTCGATATCGTTGGCTACATCCGCTATGCGTCAGTCTATAAAGATTTCCGGGAGCCCGAGGAGTTCAGCAAATTCGTGGCCGAAATCCAAAATCTTCAAAACGAAAAGAATATCAAAGCCGAATGACCCTCTCCCCGCGCGATATTCATTATATGCGGGTATCGATGGACTTGGCGCGTCAAGGGTGGGGGCGTGTGTGGCCGAACCCGGCTGTGGGATGCGTGATTGCAAAAGACGGTTATGTGGTGGGGCGTGCGCGCACCCAAGATGGCGGCAGGCCGCATGCCGAAACGGCCGCCTTGGCGCAGGCGGGGGATCATGCAAGCGGCGCGGATGTCTATGTGACTCTGGAGCCATGTGCCCATCACGGCAAGACGCCACCTTGCGCCGAGGCGTTGATCAATGCCGGGGTACGCCGGGTGGTCGTCGGGGTGGCAGATCCTGACCCCCGTGTTAACGGAAAGGGGATCGAAAAACTGCGTCAGGCGGGGATCATCGTGGAAACACCTGTGATGGCTGAGGCCTGCCGGGACATCAATCTGGGTTTTTTTCTGAAGACTACTCAACACCGTCCGATGATTACCTTAAAAACGGCGAGTACATTGGATGGATTTGTGGCCATGGCCTCAGGGGAATCAAAATGGATAACGGGGGATCTGGCGCGCGCTTACGGGCGTCTTGAGCGGGCGGAACATGACGCGGTGGCGGTTGGGGTGGGCACCATTCTGGCCGATAATCCGGTGCTGACCGCCCGCTTATCCGTGGGGGGTCATGAACCGATCTGCATTGTTTTTGACACGAATTTGCGCTCACCTTTTGACGCAAATATTTTTAAAAATACAGATAAAAGAAATGTTTGGATCGTATGTCAGGATAAAGCAGATGAAGATCAGGTGACCCGGTTCACGGATCTGGGGGTTAGAATTATTCCTGTGCCTTTAAAGGGCGTTCATTTAGACCTGAAGGCGGCTGTATCCGCCTTGGCAGAGGCGGGATTAACCCGGGTATTGGTGGAGGGGGGCGCGACCCTGACAACATCTTTTTTAAAGGCAGGGCTATATGATCGGCTGTTATGGTTTCGGTCGCCGGATATGGTGGGGGCGGGGGCGCGTCCGGCGGTGGGGGATATGCAGATACACGCGCTTTCGGCGCGTTTGGGACATGTCCGCGAGGAAATACGTATGCTGGGCACGGATATACTGGAAATTTACCGCAGAAAGCCTTAAGTTCCCGGCATGTTTACCGGAATCATCACCGCTATCGGCACAGTGGAGCGTCTTGATACAGATCGCGGGGATCGCCGTATTTTTATCAGAACGGGCGATGATATGACGCATGTTCCGCTCGGGGTATCGATTGCCTGTTCCGGCGTGTGTCTGACGATGGTGGCACGAGATCATCATCAATTTGCGGTCGATGTTTCCGCGGAAACAATGTCAAAAACAACATTGGGGCAATGGGTGTCCGGGGCGCGGGTGAATTTGGAACGCGCCTTGTGCGTCGGGGATGAACTGGGCGGGCATTTGGTTTCGGGTCATGTGGATGGTAAGGCCGTCTTGGAACATATTGAAATTGAGGGGGATTCCCACATTCTAACTTTTTTGGCGCCACGTCACCTGATGCGGTTCATTGCGCCCAAGGGGTCAGTCACGCTGGACGGGGTTTCGCTCACCGTCAATGAGGTCGGTGAAAGCGGTTTTACCGTGAACATCATTCCGCATACATGGATTCATACCACGCTGGGGGGATGCCAGCGGGGAGATGAGGTCAATTTGGAAATAGATATGCTCGCCCGCTATGTGGCGCGGTTATTGGACGTGCCCAAGCTGGAGATTTCAGTATGAAGACGATCACCAAACAGGATGTGCGTCTCGCCGCGGAAGATCAGGCCGCCTTATCGTCGATTGACGATATCATCGCGGATGTCCGCGCCGGAAAACCTGTCATCATCGTGGATGACGAAGACCGTGAAAATGAAGGAGATTTAATTATCGCCGCGCAATGCGCCACACCGGAGAACATCAATTTTCTGGCGAAATATGGCCGGGGGTTGATTTGTCTGCCGATGGAATCGGCCATGGTCGAGCGTTTGAATCTGCCTTTGATGGGACAGGGCAATAATTCCCGGCACCGCACGGCGTTTACCGTGTCGATTGAGGCCAAAGAAGGTGTCACCACCGGCATTTCCGCGGCTGACCGGGCGCACACCATTGCGGTGGCTATTGACCCGGCCTCGAGCCCTCGGGATATCGCCACCCCGGGACATGTGTTTCCGTTACTGGCGCGTGAGGGTGGTGTTTTGATCCGCACGGGGCATACCGAAGCCGCCGTAGATCTCGCGCGTCTGGCCGGGTTTTCTGGCGCGGGGGTGATTTGTGAAATCATGAACGAAGACGGCACCATGGCGCGCCTGCCGGATCTGGTGGCCTTTGCCCAGCGTCATGGCCTGAAGGTCGGCACGATTGAATCCTTGATTGAATATCGTCGCCGCCGCGAAAAGTTGGTGGAACGGGTATCTGTCTCTGAATTTACAAGTGCTTATGGCGGAAACTTCACAAGTTACATTTATAAAAACACGGTGCATTATGCCGAACATGTCGCCTTGGTGAAGGGGCAGATTGACCCGGAAAAACCCATTCTGGTGCGTATGCATGCGATGAATGTGATGAATGATGTGCTGGGCGGACAGGACACGCTCGCGACGTCGATGCGGATGATCGCCGAGGCGGGGCAGGGTGTTATTGTTCTGATCCGCGAACCGAACCCAGCCAGCTTGTCCCAATCTGTCATGACTCCCGAAATCAAAACCACCAAACTGCGCGACTATGGGATTGGGGCGCAGATTCTCCTTGATCTGGGGGTCAAAAAAATGGTTCTTCTGACGAACAGTCCTAAAAATGTGGTGGGACTGGATGGGTATGATCTCCACATCACGGAATTTAAACCAATCTCATGAAACACGCCGCGTCCTCTTCTCCTGCCGCGCTGGTCTTTGCCAAGCCGCCTAAAGTTTTGATCGTTGAGGCGCGTTTTTATAACGATCTGGCGGATTTGTTGTTGGCGGGTGCCAAGGCCGAACTCGATCAACATGGCGCCACCTATGATGTGCTGACGGTGCCGGGGGCACTTGAGATCCCGGCGGCCGTTATGTTTGCCCGGGGGGCGGGATATGATGGGTTCGTGGCATTAGGGTGTGTGATACGCGGCGAGACCACGCATTATGATGTGGTGGCCGGGGAAAGTAACCGCGCTCTGATGGATATGACGGTGAATTCAGGGATATGTTTGGGGAATGGTATTTTAACCGTGGAGAACGAATCTCAAGCCTTAGATCGGGCAGACCCGGCACGCCAAAACAAGGGCGGAGGTGCCGCACGCGCCGCACTTGAGATGATTTTGATCCGCCAAAAATTTAATGTGAAACTTTAAAAAAATGTCAGAACAAACTGTAAAAAAACAAAAATCCTCTGATATTGCCATGAAGCGTGCCGCGCGTCTTTTGGCGGTTCAGGCGATCTATCAATATCTGGAACAAGGGGGCGAGGCCTCAAAACTCGTGACTGAATTCCTCACCCATCGATCCGGCATGATCGAAGACGGTGAAACCATGGTATCGCCCGATCCGATTTTATTTAAAACATTGATGGTGGATGTCATCGCCCGGCACGAAGATATGCATCATCTGGTGGATCAAAACAGATCCGTTAAAGAAGGGGCGGAATTATCGACGCTAGAGCCGCTATTGAGAGCTATTCTCCTCTGCGGAGCGACGGAATTAACGGTGCATCTGAAGACAGATTTTCCGGTCATCATCTCGGATTATGTTGATATTTCCAAGGCGTTCTACCAAGGCCGGGAACCGGGTTTGGTGAATGCGGTTCTGGATAGTATCCGCAAGGTGGTCAGGAATTGACCTCGGCCTGCTGCAACTGCGTAAAATTGTATCTAATTCCAAATATTCCTTAACCTTTTCGGCCTAAACTTGATTCTTAAGGGGCAGAACCTATTCTGGTTCGGGCGTTTTTAAGGGTTTTTTGATGAAAATCGCGATTATCGGTGTATTGGCCGTATTGTTGCTAGGCGGGGGTGCCGCAGGTGCCTATTTTTATTTTGGCAAACCGGCAGAGGCCGCCTCGACCGAAGCCGCCGAACACGCCAAAGTTGAAAAACCAGCCGAAGGCGAAGACGGTCATGCCCCGGCCAACGGCGTGGAATTTGTCAGTCTTGATGCGATTATTCTGCCGATTGTGGATGAACGCGGTGTTTCCCAAGTGGTGACGCTTGTGATCTCCCTTGAAGTACCGGATGCCGGAGCCGCCGCAGACGCCAGAACACTCTCCCCTCGTTTAAAAGATGCGATTATTCAGGATATGTACGGTGTTTTGAGTCGTAAGGCGGTCTTAAAAGGCGGCGTTCTTGAAGTTGGCAAAATCAAGGCGCGTTTGAACGAGATCTCAGCGCGTATTCTGGGCAAGGAAAACGTCAACGATGTTTTGCTTCAGGTGGTCAACCAACGCCGAGTGTAAGTGCTGGGCTCTCTTCTTCTATGAAATCATAACGATAATTCCTGCTGAAGCGGTTCGTGTGATGTGCCGGGTAAGAGCCTATGATTTTCATTGAACTGGCTAAGCCATCACCTGATTTTTTCAAACGAATTCGTTCCAGGGCGCGGACAATTTTACTGTCGTTTGCGTGACCTGTGAGATCTATCAAAAATCCTGTTGGTCCCATATTGGCAGATCCGCTCAACTCCAGCGGTGCTGTATGATCAATATTTTCCTTCATGAATTCCATGAGTATGTGAGTTAGAGCATGACTGACGCTTCTTTTTGGTTTGAATAAAATCGTTGTGACGTATTGCCGGCCATTTTCCCGTTCAAAATTTCGATCTTCTTCTTTTATGTTTGCCTGTGCGTAATCGCGTTGAAGAATGACAAAGCGGGTGACGTTGTTCTTGATGTTTTCAATGCCGTGCGCGAGTGTCTCAAGCCCATAAGCCTCTGCCGCGCCGGGGCCGGCAATAGCGGCGTACTCTTTGCGTTTGTCACGCGCCACTTTTTTAGCCGCACCGCCCGTATCTTCGCCAATAATTCTTGCCACCGAAGTGCACTCACGGCTCAAATATTCTGTACATTGTTTGAGTGCCATAGGATGTGATGTAACAAATCGAATATCACTTAATCGTGACCCGGGTATCCCCAGAAGACACATCTCTATCGGCATAAAATATTCCCCGACAATTTGCAGGCCATGTTTTTGGATGAGCGGGGGTACTTCGGGGACAAATCCCGCGATGGTATTTCGAATGGGGATGACAGCTGTTCGAACATCGTTATTGGAGAGTGCTTGGAAAGGATCGTAAAAATTATCAAAGAATCGCACATTGGCGTCTGCCACTTTCCCAAAAACGGCGCGCAAGGTGGCATGTGAGAAAGAGCCAATTTGTCCCTGTATTGCCACTTTTCCAGGCGAGATATTCAAACTGTACGGGTTAGGAACAAAGACCATGTAAATAGCAACATTATATATTTTTCAAATTGGCATAATACCAAAGTGTTTTATGAAATCAACCCTTTCCTTTCTTTAGCCCCTTGTCAGCATTGTCTAAATTCGGCATTCTTTCGCCGGTATTTGGGGCGAGGGGATTCGGCCTGATTTAATAATATAAACAATAAGAAAGGTAAGGGTTTACCCATGATGGAACTTTATATCATGATTGCGTGCTGTGTGGTGGCGGCGTTGGTGTTCGGCCAGCTCTGGACTCGCCAGATCATGAATCAGGACGCCGGCAACGCGCGGATGCAGGAAATTGCCGCCGCTATTCAAGAAGGCGCAAAGGCGTATTTAAACCGTCAATACATGACCATCGGGCTGGTGGGTGTGCTGGTTGGGGTTGGATTGTATTTCTTGTTAGGCTGGCATGTCGCGGCAGGTTTTGGGATTGGCGCGGTGTTGTCAGGTTTGGCGGGGTTTATCGGCATGAACGTGTCGGTGCGGGCGAATGTGCGCACGGCGCAAGCGGCGACGAAAGGTCTCGCGGCGGCACTCAATGTTTCTTTTAAATCAGGGGCGATCACGGGGATTCTGGTTGTCGGTCTAGGGCTGATGGGGGTCGCGGGATATTACTACCTGCTGAGCCAACATCTGGCACTTGATGTTCGTACCTCCCTTGAAGGTCTGATCGGCCTTGGATTCGGGGCGTCATTGATTTCGATTTTTGCGCGTCTGGGCGGCGGTATCTTTACCAAGGGTGCCGATGTGGGTGCCGATCTGGTGGGTAAGGTTGAATCCAATATCCCTGAAGATGATCCGCGTAACCCGGCCGTGATTGCCGATAACGTCGGCGACAACGTCGGTGATTGTGCCGGTATGGCCGCGGATTTGTTTGAAACCTATGCCGTGACCATTGTGGCCACCATGTTGATTGCCGCATCGGCCTTTGCCGCTGATGTGGTGCCGGGCATGATGATGTTGCCGCTGGTGATTGGGGCCTTGTCCATTTTAGGTTCGATTGCCGGGACGTGGTTTGTGCGTCTGGGTTCATCCAACAATATTATGGGCGCGCTGTATAAAGGGCTCATCGCCAGTGCGGTGATCTCATTGATCCTGATTGCCGGGTTCATCTATCAGCAGATGGGCATGGATGCCGAATTTGCGCTGGCGGGTGAAAATGCCGGTGTCGTGACGGTCAAAGACCTGTTTTACTGTATCCTGACAGGTCTGGGCGTGACGGCCACGATTGTCTGGATCACGGAATATTATACAGGTACCAACCACCGCCCGGTCAGAAGTGTGGCCAAGGCGTCTGAAACGGGTCACGGTACGAACGTGATTCAAGGTCTGGCGATCTCGATGGAAGCCACGGCGATCCCTGTGATCATTATCTGTGCGGGTATTTTCCTGTCCTTTACCTTTGCGGGTTTGTTCGGGATTGCACTGGCCGCGACGACCATGTTGTCAATGGCAGGGATGGTGGTCGCGCTGGATGCATATGGTCCCGTAACGGACAATGCGGGCGGTATTGCCGAAATGTCGGATATGCCGAAATCCACCCGCGTCACGACCGATGCGCTGGATGCCGTGGGTAACACTACCAAGGCCGTAACCAAAGGCTATGCGATTGGTTCGGCAGGTCTGGCGGCACTCGTGCTATTTGCGGCCTATACCGAAGAAATCAAACATTACATTCCTGAACTGGCGAACATGACGTTCCCGCTTCAGGATCCGTTTGTGGTGATTGGTTTGTTCATCGGCGGGATGTTGCCGTATCTGTTCGGCGCGATGTCCATGACCGCCGTCGGCAGAGCCGCGGCATCTGTCGTGGTCGAAGTGCGACGCCAGTTCCGGGATATTCCGGGCATCATGGCGGGCACCGCCAAGCCTGAATACGGTAAGGCTGTGGACATGTTGACCAAAGCGGCCATCAAGGAAATGATTGTGCCGTCACTCTTGCCGGTTCTGGCGCCGATTGTTTTGTTTGCCGTGGTCTATTACCTCGGCGGGATGACGGCGGCGTTCCAATCTCTGGGCGCGTTGTTGATGGGGACAATTGTCACGGGATTGTTCGTGGCCTTGTCCATGACGGCGGGCGGCGGTGCGTGGGACAATGCCAAGAAATACATCGAGGACGGCCACCATGGCGGTAAGGGCTCTGACGCCCACAAAGCCGCGGTGACGGGCGATACGGTGGGTGATCCGTATAAGGATACGTCAGGCCCTGCGGTCAACCCGCTGATCAAGATTGCGAATATTGTGGCAATCCTGCTTGTGGCGATTGTGGCCAAATTCTTGATCCCCGGGGCTTAATCTCCCGTATCCCCAAACATAATAAGAAAAAGCCCCCAGATGGGGGCTTTTTTATTGACGTAAGTATTTTGGTTTGCCATGTTTTGGTATGAGTTATTGGGATAACCTGCCGCCAGAAACTAAAATTTATACCTTGTCTGATGAGGGATTTGATCATTCTTTTCGCAAAGGCGGGCGAGCGGCTATCACCTGTTCTCTGGCTTTTAACACGGTAACGGGAGAAGTATTTCCCTACACAGCTTGCAAGACACCTCCTTTAAAAAAATGCTGGCAAGATGAAGAACCCTGGGTTGCAGATAAGACAGGGCATGACATCATTGAATTGGGCTGTGCCTTGCGGCCGGTGATATTTGAACAAGCTCCTGAAATGGTGGATCGTATCCAAAGGGCTTTGGCGGCTCGCCGTTTGGGACCTGCCAAGGTCATTCCGCTGGTGCGCACGGTTCATTAATCATTTTATTCACTTTTAACAGACAGACCCCTTGAAATGACGGCAGAAAACTGTCATTTAATTCGTACCTTTTATGTACTAATTCAGCAGGCCTATTCTTTTATGATAAGATTATCAAAATTAACGGATTATGCCGTGGTCATTCTGTCTGACATGGCCAGTCATAATCAGGGTCAATTGGTGACAGCGTCGATCATTTCGGCGCGCACACACCTGCCGGAACCGACAGTGTCCAAGGTTCTTAAATTACTCGCCAAGGGGCACATCATCTTATCTACGCGCGGTGCTGGCGGGGGGTATCGTCTGGATAAAACCCCGGATAGCATCAGTATTGCTGACGTTATCACCGTTCTTGAAGGGCCCCTCGCGCTCACCGCATGCGCGGAAGGAAAAGAGGGCACATGCGCCCATGAAAAAAATTGTGCCGTGAAGGGGAAGTGGAATCCGGTCAACATCGCCATGCGTCAAGCACTGGAAAAAGTCACCCTGACCCAAATGATTTCTGGGGGCATGATGTTATGACCGACATGACCGCCGAAACGATCGAAACCGTCAAAAATCTGGGCACCTATACAGCCGGGTTTGAAACGGACATCGACATGGAATATGCCCCCAAGGGTCTATCCGAAGATATTATCCGTCTGATTTCATCAAAGAAAAACGAACCTGAATGGCTTTTGGCGTGGCGTCTGAAGGCCTATGCCCATTGGCAAAAGATGCCAGAGCCGGATTGGGCAAAGCTTTCCGTACCGGCGATAGATTATCAAGATGCGTATTATTACGCCGCGCCGAAATCTCATACCAAGCCCAAATCTTTGGATGAGATTGATCCCAAATTGCTGGAGACCTACAAGAAACTGGGAATCCCTTTAAAGGAGCAGGAAATTCTGGCCGGTGTTCAGGGCACAGAAAATATGGTGGCGGTGGATGCGGTGTTTGATAGCGTGTCAGTGGCCACAACCTTCCGTGCAAAACTCGAAGAGTCCGGGGTTATTTTTTGTTCCATCAGCGAGGCGGTGCAACGTTGTCCTGATCTGGTTCAAAAATATCTGGGGTCTGTGGTGCCGTTCCACGATAACAAACATGCGTGCTTGAATTCAGCCGTGTTTACGGATGGGTCGTTTGTTTATATCCCGCCGGGTGTGCGGTGTCCTATGGAATTGTCGACCTATTTCCGCATGAATGCCAAGAATACCGGGCAATTTGAACGCACGCTCATCATTGCCGACAAAGGAGCCTATGTCTCTTATCTCGAAGGATGCACGGCGCCGATGCGTGACGAAAACCAAATGCATGCCGCCGTGGTGGAATTAATTACCCATGATGATGCTGAGATTAAATACTCCACGGTTCAAAACTGGTATCCCGGGGATGAAAATGGTAAAGGCGGGATTTATAATTTCGTCACAAAGCGCGCGTTGTGCGAAGGCCGGAATTCCCGCGTTTCATGGACACAGGTTGAAACCGGTTCGGCCATTACGTGGAAATATCCTTCGTGTATTTTAAAAGGCGAGGGATCTCAGGGTGAATTTTACTCTGTCGCGATCACCAATCATCATCAACAGGCCGATACCGGCACCAAGATGATTCATATTGGGGCGAATACCCGGTCACGGATTATTTCCAAGGGGATCAGCGCTGGAAAATCGAATAACACCTATCGGGGGCAGGTAAAAATTCTGGCAGGTGCTGATCATGCCCGCAACTTCACGCAATGCGACAGTTTGTTGATCGGCGACCAATGCGGGGCACATACGGTGCCCTATATCGAAAGTAAGAATGCGGGGGCACAGTTAGAGCACGAGGCCACCACATCCAAAATTTCTGAAGATCAACTTTTTTACTGCCAGCAACGCGGGATCAGCGAAGAAGCCGCGTTGGCGCTTATTGTCAATGGGTTTTGCAAAGAAGTGCTTCAGCATTTACCGATGGAATTTGCTGTTGAGGCACAAAAACTCGTGAGTATTTCACTTGAGGGGAGCGTGGGATGACCCAAATTACATACCGAGAAGCCCAGATTACAGACTCTGCCTTAATTTTGAATTTCATTAAAGCGTTAGCCGAATATGAGAAACTGTTACATGAGGTCTCGGCAAATGAGGACGATATAAAAAAAACCTTGTTTGGAGCCAACCCAAGAGCATTTTGCTATCTAGCCGAAATTGATGATAAGCCTGCGGGTTTTGCTTTGTGCTTTTATAACTATTCGACATTCCAGGGTAAGAATGGAATTTATATCGAGGATATCTTTGTAGATCCAGGCTATAGGGGTTTAGGTATCGGAAAAGGTTTTTTTAAAGTACTTGCCGAAAGAGCCGTAAAGGAAAATTGCGGGCGCATTCAATGGTGGGTTTTAAATTGGAATGAAAGCTCTATAAATTTTTATAAAAAACTAGGGGCTCGCTCAATGAATGAGTGGACTGTGATGCGAATTGAGGGAGATGATATATGCAAGTTGGCCATGTAGATTTAGAACCTCTGTCACAGGATTTGTTAACGGATTGGCTTGAGACTACCGATGTATGGCGCGTGAGTGGGACTGAAATCGTGGGGGATTTCACCTTCAAGAATTTTTCTCAAGCGCTCGGTTTTATCGTTCAAGTCGGCATACTGGCTGAAAGACAGGATCATCATCCGCGGATTGAAAATACGTACACCCGAGTCACGATTGCCATGAACACCCATGATGCGGGAAATAAAATCACGCGGCGTGATACCAAACTCGCTGAATTGATAGAACAGATTAATATTTACTAGAAAAGGAAAAAACATGACGAAATTTTTTGATAAACTGAACATGGTGACAATCCTGCGCGTATCCGGGCTGTTTCTATTCGCCCTGTATGTCATTCAAGCTGTTTTAAATTCCCTTCGCGGGGCACAGATCGATGATAGCTTGCTTATTTTTACGGTCGGGATTGCCAATGGCCTGTTTCAACCGTTGATCTTGCTGGCGCTGGCTGAAATTATCCGGTTGAGACAATCCAAATGATCTCCATCAAAAATCTTCATGCCCGTATCGGGGATACGGAGATATTGAGAGGCCTTGATCTCGAGATCGGGGTGGGTCAAGTGCATGCCATCATGGGGCCGAATGGTGCCGGGAAATCAACCCTTTCTTACGTTCTGGCTGGGCGTGAAGGGTATGAGGTGACGCAAGGCGATATTTTGCTGAACGGGGAAAGTATTTTGGATTTATCCCCCGAAGACCGTGCCGCCAAAGGCATTTTTTTGGCGTTTCAATATCCGGTGGAAATACCCGGTGTTCAGATGACGACATTTTTGAAGACAGCCGTTAATGCCGTGCGCACCGCGCGGGGAGAGCCAGAATTGAATGCCATTGATTTCCTTAAAATGATGAAATCCAAGGCACAAGATCTGGGCATGTCAGATGACATGATGAAACGCGCGGTGAATGCCGGATTTTCAGGCGGCGAAAAGAAACGAAGCGAGATTCTTCAGATGGCAATGCTGTCGCCGTCGTTTGCCGTGCTGGATGAAACGGATTCCGGACTGGATATTGACGCCCTCAAAATTGTGGCGGATGGGGTCAATAAACTCCGCGCCGCTCATCGATCCTTTTTGGTGATCACGCATTACCAACGTCTTCTGGATTATATTAAACCGGATGTGGTGCATGTATTGGCCAAAGGCCGAATTGTAAAGACCGGCGGCGCTGATCTGGCGCAGACGCTTGAGAAATCAGGTTACGCCGATATTCTTAAGGATGTGGCCTAACATGATCTCACTGACCGACATTCCTTTGGTGTCGTCAGAGCGGTGGAAATTCACTGATCTGCATAAGGCACTTAAGAAAAAGACGCTGACGCCTACGGTCATGGGATGGGGGAGGGGCGTCGTGCCATTGCTCACTCATGCGCCTGGCCATGAACGATATGGGGATACATCCCTGTGGGATTTGAATACGGCGCAGACTCAGGACATCAAATTTATTTCGGGTTCGACTGATGTAAACATCCACGCGGTGGATGGCCAGATGCTGACCCCCCGGATCATCATTCACGTGAAGACCGGGGATACGCTCACCGTGAATGAATTTTTAGGCGGTACCGGAAGTTACTGGAAAAATATGGTTGTTCAGGTGCATGTGGAGCCGGGTGGTCATTTATATCATCATCGGATCATCACGGAATCTGCTGAAGGTATCGCCACGATTTTCACCCATGTCGTTCTAGAACGGGATGCCCGGTATGACGCAGCATGCGTGATGATGGGGGCAGGGATGGTGCGAAACCAAATCCATGCGGAAATCAAGGGTTCAGGGGCGCAGTGTGCTTTAAATGGCGTTCATTTGTTGGCGGGGGAACAACACGGAGACACGACGATCACCATTGAACATCAGGCACCACACACACAATCCCACCAGACATATAAGAACGTCCTGACGGGATCATCACGCGGGGTGTTCCAAGGCAAGGTGCATGTTCATCAGGCGGCACAAAAGACGGATGGATACCAATTATCCAACACGCTGATGCTCTCCCCCTATGCTGAAATGGACACCAAGCCAGAGCTTGAGATTTACGCCGATGATGTCAAATGCTCACACGGCGCAACGACTGGAAAGCTGGATGAAAACGCGTTATTTTACCTTCGGGCGCGCGGCATTCCTCTGGCGCAGGCCAGATCCTTGTTGACGATGGCATTTGTTTCAGAGGTCATTGACCGTATCCCCGCCGAAGATATGCGTCAGTCGTTATTGTCTGATATTTCTCAATGGTTGTCCGATCATGTCTGACGTGTCGATATATCGTGCGGATTTCCCGGTCTTGCGGGAAACAATGAATGGCCGGCCGTTATCGTATCTGGATACGGCCTCTAGTGCGCAAAAACCATCGATTGTTTTGGAATCAATGCGCGACATCATTGAGCATTATTACGCGAATGTGCATCGCGGCCTGTATCATTTTTCCCAAGTCAGTACGCGCAGTTTTGAAAATGTGCGCGGCAAGGTTGCTGATTTTATCGGGGGTCAGGAACGTGAGATCGTCTTCACCCGGAATACAACCGAATCCATTAATCTCGTCGCGCAGGCCTATGGCCGGACATTCCTGAAGGCCGAGGATGAAATCATCTTAAGCGAGATGGAGCATCACGCCAATATCGTGCCATGGCAGATTTTGCGTGATCAAATCGGGATTGTGATTAAAACAATCCCCGTGACCGATGACGGCATGCTCGAAGTTTCAGCCCTGAATCACTTGCTAACAGATAGAACGCGGTTTGTTTCCCTGACCCATATTTCCAATGCACTGGGCACGATTAATCCCGTGAAGGATATTGTCACGCGCGTGAAATCACACCGCGATGATATAATGGTCTTGATTGATGGATCACAGGCCGTAGTGCATGCCCGAGTGGATGTGGCCGATATCGGGTGTGATTTTTATGTGTTCACCGGGCACAAATTATATGGCCCCACGGGCGTGGGTGTTTTATGGGGTCGTTATGACGTACTAGAATCCATGCCCCCTTACCAGGGCGGGGGGGATATGATCGACAGCGTCTCTTTTAATCGTACCACCTATAAATCTGCCCCGTATAAGTTCGAAGCTGGTACCCCCGCCATCATCCAAGTGATCGGGTTAGGGGCGGCGATTGATTATCTTCGTGTCATTGGTATGGAGGATGTGTCCGCCCATGAAATGAAATTATATCAGTATGCCATGGACGGTTTATCATCAGTTCAGGGATTGACGTTTCACGGCAGTGCCCCCCACAAGGCCGCGATCATTTCTTTTAATGCGTCATGGGCGCATAGGTCAGATATCGCCATGATTTTGGACAAAAGCGGTGTGGCTGTCCGAACAGGTCATCATTGTTGTATGCCGCTGATGTCCCGTTTAGGTGTTGACGGGACGGTACGGGTGTCCATTGGTCTTTATACAAACACGCAAGATATTGATGAATGTATCAAGGGAATTAAAAAAGCAAAGGATATGTTGTCATGAAAATGGAAGCCGTTGCCGACGATACCATGGTCAAGAATGCCTTAGGCGATGAGTATGATGAAATGTCAGAGCCGGGATATATTGAGCTGTCGTCCCATGCGTTGACGCCACTCATCACCAAGGCCTTGCGGAATGTGTATGACCCGGAAATCCCGGTCAATATTTACGAACTGGGCCTGATTTATAAAATCGACGTCAAAGACGCAGAGGACGGTAAAGCCGATGTCGATGTCACCATGACATTAACATCGCCTGCGTGCCCGGTGGCACAGGAAATGCCCGGATGGGTACAAGGTGCCATTTTCGGAGTGGAGGGCGTGCGTCACGTGGATGTATCCATCATATGGGACCCGGCGTGGGATCCGTCCAAGATGGCGGAAACGGCCAAACTGCAACTCAATATGTTTGTGTGATGGCTATGACCGAAAAACAACCTTTCGCCCTGACCCCGTCTGCGGTATCGGCGATTAAACAAAAAACGGCGTTGAACCCGCAGGCGATTGGGCTTCGGCTTACCATTAAATCCACCGGATGTTCCGGCAATAGTTACAAGATGGAACATGCTGTCTCTGAAGATCTGGGGGCGGATGACAAAATCGCGATAGACGGCGCGGTCTTATACATTCCCAAGATGCATTCATGGATGTTGTTCGGCATGGAAATTGATTATGCGGAAACCGCGATGCAAAGCGGGTTTATTTTCAACAACCCCAACGAAGCCGGACGGTGCGGATGCGGGGAAAGCTTTACGGTCAACAAGCCGGAAAAGACAGCCTAAAAACAAAAGAGCCTCAAACGAGGCTCTTTAAATTTATGTTAGGCTTTATGACCTAAAACTAACCAAGACGTGAAGCAGGAGCTGGAGCAGAAGGCACTACACCAGGAGCTCTTTTGCTGTTGAACTGGCTAAATAAGGAGCATGTGCGGCCTTTTACTGCATCGGCACCGATTGCACCAAATGCAAAGGATACTGCAAGACCACCAGCGGAAGAATGTTTAGAAAAAAGACTCATATTTAGCTCCTTTTGTTACGCGGTTCTAGCGTCCGGCATATGCATCGAAGATTTCCTCGGTTGAGGCGTTCTTCTCATACGCCTTATAGACACTATCTAATCCTAATTCTGCTAATGTGTCAAGTAAAACAGGAAAGTGTGAAGATTTGCTTAATTCTTTCACAACTTTGCAGATATATACGATGGCATCCATGTTTTTAGCATGAATGACAGCCGCATACTCCATCAGATCCTTAGTAGGGTCAGGTGCTGTAAAACCGATGATTTCCTGTTCGGCTTCGCGTAACCCTCTGATAAGGCTTGTAATAATCTTGGGATCAGTCTCTTGGGTTTTTCCCGGCACCTGAAGGTAGATAACGCGCCCTTGAGGGTTAAAGCCTGATTCTCCCGTACCTTTGATAACGTGAATGGGTATATTATGTAATGAATGAACCCGGATAAGTGTTTGGCCTGTCTCTGATTCGTTTAAAATCTGCTTCGATTCGTCCAAGATTTTTTGGGCAAAAGGATGCCCATAGGCGATGGCGTTGACCTTCGTTCCCTTGTCTCCGAATGCGCCTGATAGATCCTTATTCACGTCCCAAACTCCGTTTCATCATTCTAAGCCAGATAATGTTCTGATTCCAGACCGCGCGCCACACTTTGCAGGATCATCTTACGCGCCAGAATCACGACCCGCCCTGAGGGGGAGACAGCAATCTGTGCCCGGGATAATTGCCCTGAATCATAAATATCGGCATCCACCACAAAGCCGCCATCATCCTGATCTTTGACCTGAGCCGGTTGATGTCCGCGTATCACCGCGTCATAGGCACCGGGATCAAGGGAATCCAGCATCGGCATATCGTGCGGGTTTTTGACCAGCAGGGTTTCATCCCCGCCTTCGCCCGTGACATGGGAAAAGAAAAAGGCCAGGTAATCGATCACCGACCCCACCGTCAGCCGTAGTGCGCCTTTATCATTCACGGCATAAATAGGCGTTTCGGTGCCATCCAGATATTGAAAGAAGGTGCCATCCCCCAGATATTCAAACGTGAAAGAGGGCAGGGAGGCAAAATTGGTGACCTTGAATAAAGACACGCCATCATAAAACATCAGCCGCGCGGTTGAAACTTCGCTGGTGCCAGCCACGATTAACCCGGGATCAGACGCGCTTTTCACGCTGTTGATCACCTTGAGTGTGTTATCCCTGTCTAATCGTTGCCAGTGCATTGTCGCGTTCTAAAGGTGGGTCTTGAAAAAACAAATCACGCCTGTCTATTCCGACAGGCTTTCATGACTTTATCAATTCTTTTCTCAAATTTGCAAATTTGCGGATCTGTATGACATCA
Source organism: Alphaproteobacteria bacterium (assembly GCA_017302165.1). Lineage (GTDB taxonomy): Bacteria > Pseudomonadota > Alphaproteobacteria > Micavibrionales > Micavibrionaceae > UWPOB-MICAV1. The sequence goes on from JAFLCW010000001.1 coordinate 1,081,228, forward strand.
TGAAGAGCCGAAGGCTCTGTTTCTTATTTTCATAATTATTAGGCGTATAAAAGGGAAACGGGATAGCCTTTCCTTGAAATTTACGTAATAGTATGCTAGGGTATGGTAACTTACGATTTGTAAAAAAGTTAGGAGATATTTTATGACTGCTGAATGGGGAGGCAAACACACAGGTAAAACTCTACACCTTGGGAATTTCAGTAGAGTAAGTGCTCAAATATATGATAGCGGAACGCAAAATTTTTTACCTGAGATTCAAATCATAGAAACGTATCCGCCTCGCCTGGATGGTGTAACTGAGCATGGCGGAAGGCTTATTACGTCGATTCCGTTTGTAGATTTAAAGCAAGCTAGAGCTTTTCAAGCTGAGTTTGAAAAAGCTTTGAGTGGAATGTTATCAAATGAGAAGGTCATTTCTGCCGGTCCCGGAGTCAGAGATAGAATAGCTAGGCTTGCGCACGCAACACATCGAACGTTATCTCAAGGTTAAGTCAAATATTATGGCGAGTTGATAACTTACCGAGTGGCCTTAATAGTAGAAGATGTCTAATATTGATTGCTGTCGTGTAAACTCACCCCGAAGCTTCAAGGGCACCTAGTGCGTCCATAATAATGTTTTCGGTGGCACCATCCAAATGCGCGGTCGTGCTTAAGGCGCGGCGCCAGGCGCGCGCCCCCCGTTCGCCTTGGAACAGGGTGAGCATATGCCGGGTGATCGATTTAACGGGCACGCCATGGTCGCGGTGCATGCGCGCGGTATAGTCGGTCATACGCGCCACGATATCGTGTTTGGAAGCGGATACGTGCCCAAAAAAATCAGCACCGATCGCGGATAAAATCCAGGGGTTCTGATAGGCCTCACGTCCGATCATTACACCGTCCACGTATTTTAAATGGTCTGATATCTCGGGCAGGGTGGTGATACCCCCATTCACAATTATGTTCAAATGCGGATAGCGGGATTTCATGTCCCGGACAATATCGTAACGAAGCGGGGGGATTTCCCGGTTTTCTTTGGGGGAGAGTCCCTTGAGCCACGCCTTGCGGGCATGGATGATAAAGGTTCGGCATCCCGCGCCGGAGACGCGGTCAATAAACCGGGTTAAAAAGGGCACGTCATCTTCGTCGTCGATTGCAATACGGCATTTCACCGTGACAGGGATGGAGACGGCGCGGATCATCGCCTCAACGCCCCTTGCGACGGTGTCCGGTTCCGCCATCAGGCAGGCACCAAACGCCCCTTTTTGCACGCGTTCAGACGGGCACCCGCAATTGAGGTTGATCTCATCATAGCTCCAGTCTTCGCCCATTTTGGCACAGGTAGCCAGATCATCGGGCTCGCTACCACCTAATTGAAGGGCAAGGGGGTGTTCCTCTGGGCTATAATCCAGATGACGGCGTTGATCCCCGTGAATCAGGGCGCCTGTGGTCACCATTTCGGTATAAAGCCGAACATGGGGCGATATAAGACGGTGGAAATATCGGCAATGCCGATCTGTCCAATCCATCATCGGTGCCACGGAAATATGAGGTGTGGGTGTTAACATCTATAATCCTTGAAGGTCGGCGTTTTTTATCATAATTTTACCCGCACGAACCATGAAAAATATTTTGCTTATATTGTTAATGTGGGGGGTAGGGTTTCCAGCGTTGGCGGCGGATGACCCCGAGGGCGCGTCAGCCCCCGTTGCCGTATCCGCGGCAGACCCGGGCGAAGATAAAGCTGGCTCTGGATTGCCGATCCCGCGTTTTGTGAGCTTGAGGTCGGATAAGGTCTTCGTACGCACGGGTCCTGCACTCCGTTACCCCATTAAATGGGTCTATAATCGTGCCGATATGCCGGTGGAAATTATTCAGGAATTTGATACGTGGCGTAAAATCAAGGATATCGATGGGGATGAAGGGTGGGTGCATCAATCCTTGCTGTCCCCCAAGCGAGCGGTGCTGGTAACGGCGCCGAACGATATCAATCTGAATAAGGAACCTGATCTCACGACCCCGGTTTTGGCCAAGCTGGAGCCCCATGTTCTGGCCATGGTCAAGGCCTGTGACCCGGTCTGGTGCGAGGTTGAGGCGGGGGGGTACCAAGGCTGGACAGAGAGAAAATATCTTTGGGGTGTTTACCCGCAAGAGCGATTCAATTAATCTTATGGATGTGGTGATTCGCGCCGCACATTACTTCCTTCTTATTTAACCCTTTAGTGATCTGCTTATCATGCTCAACTTTATGCATAAGGCCGATGTGGCCTTAAAGATTCACGATTCCATCTTCCTGCTGTCTGCCGAAGAAGACGGGCGCACGGATGCGATGAAATCTATTCTCCTGCTGTCGGGCATGTTGGTGGAAACGGCCTTTTTGTTTGATAACCCCGAAGACGCGCTTGAGGCGTCTTTTGATCATCTTTCTGGCCTGTTGTCCTGTGACCCGTTCGAGGGTCCGGTGCGCCGGGTGGCCATGCCGCCAGCCACGGTTTTGGATTTTGACACAGAGCAGGGACGAGCACTGGCACGCGAGGTGTTCGAGGACTGGCTGGATTGTGGCTATGAATTCCATGAAACCATGATGTTTTTAATTCAGCAACATTTTGTACGCTGGGAACAATATGGGCAGGCACGGACGGAATCGCTCCGGTTGTTGATAGAGTGCACTTACCGCGCGATGGCCTATGAATTGGCGGCGCAGGAATTATGCGATGCCGTGATCGAACGCAAAATCGGCCTTGATGGCTGGTCGATTGGTGATGGCATTGCGGGCGTGGCCGGTTTATCAGGGCGTAAGCTTGCGTTATCCCATGAAGGTCGGGATCAATGTTGCTGGTTTCAAGGGGCACAGCTTCCGGATTTTCTGGATCAGACGGCTTATGTGATGACACAGGAAGCCGTGAGATTGGGGCTAAATTCGTCGACGGACTGGCGTTTCGGACTTCCGGCGAATGATGTGCCTGCCAACCCGCCTTATGATTTGATTAAGGGGATCGAAGGCATTTGCGCCGGGTTTTTTAATGCCATTGAAATGAATGATTACGGCGATCAGGCCGTATCATGTGCCAAGGCGGCGGGACGGTTGCTGGCGGTTGCGGCAGGTGGTGAAAAACCCCAGATGGAACCGGCCATCGCCAAACCACTGGCGATGGCGGCATTGACCGAAAGTTATAAATCCATGTGCGTGGATGATATCGCGGCTTATATTTAAAATTGCGGTTCTTGTTGTTGCATATTCGAATAAAAATGGCGAAGCCATATACGCGAAATGATTTCGGCGTCTTCATCTGATAGGGTATCGGCTATGTTTGTTTCTGTTGGTCTTCGGCCTTGACCGCTTTGTGCCACAGCAAAGGCTCCCGCCAGGCCAGCGGCCTCGACCAGATAAATAGAATTCCCCGCCCCGCCATCCGATAACCCCACATTCGCCGGACGGCCATTTTGGGTCAGGAAAAATCTTTTTCCTGTGGGGCCTCTATACACACCTGTGCTGTCTTCAAAGCCTGTTAGGGTGATGATATTTTCCCGGATCAGATGTTCATGGTTTACCTCATCTTCAAGAGAGGTCATCGATGAAATACAGACACTTTTTTTCATCATGGCAAAATGCGCGGCAGATAAAACAGGTTTTTTGCCCTTAATTGTGTTGGTTGCCAGAATGATAATATCGGCGCGGGGTAAAACAGATTCGATATCGCTGACGGCTTCATATCCATCTTGAACCGCGAAGACCACTTTTTTAAGGCTGTTATCACTAATGACCAATTCTGCCTGACATCCCATATCTTTAAGCATCCGCGCCGCATGAAGCCCCATGGTGCCATACCCCACCAGAAGAATGGTATTACTTTGGGTTGAGGAGAACAGAGATTTGCCGAGGTTTTCAGCTGTTCTCACAATTTCAAGAACAATATTGTTCGCGATATCACGATCAGAGCGTTCCTTTAAATCGATGCGTGCTGTCGAAAAATATGAAATGGGTAAATTCATGTCTCGGAATTGATGAAGTACCCGCTCTTCACCATTCAATGTATGTTCCGTGATCCCCACTAGTTGTTCACCAAACGCTCTGGTTAAGGAGGTGAGGGTATGCGCAAAATACCCACCATGGTCACCGATAATAAATTTACGTCCCTTGGCGCGGGCACTGATCGCGGGAGCGTTGTCAGCATAAAGAACTTGTGAGCGTTTCAGCAGAAGATCGTGTGCTGTCAGTCTGCTTTCAAGGGCTTGGGCGGTGTCGCCTTGCATTTCAGACGAACTTTTTTTCAACACCATGCCCACCAGCAAATTTTGTTCCAGCAACACATCCACAAGGGGTATCTTGTCATCGAACACGTGAATCACTTTAAACATCCCGATATTATCTTCGATCAGGCGGGGGTATTTATCCGCTAACGCCTTCAGAAGATCTTTATAAAAAAGACGCGCTTTACCAAACGAGGCGCGAGCATCGGGCGAAGGCTCTTTTTGATTTTGTCTTATGTAAATTGACATGGGCGAACATTACACCACAAATGATTAATATTATCTTAATCTGATTGTTAAGAATGTATAGGAGATGTTTAGGGGCTTGATCCGGTGTTCACAGGACAGCTATATTCCCCCCATGTCATTGCAAGATACCGTTAAAAAAATCATGGACTTTATCCCTAAGCCTTCATACACGCTTGAAGAATTAATCGAGTGCGGCAAAGGCAAGCTTTTCGGGGCAGGCAACGCACAACTGCCATTGCCGCCGATGTTGATGTTTGACCGCATTGTTCAGATTACGACCACGGGCGGGGCGTATGACAAGGGTCAGATTGTGGCGGAACTCGATGTGCATCCCAATCTCTGGTTTTTTAAATGTCACTTTGAAGGTGATCCGGTGATGCCGGGCTGTCTAGGGCTAGATGCCATGTGGCAGTTATTGGGATTTTATTTGGGTTGGACGGGTGCGCCGGGTTCTGGCCGAGCGCTGGGGCTAGGGGAGCTCAAATTCTCAGGTCAGGTATTGCCCGAAGTCAAGCTGGTTCGGTATGTAATCGATTTAAAACGCGTGATCAACCGACGACTGGTGTTGGGGATTGCCGATGGCCGGGTTGAGGCCGATGGACAGGTGATCTATGAGGCCAAAGACCTGAAGGTCGGTCTGTTTGATAATACGTCTGCGCTGTCGCCAGCATAAGACATACGATTTTTTATTCCTGACAAAAGGTAGCTTTTCAGACATGACAAACACACAAAAAAGAATTGTGGTGACGGGGCTTGGGATTATTTCCTGCATTGGAAATGATAAAGACACGGTTCTTGCCGCGCTCAAGGCCGGTAAATCAGGTTTAAGTTTCTCACAGGAATATGCCGATATGGGCTTTCGCTCACAGGTGGTGGGTAAACCGGATGTCAATCTTGAGGAAAAAATAGATAAACGCGTGCTCCGCTTCATGGGGGATGGCGCGGCGTATAACCATCTGGCGATGGAACAAGCGATTGCCGATTCCGGGCTGGAGCCGCATGAGATTTCCCATGAACGCACGGGGATTGTGATGGGCTCCGGGGGGCCATCTGTGCGTAACCTGATTGAAGCCACGGATATTTTGCGTGAGAAAAAAGCCACCAAATGGATTGGCCCCATGCGGGTGCCGCGGTGCATGTCGTCGACCAATTCAGCGACCATTGCGACCAATTTTAAAATCAAGGGGATCAATTACACGATTTCCTCAGCCTGCTCGACGTCGGCGCATTGTATCGGCAACGCGGCAGAGCAAATTTTATTGGGCAAACAAGATATCATGTTTGCAGGCGGCGGTGAGGAATTGCACTGGAGCCTTTCCTGTTTGTTTGACGCCATGGGGGCGATGTCGTCGAAATATAACGCCACGCCGGAAAAAGCGTCCAGAGCCTATGATGCCAACCGCGACGGGTTTGTCATTGGTGGCGGCGGCGCGGTGGTGGTGTTAGAAGAATATAGCCGTGCCAAAGCACGCGGGGCGAAAATTTATGCCGAAATCACTGGATACGGCGCGACATCAGATGGTGCCGATATGGTCGCCCCTAGCGGTGAAGGCGCAGTGCGGTGCATGCGTCAGGCCATGGCCACTGTGACAAAACCGGTGACGTATATCAACACGCACGGCACCTCAACCCCGGCCGGGGATATCACGGAACTGGATGCCATTCGTTCGGTGTTCGGGCAAATGCCACAGGATATGCCCCATATTTCATCCACTAAATCCATGACGGGGCATTCACTGGGCGCCACCGGCGCGCAAGAAGCAATTTATTCTATCCTGATGCTTCAGAATAATTTTGTGTGCCCCTCGATCAACATTGAGACCCTTGACCCTGGCGCAGAAGGATTACCCATTGCCCGCACACGCGTGGATAATGTGACCCACCAAACGGTCATGTCGAATTCTTTTGGCTTTGGGGGGACAAACTGTACCCTCGCGCTTAGCCGGGTGGAGGATTAGATCATGATCAGCGAACTCATGAAAAACAAACGCGGCTTGATTATGGGGGTCGCCAATGAAAAATCCATCGCGTGGGGGATAGCTCAGACGCTTCATGCTCATGGCGCAGACATGGCTTTCACGTATCAGGGTGAGGCGTTTGGCAAACGTTTAAAACCGCTGGCGCAGTCCATCGGGTCTGATTTTTTGATGGAATGTGATGTGTCCAAAGAAGAAGATTTGGATCGTACGTTTGCCGAAATTAAGTCCAAGTGGGGGCATATTGATTTTCTGGTGCATGCCATTGCGTATTCCGACAAGGAAGAGTTAAAGGGGCGGTATGTTGATACGTCGTTAAATAACTTTCTGACGTCGATGCATATTTCCTGTTATTCGTTCACGTCGGTTATGCGCCGCGCCAGCGCGTTGATGAAAGATGGGGGCTCGGCCATTACGCTGTCTTATTACGGTGCCGAAAAAGCCATGCCGAATTATAACGTGATGGGCGTCGCCAAGGCCGCCCTTGAGGCCAGCGTTCGTTATCTGGCGGTTGACCTTGGCAAAGAAGGCGTGCGCGTGAATGCCATTTCCGCAGGCCCCATGCGCACCCTGGCGGGGGCGGTGATCGGCAGTGCCCGGACAACGTTTAAGTATAATGTCGTGACCGCGCCACTTCGCCGTTCCGTGGAACTCGAAGAACTCGGCGGTTCTGCCTTATATCTGCTGTCTGACCTCTCATCCGCCGTAACGGGTGAGATACATTACGTGGATTGCGGGTTTAACGCCGTGGGCATGCCCATGCCGGACCAATTAACGACTTTCGGCAAAGGCGGGGAATAGATACGGGGTTAACTCAGATCATTTGTACAAGCCGCAGCCAATCCATCATATCCATGTTTGCGTAACTTTGTTTGAATACCTTTTCGCATGGTGTGTAAAGGCATAAGGGCTTGCGTCACATGTATTCCAAAAGTATCGGTGATACCTTTGCAGATGGCGTTAGCAGATGTAAGTATTTCTTTAGTAAGTTTATCGTCAAAATCAAATTTTCCCTTGTTGTCATCCAATATGGATTTGACTCTGTCCGGTGCTAATTTTTTTTCAGGGTTTAATAATTTAAATAAATCATAATACAGCGTGACTGAAGCAAAAGCCTTGTTTACCTCGGGTGTTTGTACATATTTCCAAATATTATCATGAAGGGGTTTTGAATCCTTCCATCGGCCTTGCATATTAAAGGTAATGGAGAGTGCGGCCTCTACGGCCAGCACGTTAATTTTTCCAGCTCTTGTTAAATCGTAAGTCATCATCACACCTTTTTCGTTTTTTGTATTAAGTAAACTAAATATATTTTTATGTCAATATATATTTCTTTTTTTTCTTTCTCATTGATCTGGTTATCTGTTTTCCGTTATAGACACGGGTTATCAGACCAGTTTATGGCGACCGTAGCTCAGCTGGTAGAGCACTCGGTTGTGGTCCGAGTTGTCGCGGGTTCAAGCCCCGTCGGTCGCCCCATTTTTTTTCGGATGTGATATCGGCTTTTTGGCATGATCTTAAACCATCCTGATCTATGGATTTCATCACTCCCCCAACCGTCTGCGGATGGCCATAAATATAATCGCGGCCATACCGTGATTTTTGGTGCGCCCGAACTGACGGGGGCAACCCGTCTGGCCGCCGAATCCTGTGCCCGCATGGGGGCAGGGCTGGTCACCGTGATCGGCGGGGATAAGGCCGATATTTACCGTGCCACCTTGCCGGCACATATTCTGGTGCGTGATCAGGCTTTGCCGGATATGTCCAAGGTAACGGCTTGTTTGATGGGTTCCGGCGGTATGCCGGCGCAGATTCCACAAATCCCAGATAACATACCGGTTATCCGTGATGCCGAGGCCATCACCCCAGGGACAATATTTTCGCCCCAGACCATTTTAACGCCGCATGACGGGGAATTCGCCAGAGCCTTTCCCCATATCACCGGAACCCGCGCGGAAAAAGCCATGGCCGCCGCCAAAATGACCGGGGCGGTGATGGTGTATAAAGGGGCGCAGACTGTCATCGCACACCCGGATGGGCGGGCGGTGGTCAATGACTGCCCGGTGCCCTATCTGGCCACGGCCGGGTCAGGGGATGTGCTGGCCGGGATGATGACGGGTCTGGCGGCGCAGGGCATGAAGCCGTTTGAATCCGCGCTGGCGGGGGTCTATATCCATGCCCATATGGCCAAAAACCAAGGGGCGGGATTGGTGGCCTCTGATTTGCTAGGCTTGATCCCGGGGTTCCTTCGGTCTTTGGGGCTTTAATTTTCCTTGGAAAGTAAATGAATCTACGATAAAACCCCGGCTTGGTATCGTGCCTTGATACCGGGCGGGTGTGGCGGAATTGGTAGACGCACCAGATTTAGGTTCTGGCGGGGTGACCCGTGGGAGTTCGAGTCTCTTCACCCGCACCACTCGATAGACGTTAAACAAACACATTAGGAAAACCATGCAAGTTAAAGAAATCGCACAAAAAGGTTTGAGCCACGAACTGGAAATCCATATTTCGGCCAAAGATATTCAATCCAAACGGAAAGACCGCTTGAACGAAGTGGGTAAAACCGTGCGCTTGCCGGGTTTTCGTCCGGGGAAGGTGCCGATGAATGTATTGGAGCAGAAATACGGCAGAGCCGTCATGGGCGAAGTTCTGGAGCTGGTGGTGAGCGAAAGTTCGGCTCAGGCCATGAAGGACAAGAATCTGCGTCCGGCGATGCAACCTAAAATCGAAGTCAAAGAATTTGATGAAGGAAAAGACCTGACCTTTAGCATGAAAGTGGAAGTGCTTCCTGAATTCAAGGTCATGGATTTATCGTCCCTGAAGCTGGAAAAGCCGGTGGCCAAAATTGAATCGGCGAAGATTGATGAAACCTTGAATCGTATCGCTAGCCAAAATCAGGAAACAAAACCAATCGAGACCAAACGCGCCGCCAAAAAGGGCGATGTGGTCATCATTGATTTCCACGGCAAGACGGCCGATGACGGGGTGGAACATCCGGGTATGCATGCGCACGGCACGAAGCTGACATTGGGTTCGGGTCAATTTATTCCGGGATTTGAGGATCAGTTAATCGGCGCCAAGGCGGGTGACAAGGTTATCGTCAAGGTAAGCTTCCCCAAGGATTACGGCGCGAGCGAACTGGCAGGCCGCGACGCCGAATTTGATGTTGATCTGCATGAAATCCATGAGGCCGTGCCTGCTGTCATTGATGATGCTTTTGCCAAAAATCTGGGGTTTGATGATGAAAAAGCCCTGCGTTCTGCGCTCGAAGAGCAAATGAAAAAAGAACATGACAGCGTCAGCCGAATGAAATTAAAGCGGCAGTTGCTGGATGTTTTGGATGAAGGTCACGATTTTGAAATCCCCCAAGGTATGGTGGACGCTGAGTTTGACTTGATCATCAAACAAGTCGAGCAAGAGCGTAAGATGAACCCCAAAGCCGACCAGGGGGACATGACCGACGAAGACAAGGAAGAATTAAAAGCCATCGCCGAACGCCGCGTGCGCTTGGGACTGGTGTTTTCCGAAGTCGGAACGGCCAGCAAAGTGACGATTACAGATCAGGATATTCAGCGTGCCGTGATTGACGAAGCCCGCCGTTATCCGGGTCAGGAGAAAATGGTCTTTGAATTCTATCAAAAGAATCCCAAGGCCATTGACGCGCTGAAGGCACCGTTATTCGAAGACAAGGTGGTGGATTATATCTTCACGCAGGCCAAAATTACCGAAAAGGAAATCTCCGCCGAAGAATTAACCGCCCCAGAGGATGAAGACGAATTCAAGCCCAAGAAAAAAACGTCGAAAAAGTCCAAAAAATAGGCACTTTTTTAACCCTCGTCTGACGAAGCCCCGGTGCGGCGCGGTGGATGAGGGGTCTTGCCTCTTTGTTCAGGCCGCGCTAACTTTCATAGACGATTCACATTTAACCCGATCAAGGAATGTATTATGGGCGAGCGCGATCCTTTAGAAGTATATAACAATTATTACGTGCCGATGGTCATTGAACAGACCAATCGCGGGGAGCGCAGTTTTGATATTTATTCCCGTCTGCTGAAAGAACGGATTATCTTTCTATCCGGCGAAGTAAACGATCATGTTTCTACCGTGATCTGTGCGCAGTTGTTGTTTTTGGAATCCGAAAACCCGACCAAAGATATTTCCTTTTATATTAATTCACCCGGCGGGGTCGTGACATCCGGCATGGCGATGTATGATACGATGCAATATATCCGCCCCCAAGTATCCACCGTGTGTATGGGGCAGGCGGCATCGATGGGGTCGCTTCTTTTGGCGGCGGGCGCTAAAGGTAAGCGCTATTCCTTGCCCAATGCACGGATCATGATTCACCAGCCTTCGGGCGGGGCACAAGGTCAGGCATCTGACATCGAAATTCAGGCGCGTGAAATTCTCCGCCTGCGTGCCAAATTGAATGATATCTACGTCAAGCATACAGGCCGTAAGCTGACGGATATTGAAAAAGGCATGGACCGGGATAATTTCATGTCTGCGGATGAGGCCAAAAAATTTGGTCTGATTGACGAAGTGGTTGAGGCGCGTCCAGCTGTGGCTGAGGGCAAGTAAACGCATCCCTTTTCGGGTCAATTATTAATATCCTGCAGTGTCCAAAGGCGGGTTTTTCGCTAAAACCCTTGTTTTTGTTGCGTTGCGTTACCCTTGATTTGTTAACGAATAGACCCATGTCATATGATATGATGATATGTTAGGGCGTCTTAATAAGAACCATCCAAAAAGGTGAAGAAGAATATGTTGGGCATTGGATCAAAGGATCAACCAAAAGATCAGGCATTAGCGGTTTTGCCGCTTCGGGACATTGTCGTGTTCCCGCAGATGATTGTGCCGTTATTTGTCGGGCGTGAGAAATCCGTCAAGGCGTTGGAACATGTCATGCAGGGCGACAAGCAGGTGTTGCTCTTGACTCAAAAATCCCCATCCGAAGATGATCCTCAGGCACAGGATATGTATGATATCGGCACGGTGGGGTCTATTCTGCAGTTGCTGAAGCTTCCCGATGGCACCGTCAAGGTTCTGGTTGAGGGCTTACGCCGCGTCAAGATCACCAAATATGAAGAGGGCGGACAATTTTTATCTGCTTTCGTGACCGATATCCCGGATGAAACCGTTGTGAACGAGGAAATCGAAGCCTTAGCCCGCGCCGTGGTCACGCAGTTTGAAGGCTACATCAAGCTTAACAAAAAAATTCCGCCTGAGGTCATTGTTACCCTCAACCAAATCAACGATGCACGAAAACTGGCGGATAGCGTGGCGTCTCACTTGACGCTTAAGATCGAAGAAAAACAGGAATTGTTGGAGATTGCGAATACATCCGATCGTCTTGAAAAAATTTACGGGTTCATGGAAGGCGAAATTGGCGTTCTTCAGGTTGAGAAACGTATCCGCAACCGCGTGAAACGCCAGATGGAAAAAACTCAGCGTGAATATTATCTGAACGAACAGATGAAGGCCATCCAGAAGGAATTGAACGAAGGTGAAGATGGCACTGATGAACTGGGTGAAATTGAAAAGAAAATAAACAACACCAAGTTGTCCAAGGAAGCGCACGATAAAGCCAAAGCGGAACTTAAAAAACTCCGTCAGATGTCCCCCATGTCGGCCGAAGCCACGGTGGTTCGGAATTATCTGGACTGGATTTTGACTGTGCCCTGGAACAAAAAAAGCAAGGTCAAAAAAGACATCAAACAGGCCAAGAAAATTCTGGATACCGATCATTACGGTCTGGATAAGGTTAAGGAACGGATTTTGGAATATCTGGCTGTGCAACAACGCGCGGGTAAGGTCAAAGGCCCTATTTTGTGTCTGGTGGGTCCGCCGGGCGTGGGTAAAACATCACTGGGGCAATCAATTGCCAAGGCCACCAACCGGAATTTTGTGCGTATGTCATTGGGCGGCGTGAAGGATGAGAGCGAGATCAGAGGCCACCGCCGAACCTATATTGGCGCGCTTCCGGGTAAGGTCATTCAAGGCATGAAAAAAGCCAAGACATCGAACCCGCTATTTCTGCTCGATGAAATTGACAAGCTGGGTCAGGACTGGCGCGGTGATCCGTCTTCGGCCTTGCTCGAAGTGCTGGACCCGGAACAAAACAGTACCTTCAGCGACCATTACATGGAACTGGATTACGATCTATCGGATGTTATGTTCATCTGCACGGCGAACTCGCTCAACATGCCGCGGCCTTTGCTGGACCGCATGGAAATTATCCGTGTATCCGGTTACACCGAAGATGAAAAACTGGAGATCGTCAAACAGCATCTTCTGACCAAGCAATTAAAAGCGGCCGGATTGAAGAAAGGCGAACTGTCGATTGCCGATGGGGCGCTTCGTGATTTGATCCGTTTTTATACGCGGGAAGCTGGCGTTCGAAATTTGGAACGCGAGATTGCCAATTTATGCCGGAAATCTATCAAGGAAATCTTGATGAAAGGCCGTGCCACGGTATCCATTACTTCGCGTAATCTTGAAAAATATGCAGGCGTGCGTAAATACCGGTTCGGCGAAGTGGACGATCAAGACCGGGTGGGGATTGTGTCCGGTCTGGCCTATACTGAATTTGGCGGCGACTTGCTCTCGATCGAGGCTGTGGTGATGCCGGGTAAAGATGGCAAGGTCACCACCACGGGTAACCTGAAAGAAGTCATGAAGGAATCGATCACCGTGGCGGAGATGCTGATTAAATCCAGAGCCGCGCAATTCGGGATTGATTACGAGAAACTCAAAGACCAAAGCGTCCATGTTCACGTGCCAGAAGGGGCAACACCCAAGGATGGTCCTTCGGCCGGGGCGGCCATGACGACGGCCATTATTTCAACTTTGACCGGTATCGAGGTGCGCAAGGATATCGCCATGACGGGTGAAATTAACCTACGCGGGTATGTCACGGAAATTGGCGGATTGAAGGAAAAATTGCTGGCCTCACTTCGCGGAGGAATTAAGAAAGTCATGATCCCGAAAGACAATGAAAAAGACCTGGCCGAAATTCCGGCCAATGTGAAAAAGGGTCTTGAAATTGTACCGGTCGGGACGATTGAAGAAGTGCTCACGCACGCCCTTATTCGTCTGCCAGAGCCGATTTTACCCAAAAATACAGTCGGAATTGACGGAATCCCGTCAGAATCGGCGGAAAACAAGGATTCTGGCGTAATTCGGCATTGAGTCACCTGATATTTCGGCCTACAAATAAGCATTCTGATTGACGGAAATCTGCGGTTTTTGCCGCATATGCCGTCATCACCTTTCAGACCACGGGGTTTGAAAGGATGTTTAACCGATAACCCAAGAGGGGGACGTCCCATGAATAAAGCAGAACTGATTGATTACGTAGCCGAGCAGTGCGATCTGCCGAAAGCCAAAGCCCAAGAAGCCGTTGATGCGGTGTTCGAAGGGATCACGAAAACATTGAAAAAAGGCGATGATGCCCGCTTTGTTGGCTTTGGGACATTTTCGGTGTCCAAACGTGCCGCCACCACAGGCCGCAACCCACGCACCGGCGAATCCATTAAAATTCCGGCGTCTAAGAACGCGAAATTCAAGGCCGGTAAAGAACTGAAAGATGCCGTGAACAAGTAATCAAGCGGCTTGAAAAAGGCTTAAAAAACCCCGTCTTTCCGGCGGGGTTTTTTTACGCTTGAAATCTGGCCGGTAAATGACTACAGATATGCGCCATTAGTGCGCGGTTAGCTCAGCGGTAGAGCAACTCGTTTACACCGAGTGGGCCGGGGGTTCGATCCCCTCACCGCGCACCATTTTTCCCCCCATTTTTTGTGATTTTGTTTTTGCGGTGCGTATAGCGTTTTCCGGGCGTCACTGTTACCGTTCATCGTCATCATTCATTTACCACAAAAAGGAGCAGGTCATGATCGTCGGCGTCCCCAAGGAAATCAAGGCACAGGAACATCGTGTGGGTCTGGTGCCATCATCGGTGCGGGAATTCACGGCGCATGGTCATCAGGTGCTGGTCGAAACCAACGCGGGTGCGGGCATTAATTATACCGACAAGGATTATCAGGAATGCGGCGCCACCATTGTTCAGAACGCCAAGGATATTTTTGCCAAGGCCGATATGATTATCAAGGTCAAGGAACCACAGGCCAATGAATGCCAGATGCTTCGGCCGGATCAGGTTTTGTTCACCTATCTTCATCTGGCCGCGGATGCGGATCAGGCCAAGGGATTGATGGCGTCAAATTGCGTCGCCATTGCCTATGAAACCGTGACCGGAGCCGGGGGGCGGGGATTACCGTTACTGGCGCCGATGAGCGAAATTGCCGGACGTCTGGCCATTCAGGTGGGCGGGGCGTATTTGCTTAAACATCTGGGGGGGCGCGGCCGTTTGATTGGTGGGTCGCCCGGGGTGGAACCCGCGAATGTGGTGGTACTAGGCGGCGGCGTATCCGGATATCATGCGGCGGAAATGGCGGTCGGCATGCAGGCCAATGTGGTGATACTTGAAAAAAACCATGACCAGATCCGGGTACTGGATTCCCATTTCGGGAACCGGGCGCGGGTTATTCAATCATCACGGGATTCCATTGAACGATATGTTCTGAATGCTGATCTGGTGATTGGCGCGGTATTGATCCCCGGGGCGTCAGCCCCCAAACTGGTGACCAAAGATATGATCAAGAAAATGCGCCCGGGTTCTGTCGTGGTGGATATCGCCATTGATCAGGGCGGGTGTTTTGAAACGTCACACGCCACCACCCATAGCGACCCGGTGTATGTGGTGGATGATGTCATTCATTATTGCGTGGCGAATATGCCGGGGGCGGTGCCGATGACATCGGCGCAGGCGCTCAACAATGCGGTGCTTCCTTATGCGCTCTCGCTTGCGGATAAAGGCTGGAAACGCGCCTTGATGGAAGACCCGAATTTACGCCATGGGCTTAATGTCTGCCGGGGGGAAATCACCCACCAAGGGGTGGCAGAATCCTTGAATTTACCCTATGTGCCCAGCCCCCGGGACTTAGCCGCTTAATTCAAGTTGACAGGGTAGGGAGTTCAGGGGTAGATAATCCCCACCTTAAGCGGGTGTAGCTCAGTTGGTTAGAGCGCCTCCCTGTCACGGAGGAGGTCGCGGGTTCGAGTCCCGTCACTCGCGCCATTTTCACATGGCGTTTATCTATCCTATGGCCTTCTCTTGCCTTGGCGGGGAAGGGCTTTTGCTTTATAACGTTGAATCATGGCACCTGCAGATTTTTTGCTCGAATATCTTCCTATCCTGATTTTCATCGCGATTGGCGTGGTGGTATCGGGGGCGGCGGTGGCGTTATCGTTGATCGTGGGAAAACAAAACCCGGATCCGGATAAACTCTCGGCGTATGAATGTGGGTTCGACGCGTTTGATGATGCCCGTCATAAATTTGATGTCCGGTTTTATCTGGTGGCGATTTTGTTCATCATTTTTGATCTAGAGATTGCGTTCTTATTCCCCTGGGCGGTGACGTTGGGGGATATCGGCATGTTCGGTTTCTGGTCGATGGTCACGTTTTTAGGCGTGCTGACGGTTGGATTTATTTATGAATGGAAAAAAGGTGCCCTCGATTGGGAATAAATGATCATGAGCCACGAACGCACAACCATTATCGCCCCTGAAGCCCCGTTTCAAACAAAGATCCCTGCACCCCCGGCATCGACTCAGGATGTTGTCCCGGCGGCGATGTCTAAACATTTAAGCGAGAAGGGATTTATCCTGACCTCGGCGGATGCGCTGTTTGACTGGGCGCGTACAGGGTCGCTCTGGCCGATGACGTTCGGGTTGGCCTGCTGTGCGGTGGAGATGATTCATTCTTACATGTCCCGGTATGACCTTGACCGGTTTGGGATGATCCCGCGTCCGTCGCCACGTCAATCAGATGTGATGATTGTAGCCGGGACGCTCACCAATAAAATGGCACCGGCCTTACGCCGCGTTTATGACCAGATGCCTGAACCCAGATGGGTTATTTCCATGGGGTCCTGCGCCAATGGCGGGGGATATTACCATTATTCTTATTCCGTGGTGCGCGGGTGCGACCGGATTGTCCCCGTGGATATTTATGTGCCCGGGTGCCCGCCCACGGCCGAAGCCCTTGTCTATGGCCTGCTTCAGCTTCAGAAGAAGATCCAACGCGAAGACACCCGGATTGCTAGGTAACAGCGTATTTTAAATTGACATAATTTAAAATAAAGGCTATGTTCAGTCCTATTGTTTATCGTCTTAAAAACATTGTTTAACAATCAGTTATATCCAGGAGTGTATTCTATGTCTGAAGATTCTGGTTTATCCCGTCGAGGGGTTTTAGGTGGCTTATTGGCCGCCGCGATACTCCCGAATGCGGCTCAGGCTCAGCAAATCCGTGTGCGGCGCTTAGTAGAACTTTTGATTTCATCGGAATCTGATCAGGCCAAACAAGAATTTGGGGCGGCTTTGGCGCAAAACCCGAAACTGAAGGATTCTGTGCTTACAAATTATGATGCCAACATCAAAGGCGATATCCGCACTGCGGTGGATATGTTTCGTGACTATTTCCAAAAGAAAGAAGTTTTTATGGCACGCGGAGAGCCTGCCGATAACTTTTACTACCCCAGACATAGCGTAAACCCGGCGCGTTACAGCAATTTGCCGCCTGTCGTTAAAGATATGTTGCCCAGCGTGACTCGCGATAATTTTGAGGAAAAAGCGCGGGAGGTCGAAGGTCTGTATCGCGGTTCGATCCGGCAATCGATTATCGCTTTTCTGGACGAAGCTACAAAACCCAAATCAGCCCCGGCACCCACCCGGGCACCCTAAATACAAGGGGCAATTCTTTTGGCCTTCGCCCAGTATATCCGGGGGGTATAGGAATCGGTTAAGTGTTTAAAAAATATCAAAAATAGTTTGAACCGACCTATTACCTTGCCTATAGTGTGACACGCAGTCTTAATTCTTGTCCCGCTAGGATATCCATGCAAACCCATGACCCGTTTACCAGCGTCACTGAACGTATCCAGACCCAAAAAAGTGGTATTGTTACTCATACGGATATCACCAAGTCCGAATTGACCCTGACAACAACGCGGGCGCATATTCTGGATGTTCTTCGTTTTCTAAAAGATGATCCCGCCTGTCAGTTCCATCAATTGATGGATATTTGCGGGGCGGATTACCCCGGACGGGCAGAGCGGTTTGAGGTGGTGTATCATCTTTTATCCCTCACGCATAATCTTCGTGTGCGTATCAAGGTGAGCACGGATGAAAATAATCCGGTGCCGTCGGCGGTATCTGTTTTCTCATCGGCCGGGTGGTATGAACGCGAAACATGGGACATGTACGGTATTTATTTTGACGGTAATCCCGACCTGCGCCGTATTCTGACGGATTACGGGTTTGATGGCCATCCACTCCGCAAAGATTTCCCGATGACAGGATTTGTGGAACTAAGATACGACACCGAACAGCGCCGCGTGGTGTATGAGCCTGTTAAACTGACTCAGGATTTCAGATCATTTGATAACATCTCCCCGTGGGAAGGGATGATGGACGTTCAATTGCCCGGGGATGAAAAGGGCACGCGCCCGCCCGTGGGTTGGACACCTGCCAAAAAAGCCGTGGGGGGCAAATAACATGTCACACAATTTGCCATCTGTTGATATTCAAGACGAAACCCATATCAAACCTTATACGATGAATTTCGGCCCTCAGCATCCGGCGGCACACGGCGTCTTGCGGCTTGTGCTGGAAATGGAAGGCGAAGTGGTGGAGCGTGCAGACCCGCATATTGGACTACTTCACCGGGGTACTGAAAAACTGATTGAATATAAAACCTATATGCAGGCAACGCCTTATTTTGATCGGCTGGATTATGTAGCACCGATGAATCAGGAACATGCCTTTGCCTTGGCGGTTGAAAAACTGCTCGGCATCACGCCCCCGCCGCGCGCGCAATATATCCGCGTTCTGTTCTGTGAACTGACGCGCATTTTGAATCATATCCTGAATATCACGACCTTTGCGCTTGATGTCGGGGCGATTACACCCGCACTCTGGGGGTTTGAAGAACGTGAAAAGGGCATGGAATTTTATGACCGTGTCTGCGGAGCGCGGCTTCATGCAAATTATTTTCGCCCTGGCGGCGTGGCGTTTGATATGCCAGCGGGTCTCGCGGCAGATATGCTGGAATGGACAGATACATTCCCCAAGGTACTGGATGATCTGGACAGTCTGTTGACGAATAATCGTATCTTTAAACAAAGAACCGTTGATATTGGCGTGGCCACGGCTCAGCAGGCTTTGGATTGGGGATTTACCGGCCCCATGCTTCGCGGGTCTGGCGTGGCGTGGGATCTCCGAAAATCTCAGCCCTATGACGTGTATGACAAAATGGAATTTGATATTCCCGTCGGCAAAACAGGGGATTGTTATGCACGGTATCTGGTGCGTATGGAAGAAATGCGCCAGTCGCTGAAGATCATGAAGCAATGTTTATACAATTTGCCGGGCGGTGATTATAAGGTGAATGATTACAAGGTATCACCGCCGCCGCGTTCGGAAATGAAATCATCCATGGAAGCGATGATCCATCATTTCAAATTATTCACCGAAGGTTACCATGTGCCCCCCGGCGAAACATATACTGCTGTCGAAGCCCCCAAGGGAGAGTTTGGCGTGTATCTGGTATCCGATGGGTCTAACCGTCCCTATCGGTGTCATATTCGTGCGCCTGGTTTCGCCCATCTTCAGGCACTGGATTTTATGAGTAAAGGACACATGTTGGCCGATGTGGTATCGAATATCGGTTCCATGGACATCGTGTTCGGAGAGATTGATAGATGAAAGATAAACGTCATTCCCGCGCAGGCGGGAATCTAGCGTAAAAATGAAAACGCCGTGTGTTTACATCATGGCCAGCCAAAGAAATGGAACGCTTTATATTGGTGTGACATCAGATTTAAGAAAACGTGTGTGGGAGCATAAAGAGCAACAGCAAGAGGGATTTACAAAAAAATATAAGGTGAATCAGCTTGTTTGGTATGAAATTTACGAAGATATGAGCCAAGCTATCTTGAAAGAAAAACAATTAAAGAAATGGGAAAGAAACTGGAAGTTACGTATGATTGAAGACATGAACCCGACTTGGCAAGATTTGTATAACTCTCTATAAAAACTGGATTCCCGCTTACGCGGGAATGACGATATAAAAATGAAAAAATCAACTGCCTTAAATGCCCCGTTTCAGCCCGCCAGTTTCGCCTTTCGCGATGTGACCAAGGTGCGGGAAATTATTGCCCGTTACCCGAAAGGGCGTGACCAGTCAGCGATTATGCCACTGCTGGATCTCGCGCAGCGTCAGGTGGGCGAAGATGGGTTAAAATCAGCCAAGCCCTATGGCGGCTGGATTCCCCGTGCCGCGATGGATGAGGTAGCCAAGCTTTGCGGCGTCGCCCCTATGAAGGTCTATGAGGTCGCGACTTTTTACTCCATGTATAATCTTGAACCTGTCGGAAAATACTTGCTTCAATTTTGTACCACGACTCCGTGCTGGCTCTGTAATGCGTCAGGTGTGCTTCAGGCGGCAGAAAAACATCTGGGCATTCATGTGGGGGATACCACGGATGACGGATATTTTACGATCATGGAAGTCGAATGTCTGGGGGCATGTTCCAATGCGCCGATGGTTCAGATCAACGATCATTATTACGAGGATTTAACGCCCGAAAAAATGGTCGAGATTTTAAAATCCTTCCGTCAGGATGTGATCCCCCCTTCAGGCCCTCAGAACGGGCGCAAGGGGTCGATGTCCATCGCGGGGCCGACATCCCTGATGGATCAGGCGAAAAAAGCAGGGGTGATCTAATGCTGAACGATGCCGATAGAATTTATACAAACCTGTATGGGTGGGAATCCTTCTCGCTGAATGACGCGCGTAAACGCGGTGATTGGGATAATACCAAAGATATTCTGGGCAAGGGGCGTGATTGGATCATTGAGGAAATGAAAAAATCCGGTCTGCGTGGACGCGGCGGCGCGGGATTCCCGACCGGGATGAAATGGTCATTCATGCCCAAGGAAGTCAAGGATCGGCCGCATTATCTGGTTATTAATGGCGATGAATCAGAGCCCGGGACATGCAAGGATCGCGAAATTTTACGCCACGAGCCGCATAAATTGATCGAAGGTGCCCTGATTGCGGCATTTGCCATGCAGGCTCACACAGCCGTCATTTATGTACGGGGGGAATTTTACGACGAAGCCTCAAACCTTCATAAAGCCATCCTTGAAGCCCGTGACGCGGGTCTGCTGGGTAAAAATGCGGCGGGATCTGGATGGGATTTTGATATCATCCTACATCGCGGCGGGGGTGCCTATATTTGTGGCGAAGAAACTGCGATGCTGGAATCCATTGAAGGCAAAAAAGGACAGCCGCGTAACAAGCCGCCTTTTCCCGCGGCTTCGGGTCTTTATTCCTGTCCCACCACCATTAACAACGTGGAAACGATTGCTTCGGTGCCAGCTATCTTGCGCCGGGGTGGGGCGTGGTTTGCGGGGCTGGGCAAGGATGAAAAAAATACCGGCACAAAACTTTTCTGTATTTCCGGCCATGTGAACAACCCTTGCGTGGTGGAAGAAGAAATGGGAATCCCGATGCGGGAGTTGATCGAAAAACATGCCGGGGGTGTTCGGGGTGGATGGGACAACCTGAAGGCCGTCATTCCGGGCGGTTCATCCTGTCCGTTATTACCCAAGCAGATTTGCGATACCGTATTGATGGATTTTGATTCTCTGCGCGCGGTGCAAAGTGGTCTGGGCACGGCAGGATTGATCGTCATGGATCAATCAACGGATATTGTCTATGCGATTGCGCGCCTGTCTTATTTTTACATGCACGAATCCTGTGGCCAATGTACGCCCTGCCGTGAAGGGACGGGCTGGATGTGGCGCATGATGATGCGTTTAGTGAAGGGTAATGCCACGATTGAAGAAATTGACCAGTTGCTGGACGTGTCCAAGGAAATCGAAGGCCACACGATTTGCGCCCACGGGGATGCGTCGGCTTGGCCCATTCAAGGGCTGATGCGCCATTTCCGAAACGAGGTCGAAGACCGTATTCACGCTTACCGCAAAGCCGCGAAGGCGGCCTAAGTATTAAGCTGATTTTCTGGATTTGGCGGTTTCAAAATAATGCGCGGCGTTTTTGAAAATGTCCATGCCGTCGGCGGTATCAGGCAGGGATTTGCCGGCACGTCGCGCCGCATCTTTTAGGGTTGCATAATCATCACGTTGGGATGTGAACATACCGCGTTCGGGGTGGGGCATCAGCGCGAGCACGCGTCCCGTTTCATCCGTAATCCCGGCGATATCATCGGTTGACCCGTTGGGGGAAAAAGGAAATTCACCGTTCGCCGCTGACCCATCCGGCTTCACATACCGAAGGGCGATTTGTTTTTGGTGGCGCAACGTCGCAAGTACCCCGTCATCCATCATGAACCGGCCTTCGCCGTGCGCCACTGGGACATGAAGGCGCGTTATACCGGAAAGCCATGGTGACGTGCTGGACTGCACGGATACGTCCACCCACCGACATTGATAACGTGCAGTCAGGTTATGGGAGACCGCCACCACGCGTTCCCCGTATTTTTTATCAAAGGCCGGTGCCAGTCCCAAATTGATCGCGATCTGGCATCCATTGCAAATACCCAGAGTGAGCGTGTCACGTTCCACAAACTTTTTTAAATGATCCATCAGCGTCAAGCGCATTTTTTGCGCAAACGCATTACCTGACCCTGTATCATCGCCATAGGAAAAGCCCCCGGGAATGGCAAGAATTTGGACGGATTCAAGTTCCTTGGGGTTATCGGCCAGATCGTTCACATGACGAATAACGACCCCAAGCCCGGCATAGGAAAAAGCCTGAGCCGTTTCTTCTTCGCAGTTCAGGCCATATCCGGCCACCACAAGTGCTTTGGCGGTCATAAGATCAATACCCCTTTAATGTTTTACGGTAGGCAACATCCATGTCCATTATATCAATTTTGATTCTGTTGATGGTTAAGACAGGTTGGTCTGTCGTCGTGCCAATCGCCCGCGCAGAAGACCCAAAATGTTTTTCAAAGGCCGTTTTGTCGGCAGGGGCGATGGTGACGACCACGCGCCCGGTGCTTTCGGAGAAAAGATAACAGTCAAACCGCAGATCATCCGGCAGGGTAATGTTCATCCCCATCTGTCCGGCGATACATTTTTTGGCCAACGTGACACCAAGGCCGCCGAGCGTGACGGCGAGTGAGGAAGCCAACGGAAAGCGGGAAAGTTTTTGATAGAGCGCAAAGTTTGCGTGAATATCAGTTTCCGGTACGTTGTTACCGAGTTTGCCGTGCAGGGCGTAATATTCAGAGCCGCCCAATTCATCGCGCGTGGTACCCAGCAGATAAATCAGATCACCCGGTTGTTTGGGATCGAGCGAGACGGCCTGGGTAACATCGGGAATCACACCAATCCCTGAAACTAATAATGTCGGCGGGATGGAAATTTTGATGGGTTTATCATGTTCATCGTATCCCTTGAAATCATTGAACATGGAATCTTTGCCTGAGATGAATGGCGTACCATAGGCAACGGCCGCGTCATAAATGGCTTCACAGGCGCGTTTTAATTGCCCCAGACGTTCCGGCTCATCCGCCGAACACCAGCAGAAATTATCCAGTATTGCCAGATGTTCAATGGGGCACCCGGCAGACACGGCATTCCGTACGGCCATGTCCAGCGAGGCCGTGGCCATATGATAGGTATCAATATCCGAATAGCGAGGCGCGAGTCCTTGGGAGAGGACAACACCGCGCGGATTACCCAGCACAGGGCGAGAGACGGAGGATTCCGCAAAAACTTTTCCGCGACCCTGAAGGGGCCCTAAAACCGCGCTTCCTTGAACATTATGGTCGTATTGATAGGCGACAAATTCTTTGGAGCAAATATTCAGCCGCGAGAGCATGGAGAGCATGGCGTCGCGATAATCAGGCTCCGCCAGATCAGGTTCCGGTTCACCGCCCCGGGTAAAGGTGGTTTTAAGCGGTGTTTCCGGCACGCCGTCATGCAGAAAATCCATCGCGATATCCATGATGAGATCACCATGCCATGAGACGCGTGCCCGGCCGCTATCGGTGAACGACCCGATATCCCAGGCACTAACGCCGCGTTTGGCGAGCAGGGCAATCAAGTGATCCACATTTTCTGGCGGCACGGCCAAGGTCATGCGTTCCTGTGATTCAGAAATCCAAATTTCCCAAGGTTGCATCCCCGGATATTTTAGCGGCACTTTATCCAGTTCCAGTAAGAACCCACCGCTATCGCCGCCCATTTCTCCGACAGATGACGACAGACCGCCGGCTCCATTATCCGTGATGGCGTGATACAACCCCAGATCGCGTATTTCCTTGATCAAGGCATCGGACATTTTTTTCTGAGTGATGGGGTCACCAATTTGAACGGCGGTGGCGGGAGAACCTTCATCAAGCGCCACAGAAGAAAAGGTGGCACCGTGAATACCGTCACGCCCTACCTTGCCGCCCGCCATGATAATGCGGTCACCCGGCAGAGCCCGTTTTTCATGTGATGGTTTGCCGTTAATGTACCGGGGGATCAACCCCACGGTGCCGGCAAACACCAGCGGTTTTCCCGCATAGCGGTCATCGAAATACAAGAACCCTTGCGGGGTGGGAATGCCCGAACAATTCCCGCCGTGATTAACACCGTTAATCACACCTTTCATGATGGTTTCGGGGGAGAGCATTTTATTTTTTTTGCCCTTGCCGCGATAATAGGCAGGTGTTGAGGCCGGATCAGCCAAACAAAACCCGTATCTGTTCAAAATGGGTTTTGCCCCCTGACCGAATCCCATGCAGTCACGGTTGACACCGACAATGCCCGTAATCGCCCCGCCGAACGGGTCGAGCGCGGACGGAGAATTGTGTGTTTCCACCTTGTCGGTAATCAGCCACTGGTCATCAAAGATGATCGCGCCGGAATTATCCTTGAATACCGACACACAAATATCCTGTGATCCTTTGGCGGCGCGGATATCGTTTGTTGCGCGTTTAATGTAATGGCGATAAAGCCCGCCTTTGACGTCGTCAATGGGCGAGGCAAAAATGGTATGTTTGCAATGTTCCGACCATGTCTGGGCGATGGTTTCAATTTCGATGTCTTTGGCGGGTCTGCCTTCCCGTTTAAAATAAGCCTGAACGGCCTTCATATATATAGGCGACATCCCCAAAGGCCCCCGGCGCGACCCATCGGCATTTTCAATCCCGTCCTTACCGATCAGGGCCAAGGCGTCGTCAGATATATTCAAATCAACGGTATCGATCGCGATCCCCTTATTATCCAGTTTTACCTTAGGGATGACCACGGGCAGGGGTTTTACCCCCGCTTGAATATGCGCGCGTTGGATCAGCGGGTTATGAAGGGTGCTGGTGAACTGGTCGATATCTTCCTTTGCCACATCTCCTTGGATGAGGATGACCTGCGAGGAATAGACGGCTTGGGGCGGGAGGTTTGTTAAGGCGAGCAGTTCTTGTGCCGTGTGGCCGATATTGTCTGTGACCCCCGGTAAAAAGCCGATTTCCACCGCCCAGTCATGGGGAAAGCCGGGCACCGAAGGCTTGGCGTCCGTGGACAAGGTCGCTTGCTGGATGACCGGGTTCACGAACGAGGTCATGAAACGGTTTAAATTGGCCGGGTCAGGGATGTCATTTTCCAGAGTATAGACATCCGCCACCCGCACCTTGACCGATTTTCCCATGTTGGCAAAATACCCCTGTAGGGTTTTTGCGCGTCCGTCTTCTACTGTGGTTAAAACCTCTATCCGCTGTGGCATGGGTTTCTTTTAACCACAGAGAAGCGGCGGATCACAGTATTTTTTTGCTTTTTTAAATAAATTTCTCTGTGTACTCTAGCGCAGTCATTCGCTAGGAAGTCTTCATGCCCAAACTTAAAATCAACGATCAGGACGTAGAGGTATCCCCCGGGACGTCCATCCTTCAGGCCGCAGAACAGATTGGCGTTGAAATTCCGCGCTTTTGTTACCATGACAAATTATCCGTCCCGGCGAATTGCCGTATGTGTCTGGTGGAACTTCAGGGGGCACCGAAACCGGTCGCGTCCTGTGCCATGGCGGCGGGTGATAACATGGTGGTTTATACCCATTCCGACAAAGTTAAAAAGGCGCGTAACGGCGTCATGGAAATGTTGCTGATTAACCATCCGCTGGATTGCCCGATTTGCGATCAGGGCGGGGAATGCGATCTTCAGGATCAGGCAGTGGCGTATGGGTTTGACCGTTCCCGGTATCATGAACATAAACGTGCCGTGCCCGACAAAAATCTAGGCCCCTTGATAAAAACCGTCATGACACGCTGTATTAACTGCACGCGCTGTGTGCGGTTCGGTGAAGAAATCGCGGGCGTTGAAACATTGGGGCAATTAAACCGCGGGGAAGATGCCGAAATCGGTACATTTATTGAAACGGCGGTGAATACTGAGTTATCGGGAAATATGGTGGATGTGTGTCCGGTAGGGGCGTTGACATCCAAACCCTATGCGTTCAAGGCGCGCCCGTGGGAATTAAAAAAGACTGAAACCATCGATATCCATGACGGTCTGGGGTGTAACATCCGGGTGGATAGCCGCGGAAGCGAAGTGATGCGAATACTGCCCCGCCTGAACGAATCCATCAACGAAGAATGGATCGATGATCGCACGCGCTATGCGTATGACGGGCTGAAGAAAAACCGTCTAGATCGTCCCTATGTTCGGGATGCCAAAACTAAGGTCTTGCGCGAATCAACATGGGAAGAGGCTTTGTCCGTGACGGCTTCTGCCTTAACCTCAACACCGCCTGCCCAGATGGCCGCCTTTGCGGGCGATCTGGTGGATGTGGAATCGGCGTTGGCGCTTAAAGATCTCATGGCTTCGATGGGGTGCTCGAACGTGGAATGCCGGGTGGATGGCGCGATGTTTGATCCGTCCGTTAAGGCGGGCTATGTCATGAATTCAACCCTCGAAGGGGTAGAGCGTGCGGATCTGATTATTCTGGTCGGGGTGAACCCGCGCCACGAAGCGGCGTTGCTCAATGCCCGGATTCGCCGCAACTGGCTGGATCGGCGGGTGAAGGTTGTGTTGGTCGGTGCGTCGGCTGAACTCACCTACCCTTATACCCATGCGGGTACTGCGCCGAAAGATGTGGTCAAACTGGCGCAGGATTATGCCGGCAAAGCCAAATACCCCATGATGATTGTCGGGGCAGGGGTGTTCAAACGGCCTGATGCGATGGCGCTTCACGCCTTGTTAAAGGATACAGCCGAAAAAATCGGGTGTCTGTCTGATGATTGGAATGGGTTTAACGTTCTTCATATGGCCGCCGGACGTGTGGGTGCACTTGAAATTGGTTTTTACCCCCCGCAACCTCTGGCGATTGAACAAATGTCGTGCGTGTATCTTCTGGGGACGGATAACCCGGAAACGATAAGCCGTATTTCAAAACAGGCCTTTGTGATTTATCAGGGGCATCATGGGGGTGCTGGTGCGGCACGGGCGGATGTTATTCTGCCGGGCTCCGCCTATACCGAAAAAAATGCCATTTATATGAACACCGAAGGTCGCCCGCAAATGGCGCGCAAGGCCGTGGATGCCCCGGGTCAAGCACGTGAGGATTGGAAAATTATCCGCGCCTTATCCGGGTATAGGGGCGCGCCGCTTCGGTATGATGATCTGTCCCAAATACGGGCACGATTGATGCGGGAATATCCGCAATTCGATTTGATGGACGAGGTTTCCATTGGCTCTTGGGACAAATTTGGCATGTCTGGCAATGTGTTGGATCAATCTTTTCATGTAACGGTTGAAGATTTTTATCAAACCAACATTATCACCCAAGCCTCAGATACGTTGCGGGAATGTTCCCGTGTCTTTACGCGTGGGGAAACCCCCTTGGCAGAAGCGGCAGAATAAGATGGCGAAAACAACCTTGGAACAAGTCACGGAATTTCATGAAACCTATGGGCTGTCGGTGCATCCCGCGCCTGATTTGTCCTGTGAGACAACCAAGGCTTTGCGGGTTAACCTGCTTCAGGAAGAATTAAACGAATTAAAAGAGGCACTGGCCAATAATGATGTACTGGAAACGCTTGATGCGTTGATTGACCTTCAATATGTGCTGGATGGCGCGTTTTTGTCCTTTGGACTTCAACATGTGAAAGAATCTGCATTTGCCGAAGTGCACAGATCCAACATGTCGAAACTGGGCGAAGACGGCCAACCCATTCGCAGACCCGAAGACGGCAAAGTGATGAAGGGCCCGAATTATACCCCGCCTGATCTGACGCCGTTTATCAAGACTAACAAAAAGGCCGCCTAAACGATGCTTGAACTCTGGAATGTCTATGGTTTGCCGCTCGCGTTCATGTTGCTTCATATCGGGGCGATTGTGGGGGCGGTCTTGCTGGCGGTTGCGTATTATACCTATGCCGAACGTAAAGTGTTGGGCGCGATGCAACGCCGTCAGGGCCCTATGACGGTCGGGCCCTTTGGCCTGCTTCAGCCCATTGCCGACGGTATTAAACTGTTGTCCAAGGAAACGATTATCCCATCTCAGGCCAACCGGGCGGTGTTCGTGCTCGCGCCGATGATGCTGTTTACACTGGCGTTGGTGGCGTGGGCGGTGATCCCGATTGATTACAAACTGGTACTGGCCGATATCAATGTGGGCATTCTGTATCTGTTCGCCATTTCATCCATGGGGGTTTACGGGATCATCATGGCGGGGTGGGCGTCCAATTCCAAATATGCGTTTTTGGGCGCGATGCGGTCATCCTCCCAGATGGTGTCCTATGAAGTCTCTATGGGATTGGTGATTGTCACTGTCTTGCTCTGCACGGGGTCGCTTAATCTGACTGAAATTATTATGGCGGATCGCCCGGCATGGGTTCAGGTGATGCTATTTCCGATGTTGATTGTGTTTCTGGTGTCTATTCTGGCC
This sequence comes from Alphaproteobacteria bacterium, assembly GCA_017302165.1. Taxonomy (GTDB): domain Bacteria; phylum Pseudomonadota; class Alphaproteobacteria; order Micavibrionales; family Micavibrionaceae; genus UWPOB-MICAV1. The sequence goes on from JAFLCW010000001.1 coordinate 1,109,705, forward strand.
GAATGCAACCGTGCGCCGTTTGATTTACCCGAAGGCGAATCTGAGATCACTGGCGGATTCATGGTGGAATATTCATCCATGACCTTTGCGCTCTTTTTCTTGGGCGAATATGCCAACATGATTTTGATGTCGGCGATGACGGTCGTCCTGTTTTTGGGGGGCTGGCTTCCGCCCTTCGGGATTGAGGCACTGGCCGTTGTGCCGGGTTTTGTCTGGTTTGTCCTGAAGACGTTTTTAATTATGTTCTTTTTCTTGTGGGCGCGGGCGACGTTCCCCCGTTATCGTTATGACCAATTGATGCGGCTGGGCTGGAAAATATTTCTGCCCTTCACGCTGATCTGGGTGTTGGTCGTGGCAGGTTCGTTGATCGCGTTTGATGCTTTGCCCGAGTAGAGAGTAAATATTTTGATTTTATGGCCTATGCAAAAATTACATTCGTAGATCCTACGGGCAATATTGTAAGAATTGCGCCTGTAGGTTTTTCTTGGACAACTTTATTTTTTTGTTTTTTGCCAGCTTTTTTTCGCTGGGACTTATGGTGGGCCTCAGTTATGTTGATCTGCCTTCCATTGACTGGCGGTCTAAGTTGGCTTGTTTTTCCGTTTATATATAATAAGTTGTATATCAAGGATCTAATTAAGAAGGGTTATAAAGTTAAAACAGTAACGGGTAGTGATTTAAGCTATATTTCTTCTAAACTGGGTGTTGATCTGAGATTTTTTTAGTAGGTTGAAATGACAAATTTCTTAAATTCCTTTCTACTGGTCGAAATCGTCAAAGGGATGATGTTGACCCTGAAATACATGTTTTTTGTCCCACGGGTGACAATTAATTATCCGTATGAAAAGGGGCCGCTGTCGGTTCGGTTTCGAGGGGAACATGCCTTGCGCCGTTACCCCAACGGCGAGGAACGGTGCATTGCCTGTAAATTATGCGAGGCGATCTGCCCTGCACAGGCCATTACGATTGAGGCCGAGCCGCGCGAGGACGGTTCCCGCCGCACTACGCGCTACGATATCGACATGACCAAATGTATTTATTGCGGTCTGTGTCAGGAAGCCTGCCCGGTGGATGCCATTGTTGAAGGCCCCAATTTTGAATACGCCACGGAAACGCGTGAAGAATTATTTTATAACAAACAAAAATTGCTGGATAACGGCGACCGATGGGAAGCGCAGATTGCGTCCAACCTCGCGGCGGATGCTTTATATCGTTAATTTTTTTGACATAGCGCTACTGATTTGATAAGAGTTTTTCTATGTATGATGAGTTAGTTCGTAAAGATACGATAGATGTATCGGGGCTTGATCCCAAGATATCTATCAAAGGCTTAAAAGTTTCTTATGGAATTGCTGCCGCCATAGAGATACCTGATATGGCGATATATCCCGGAACGGTGACATCGCTCATTGGCCCCTCCGGTTGTGGTAAAAGCACCCTGCTTAAATCCATTAATCGTATGAACGAAACGAATTCAAAGTCTCCTGTTACCACAGAGGGATCTATCTTTATCAATGGCAAAGATATCTACCAGCCATCTCAGGATGTGACTTCTTTAAGGGCGCGGGTGGGTATGGTATTTCAAAAGCCTAACCCTTTTCCCAAATCTATATATGATAATATTGCTTTTGGTGTTAAAATTCATGGTTTGGCGTTAACCAAAGCAGAGATAGATGGTATAGTTGAGACGTCACTACAGCGTGCAGGCTTATGGGATGAGGTAAAATCTGACTTATTAAAATCAGGTTCTGAGTTGTCAGGTGGGCAACAACAACGTCTTTGCATCGCCAGAGCCTTGGCAGTTAAGCCTGATATTCTTTTAATGGACGAGCCCTGTTCGGCTCTTGATCCGAGATCGACAGCAAAAATTGAAGAACTCATCAATCAACTTAGAGGCACATATACGATTGTAATCGTGACACACAATATTCAACAAGCCGCACGTATATCGGATCGAACGGCGTTTTTGTTGAAAGAAGGCGCCAGTGGACGTATCATTGAAGAGGGAAGTTCTTCCTCCTTGTTCGTAAAGCCCAAAGATAGACGTACAGAATCCTATATCACAGGACGTTTTGGATAATTAAAATTTCTCTATAGGTATATGGAGGTAGAGATTTAAAACCTCCGTCCCCGGATTGTCATCGCCTAGATGACAATTCGAGAGGTGACTTAAGGCCACGCCCAGCCGCGCGCCGGATGATAATTTAACGCCGCCTTCGATCTGAGATCTGAATTGAATGGTTGACCCCAGATCTTTATCACTGCTCCCCCGTGCATAGAGACCCACACCCAATGACGGTGCGACATAGTAATCATCTCCCACCGGAATATCGGCGAGCAATCCACCGCCGCCCCACACCGACCCATCCGAGGTGATTTCAGCCCCTGCCCATGGTTTAATATGCCAGAAATATCGATGACTGGATCTGTATTCCAGTCTGAAATCGGCGGCACCCGCATGATCGAAAATATCGTAATACCCTACACCAAAGGACAACAAGCCTGTATCACCGTCTGTTTGTTGAGCCATGGTAACAGAGGGGGAAAGGCAGAGCAGGGCGAGTGGAATGAGGTATTTTTTTGTCATATTATTCCAAGATAGGGCGAGAGGAACGAGACCGATGAGGAAGACTCACAGGAAATTATTCTGAACGGTGAATTCATAAAATCAAGACACAATAAAGTCATTTTTTTATCTGTCCCCGCCTTGCGCCCGTGCCAGAGAGCGATTAAAAAGGTCGTCAAAACAGGATTCTAACTCGTTATCTCATCATGATCTCAGCCATCGCTTTTTACCTCTTTGCCCTGATGACCGTTTTTGCCGCCATCATGGTGATTACGGCGAAAAACCCGGTTCATTCGGTGTTGTTCCTGATATTGGCCTTTTTTAATGCGGCCGGGTTGTTTGTCCTGTTGGGGGCAGAATTTGTCGCGATGATTTTAGTCATCGTGTATGTCGGCGCGGTCGCGGTGTTGTTCCTTTTTGTGGTGATGATGCTGGATATTTCATTTTCCGAACTGCGTCAGGGGGCGTTGCAATATGTCCCGATCGGGTTGGTCGTGGGTGGGATTTTACTGGCGGAACTCATCTTTATTTTTGTGGGATGGCATATCGCGCCGTCGGCGATGGATAACCGGATCACGCCGATGGATCAAACGGTTCAAAACACCGAAGCCTTGGGGCGCGTGCTGTACACGGATTATATTTTTGCCTTTCAGGTGTCAGGGCTTATTCTTTTGGTGGCGATGATCGGGGCGATTGTTTTGACTCATCGCCGGCGTCCCGGGGTACGCCGCCAAAAAATCGCTGATCAAAATGCCCGCCGACCCCAAGACGTGCTGGATATTCAAAAAGTTACGCCCGGCAAGGGGATTTAATCCATGGAAATTGAACTGTCCCATTACCTGTCACTCGCCGCCATATTATTCACGATTGGCGTGTTCGGTATTTTCCTAAACCGCCGAAATGTCATCATCATCCTGATGTGTATTGAATTGATGTTGCTGGCGGTGAACATTAACTTTGTGGCCTTTTCATCTTTCTTGGGTGATTTAACGGGGCAGGTCTTTACCATGTTCATCTTGACCGTGGCCGCCGCCGAAGCCGCGATTGGTCTGGCCATTCTGGTAGTTTTCTTCCGCACCAAGGGATCTATTGGCGTTGAAGATATTTCGGCGATGAAAGGATAACGCGCCATGGAATTGCTTGCCGTTTTTCCGCCGTTACTGGCTTTTCTGCTGGCGTTTTTGCTGGGACGGCGTCTGGGTGACCGGTTTGCCCAGATTGTCACCTGCACCGGGGTGGTTGTGGCCGCACTCGCGTCCTGTGCGCTCTTCATTCATGTGGTCTTTGGCAATGATATGCAGGGGGATCCGCGGACGATTGTGCTAATGCACTGGATGACGTCCGGTGATTTTAAAGTGGATTGGGCCTTGAAGATTGACCAGTTGACGGTCGTGATGATGTGCGTCGTCAATATCGTGTCGGCCTGTGTCCATATCTATTCGGTTGGGTATATGAGCCACGATGAGAGCAAGGAACGCTTCATGTCCTATTTGTCGTTGTTTACCTTTGCCATGTTGATGTTGGTGACATCCGACAATCTGGTTCAGTTGTTTTTTGGCTGGGAAGGGGTTGGGGTGGCTTCCTATCTGCTCATCGGGTTCTGGAACCAAAAGAACAGTGCCAATAGTGCAGCCATCAAGGCTTTTTTGGTAAACCGAGTCGGGGATTTTGGCTTGGCGCTGGGTATTTTCGCGACCTTTGCCGTGTTTGGCACAGTGCATATGGATACGATTTTTGCTATGGCACCGGAAAAAGCCGCCCTGACATATCATTTCCTTGGCATGGATATTCATGCGCTGACGCTTATTTGTGTGTTGCTCTTTATTGGGGCGATGGGTAAATCCGCGCAATTGGGGCTTCACACATGGCTTCCAGATGCGATGGAAGGCCCCACGCCTGTATCCGCCCTTATTCACGCCGCCACGATGGTGACGGCGGGTGTGTTTTTGGTGGCACGTATGTCCCCGGTATTTGAATATGCGCCAACGGCCTTGATGTTGGTGACATTGGTGGGGGCAACCACCGCCTTTGTCGCGGCCACGATCGGCATGACACAATTTGATATCAAGCGCGTGATTGCGTATTCGACCATGTCACAACTGGGCTATATGTTTTTTGCCTTGGGTGTTTCGGCCTATGGCGCGGCCATTTTTCACCTGATGACCCATGCGTTCTTTAAGGCTTTGTTATTCTTGGGGGCAGGCTCGGTCATTCATGCCCTTCATCATGAACAGGACATGCGGAACATGGGCGGTGTGTGGAAGAAAATTCCAGCCACTTATGTGCTGATGTGGATTGGGTCTCTAGCGCTGGCCGGGATGCCGTTTTTTGCGGGTTTTTATTCCAAGGATATCATTCTTGAATCCGCCTTTGCTGACCATACATGGTTTGGGAATTATGCGTTCTGGATGGGGATAGCGGCCGCCTTGATGACGGCGTTTTATTCTGCCCGTTTATTATTCATGACTTTCCACGGCAAGCCGCGCATGGATCATCACACCTATGATCATGCGCATGAATCGCCGCCGTCCATGTTGTCTCCATTGATGATCTTGGCGGTGGGGGCACTCTTTGCCGGGTTTTTCGGGTATGAATCGTTTGTCGGGAGCGGGGCAGGTGCTTCATCTCATGCGACTCAGGTTGTGGCTACAGAAAATGTTGTGATTGAACATGACGTTGAGGCGCCTGTTGTCGAAGAAAGCACCCACGGCCATGAATGGAACCGCCATGCATTCTGGCAGGATAGCCTTTTTGTCTTGCCTGAAAATGATACGCTGGAAGGCGCGCATCACGTCCCGCTCTGGGTGAAACTACTTCCTATTATTATTGGGGCGTTGGGGCTTTTGCTCGGCGCCGTTTTCTACGGCTGGAAAACAGGCCTGCCTCAGAAAGTGGTTTCGGCGTTTAACCCCATTCATACACTTTTTTACAATAAATGGTTTTTCGATGAAGCCTATCATGCCGCCTTTGTCACGAATGCCCTTCGGCTCGGGCGTGCGTTCTGGCAGGGGGATAAAAATATTGTCGATGGTCTGGGGCCAGATGGTGTGGCGAACACATCACAACGTGTCGCCGGGGTTTTAAGCCGGTTTCAATCCGGGTATGTGTTTCAATATGCCTTGATCATGATTTTAGGGTTGATTGCCTTGGTGACATGGATGTTTTTTAAAATGGTGACGGGGCAGGCATAAACAAGGCTAAATACGATGATTGATTTTCCGCTCATTTCACTTTTGACCTTCCTGCCCTTGGCGGGGGCTTTTGTCATTCTTGCCCTGAGAGGGGATGAAGACGCGTTGGCGCGCCGATCCCGTCAGGTGGCGTTGTTTACCTCCACGGTTGTATTCCTGTTATCCTTGTGTCTGCTGTCGGCGTTTGATGGTACGTCTTCGGCCTTTCAGTTTGTTGAAAAACATGTCTGGTTTGAATCATTGGGGCTCTCTTATCACATGGGGGTCGATGGTATCTCCCTGTTCTTTGTGGTGCTGTCGGCTTTTTTAACGCCGATCTGTATTCTGGCGAGTTGGAAGTCCGTTAAAAAACGCGTGCGTGAATATATGGTCGCGTTTTTGGTGTTGGAATGTTTCATGATTGGCACATTCTGCGCGCTGGATGCCGTCTTGTTTTACGTGTTCTTCGAAGGAGTCTTGATCCCGATGTTCCTAATTATCGGGATATGGGGCGGGGCGCGCCGCGTTTATTCGGCTTTCAAGTTTTTTCTCTATACGCTTTTAGGTTCGGTGTTAATGTTATTGGCATTACTTGCCCTTTATATCAATGCCGGGAGCACGGATATCACCGTTCTGATGAACACGGAATTTGCCCGGGATCTTCAAATATGGCTCTGGCTGGCGTTCTTTGCCAGTTTTGCCGTGAAAATGCCGATGTGGCCGGTGCATACATGGCTTCCCGATGCGCACGTCGAAGCCCCCACCGCGGGTTCCGTTATTCTGGCGGGGGTTCTGCTGAAGATGGGGGGCTATGGGTTCTTGCGTTTTTCACTTCCGATGTTTCCACTCGCCAGTGATTTTTTTACGCCGCTTGTGTTCGGCCTGTCGATTGTCGCCATTATCTATACGTCGTTGGTGGCGCTGGTTCAGGAAGACATGAAAAAGATGATTGCGTATTCGTCTGTGGCGCATATGGGGTTTGTCACGCTCGGCATATTCACGGCCACATCCCAAGGGCTTGATGGGGCGATGTTCCAGATGATTTCACACGGGATTATTTCGGCGGCATTATTCTTGTGCGTTGGGGTTGTGTATGACCGCCTTCATACACGGGAAATCGGACGATATGGCGGTCTCGTCAAAAACATGCCCAAATACGCCACCTTGTTCATGATTTTCATGCTGGGGTCTGTTGGGCTTCCCGGGACATCGGGGTTTGTGGGTGAATTTTTAACCTTGATGGGCGCGTTTCAAGCCAGCACATGGGTGGCGTTATTCGCCACGACCGGTGTTGTATTGGGCGCGGCCTATATGCTGGTGCTCTATCGCCGGGTGATTTTCGGGGAGCCTGTGCACACCGATGCCTCTGCCATGCCGGATGTTACAGGGCTTGAGAAATTTTATCTAATTCCGCTGGCGTTGACCGTGATTGCATTGGGGGTTATGCCGGGGCTAGTGATGGACCGCGTCTCCCCGTCACTTGAGGCGTTAAGAATAAACTATATATCCGCGATCAACGCATATGAGCAGACACAAGAGCAGATGGATCTGGCGTCCGGCACCCAGACTATTTCAGACACAAGATCTTCCGGGGAGCCCGCACCATGAGTGACTTTTCCTTATCCTCTTTGATGCCCTTAGCACCAGAGCTTTTTCTGGCCGTAGCCGGGATGGTGCTTCTGGTTGTTGGGGCATTTATGGGCAACCGGAGCCTTCGTCTAATCAGCTGGGCAAGTGTTGTGTGTTATGGGATTGCCGCGGTGATGGTGGTGTCCGGGGATGGCGGGCGTGCCGAGACATTGGGCGGCATGTTCGTGATGGATGGTTATGCTGAACTGATCAAAATTTTTATCCTGGTCGGGTTGGCGGTATCAGCGATTTTATCGATTCAATATCTATATCAGGAACAGATTTTAAAATTTGAATACCCCATTTTGATCCTGTTTTCAGGCATTGGGATGATGTTGATGGTGTCGGCGCATGATTTGTTATCGTTATATGTCGCACTTGAACTTCAATCCTTAAGCCTGTATGTGCTGGCCGCGATACGGCGTACCCATTTACGCTCCGCGGAATCGGGTATGAAATATTTTATTCTGGGGGCGATCTCGTCAGGGGTTTTGCTGTTCGGGATATCCTTGATATACGGATACACAGGCACCACCAATTTTGCCTTGATCGGTCAGGCCTTGGGTGCGGAAATTTCCCTGGGCGCGCTCATCGGGATGGTGTTTATTCTAGCCGGGTTGGCGTTCAAGGTGTCAGCGGTTCCGTTTCATATGTGGACGCCGGACGTGTATGAAGGCGCGCCGACATCCGTCACCGCGTTTTTTGCCCTTGTGCCCAAATTGGCGGCCTTGGGCTTGATCGCCCGGTTGGTGTTTGAGCCGTTTTACCCGCTTCAGGATGACTGGGTACAAATTATCTGGATTTTGTCGGCGGCGTCGATGTTGGTGGGGGCGTTTGCCGGGTTACGGCAGGAAAATATTAAACGCCTGCTGGCCTATAGTTCTATTGGCAATATGGGGTATGCCTTGATGGGGATTGCGGCGGGAACCACGGCTGGCCTGTCGGGTCTGATTTTTTACATGGCTGTTTATATGATTATGACGGCGGGCACCTTTGCCGTGATTTTGTCCATGCGCCGTCAGGATGTGAATTTAGAAAAAATATCTGATCTGGCCGGGCTGTCCCACCATATGCCCAAACTGGCCTACATTCTGGCGATTTTGATGTTTTCGATGAGCGGTATTCCGCCCTTGGCCGGGTTCTTTGGCAAGTTCGTGATTTTTCAATCGGCCATGGAATCTCATTTATATGTGCTGGCGGTCATCGGGGTGCTGACGTCTGTGGTATCGGCCTATTATTATCTTCGGGTTATCAAGGTGATGTTCTTTGATACCCCGGCAGAGCCATATGATGGCCATATATCCTGGGGGAGATGGATTGTTCTGGCGGGATCTGTTGGTTTTATACTGCTGTTTATCATCAGTCCGTCTTCATTGCTCGATATCTGCCGTACGGCGGCTGTATATCTGATACCCTCTAGCCTTTCATAGAATTGGATGGAAACATGGATTGGCACATTTCCGTTCTAGCCAGTGCGGAAAGCACGCAGGATGTTTTAAAACAACGCGCCGCGCAGGGCGCGCCCGAAGGCACGGCCATTCAGGCCTTGATGCAAACATCTGGCCGCGGACGTCACGGGAATAGTTGGGATTCCCCCATGGGTAACCTGTATCTATCGGTCTTATTCCGTCCCCATACGCCCCCAGACCAAACGGCGCAGATGGCGTTTGTGACGGCACTCGCGCTTTCCCGGGCGATGGATGAATATCTGGATGTCCAAACCATCCACGCCAAAAAGTTAAAATGGCCGAATGATATTTTGATCAACGGCCTGAAAGTATCCGGCATTCTTTTGGAAACGGCACTGGGGGATGGTGAAGTCACTGAATTATATGTCGGGATGGGCGTAAATATTCTGGCACCGCCGGATGGGAGAGCCGGCCTTCACGCCTTGGCGAACAAGCCAATCTATGTGAACGTCTTTCGGGATCGGGTGCTGTTTCATCTGGGGGATTTGTACGAATGTTGGGTCAAAGAGGGATTTGCGCCTATTCGCGCATCATGGCTGGCACAGGCCTATGGTATGGGACAGGAAATTACGGTACGTTTGCCCGAAGTGACCTTGACGGGTATATTCCAAGGCTTGGACGATCAAGGGTTTCTGCAATTGGCGCAGGGCGATAAAGTGAATATCATCCGATCCGGGGATGTTCATTTTGGAAAGGCATAATATGTTACTGGTGATTGATGTCGGGAACACGAATATTGTGTTTGCCGCCTATGACGGAAAGACGCGCCTTTCGGCGTGGCGATGCCGCACCGACAGCGGCCAGACCGCCGATGAATATGCCGCCTTTTTATCCCAGATGTTCTTATCGGCGGGCATCATGTTTAAGGATATTTCAGATGTCATCATGAGCTCGGTGGTTCCCGCCGCAAATTTTCATCTTATTCAATTTTGTGACAAACATTTTGGCGTTAAACCCCATATTGTTGATTATGCTTTGATCAAGGATCATCTCTCGGTCTTGCTGGAAAAGCCCGAGGAAGTCGGGGCGGATCGTCTGGTCAATGCATTGGCGGTTAAAATATTTTATCAAACCCCGGCGGTGGTGGTTGATTTCGGTACGGCCACCACGTTTGACGTGATTGATCATAAGGGAGCTTATCTGGGCGGATCTATTTCCACAGGTATTAATTTGTCCCTAGACGCCCTTCACCGGGCGGCCGCTAAATTACCCAAGGTTGATGTCCGTCAGCCGGATCGCGTGATTGGTCAAAACACGGTCGAGGCCATGCAGTCCGGTATTTTCTGGGGCTATGTTTCACTGGTCGAGGGGATGATCGCCAAGATTTCGCAGGAACTGGGGGCTCAACCTTTGGTGATTGCAACAGGGGGGTTGGCACCGTTAATTGCCAAGGGTACAAAATCCATCCAAAAACTGGATGATGAACTCACTATCAAAGGTCTTCTGCACCTCAGCCAGACTTTATCCCATAGACAGGCCGCAGAATGATTTTTGAACCTGAGTCACTTTATTTTATTCCTCTGGGCGGCGCAGAACAATTTGGCGTTAATTTAAATGTCTATGGGTATCAGGGTCAGTGGCTGGCCGTGGATTGCGGGCTGGGGTTCGCGGATGAGCGTTTTCCCGGTGTTGACATCTTGCTTCCTGATCCGGATTTTATTTCTACGCGCCGTAAAAATCTTTCGGGGTTGATTATCACCCATGCGCATGAAGACCATATCGGGGCAGTCGCGCATTTATGGCCGCGTTTAAAATGCCCGATCTACTGCTCAGCGTTCACAGCCGAAGTGCTCAAGGAAAAATTAAACGAAAATCCGGAATGCCGCACAGCAGATATTCGGGTTGTATCGCCGGGGGAAACGATTTCCCTGTCGCCCTTTCAGGTTCAATTTATTCCGGTGTCGCATTCTATTCCCCATACCTGTGCGTTATTTATTCAGACTGCGCTTGGGAATATTTTTCATAGTGGCGATTGGAATTTAGACCCCAAACCCGTTTTAGGCGAAATCACAGACCCAGCGACATTTCAGGATATTGGTAAAAAGGGCGTCATCGCGTATATCGGGGATTCCACGAATGCCGAAGTCGCCGGCGTGTCAGGATCGGAACAGGACGTGGCCGAGGGTTTGACTCAGGTCTTTAAGGAATGTGAAGGCCGTATTGCGATTACGATGTTTGCATCGAACGTGGGGCGAATCCGGTCAATCGTCAAGGCGGCTAAATCTTCCGGACGTAAGGTCGCGGTTGTCGGACGTTCCCTGCACCGCATGTTATCCTGCGCCGATGAATGCGGGTTGCTCGATGACATGAATCATTTCGTGTCCGAAGATGAACTGCCCCGTATTCCCCGAGACAAACAGGTGTTGATTGTGACAGGTTCCCAAGGCGAGGCACGGGCGCAATTATCCCGGATATCGCGGGGAGAACATCCATCCATTAAATTATCACCCAAAGATACGGTTATTTTTTCATCTCGGCCTATTCCCGGTAATGAAAAAGAAATTATGGCCGTCAAAAATAATTTGGCGGCCTCGCAAGTCAGAACCATTTCCCCGCGCGATACGGCGCATTGCATCCATATTTCCGGTCACCCGGCACGGGATGAAATCGCGCAGATGTTAAGCTGGCTGAAGCCGGCCTGTGTTATTCCGGTGCATGGGGAACGCACGATGCTCGAAGCGCATGCAGAACTGGCGCAATCCTGCCAAGTCCCGCATACGATTATTCCGAATAATGGCTCGGTCATTAAAATGGCCCCCGGCACGCCGCAGATTGTGGATCATATCTCAACGGGTCTTTTGGCGGTTGAACCGGGGCGCATTATCCCGGCGGATCATCAGGCCATTGTTCAGCGGCGTAAACTTCAATATAGCGGCGCGGTACATGTAACGCTTGTATTAGATAAAAAAGGTAAAATCGCCTCTGACCCTCAGGTGACGACGGTAGGTCTGGTTGATCCTGAGGCAGATGACGGGATAGATTTTGAATCAGATATTCTCGATGAAGCAGAATTCATTCTGGATGATATGAACGCCAAAGATTTAGCGCAGAATGATAAACTTTCTGAAGAAGTGCGTGTGGGCATTCGCCGTTTTGTTGAGTCGGCGTTAAAGATTAAACCAAAAGTTTCCGTTCATGTGGTGAGAGTATGAGCATATTAACAGGCATTATGGTCTATTTGATGATTTTCTGGACAGTTCTGTTCATGGTATTGCCATGGGGGAATCGTGCGCCGGAGGCCCAAGATTTGGGCCATGCCGGAAGCGCGCCGGTCAATCCCCGCATTGCTCAGAAATTTTTATGGACGGGCATCATCTCCACAGGAATCTGGATTATTATCTGGTTATTGATTCAGGCCAATGTGATTGATTTTTATGCCATCGCCAGCCTGATGGCGGCTGAGGATAAAATCAAATGAACGTGACCAGATTATTCCTGATCATTTTGTGTATGTGGCCTCAGATGGTTTTGGCGCAATCTGAACCTGTAGAATGCCGAATTTTATCGGCACATCAACCCAGATCAGATGTTCATTTTGTACCGGGGCAGGATGTCAAAGGCAGGCCCGTGGTACCTGCGGATATCAATTCCGTACCGATGACGGTGCCCGAAGTGATCACGGCGCCGCTGACGGTGGATATGGCTTCTCGCCTTCAAAATATGTCGGTGCCAGCTGGGATTGATATGAAATCGCCTTTGGGTTTCCTGGAAATATATAAAAATGGCCGGGTTGTGTATGATGGCCGGGATATCACGTCCCAAGCCTATGCCTTATGCGGTATATCATCTGCCGTCCACCCGGTTTCTACTGCATCCTCAGGGGATATGGCGAAAGAAGTCCCGGCACTTGACGCCAAACCTTTAGAGGCGGAGCCGCCGGAACCTGTTGACGCCCGCGCTGAAAATTCGGAAGATGTTGTGATAATTCCCCCTGAACCACGTAAAATGCGATATAGCCGCAAAGAGTTAGAGCCATGAACCAGCCCCAAAAGAATACCCCGAAAAAACCCATGACGGCGATTACGCCAACCCGTGAAGATGATTTCGCCGGATGGTATCAAGCCGTGATTAAATCCGCGGATTTGGCGGAAAATTCCCCGGTGCGTGGATCGATGATCGTCAAGCCTTACGGCTGGGCATTGTGGGAAAATATGCAGAAGACATTTGATCCGTGGCTAAAGGATTATGGTGTTCAGAACACGGCATTTCCGCTTTTGATCCCTGTCAGTTTTCTGGCCAAGGAAGCTCAGCACGTCGAAGGATTTGCCAAAGAATGTGCCGTTGTGACACATCACCGTCTTGAGGCAGATGGTAAGGGTGGTTTGATTCCATCGTCCAAGGCAGAACTTGAGGAACCCTTTGTCGTTCGTCCCACGTCTGAAACCATTATTGGCGATGCTATGTCTCGGTGGATTCAATCCTACCGTGATTTGCCGTTGCAATTGAATCAGTGGGGAAGCGTCATGCGGTGGGAAATGCGCACGCGTCTTTTCTTGCGTACGTCTGAATTTTTCTGGCATGAGGGTCACTGTGCGTTCGAAGATGATGCCGGGGCAACAAAAGATTGCCTGACGATTCTAGATATGTACGAAAAATTCTTCCGCGATTATTTGGCATTTGATGGATATAAGGGCGTTAAAACCGCCGAAGAGCGTTTTCCCGGCGCGGATCAGACTTATGCGTTTGAATCCATCATGCAGGACGGTAAAGCTCTTCAAGCGGCGACCACTCATAATCTGGGTACTAATTTCGCCAAAAGTTGCGGCATTAAATATCAAAATCGTGATGGCAAGGAAACATTTGCTCACACCACCAGTTGGGCATTCAGCACACGTACTATCGGTGCCTTGATCATGATACATGGGGATGATGATGGGATGATTATGCCGCCTCGTATCGCGCCCACACAGGTGATGATTATTCCGGTGATGAAAGACGATACCCAGACTTCAACCATTTTGGATTTCTGTGATTCATTAACCCGCCAACTTAAGTCCAAGGGCTTTTCCGTGAAAACAGATAACCGGGATATGCGATCATCCGACAAAATGTGGGATGCTGTTAAAAAGGGTATTCCGGTGCGGATTGAAGTCGGGGCACGCGAGGTGGAACAAGGGCAGGTGACCTGTGTCCGCCGGGATCTTGGCAAGGAATCCAAAAAGACACTTGCCGTTCATGAATTCGTTGAAACTTTGCCACAGATTCTGGATCAAATTCACGACAGTCTTTTATCAAAATCAACGGCACTCAAGACAGCTTATACGCAAAATTTAAAAACGTTAGAGGATGTTAAGTCATTTTATCACGCGGAGGGTAAGGGATGTGTGAAAGTGCCTGTATCCTTGCTTCAGGATACAGGGCTTGAAGCCATCAAGGAAACCTATAGTTTAACCGCGCGCGTCATGCCGTTTGAGGACGAAGGACAGACCGTCCTGCTCGCTAAGGCGTATTGATGATTTTTAATCCTTTTGAACGCATGATGGCTTCGCGCTATTTACGCGCCCGTAAATCTGAGGGATTCGTGTCGGTTATTGCCGGGTTCTCGTTTATGGGGATTATGCTGGGCGTCGCCACCTTGATTATTGTCATGTCTGTCATGAATGGATTTCGTCAGGAATTGGTCACCCGTATTCTGGGGTTGAATGGACATTTAAATGTCTATGCCACATCTGGCCCGTTATCAGATTATCTCTCGCTCTCCGATACACTCGAAAAAATAGACGGTGTCGAGGCTGTCCGGCCTGTTGTCGAAGGTCAGGCTCTGTTGACCCATCAGGGAAGTGCTACCGGTGCCGTGGTACGCGGGCTAGGGCGTGAAGATTTTGCCACCAAGCCCATTTTATCTGATTCCATTATCGCCGGTAGTATCACGGATTTCAAAGATGGGTCTCTGGCGATGGGTAAATCCATGGCCGAGCGGCTTAAGTTAAATATAGGAGATACTGTCACCCTTGTGGCGCCGAAGGGTAAAGCGACGCCTTTTGGCACAATGCCGAGATCGCGCGCGTTTGTGATTGGGCTTATTTTTGATGTGGGTATGTATGAATATAATAATGGCTTTGTGTTTATGCCGTTATCTTCTGCTCAAAATTTTTACCAGATGGGGGATGCGGTCAATTCACTGGAAGTCATGGCAAAGAGCGCTGATATTGCGGATCAGGTCAAACCTGAAGTTGACATGAAAACCGCCGGGATCGCCGGGGTATATGATTGGCGGGATGCCAATAAATCATTCATCAATGCGCTGAATGTGGAACGCAATGTCATGTTTTTGATTTTAACACTGATTATTATTGTCGCGGCGTTCAATATCATTTCATCCATGATTATGTTGGTCAAAGACAAGGGCAGGGATATTGCGATTTTGCGCACCATGGGGGCAACGCAGGGTAATATGCTTCGAATTTTTATTCTGGCGGGCGCCAGTATTGGTATCGCAGGAACGGCTGTGGGGGCATTGATTGGGGTTTCTTTTGCTTATAATATTGAATCTATCCGTCAATTTTTAGAAAAATTAACAGATACGGAATTATTTGCAGATGAAATCTATTTTCTGTCGCAACTGCCCGCAGTCGTGGATTGGTCAGAAGTGATATTGGTTATTGGCATGGCACTTTTCCTATCCATTGCCGCCACATTGTATCCGGCATGGCGCGCATCGCGTCTGGATCCGGTAGAGGCATTACGCTATGCCTGATTATATCCTCAAAACCGAAGGTATCGGGCGCATTTATGCCCAAGGGGATGAACGCTTAAGCGTTCTCCACAACGTCGATATCGAAATTAAGCCCGGGGAGATTGTGGCCTTGGTAGGGCCCAGCGGTTCTGGTAAGTCAACGCTTCTTCAAACACTGGGTCTTCTGGATCGTCCAACCACAGGCAAGATTATGATCGATGGGCAGGATGCCACGCGCCTGCCGGATGATGCGCGCACCGCGTTGCGCCGCCAATATATGGGGTTTGTGTATCAATTCCATTATTTATTGCCTGAATTCTCCGCGCTTGAGAATGTGGTGATCCCCCAGATGATCGCAGGGAAATCCCGTAAGCAAGCTGAGGAGATTAGCCGGGAGTTATTAACGGGGCTTAAGCTGTCACATCGTCTGGATCATCGTCCGGCCAAATTATCCGGAGGCGAACAGCAACGTGTGGCGATCGCGAGAGCATTGGCAAATGGCCCTAAATTATTATTGGCCGATGAACCGACGGGCAATCTTGACCCAGAAACCGCCGAAGGGGTGTTTGATATGCTCATGACGCTGACACGAAGTGTAAAAATTAGCGCGCTCGTCGCCACACATAACATGGATCTGGCCGAGCGGATGGATAGAACGCTGGAGATCAAAAACGGGAGAGTGATGACGTATTAGTCACGCGTTGTTCATGATTGTCCCATTCGTTCCTGAAGATCCCGGCTTACGCCTCAAGATACAAGAAACGATGTCGTCGTCTCAAAATCGCGTCACACGCATGGAACATGCGGATCAAATATATTGGCTTAAGAAATCGATCCCGAATAAGTTTCGCTTTTGGCATGTCCTTCAAGTGCTCGTTGGGTATTTCGTGCCGAACTGGCGTCCAACCGCGAGTCCGGGGGGCTCTCGTGGACTTTTGGTTGAAGTCAGTCGCATGGCGCGTTTTCGGGACAAGGGATTAATCGTTCCCCCCGTTGTGGGATTTACAACAGACTGGCTTTTATTGGGGGACATGGGGTCAACGCTTCAGGATTATTTAAAGAACTGCCCCGCGTCTGAAGTATCTAATATTGTTGAAAAAGCCACTCTTCTCTTGGCGCATACGCATAATCTGGGTCTTTATCATGGCCGTGCCAAAGTGAACGATATGGTGTTGACGCCCGGCGGACAGGTGGGATGGATAGATTTTGAAGAAGATATCCCAGAGTCAGATAACACCCCCGTTTTTTGGCAAGCACGGGAATTATGGTTGTTTCTCGTGAGTCTTTCTCGTTTTTATGATCGTCAGCCTGATATTTTTCATTTGGCTTTGTCCCGATATGCGGCGCATGTCCTTAACCCCCAGATCGTGCCTCAAATGACATTCTTGAACGGGTTGATTTATCCTGTGGCTAGACTGCTCTTTCCGTTTCAAAAACACCTCTCCCGCGATGTAAGATATGTTGTAATCGCTTCTGTTTTTTTAAAGAAAATACATGTCTGACCCTGTATCTGGCTTTGTACATCTACGTGTTCATTCGGCGTATTCACTGGCCGAAGGGGCGATGCACCCTAAAGATATTGTCAAAAAAACCAAACTGAATGCCATGTCGGCCGTAGCGATGACGGATACGAACAATTTGTTTGGCGCGTTGGAATTTGCCACGGCGGCGATTGATCAGGGGATTCAGCCGATTATCGGCTGTCAGGTCACGCTGGAACCCGTAAGCCAGATTGTTCTGCTGGTTCAAAACGAACAGGGATATATCAATCTTTCGAAATTAGTGAGTGATGCCTATTTATCCGCCGAGGGCAGCCAGCATTTTACCCTTCAGTTCGACGCGCTTCGGGCGCATCAGGCCGGATTAATCTGCTTATCTGGGGGGCCTGCACACGGGGCCATACACCGAGACCATATCCTGACCTTAAAGGATATTTTTAGGGATCGATTTTATATCGAGCTTCAGCGACACAATCTTCCTGAAGAAGATAAAAACGAAGAATTTCTGATAGACTTGGCCTATGCCGAGAGTATACCTCTTGTGGCCACGAATGAATGTTTTTTTGGCGACCCCTCAATGCACGAAGCGCACGATGCGTTGTTATGCATTGCCGAAGGACGATATATATCTGAAGAAAATCGCCGGCGCGTTACCCCGCATCATTTCTTTAAATCAGCCGAAGATATGTCGGATTTATTTCAAGACATCCCCGAAGCGATTGCGAACACGGTTGCCATTGCCCGCCGCTGTCATTTTTTACTCAAAGGGAAAAAGCCGATTCTGCCGCCTTTCGTCACGGATAGCGGTTTGTCTGAACCTGATGAGTTGGTTAATCAAGCCCGTGAAGGGCTAACATGGCGTTTGGCACATTTTAAAAATTATGCCGACGAAAAAACCTATCGTGACCGTTTGGAATTTGAATTAGATGTGATCCGGAAGATGGGGTTCCCCGGTTATTTCTTGATCGTGTCGGATTTTATCAAATGGGCAAAGGATCAAGATATACCTGTGGGGCCGGGACGGGGTTCCGGGGCGGGGTCTGTGGTGGCGTGGGCGCTGAAGATCACGGATCTTGATCCACTTCAATTCAATCTCCTGTTTGAACGTTTTCTGAACCCGGAACGTATTTCCATGCCGGATTTTGACGTGGATTTTTGTCAAGATCGCCGGGATGAAGTGCTTAAATATGTTCAGGCACGTTATGGCCATGACCGCATGGCGCAAATCATCACATTCGGAAAACTTCAGGCACGCAATACCGTACGGGATGTGGGGCGCGTGCTTCAAATGCCCTATAGCGCGGTAGATAAAATCGCGAAGATGATTCCAAATAATCCAGCAAATCCGATGACATTGGCAGAGTCCTTGAAACAGGACAAAGATCTGGAAGCTAAGGTCAATGAAGATGATACCAGCCGAAAATTAATTGATGTCGCCCTGAAGCTTGAGGGGCTATATCGTCATGCGTCAACCCATGCGGCGGGTGTGGTGATTGGTGACCGCCCCTTATATGAACTGGTGCCGCTTTACCGTGATCCGCGGTCTGAATGGCCTGTAACGCAGTTCAACATGAAATATGCTGAAAATGCTGGGTTGGTGAAATACGATTTTCTAGGCCTTAAAACACTCACCGTTATTAAAAAATCACTTGGCTTTATCAAAGAAACAACCGGGCGTGATATTGATATTCTCAAAATTCCACTCGATGACACGGCCACCTATGACTTACTGTCGCGCGGTGAGGGGACGGGGGTCTTTCAGTTAGAAAGTTCGGGGATGAAAGATGTCCTGCGGAAATTAAAACCCAACCGGTTTGAAGATATTATCGCCCTTGTCGCGCTTTATCGTCCGGGGCCGATGGATAATATTCCCAAATATATTGCCGTTAAAAACGGGATTGAGACGCCGGATTATCTGCACCCCAAATTAAAACCGATGTTGGAAGAAACATTCGGGATTATGATCTATCAAGAACAGGTCATGCAGGCCGCGCAAATTCTGGCGGGTTACACATTGGGTTCCGCTGATCTGCTTCGCCGGGCGATGGGAAAAAAAATTAAATCCGAAATGGATGCCCAGCGAGAGCAGTTCGTCCAAGGCGCGGCACAGCATTCACAAGTTCCCGAGGCGCAGGCCGAAGCCATTTTTGAACAGATCGAAAAATTCGCCGGATACGGGTTTAACAAATCACATGCCGCCGCCTATGCGTTGGTGGCCTATCAAACGGCATGGCTGAAGGCGAATTATCCCGTTGAATTCATGGCGGCCACGATGACGCTGGATGCCGGGAACACCGATAAGCTGGCGATGTTCAAACAGGAACTCGACCGGATGGGCATCAAGCTTTTGCTTCCGGATATGAACAAATCATCCGTTATGTTTGCGGTGGAGAATGGGGCTATCCGGTATGCGCTCGCGGCCTTAAAAGGTGTCGGCGAAGGTGCCATGCATAAAGTGATCGCCGAGAGAGAACGGGGCGGTATTTTTAAAGACCTGCCTGATTTTATTTCCCGTGTTGACCCCAAAAGCATGAATAAAAAACAGTTCGAAAGTCTGGTCAGTGCCGGGGCGTTCGATACGATGTACCCAGACCGTGCAACCTTGTTCGGCAATATTGAATTACTCATACGCCACATGTCGGCACAAGCCATGGCGCGGGAAAGCGGACAGGTGAGTTTATTCGGTGATACTGACACGGGATCAGAGACTTTGCCCGCGCTGGCCAAGGTGGCACCCATCGACCCGCTTGAGAAATTGAAATATGAATTTGATGCGGTGGGGTTTTATCTCTCGTCCCATCCACTCGATAGTAAGGCAGAGCAATTGCGCCGGCAGGGGATTGTTCCGATGGTTGATGTGTTGTCTGAAATCGAACATAAAACATCCAGCCGAGTCAAAATGGCGGGTGTCCTGATTAAAAAACAGGAACGCGTGTCGGCTAAATCGGGTAATAAATTCGCCTTTCTTCAAATGTCGGACGCCTCCGGTGTCTATGAAGTGATGATTTTTGCCGATACGTTATCGCGGTATCGGACATTGCTGGAAACGGGCAATACTCTGCTGTTGACCGTGGATGCCGAAGCCAAGGAAGACCAAGTGCGTTACACCGGGCAAATGATCGCCTTACTCGATGAAGCCATGGCCAGCAAGTTGAATGAGATGATTATCTATCTGGATGCGCCTGCGCCGGCGGCCAAGTTAAAGGATTTGATGGCCGTTGAAGGGCGGGGATTGGTAAAAATAAGTGTCCATGCCTATCTACCCGAAGGGCAGGTGGCAGAATTAGCCTTAAAAGGCCGTTACAGCGTTTCGCCTGCTATGATACAGGCTATTCGGGCGACCCCGGGTGTTATCCGGATCGAAGAGCGATAAACGCGGCTCTCCCCTTACTTTTTGCTTGCATTTCGCCCCTAAAACGGGGCATATAGCCGCCAAGCCCCCATGGTGGGGGTATTTCACATGCAGGGAACCTTCCCAGTGTCTTAAGAAATTAAGACCAACCCTGCAGAGGACATAACTGGAACCTAATAGGAGAGACGACCCATGGCTATGCCAACCTTTACAATGCGCCAATTACTCGAAGCTGGCGTTCATTTCGGACATCACACCCGCCGCTGGAACCCCAAAATGCGCCAATATATCTTTGGGGTGCGTAACGGCGTTCATGTGATTGATCTACAACAGACCGTGCCGATGTTGGGCGTGGCGTTAAAATCTATGCGCGACATTGTCGCTAATGGTGGCCGTGTGCTGTTTGTCGGTACAAAACGTCAGGCACAAGAAAAAATCGCTGAATCCGCCAAACGTTGCGGCCAATACTATGTGAATCACCGTTGGCTGGGCGGGATGATGACCAACTGGAAGACCATTTCCAATTCGATTGCCCGTCTGCGTGAAGTCGATACGTTGTTGGCAAAACCTGAAGGTCTGACCAAAAAAGAAATCCTGATGATGTCCCGCGAGCGTGACAAGCTGGAATCCTCTTTGGGCGGGATCAAGGATATGGGCGGAAAACCCGATGCCATTTTCATCATCGACGCCATCAAAGAAGACCTCGCGATCAAAGAAGCCAAAACATTGAATATCCCTGTTTTCGCTATTCTGGATACGAATGCTGATCCTGAAGGCGTGACCTTCCCGATCCCCGGGAATGACGATGCGCTCCGTGCGATTGAGCTGTATTGCGACCTGTTCTCCGAAGCGGTGCTGGATGGTCTGCGCGCTGAACAAGGGGCAAAAGGGGTGGATACCGGTGCGGCCGTGGACGTCAAGGTCGATCTCCCGAAGGCAGAAGCCGCCGCCGCGTAATGTAACAACATGTAACCTGCCGGGGCGTTGTCTTGGCAGGCTTAACATCTGATCACCTAATTTTTTTGATAAAGGATACAAAATGGCCGAGATTACAGCAGGAATGGTAAAAGAACTGCGTGAAAAAACAGGCGCAGGCATGATGGATGCCAAAAACGCGCTGGTTGAAAACAAGGGCGATATCGAAGCCGCCGTGGATTGGCTTCGTAAAAAAGGTCTGGCCAAGGCGGCCAAGAAATCATCCCGCACCGCGGCCGAAGGTCTGGTGGCGGTCGAAGTATCGGGCACGACTGGCGCGGTGGTGGAAGTTAACTCCGAAACGGATTTCGTGGCACGTAACGAAGAATTCCAAGCCTTTGTTCGCAAGGTATCGTCTGCCGCCGTGACCAAGGCCGCGGATCATGCCAGCTTATTGACGTCAGATATCGGGGGCAAGAATGTTCAAGATACGCTCACGGATCTGATTGCCAAGATCGGCGAAAACATGGCCGTACGCCGTATGTCGAAACTGACCGTGTCCAAAGGGACGGTGGTGGGATACATGCATAATGCGGTTGCCCCGAATTTGGGTAAAATCGGTGTATTGGTTGCCCTTCAGTCTGAGGGCGATAAAGCCAAGCTGGAGGCGCTCGGTAAACAGATTGCCATGCATGTGGCCGCCGCCTTCCCGCAATATCTCCGCCGCGAAGATGTGGATGCCTCAGCGATTGAACGCGAGCGCGATGTACTCCGTGAACAGGCGAAAGCCGAAGGCAAGCCTGCTGATATCGTGGAAAAAATGTTGGCTGGCCGTATCAATAAATTCTATGAGGAAATTTGCCTTCTGGAACAAAAATTTGTCATCGACGGTGAAACCAAAATCTCAAAACTTCTGGAAAACGCCGCTCAGGATGTCGGTGCGCCCGTCACGCTGGCTGGATATGCCCGCATCCAATTAGGTGAAGGTATTGAAAAAGAAGAAACCGATTTTGCCGCCGAAGTGGCCAAGGTGGCCAACGGTTAATACGTCATTTTGTTAAAAACCCCTCTCCGCTGAGAGGGGTTTTTTTCAAGACCAGCGTACAAGTGCCCAAAAATCCACCTAAAAATCTATTAGAATAGACAATCTGCCAGACATCCCTTACGTTATTTCCCATGACACAGTCCGCCCTGAAAGAGAGTGCCCCGATGTCCTTACCTCATCCTTCTTTTAAGCGTGTTCTTTTGAAAATGTCCGGCGAAGTGCTGATGGGGCCCAATGAATTCGGGATCGATAGCACAACCGTCAAGCGCGTCGCCAAAGATATCAAGCAAGTCATTGATAGGGGGGTTGAGGTCTGTGTGGTGGTGGGGGCAGGGAACATCTTTCGCGGTGTATCTGGCGCGGCCGAAGGTATGGATCGTACGCAGGCCGATTATATGGGCATGTTAGGGATTATTATTAATGCGCTCGCGCTTCAGAACGCGCTGGAGCAAATCGAAGTTGAAACACGGGTGATGTCGGCCATTCCGATGTCCGCGATCTGTGAGCCCTATATCCGCAGAAAAGCCATGCGTCACATGGAAAAAGGCCGGGTGGTGATTTTTGCGGCCGGTACGGGCAATCCTTATTTCACCACCGATACGGCGGCGGCACTTCGGGCGTCGGAAATGAATTGCAGTGCGATGCTAAAAGGCACCAAGGTCGATGGTGTTTATTCGGCTGATCCGCAAAAAGATAAAACTGCCAAGCGTTTTGATAAATTAACCTACATGGATGTGTTGACCAAGGATTTGAAAGTGATGGACGCCACCGCCATTTCACTGGCGCGGGAAAACCGCATTCCGATTGTGGTGTTCAATGTACGCGAAGAAGGCAATTTTGCCCGGGTGATTGACGGTACCGGCACTTTCACCGTGGTATCAGATAAATAATCATTAACATCAAGGAGACAGATATGTCATTCAACAAGGATGAAACCAAGCGCCGCATGGAAGGGGCGATTGACTCTCTGGGTAAGGAATTTTCAGGGCTTAGAACGGGCAGAGCGTCGACCAGCATGTTGGAACCTGTGATGGTGGAAGTGTACGGAAGCAAAATGCCCCTTAATCAGGTCGCGAGCGTCAGTGCGCCTGAGCCGCGTTTATTATCCGTTCAGGTCTGGGATGGCAGTAACGCCAAGGCGGTTGAAAAGGCCATCCGGGAATCAGGATTAAATTTAAACCCGCAGGCCGAAGGATCATTGATCCGCGTGCCGATCCCGGCTTTGACGGAAGATCGCCGTAAGGAATTGGTCAAGGTGGCCGGACAATATGCCGAACAGGCACGTGTATCGGTGCGCAATGTCCGCCGAGATTCCATGGAAACGATCAAGAAAATGAAAGCCGCGGGCATTTCTGAAGATGAGCAAAAACGTCTTGAGACCGATGTTCAGAAAATGACAGATGATGTCATTGGCCGCATTGATAAATCTCTCGCGGATAAAGAAAAAGACATTATGACGGTGTAATGCCCGATGTCCGGTCATCCTTTTCAGATTCCCCGCCATATCGCCATTATCATGGATGGTAACGGCAGATGGGCAGAACAGCGCGGTCTGCCCCGAACAGCGGGGCATCATCAGGGGGTAGAGGCGTGCAAGCGTGTGGTGCGTTCGGCAGGGGAATTGAATATTCCGTTTATCACATTGTTTGGTTTTTCGTCTGAAAACTGGCGACGGCCTGCAGATGAAATCAACGAACTGATGCGCCTGCTTCGCATGTTTCTTCGGGCGGAGACCGCCGAACTTCACCGGAATAATATTCGCCTGAAGATGATTGGTTCCCGGGAAGGCCTGTCACCGGATATCGTTCAAATGATTGAAAGTGCCGAACAGTTGATGGCGGGTAATACAGGTTTGACGCTGACCATTGCGCTGAATTACGGCGGTCGTCATGAAATTTTAACCGCCGCCGCTTCGTATGCGCGACAGGTGGTGGACAAAGGGCTGACGCCGGGGTACGAGACCGCAGAAGAATTTTTCCCCACCTTCCTAATGACCCACGGCATGCCAGACCCCGACGTTATTATCCGTCCCAGCGGTGAACAACGGATTAGCAATTTCCTGCTCTGGCAGTGTGCCTATAGCGAGTTTGTGTTTACCAATACCCTGTGGCCGGATTTCGGCAAGTCGGATTTAGAATATGCCATGGCCGAATACGCCAAGCGTGAGCGCCGTTTTGGGGCGGTTCAACATGCGTGACCTGCTCCAGAGCAATCTGGCCAAGCGCGTAGCCTCTGTCGCGGTGCTCGCGCCGATATTTATTTTGGCCGTGTATATGGGCGGCATCTTTTTTTATCTCGCGGTCACGGCGGCGTTGGCCTTGTCGTTCAATGAATGGATGAACATGGCCTTGAAAAGTTCAACCTTAAGGCGTGATATGATCATCGGCAGTGTGTATCTGTCGGTGGCGTTTATTGCTTTTATTTTTATCCGGATGGGTATGCCCGGCGGCGGCGTTTTGACCTTTGCGTTATTGGGCACCATCTGGGCGTGTGATATCGGGGCTTATTTCACCGGCAAAAAAATAGGGGGGCCAAAGATGGCACCGACCTTAAGCCCAAATAAAACAATATCCGGTCTGCTGGGTGGGATGACGTGCAGTGCGATTGTCATGATGCTGTTTGATCTTCAGTTTGCCCTGTTCGGTCATATGTGGCTGGCGGGGGCATTGGGTTTGTTGCTGGCCGGGGTGGGGCAGGTGGGGGATGTCATGATATCCTATCAAAAACGCCGCGTCGGCGTAAAAGACACCGGCAATTTGATCCCCGGGCATGGCGGTATATTAGACCGCATTGACTCGCTTTTGCTGGCCGCGCCTGTGTTTATGATATGCCTGTGGATGATCCACGGATGGTAAAAACCGTTTCTATTTGGGGGTCCACCGGGTCTGTCGGTAAAAACACCTTGGATGTTATCAACGCCCATCCCCATCAATATCAAGTTCAGGTGTTAACCGCCCACCAGAATGTGGCCATGCTAGCTGAACAGGCGATGGCGTGCCGCGCCCAAAAAGCCATCATCACACGCCCCAATTTATATGCGGATTTAAAAAACGCCTTGTCCGGAACGTCCATAGAGGTCGCGGCGGGGGAGAATGCCTTATGCGATTCCGCCGACATGCCTTGTGACTGGACGATGTCGGCGATTGTGGGTATGGCAGGGATCAGACCCTTAATGCGGGCACTCGCGCGCGGTAAAACGGTGGCGGTGGCGAATAAGGAGCCCTTAGTGTCTGCCGGGTCTTTGATCATGGATACTATGCGCCGTTACGGTGCACAGATATTACCAGTCGATAGCGAACATAACGCCATATTCCAGATTTTAAATCCGGCGCACCATACGGCAGTCACGCGCCTTATTCTGACTGCTTCCGGTGGGCCTTTTCGGACATGGCCTGCGGATACCCTATCGACGGCGACGGTGGCGCAGGCCTTGGCGCATCCCAACTGGCAAATGGGCAAAAAAATATCCATCGATAGTGCCACCATGATGAACAAGGCACTTGAGGTGATTGAGGCACATCATCTATTCGCCATGCCTGCCCATAAAATTGATGTAGTGATTCACCCACAATCCATCATTCATTCAATGGTGGAATATGAAGATGGGTCTATGTTGGCGCAGATGGGGTCGCCGGATATGCGCGTGCCGATTTCATATGCCCTGACATGGCCAGATCGACAGGCGTCGCCGGCACAAAGGCTGGATCTGACTACCTTAACACCATTAACCTTTGAACCTGTTTGTACCCAAAAATTTCCGGCACTGGGCTTGGCGTATGACGTTCTGGGATTATCTTCTTCTCATGCGGCGGCGTTGAATGCGGCGAATGAAGTGGCGGTGGAGGCTTTTTTGCGCGGCATGATTTCGTTTGCCGATATATATAAAATTAATCACAAGGCCGTCACGCGTGCGCCGCGGGGAGAACTCGCCTCGCTGGAGGATGTGTTGGCAGTTGATTGTCAGGTACGGGACGAGATACAGTCGGAACTGGGATTCACCAAGGGTGAGCCTCTTTATCGACATCAACAAGC
Source organism: Alphaproteobacteria bacterium (assembly GCA_017302165.1). Taxonomy (GTDB): domain Bacteria; phylum Pseudomonadota; class Alphaproteobacteria; order Micavibrionales; family Micavibrionaceae; genus UWPOB-MICAV1. The sequence continues at coordinate 1,136,058 of JAFLCW010000001.1, forward strand.
AGGAGTAACATCATGACGGATATTTTTAGCTGGCTACAACTAATCGCCAGCAATGTCTGGCTCTTTGGGGGCACGTTTATTCTGGTGTTGTCCTTGCTGGTGTTTGTCCATGAATGGGGTCATTACATTGTGGCGCGTCTGTGCGGCGTTCGGGTCGAAGTTTTTTCCATTGGCTTTGGAAAAGAAATATGTGGCTATACAGACTCTCACGGGACGCGCTGGAAACTCTCGCTCATTCCGCTGGGCGGGTATGTAAAAATGTTCGGTGATACTGACCCGGCCTCGGCGGGGCATAAAGACAAAGTCGAAGAAGGCGGAATCACCCGGCCTTTGACGCCAGAGGAGCGGAACGTAGCCTTTTTCGCCAAGCCTGTGGGACAACGGTCAGCCATTGTTTTTGCTGGACCTGCCATTAATTTTCTGTTCGCGATTATGTTGCTCTCCGGGCTTTTTGCTGTTTACGGCCAGCCCGTGACCCCGCCCATGGCATCCTCGGTGATTGTCGGTTCTGCCGCCGATGTGGCCGGGTTTAAACCTCATGACAAAATCCTGAGCGTGAATGGCAAGGACATTGTTAAATTTGAACAAGTCCGCCGTGAAGTGGCCATTGCCTTGGATACACCCATGACGTTTGTTGTGTTGCGCGGCGGAGAAGAGATCACCTTGAATGCCACCCCGAAAAAAGAAATTATTACCGACCGTTTCGGGTTTGAACATTCCAAAGGCTTGCTTGGGATTATGGGGCCAGGCAGTGGGTTTGCCCTCGAAGGGATTAAGGCCGTCAATGGCCAGAAAACGCAAAACGCCGATCAGGCACGGCGTTTGATCGTCGCGCGTTTGGGGCGGGATATGACGATTGATCTGGCCAAATCGGACGGGACGTTCGACCGTTTGAACATTAAACCGATGGCCGAGGCGAATGCGGGGATGAAATCTCCTGCCGATGAACTTTATGGCACGCTGATTGTCGCGGAAAAACAAGGCGATGACGTGGTGAAATGGGGTTTGTTCGGCAGTATTAAGGCCGCCCTTCGGGAGACTTATGACGTCACCACCAGTACCTTAACCGCCATGGGGCAAATTGTCACCGGCACCCGTAGTGCCACTGAACTGGGCGGAATCATTCGGATTGGCGCGATTGCGGGGGATATGGCCACGTTGGGGGTCGCGGCACTCATCAGCTTTACCGCGCTCTTATCGATCAATCTGGGCTTGATTAACCTTTTCCCTATTCCGATGCTAGACGGTGGGCATTTGGTGTTTTATGGAATTGAAGCTGTGCGCGGCAAACCCCTTTCCGAGATGATGCAGGAATATGCTTTTCGCTTTGGCTTGGTTGTCCTTGTTGTTATTATGGTTTTTGCTAATCTGAATGATATTCTTCAGTTGGTTCTATAAGGCATCTTGATCAAAAGGGTTTTTCTTTTTTCCTAAATCACTTATCCTCGGTTTCCATGAACACACGATTCTTTTTTCTCGGCCTATTGGCCTGTTTTCTGATCCCATTTTCTGCCATGGCGCAGGATTCCGTTCGGGAAATCCGCGTGAATGGGGTGGAGCGGATTGAGCCCGCCACCGTTCTCACCTATCTGGATATAAAAATGGGCGAACCCTTGACCTCGGAAACGATGGATCGGGGGCTAAAGAATTTGTTTGCCACGGGGCTTTTTGCTGATGTGAAATTGCGTCAGGAACGAAGCGCGCTGGTTGTGGATGTGGTCGAAAACCCGATCATCAATCAGATTGCCTTTGAAGGTAATACCGAGATCAAAGATGAAGAATTATTGTCTGAAATCTCCTTGCGTCCGCGTCAGGTCTTTACCCGGACAAAAGTACAAAATGATGTGGCGCGGGTGTTCGATGTCTATCAACGCAGTGGGCGTTTTGCCGCTAATGTCGACCCCAAGGTGATTGAACTGGATCAAAACCGGGTCAATCTTGTGTTTGAAGTCCAAGAAGGTAACGTGACCACCATCAAGGGCATTCGGTTTGTGGGTAACGAAGCCTTTAGCGATGATGCGCTTCGGGCGGAATTGGCCTCAGAAGAAGAACGCTGGTACAAATTCTTTAGCTCGTCTGACACCTATGACCCGGACAAGGTCGAATTCGATAAGGAGCAATTGCGTCGTTTCTATCTGGCCAATGGGTATGCCGATTTCCGTGTTGTGTCGGCGGTGGCGGAATTATCGCAGAACAAAGAAGATTTCTACCTGACCTTCACGGTGGATGAAGGCGCGCGGTATAAAGTTGGGCAGATTGCCATTGATTCAAGCCTCAAGGGGTTTGATGCCGGGGCATTGCGCGAATCTGTCAAAATCCTGCCCGGCGAATGGTATGATGCTGATATGATTGAGGCCAGCACCACGGGCATGGCCGATATTCTGGGCGACAAGCAATATGCGTTTGTGGATATTACGCCGGATATTGTCCGTAATCAGACCTCCAATACCGTGGATATTACCTTCAATATCGGTGAATCCCCGCGTGTGTTCGTTGAACGTATTGATATTCACGGCAACGTTCGCACCATCGATAAAGTGATCCGCCGTGAACTGAAACTCTCCGAAGGGGATCCGTTCAATCGTTCCAAACTGGCGCAATCCGAACAACATTTACGCGATTTGGGCTTTTTTGAAAATGTCACCATCAAAACCATTCCCGGTTCTGCACCTGACAAAACGGTTGTGGATATTGAGGTCGCCGAAAAATCAACGGGCGAAATTTCAATCGGGGCTGGTTTCTCGACACAAGACGGTCCTTTGGCGGACTTAAGCATCCGGGAACGCAACTTGCTGGGTAAAGGGCAACAGCTTTCTTTCTCCACCACGATTGCGGGTTCACGGAGCGAGTTTGATGTCTCCTTTACCGAACCTTACTTCATGGATCGTGATTTATCGGCGGGCTTTGATGTGTTCCATGTGACCACGGATTTTCAGGATGAAAGCTCGTACGATCAAAAACGCACAGGCGGTAAACTCCGCGCCGGATATCCGTTGTCCGAACATTGGCGTCAGACGTGGTTTTACGGGTACGAACAAAACGAAATCACGGATGTTGATTCCAATGCATCCTTGTTCATCCGCCGTCAGGAAGGCAAGCGGGATACATCTTCGATTGGCCAGCGCCTGACTTTTGATGATCGGGATAGCACGCTATTCCCCACCGAAGGCTTATATTCGTGGCTTGATACGGCGGTTGCCGGTTTGGGCGGGGATGCCAAATATGTTTCGGGTAAATTGGGCGGGGTTTATTACTACCCTGTGTACGAAAAATCTGTGATCTTCAGCCTGCTCGGCGAAGCCGGGGCAATTGGCGGGTATAGCGACGAAGATGTCAAAATCAATGAACGTTATTACTTGGGCGGGAATACGCTTCGCGGGTTTGAACGTTCCGGGATTGGTCCTCGTGACCGTGCCACAGATGATGCGCTTGGCGGGAACTTGTATTACCGTGGGTCGGCAGAATTGACATTCCCGATTGGCCTGCCGGAAGAATATGGTGTCTCTGGTCATACCTTCACGGATTTCGGGTCATTGTGGGAATTGGATGATACGGGCCCCGGCATTGTGGACAAAGATTCTATTCGTGCGGCCGCAGGTCTTGGGATTTCATGGCGGTCTGGTTTCGGCCCGATCCGCGTGGATGTGGCGTTCCCCATCGCCAAAGAAGACTTTGATAAAGAAGAAGCGTTCCGCTTCAGCTTTGGGACACGTTTTTAACAGCGTTTAACTTGTTGGATTGAGCATGATGAACTTTCATAAATTTTTTCTGTGTTTTGTGGTGATCTTCTGTATGGCAGGAATGCCCGTTCCTGCGCATGCCGAGGTCAAAATGGGGGTGGTGGATGTTGAAATCCTGCTGAACCAATCCAAGGCCGGAAAAAGTGTGCAGGAGCAGTTAAAGTCCAAGCGCGATCAGTTCCAAAAAGAATTTGCCGACAAGGAAAAGAACCTGCGGGAAGATGAAAAGAAACTGATTGAGAAAAAAGATAAAATCTCGGCGGATGAGTTCGCGGCAGAGCGTAAAAAATTTGAAGAAAAATTGCTCGAAACGCGCAAGCTTTTGCAAACGCGCAAGGCCTCTTTGGATAAAGGATTATCGTCTGCCATGCAGGAGCTCCGCGAAAATATTATGGCGGTCACGGCGGATATTGCCGAAAAAGAGAAATATCAACTTATTTTAAACCGTGACAGCATCGTCATCGTTGAGAAATCAATGGATATCACCCAGTCTGTATTGTCCAAGCTGGATGCTAAGGTATCGTCCATCAAGCTTAAAGTTGAGTAGGCGGAGGCCATATGGCCGATAGCCGTTTTTTTTCAAAACTCTCCCCCCTTTCTGTTCGGGCGTTAGCCGAAAAACTGGGGCTTGAGATACAGGCACCTTCGGGCGTTGATCCTGTCTTGAAGGATGTGGCATCGCTTGATCAGGCCGGTCAAGGTCATCTCTCTTTTCTGGACAATCCAAAATACCGGGACATGTTCCGACAGACCAAGGCGACGGCCTGTATTATCGACCCACGGATGAAAGATATCGCGCCTGAGGGGGTGATCTTACTTTTTTCCACGCAACCTTATAAATCCTATGCCTTGGCGGCGCAGATTTTTTACCCGGACGTGTTTCCTGCCGCGCAGATCGCCAGCACGGCGGTCATTCATCCCTCTGCAGATATCGCCCCGGGATGCGTCATTGACGACCATGTTGTCATCGGGGCACATGCCGTCATTGGCAAAGGCACGTGGATTGAACCTGGTGCCGTCATTGGTGCGGGTGTCGTGGTGGGGGAAAAATGCCGGATTGGGGCGCAAGCGAGCGTCTCGCATACTGTTATGGGGTCTGCTGTGCGCCTTTATCCGGGTGTCCGGGTGGGACAGGATGGGTTTGGTTTTGCCATGGGGGCGGGCGGCCATGTGAAAGTACCACAACTAGGGCGTGTGATTATCGAAGACCATGTGGAAATCGGCGCAAATACCTGTATCGATCGTGGTTCGGGGCCCGATACGGTGATTGGGGCGGGAACAATTATCGATAACCTTGTCCAAATTGCGCATAATGTCAAAATCGGCAAGGGCTGTGTGCTGGTGGCACAATGTGGCATCGCGGGGAGCACGGTTCTGGGTGATTATGCCGTCATGGCCGCGCAATCTGGTGTGGCGGGGCATTTAACGGTGGGAGTAGGCGCCCGTGTCGGGGCTCAGGCCGGGGTTATACGGGATATGGAACCGGGTGAGACCCTTATGGGCATGCCGGGAACCCCTATTAAGGAATTTTGGCGTCAGATGGCCACATTAAAACGTTTGACGAAACGGCAAAAAAGCGAATAAAAACAAATCTATGAACACGCTATCCGATATCAATGACATCATGGGGATGATCCCTCACCGCTATCCCATTCTTCTGGTCGATCGGATCATTGAATTTGTTCCGGGGGAACGGGCGGTCGGTTTAAAAAATGTCACCTTCAACGAGCCGCATTTTCAAGGTCATTTTCCCGGCTGGCCGGTGATGCCGGGTGTGTTGATTATTGAAGCGATGGCACAGACATCCGCTTGCTTGGTGGTTAAAACACTGGGCGATGAAGCACGCGGCAAGATTGTTTACTTCATGTCGATTGACGAAGCGAAATTTAGAAAGCCCGTGACCCCCGGTGATGCCCTGCATATTCACGTGACCAAAATCCAAAACCGCAAGAATGTTTGGAAATTTAAAGGCGAAGCGATGGTGAACGGGGTGATCTACGCCGAGGCCGTTTTTGCCGCCATGATCATGGATCGCACCGCAGACATGTAACGTCTTCAGGGGGTTAATACCTGTCATGTTTTGTCAAACTTCGTGTCTTGCGGGACAAAATTAACCCGTTTAAACAAGGTTATGATGACCCAGATTCACCCCACCGCGATCATTGACCCTAAGGCCATACTGGGTGCAGATGTGCAGATTGGCCCTTACTGTGTGGTGGGGGCAGATGTTGTTTTGGGTGACCGGGTCATTTTAAAATCCCATGTGGTGGTGGACGGACGTACGACCATTGGCGAAGGAACGGTGATATATCCGTTCGCATCGATTGGGTCGCCGCCACAAGATCTAAAATATAAAGGTGAGCCTTCGGAACTAATCATCGGACGTCACAACACCATCCGTGAACATTGCACCATGAATCCCGGTACGGTCGGCGGCGGCATGAAAACCATCGTGGGCGATCATGGGCTGTTTATGATGTCTACCCATGTGGCACATGACTGCCGGGTGGGAAACAATGTCATCATGGCGAACAATGCCACCTTGGGCGGTCATGTTCAGGTAGGTGATTTTGTCTTGATCGGCGGTCTTGCCGCAATTCATCAATTTGTGCGTATCGGGTCTTATGCCGTGATTGGCGGTATGTCGGGCGTCGAAAGTGATGTGATCCCCTATGGCCGCGTCAAAGGGGATAGAGCGTCTTTGGCTGGGTTGAATCTGACGGGTATGGAACGCGGCGGGTTCAGCAAGGACGAAATTAAAATTGTTCAAAAAGCAGTGAATGCGCTGTTTTCGGATGAAGGCACATTTGAAGAAAGATTATCGCGTCTTGAAAGCGAATTTCGTGAAGATCCGCATGTATCCGCCGTGTTGGCTTTTGCTCGGCAAAAAGAAAGATTCGGCCTGTGCCAGCCGGATATCAAACGCGCCGCCTGAATGTCCGTGGAGACCGCCTGTCAAAAACTGGGGATAGTGGCCGGCGGTGGACATCTTCCCGCGCAGTTAATTGAGACATGCCGACGCCGCGGCATTATCCCTGTTGTGGTTGCCTTGAAGGGGCAGGCGGACCCCGCACTCCCGGCGGATATGGCCTGCCGGATGGGGTCGGCGGGAAAAGCGGCAGAGTTTTTCAAATCACAGAATGTTCGCGATATTGTGTTGATCGGTGCCGTCAAGCGACCCACATGGATGGACATCTGGCCGGATTGGTTCACTTTGATGTTCTTTATCAAGCTGGGCATTAAATCTATCGGTGACGACGGGTTGTTAAAATCTGTTCGGTGGTATCTTGAATCGCATGGGTTCCGACTTCATGCCATTCAGACCTTTCTACCCGAAATTGTCATGACCGAAGGTACGCATACACGGCGACATCCGGACTTTCAAGAAATGCAAGACATACATCTTGGTTTGACTGAGGCCAAAGCACACGGCGCCCAAGATCTGGGTCAGGCGGTGATTGTATATCAGGGGCAGGTTATCGCCCGTGAGGATAAGCGCGGGACAAATGTCCTGATACGTAAGGGCGTACCGGGCAGTATTTTGGTCAAGACCGCCAAGCCGGGGCAAGATACCGCCCTTGATTTGCCGACAATCGGGGTGAAGACAATTGAACTCTGCGCGGAGATGAAATTCGCCGGGATCGTCGTTGAGGCCGGTTCCACTTTGTTTGTTCACGCGGCAGAATCAATTGCTCGCGCTAACGCGGAAAACATATTCATCGTCGGGGTGAAGGTGCATGGATAAATCTCCGCTTATATATCTGATCGCGGGTGAACCGTCGGGCGATGCTTTGGGTGCAAATTTAATGCGTGCACTTGATACCCGCTATCAGGGGCGTGTACGATTTGCGGGCATTGGCGGTGATAAAATGACCGGGCAAGGACTCAGGAGTCTCTTTCCCATGTCCGAATTATCGATCATGGGGATTGCGGAAGTTATTCCCAAAATTCCCCATATGTTGAAACGGATTTCACTCACGGTTCAAGATATTCAGGAAAAGCGCCCTGATATGGTCATCACAATTGATAGTCCTGATTTTTCGTTTCGGGTGGCGCGAGCCTTGAAGAAAGCGGGATCGTCCATCCCGCGGGTTCATTACGTGGCACCCTCAGTATGGGCGTGGCGAGCCGGCAGAGCCAAGAAAATCGCGGATATATATAACGGTCTTTTATGCTTTTTTGAATTTGAAGTGCCGTATTTTGAACGTCATGGACTGCGTACAAAAGCCATTGGTCACCCAGTCATCGAAAGCGGTGTGATGGCGGCGCAGGGTTTCGGGTTCAAGCAGAGATACCATATCGAACGCCCCACACTGGGTGTGTTCTTTGGATCACGCGCCGGTGAGATAGAAAGACTTTCGCCTGTTCTTATCGAGGTCATGCAGAGGTTCCGGGATGAGTGTGCGTTCATCATCCCCACACTCCCGCATCTTCAGGAGCATCTTGAGGTTTTGACCTCATCCTTTCGTCCGCATGTTCATGTCGTCAGCAACCCTGCCGAGAAGTGGCAGGCGTTCAAGGCCTGTGATAAGGCCGTGGCCGTGTCGGGCACCGTGGGGTTAGAACTTGCGGTGGCAGGTGTCCCCCATGTGATTGCCTACCGGATGAACCCGTTGACATGGGTGATTTTACAGCGCGTCAGCCGAGTGAAGCATGCGCATCTGGTCAATATTCTCAAAGGCAAAACGGTTATCCCCGAATTTCTCCAAGATCATTGTACGGCCGATGAGATCGAACGTGGACTCAGATCCCTCACTCCCCATGTCCCGCAAGCGGATATCACCCATGAATTAGGGACTCATCCGTCAGATAAGGCCGCCGAGTTTATTGAGCAGATGATCCCTATATGATCTAGCCCCGTTTTTTGATATCCACATAAGGCCGTTTGGCGGCACCGGTATAAAGTTGACGGGGGCGTCCGATACGCAAATCCGGTTCTTCGATCATTTCTTTCCATTGGGAAATCCAGCCCACAGTTCGCGATACGGCAAACAAGACCGTAAACATAGATACGGGGAATCCCATGGCCTTCAGGATAATACCCGAATAGAAATCGACGTTCGGGAAAAGTTTGCGTTCCACGAAATACGGATCTTCAAGGGCAATACGTTCGAGCTCACGCGCTAGTTTCAAACGGGGGTCACGAACTCCCAATTCATCCAGCACTTCGTCACAAGATTGTTTAAGCACTTGGGCGCGCGGGTCAAAGTTTTTATAGACACGGTGACCAAAGCCCATGAGACGGAAGGGGTCATCCTTATCTTTCGCCTTTTTGATATATTCGGGGATGCGTTCCACCGAGCCAATTTCATCGAGCATTTCGAGCACTTCCTGATTGGCACCACCATGCGAAGCCCCCCACAGCGACGCAATCCCTGCCGCGATACAGGCAAACGGATTGGCCTGAGACGAGCCTGCCAGACGGACAGTTGATGTTGAGGCGTTCTGTTCGTGGTCGGCATGTAAAATCATGATCCGATCCATCGCCCGTGCCAGAACAGGATTGATTTTATAAGCCTCCGCCGGAACGGCAAAACACATATATAAAAAGTTCTCCGGATAGGTGAGATCGTTACGCGGATACATAAAGGGTTGACCCATATTGTATTTCATCGCCATGGCGGCCAGCGTGGGGATTTTCGCGATCAGTCGGTGCGCCGAAATTTCACGTTGTTTCGGGTCACGGATATCAAGCGAGTCATGATAAAACGCCGAGAGTGCGCCTGTTACCCCGCACATCACGGCCATCGGGTGGGCATCACGGCGGAATCCTTGGAAAAATTTGTTCATCTGGTCATGCACCATCGTGTGATAGGTGATGTTGTGCGTGAATTCCGCCAGTTGTGTGGCGGTCGGCAGATCGCCGTATAAAAGAAGATAGCACACTTCCATATGTGTGCTTTTTGTGGCCAGTTCGGCAATATCATATCCCCGGTGCATCAAGATACCTTCGTCACCATCAATAAAGGTAAGCCGGGATTTACAGCTGGCCGTTGAAGTAAAGCTGGGGTCGAACGTGAAATGCCCCGTTTCGGCATATAATTTCCGAACATCAATCACCGAAGGGCCGGCGGCACCATCTAGAACAGGAAGTTTATAACTTTTCCCGGTTTGATCATCGGTGAGCGTAAAGGTTTTGTTTTTGGCGTCCGTCATGTGGTGTCCTTTTGATGTTTAAAAACAAGGTGCCGGGCAGAAAAAGCCAGCAGGTGGGGGTAATTCTGTGGATAAGATTCTACCCCGATTTGCCAAGTCGTTCAATAGGAGCTTTTACCGAAGTAAAGAGTGGGTATCTATAATGTTCTTAATATTTGCAGACACAAACACCTTGAATGCATTAAATAACGATTTTTAGAGTAAGGATATAAGATATCCACTCTTTAGGTGTGCGGTATCAGCGTTCTCACTAACGTGGGATAGGCCCATGAATATTGCCAGGACCATTACCATGGATATTTCCGGGAAGATTGCCATGAATATTTGTATCTACCGGTCCCCCATGAATAGTGGCCGGTGGATTTCCATGAATGTTAACATCTGCTAAATCTGTTGTGCTTGGCACGGCAGAAGCAACTGTGGCGGCGTCACTTATATCTGATACTACCTTTACGGCTTGAACAACATCATGGACAATCGCCGCTTTGACAGCGGCTCCAACGACAAGTTTAGCACCAGCTCCTAAGGCTACTTTTCCAAAAAGGGCTTTCAAACCAAAAAATATGGCAGTTTCTATTAACGGCACGATAACCTCCCTGTTGTTATTTTTTTAAATAAAGGCTTTACCGCCACTGATGCGGCGGTGTCTTAAAAGAAAATGTTCTTAATGCCATATAAGTAGCATATAAATCGCATTTTGTTAAGATAAATTTATCTTATATCTTACTTAGGCGGAAAAGCGTTTCCTCTTTCCCCAGCACTTCGGCCACATGGGGAAGAGCGGGGGATTTATCAGACCCCGTCAGCGCGGCGCGGAAAGGCATCATAACCTTGCCCAATTTACCGCCATGCATATCATTCGCCAGCGTGCGGCAGACGGCGTCGATATTTTCTACGTTCCAGAGGGATAGAGCGGAGAGACGTTCATGCAAAAGTCTAAGTGTTTCTTTTCCCGCCGCGTCCAAATTTTTGAGTGCTGACTCGGTCATCGGCAAGGGGATAGCACGAACATAGAAAGCGGATTCCTCGGCGAGCTGTATCAGTGTTTTGGCACGATCTTTAAGGTCTTTCATACCAGAGAGCAGGCGCGCTTTCGCGGTATCGTTGACATCTAGATCCAGATGGCTTTTTAAGAACGGGATCAAAAGTGTGAGAAGTGCGGAATCATCCATCATTTTCATGTAATGGGCGTTGATGGATTCAAGTTTCGCAAAATCAAACCGTGCGGCAGATTTATTGACATCTTTAATGTCAAACCATTCCACGGCCTGATCCATGGTGATGATTTCGTCGTCCCCGTGGCTCCACCCCAGGCGCATCAGATAGTTATTCAGGGCTTCGGGCAGAAAACCCATCAAACGATATTCATCCACGCTTTGGGCACCGTGACGTTTGGAAAATTTGGCACCGTCCGCGCCGTGGATCAACGGCAAGTGGGCATAGGTGGGTTTTGTCCAGCCCATGGAATCATAGATCACATTCTGGCGGAAGGTATTGTTCAAATGATCGTCGCCACGAATAACATGGGTCACACCCATATCATGGTCGTCCACCACCACTGCCAGCATGTAAACCGGCGTGCCGTCGGATCGCAGGATAATAAAATCATCCAGCTGTTCATTCTTAACCGTGACGTCACCTTGTACAACATCGTGAACCGTGGTATCCCCCGACAGCGGGGATTTGATACGTATGACAGGTTTGATACCGGGCGGCTTGGGTGCGCCCGGCGCGGCATCACGCCACCGCCGATCATAATAGGTGGGTTTGCCCTCGGTCTTGGCCTTTTCGCGCATCGCATCGAGTTCTTCGGGGGTGCAATAACATTCATACGCCAAACCACGTTTGAGTAGTTCATGTGCCACTTCCGCGTGACGTGCTCGGCCTTCGAATTGAGAAACAGGGGTGTTATCATACCCCAGCCCTAGCCAGTCGAGACCTTTGAGGATGATGTCTACGGCTTCGGTTGAATAACGCTCACGGTCAGTATCTTCGATACGCACCAGAAATTTCCCGCCGGTTTTGCGGGCATAAAGCCAGTTGAACAACGCCGTACGGGCATTGCCGATATGCATAAAGCCCGTCGGCGAGGGGGGAAATCGCGTTACAATCGTCATGTCCAAACCCTAGCAATTCCCTGCTTAAAACCCCAGCCTTTTTTTAGGTGTTTCATGGTATAAAAACCCGGTATGCGTCAATGGTTGGAAAAGATAGAGATGACCCAGCGGGAGCGTTTTTTCCTGTGGGTGCCCATCTGCCTGGGGCTTGGCATTATTTTTTACTTTTCTGCCCCTTCGGAACCCCGTGTCCTGATGAGTTTGATCGTCTGGGGTTTGGCGGGCGTCGCTGTATTTAGGTGCCACCGGCACAAACATATTTTGCCCCTTGTGATGGCTTTTTTTCTGGGGGTGACTGGTTTGATGGCCGCGCATATCCGCACAGCCTGGGTGATGACGCCGATGATCGATGCACCCATCAAATTTGCCATGGTCACGGGCACGGTGGCGCAGGTTGAGGATATGGGCGTTAAAAAAGGAAGTCGGATTATTTTAAAGGATGTATCAATCGAAGATATCCCGCCAGAACAAACCCCAAAAAAAATCAGGATACGCATCCGAAGTGAAAGTGATCTTCGTGCCGGACAGAGGATACAGACATTGGCATCCCTAAACCCGCCGTCTGGCCCCGTGACACCCGGCGCGTTTGATTTTCGGCGCGCGGCTTTTTTTGAAGGGATTGGGGCCGTGGGGTTTGCATATCGAGCACCTGAGATTTTATCCACGCCGGAGGCAGAGCCATTATTATCAGGATTAAGAAATAACATCGCCGATCAGGTATACGCCCACACGCGTGACCCTTATGCGCCGATCGTCAATACGTTTTTAACCGGTCAGCGCAGTGCCATCGCCGAGGCCGATAATGAAGCCATGCGTGATTCCAGTTTATTTCACATGCTGTCAATATCTGGGATGCATGTGGTGATGGTGGCTGGGGGCATCTTTTTTATTGTCCGGTTATGTTTGGCTTTGTGGCCGGGCGCGGCGTTATATTGGCCAATCAAAAAAATAGCGGCGATTGCTGGATTAGCGTCTGCGGCCTTTTATGTGTTGATGGTGGGTGCTGAAATCCCGGCTGTGCGCGCATTATTCATGACGGGAATGGTGATGGTGGCCATTATGCTGGATCGATCGCCGTTTTCGATGCGTCTGGTGGCCTTGGCGGCGATATTGATTTTGTTGTTTGCGCCCGAAAGTTTAATGGGGGTGAGTTTTCAAATGTCTTTTGCTGCGGTGGCCGGATTGGTGGCTTTTTTCGAAGGGTCGCGGCTGTTCTGGGCGGCGTGGCGACGGCAAGCCGGTATCCTGCGTAAATCTATCTTGTTTCTTTTGGGGATGATCATGACATCTATCATCGCCGGGACATTAACCGGATTACTGGCGTTATATCATTTTCAAAATTTTTCATTATATGGCGTGCTGGCGAATATGATTGCGGGCCCTCTCATGAGTGTGGTGGTCATGCCCGCCACGATTATCACTTATTTAAGCCTGCCCTTTGGGCTTGAGATATGGCCGTTAAAAACCATGGAATGGGGCGTTTCATGGATTTTGGCCACCGCACATTGGATTGCGGGATTACCTGGCGCGGTATGGCATGTTCCGGCGTGGCCGCCGATATCATTGGGGTTGATGTCAGGCGGGTTAATCTGGGCGATGGTGTGGAAAGGACGCGGAAAAATTTTTGCCATTCCCGTGCTGGTGTTGGCCGCCATCACGATCATCATGCATGAGACACCGGATATCCAAATATCTGAATCCGGGAAGGTCATCGGGATCATGGATCAAGAGGCACGGTTATGGGTGTCGAATAGACGTGCCGACCGATTTAGTTCAGACGCGTGGATGCGGCGTATCGGCGCCGAAGGTGATAAACCCAATGTCTGGCCAAAAGAAGGCCGCGCCGAGCCTATCCCGATGTCATGTGATCCTGCCGGATGCCGGGCAGAGATCAAAGGGCACAAGGTGGCCTTTCCCCGAAAGCCAGAGTCCATCCGCGAAGATTGTTCATGGGCTGACATCATGGTCACCACCCTTCCGGTGCCCAAAACATGTCCGGTTCCAAAGGTGGTAGATATGTTTGATGTTAGGGATAAAGGATCGCACGGAATCTGGCTTACACCTGATGATGTCAGGATATTAAGTGCATCTGATGTCTCGGGCATGCGGCCATGGACAAAACACGCCACCGCCCGGAAAACTGATTAGTGATAGGTGCGCATTAAGCTTACGAGCCGGCCTTGAATATCCACCTGATCTGAATCCAGAATGCGGGTTTGATAACAATCATTTTCGGGGATCAAGTGCACCTTATTTTTGACCCGTTTGATCCGTTTCAAGGTGACATCTTCACCCTCGACCAACGCCACAACAATTGCGCCATCTTCGGCATTATCACAACGTTTAATGATGACCATATCCCCATCATGAATACCGGCTTTGATCATGGAATCGCCATCCACCTCAAGCGCGTAATGATCCCCCTTACCCAGCATGCCGGGGGGGAGATCAAGGCTTTGGCCTTCGTGGCGGATGGCTTCGATCGGTGTGCCGGCGGCGATACGGCCAAAAAGCGGAATGCTGTCATATTTAGGCGAAGAAAAAACCGATGTCGATTTGGCCGAAGATTTTTTATCGGCGGTGTGATTTTCGGGAAGCCGCGTGACTTCAAGCGCACGGGCGCGGTGCGGGAGCCGTTGAAGATAGCCCCGTTCCACCAACGCGGAAATCAGGCGGTGAATGCCGGATTTGGATTTTAGCCCTAATTGTTCGCGCATTTCATCAAAAGACGGGGCAACGCCGTCTTGCCCCAGACGCGTATGGATTAGAAGAAGCAGGTCTTTCTGCTTTTGTGTCAGCATGGAAAATCTCCTTTAACTGGGTCTGAGACGTAGCCTGATTCGAACAAACGTTCACTTATGTTCTATCTTTATTCGCTTTTTGTGTCAAGTCTGTCCCAAAATCGCGCGGGTGGCTGACCCGATATCGGGTTGGCGGAGCAGGCTTTCACCAATTAAAAACGCCCCATATCCTGCGGCTTCAAAACGGAGGACATCATCGAACGTATATAGGCCGCTTTCGGCGACCTTCAGCGCAGAATTCGGTATACGCGGCGACAGCGACAGCCCGGTGTTTAAATCCACATTCAATGTTTTTAAATTGCGATTATTCACGCCAATCATGTCGGGTGAAAATAACATCGCCCGTTCCATTTCTTCGGCATCATGGATTTCAACCAGCACATCGAGCGACAAGGATTTTGCCAGATGATAAAAATCGTGGGCTTCGCTGTCACTGAGTGCCGCCATGATGAGTAGAACACAATCCGCACCCAATAATCGTGATTCATAAATCTGATAGGCATCAATCATGAAATCTTTGCGCAGGATCGGAAGTGTCACATGTGACCTGACGGCGATTAAATCTTCATCCTGTCCGTGGAAATATGGCGTATCGGTCAAAACAGACAGGCAAGCGGCGCCCGACGCCGCATAAATTTGGGCAATGGCAACCGGGTCAAAATCAGGCCGGATAATTCCTTTGCTGGGTGAGGCTTTTTTAACTTCAGCAATGAGCGCACGGGGCGTTGCGGTGAGGGCGCGTCTAAATCCGCGTGGGGGCGCAAGTCCCTCTATTTTTTTTTGAAGATCAGCAAGTGGTAGATGTGTTTTCTGGCGGGCGACGTGATCCCGTTTATCCGCACATATTTTTTGAAGAATATCGCTCATGCGTGTTCCTGTGAAAATAAAATATAATCATTCAAAATTTGGTGTGCTCTGCCTGAATCAATCGCGTGAGCGGCTCTCTCAACCCCTTCTCGTAAATCAGGGCAGGTACCGTGAATGTTAAGCACTGCCGCCACGTTTAAACGCACGATATCACGATAGGCCGAAAGACGACCTTGTAAAAGTTCACGCAGAGCCTGTGCGTTTTCGGCGGCGGTTCCGCCTTTTAAATCCTGAGGATCAGCATAATTTAATCCAACCTGTTCAGGGGAAAGTATAGCCTCTGTAATATCCCCGCCGCGCAGGATAGACACATGCGTATCGCCCGTCGTGGTGATTTCATCTAGCCCGTCCGTTCCGTGTACCACCCATGCGCAGACCGTACCAAGATTCTTAAGCGTTTCGGCCATGGGTCTGCGCCATGCATCATCATATACGCCCATTAACTGGCGCGACGCGCCTGCCGGGTTTGCCAAGGGGCCCAGCAGATTAAACAGGGTACGTTTGCCGATTTTCTTGCGTACATTGGCCACATATTTCATCGACGGATGGTGGACGGGTGCCATGAGAAAACAAAAATGAAACCACGTGAGGGATTCGGATAAGTGTTGTGGGCTTAAGGTTAAGTGAACCCCTAATTGTTCGAGCACATCTGCCGCGCCGCTTTTGGATGAGGCCGAGCGATTGCCATGTTTGGCCACCGGCACCCCGCACGCCGCCGATACCAGTGCGACAGCGGTTGAAATATTCAGGGTATGTTGTCCATCCCCCCCTGTGCCGCAACAATCCACCGTATCCGGGGGTGCGGTGATGGGAATGCATTTCTCGCGCATCACCTGCGCCGCGCCTGTCAATTCATCCACGGTTTCGCCCCGTGCCGACAAGTCCATAAGAAAAGATTCGATATCCGAATCCGTCATGTCCCCCGACATGATCCGGCGCATGGCGACAACCATATCGTCTTTGGCTTGGGGGGTCATGTGAGATCCAGAAAATTCTTAATCATCATATGACCATGTTCGGTGGCGATGCTTTCCGGGTGGAATTGAACCCCGTGAATGGGCTTTGTCCGGTGCATCGACCCCATAATCAGCCCGTCTTCCGTTTCGGCGGTGATGATCAGATCAGATGGGAATGTCTTTTTTTCAACCACC
Organism: Alphaproteobacteria bacterium; assembly: GCA_017302165.1. Taxonomy (GTDB): domain Bacteria; phylum Pseudomonadota; class Alphaproteobacteria; order Micavibrionales; family Micavibrionaceae; genus UWPOB-MICAV1. The sequence continues at coordinate 1,152,890 of JAFLCW010000001.1, forward strand.
AGCGAATGATATCGTGTGGCCGCAAAGGCGGGTGGAATATTTTTAAAGACGCTTTGGCCGGTGTGATGAATAGTAGATATTTTGCCATGCATGGGGGTAGGGGCGCGCACAACCTCCCCGCCGAAAACCTGCCCGATGGCCTGATGCCCCAGGCAAACCCCCATCAACGGGATATCGTGACGGGCACAAGCAGAAATCAGATTAAGGCAGATACCCGCATGGTCGGGGTCAGAAGGGCCGGGGGAGATCATGACCCCGCGCGGCTTTTGCCGGATGACCTCATCGGTCGTGATCTGGTTATTGCGGTGTACCAACACATTCGCCCCCAGATCCCCCAGATATTGAACGAGGTTATAGGTAAAACTATCGTAGTTATCGATCAGAATAATCATCTGTCTGTTATGACGCGGACATAGACGAAGGGCAAGGGCATTGATAGGGTGCGGGGTATGCCGTCACGACGTCCCCGCCATCCCAGATCCCGCCAGAAAGACACGTTATTATTCATGGTGATTGCCATCGGGTTGATGGTCTTGGCAGATCAGGTGTTTTTAAAAGGCCCTCCCGCCTATCATGAACAGATCAAGGCGCGGTATGAACAGGCACATCCGCCCCAGCCCGTTATACAAGCAGAGCCTGCCGTCCCGGAAATAAAACCCCCTGTTGTGGCCAAGATTCCGCCCACGCCCATTCCTTTGCCTCCACCATCCGCGCCGCCCCCACCAATGAAGGCACGCATCGCCATTATCATTGATGATATGGGGATCAGTCCGGCCTATAGCCGACGGGTGATGGAATTCTTACCGCCCGAAATTACGCTGGCCTTTTTGCCATATGCCCCGCAAACCCCCGATCTAGCGCGTATGGCCACCGCAAAAGGACATGAATTAATGATACATGTCCCGATGGCGGCCATGAAAGAGGATCAGGATTTGGGCGACATGGCACTACGCCGGGGAATGACGCCGCCGGAAATCACCGCCGAGTTAGAGCGCATGATGACCGTGTTTTCCGGGTATCAGGGCATTAACAATCATATGGGTAGTTATTTGACCCAGGACAAGGACGCGATGTCGGCGGTGATGTCAGTTCTTGAGTCCAAAAATCTTTTTTTCGTGGACTCTAAGACATCCCCGCAATCCGTTGCCGAGGAGATCGCCCGTCAAGCAGGTGTCAGATATGCGGCGCGGGACATATTTATTGATCATGAACCCACGGCGGAATTTGTTGCAACATCACTACACAAAGCCGAAAAAATGGCCTTGAAACGTAGACAGGCCGTGATTATCGGTCACCCGAAGGATGTCACGATCGAGGGATTAAAAAAATGGATACCGACGTTAAAAGACAAAGGGATTGAGATTGTCCCGGTCAGTCATTTGATGCCACAGACGCCATGATGGTTTCTTGGGCGGCCTGTATGACAGCTTTGGCCTTATTACAGCTTTCTTGAAATTCAAAAGCGGGGTCAGAATCAGCCACAATTCCGCCGCTGGCCTGAACATAGACTTTGCCGTCTTTCACCAAAGCCGTGCGAAGCGCGATACAGGTATCAACATCCCCGTTGCCATCTAGATAGCCGACGCATCCGGCATAATAACTTCGGCGGGTGGTTTCCAGTTCATCAATAATTTCCATCGCCCGAACTTTGGGCGCGCCGCTGACTGTGCCTGCCGGAAACCCTGCAAATAGCGCATCAAGTGAGTCTGTCCCGTCCTTCAGACGGCCTTCGACATTGGACACGATATGCATGACGTGGGAATATTTTTCGATCGTGAATTGTTCCGTGACTTTGACCGTCCCAGTAGCGGCGACACGCCCGACATCGTTTCGCCCCAGATCAAGGAGCATCAGATGTTCAGCGCGTTCTTTGGGGTCTGATAATAAATCTTCGGCCAGTGCTGAATCTTCGGCCGAGGTTTCTCCGCGTTTGCGCGTCCCCGCGATAGGACGAATGGTGACAACCCCGCCGCGCACCCGCACCATGATTTCAGGACTGGAGCCGACGAGCGAAAACCCGCCAAAATTGATATAGAACAGAAAAGGTGACGGGTTGAGCCGCCGTAACGTGCGGTAGAGATGAAAGGCGGGTAAATCAAACGGCAAGGAAAAACGTTGCCCCAAGACCACCTGAAAAATATCGCCAGCGCGGATATAGTCGATGGCTTTGTTTACGCTGTCGTGAAAGGCAGGCTCTGTCACATTCGAAGTCACGGGCAGGGGAGTAGGCAGGTGCGAGCGCGCCTGAAGATAGGATATCGGGATGGGGCTGGAGAGCCTGTCAATCACCCGGCGCAAGCGGTCTTCGGCGTCAGATCTAATCGCTTGAGCGTTCCCTGATATCTCCCGTACCGGGGTGACAAGGCACATCCGGCTTTGGACGTTGTCAAAAATCACCATCAAGGTCGGACGGATCATGACACTATCGGGGATTCCGAGTTCATCTGGGTTTTGGTCGGGTATATTTTCAATGAGCCGAACCATGTCATAGCCCATATACCCAAATAAGCCGGATGAGCCCATAGGCGGAATTTCCGGTGCCACAACATCAATCCGGCTTTCGCGGACATGACGGCGCAAATCACCCAGCGGATCTTTTGTGTTTGGGTTTTTGGCGTGATATTCCCAGATCAGATCGGGCATAAGCCCAATGGCGGAATAACGCCCCAATACCGCGCCGCCTTCAACTGATTCTAACAAAAACGAATGTTTTTCATCACGGGCAATTTTTAAATAAGCCGAGACGGGTGTTTCCAGATCAGCCGGAAGCCATGTCCACACCAGTTGAGTTTTGCCCGCCTGAAGATTTTTTTCAAACGCTGAGTGATCCGGAAAAAAGGTGACGCTCACGTTACGGGGTTCCTGTGTTGTCCGGGGTCGCGCCATACATCATATCCAGCAAGCGCTGATTAATCTTAACTTCCGCGTGCTGACCGATATCATTGACAAAAGATCCCAGCACTTCATTCGCAAAGCCAGATTTTTCGGCGCGGGTCAACGCATCCAGATCAGATGTGCTGGCCTTATCGGCAGACCCAAGTTTAATGTCAGTCACGTTGATGACCAGAATGCCATCTTCTGTTTCGGCCATAAAAGGGCTGGCCTTATCAGAGGTAAAAATTTTGGCATGGGCGACGGGGCCCAGAATTTTAGGGGCGGTCTGCGTGCGCGTGAGATTAGAGAGACGCTCCAGCTTACCACCGGCCTTTTTTGCCACATCTGCCATTGAGGCAGAATCAGATTCCAGTTGTTTTACCACATCCAGTGCCCGGGCGCGGTTGGTTAAATCTTTTTGTTCCTTGATCCAGCGTTTGCGTAAGCTATCGCGCACATCATCAAACGGTTTGTACGATGACGGGGTCACCTGATCGATTCTGACAGTGGCAAAGCGGCCATCATCCAATTCGACCAGCGGCGTTGTTTCACCTTCATTGAATTCAAAAGCCTGTGCCAAAATTTTTGCCCGGTCGGATTCAAATGATTTCAGAACTTTGGTGCCCTTATCCGTGACGCCATTCGCCCGGACATGGGACAGGGTTTCAGTAGTCAGACCGTATTCCTTAACGATGGTTTCCAAAGATTCACCCCCGGCCAGACGGTCATCAACCTCTGTGGACAGGTTCAACATGGTATCCACGGATTGCGCATGTGATAGTGTGTCCGTGATTTCTTTTTTCACATCCATGAGCGGAACTGTGTCCGGGGGCAGAATTTTTGTAATCTTCATCACATGGTTGCCCAATTCAGTTTCAATGGGGCCAATCACATCGCCCTCTTTCCCGGCGAAGACGGGTGCCGATATTTCCGGCAATAGGCCAGATTGTTGGTAATCATCTTCTGCCAGATAAGCTTTGGCGTCTCCTGTCACCGATATGACGGCGTCTTTTAACGAGGCACCATCCTTGACGGCAGAGGTAATTTTTTCGGCTTGCGCGGGGTCAGACACCACAGCCTGCTGAACGTTGCGGCGTTCGGGTTTGGTATAACGGGCGATATTATCGTCATAATATTTTTGAATCTGCCCGTCCGTAACGGCGATTTCTTTTTTCAGCATGGCCGTGTTTAACACCGCCAGTGTCAAGGAACGCGTTTCCGGAATGGCGTATTCCAGTTTGTTGGCGTCGTAATATTTTTTCAGTTGATCATCGGTGGGTTGGTCAATGCCAGTGACGCTTTCGGACGTCAGGACAATGGCATCGATATCTCGTGTTTGTTTTTCAAATCGGTAATAATCCGAAACCAGAGCCGGGGGCACAACCCCTGCGCCCGACAACAGGGCACCCCGTAACAAGGTGTTCCCTGTTTCTTGACGGATGGAGTTGATAAATTCTTCTTCGGATATGCCTTGCTGACGGAGGATTTGACGAATGGCATCACTTTTATTCTGTCCGCCTGCCGCCGCAATCGAGGTGGTCAGCTTGCTGATTTGGGTCATGACGTCATCATCGCCAACGTGAATCCCCAGATTTTGGGTCTCGCGGGTCAAAAGTCGTTGCTGGATTTCACTGGCAAGAATTTGGTTAATAAGCCCCAGACGATAGGCTTCTTGGGGCGATATGCCTTGCGCGCCCAGCACGCGCCGCACCGTGCGGTCAAATTCCTGCACGCCGATAGTCACGCCGCCGCCTTTGGCCACATCGTGATTGCCAAAATTTCCCCCGCGAAAAAATCCACCGACATCGGTTAAGACCAATCCGCCCCCGGCCATCAGCAGGAACCCCAAAAGGATGTACTTTAAAAATCCGGTTTTCGTGTTATCCCGCAAGGCGTTGAGCATGGATATCCTCTCTTTTCATTTTGAACCCAAAGCACTATAAGAAGATCGTCATTTCGGGGCAAGGACTTAAAGAATTAAAAGAGGATTGAAACAAAAACACATGAAAAAATTAATTGCCGGAAACTGGAAGATGAATGGTTCATTGGCGTCGGCGATGGAACTGGCGCGCGCGGTCGAAGCCTCTGTGGCCTCTGAACCGGGCTTATTGTCCCGTTGTGATTTTCTGGTCTGTCCGCCCTTTGTACATGTCGGGGGGGTCAAACCTGTGCTGACGCATGTGTCGCTTGGGGCGCAGGATTGTTCCGTCTTTACGAACGGAGCCTACACGGGGGATGTCTCCGCCGACATGCTGGCCGACATGGGATGTACGCATGTTATTCTGGGGCATTCCGAACGTCGTCAGCATTTTGGGGAAACAGACGGCGCCATCCGCCAGAAAGCCGAAAAAGTCTGGCAAGCTGGCATGACGGCCTTGATTTGCGTTGGCGAAACCGAAGCGCAACGAGAAGAGGGGCAAGAAGCCCATATCGTGGCCGAACAAATGAAACACGCCATTCCGGATGGGGCGACATCCCGGAATGTGGTGGTGGCGTATGAACCCGTCTGGGCGATTGGCACCGGAAAAACCGCCACCCCGGACGATATCCGCACCATGCACGCCTTTATCAAGGATCAGTTATCGGCGAGATTTGGCGATCAACCGATCCGGATTCTGTATGGTGGCTCGGTCAAACCGTCCAACGCCGGGGATATTTTCAATATTCCGCATGTTCACGGGGCACTTATTGGTGGCGCATCCTTAAAATCAAGTGATTTCATAGGGATCGCGAAGGAAGTGAAGGAGTTAGATTAAATGCCTGTGATACATATTAACATAAGAAATGTTCTTTCTGTGGATCAAAAAAGAGATGTGGCCAAAAAGATCACCGATGTGATAGAGACTTCGCTGGGGATTGACCCCCAACGTACGGAAATATTTTTTCATGATATTCCTGACGAAAATTACGCTAAGGCAGGTATTTTGCTGATCGATCAGGATAAAAACAGGAAATAAAAAATGGAAAATGTTGTTTTAGTTATTCATCTTATTCTGGCACTCGCGATTATCGGGCTGGTGCTGATTCAACGCTCTGAAGGCGGAGGGTTGGGCATTGGCGGGTCAGGCGGCGGTCTGGGTGGTCTTGCCACCGCCGGACAGACGGCCAACGCCCTCACCCGGGCGACGGGGATTTGTGCAGGGTTGTTTTTTGTAACGTCCTTAACCTTGGGCGTTATGGCCGGGCTTCATCATAAATCCGGCTCTCTACTGGAAAATCTGGATAACGTTCCGGCGTCTGCTGTATCTGTTGACACCCCAGAGAAAACCACAGATAAAGAGCTCCCGGAGGCTGATCAGTCTGGTGCCACGAAAGCTCCGGTTCCATCTGCCCCTATTTCTGAATAAAAAACCTTCGGGTGACACCGAAGCTTTGAGGGATTCGATAAGGGTTTTATGACACGTTTTATTTTTATTACCGGCGGTGTGGTGTCTTCTTTGGGGAAGGGGCTCGCCTCCGCCGCGCTGGGGGCATTGCTTCAGGCTCGCGGATATAAAGTCAGGCTCTGCAAGCTTGACCCGTACTTGAATGTTGACCCTGGCACGATGAGCCCTTTTCAACATGGCGAAGTTTTTGTCACCGATGACGGCGCGGAAACCGACCTTGATTTAGGGCATTACGAACGTTTCACCGGAAATTCCGCCTGTAAAAACGATAACACCACCACGGGGCGCATTTATACCAACGTGCTGGCGCGGGAACGTCGGGGGGATTATCTAGGCGCAACGGTTCAGGTCATCCCGCATGTCACCGATGAAATTAAATCCTTTATCCGGGAAAAAGACGGGTCGGCCGATTTTGTTCTGGTCGAAATTGGTGGCACGGTGGGCGATATCGAAAGTTTGCCGTTTTTAGAATCCATCCGTCAGTTCGGCAATGAAATGGGCAGAGCCAGAGCCTTGTTCATACATGTAACATTGCTTCCCTATATTCCGGCGGCGGGGGAATTGAAAACCAAGCCCACCCAGCATTCCGTCAAGGAATTGATGGCGGTGGGGATCAGGCCGCGTATTTTGCTCTGCCGGGCGGATCGTCAGATTGATAAAGAAGAACTGAGAAAGATTGCGCTATTTTGCAACATTGATGACGAAAAAGTCATTCCGGCGCTGGATGTCAAAACCATCTATGAAGTGCCGTTGTCGTATCACAAGGAAGGTTTGGATACACAGGTTCTTGATGCCTTTGGGATCAAAGATGCCAAGGCGCCTGATCTGTCCAAGTGGGAAGAAATTGTCCGGCGTATTAAAAACCCGGAATCCGAAGTCACAATTGCGGTGGTGGGGAAATACACCAACCTGACGGATAGTTATAAATCACTCAACGAAGCGTTAGTACATGGTGGCATTGCCAATAACGCCAAGGTGAATATCAAGTTTGTGGAATCAACCTTGTTCGATAGCGCGGAAAAAGACATCGTCCATCAACTGGATGGAGTCCATGCGATTTTGGTTCCGGGCGGATTCGGGGAACGCGGCGCCGAAGGTAAAATCAAGGCCGCCAAGTTTGCCCGCGAACGCAAAATACCTTATTTCGGAATCTGTTTCGGGCTTCAGATGGCGGTCGTCGAAGCGGCGCGCCACACAATCGGGATCAAGGATGCAACATCCACAGAATTCGGTGAAAAAGGAACGCATATCATCGGCCTGATGACCGAGTGGGTCAAAGGTAACGCTAAAGAAGAGCGCACCGCCGCCAACGATATGGGGGGCACGATGCGTTTGGGGGCGTACCCGGCACTGTTAAGATCAGGTTCCAAGGTCGCCGAAATATACGGGAGTGCGTCAATTTCCGAGCGTCACCGCCACCGATATGAAGTGAACGTGGCGTATAAGGAAAAGCTTGAAGAAAAAGGGTTCATCTTTTCAGGCATGTCACCCGATGGCACCCTGCCGGAGATTTGCGAACGTAATGACCACCCCTGGTTTATCGGCGTGCAATATCACCCGGAGTTGAAATCCAAACCTTTTGACCCACATCCTTTGTTCGTATCCTTCGTCAAGGCCGCGATTGAACAGGGACGGTTAGTGTAATCATGATGAATAACTTTTTGAAAAACCTTCCTCCCATAAAGCCTCATGAATATGGGATTTTGGGGATTTTTGTTATTTTTATACTGGTTATACTTTTCATGAATTTCAGCCGCAATTTTCAGGCCGTAACCGTGGAAATGAAGGATTTTGAAATTGAGCATGTTAAGTTTGTTGAATATAAGCCTGATGCAGAAAAACAAGGGCTGTGTTTTGCTTTTATTGGATATAAAAAACCCAGCGAGTGGCTTTCAACATCGAATATTATGATGACGTCCGTGCCATGTGATAACGCCACCGTTCAAGCGGGGATAAAAAAATAAGTATAGTTTCTAAAATTTATTTTATCTCAGGGGTGTTTTGAGATTCTTTCTTGTACCTAAAAAAATCAGCAACATGGCCGCTTACAAATCCTACACTTGCACCTGATACTCCACCAATGGCTCCAGAGAGTATTTCTGGAGCCATGTAACCAAACAAAGCACCCGCTAAACCATTCGTGCTAGCTTCAAAAAAAGCACGATAAATTGAGTGTGGAGTATTTTTGTAATTGCCTGCGATCATTACTGGCGTATCAAGTACGTCACCAAAAAATCCACGAATTAATCCCATTCCACCTAAAGATGCCGCTAATGTCATTCGGATATCTGAACTAAATGAGTTAACTTGTTCAGGTAAGATAAAACAACTGCCCGCCACACCGCCTATTGCACCAAGTAATGCTCCAGCCTTCAAACACATTGCTGGCAATGATTTGTTATCATTTTCGTTTGTGTCTTTATGAAATAGTTTTTCTATAATGATATCCATGACGTTTCCCTGTTTAGAATAATAGCGGGCTTACAATAATGGATAAAAAAAATATGTCAATAAAATTATTGTTTTAATTTTTTTACTGGAAGGGGCGCGTTATAACCTTTACATCCTAAATCATGAAAAAAGTTAATATTGGTTCAATTGAAATTTCTAATGTTAATCCCTTTACGTTGATCGCGGGGCCGTGCCAGATGGAATCGCGGGATCATGCCTTTGATATGTGCGGGGCACTGGTGGAACTCACGCGCAAACTGAATATCCCGTTTGTTTATAAAACATCGTTCGACAAGGCCAACCGCACGAGCCTGAAGGGGCAACGCGGCATGGGGCTTGAGGCCTCCATGGCCGTGTTCACGGATTTGAAAAAAACATTCGGCGTACCGATGCTGACCGACATTCACACCGAAGAACAATGCGGCGTGATGGCCAAGGTGGTGGATATCATACAAATTCCGGCGTTTTTATGCCGTCAGACAGATTTATTATTGGCGGCGGGACGTTCCGGCGCAGTGGTCAATGTGAAAAAGGGGCAATTTTTGGCGCCGTGGGACATGAAAAATGTCGCCGATAAAATTGCCAGTACCGGAAATGACAAGATTCTGTTGACCGAGCGCGGTGCCAGTTTTGGATATAACACATTGGTGGCAGATATGCGGTCGCTTCCGATTATGGGTCAAACAGGATATCCCGTCATCATGGATGCCACACATGCCGTCCAACAGCCGGGCGGGCAGGGCACATCCAGCGGCGGTGACCGCACGATGGTACCTGTCTTGGCGCGGGCGGCGGTGGCCGTGGGGGTGGCAGGGGTTTTCATGGAAACACATCAAGACCCGGATCATGCCCCGTCGGATGGACCCAATATGGTCAAACTGGCGGATATGGCGGGACTGCTGGAAACCCTCAAAGCCCTTGATTCTGTTGTCAAAAAATAGAGTATGTCTTTTTTGATTTTTTAATAGCCCTGAATGTGTTAAGATTTAAGGGTATTAAGCAGTAGGCTTTTTTTAAACAAAGGATTTGTTGTGACGACCATCCCCGGTGCCTCCCAATATAAAAATGCCGCCATTCTGGCGAATAAAAAGGGTCTGCCTGCTCAAAGTGCGTCTTTGATTAAGAGCTTTGGCACGGTGGATTTGTTGGATCTGGCGGGGGGGAATAGCCGGGGTATTGGACTTTCCAGCCGTTCTCGCGCGATTACCAAACAATTTCTTCAGCAAAGCGCGTCGGGTTTTAATACGGTGTTTTCTCTGGGGACATCCAAATTAGGGTCTCCTGAAATCATTGCCCGGGAAATTCAGGCTCTGCGCGCCAAACTCCCTCAGGGTCAGATTGATCCCTCGCTTCGCGGCAATAGTGTCGATACAAAAGCCTAAAAATACCGCCTTTTCATTTTAATCAAACGCGCTTATCTTCTTTCTCGAAAACCTTGAGGAGAGAGAAAATGACCGCCATTCTTGATATTAATGCCCGTGAAATTCTGGATAGCCGGGGGAATCCCACGGTCGAAGTGGATGTCGTGCTGGAAAGTGGCGCCATGGGCAGAGCGGCTGTCCCATCGGGCGCGTCCACCGGGGCACATGAAGCGGTTGAATTACGTGATGGTGATAAATCCCGCTATGGCGGCAAGGGTGTGCTGAAGGCCGTGGCGGCGGTCAACGGAGACATCACCGAAGCCTTGATCGGCCTTGATGCCGAAGACCAGATGATGATTGATCAAACGATGATGGATCTGGACGGAAGCGACAATAAATCCCGTTATGGGGCGAATGCTATTCTGGGTGTATCACTGGCCTGTGCCAAGGCCATGGCCAATGAAATGGATATGCCATTATATCGGTATTTGGGCGGGCCTTATGCCCATGTTTTGCCGACGCCGATGATGAACATCATCAATGGCGGCAAGCATGCCGACAACCCGGTTGATTTTCAGGAATTCATGATTATGCCGGTCGGGTTTGATGATTTCGCTAAGGCTTTGCAATGTGGGGCGGAGATTTTCCATGCCTTGAAAAAACAACTTCATGATGCCGGGATGAATACGAATGTGGGAGACGAAGGCGGTTTTGCCCCTGCTGTTAAATCCGCGACCGAAGCGTTGGATTTTATCATGAAATCGATTGCATCGGCCGGATACACGCCGGGCGAAGATGTCATGATTGCCCTTGATTGTGCCGCCACCGAATTTTTCAAGGATGGCAAATACCATCTGGAGGGAGAAGGCCGCGTGCTCAGCTCTGATCAGATGGTATCGTACTTCAAGGAACTCTGTGATGCCTATCCGATTGTGTCGATTGAAGACGGCCTGGCCGAAGATGATTGGGAAGGCTGGATCGCGCTCACAAAGGCACTGGGTGCCCGCGTTCAATTGGTGGGCGATGATTTATTCGTCACCAATGCCAAACGTCTTCAAGAAGGCATCACGCGCGGCGCGGGTAATGCCATTCTGGTCAAGGTCAATCAGATCGGGTCTTTGACGGAAACCTTGGAAACCATCGAGCTGGCCAAACGGGCAGGATTCGGGATTGTTCTGTCCCATCGTTCCGGGGAAACCGAAGACGCCACGATTGCCGATATCGCCGTAGCCACAAATGCCGGACAAATCAAGACCGGGTCGCTCTCCCGGTCTGACCGGACGGCGAAATATAATCAATTATTACGGATTGAAGAGGAGTTAGGCCCCGTCGCGCGTTATGCCGGCGCGTCCGTTCTTCGCGCCCTGCCATCCGCCAAGGCCAAAAAGAAAGCGGCGTAGTCCTTAAATGGCGGCGGATCAGCGTCTTTTTATCTCAAGATGTTGATTCTAAGCCTTTTTTTATTTGACGGAGTCAGGCGAATATGATTCCCTAGAGGGATGAGAAAACTCATCGATCAACGCTATGTGGTTCGGCAAAATATTATTGCTGTGATTGGCGTGTGTTTGTCTGTTTATTTCTCTTATCACCTGATTGCGGGGGAGCGAAGCTATCTGCGTCTGTTATCGCTTCAGAATCAGATCGCTCAGTCTGAAGAAACGCTCGCTGAAACACGGCAATCACGCGAGGCCCTGGAACAAAAGGTTGTGATGATGCGCCCGGGTTCCATCAGCCGTGATCTACTCGAGGAACAGGCGAGGTCTAAATTGGGCTTTCGTTACCCCGGTGAAAAAACCGTGATTCTTCCGAAAGATAAATCATAACATTGTCGCTTTAAGCCTATACACACTTTTGCGCCGCACAACATGAAGCGTTGGCGCGGGTCTGTTAAATCGTGTATGTGATGTCGGGCAAAAAACATTCATCAGGAGTTCTTTCTTGAGCACGAATAAATCAAAACCTATGAAAAAACCTCATTTAAAGTCGATTTCGAACACGTCTCCGGATCCGACCCCGGAGGAAATGAAACAGCTTTACCGCGATATGTTGCTTATTCGACGGTTCGAAGAAAAGGCAGGTCAATTATACGGCATGGGATTAATAGGTGGTTTTTGCCATCTTTACATCGGCCAAGAAGCCGTGGTGACAGGCATTAATTCCGTACAACTGGAACAAGACACCGTGGTGACCACATACCGTGACCATGGGCATATGCTAGCCAAGGGAATGCATCCCCGCGGTGTGATGGCCGAATTAACGGGACGCGCCGGCGGATATTCCCGCGGTAAGGGTGGTTCCATGCATATGTTTTCTCAAGAAAAAGGATTTTACGGTGGGCATGGGATCGTGGGCGCCTCTACCGCGATTGGTACAGGGCTGGCGTTTACGCATAAATATAAAGGCGATGGCGGCGTGGCCGTATCCTATATGGGCGACGGTTCGGCCAACCAAGGGCAGGTCGCAGAATGTTACAACATGGCGGCCTTGTGGAAATTGCCGTGCTTGTATGTGATTGAAAACAACCAATACGGCATGGGGACATCGGTTAAGCGGTCTTCGGCCGGACAATTATATTCCAGAGGTTCAGGGTTTGGCATTCCGGGCGAGCAGGTGGATGGCATGGACGTGTTCACCGTGCAATCGGCCGCGCGTCAAGCCCTGGATTATGTGCGTTCAGGTAACGGCCCTTATATCCTTGAGGTGATGACATATCGGTACCGGGGACATTCCATGTCAGACCCAGCCAAGTATCGCACCAAAGAAGAAGTCGAGGACATGAAGGAAAATCGTGACCCGATTGCCAACTTGCGCGTCAAAATGCTGACCGAAGCTGGCGTGACCGAAGACTCGCTGAAGGCTGTTGAAAAAGAGATCAAGGAGATCGTGAACGATGCCGCCGATTTTGCGACATCGTCTCCCGAACTTCCGCCTGAAGAATTATGGACTGATATTTTAATCGAGGTTGCTTAGACACATGCCGACACATATTTTAATGCCCGCTTTATCCCCCACCATGACCGAAGGCAATTTGGCGCGGTGGATGAAAAATGAAGGTGACACGGTCAAGGCAGGGGATGTTTTGGCCGAGATTGAAACCGACAAGGCAACGATGGAAGTCGAAGCCGTCGATGAAGGGATCATGGGAAAAATTTTAATCCCTGCGGGAACGCAATCTGTTGCGGTCAATACGCCGATTGCCGTTTTGGTTGATGAGGGCGAAAGCCTAGGGGAAGACACAAGGGCAGGGACGGTGGATATTCCGTGTGTACCACAATCTAAAACCATGCCGGATTCCCCTGTCGCCACACAGATGGTGGGTCAGCCTGCTGGTAAAGCCATTAAGAACCGAGATATTTTATATGCCCAGGGGGCGGTCATCGAACCTCCAATTTTTGATGAGGCCAAATTTTTTACCAGCACAACACAAAAGACGGTACGCGAAGCCTTGCGGGATGCGATGGCCGAAGAAATGCGTGCGGACGACAAGGTTTATATCATGGGTGAAGAGGTGGCCGAATATAACGGTGCCTATAAGGTCACACAGGGCTTGCTCGATGAATTCGGCGCCAAGCGTGTGATTGATACCCCCATCACGGAACATGGGTTTGCGGGGCTGGCCGTTGGGTCGGCTATGTCGGGCTTAAAACCGATTGTTGAATTCATGACCATGAATTTCGCCATGCAGGCCATTGACCACATTATCAACTCGGCCGCGAAAACATTGTATATGGCTGGAGGGCAACTAGGGTGCCCCATTGTTTTCCGGGGCCCCAATGGCGCGGCGGCGCGCGTGGCGGCACAACATTCCCAATGTTTTGCGTCATGGTATGCCCATGTGCCGGGGTTAAAAGTAGTTTCCCCGTGGTCATCTTCTGATGCCGCCGGGTTGATCAAGGCCGCCATCCGTGACCCCAACCCGGTGGTCGTGCTGGAAAATGAATTGATGTATGGCCAATCATTTGACGTGCCGACAGATCCTGACTACGTGATCCCGATTGGCAGAGCCAAAATCGAACGCGCTGGAAAAGATGTCACGATCGTGGCCTTTTCGATTATGGTGGGCAAAGCCCTGAAGGCCTCCGAAAAACTGTCTGAGATGGGGATTGATGCTGAAGTCATCAATCTTCGTACCATTCGTCCGCTGGATCGTTACACGATTTTAGAAAGCGTCAAAAAAACCGGGCGCATCGTTACATGTGAAGAGGGCTGGCCGTTTGCCGGCATCGGGGCGGAAATCGCCGCACTGATCGGGGAGCATGCGTTTGATTATCTGGATGCCCCGCTCGCCCGCGTCCATGCCGCCGATGTACCGCTTCCGTATGCGGCCAACCTCGAAGCCCTTGCGCTTCCCCAAGTCGATGAAATCATCCATGCCGCAAAGAAGGTGTGTTATGCGTCTTAATTATTCAGGAACGATATCACGCGCTCTGGAACGCATTTTTTGGATGAAATCTTTTCGTTTTTCTGTAGTCACGCCTGTATCTCGGCCATCTTTTGCCTTATCCCAGTCTATGCCAAAGTTTGTGGTAAGATGTGCGGGGTTTATCAAATTTGCCTCTACAGCGCGCACAACCAATGTTGAAAACCTAGGGGCGCTTTTGTTATGGGGCTTCGTTGTCTCGAATGTTCGGGCGGCATTTAAGAAATCCTGTGCCGCACTGATGGGATCAAACCGATCTGCGTCGGTTTTTGGTCTTTTGAATTGTCTACTCATAACACACCTATACTTTCTATGAGCCTGTTTATATGAAAATAAGCATTTTTGTCAAGTAAGGATTATTTTTATGCCAACTAAAATACTGATGCCAGCTTTATCCCCCACCATGACCGAAGGTAATTTGGCGCGGTGGCTTAAGAAAGAAGGGGATATGGTCAAGGCGGGGGATGTGATTGCCGAAATCGAAACTGATAAGGCCACCATGGAAGTCGAAGCCGTGGATGAAGGTAAGCTTGCGCGTATTATAATCCCGGCAGGGTCACAAGGCGTGAAGGTCAACGCCTTGATTGCTGTTCTTCTGGACGAGGGGGAAAATGATAACGCGGTTGAGGCGGCCTTAAAGGGTGCGCCGGCAGCTTCGCCTGTATCGGCAACTGTGGCGCCGCCGCCCTCGATAACACCTCAATCCACATCACCTCAAGTAATGATAAAAGATCGTGTATTTGCCTCACCGCTGGCGAAACGTCTGGCCAAGGAAAAAAATATAAATCTGTCTTCGGTCAAGGGGTCTGGTCCCCATGGCCGGATTATCAAGGCGGATATCTTGGGCAGTGCCGGTTCGTCCATGATAGCAACATCACCTTCTGCGGCACCTGTGGCTCCTAAGCCCCAACCGACAGAAGGCCAGAAAATCAATGAATTCGGCATGATCTACACAGAAATTCCGAACAACAATATCAAGAAGATTACCGCCAAGCGTCTGACGGAATCAAAATCAACTGTACCGCATTTTTACCTCACCATTGATTGCCGGATAGATGATTTAATGACCGTGCGGGAACAATTAAATTCAGCCGGCAAAGATCAATATAAATTGTCGGTCAATGATTTTGTCGTGAAGGCATGCGCCATGGCTCTGCAGGCTTATCCGTCTGCGAATGTGAGCTGGACTGAATCAGCCATACGCCAATATGTGCATAGTGATATTTCCGTTGCTGTGGCCACGCCCAATGGTTTGATGACCCCCATCGTCAAAATGGCCGAAGGTAAAGGATTAAAAACCATATCTTCTGAAATCAAAGATCTGGCAAAACGTGCCAGGGACGGAAAATTAAAGCCCGAGGAATTTCAAGGCGGCACCTTTACGGTATCTAACCTGGGGATGTTTGGAATCAAGGAATTTGGCGCGATCATAAACCCGCCGCAAAGTTGTATTCTGGCCGTCGGCGCAGGCGAAGAACGCGTCTATGCCGAAAAAGGTCAAATTAAAACCGGCATGTTCATGACTTGTACGCTGTCCACCGATCATCGCACCGTGGATGGTGCCGTAGGGGCAGAATTCCTACAGATTTTAAAACGGTACATCGAAAACCCGGCGACAATGTTGTTGTAATGGCATACTCACATGATACCTCGACACCCGATGGCCGGGTTCTTCAATTGAAGACCTGGGCTTCCCCTGTCTTTGCAGTGGGGGGTATGGCCGATCAATTTGTTCATAACCCGCACCCGGATTTAGAAGGACGTTCACCGGAATCTCTGGCACGAGAATCATTGGAAGGTTTGCTAAAAGCCAAAGATATTATGATGAATATAAAAAGAAAGCTGACACATGGCTGAAACAAATTTTGATATCGTCATTATCGGCGGCGGACCCGGCGGGTATGTCGCCGCCATACGCGCGGCACAGTTAAAGATGAAGGTCGCCGTGATTGAGGCGAATCATCTGGGCGGCATCTGCCTGAACTGGGGCTGTATCCCAACTAAGGCGTTGCTTCGGTCTTCTGAAATTCATCATCTGATCACCCATGCCGACCAATTTGGGTTTGAGGTCAAGGGTGTGTCATTTGATATCAAAAAAATTGTGGCGCGGTCACGCGGCGTGGCTAAACAGCTCTCGGGCGGGATCGGCCATTTGCTCAAGAAAAACAAAGTCACGGTATTTGACGGTTTTGGCAAGATGCTGGGCAAGGGTCAGGTTGTCGTTCAAAAGGACGGAAAGACACTCGACACGCTCTCCGCCAAACACATTATCATTGCCACCGGGGCGCGGGCGCGTGTGCTTCCCGGGCTGGAGCCGGATGGCAAACTGATTTGGACATACCGCGAAGCGATGACGCCTGAGATCATGCCCAAATCCATTTTGGTGGTGGGGTCTGGTGCCATCGGGATTGAATTCGCGTCTTTCTACCGCAATCTGGGGGCAGAGGTAACAGTCGTCGAGGTGATGGACAAAATCCTGCCCGTGGAAGATGACGACATTTCGGCCTTTGCGCGCAAGGCGTTCGAAAAACAAGGCATGAAAATTTTAACAAGTGCCAAAACCACAAAACTGGAAAAAGGCACGAATAACGTCACCGTCCATATCGATGTCGCGGGCAAAACGGAAAAAATCACCGTAGATCGCGTGATCATGGCGGTGGGTATTTCGGCCAACACGGAAAATATCGGCCTTGAATCCGTGCCCGGCGTGAAACTGGATCGCGGGCATATTGTCACCGATGGATACATGAAAACTGGGGAGCCGGGCGTCTATGCCATCGGCGATGTCACGGGCGCGCCGTGGCTGGCGCATAAAGCCTCGCATGAAGGGGTGATCTGCGTTGAAAAAATCGCAGGGGCGCCTGATGTCCACCCGATGGATAAATCAAACATCCCGGGTTGTACCTATTGTATGCCACAGGTCGCGAGCGTGGGGATGACCGAACGCGCCGCCAAGGAAAAAGGCTTATCCATCCGCGTGGGCAAATTCCCATTCATGGGGAACGGCAAGGCCATTGCGCTGGGTGAACCCGAAGGTTTGGTCAAAACCATTTTCGATGCCAAGACGGGGGAGTTGTTAGGGGCACATATGGTGGGCGCCGAAGTCACGGAAATGATCCAAGGTTATGTGATCGGCAAGACAGCCGAGCTCACCGAAGCTGAATTCATGCACACTATCTTCCCGCACCCGACCTTATCGGAAATGATGCATGAAAGCGTGCTGGACGCGTATGGAAAGGTGATACATTTTTAAAATGTCTGAATCCTGCTTAGTTTTTGGATTTCATTGTGATGCTATATCGTCCGTAGCTACGTTGTTAATTTTGGCGATAACATTTTTAGCAAATAAAAAATTAACAGATATTTACAAATACAACCTACTCCAGAATGATAGAAAAATTATTGAGCAGGTTTATCAATTGCAGTTTAAAGCAGAAAAATTATTTAAAAATTATTCAAGCTTGTTTGCAGGACTTTTATACAGCATAGCAAGTAGAGACTTAGATAAAGAATTTGAGATATTAGATATTTTAAAACAGGCAAATGCTATTGCACATTTATACAATTTGACTGATATAGAAAAACACCTAGAAAAGATTGACGCATCATGCAGAAGTACTTTTTCCGCAAGCATTATGGATAAATTCAACGTTAAAGAGTCAATTGTAACATTAGAATATTTTGCTGATATTAAGTGCTATCAAAATAAAATCGAAGTAAAAAATTATTAAACAATTTGGATTTGGAAACATATTTAATTTATGGCGCTCTCATTCACATGGTTTTTGTTTATTTCTTTGGCCTTGATAGGCACGGCAGGCTTTAACGTTGCGAATAAGTTAGCCGCAAATCAGATCGATGCTTTTTTGTTTACAACAATCATGACCTTTGTCAGTTTTTTAGGACAAGGTCTGATCTTTGCGGGTTATAAATTCTTTTTTAACGTGAATGAAAAGCTTGATGTGTCCTCCCAAGGAATTGGATTGGCAATTATAGCGGGCATATCCGTTGCCCTCATCAATATTGGTTATTTTTTAGCAGTTAAGCAGGGGGGGCTTATCCCCTCTCAAATTGGCTGGGCAGTGGGAGGAACCCTCACTGTGACTATCATTGGATGTTTATTTTTTAAAGAGCATATTGATATATACAAGCTAATAGGCCTGATGTTAGCTATAATTTCAATATTTTTGATCGTAAAAAAATGACCTATAACCCTGACCTTCTTGACCGGGCAAAGCGACACCCGGAAAAACAAAAAAATGCCGATCAACCGATGGGCAAAAAACCGGCGTGGATTCGGGTCAAGGCGCCGCAAGGTAAGGTGTATGGCGAAACGCTGGATCTGGTGAAGGGGCTGAAGCTCACGACTGTATGCGAAGAGGCCGGATGCCCCAATATCGGCGAATGCTGGGATAAGAAACACGCGACTTTTATGATTATGGGCGAAGTATGCACGCGCGCCTGTTCGTTTTGTAACGTGGCCACGGGAAAGCCCAAGGATCTGGATCAATATGAGCCGCTCCGCATTGGCGTCGGGGTAGAAAAACTGGGGTTAAGCCATGTAGTGATCACATCCGTCGATCGGGATGATTTACCTGATTCCGGCGCGGATCATTTCGCCAAAACCATTGCCGCCATCCGGTTCAAGGCACCCGGCACCACCATTGAAATTCTCCCCGGGGATTTTAGGGGGGATCTGGATGCCACCGACATTGTCATCAAGGCCAAGCCAGATGTGTTCAACCATAATCTGGAAACGGTGCCGCGCCTTTATCCCACCATTCGGCCGGGGGCGCGTTATTTCCGCTCCCTTCGGTTGCTTCAGCGCGTGAAAGAGGTGGATCCGTCAATCTTCACCAAATCCGGGATGATGGTGGGCTTGGGGGAAACACGTGAGGAAGTGGCGCAGGTGATGGATGATTTGCGGGCGGCGGATGTTGATTTCATTACCATCGGCCAGTATCTTCAGCCAACGCCCAAACATGCAGCGGTGGACAGGTTTTGGACACCAGAAGAATTTGAAGGGCTGGAGCGTTTGGCGCGTGCCAAAGGATTCCTGATGGTGTCGGCGTCGCCGCTCACGCGTTCCAGTTATCATGCGGGGGATGATTTCGAAAAACTCCGCGCCGCACGCTCAGCTAAACTTTCGGCTGAGTAAAGTTATGCCCACCCATGCCGAAAAAAGAAATCTGCCTTATACGCCGGAGCAATTATTTGATCTGGTGGCGGCGGTGGATTTATATCCGCAATTTCTGCCATGGTGTCTGGCATCACGGATCACCCGCCGAGAAGGCGATGTGTTTTATGCGGATCTGGTGATTGGGTATAAAATGGTACGGGAAAAATTTGGCTCACGGGTCACCGCGCTCCGCCCGGATCATATCCATGTGGAATATTTATCTGGGCCTATGAAATATCTGTCTAATCATTGGCGGTTTAACCCTTTGGCAGATGGTGGGTGTGAAATTGATTTTTATGTCGATTTTGAATTTAAAAATCCATTCTTTCAAAAATTAATGGGATTGTTTTTTAACGAGGCCGTTCGGCGTATGGTCACGGCGTTCGAAGATCGGGCAAAGACACTCTATGGGTAGAAAGAAAATATTATT
The DNA here is from genome assembly GCA_017302165.1 of Alphaproteobacteria bacterium. Lineage (GTDB taxonomy): Bacteria > Pseudomonadota > Alphaproteobacteria > Micavibrionales > Micavibrionaceae > UWPOB-MICAV1. The sequence continues at coordinate 1,172,991 of JAFLCW010000001.1, forward strand.
TATTGCCACGGGCGGCACATTTTCATCCGCCGCTAGCCCCGATGGGGTGAAGCCGGCGTTATCAATCGATGACATGATTTCTCGGTTTCATAAGCGGGAAAAAGATATCGACATCACGGGAATTCAAATTACCAATCTGGATAGCACGAATATTGAACCAAGCCATTGGCAAGCCTTCGCCCAGACTATTCAAGATCACGTCAGTCAAGTGGATGGTATTATGTTAGGGCATGGGACGGACACAATGGCCTATACGGCGTCTGCGCTCTCGTTCGCATTAACGGGGATTGATAAACCTGTGATCATTACGGGGTCTGCACGTTCGGCGGATCATCCGGGCACGGATGCCGGACGCAATTTTGATGATGCCTGTGTGATGGCGGCGCAGAGGAATCTAAGCGGTGTGTATGTGTGTTTCGGGGGGCGCGTTATTCATGGTGCGCATGCCCGTAAGGAGGAGTTAGGTTCTGATAACATCCGTGACCCGGTCGATATTTTTGTGTCTGTTAATGCCCCAGAGGTGGGAAAAATTTCGGGTGGTATCTGGACACAAAACCCGGACTATATCCCCCATAATGTCTCTCCCTTTAACTCCCACACATCTTTTGACCCGCGTATTGGGTATGTATTTTTAATGCCGGGGTTGTCTTCATCTATTCTGCGTCATCATGAACACGCAAAGGCCGTTATCATTGATTCCTTTGGGGATGGCGGCATTCCGTTTACGTATGGGGATTGGGAGAAAGATATCGGGTATTTATTAGACCGGGATATTCCGGTGGTGGTCATTTCCCAAACTGGCGGACAGGCCACGATGTCGGTGTATGAGCCCGGGTTACGCATGAAGCAGAGAGGTGTCACCCCCGGCATGAACATCATGCGCGAAGCGGCGATCACGAAACTGATGTGGATTGCGGGGAATTATCCTGAATTGTCCGGGAAATCCATGATGGATATGTTCACGAAAAATATCTGCGGGGAATATTATATGGCCTCGCCGTCAAGTCCCGGATAGCGATAGGATTTCAAGATATTTTTGCCCTCGAATGTCTTAAATTCTGTGGTGACGGCACGATTGACCCGCATCTCATCCCAGCCCGATAAATGTAATATCCCGATTGTTTCATGCGGCAGACTGGGTTCAATAAATATCTGCCGTGCCTCATCCCACAAAGGTTTAAATTCACACAGCCAGTGCAAATAACTGGGTAGGCTTTCATACGGCATATTTTTTGTGTGACAGATAACCCCGAGCGATAATTGCTCGGCGGTGAATATATTTCCTTTTTTAAGAGCCACACCAATTTCAGATTGCCACGCCTTCCAGTGCGGCGCGTCAGCTTTTAGGGCAAACGCTCCCGCCGAGAGCACATAATGGCCGATGAGTTTTTTGGCCATCGCGCCGCCATAAGCCTTCATGGCGTTACTGTAGTAAAAATTGCGAATTTTAAGCGGAAAATGCCCCAGCCATTTTATACGCACCGGGCGCGGATAGGCACGGTCAACCTGCGGCGTCAGCGCCATTTTATTTTTTTCGGCGCCGGCTATGAACATGTCAATCGCACGCCAATCCTGAACCCAAGTATCGGGATCCATCCAGAAATAAAGATCATAGCCTTTAAAATATTCGGGAATGAACGGGCGGCAGACGCATCCTTTCAGATATTCCTTACCTTTTACTTTTTTAAGGGGAATGCCGCATGGCCAATCCACATTGACCACACGCACACCGTGTGATTCCAGATAAGTAATCTGCGCAGGCAGAAGCCCCGCATTCATCACGCCGATATCAAAAGATCGACTTTCGGGAAATCGCTGAATGGAATGAACCCATTCCGCCAGCATGGGAAAATATCGATGATCAGACGCAGAAACAAAAATATGTTTGTTCATGCCAAGCACTCCCGAATATGTACTAAGGCCGCTTGAGCCGATTTTTTTCTAATATCTTGGCGATTACCTGTGAAGTTATGCCGGAATGCCTGGACAGGTGAATTTCGGCGGGCACAGGCGATATAGACAAGACCCACAGGTTTATCCGCGCTTCCCCCGCCTGGGCCCGCGATCCCCGTGACTGATACGGCAATGAGGGCGCGTGAATGTGCCAATGCGCCTTCGGCCATCCATAATGCGGTCTGCTCGCTTACGGCGCCATATTGTTCCAGAATGGTGTCAGGTACCTTCAACTGGTCACGTTTTGATTCATTGCTATAAGTGACGAACCCCCGGTCAAAATACGCCGAAGATCCGGGGACATCGGTGATCATCGCGGCGATCATCCCGCCTGTGCAGGATTCGGCGGTAGCCAACATCCCGCCATGGCGTTTGAGGTGTTCGAAAATATCAGAGATTAAGGCCTGCATATTCCAACCCTAGCAGACAAAGCCCGGCATAAACAGCGGCCAAAAGATCATCCAGCATGACCCCGACAGCCCCGGGCACTGTTCGGTCTGCCCATGATACTGGCCATGGTTTTATGATATCAAATGCCCTGAATAGCAAAAACGCAAGTGCCAGCCCGATCAAACTATTGATATCCACCAGCAAGAGCACCAGCCACATGCCCGCCACTTCGTCGATGACAATATATCCGGCATCTTTGGGTGCGTTATGCGTATAAATTTTCTGGATTGACCATACCCCCAGTCCGCATATCACAACGAACCCGATCAACAGCGGCACAAACCCCATCGCAGACAGTAAATATCCAGCCGGGAGTGCCCCCAGCGTACCCCACGTACCGGGTGCTTTGCGGGTCAGTCCACAACCAAACCATGTGGCACATAAAAAGGCAGGGTTCTTAAGCGATAAAGCCGGGTTAGACATTTATTTTGACCGTGACAATCGCCTGCGCGGCGATGCCTTCTTTGCGTCCCGTAAATCCTAGGCCTTCGGTGGTGGTAGCCTTGATACTTATCCGGCTTGTCTCCACGCCCATGATCTCAGCAATTTTTGTTTGCATCTGCGTGCGGTGCGGACCGATTTTCGGTAGTTCACACATCAAAGTGATATCGGCATGCAGAAATGTACCGTGATGATCTCGTAACAAAGACAGGGCATGTTGCAAAAATATCTGACTATCGGCATTTTTCCAGCGTGGATCAGACGGGAGGAAATGCGTACCGATATCGCCTTGAGAGATCGTGCCCAGCACCGCATCGGTCAACGCATGAAGCACCACATCGGCATCCGAATGACCCAGAAGTTTTCGGGGGTGGGGGATATCAATCCCGCCCAAGCGAATATGCGTGGCAGGTGCCGGATCAAAGGCATGGACATCAAACCCCATGCCCGTGCGTGTTTCGGTAGCGGCAGAGAGCAGATGTTCAGCCATGATTAAATCTTCCGAGGTTGTGATTTTAAAGTTCCGAGAAGAGCCCCGCACCTGATGGACAGGTTTTCCCATGGCGCGGATCAGGGCGGTATCATCAGTAAAAGCAAATGGTTCAGAGGTCAGTCCAGCTTGTTGATGGGCAGATAAAATATCACCGATTTTAAAAGCCTGAGGCGTTTGAATGGCCGTGATGTGATCCCTTGGCAAATCAACATTTTCCATGACTAACGTATCTGTGACAGCGGAACACAGCGTCACGGCAGAATGTATTTTTAACGCTGAGAGCACCTGATAGATATCGGCCTGCGTGATAAAAGGCCGCGCCGCATCATGAATGAAGACAAAGTCATTTTTTTCTGAAGCCGAATAAGCCGCAAGCCCGCGTGCGACACTTTGTTGACGTGTGTCTGATCCGGCAACAGCAGGGCGTAAAAGAGCGGTTGGCAGTCCGCGTATCGCTTCGGCGTACATGTCCTGATAGGCGGGATCAATGATGACCTGAATGGAGCTTAATTCCGGCAAAGAGATAAAGCGGTCAATCGTATGCCTTAACAACATTTTTCCCGCGACCCGATGATATTGCTTGGGCATGTCCGCGCCTACGCGGGTACCATGTCCCGCACACGGAATTAGAAGATGAAACGATGGAAATGGTTTATTTATCATATTATGTTTGAAGGCTTGCCTTTGCCCTCTGAACTGTGGATAGTCAGTATTCTGTAGGACGTCAATGTCCTGTTTTAAAATATTATGTCATTTAGTAACATCCTTAAGGCGTACCTAACGGATGAATGTGGCAATAGATAGGACGAATATGTCACGTCTTTTTTCATTCGGCAAAGGGCTCTCTACGCCCTTGCTGGTTGTGTTGGTGGTGGCCGCGCTAATGAGCGGCACCGCCACGTATTATGCCTTGAATTCGGCCTTGCCGATCGGGGATAGCCCAGATCGGGTGGTGTTATTACTTACGGCCAATTTGGTCATTCTGTTGTTGCTATCTGTCTTGATTGCCAAACGGATCGCCGAGGTCATTAGCGGCAGGCGGCAAGGGGTCGCAGGGTCACGGCTTCATGTTCGTCTGGTCGTGATCTTTAGCGTCATGGCCGCGGCGCCGGCCATTATCATGGCCGTTTTTTCGGCGTTCTTTTTTCATTTCGGGGTTCAAAGCTGGTTCTCAGACCGTGTTCGGACGGCGGTCATTGAATCACAGGCCGTTGCGGAATCATATCTGGAAGAACATCAGCAGGTCATTAAAGCCGATCTTCTGGCGATGGCGAAAGATATTGACCGCGAAGCCGAACTTTATAGCTATGACAGGCCAGCCTTTGACCGGTTCATGGAAACGCAATCTTTTTTAAGAAATTTAAGCGAGTCGATGATTTTGGATCGCGAGGGGAATATTCTGGCGCAATCCGGACTAACCTTCACACTCACGTTTGAAAAACTGCCGGGTTATTTGTTAGATCAGGCCGATACGGGCGAGGTTGTCATTACATCGACGGCACGGGATGATCGGGTGCGGGCTCTGGTCAAACTGGCCAATTTTAACCATGCGTATTTATTCGTCGGCAGGATGGTCGATCCGACGGTGCTCTCACATCTGGCCAAAACGCGCTCAGCCACCGAAGAATATAATAGCCTACAAAGTCGTATCGGTAACTTGCAGTTTCTGGTGACATCCATCTTTGTCGCGATTGCAATTTTGCTGTTGCTGGTCGCCACGTGGTTTGGCATGCGGCTGGCGCGGCAATTGGTCGAACCGATTGGTAATCTGATTAATGCATCCGACCGATTGCGAGCCGGGGACACACATGTGCGCGTGGCCGAAGGCGGCCAGATCGAAGAGTTTGATTATCTGGCCAAATCGTTTAACCGCATGACCGGTCAAATTCAGGAGCAGAGGGATGATCTGATCATGGCCAACCGTCAGCTGGATCATCGTCGGCGTTTTACCGAAACCGTGCTGGCCGGGGTATCGGCGGGGA